>JBAOHV010000042.1:0-42456 GCA_037045265.1 Microthrixaceae bacterium | reverse complement strand
CTCAGCCGGTCTTCACGCCGAATGACGCGAAGTGGGACTCATCGAGCACCACCCATGTTGCATGGGCCTTCACGACGACCACACCCTCCGTGTCCCACGCCACAGAGCCCGACGTGCGCTTGCGCCCATCGGCGGCGATCTGCGCCACGACGGCCAGTGGCTCGTCCGGGACTACACGACGTTCGATTCCTACGGTCAGCTCGCCGAGCACGGCCAGTATTCCGAAGGGTCGAGGACCATCCACACCAACCAACTAGGGCAGTCGAGCGCCGCCCATACGAGCTCGTCTCGGATCCGATCATCGTCATCGACGAACGACCGGTCCGGTCTCCAGGGCGAGACGACCAGTTCGGGACGGCCGGGTACCTGCGCCGGGAAGATGCGGAGTCCATCGCCGCTCGCTCGGTCGGGCCCACAGGTGAAGCACGTCGGGAACGCGTGCATCGCGGCGTAGCCCTCGATGTCAAAAACAGTCAAACGCGTGCGCACGGTGACCGCGGCCGAGTTCTCGACTCGGCTCGGGGACGTCCAGTTCGAACGTCGTCGACACCGCCTCGGCTACTACCAGTCTCGCGCCGTCTAACGGTCGGCTCGCTCAGACGGGGCGGTCGAAGCCTCGAACGGCCGCTGCCTCCGTCCGGAGGCGATTGCGCAGAGACCACCGGTGCGGCCACAGCAGGCAGACATGCCCGCTGTGGCCACATTCACGATCTAGATGGCCCTAGCCAATGAGGAGATGCGCTGGATGTCGCGTCCGTGCGCGGTGAGCGCCCAGATGATCGCCACGTCGAGAGCGATGACAATTCCGCCCCAGATCGGGTACCACGGCAGCCATAGGAAGTTCGCCACCGCGCTGAGGGCAGCCACGATCACACCGACGGTTCGCGCCGCCGCGTTCCCGGTGAAGATGCCGAAGCCTGATGCCAGGATCACGATGCCGAGGATCAGGTGGATCCACCCCCACGTGGTCACATCGAACTTGAAGGTCCACTCGGCACCGACGACGAAGAACTCGTCCTCGAGGATCGCCACCAGACCAGCGCACGCCTGGAAGAAGCCGACGACCACCAGCATCACACCGCCAAAGGCCGCGTACCCCGCTGCCCAGCTACTCGGTTGCTCGGACATGTTGCTACCTCCTGCGCCAGAGTGGAGTTCCCACTTCAGGGATCAATGTATACGCGTGACTACGGTAGTGGTGGCATCGATTGCCTCCGCACACGGCCGATCGGACGACGAGTGAACCAGCGCCATGGACCCGACCGACGCACAGGCTCAGGTGTCGAGCGACGGCCGGCATATCTGAAGATGGCCATCTCGCTGCTCGCCGCCGCGGCCGCCGCAACAGCGTGCAGCGACGACCAGCCTGTTGCAGCACCGTCTACGTCAGCTCCGCCAGTCCAGTCAGTCCCGTGCGGAAGCGCCGAGACCGTTCAGTACTCCCAGCACGACGGGGTGTCACCGGAGCTCAACTCTCTCGACGTGCACACACCCCCGCCCGACGCGAACGGCGAGTGCACGGGCAGGCCGCTGGTGATCTGGATCCACGGAGGCGGCTGGACCGAAGGCGACAAGGCCAGCGGCATCGACGACAAGGTCCGCCTGTTCACCGGCGCTGGCTACGTGTTCGCCAGCGTCAACTATCGACTGACCGATCCGAACATCGTGCCCGCAGCACCTCGCCACCCCGTGCACGACCAGGACGCCGCCGATGCCGTCGCGTGGCTGCTGTCGCACGCCGATGAGATCGGTGCCGATCCGGACCGGGTCGCGGTGCTGGGCCACAGCGCCGGGGGCGGAATCACCGCCGCGATCACCACCGACGACACGTACCTCTCGTCACACGGACTCGACGTAGGCGCGATCCGATGCGCCGGATCGATCGACGGCGAGGGCTACGACGTCACCAGAGGCGCAACGCACCCCGACCCGAACGTCAACATCACCTACCTGAACGCGTTCGGTGACGATCCAGCGGTGTGGGCCACGGCTTCTCCGGTGAACAACGTCAGGGCCGGAGCGGGCATCCCGGACTTCTTCGTCGCCGCGCGTGGGACGCCCATGCGCCTCGACCTGCACGGCGAGTTCGTCGAGGCCCTACGCGCAGCCGGCGTGCCGGTCACGGTCGTGGACGCTCGCGAGCTCGACCATGCCGAGGTTTCCGACGACATCGGCGCACCAGGCGACACCGTGGTGACGCCCGCTCTCATGGAGTTCCTCGGCGGCTGCCTCGACAGGTGAACCGGCCGCCGGGGCCGCGCAACCTAGGCCTTGGCGGTGAGCCACTCGCTGGCATCTGCCTCGTCGGCAACCGAGAACACCTTCACCTCGCCAGGCATGAGATGGGCGAACAGCCCGACGCTGTGACGGATCCACGCCTGATCGGTCACCACCGCGATCCGCTCGAACCGCCTCACGTGGCTCATGCCGACCTCGCTGTCGGCCAGCATCGCGCCGCCCGAGAACCCTTCGAAGTCGGCGCCCAGCACATACAGAAGGCTGATCTTGTCGTGGCGGCTGAGCGCGTCCTCGATCGCGGGATCGACCTTGGAGCGGTAGTCGCTGCGGTGAAGCGTGCCCTTGGCGATGAAGCCCAGGACATCGTCTGGAAGAGCGGGTACGAGTTCGATCGGCATGGCTGCTTCGCTTTCTCGATCAGTTCTGCGTGCACTCGGCCAGGCCCTGGAGCAGGCCTTCCCATGCAGCGCTGCGAACCTCATTGGAATCATCGGCGATGTTGTCCGCCGAGCGCTCGAGCACGGCCAGGTCCTGTTGGGCAAGAACGTCGTTGCCCTGGATGGTGTGCTCGGCCAGGTCGGCCAGGTTGTTCTGCACGTCGGCGCGGTCCTCGGCGGTGAACACAGCGAACTTGGTGGACAGGTCGTCCAACTGGTCGTTGATCTCCTCGAGCGCGTCGTCAGCCTCCTCGCGGGTCGTGGCGCTGCGCAGGTCGCAGATCGCCTCACCCAGCTTCTTGCCGTCACGTTCGGCGGAGTACTTCTGGCTGCAGCCGGCCAGCACCGCGATAGAAGCGATGGCGGCTACGGCGATGATCAGACGTCGGTTCATGTCGTGTCCTCTTCTTCGGGTCGGTACGGGTCAGGCCAGACGGCGGTGTGCGCTGTGGAGCTGGAAGCCTGTGACGATCTCGGTGATGCCGCGCATCAGGGCGCCGATGCCGACCCACAGGACCAGCAGCCACGCCGAGCGACCCGGGTAACCCAGGGCCCAGATGCCGATGACGATCTCGGCGATACCCGCTGCGAGCAGCAGGCCCCAGAGGCTGAGCTCGTGACGGGTGGCAACGGCGAACACGACGGTGACAGTGCCCTTGATCAGCAGGAACCAGCCGATCAGCAGGGCAAGGATGCCGAATGTCTGGAACGGCTCGAGCATCGCCATCACCCCGGTGACCACGAAGAGCACGCCGAGCAGCGCGTGAGCCCACTTCCACCCGTCGACCATTGCCGCCGCGAAGAACTCGTTCACGCCGGCCACGATCAGAACGGCACCCATCATCAGGCCGATCAGCGCAGCACTGTTCGGGTCGAACGACAACACAGCGAACGAGATCACTATCCAGATCACCCCGGTGACCAGGAACAACCACCAGAGCTTCGACACGTGTCGGGCCTCTTCGACCCCTTCGTCGATCTCGGTACTCGCAGTCATGGTGTTCCTCCCGTTGCTCCGCGAATCGGGTCCGCTCAACGGCGGCGAGCCCGAAGGGATGTGAACACCGGTATACATCACCTGGGTCGAGGTGTCGTGGATCGAGCTCCCCGCCCGAACATCCACTGGCGCCAGCAGGCTGGCCAGAGAACCAACTCGGTCAGCTCGAGTGGGTCTGGCGCTCTGCCGGGTCGCTCGGCGACGGGAACGGTGTGGCCGCAAGACGCCGATGCGTGCGGGTCAACTCGTCGCGGAAGTCGACGACGCTCATCGAGTCGATGTCGGCTGCTGCAACCAGGTAGGGCTCGAACAGCCGCCACCCGATGGCGGAGCCCATCAGCTGCGCGACCCGCAGACGAGCGGCGTCACGGTCCTGCCCGTAGAGCCCCTCGACCAACTCGGACAACACCTCGATCGGCTCCCGACCGATCTCGATCACCGTGTCCAGGTCGGTCAGAACAAGGTGGATCAGCACGCGGGTCCAGCGGCCCATCACCGTGTCGGGTTCGAATCCCCTCGACGTCGCAGGGCTCGTCTGGATCTCATCTATCAACTGGTCGGTCAGGTCCTGGAACACCGCACGGACAAGGTCGGTTCGAGAGCCGATGTAGCGGCTGATCAGGGCCGGGTTCACCTGCGCGTGCGCCGCGATCTGCCTAAGTGACACCTGGCCGACGCCCTGGAGGGCGAACAGCTCCGCAGCGGAGTCGAGCACGGCTCCGCGGACCGCTTCGGGCCCCGTGGGCAGACCCTTCGCCCGACGAGGACCGGGTCGCCGGGTCAAGCCCTCTGAGCGCTCTACAGGTGCCATGGCAAGGCCATCATCGCATCACGACGCGCCCAGCACGTTCCTTCTCGGTCGGATCGAGTCCGAATGAGTGCAACGATCGCTCAGACGGGAACCGACCTGCGGCCGGACAGCGCGACCAGCCGCTCGATCAGCTCGGCCTTGGTGGCTTCGGCGAAATCGTTCGGCCGCTGGCAGGTACCGGCGGCGTGGTGCCCCCCACCGCCGTACTCCAGCATGAGCTGACCGATCTCCACGGGGTTCGACCGGTCGAAGATCGACTTGCCGACCGTGTACACGGTGTTCTGCTGCGCCCTGCCCCACATGACGTGCATGGAGATGTCGCATTCCGGGAACATCGCGTAGACCACGAACCGGTTGCCGGCGTAGATGACCTCTTCCTCGCGCAGGTCGAGCACGACCAGGTTGTCGTGCACCTCGCGCGACCCGGGCGATCTGATCGCGGAACAGATCGTGCTGCTCCTGGAACATCGAGACACGCTCGGCCACATCGGGCAAAGCCAGGATCTCGTCGATCGACAGATCACGACAGCAGTCGATGAGCGTCATCATCAGCTGATAGTTCGACACCCGGAACTCACGGAAGCGGCCCAGTCCGGTACGTGCGTCCATCAGGAACGACAACAGCTCCCAGCCGGTCGGCTCGAGCACGTCGTCCATCGTGAAGTCGGCCGCGTCGGCCTTGTCGACGGCGGCCATCAGCTCGGGACTGATCCGGGGGAAGCGCTCGGCGCCACCGAAGTGGTCGTAGACCACCCGTGCGGCCGACTTCGCGTCCGGCTCGAGGATGTAGCCGGGGATGTCACCGCCACCGTTGCGCAGCAGCTCGCTGGCGTGGTGGTCGAAGCACATTCCGCAGCCCTCGACATAGGGGAGGTTGGTCAGGATGTCACGCTCGGTCACCGCGACCTTGCCGTCCTGGACGTCCTTTGGGTGGTGGAACTCGATCTCGCCAAGGAGGTCCAGCTCCTTCAGCAACAACGCGCAGACCAGCCCGTCCATGTCGCTCCGGGTCAGCAAGCGGTAGCGGTTGTCGTTCATCGAATGTTCCTCCGTCGTGGCCTCTATCCCCTTCTCGATCGGCTGTCCGTCGGAGAAGTTGAGTCACCCGGAGCTCCGACCGACCAGCCCCAGGCGACGTCGTTCTGCCAGGCGATCCTCGACGGCGAGCTCCCCAACGTCATCCCCGACGTCGCCAAGATCCCGGAGGCGAAGCGACTACCGGCCGCCCGGTTCCCCAGGATCCGCAGCTACGTGTCCGTGCCGGTCACCCTCAGCGACGGCTCGGTCTACGGGACCTTCTGCGCTGCCGGCTTCACCGCCGACGAGCAGCTGTCCAAGCGCGACCAGGCGCTCATGGAGGTCTTGGCGGCCGCAGCGGCCACGGTCATCGAACCGAGCGTCGAGGGTCGGCGGCGTGAGAACGAGATTCGCGCCCGCCTGCAGCCGGTCATCTCCTCGGGAGGTCCCCTGGTCGTGCTCCAACCCATCGTCGCTCTTCGCGACGGTCGGCGGATCGGCTCGGAGGCGCTGAGTCGGTTCCCCGCCGAGCGGGTCGTGGTGGAGCTGTCGGAGCACGACCCGGTGCACGACTACACCGAGCTGACCAACACGCTTGCGCCGTTGCGAGCTGCCGGCATGCGCCTCGCCATCGACGATGTCGGAGCCGGCTACTCCTCGCTGCGCCACATCCTCATGACTTCACCCGACATCGTAAAGCTCGACCGCAGCATCGTGGCGGGGGTCGCGGATGACGAGGTCCTACGCACGCTCGTGGCGTCGCTCGTCGATTTCGGCCACCGTTGCGGCGCTTCCGTCGTCGCCGAGGGCATCGAAACCGCCGACGACACCGCAACGCTCAGCGAGGTGGGCGTCGACTTCGGCCAGGGCTGGTACTTCGGCAGACCGGGCGCTCCCGACGCCCTCCTCGACACGTACCCGCTTCCCGAGCCCACGTTGCACAGCGCACGTTGCTGATCGGAGCCGGTTCCGTCGAGCCTGCTGCGCTCTCAGCCTGCCCGACGACAGCGAGGACCATCGGCTGGGTGAACCCTCACGGGACGACGACGATCTTGGCGCGGGCGTGGCCGGAGCCGACCTCCGTGAGTGCGTCAGCGACACCGTCCAGGCCGATCACCCGGTCGATCTCAGGGGTGAGTTCGCCGGAGGCCAACAGGTCTCCGAGGAATGCCAGGTCTTCTTCGCTTGCTGCCGAGGTGAACTGGCGGAACGACGCCCGTGAGCGCACGAACGCGAGCCGTGCCCTTGCCATGTACGGAAGCGGGTCGACCCAGCGGTTCGCCTTCGGCCCGCTGACAGCGACGTAGCGCCCCCCGCCGACCATCACGCTGCGGACCTCGCGTGGGTGCCGGTTGCCGACGTTGTCGAGCATCACCTCGAAGCGAGCGCCACCGGTGACGAAGTCGTCGCGGGTGTAGTCGATCACCTCGTCGGCACCGAGACGGCTGACCATCTCGACGTTGCGGGTGCTGCACACCGCGGTCACGTGCGCGCCGAGCGCCTTCGCTATCTGCACGGCCATCGTCCCGACTCCTCCGGCCGCGCCGTTCACCAGGACCCGCTCCCCCGGCTGGACCCCACCGTGGGTCCGCAGCCCCTGCAGGGCGGTCAGCCCGGCGACCGGAGTCGCACCGGCCGCCTCGAACGAGACGCCCTCGGGGATCGGCATCAGGTTCGACTCGGCCACCGCCACGTACTCGGCGCAGCCGCCGCCCGGAGCCTCGCCGAACACCCGGTCGCCGACGTCGAGCCGATCGACGCTTGCCCCCACGGCCACCACCACTCCGGCGACGTCCGCGCCGCGGATGTAGCGCTTCGGCCGGCGAAGCCCGAAGAGCAGGCGCATCAGGTAGGGGGTGCCAGTGAGGAAGTGCCAGTCGAGAGCGTTCAGCGACGTGGCACGGACCCGGACGAGGACCTCACCGGCCATCGGCGTGGGGACCGCGAGCTCCTCTTCGATGAGCACCTCGGGTCCGCCGTAGGTCGCGCGGTGACAGCTGACATCGTGGCTGCCGTGGGCTGTGCGCCCTGCGGCCCGTCGGTGCGAGATGTGGACATGGTCGACTCCGTCCCTCCAGTTGACGTACACCGTACGTTCTACGACATACGGTGTACGTTGTCCAGCATGAACGCGGCGGCGAAGAACCGTGGGCCCCTCGACAAGGAGGCGATAGCAGCGCGGGCAGTCGCCTTTGCCGACGAGTGGGGCCTTGACGCCCTGTCGATGCGCAAACTCGCCGCCGAGCTCGGCTACGAGGTGATGTCGCTCTACAACCACGTCACCAACAAGGACGATCTGCTCACGCTCATGGCAGACGCCGTGGCCGCCGAGGTTCCCGGACCGGACCCCCAGACCGTGCCGCTGGCCGCCGTTCGCACCCTCGCCGTGGAGACACGCGCTGCGCTCGTGCGACACCCATGGGCCGCCTCGCTGTGGCTCCGCCAGCTACCAGGTCCAGCGCGCGTCCAGCACATGGAGGATCAGCTGGCGGCACTCGCATCGACCGCCATGTCACCGACCGTCGCCCACCTCGCCTTCCACGCCGTCAACAACCACGTGCTCGGCTACACGCTCCAGGAGCAGGCGATGAGGTATGCCGTGTCACCTGACGGCGACCCGGAGGCAGTAGCCCGTTCGTTCCTCGCCGGAATCGACGCCGAAGACCACCCGCACACCGCCGCCCACGTGCAACAGCACCTGGACGGCGACAGCGCCAGCAGCTTCGAGCTCGTGCTCGACCTGATTCTCGACGGAATCGCAAGCCTCGACTGAAGCGGCCGGCGGTCGTCGATGACCTCACCCAGCTCGAATCCGCGCCCATCCTGGGCTCAGCTCTCGAGGTCGACGTCCTCGGGCAACGTGGTGCGATCGTGACGGGGGTGGGTCTCGTACATGCGCACCACCACCACGATGCCCGACAGCGCAGTGAGCCCAGCGACGGCCCAGATGGCCACCTCGATGTCGAACGCGTCTGCGAGCACGCCGGCGAGCAGAGCCCCGACCGCAAAGCCGCCGTCTCGCCAGAGGCGATAGATGCCGACCGAGCGAGCTCGCCACTTCGGGTGGGCGACGTCGCCGATCGCCGCCAGCAGAGTCGGGTAGACCATGGCAGTCCCGGCGCCGAGCAGCATCGCGCCTGTCGCCCAGACGGCGAACCCCTCGGTCGCGGCGATCGAGCGCGATGGCGGCCGCCTGGATCAGCATGCCGCCGGCGATCAGCGGCTTGCGGCCGATCCGGTCAGACAATCCACCGGTGACGATCTGGCCCAGGCCCCACACCGCCGGGTAGAGCGCCGCGAGAACTCCGATGCGGCCGACCGACAGGCCGGCGGCGGCAAAGTAGAGCGGGAGGAGCCCCCAAGCGAGCCCGTCGTTGAGGTTGTTGACCAGCCCCGCCTGCGAGCACGACGAGAGCGCCTTCTCCTTGAACGACGTGAGCACGAAAACTTCGCCTGTGCTCGCTTCTGCCGCGTAGACCGCCCTCGACGTGCCGCGTGGTTCGCCGCTTCGTGCAGGGCGTGCCCGTGGGTCTCGCGCACGAAGACCGTGGACAATCCGAGACCCAGCCCGGCGAAGGCGACCCCCAGGTAGAAGGGCTCGGGGCGAAGGCCGTACTCGGACGCGATGAACCCGGTGGCCAACGCGGTCGCCGCGACCGCGCCGTAGCCTGCCGCCTCGTTGAAGCCCATGGCCAGGCCGCGCTTCGTCGGGCCGACCAGGTCGATCTTCATGATGACGGTGGTGGACCAGGTGAGCCCCTGGTTCACGCCCAACAACACGTTCGCCGCGATCACCCAGCCCCACGTAGGCGCCCAGATCAAGAGCAGGGGGACCGGTAGTCCGATGAGCCAGCCCGCTACCAGCACCGGCTTGCGCCCGAACCGGTCCGACAGCGTGCCGGCGAAGAAGTTGGTCGCGGCCTTCACGACGCCGAACGCTGCGATGAAGGTGAGCGTCGCCGAGAAGGCGGTCAGCCCGAACTCTTCGTTCGCCAACAGCGGCAAGCACCGTTCGCTCCTGGCCGATCATCCCTCCCACCAGCGCGTTCACCGCGACCAGCAACAGGAACTGCGGCAGGTTCTCACGCAGACCGAGTCGGATCGGTCCTCCCGCCGGCGCCGTCACCTCCGACCTGCAGGGCTCTCGGGCATCGCTGGAGATTAGGAGCCGCGCAGCAACCAGATCATCGCCATTGGCTGGACTACTCCGAGCGCAGCGCCTCGGTGATGTCGAGGCGCGAGGACTGGCGCGCGCTGGTGGGACCGCGAGCACCAAGAACACAACCAGGGTGAGGGGTGCCGCCAGCAGCACCGGACCTCTCCACGAGGGCTCCGCGAAGGCAACCGGCGTCGCCGCAGCGACAGTCCGCCAGAGGGCTCTGCCGAGCGCGACGCCGAGCGGTACCCCGGCCAGCAGCCCAACGAGCGCCAGCACCACGGCCTGGGTGAAGGCGACCAAGCGGGTCTGACCCGGCGTCTGCCCGATCGCTCGCAGCACGGCCAGCTCAGTTCGTCGGCGGGCGATCGCACTGGACAAGGCATGTCCGACGGCGCCGACGCCCAGCACGGCCAGGAACAGCCCGAGGGCCTGCGGCAGCGCGCCGACACGGTCGAGCGCGTTGATCTTGCTCGGTACCTCCGGCGGGAACGGCGCTATGCCCGCACCTGCGGGGTCGGTCGCTGCCGCCAACTGCGAGGCGAGGTCGGCCGGATCGACGCCGTCGTCGACCCACGTCAGCACGCCGGCCTCCTTCATCGCCGTGGGGCCAACGGAGTCGGGTGCGCCGAAGAGGATGTCGAACCCCTCCTCGCCGATCCATCCGCTGTCGTCGTAGTTGCTGTGCGATGCGGCCGGGGTCAGCCCCAGTCCCGCCACCCTCGCCCGCATCTGCCCATCAGGGCCCCCGAGCGTCACCGCATCGCCGACACCGACACCAAGGTCGCGCGCCTTGGTCGGTCCCAGCAGCACCTCTGTCGACGAACGGGGCAATCGACCCTCGACGATGACGATGCGCTGGGCCATGTCGGCCGGATAGCTCCAGAGAGCGACCTTGTCGTCGCCGATCTCGGCCACTGCGTTGCGCACGACAGCGGCGTCCGCCACCCCGTCGACGTCGACGTACGCGGCGCGCAGCGCGTCCGGATCTGTGAACCACTGGCCGCCACCGCCAACCGGCGTCACCAACTGCCAGGTCTCACCCCATCGCTGCGGGGTGCTCGACGCGTCTTCCAACGAAGCCGCGAAGGTGAGCGTCGCCACCATGCCGGTCACCCCGGCAACGACTGCGACAAGTGTCGGGCGCGCGGGGAGCGCTTGGCTCGCCACGCCTCGCTCGAGGGCGTAGCGAGTGCCGGTGACCACGGGTACCGGCGCTCCAGCACGCAGCATGGCCGCGGTGGTGGTAGAGGAGCGTTGCATCGAGCCCCCCGAGCTGCGGGCAGTGATCCGGGCGCTGGCGAAGGCGGCACCAGCTGGGACCGCAACGGCGGCGATCGCCACCACGCTCAGCGTGAATGGCGCGATCGACACCCCGGGGGCGGGCTCGTACATGGCGGCGGTGCCGATCGGAAACCGACTCGACGCAACCGCCGCCGCGGGCTGAGCCGATGATTGCGCCGCTCGTCGCCGCCAGCACAACCGGCCAAGTGGCCAGCCGTGCCCGACCCAGGTGCGCCAGCCCGGCACCATGGAGCGCGGCCAACTCCGCGGCACCAGACGCACCCGTGCGGGCCGCGGCCTGTCCGACCAGAAAGGCCGCAGCGATGGAAGCGACGAGGGCCAGCGACCGGAGGGCCCACACCTCGAAGTCGATGCTCGACGCGGTCGACCGATGTCGCTCGGGCATGTTCCACATGTCGATGTCCGACCGGCCCGTCACCGCGGAAGTGCTCCGTGAACGCAGGGATGTCGTGCTCGCCGTCCCGGAGGCGCACGTATGCGTTGGTGTACGGCTTGGTCGTGTCGGGGTCGCCCGTCAGCTCGTCGCGGTACCGCTCCCCGAAGGCCGGCCCGTGCCGGACTGCGCCGTCGGGCAGGAAAGTGGCGTAGTCGTTCTCCACGAGCGAGGTCCAGTAGGACCGCTCGACACCCACGATGGTCGCCTCGATGGAGGGGCCATCGGGTTCGGGCGGCGGCTTACCGGACTGCCTCGCTGCCGTCGCCTCGGCGACGGTCTCGGGGCGATAGAGATCGAGGGTCACCGTGTCGCCGACACCCTTCCCGAACCGCGCCGGGAAGTTGGCGGTGACCACGACCTCGTCGATCGCCCCCGGGGCCGGGAGGCGACCCTCGAGCAGCACGGGCTCTTCGACGCCCTCGAAGGTGTCGGGCGTCAGCCACAACATCTCGGGCGACCCGTCCACCAGCATCGTGGCGGTGACGAGATAGGTCGCCATCGCCTCGACCTCGGGAATCCCCCGCACGGGCTCCCAGTCCCAGGTCGGGTCGTTCGGAAGGATGTTCAGCGTCGCTGGCGCGGTCTGCTCCAGCAGCCGCGGCAGGGACGAGGCGCCTCGGCCGGCGCCGGCCATCGCAACACCGACGACCGCCGTGCTGAACGCGACGAGCAGCACGAGGCCCAGCAGGGAGCGCCAACGGCGCCGAAGCTCCCACCCCAGCCAGGTCCACACCACGGCGGACGCTCAGCTCCCGGCGACGGTGCGGTCCACGAGCTGCCCGTCTCGCATGTGCACGACGCGGTCGGCGCCACGAGCCACCGACGTTGAGTGGGTGACCATCACGATCGTCTGCCCGTCGGCATGCAGTCGGCGGAACAGCTCGAGGATCTCCTCACCACCGTCGGAGTCCAACGCCCCGGTCGGCTCGTCCGCCAACAGCAGCGACGGCTCGTTCACCAGCGCCCGAGCGATCGCTAGGCGCTGCTGCTGTCCTCCCGACATGACGACCGGCAGTTGGTCGCCGCGATCACCAAGACCGAGCAGGTCGAGCAGGTCTCGCGAACGCGACACCGCGGCTCGGCGACCCGCTCCCCCGAGCTGTGCCGCCATGGCCACGTTGTCCAGCGCCGTGACCCCCGCGAGCAGGTTGAAGAACTGGAACACGATACCGACGTGCTGCTGACGGAAGCGGGCGAGCCAGCGTTCGTCGCGACCGGTCAGCAGCTCACCTGCGACGGTGGCGGTTCCCTCGTCGAGCGGCTCGAGCCCGGCGACGACGTTCAACAGCGTCGACTTGCCGCAACCCGACGAGCCCATGATCGCCACGAACTCGCCCGGCGCCACCTTGAGGTCGACGCCGCGCAGGGCGCGCACCGGCGAGAGCTCTCGAGCGAAGGTGCGACGAGCACCGGCGACATCCACGGCGTCGGTCACGGATCGCAGTCTGAAGGGGTCGACGGGGCGCTGCAAGGAAGTTGGCCTTCGGCGTTCGGGGTGCCAGCACCCCGTCCCAACGCGGGTGTCGTGGCGGTCCCGGACATCGACTCGGACGGCGATAGCCTCGGCCCCGATGGTCGTGCGTGTCGTCGTGGCAGAAGATTCGTTGCTCGTCCGCGAGGGTATCGCCACGTTGCTGGCGACCACCGACGAGCTTGAGCTGGTCGCGCTCTGCGAGGACCTCCCGTCGCTGTTGGATGCGGTCGACCAGCACAAGCCGGATGTGGTGCTGACCGACATCCGGATGCCGCCGACGGGCACCGACGAGGGCATACGCGCCGCGGCGGAGCTGCGGGAGCGACACCCCGACGTCGGCGTGGTCGTGCTCTCTCAGTACGTCGAGCCCGGTTATGCGCTGGCACTGCTCGACGAGGGATCAGATCGACGTGCGTACCTGCTCAAGGAACGTCTGGCCGACGCCGGCCAGCTCACCCGTGCGATCCTCGAGGTGGCAGGGGGCGGATCGGTGATCGACTCCAAGGTCGTCGAGTCGCTCGTGACCGCCCGCAGCGCCGCCACCGCTTCAACACTCGACCGGCTCACGCCGCGCGAGCGCGACGTGCTCGCCGAGATCGCGCAAGGCCGAAACAACGCCGCCGTGGCTGCAGAGCTGGTGCTGAGCGAGCGGGCGGTGGAGAAGCACATCAACTCGCTGTTCTCCAAGCTCGGCCTGACCGAAGAGCCCGACGTGCACCGGCGGGTCAAGGCGGTGCTGTTGTATCTGGCCGAGCGCGACCCGACCAGCGCTGCATGAGACGGAAGGCTGCACCACCAACAACGGTGTGCGCGCACCCTGGGCAGGCCCGCGCCGACCTGCGACGATCCGAACGATGCCGACCACTGTTCCCGCCGAGGAGGCCACCATCTCCGACCAAACCGTGAGCGTGATGATCGTGGACGACCAGCCACCGTTCCGGGATGTGGCGCGCACGGTCGTCGCCGTCACCCCCGGCTTCCAGGTGGCGGACGAGGCTGGATCCGGTGAGTTGGCGATCGAACGAGCTCGTGCGGTTCGGCCCGACCTGGTGCTGATGGACATCAACCTGCCTGGCATCAACGGGATCGAAGCCACGCGGAGGATCCGGGCCGAGCTGCCCGAGACCGTCGTTGTCCTTCTGTCGACCTACACGCGTGAGGACCTTCCCGCAGACGCCAACACATGCGGCGCGGCACGGTACGTGCACAAAGAGGACATCTCCCCCGCCGTTCTCCGCGAGGTATGGCAGGAGCACTGACCGCAGCTACCGACTCAGGCGGGCTCGAGCGGAATCATCCCCCGAACGGTCGAGCCCTCGCCCGCCACGGACGTGACCAGGAGGTCTCCGCCGAGCGCACCCAGGCGATCTCCCATGTTGACGAACCCCTGGCCGGCACCACCCGAACGCACCTCGAAGCCTGCGCCGTCGTCGACGACCTCGAACCAGAGCAGGTCGTCGTCGCGCCCGACCGTGACCCCGATGCGTGCGTCGGCACCGGCATGCTTGCCTGCGTTCTGGACCGCCTCGAGGCAACAGAAGTAGACCGCTGCCTCCACCTCGATGTCGTGGCGCGAGTGGTCGCGGACCTCGACGGTGGTCGGCAGGGCCGCGCGGTTGGCAGCCGCCTGTAGCGCCTCGGCCAGTCCCCGGTCGCGCAGCAACGGCGGGTAGATCCCGTGGGCCAGCTCGCGGAGCTCGGTGAGCGTCGCCTGCACGTCGCCACGCAACTGGTCCAGCAGCGTTTGAGCGGTGTCCGGGTCGGAGTCCATCAGCGTCGAGATCAGCCCGACCTTGACCGCGAGCGCGACCAGGTGCTGCTGGGCTCCATCGTGGAGATTGCGCTCGATCTGGCGCCGCGACTCGTCCGAAGCGGCGACGATGCGGGCACGCGAACGCGAGCAGTTCGGCGTTGCGCTCCTGGAGCTGCTCCAACGAGGCCTGCAACGCCGAGTCGAGCCTCACGTTGTGCAGCGCCAATCCCACCTGCCGGGCAAGCTCCACCAGCACCCGGTCCTCCTCATCGCTGAACGGGACGTCCCCGGCTGGTCGTTCCAGCACGATCAGCCCCAGCAGCTGTCCCAGGTGCGTGACCGAGACCGACCGGACCAGGCTCTCGCCGCGGCGCTCGAGCAGTTGCGGCGCCCACACCTGCAACCAGGCGTTGCCTTGCGCGTGTGCACGGGCGACCACCGACAGTTCGTGCACACCCAACTCCAGACGCCCCGGTCCACCATCGGGCACCGACACCGAACGCACGAGCTGTCCGTCGGATCCCGTCCAGATCTCGGCGACCGACAACTTCATCGTGCTGCGCAACGACTCCACGAGCTGTAACAGCAGCTCGTCCATCGGCACCGAACGCGACATGCGGCTGCCGAACGTACGCAGCGCCTCGTCGGGTGACCTCCGATCCCCATAGACGCGCTCGATTGGCCCACTCCAACAACCTGCTACGGACCGGCAGCGCGAGCACGCAGGCGACGGCAGCGGCACCGATCGACAGCACCAGGATCGTGCGCTCGTGGCCGATGGGAGTGCGTCCGAGCCCGAGCACCACGAACAGGTAGACGACGCCGGTCATGGCCACGAGCCCCGACATCACGACCGTGTGGACCACGACCCGGTCGGCGGCCAACACCAGGCTGTGGGACCGCCCGACGAGCAACGCCAACGGCACCATCACCCAAGCGACGACCCATCCCGCGAAGGGCCGGGCGGGCCAGTCGACGAGCAGACTCAGCGCGCCGGCCACCGACGCCACGGCCACCGTGACCAGCTCGCCCCACACCAGCCACATCAGCCGGCCGCGCGTCGTACCCGTCGATCCCCGCAGACGGACCGCGACGACCACACCCACGGTGAGCCACACCACCGCCCCGGCGATCGACAGCACCACGAGCATGCCCGTCAGCTCGCCGTCGCCGGCGCGTCGACGACACCCGTCTCCTCGACGCGACCGTCCCTCATCCGCACGATGCGATCCGGCTCCGGCGGCGACGTCGTCGCTGTGGGTCACCATCACGATCGTCTGTCCGTCGTCGTGGAGCCGGCGGAACAGCTCGAGCACCTCGCGTCCGCCCTCGGAGTCGAGCGCACCCGTCGGCTCGTCGGCGAGCAGCAGGGTCGGCTCGTTGGCCAGCGCACGGGCGATCGCGAGGCGCTGACGCTGGCCGCCGGACAGCACCGACGGGAGCTCGTCGGACTTGTCGCCCAGTCCGAGCAGGTCCAGCAGGTCGCGCGCCCGGGTCTCCGCTGCCCGGCGCTGTTGTGCCGGCGATCATCGCCGGGATGACCACGTTCTCGAGCGCGGTCATCCCGTCCAGCAGGTTGAAGAACTGGAACACGATCCCGATGTGGCGTCGTCGCATCGCGCGCCAGCCAGTCGCTGTCGCGGCCGGTGATCAGTCTCGCCGGCGACCACGATCTCGCCCTCGTCGGCCAGGTCGAGGCCGGCGATCAGGTTCAGCAGCGTCGACTTGCCGCAGCCGGACGGCCCCATCACCGCCACGAACTCCGACCGGCGCGAC
Source organism: Microthrixaceae bacterium (assembly GCA_037045265.1). GTDB lineage: Bacteria > Actinomycetota > Acidimicrobiia > Acidimicrobiales > Microtrichaceae > JBAOHV01. The sequence goes on along the minus strand of JBAOHV010000042.1, from coordinate 26,056 downwards.
CTCGCAGGTCGAGCCCCGCGCAGCGCACGCACGGGCGCCAGGTCGGCCTCGAAGGTGCGCGCGGACGCCCCGTACGGACAGCACCGGATCGCGCTCATGGCGTCCGCTGGCCTTCCCTGGTCAGGACCCGGAACGCTCGCACCGGGTTGTCTCGCGACCCTTCACGTGTCTGCTGCGGCCAGCGGCTCCACGGTCCGGCGGGACGGTCAACTGGGCAGCAGCGTGGGCTCGCTGATGACCGTCGTGCCGGCTGGTCGCGCCAGGTCCTGCAGCCGCTGCGAGAGGTTCACGGTGTCGCCGACAACGGTGTACTCGAGCCGTTCCTCGCTACCCGAGCAGCGCCGCGGCAACCTCACCGGTGGAGACACCGATGCCCAGGCCGAACGCCGCGAGGCCCTCGGCCGGCCCAGGACTGCGTTCAGCAGCCCGCTGCCGCTCGGTGCATCGCAGCCGCCGCGCAGAGCGCCCGATCGGCGTGGTCGTCCTGGGGCAAGGGCGCTCCGAACACGGCCATCACCGCGTCGCCCACGTACTGCATGACCGTGCCGCTCGAGCGCCGAGGATCGCCGCGTTCATCTCCGGCTGCGATGGGCGTTGAGCATGGCCGGCGAGCACGGTCGGGTCGGTGCGCTCGGCGATGCCGGAGTAGCCGCGCACGTCGGACATGAGCACCGTGACCTGCGAGCCGTTCGGTGCTGCTCGAACGCCGCGCGGTCCGTCGCGGAGACGTTCGGCGATGCCCGCCGGGAGCAGCCGGCTCAAGCGTCTCGCCCTGCTCCTCGCGGGTCGACGATCGCCTGCTGGAGCAGCCGCAGCCGACGCAGCGCGCTCCCCCGTCCCGCGCTCGCGCCCTTCGCCAGCGACCAGGAAGAGCGCCTCGATCGCGTCGTTTACCGCTTCGGGAGTGGTGCCGAGCGAGGCGGCGATCGCCTTCACGGGACGCCCCTCGGCGACCTGGCGCAGCAGCGACTCCTCTGCCTCGGCGTGAGGGCGCCTTCGACACGCGACCGGCGACACGAGCGCCTGGACGATCTCGGGGTCGAGCATCGAGCCCCCGGTGGCGACCTCGCGGATGGCCCGGGCCAGTCGGTTGCCGTCGGCCACGCGGTCCTTGAGCAGGTAGGCGTAGCCCGCCGCACCCTCGTCGAGCAAGCGCGATGGCGTACTCCGGGTCGTCGTACTGCGACAGGATCACCACCCCCGTTCCGGGATGGCGCTTGTCGGACCTCCTTGGCCGCCTCGATGCCCTCGTCCTGGAACGATCGGCGGCATGCGGATGTCGGTCACCACCACCTGCGGCGCGGTGAGCGTCGCGCCGCTGCGACCAGCTCGTCGTAGTCCGCTGCCACGCCCACGACCTCGAGGTCCGACTCGATCGCCGAGCAGCGCCCGGACGCCCTCGCGGACCAGGAGGTTGTCGTCGGCCAGGAACACCGTGATGCGTGCTCCCGCAGCGCTGTCAGGGCAGCGGCATCGCTCGATCGATCGGCCACCGTCCCGTCCCAGCGGACCGATCCTGTCGGACAAGGGTGCGGTCGGTCCCCTGCCGGTGGTCGTGCGAGCATCCCCTCGCGGAGGCCGGGCTGGCGCCATCGGCGCAGCGGTCGCCTCTCCGTATCGTCAGCGTCATGCGCATCGAGTCCTCGGTCACGTCGCCTGCGCTGGATCCCCTCCGAGGCGGTCACCGGGCTGAACAAGGTCGTGTTCGGCATCCGGCTTCACCCACTACGACGCGCCGCCACCGGACCACGATCGACGATCTGGAGGCGCTGCGCGACGGCGACCGCTTCCGATTCGCCAACCACCTCTCTGCCTGGATCGAGGTGGTCGACGGCCGCATCGTGGACGCCGGTACCAGGGCGGCGGCGGCTCGATGGGCGCCACCACGTTGTCGGTCGGGTCCACGACAGGTCACCTACGCAGCCGTTGCGTTCCCCGACCTCGGTGCCCGAGCCCCGGGTCGACGACCGATCGGCCCGCTTCGTCCAGACCGTCGGCGGGCACACGGCAGTGCCGGCACCGCGCCGACTCACGTCGCCCGCCCTTCGTCGCGTTCCAGGCGCCGACGGTCTGGACCACGCTGGCGCTGACGCATCCACGCCGACGGACGGAGTGAGGCACGAGCTGGTCGGCGCCAGCCCCTTCCCCCGCCACTGGGTCTACGACGACGACGGCACACGTTGCACGCCAAGGCGGGCCTGGCCGACTTCAAGGACTGGTGGCGCAACTCCTTCGGCGACAACACGCCGTGGGGCGACGTGGACTCACCGGCCTTGGTCACCGAGGTCGAGATCGGCGCTCGAGCGTGAGGTGGCGGGTCGCATCATGCGTGGTGGCGGGCGGCCCGGCATCCGCCGCGTGCGAGCCGAAGACCTGCTCGTTGAACAGGGGTCCGAGGGCGACGAGCTGTTCCTGCTGCTCGATGGCGTGCTCCGCGTCGAGGTCGACGGCGAACCGCTGGCCGAGGTGGGGCCGGGGGCGATCCTCGGGGAGCGTGCCGTGCTCGAGGGCGGCCGACGGACCGCGACGCTCCGGGCGGCGACGGCGGCGAAGCTGGCGGTCGTTCCGGCCGAGCAGGTCGATCCCGACGCGCTCGGTCACCATCAGCGGGGGCCACCGTCGTGAGCACGCCCGACCGGGCGATGCCGGGCCGGAGCCCGACGGAACAGCCGCTCCGTGAAGGTCACCTGCTGCGGGGTCAGGGGTTCGACGCCGTCGCCGGGGCCGGAGTTCGTCCAGATCGGCGGCCACACGTCCTGTCTGGCGGTCACGACGACCGGCAGCGATCTCCCGACCCTGGTGCTCGACGCAGGCACCGGCATCCGGTCGGTGAGCGATCTGTGCGCAGGTGCGGCCTTCCGAGGGACCGTACTGCTCACGCATCTGCACTGGGACCACACCCAGGGCCTGCCATTCTTCACCGCGGCCGACCGCGACGACGCAGAGGTCCGGGTGCTTGTGCCTACCCCCGACACAGAGGATGCACGCGCCCTGGTGCGCCGGGCGATGTCACCGCCGCACTTCCCGATCGGTCCCGAAGAGCTGCGCGGCCGCTGGTCCTTCGAGGCCATCACCCCCGGCGGGCACCGGCTCGAGTCGCTCGAGGTGCAGGCAGAAGAGGTCGCCCACAAAGGCGGCACGACGCTCGGCTACCGCATCAGCGATCGGCTCGGCTCGATGGCGTACCTGCCCGACCATGTCGCCGCAGCCCAGCCCCGACGCGACGCAGCGATCGACCTGGTCCGCGGTGTCGACGTCCTGGTGCACGACGCCCAGTTCCTTCACCACGAAGCGCAGCGTGCCCACGAGTACGGCCACAGCACCGTCGACGAGGCGGTCGAACTGGCCGTCGAGGCGGGCGTCGGTGAGCTCGTACTGTTCCACCACTCCCCCACGCGTCACGACGACGAGGTGCACGACGCACTGGCGCACGCACGCACCATCGCGAAGGGCGAGCCGCTGACGGTCAGCCTGGCGGTCGAGGGCAGAGAGATCGAGCCGGGTGCTCACTCCACTATGTGACCCGCCACGACCGAGCTGATACCCGGAGCTTCACTCGTGGCGGAGCTGCTCGGCGGGGCGCAGGCGAGCCGCACGCCACCCGGGGTAGGCGGCGATCAGGTTGGCGAGCAGGATCGTCACCGGCGCGACAACGAGCAGAGCTGCGACGGCGAGCGGCGGGGAGAACACCAGAGGGGTGTGGTCCGCCACGACCCGCCAGCTCACACGTCCGAGCGCCACCCCGATCGGAACGCCGACTAGCAGCCCGATCACCGACAGCGTCGTCGCCTGCCATCCGAGCGCGGCGCGGATCCCGCGACCGGACATGCCCAACGCTCGCAGGACCGCCAGCTCGCTACCACGACGACGAACCACGCTGGCCGACACGTGGGCCACGGTGCCGACGGCCAGCACCGTGGTGAACACGGCGAACAGCAGCGGGAGTGGCCGTACGTTCTGCAGGTTGGTCACGTCGAGTGGAGAACCCGGAGGACCCAGGTCGTGCAGGTCGGTGTCGAGCCGCTCGGAGATGCGACCCGCCGTAGATGCGGCCTCGCTGCCCTCGGCCAGATCCACGAGCTGCATCGGCGTGATGGGTGGCGTCGCGCCCTCCGCACCGGGCTCGGCGCCGGGCAGTTCGCCGACCTCGGCGCCGGCGAGTACGACCTGCTGCGCGCGGGTAACCCATGCACCCTGGTCGTAGTTCGAGTGCGGGGTGGTCGGCACCAAGGCCAAGCCGACTACCCGCAGGCTCCGGGTGGACCCGTCCGCGGCGACGACCTCGACGTCGCCGCCCACCTCGACACCCACAGCGGCGGCGGTCTCGGGACCGAGGGCGATCTCGCCGAGCGTGTCGGGTCGACGACCCTGCAGGACGGTGAAGTCGAGGTCTCCCTTGCGCGGGGTGATCGACCAGGTCGGCGTCGTCACGCCGTCCACGACCAGCAGGGTCTTTCCGGCGACGGCGGAGGCTCGCACCTCTGCGTCGTCATCCACGCGGTCCATCGCCTCGTCAAAGGTGAGTGCACCGGAGAAGTCGTTGATCGACATCTCCAGGTCCCAGTTCGTGCCGAAGCGGGACGGATCGGCGATGGCATCGTCGATCGCGACGAGCAGCGACTGTGCGCCGACAACGCCGATCACCCCCATAGCGACGCCGGCCAGCGCCGGCCGTGTCGGCAGCGCCCGGCGGTCGCGGCCCGGCTCCAGGGCCAGCCCTGCGCCCACCAACACCGACGGTCCTGCGTTGGTGCCGGCCAACATGGCGACGATCCGCGAGCGCCGAACGGGTCTCGCCGCGGGTGACACCGCGGTGGCCCGGTAGGCGGACACCGCGATCGTGACCAGCAGCACCACGGCGGTGAGCAGCACACCAGCTCCCAGCACGACCCAGTCGACGTGGACGCCCGGATCGGGCTCCACCTTGCTGCCCAGACCTATCGGGTAGAACGGCGATAGCGCGACGGCCCCGAGGGCGGCGACCCCCGCGGCCACCGCCACCACGCACAGGTGCGGAAGCGCCAGCGCACGGGCGCCGTCGGGTCGCGTGAAGCCCATGGCGTGCAGCGGCGACAGGTCCACCGCACCGGCGCGCACCGATCGGGTCAGGGCCTGACCGATGAGCACCGCGCCCGCCAGCGCCACCGCCAGGCCGAACAGCAACAGCCCGACCGCCTCCAGGTTCGTGCCGTTGGTGACCCGCTTCGAGGCCGCTCGGGCGTCGAGTACGGGCATGCGCGGGCTGTCGAAGATCCGCCGTGCGTCGCGTTCCAGCTCGGCCACCGAACCCTGGCCGGGGCGGAACCGGACGAGGAGGTTGTCGATGAAGGTCACCGGCGCGGCGTAGCGGTCGTGGAAGGCCGGCGTGGTTATCCATCCGGCACCGTCGCCGGGGATCGTGGCGAGCTCGAAGGTGGATCGACCGATGCCGACGACACGGAGCTTCACCTCGGGTCCTTGGGGTTCACCGAAGATGTCCTGGGTCGCGAGCTGCTCATCCGACGGCAGCCGCACGGTGTACTGCTGGCCCACCGCGATGCCGGCATCCCGAGCGCCCGGGGGCGCCAGGACCTCGTGCGGATCGTCCGGATCGGGCAGGCGGCCCTCGAGCACGATCGGCCGGTCGACGTCGGTGCGCCAGTCGCCGTACGGCACCGAGAACATGCCGCCCACCTGCTCGGCCATCCCGTCGGGCCCGTCGACGACCGAGACGAACGGGATGCCGAACGATCCCGCCGCCTCGACGTAGGGCAGGGCCGCTACCTCGCTCCAGTCGACGTCCGGGCCGAAGATGTCGACCTGGCTGGCGAACACGACGGCATCGGCAGCACCGGTCGCCTCGCGCAGCCGATCCCACGCACTCGCCGAGCGCCGGGCCCCGGCCAACGCTGAGAGCGCCACCGCACCAGCCAGGCCCGCCAGCATGCCCAGCACCAGCAGCTGCACCCAACGCCGCCCGGCCTCACGGCGGGCCCACATGTTCGCCGCAGCCGCTGCGCCGGTCGCCATGGCTTACCCCTCCCTTCGGCCAACGTGAGGTGGACCTGTCCCTCCTGTCGTCACTCGACCGTGAAATCGTGCACCATTCCCGACGCCAGGTGAGGAGTGCCGTCGGAATCTGGGATCGGACAGATCAGCACCCACGTCCCCGGGGTCAGGTCGGCGGAGACGACGGCCTCCGATCCCGGAGGTGCCACATCGGACTCGAACATCTCGGCGATGCCCTCCTCGCCTTCTGATGCAAGGGCCTCGTCGATCGTCACGCCGTCTTCGAGACGAGCAAGGATGGCGACATGGGGCTCCGCGCCATCGTTCGTCATGACGAACGAGTGCCGGCCAGCAGCCGTTGGGAAGTCGGCCTCGAAGTGGTACTCGGTCGCCCGCACGTCCACTCTCGTTGCGTTCGGATCCAGCACGGTGACGCTCGCGTCCTGGACCGTGCCCAGGCCACACGTAGTCGCTTCGAACTCGGTGACCTGGTCGAGCGCCGCAGCGTTCTCGGGATCGCCGAACACGGCGCCGAAGTCGTCACCCGCTGCCTCGAAGGCCGTTGCGAGGCGTTCGACGGAGGGTCGCAACTCCTCGGGGGCCAGCGCCGCGTACCGCTCCAGCTGAGCGGATGTCGGCGGTCCCTCCTGCTCGTTCACCTCGGTGGCCAGCTCGCAGAGCTCGGCGAACTGCGGGTCGACCTCGACGGCGGACTCCCCCGCGGGCGTGCTTGGCGCCGTCATGGACGACGAGCCGTTGTCGGTCGTGGGTTCGGCTTCGTCGTCGTTGCTGCACGCAGCGCCGAAGGAGACGAGGGCGGCAGCCACCATCACCGTCGCTGTCCGACGGCGACGGCTACATGGCTTGGATTTGTCAGTTGATCGAGACAAGGTGACTCCTGTCCGGGCGGCGATCTGGGTCACAGAAGACGCTAAGGAGTCGACCAGCCGCCTGGAACCGTGATGGCATGCGTCCACGTGGGGGTGCCTGCCCCCTTGGCAGTCGAACATCACGACGCTTTGATGGTTCGGTGAGCGCACGCGGTGCAGGGAGCGAGATGGGCCCGATCTGGCTCGTCGTGCGCAGTGAGCTCGGTCGCCGGCCGCTGTCGGTACTCACACTCGCCGGACTCACTGCTGCAGTCACCTTCGTGCTGGCCGCAGGGGTCGGTGGAGCAACAAGGACTGCAACGGTCCTTGAGCGCTTCACCGACAGGACCGCGACGAGCCAGATCAAGATCAACGCGCTGTCCCCCGAGCTGGCAATGGATCCAAACGCTGGCGTCCGCCTGGCAGATGCCTTGGCAGCGGTTCCCGGAGTCGAGGACACCGGGGTGGTCGCCGGGTTCCCGCTCGACATCGACGACGACTACTTCATGGTCCAGTCCAGCTTGGACGGGTCGACCTATATCGACGCGGACCGAACCTTGGTGACAGAGGGGCATCTACCGGTCGGAGCCGAAGAGGTTGCGATCAACCGAACCGCGGCCGCCACGCTCGACCTGGACATCGGCGACACCGTGTCAGGGCCGACTCTTCGCACCGAGGACATGGAGAGGATCTTCGGTGGTGAGGGGTTCCCCGGGTTCGTCGGCGAGGAGCTCGAGCTCGAGGTCGTCGGGTACATCGAGCGAGGCGAGGACCTCTCAGGGCGATCGACGGCCACGGGACTCACGGCTGTGGCCTCGCCGGAGTTCGCCGCCACCTACGGCGACCGGGTCGGCTCGTACGTCACCGAGGTGCGGCTCAGGACTACCGACACGTCGCCGGCGCTGCTGGGCGCTCTGAGACGGGTCGCTGCACGCGAGGTCGGCGACTTCGAGATCGGGGTGCAGACCACCGACGAGGCATGGGCAGACGACACTCGCGACGGCCACCGGATGCTCGCGCTGAGCATCGCCAGCTTCACCGCAGTCGCGGCGCTCGCCGGAGCCCTCGTCCTCACGCAGGCGCTGAGTCGAGAGGTGAGCCAGGCAGGCCGACACGACCAGGCCCTGCGGGTGATCGGAGCCACTCGTCAAGGAAGGTCGATGGCCGCTTCGGGGACCGCTCTCATCGCCGTCGGCTCAGGATTGGTCGTCGGAGTTGCAGCGGCTGTCGCCGTTTCGGGTGTCTTCCCCATCGGACAGGCGCGTCGCGCCGAGGTCGCCCCGGGGGTGATGTTCGACGCGCGTGCTGCCCTTGCCGCAGTGGTGCTCGGGGTGCTCGCCGCGGGATGGACGGCGTGGACGGCGTTCCGTCTCACACGAGCGCCGCACCGAGACACCCAGGGTCGTCGCAGTCGCCTGGCCGGCGTCGCTACCAGGGCGGGCCTGCGACCGTCCAGCGTGGTGGGAGTGCGATTTGCCGTGGAGCCTGGGGGCGGCCCCGGAGCGGTGCCGGTGCGTTCCGCACTGCTCGGCGCGATCGCCGCTGTGGCATCGGTGACAGCAGTGGTGGTCGTGAGTCAGACTGCCGACGCTGTCGCTGCCGCCCCGGAACGCTACGGGTGGGTCTGGTCGACGTTGCCCGACAGCCTGGCCGACGACCCCGATGCCGCGGCGGCGCTAGCCGCCGAGGCGGAAGGTGTCGATGCCGCGGCGGCGCTAGCCGCCGAGGCGGAAGGTGTCGATGCCCTGGCCGCACTGTGGTTCACAACCGCGTCCATCAACGGCGATCCGATCCCTGCGGCCGCTTTGGATCCCGTGCGTGGGTCGATGGTGTTTGCACAGATCGAAGGGCGCCAGCCGACAGGACCCACCGAGCTGGCCTTGTCGCGGGAACCGCCGAAGAGCTCGGTGTCGAGATCGGCGACACCGTGACGCTCGACGGCGCCCAGAGCGCGTCGCCGGTCGCGTTCGAACTCGTGGGAACGATCGTTGCCCCACCGATCGACGACATACGCCACCAGGTGGTGCTGTCGCCCGAGGGCATCGACGCGGTCGCGCAGAGCGAGCCGACCGCCTATACCGCCATCCGCTACGTACCCGATGCGGACCAGTCTGAGGTCGAGCATCGCCTGGAGACCATCGGGTTCCGCTTCACGCCCAGCTCACGCCCCGATGCACCGAGCCAGGTAGACCAGTTCTTGTTGGTTCGTCCGCTTGCCGCCACCCTGGTCGGGTTGGTCGCGCTTCTGGGGGCAATCGGGTTGTTGCACTTCCTGATGGCCACGGTTCTCAGGAGAAGTAGCGACATCGCCGTGCTCCGAGCACTCGGTTTCCAGCAACACGACGTCCACAGATCCATCCGGTGGCAAGCGATCACGGCTGCAGCAACCGGCTTGATCGTGGGAATCCCCCTCGGTGTCGCGGCGGGCCGTTTCGCCTGGAAACTCGCAGTGTCGAGCATCGACATCGCCGATGACCCGTCGACACCCTGGCCGCTACTGGCCACGGTCGTCGTCGCCGGCATGCTCGGCGCCCTTGTCATCGCCGTCGTTCCCGGCTGGGTTGCATCTCGATGGTCGATCGCAGGGACCCTGCGCAGCGAATAGCGCTCAACGTGAAGCCTGCTCGGCTTGCGCGACCTGTCTCACCACCCTCAGCTACGGCTCATCCGACTCACCTCAGCGTCGATCTCCGACTGGCTGATCGGCTTCTCTCCGAAGGTGTGCCAGGCGCTGAAGGCAAGCCCGATCCCCCATGCAGCGGAGACCCATGCGGGCCAGTAGCCCTGCTCCTCAGCGCCGCCCGTGGCGAACCAGATGACCCAAAGAGCAGCGTTGATCACGAGGTACGCAATCATCTGCACCCTGAATCCATGCTTGCGGCGTAGGGAGCGGATGGCCTGATCACGTACGTCCGAACTGAATTCGGTGGTGTCCATGGAATCGAACCTATCGGCGGACCCAGCGAAACCCTCCGACCGCAACGACCTACGAGGACCTAGGGGGAGGTGCCCGCTCCGGCGTCCTTCCGAGCGCCCGGCGGCCCCAGGCCGGGCCGAGCGCCAGAGTGACCGGGACCGACAGGAGAAGCACCGCCGGTGTGTCGATCTGGCCGATCAGCTTCCGCGCACCTGATCGGGCGTCGGCGCACGGCGATAGAGCCCATCCGGGCGGCCACGATCGCGACGTTGACCGCGCAGCCGACCGCTGCGACCTCACAGCTCGCGCGTTTGTCGACGTCGCCCAGTCCTCCCGTGGTGACCAGGAGCAGCCGATCATGGAGCAAGCCACGTGATCCCGATCGACGACGGCGGAATCACGGTCCCGGCCACCGCTACTGTCAGGCGTGATGGGTTACGGATTTCGGCCGTCGAGTTCGCCGTTGGCGACGATCGAGTGGTGGGCTGATGTCGAGGCCGACTACCACTACACCGAAGCGGCGTCGGAGTTCTGGGGGTTCGCCTTCGGCGTGCTGGCCGACTCCAGCCCCACCGCCACGCTGATCGGACCAGCGACCGCACCCCGCGAGATGCACATGACCGCCGGCGAGCGGCACTGGGGCGTCGAGCTTCCGCCGCACGTATTCCTCCGTGGTGTCGGCCCGAAGCCGCTCGACGAGTTGCGGGAGCTGCCCACCGATGGGCGCTGGTTCGAGCTGGCCGGCGTGCGCTATTCCGTCCCCGACCTGGACGGGGCGCCTCGCCTTCTCGACGCCCTTGCCGCCCAGGGCGTGCTGGTCGCCGAGCCCACCGTCGCCGACGCCCTCCACGGGACCGACGTCGGGTACTCCGAGCGCAGCGTGCGGCGCATGGTCACCGCGGCCGCCGGGGTCGGCCGCAAGGACGTCGAGCAGCTCCGCCGAGCCCGCCACGCCTACCGCCTGCTCACCAAGGGAGCATCGTTGAGCGCCGCCGCTGCCGAAGCTGGCTACGCCGACCAGGCCCACATGACCCGCTCGTTCCGGGCCTTCGCCGGCATGTCGCCGGGACGCATCCTCGCTGGCGACACCACCCCCTTCGACTCCCGCCCTGCCTGAAACGGCTCGGCACCCGACGGGCGCCGACGTGACCGATTCGTTCAATCCTCACCGCTGGTCCTCAGCGCATCGTGGACCCCACCACCCGTAGCGAGAGGACCCCTCCGATGAGCACTAGCGACTCCATCGCCCCCATCCCGACGTTCGACCAGGCCGACGTCGACGCCCTCGCCGCCCGTCTGGCGGCGACCCGCCTGCCCGAGGCCAACCCGGTCGCCGCCGCAATGCCCGGCCCCGCCGCCGACCTCGCTCCCCGACTGCTCGAGGCCTGGCGAGACCGCTTCGACGTACGCTCCCTCGAGGAGCGGGCGGCCGAGTTGGGTGCGTTCACCACGACTACCGCCGACGGCCGCAGGCTCGCCGCTCTCCACGTCCGCGCCGACAAGGCGACCGGGCTGCCCATCTTGTTGATCCACGGGTGGCCCGACACCCCGATACGGTTCGTCGAGCTGATCCCCTTGCTCACCGCAGCCGGCCACGACGTCGTGGCCCCAGCGATCCCCGGCTTCTGGCACAGCGACGAACCCACCGGCGAGATGTCGCGCGAGCTGGCCGCCGACGACTTCCACGCCCTCATGACCCGGCTCGGCTACGAGCGCTACGCCGTCCACGGCGGCGACTGGGGCAGTGCCGTCGCCCAATCCATCGCCCTGCACCATCCCGACTCGGTCGCCGCCGTCCACCTAACCGACGTGCCCTTCGACCTCGCCTACACCATCGACAAAGAAGCCGCCGGCGACGCCGAGTCCGCCTACCTCGAAGCTGTCGAAAGGTTCAGCGGCGAGGCCCTCTACCTCAGCGCCAATACCACCCAACCGAACCTGATCGCCACTGTCCTGCAGGACTCGCCCATCGGGCTGGCGGCCTGGCTCGGGGCGCTCTATGAGGCGTGGAGCGAGACGCCGATCGCCGACGAACACATCATCGCCAACGCCGCGCTCCTCTCCCTCACCGGCACGGTGCGCTCGTCCCTGCGCCTCTACTCCGAACCGGCGTCATCCTGGGACGAGGCCAGCTGGAACGACGAGTCGACCACCGCCTGGACCGAAGCCGAGGGCAGCGACTGGGGCGAACCTGCTGTCGACCCATCGTCCGACGCCAACGATCAACCGTCGCACAACACCACAGATGCCGACGATGCCCGCGGGTCGGTCGATACAAGCGGTTGGAGCGGCTCGTGGGCACCGGAGGCCGTCACGGCACCGACCGCGTTCGCCCTGTTCCCCAAGGACATCGCCATGGCACCACGCCAGCTCGCCGAACGGTTCTTCGCCGTCGAGCGCTTCACGATCATGTCCCGCGGCGGACACTTCGCCGCCCTCGAAGAACCCCAGCTCCTCGCCGACGACCTCCTCGACTTCCTCGCCGAGCGCACCTGAACCCCACCCGGACGACTGGCCGGTTCCCCAACAGGTGGCCCCGGCCCCGATGCCACTGGCTACGGTCGTGTCGGTGAGCACCGCCGGCGAGCAGGTGGAGCAGCTCGCCGGGAGCGCCATCCTGGCGGTACGCCCCGTGTGCGCCGCTGAGCAGGGGTGCAGGACCTAGTGACCTGCGTCAGAGTCGCTAGGCACTTCTTCACGCCGAGTCTCATTCGGCCAGCTCATGACGCAGGTTCGCTTGGTAGCGGTGGCATTCGAACTCCCACGTCCCGAAGGACCGAGGGGTTCATGCCATCGGCTCGCCGTGACGGCTGGAGCCGCTGAGCCCGAGTGGGTGCCACTCTGCATGCCACCGCGGGCGTCCACTCGATCGCTCGTGCCGGGCAGTGCGGTCGAGTACGACAGGGTCTAGGCAGTTCGCGACAATTCCGCGGCTCATCGGCTGGTGCCAGGCTCACTTTCAGTGACCGATGAAGTGAGCTCACGGAGACACGGACTCCGGGGTGGGTCGACGACATGCATGCATGCCATCATTTATGGAAGGATTGTTTCATATTCGTGCGCTAGGCCGGTAGGATCACCACATGGACTTCGTCCGACCGATCGAGGCACTAGTGCCTGGCGCACAAGGAGCGGGTGCTCGCCGTCCTGGTCGAGACCACCGCTGAGCTGAACCTGCGAACCATCGCCCAGCTGGCTGGGATCAGCCAGGCGCAAACATCGCGCCTGCTGCCCGATTTGGTCGATCTCGGTGTCGTGGAGCGGCGTGAGGTGCCGCCGTCCTCGTTGTTCCGGCTGGTCCCCGAGCACATCGCATCACGAGCGCTGCTCGCACTCGCCAACTCCCACGAGGCCGTCCTCGACGAGATGGGCCAACTGGTCCGAACGCTCCCCCATCCGCCCGTCAGCGTGATCGTCTTCGGATCGTTCGCCCGACGGGAGGCCGACGCCGACAGCGACATCGACGTCGTCGCCGTTCGCCCCGTTGAGATCGATGAAGACGACGACACGTGGATCACCTCGCTCGAGTCCTGGCGCAGGGCCGTTCGGCAGCTCAGCGGCAACCCCGTCGAGATCCTCGAAGTGAGCACCGACGAGGCAGCCAGGAAACTTCGCGGTCGAAGCCCAGGTATGGACCGACATCCGACCGTGACGGACAGGTCGTCCACGGCCTCGACATCGACGCCCTCCAGGGAACACGCGTTGACCAATCCGCGACTACTCCTTCGCGCTCCCGATCGGCACGACCGACGTCGTGAAGCTCGCCCACCACGCGCCCGCCGCAGCGTCGCTCGAGGACACGTCGGTGCCCTCCGCTGGCTTGGTCAGGGCACGGCACAGAATGGCAACGTCCGCAAAGGCGGACGTTGCACGGACACCAGCGGTCGACGCCCGGCGGTGCGAGCTCAGCGGCGCGGGCCGACCGGTGGTGGCCCGTTCTACGTAGCTGACCCGGCGACTCTCGGCGTGACGCGGTAGCTGATCCCGTCACTCGGCCTTGGACGGGCGTAGTGCGCCGAACCAGGCGAGTCCGGTGATGAGGTGCATGGCGGCGAGGGTGGCGCCGGTCTTGGCGTCGTCGGCAGCGAAGAACGGCATCACCATGGTGACGGCGCCGACGGCGAGTCCGGCGGTGGGTGCCCAGTTGCGGACGTTGGACCAGCGGCGGCTGATCGGTCCGAGTGCTGTGGATCCGCCGATGAGCACGACGAGGGTCGTGATGGTGACGGTGAGGGCGTTGATGGGCTCGGGTGCGTTGGTCTCGAGCGACGCACCTGAGGCACCGCCGATCCACAGCGCGATCAGGTTGAGGGCGAGGGCTGCGGCGGTGACGACCGCGACCCCGGCCGGTGTTGATCGGCGCGGCGACGACCGGGCGGTGGAGGGTGCGGGGTGTTGTGCTCATGGTGTGTGTCCTTGTGGTGCGGGCTGGTGGGCTGATCAATTGGCGAACGCGCCGTGCATGGCGCCGCGCTGGTAGCGATCGACGGCTGCGGCGACGCGGTCGCTGTTGGAGAACGCGAAGCCGCCGTAGCGGTGCAGCTGGGTGCCGACGGGCCGTCCGGCGCCGAAGAGGACGCTGGCTCCGGCGGTGCCGGAGGTGAGCTCCAGGGTGTCGTCGCCGGGTTCGATCACGATCAGGCCGGTTGGGCCGAGGACACGGTCGCTACCACCGGCGGTGATCTGGAGGGCGCCGTCGATCATCATTCCGAAGGCGCGGTGGTCGCGGGCGACCGGTACATCGAGGGTGGTGTCAGGCTCGAGCCACAGCTCGTAAAGGTGGGCACCGACCGGTTCGTTCACCGGAGACGTTGCACCGGCGAGGCTGCCGGCGACGACGCGGGCCTGTGCGCCGTCTGCGAGGTCGACGACCGGAAGGTCGGCTCGGTCGTAGCGGACGCTGGAGGGGGCGGACTCCTCGGCGTCTTCGGGGAGCCGCACGAAGATCTGGGCGCCCACGCCGACGTTGCCGGGCTGCTCCACGAACTCGTCGTGCACGATGCCAGAGCCCGCAACGGTCCAGTGGGGACGCCTCCGGGCTCGATGAGCCCGTCATCGCCGAGGCTGTCACGGTTGTGCATCGGGGTGGTCGAGTCGTCGAAGAGGTAGGTCACCGCGGAGAACCCGGCGTGAGGGTGCGGTTCGAAGACGGGGCCGGTGATGCGGAACAGGTCGATGTTCAGGAACGGGTCGAGGTTCATGTCGCCCGGAGGGCGGCGGGCGACGAAGAGCGGGCCCATCTCGTGGATGGGCAACTCCGGGACGGTCGACAGGCTGCGAGTCGTCATGGTTGGTCCTTCTGGTCGGATCGAGTACCGGATGACAGGCGCTGTGGCGCCGTCAAGAAGTGGGTACTCCCAACCAACATAGTTGGGGGTCCCAACTATTCCCAGTCCCAACCACCAGGTATCCTCCGCCCATGACCTCCTGCGCCGACCAGACCGGTGGACAGCCACTCGACCCAGCTGCAGCGCTGGTGCGCATCTCGTTCCTCGTGCAGTCGATCTACACCCGCACCGCAGCGCGCCACGACCTCACCCCGCAGCAGGCGCAGCTGTTGTGCATCGTCAAGGACGAACCCCGCGCCATGGCCGATCTCGTCACGATGCTGCGCATCGACAAGTCGAGCGTCAGCGGCCTCGTCGACCGCATCGAGCAGCGCGGCCTGCTGCGCCGCCAGCAGTCCAACACCGACCGTCGGGCCGTCACCGTCTCGGCCACCGCCCGGGGCCGCAAGCGGGCCCAGGCCTTCTACGACGACACCCAGAGCCAGCTCGACGACGTCGTCGCCCACCTCACCGAGGTCGACCAGGGCGCCCTCGCCGGCGCACTCAGCCAGATCCTCGCTGCGGAAGCCGTCCCGGCAGTCTTCGGTGAGACCGGCTGAGCTCGATTCTCGACACCTGCCGGACGATTTCGGTGGGAGTGCGTACAGTAGGTACTCCCAACCGTCACACCTCGGACGCTGCGGCGTGCCGAGCCGGAGGCACCCATGTCGTTCACCGCAGCGGAGCTCGAGTACCTGAAGTCCCAGCGGCTGACACGGCTCGCCACCGTCGACGACGATGGCCAGCCCGACGTCGTCCCCGTCGGCTACGAGTACGACGGCACCCACTTCTTCATCGGCAGCATGAACCCGGTGCGGACGCGGAAGTTCCGCAACGTCGAAGCCGGCAACACCTACATCGCACTCGTCGTCGACGACCTCGTCTCCACCGAGCCGTGGACACCGCGGTACCTCCGCGTCTACGGCACCGCCGAGATCGTCGAGCGCCAGGGCCAGTTCGGCTCAGCGCCGTACATGCGCATCACACCGACTGTCTCGTGGAGCTTCAACCTCGAAGGCCAGCCCTTCTCCCACGACCGCGAGATCACCATCAACCGGACCGAGCACACCGCACCCGACACCTGAGGAGCACCACCATGAGCGACGGCAACGAGATGAAGGACTGGAACAGCAAGGTCATCGAGGAGTTCCGGGCCAACGACGGCAAGGTCGGCGGCAACTTCGAGGGCGCACCCCTCCTGCTGCTGCACACCACCGGCGCACGCAGCGGCGCCGAGCGCATCAACCCGATGATGTACCAGGACCTCGACGACGGACGCATCGCCGTTTTCGCCTCCAAGGCCGGCGCCGACACCAACCCCGACTGGTACCACAACGTCGTCGCTCACCCGGATGTCACCGCCGAGATCGGCACCGACACCCGCGACTTCACCGCCCGCACCGCACTCGCCGACGAACGCACCCCCATCTGGGAGCAAGCAGAAGGCCAGACTACCCCGGCTTCGCCGGATACGAGCAGGCGACCACCCGCGAGATCCCCGTCGTCATCCTCGACCCCCGCTGAACCGGTTCCTGCCAACCGACGAGTAGTGCCGGTTCCACGTCCGATCGGCCGAGGGCATCAAGCCTTCGGAGCGTCGTGACGCCTGGTGCCGGCAAGACTGGGCAGGTGCTGTTCTGCCAGCGGTTCCTGGCCTCCGGCGGCGGTTCGTGACGGCCAGTGCTGCCGCCTTCGGGCCGGTTCCACGAAGTTCGCGACTATTTCGCTGACTATTCGCCCCGACTCCTCGGTTCGCACGGCCGAGCTCGCTGGCGGGTTGACCATCGGGCCGGTCGTCCGGCTACGGTGGACTGCAACAGTTCAGCCCGCCCAGGTTCCGCCTGGTGTGGGCTGGATTCTTTTCGGCCAGGGTGGGAGTCGATGCAGAAGCCGCTGAAGCCGTACCTCCCGACGGCCGACCTGATCCAGAAGCTGACCGACCGGGGAATGGCGCTCGACCCGGGGCTCGCCGAACGGTGGCTCGATGTCGTTGGGTACTACCGCCTCAGTGGCTACTGGTACACCTACCGCAAGCTCGACCCTGCCGGCGGCATCCAACGACTCGATACCTTCCTGCCAGGGACCAGTTTCGGCGATATCGCTGCCCTCTACGAGTTCGATCGAAAGCTCCGAGGGCACATGCTTGACGGCCTCGAACGAGTCGAGGTGGCTCTCCGAAGCAGCCTCAACGAAGAACTCGGAGCGCTCGGCCCGCTTGCGTACACCGATCCAGCCAACTTCGCCCCGGACTTCGACCATGGCAGTTGGCTCGACACGGCGGAACGCCGGATCAAACGAGCAGCCAGGTCGAGTCGCTCCGTACAGCACTACGCGGACAAGTACGACAGCAACTACCCCCTGTGGGTCCTCGCCGACCACCTCGACTTCGCTGACAGCTCCAGACTGTTCGAAGCTCTACCAGCAAAGCGTCAATGGTCGGGTGGCGGAACGACTGGCAGTATCCAGGTCGACCGGTCGAAGCTCAGCAACAACCAGCGCAAGAAGGTCAGCAAGGCCCACCCGCTCGTCCGCTGGCTCGAGCAAATCACGATCGTGCGCAACACCGGGGCGCACCACTCCCGGCTCTGGAATCGCTCCTTCACGCCGGCGGGCACGGCGGGGCTGAAGACCGACCCAGGATTCGAGACGCTGCCGGAGGGACAGAGCGAACGACTCTACGGAGCCGCACTCCTCACTGCGAAGATCCTGACCACGGTCTCACCAGGCTCCTCCTGGGCTGACAAGTTCCGGAGGCTGCTGAACGAATCGCTAGAAACGATTCCGCTGCGGAGCGCAGCCGAGCTGGGGTGCCCGGCGAACTGGGACTCTGCTCCGGACTCACCATTCACTCCTTGAACACCAGGTGCCCGGGGCGGGACTCGAACCCGCACGCTCCGAAGAGCCGGGGGTTTACGCCATCAGCTCACCGTGACGGCCGGTGCGGCGCAGGCCGACCAGGTACTGACCAGTAGGCCGTTCCGGGCGGCTACGAAGGCGTCCGTGCCATCTCGTGCGACCGAGTCCGAGAGGTTCCGCGTAGTACGCGACTACTTCCGCGACTACTCGCCACCGGCCATCGACGACCTGGGGCCCGTCGAGGTCCGGTCAGCCAGCACGGCGGACGACTGCGTGGCCTTCGCGCTCGAGCTTCGCGTATTCGTCCGGTGCTGCGAGAGGTTCTCCCCCACTCCGACGACGAGGTCCGCCCCCACAGCGGTAGCGAGCTTCTCCAGCGTCTCGAGCGTCGGGCGAGTCCCGCCGCCTTCCATCCGGGCGATGGCCGACTGGGTGGTGCCCATCCGGCCGGCCAACTCGGCCTGGGTGAACCCGGCGTCGCGGCGGAGCCGGTGGACGAGCTCCCGGAACGCGGTGATCCGAGCTTCATCCGTCGCAGCCCTGCTCGCGGCCGGGCTCGGCCGCTGAGACCGCAGCTCGCTCCAGGACGTGGTGTCGGGCTTGGTTGTCATCAGTTCTCCTCGAGCGTGTGCCGCTCAGCGACGCACTGTTGGTAGGCCCGCCGAGCTCGATCGACCTCGCGGCGTTCCCGCTGCCTGGTCCTCCTCATCGAGGGTCAGGTACCAGTCCCGAACCTCCGGCTCGAGCTCCCACCTCACCCCGCCGACATAGCGTAGATGCTATAGCTCTTGGCCGCTTCTGCCAACCAGCTGCAAGCGCTGCCAGTCGCACACAACGCTCAGGCCAGCGCGCTCCAGACGCACGTTGCTCGCCCGACGCGTCCGGCGGAGGAAGGCTGACCGCCAACGGCGTCGCCGACGATAGGAAATCCGCGACCACCAGCGCGACTACCCACCGGGGCCGGACCGCTCCGACCGGGTCCGGATAGTTCGCGACGATTTCGCGCAACTATTCGCTGGTGCCAGGCTCACTCTCAGTGACCGATGAAGTGAGCTCACGGAGACACGGACTCCGGGGTGGGTCGACGACATGCATGCATGCCATCATTTATGGAAGGATTGTTTCATATTCGTGCGCTAGGCCGGTAGGATCACCACATGGACTTCGTCCGACCGATCGAGGCGCATCGTGCCCGGCGCCCAGGGACGGGTGCTCGCCGTCCTGGCCGAGACCACCGCTGAGCTGAACCTGCGGACCATCGCCCAGCTCGCCGGGGTCAGCCAGGCCCAGACATCGCGCCTGCTGCCCGATCTGGTCGATGCTCGGTGTCGTGGAGCGGCGTGAGGTGCCGCCGTCCTCGTTGTTCCGGTTGGTCCCCGAGCACATCGCATCACGAGCGCTGCTCGCGCTCGCCAACTCCCACGGGGCCGTCCTCGACGAGATGGGCCGACTGGTTCGAACGCTCCCCCATCCACCCGTCAGCGTGATCGTCTTCGGATCGTTCGCCCGACGGGAGGCTGACGCCGACAGCGATATCGACGTCGTCGTCGTTCGCTCCACTGAGATCGATGAAGACGACGACGACGTGGATCACCTCGCTCGAAGTCGTGGCGCAGCGGCCGTTCGGCAGCTCAGCGGCAACCCCGTCGAGATCCTCGAAGTGAGCGCCGACGAGGCAGCCAGGAAACTTCGCGGTCGAAGCCCAGGTCTGGATCGACATCCGACGCGCGACGGACAGGTCGTCCACGGCCTCGACATCGACGCCCTCCAGGGACACACGTTGGCTAGGCCGACCCGCACCAGACCGGTCTCCCCCGCCCAGGTCCGAGCGTACGCGGCCAAGGCCCAGGAGTTCGCCGAGACCGCAGCCAGCGCGCTTGAGGCCGGCCGGTACATCGCATGCCACGAGCCTCGCAATCCACGCCGGCATCAACTCCGCGGACGCCGTTTGCGGCGCTCGGCTCGGCCAAGCGCGCCAGCTGGCGAGGACCACGACCAGGTCCTGGTGCTGCTCAGCCAGGCCGGCCCCGACGGCGCCGAGATCGTGCGCGATCTACGCCGGCTTCTCCCACTCAAGACCAAAGCCGAGTACGAGCCCGACGAGATCGCAGCATCGGTGGCAGCCAAGACGGTCGATCGAGCGCAGCGGTGCGCCGCTGTGGCCCAGCGAGTGGCCGACACGACGAGGTAGCCCAGCCAGCGGAACCTTGTGTGCCATGACATCCAGTTCCGACGGACGACCACCCTCCGCGACGAACCCCTCTGCGATTCATGCCGTCCAGTCCGGTCCGGTGTGTTCGTGCCCGGGGAGAGATTCGAACTCTCACGGAGCGTGAGCTCCCGAGGGGTTTAAGTCGGGACAGTGCGGCTGACGGCTGGTGTCGGTGCAGTGACGATGAGTGCCGTCCGCCCTGCAATTGCAGGCTTCTGATCGACGGCTCCTGATGGCGTGTACGGCCGAATCCGACGGGTTCCACCTAGGATCGCGACTAATCTCGCAACTAAAGGCCGGTGCACCAAGGGGTGTCCCCTACCGGCACTTTGAGGGCAGTCACTCTTGGCCGTGTGCTCGTCAGTTGGGTGCTTGAGCAGTGCTTCCCGGAAGCGTTTGCGTTCTCGGCACCCCAGTGGCCGACGAAGTTCATGCCGTAGGAGCGATTCCGGTGCGCCGTGCAGCTTCGACGAACGCTGATTCGTTCGAGTGAAGCCGTAGGGCAACGGCCCTGGGCTCGGGTCCGTTCAAGCGCCGGCGAGGCGAGTCTGGCGAGCGACCGCGAGGACTCGGCCGTCGGGTGCCCACATGGTGGCGTCCTCGACAGCGAAGCCTTCCTCGGACAGGGGTGAGCGGGACGAGAGGTAGACGTACTCGCCTGGCCGAACGGACGGCGCTGTTGTGGCCAGGTGCACGACGTACTCGATGGTCGCCGCCGCGACCGGGTCCGGTGGTGCGGGCGAAGATCGCCGGTGGGAGGATGTCGCACATGGCGACCAGCCACGCGGCATCGATCGGTTCACCTTCGAGCGGGCGCAGCCACGCAGCGACGTCCGCGTCCTGCCCGCCGCCGAAGAGGGCCGCTGCTGGGTCGAGCCGGACGTCGGCGTTCTGGAAGTGCCCCACGCCGTCGGAGGACGAGAACCGTGGCGTGCTCCCGGGTCCCGCGGAGCCTTGTCGGGCGAGGTCGTCGTAGGCGAGCCCCGGGCGGCTCGTCGAGCTCGCCGCGTCCGCGACCTGCAGCAGCTTCCCTTCCTGCAGCAGGCGTGCGCTCGTGGTGGTCATCGACCTGCCGGTCCTTTCGACGGCCACCTCGATGTCGACCGGTCCCGGGCGTGGAATGGAGGCGAACTGGGTGGCGAAGCTGCGCAGTGCCGCGTGAGGGGTCGTCGACCGCTGCGGTGATGGCGTTGGCGACGATGGCGGCGGTGTAGCCGCCGTGGATGCCGACCAGCGAGGACCAACGCTCGTCCAGCTCAGCAGTGAAGTGGCCGGGGCCGATCTGGGTGGCGGCGGTGTCGGTGGCGAAGCTCATGGCGTGACCAGCCTGTTCGACGCTCGGGGGCAGCGCTGACTCTTCATCGCGGGCCGGCGGAGTTTCCGTGCGCCGGGTTTCGAACCATTGGCACGAATGAGGACGAGTCCGTTCTGGATGCCCTGTTCGAGCACGGCATCCGCGAGTCGCCGATCGGTCAACGCCCGGGAGAGCTGCATCGTGCCGACCATCGACCGCGAACAAGCCGAGGACCGCGACTCGGGCGTCACGAGGAGCGACACCTTCGAGTCGTCCGGCGAGGTCGTCGATGATGTCGAGGATGCCGTCGCTGTACGACTGGCGGGTGCGATCAGTGCAGCGCCCGATCTCGTCGAGGAGTGATCGCCGAGAACTACCGCCGCGAGTCGAGGGCGGCCAGGACCCCCATCGATGCTGGGGCCGAGCTCCTGGCGCAGATCTTCTTCGCCATGACCGAACAGGTCATCCACCTGCGTCGCGCCGACCCGAGGTGGGACCGCACGGCGCTCGTCGACTTCCTCGCCGAGTTCATCGAGGGCGGTCTGGCCGGTGTCCGAGCCGAGACGTGGGCTGCGCTTGAGGACGACACGTCCTAGAAGACAACCGCCACAGCTGACGGGTGCGATCGGAGGTGTGAGCGGAGAAGCTCTGTCTCCTGCGATGTGACACGCAGGCGCGGTCACGTTCATCCGGCTCGAAACCTGCGTCGGCCACACTGCGCCGGTGTCGTCGATGGTCGCGCCAGGATCGATGGTGCGTTGACCGGTTGGGTCGTGGGTGTGCACCGCGGATCGTCGGCACGAGGAGCAGATCGAGCTGCTGCGACGTCGCGGGGCCACGGGTCGTGCACGCCCCGACCATGCGGACACGGCCGCTCGGCCCGGACGACGAGCTGGGCGAGGCGATCGAGGCGGTGATCGAACAGCGGCCCGAGGTGATCGTCCTGTCGACCGGCATCGGCGTCCGCGGCTGGCTGGAGGCGGCCGAGGCGCTGGGCCGGGCCGACGAGCTGCGCGCCGTGATCGGTGACGCACAGCTGGTCGCTAGGGGGCCGAAGGCGGCAGGGGCAGCAGCGTCGGAGGGATGGGCAGCTCGACTGGCAGGCGCCGACGGCGACGGCGACCGAGGTCGTCGAGCACCTCCGCGACACCGGGATCGACGGCCGACGCGGTCACGGCCCTGCTCGACGGACGCAGCGCCCCGGTGCTCGCCGAGCAGCTCCGGGCCCTCGGTGCGCAGGTCGTCGCGGTGCCGGTCTATCGCTGGGAGTTGCCCGATGACGTCGAACCGGTGCTCCGCCTGATCGATTTGGTCATCGATGGCGGAGTCGACGCGGTGACCTTCACGTCGTCACCGTCGATCTGGAACCTGATCCGTCTGGCGGCCGAGGCCGGCCGCCAGCAGCCGTTGCAGGCGGCGCTGTCGGGTCCGGTGCGGGCAGTGTGCGTCGGCCCGGTGTGTGCATCCACGGCGAGGGCGTCGGGCTTCGCCCGGGTCATCGAGCCGGAGCGGGCGCGCCTGGGGGCGATGGTGCACACGCTGGGAGCGGAGGCGTCGCACCGGTCGGCGACGTCGGTCGGGCCCCGTCGACCTGTGGCTGGACGGGGTCGACGCGGTGGTCGACGGCCGGGTGTTGTCGCTCGGGGCGCGGGAGCGTGCGGTGCTCGACCGCCTGGCTCGCCGGCCGGGGGCGGTGGTGGCCAAGTCGGTGTTGCGCGACGAGATCTGGGGCGGTGACACCGGTCTGCACGCGGTCGAGGTGACCGTGGCCCGCCTGCGCGAGCGACTGACCGGCGAGCTCGAGATCGTCGCGGTGCCGCGACGGGGGTACCGGCTGGTCGCAGCGGCGGTCGACGGTGAACTCCCGCTCACACGTCGCTCCGGGTGACGTGCACGGTACGACGCTGCGTGTTGACGCCTGCGGAACGGCCGGGCAACAACGGATCCGTACGGTGCGCCCATGGCAGCCCCCGACATCCCCGCAGCGAAACGAGCCGGTCTGCCGGTCGACCTCGACCGGCTCACCTCCGAGGGCGACGCTTGGCTCACCCCGGAGGACCGCTACGCCCTGAAGACCCACGGCGTGTGCACCCAGTCCCAATCAGGAGTGTTCATGGTCCGGGTCCGCGTGCCAGGCGGGGTGTTGCTGACCGCCCAGGCGCACGGGCTCGCCCGACTCGCCCGACGTTTCGGACCGGACTGGTTGCACCTGACCACCCGCCAGAGCGTCGAGTTCCACTGGGTGCCCGCGGCACAGGTGCAGGAGCTGCTGGCCGAGATCGAGCGGCTCGGCCTGAGCACCAGGTCGGCTTGTGGGCACACGCTGCGCAACGTCGTGTGCTCCGAGGACGCGGGCCTCGGCTCTGGACGAGCCCTTCGACTGCTTCTCGGACGCCCGGCAGCTGTCGGACACGATCGTCGCCCGTTCCGCCGAGCTCAACGTCACGTTGCCCAGCAGGGTCAACCTCTCGATCGGTGGCACCGCCCGCTGCGCCGAGGATGCCCGGATCAACGACGTCGGACTCGTCTCGACGATCGTCGACGGTGTCGCCGGCTACGAGCTGTGGGTCGGAGGATCACTCGGCAAGGCGCCTCGACCCGCGGTCCAGGTCGCGCCGTTCATCGATCGACACCTGGTGCTGCCGGCGGTGGAAGCGGTGATCGATGTGTTCGTCGCCGAGGGTGATCTCGAGCACCCGGCGAAGGGGCGCTTGAAGTTCGTCGTCGACGCGCTCGGTGACGGCGGGTTCCGTGACCGCTGGGCCGAGTCGTTCGAACGAGCGCTCGAACGTCCGTGGCCGGCGGTCGCAGCGGTGGAGGTGCTCGACGATGTGGACCGCGTTGCGATCCTGTCGGTCCGACCGGCGGGCGGCTGGAGCCTCGGCGTCCGCCCGCAACGCACACCCGGGCTCTCGCTGGTCACCGTGGACGTGCCGCTCGGTGACACCTGCGGCTCGGAGCTCGAACTCCTCGCCGACCTCGCCGACCGGCACGGCGACGGGGCGCTCATGCTCACCCGCGACCAGAACGTCACGCTGCGCAACGTGGCGGTGGCCGCGGTGGCGGCCGTGCGGTCGGCGATCGCCACCCGAGGCCTGCACTTCAGCGGTGAGGCGGACACCGCGTCGATCCGGGCGTGCACCGGATCCGACGTGTGCGCACTGGGCATCACCGACTCTCCGGGCGCCGGCCGCCAGCTGGCCGACCGGCCGTCGCTGCGCCGCAACGCCGCGCTGCGGGTCCATGTGTCGGGCTGCCCCAACTCGTGCGCCCAGCACCAGGCGGGCGACATCGGCCTGGCCGGTTCGAAGGTGCGCCTGAACGGCCGCACGACCGACGGCTACCACCTGTTCCTCGGCGCACAGGTCGCCGACGGCACCTTCGGCGAAGCCGTCGGTCGGATCGCCGAAGTGGACCTCGACCGTGCGGTCGACGCGGTCGTCGGCCTGTGGGAGTCGGTCCGACAACCAGACGAGTCACTCGGCACCACGGTGCGCCGCCTCGGCCTCGACGCAGTCGGCGCCCACCTCGAGGTCGTGCTCGCTGAACGATTCGCGAGCGGTGCCGAACCGGAGTTGACCGACGACAGGACCGGGACGCCGGTGTCGGTCCTCGTCGCCGGCTGACCCGCCTTCCATCACCCGCCTCGCCCTCCCGCCCTCACCGAACCACATCACCCCCACCCCACAGGAGACAGCCGTGCCCACCTCGATCACTGACACGTTGCGGGACAACCGCAACGCCGGCCGCACGAAGTCAACCCAGGCCCACGACCTACCCCGCTACCTGTTCTCGGCGGCGCTGGCCGGGGCGTTCGTCGGCATCGCCGTGGTGCTGCTGCTCAGCGTCGGCGCGCCGTTGGTCGCCGCCGGCTCCCCGCTGGCGAAGCTCGCCATGGGCGCGGTGTTCGGCGTGGCCCTCACGCTGGTGGTGTTCGCCGGCGGCGAGCTGGTCACCGGCAACATGATGGTGATGACCCAGTCGGCGATCGCCCGCACGGTCACCTGGCCCCGCGCCGTGCTGGTGTGCGTTGCGGCGCTGGCCGGCAACCTCGTGGGATCGGTCGCGCTCGCACTGGCCGTGCACGGCAGCGGCACCTTCACCTCCGGCCCTGGTGCGGAACTCGTGGCGTCCACAGTGGCAGCCAAGGACGCGGCTCGCCGGCCCGCAGCTGTTCTGGCGAGCGGTGCTGTGCAACGCCCTGGTGTGCCTCGGCCTCTGGATGGCAGCGAGGACGAAGTCCGATACTGCGAAGCTGGTCGTCGTGTGGTGGGCCCTGCTCGCGTTCATCGCGTCGGGCTTCGAGCACTCGGTCGCGAACATGACGACGTTCTCGATCGCAGCACTCCAAGGGTCGGGCGACTGGTCGATGCTGGGCCGCAACCTGTTGTGGACGGTGCCGGGCAACCTGGTCGGTGGGGCACTGCTGGTCGGCGCCGGCTACGCGTGGCTCGGGCACGAGCGCCCGAACGGCCGGGACGCCGCGAACGCGTCCGACCCCGACCCAGGCGTCGAAGTTGAGCTCGGCATGCCTGCCCCCGTGCTGGAGGAGCAGGTCAGCGTCGGCTGAGCTCGTTCTCGAGCTCGACGACG
>JBAOHV010000041.1:0-9478 GCA_037045265.1 Microthrixaceae bacterium | reverse complement strand
ACGCGACCACCGACGCGACCACCGGCGGGGCCGTGCTGCTCAACGAGTGCGACGCGGCGACGGCCGAGGACCACACCGCCGACGGCGAGACGACGGTGACGCAGGCGGGCCTCGCGTACGGGCCGAGGTGCATCCGCATCAAGGCCGGCGCGAGCGTGAAGTTCGTGTCGAGCTTCGCGGCCCACCCGCTGGTCGGCGGCGCGGTGGTGGACGGCGCCAAGGTGCCCGACGCCGGCAGCCCGATCACGATGACCAACGCGGGCATGGAGGCGACCTTCGTGTTCCCGGCCGCCGGCGACTTCGGCTACTACTGCGATATCCACGCGCTCGGGGGCATGAGCGGGGCGATCTTCGTCGAGTAGGCGGGCCGGGCTTCGCAGGCGCGGGCGCGGGGGTTATGCTCGCGCGCCGTGCTGGCCCGCCTGCTGCTGTCCTCGAGCCTGGTGCTGCCCGCGAGCTCGCCGGCGCCGCCGGCCCGCGGGAGGCGCCGGCGTTCACGGGCGCGGGGGCCACGGGCGCGCGGGCAGTGGTTGCACGCGGTGTGGAGCGACGGCGACGGCCTGCTGGCGATCCTCGAGTACGGCAAGACTCACCTGTCCTGTCGGACAGGTGAGGAGGCGATCCTCGCGGGCGTGTCGGGCCTCCAGGCGGTCGACGGCCGCTGGATCGACGGGGCGCCGGTGGTGGTCGCGGTCAGCGACGAGGGCACGCTGGTGCGCTGGCGGGCCGGCGCGTGGGAGCTGCTGGCGGTGCCGCGGAGCGGGCGTGACCCGCTGGTCGCGGTCGCGATCGACGCGCGCGGCCGGGTCGTGGTCGCCGGCGCGACCGGCGGGATCCATCGCCTCGACGGCGAGCGCTGGCAGACCCTGGCCTATCCGGCCGCGATGAAGGCGGTGGCGCTGAGCGGGCTGGCCGACGGCAGCTTCGTCGTGCTCGGGGCGGAGGGCGAGCTGGCGCGCGGCCAGCCGGGCGCGCGAGCAGCTCGAGCAGGTCGTCGTGCCCGACCTGCCCAGGGCGCCAGGTGCGGCGTGGCTGGGCCCCCCGAACAGCGCTACACGGTTCGTACCACCGCATCGGCTCAAACAGCCAGCTACAAGGAGCAAGTTCGCTCGGCTGTGGCCGACGCCTCACAGCTCCGACCCGGACCCGTCCAACTCCAGATCGCGTTCGTCGTTGGTGCCCAGCGCAACTGGATGAACCTGTGGAAGCCAACCATCGACTCCCTCCACCCGCTTCTGGGGCGGACCCGCCCCGATCGGGAATGGCACCCCAACGACGGACGGATCATCGACCTGTCCCTCCACGTTCACGTTGATTCGTCGCTCGGTCACGACGTCGTGGCCAGCATTGCTGCCGAACCCGCCAGTGCGGAGACACTGCAATGAGCCTCACCCTGGCCCACATCATGGCTAGCGCTGGGATCGACCCAAACGATGCTTTGGTCATCCGTCATGCCTACATACGAGAACACGAGGACGGCACCGCCGGCATCCACGGCGACTCCTCGCCCGCCGAGATCATGGCCTACACACGAGTCCAGTCGGCCAACACGCGCACCTTCCCCGCCAACCCACCGCGAACATGGATCGTTTTCCTCCCCGAAGGCGGCGATCGCGCACGACTGTGGGCGGTCCTGACCAACCACGGTGAGCTCGCGAGTGACGGACTGCAGCGCACCTTCGACCTAGAAGCCGCGGACCTACTAGCTGACCTGCGGAATCGCCTAGTGATCGGCTGGCGGTCGCCGCGGACCTGGCGCCTAACCGCGACCACCGCAGCCAAGTACCCAGTCATGGAGATCGCCGACGCTGCGCCGGTGCCTTTCCCCGGGTTTGACGCCCTGATCTTGGACTACGCCCAACTGCAGGCAGTCATGCGTGAACACCGGTATGCGGCCTGGCGCACTGCGTTGTCATCGGTGAAAGGGATCTACCTGATCACCGATACCCGCGACGGACGGCACTATGTCGGTAAGGCCGACGGCGCTCACAGCATCCTTCAACGCTGGGCCGCGTACGCCGCCAACGGCCACGGCGGCAACGTCGAGTTGCGAAGCGTGGACCCGGCCACCTTTCGGCTATCGTTGCTGCGCGTGTTCGACCCAGCATCGCCCACGTTCGACATCGACAGAGCGGAAGGGCATTTCAAGCACGCACTCGACACCCGTCGACACGGCCTCAACCGCAACTAATCGTGCCTGCGGGTGCTGTCGGCCACGCTCGTCCATCAGCGAACAGTGGGGGCTGCGCTCCGGTTCCAGCCCCGGTGGGCGACCCTTCGTTCCCGAATCACCCCGACCTGTCGGCGGCCGCATCTAATGTGCCGTAGACGAGTCGACCGGAGAACAGGGGTGAGCGTGAGCGACATCGTGGGCGAAATCGCGAGGGTAACCGAAGCCTTTGAGAAACCGACGCTGCGTCTGCTCGACGGCAAGTGGGCCGCGTTCCGTGTCGCCGTGTTCCGAGCCGCATTCTCACGCGACCGGCGCAGCGTGCCCGCCGACCGGCTCCACGCCCAGGTCGACACCTACTTGACCGAACTGGCCCGCGAAGGGCTCGACGCGCCGCCGGTGCACAACGGGCGCGCACTGTGCAACACCTGGGTCAACGACCAATGGCTCTTCCGGGACAACGACGCCGACGGAGCGCTGGTGTACTCGCTCACTTCGGCCGCTCTGGAGGCGCTCGACCTGGTGGCCACCCTGTCCCGGGACCGGGTGCTGGTGTCTGAATCGCGGTTGACAACCATCTTGGACACAGTTCGCCGCTGGGCGCTCGAAGCGTCTCCCGACGCCCAGGCGCGCGTGTACCGGCTCAACGCTCAGATTCGCGAACTTGAAGTCGAGCGTGACCGGCTCGCCAACGGGGGAGAAGTCATGCTGGCCTCCGACGACCGGATGCTTGACGGGTACGCCAACCTAATTGACCTCATAGGGCAGTTGCCGTCGGACTTCAAACGCGTCGAGGAGTCGGTGCTCGATATGCACCGCAAGATTCTCCGCGACTTCCGCGATGAAGAGCGACCGGTCACCGACGTGCTCGACGAGTACCTGCACAAGCAAGACAGGCTTGTGAAAGACACTGCCGAGGGCCGGGCGTTCGACGGGGCGTTTGTTCTCCTGCGCGACGATGACATGCTCCTGCAACTGCGCACCAACGTGCAGGTCCTGATGGACCACCCGGCTGCGGCAGCGCTCGTGGCCTCCGACATGGCCGAACTTCGGGGCGCGGAGGCCATCATTCGGCAAGGCACCAAGGACGTGTTGGCGCAGCGTCGACGCCTCACCGCCACCTTGAAAGAGCACATCGTCAACAACGATGTGCTGCGAGAGCGCGAACTCGACCGGACCCTGCGCGGCATCAACCGGGAACTGGCCAAGTGGATGGAGACCGTTGGCCCGCGAGCCACCGTCCACGTGGAACTCCTGCCGCCCACCATGAAGGTCGGGCACCTCCGCGAACGGCTGTGGGACCCTGCCTCGGCCGCACCACCACCCCCGCTGGAGGACATCGAGGACGACATCCCCGAGCCGCCGACGGTGGAGGAACTCCGCATGCAGGGCGGCCCCTCGCTTGACGACCTCCGGGCCGCGCTTGTCGCAGCACTCAAGAGCGGCGATTCCGAGACCATTGGCGACCTCTTCCATAACCTGCCCGACGACCTGCGCCGTCCTGTGGAAATCCTCGGGCTGCTGCATCTGGCCTCGCGCGTTAACGCGCTCGACGGGGTTGCAGCCACGGAGGTCTTCGAAGCCATCCGTCCCGGCGGGGAACGCCGCCACTTCCTCGGCCCCGCCGTACCGCTCCCTACCGACGGGGCCGCAGCCCTCGCTCGTCTCACGGATCTAGAACATGCGCCTGTGGCAGACCTTGAAGGTGAGGGAACTACCCATGACTGACTTCAACCACGGCGACGACCTCGACGACTTCATCCAGGAGACTGACGACGTCTTCGACGACCTCGACGATGACTTCACCGACGGTGACGATGCACAGCAATCGACTCTCGCGCTCTTCCCTGACGACTCCGGCGGCCTCTCTTTGCCGCAGCGGCGCGCGTTCGTCTGCCTCCTCAAGAACAGGTTCGTCTCCGCCATCGGTAACCCGTTGGAGTGGCGGGTCATCCGCGAAAACCCCGAGCCTTTCAAGTCAAGACTCAACGACATGTTCCTGGACCTCCACCTAGACCTGCAGCACGAGGTCGCATTCAAGCGACAGGCGGCCAGCGACGGTGGTGGGAGAGAGTTCCCCACCCTGCTACACGACACCGCCTATACCCGGGAGGAAACCATCCTGTTGGCGTTCCTGCGGATGAGGTTTCAAAGCGAGCGTTCCTCGGGCCACGAAGACGTGACCGTGGATCGCGACGAATTGCTCACCCACGTGGCCTCATTCCGCCCCGCCCACGCCACCAACCGGTCCGGCGATGCTGCCAAGACCACCAACGCCGTCGACAACCTCATCAAAGCGAAGGTCCTGCGGAAGACCAACGACAACGATCGGCTCCGGGTCTCACCGGTCATCGCGGTGCTCCTGCCACTGCCCCGGCTCCACGAACTGTTCGAGTGGCTCATGGCCCAGAACGGCACCACAGCCGATGAGTCGAACGAGCACGACGCGGAGCTCGACGCTCATGAGGCACTCGCATGACCGCCACCCAGCATGCACTCATCTACCTCTCCGGGGCCACCGAAGGCACCACCCAATGGAAGGTCGAGAAGCTCCAACTACTCGCCTGGGGCGGCTTTCACAGCCATACCGTCGTCGAGTTCGCACCCACCGTCACCCTGCTCTCCGGCGCATCCGGCACTGGCAAGTCGACCCTGCTCGACGGCTACATCGCGCTCCTGATGGATTCAGGCACGCCATTCAATGGTGCCTCCAATGACGCCACCATTGGGCGCGCACGCGGCTTCGAACAACGAAGCCTCGTCTCCTACTTGCGCGGCAAAATGGACACCAACCGCAGCGCGGCCGGTGAACTCGAAGACCAAGTGTTGCGAGGACGCGATTCAGCCACCTGGGGTGCGCTCGCGGTCACCTTCATCGACGATCAGGACCGCCGGTACACGGTCGCCCGCCTGTACTACGTCCCCCGCTCCGCGACCAAGGACCGCGACCTGGTGCGGAAGATGTGCACCATCGAGGGCACCGTCCACCTGCCCGACCTGGAACCGTTCGCTGCAGGCAAGTTCGACAAACGTGCCGTGGAGGGCCGGCTCGCGAACCTCAAGATGCACGATTCCTACGCGGCATTCGCGCAGGCGTTCTGCACCCGCCTCGGCATCGGCCCCCACGGCGACGGAGCCAGGGCTCTCCGGCTGCTGGCCCGCATCCAGGCCGGGCACCAGATTCCCACCGTGGACGACCTGTACAAGAAACTCGTCCTCGAACAGCCTGGCACCTACGCGGCCGCCGACGCGGCCGTCGAGCACTTCAAGGACCTCGAAGACGCATACGCAGCGATGGAGTCCGAGGCGAAAAAGGCCGAAGTCCTTGCGCCCATCCCCGCTCTGTGGGAGGAGCGGGAAGCCGCACGGGAGAAGGTCCGCCTCATCGACACTTTCGGTCTCGGATACTCCCAGGATGACACCCCGTTTGGGTTGTGGAAACTCACCACCGAAGATCGGCTCCTCGAAGCCGTCGAGGACAACCTTCGTGCCGAGCGCGAAACGTTCGGGAAGGCCAAGCGGACCGCGCAGGAGCGGGAGGCCGACCTCAACATCAGCAAGGCCAACGTGGAGGCCGCCCTCGCCGAGAACGACTCACACGCGACCGTAGCCCGGCTCGACGCCGACCTTGACCGGCTCCGGCTCGCCCGCGCCGCCGCCCGCGAACGCCGCGACACCTTCGACCGCCTAACCGCGCCCCTCAACCTGAAGATCGAATCCGAGGACGACTTCGACGCCGCCCGTGCCACCTCCAAGGAGTTCCTGGACGGGTTCCAGGCAACCTTGGACGACCTGGACCGGCAGAGGGCCCTGCTGAACCGGCAGGTCGCCGCACCGCTCACCGAGAAGGACGACCTCGCCGTCGAGCGGGAGTCCCTCAAGGACCGCAAAGGGCGGATGGACCACCGCCTGCATGTCGCGAGGCTGGCGATGGCACACGCCGCCGGGATGCGACCCGAAGACCTGCCATTCGTCGGTGAACTCATCGACGTTCGCGACGGTGAGCAGCGGTGGCGCAAAGCCATCGAAACGACCCTGTTCGGAATCGCCCGGGTCATGCTCGTCGACGCTAACCACCTCGACCGGTTCTCCCGCGCCATCGACCAAGCCGACATCCCAGCACGGGTCAACTTCCAAGGCATCGACCTTTCCGCCTTCCAGCCCGAGAACCTCGACCCGCGCTACATCTCCGGGAAGCTCGACTTCAAGGACACCCCGTTCACCAACTGGGTCCTCGATCGGCTCACCGGCGACGACACCGACGCTCTGTGCGTCAATACCCCCGACGAATTCTCCGGGAGCGGGCAGAGGGTCACCATCAACGGGCAAACCCGCCGGGGTCGTTCGGGTGCCCACGGCAGTAACAACGCTCCGTACGTCATCGGGTTCTCCAGCGTCGACCGGCTCCGCGAAATCGACGGACGCATCAGCGAACTGAACACCCTCATTGGCGATCTCGGCCAACAGGAACAAGACCTCAACGCACGCTCCACCGCCCTAGTTAACGCTAAATCGGCTCACGACCACATCGTCGGCACCGCATGGGCCGCCATCGACGAAGGCGGCATCACCGCCCAGATCAAGGAACTCGCCGATCAGCGCGACCGTATCCTCGACGCCGACGACGACCTCCGAGCCCTCAAGGAGGAGCACACCCACATCCTCGCCGAACTCAAGAGGGCCACCGGGGCCGTATGGGCCGCCAACCAGGCCCTTGAGCGGGTCGAGAAGTCCAAGAACGAAGTCATCACCCGCAAGGACCACGTGGTCGGCGAAATCGAACGCATCGACCGCGCCCAGCAGGTCGTTCTCACCCAGATCCAGACCGACTACCTCGACACCGAGTACCGCCAAGTCGCCAACGCCGTGGACCTCGACGAGTTCAACCGCGGTGGCTGGGCCAGGCTCAAGACGCGCCTCGGTGAACAACTCAAGGGCGCAAACGAGAAAGTCGCCGACAAGACCCGCGCGCTCGAAAGCACCTTCCGTCGTTTCCTCGACCGGTGGGAGGAACCCAACCTGTCCGGGTCGGTGGAGAACTACGACACGTTCCGTCGCATCTACGACGACATCATCGCCCGAGGTCTCGCCGACCGCCGCGCCGAATGGTCCAAGCGACTCACCGACTGGTCGGGACAAGACCTCGTCCCCCTTGCAGGCGCGTTCAGCATGGCCATCGAAGAGATTCGCCAACGCCTCGACCCGGTCAACACCATCCTTGAACGGCTCCCCTTCGGTGCCCACCGCGACCGACTCCGCATCGACCTGCGCGAACTGCACCGCGACGACATCGTGAAGTTCAAGAAGGAACTGCGGATCCTCTCTCGCGTCAACGCCGACGCCTTCACCGAGGAGCAGATTCAGAACTGGTTCCAGCGGCTCCGCAAGTTCATGTTTGCCATCCGCAAGGACACCACCGGGAAGTCCACCCGTGACCGCGACTACTTCCTCGACGTGAACCGGCACATCGAAATCACTGCTGTCGCCTACGACCCAGTCACAAGGGTCGACCGGTCCACGTACGCCGCCCTCGGCGGCAAGTCCGGCGGCGAAACCCAAGAACTTGTCGCGTTCATCGTCGGAGCCGCCCTAAGGTTCCAGTTGGGCGACGACACCAACACCCGCCCGCGGTTCGCCCCCGTCTTTCTCGATGAGGGGTTCGTCAAGGCCGACAGCGAGTTCGCCGGACGTGCCGTCGATGCATGGAAGGGGCTTGGCTTTCAGCTCATCATCGGTGCCCCGTACGGACAGTTCACCGCCCTCGAGCCACATGCCGAACAAATCCTCTACATGTCCAAGAGCGACAAGGGCATCTCCTACGTCAAGCCCGTCCAACCCATCAGCAAGCCCGCCGCCACCCCTGCTGCGAGCTCCGAGGACACCGGATGAAGACCCCCGAGACGGTCCTCGCCGACATCGAGCGGCGATTGGACAACACCTGGGCCGACCACCTCGCAGACCAATCCTCGTGGCCTCACCGCTTCTCCCTCGGCACTGATTCCAAGAGCGCGCTCGAGGCAGGATGGCAAGACACCTACCAGCCGCTGCGCCGCATCTGGGCCGACTGGGCTCGGACACGCCCCGTCACGCTCCACACCGAACCGAAACGCGTCTACTCCACCATCCAGGACCTCCCCGTCGGCCTGACGGTCGCCACTATCGACGATGCTGCACGTCTCGCCGGTGGCGACTGGCCCGCCAGACTGGAAGGTGCCAGCCGTCGCCTCACGACGCTGCGTGAACGCCACCCTGACCTCGAAAACCCATCCAAGATGCTGCGCGCAGTAAACGGGTACACCGACACTGACTTCGGGCTACTCCTTACCGTCGCTGACTGGTTCAGGCGCAACGACGCCACCGGCCTCACCCCACGACAGGTCCCGATCCCCGGCGTCCACGCCAAGTGGCTCAACGGACACCGTGCGCTCCTACTGACTCTTAGCGGACGTGAAACCCTCGGGCTCCTCCCCGAACACCCGCCACGCATCCACTTCAGCTATCTCGATCCCCACCACCGTGCCGCAGGCGGACGAGTGCACGACTCCGCCACCGTCGACGACGCGTTCACACCCGCCTACCCGCCGCAGGTCGTGGTCATTTCCGAGAACAAGGACACCGCCATCCACTTCCCGCCCATCCCCGGTGGCATCGTCGTAGAAGGTGAAGGATTCGGCGGCAAGACCGCCGCCGCGTTCCCCTGGTTAACCCGCGCCCCTCACGTCTACTACTGGGGTGACCTTGACGCCCACGGTTACGAAATTCTCAACGGCTGGCGGGCCGCTGGCGTACCCGTCACCAGCATCCTCATGGACCCCGCAACCTTTGAGACCTACGAACCGTTCGGCACCAACACCGACAAGAACAACAAGCCCCTCGGGCCCGGCGTGCCGAAACCACTCCCGTGCCTCACCCCCGGCGAGAGAGCCGTCTATGAACGGGTCCTCGATGCCGCCCACACCGGGCACCGTCGCGTTGAGCAGGAACGCATCCCGTTGGAAGTAGCGCGTCGTACCGTCCTGAGCGCGATTCCCGTCTGGGGCGCGTCAAGCCCAACTGACTAGCGGAATGCAACGCCAAGACTGACCCGGTCGAACCCCGGTTGCTTGCTGAAGGACTGCTCAGCGTGATGGGTCCATAGGCCCGGGTCGACAGAGACGGCGAAGTCCTATGGCCAGCCCTGCGAACGACCCCTCGACCCACTGGCCTGTAACGATCGGGCACCTTGGAGTTTGCAGACTTCGGCCTCGTCGACCGGGTCGTGCAAAGTACCCAGCACGCGAGCCCGCAATCTGCGCTGCATCTCGACAT
>JBAOHV010000040.1:0-26053 GCA_037045265.1 Microthrixaceae bacterium | reverse complement strand
GGCGTCCAGGGTATTGTGTCCTGTTCAGAAAGGCCCGAAAAGAAAGATTTTGGAAAAGACTTATTTCCAGTAATGTTGAAAAAAGGAAAGCGCCTCTTTGGTTATCGCTGTGCGGATTACATCAAGGATATGGGGACTCGGAGCGGTATAAGAAAGTTCAAACGCACTACGAAGAAAACCGCATCCGCGACAATCGGTCTGATGGCGCAATATTTTTGGATCGCGATGGAACGATCAATCAACGCAGTGGATATGCGTTTCGCCCCGAGCTTTTGAAATTGATTCCTGGATCGGCAGGCGCCATTAGGGCGTTCAACCAATCGGGTTTACGAACCGTCCTCGTGACGAACCAACCGGTGATCGCGCGAGGTGAGTGCACGCCTAAAGGGCTGCAGGACATTCACAATTATTTGGAAACGTTGCTCGGAGCAGAAGGCGCGTGGCTCGATCAGCTGTACTTCTGTCCACACCATCCCGATAAAGGGCTTCGCGTGAAGCTCCACAAGGCCTCCCGAATTAATGCGAAGTGCCAAAACCACATTCTAACGTTGTGACGTAAACACGATATGGGCATCGATTCAAGCAAAAATCCTGGATGGTAGGCGATGCCACAGTCGACGTTGCAGCGGCACAGGGCGTCGGCGTGAAATCTATTTTGCTCCGGACTGGCGAAGCCGGAAACGACTGGAAATGCGCCGTCCAGCCAGATTTTGAAAAACGCATGGACCTTTTGGATGCGTCGGATTTGATTCTAACCGGTTCGAACAATGGGCTCGATCCGTGAAAAACATCAATGTACGGGCCGGTCAGACTATTGCCATAGGTGGGTTGGCCAGATCCGGAAAAAGCGAGTTGGCCTCAGTCTGGCGATGCGCGTTGCGTGAGCGCGGTATTGTAGCCCACGTGGTGAGTCTGGATGGCTGGTTAAAGCCGTTCGACAAGCGCGGTCCAGAAGGCGGCGGTTGGCAAGATAGATATGAAGCAGAAGCGCTAGAAGAGTTTCTTAGGCTGGTCATGGGGAGGAGGGATGCCGGTGGATCCATGGAACTGCAAATCCCTCAATATGATCGTGTCTCCAGACAAGCTCGCCCGGATCAATTGACCAGAACAATCGGCAAAGAAGATGTGGTTCTGTTTGAAGGTGTTGTGGCGTTAGAAATCCCTGTGCTACGCTCGGCGCTGCGCGTTTGGTTGATGTCGACGAGCGCGTGCGTAAGGAACGGTTTATTCGCGAATACGCGTGGCGTGGCAGATCAGCGGAGGCGGAGCGGATTTTTGTGGACCGACAGGCTAACATGATCGCGTGTTGAAACTGCGTGAATCAGCGTCTTTCTTTCTTGGAGATCGCAAATGATCATCAGCCGTACTCCGTTAAGAATGAGTTTTGTGGGGGGTGGTAGTGACTTGCCCTCGTTTTATCGGCGACACGGTGGAGCGGTGGTGTTTATCGTGCATTGACCAATATGTGTATGTCACTGTGAACAAGAAGTTCGATGACGCCATTCGGTTAAGTTACTCCAAGACAGAAGAAGTGCAGCACGTGGAGCAAATCGAGCACCGCCTTGTTCGAGAAACACTGAAGCTCCTGGAAATACCTGGTGGAATCGAAATCACATCTGTTGCCGATATTCCGGAAAAGGGACGGGATTGGGTTCTTCGAGCTCATTCACCGTGGGCTTGCTCAATGCACTGAATGCCTACCGGCGGCGGTTCTGGCCGCGTGGTTAGCCGAACAATCTTGCCGGATTGAAATCGATATTTGTGGTGAACCGATTGGGCGACAGGACCAGTATGCCGCCGCATTTGGTGGGCTAAGTTTTATACAATTTCATCCTGACGATCGAGTGAGCGTGGATCCCATTCTTTGCGGACGAGAAACCACGGAGGCCCTTCAAAAAAATACGCTGGTGTTTTTTACGGGCCAGACTCGGAGCGCGTCAAAAATTTTGAAAACCCAAAATGACCTAGTAGAACAGGACCGGGCTAAGCAAGAGGTTTTGATCAAGATGGTTGGGCTTGCGCATGATCTAAAAGATCGGCTGCAGCGCAATGATTTGGGATCATTCGGCGAAATATTGCATGAAAACTGGATCCTTAAGAAGAGCCTCACCGATCAAGTGAGCAATTGAATCGATGGTTGTATGAAGTACTGCGCGTAGGGTCAAGGAGCAGTGGGTGGAAAGCTCTTGGGGGCGCCGGCAATGGCGGATTTTTGATGTTCTATGCTCCGAATCTCGACCAAAGTATTACAAGTGCTTTGTCAGGATTGCGACGTGTTCAGTTTGGCTTTGAGCGCGAAGGTAGCAAGATTATTTTTGTACACTGAGAGGATTGAGAGATGTTGATTTTAGGTGGTGGTATTGCGGGTTTGTCGTTGGCAAGTTTTTTGGATCAACGCTCTGTCATTTTAGAAAAGGACAGCGTGGTTGGCGGCTTGTGTCGGAGTTATAAGCTGAACGGCGTGGCCTATGATGTTGGGCCCCATATTATTTTTTCCAAGTATAAAGAAGTTCTGGATCTCCACACCAAGATGATCGAGACGGACAAGATCCGACGCTCCAATCAGATTTTTTATAAAGGCAGATTGGTCAAATACCCTTTTGAAAATGATCTTTCGAAATTGCCTGCAGAAGAGAAGGACTCATCGTCTGAAAGAATTTTTATCCAATCCGTATGAGTCGATCGACGCATCCAACATGCTGCAGTTTTTTTTAAAGACGTTTGGTGAGGGAATTACGCGGACCTATCTGCAGCCATACAACGAAAAAATCTGGAAGTATGATCCGTCCTGTATGGACACACAGATGGTGGATCGCATTCCAAAGCCACCAGCAGAGGATATTATCAAGAGCGCCGAGGGGGTGGAAACGGAAGGGTATCTCCATCAGCTATACTTCCATTAATCCAAGAAGGTGGATTTCAGACATTGGTAGATGCCTATACCAAAGAGGCTGAACGAAAGGCTCAAGTCCGGTGCGGGGTTAAGATAGTCGATGGATCGTGACGAAGTCGGGCACTTGGACCGTGCGCTCCAATCAGGGAGAGTTTCAGTCAAAGCAATTGGTAAACTGCATGCCAATTCATTCGCTTTTTCAGTATCTCAGTCCGCCGAAGGAGATTGCACAGACTCTGGCAGCATTGAAATACAATTCAATCCACATCGTGATGGTGCAGGCGAAGAAGGATAAGATTGGAAATCATTTCGCGCTGTATTTTCCAGATAAGTCGATTATTTTTCATCGACTTTCAAAGCTTGGATTTCTTGGACCGGCCTATGATCTTGGGAACGGTGCCACGACTTTGATGGCTGAGATAACCTTTCGACCTGGAAGTTACCTAAGCACGTTGAGTGTGGAGGAGATTCGGACGCGTGCCATCGTTAGAAAAAGTTGGAGACGCCTGGACGCTGCGGATGTGTTCGAAGTTGAGATCAAGACCTTCCCATTTGCGTACGTGATCTATGACTTAGACCATCGCAAGAATGTAGATACTCTATTGGGTTACTTGCGATCGATAGGGATCGAGAGCGCGGGACGCTTTGCGGAGTTTGAGTATCTCAATTCGGATCAAGTGGTCGAGCGGACCTTGAAGTTGGCTCGGCGCTTGAACGCTCGGCCTAAAACTTCAGAAATGACACAAGCCCCTGCACTGTAAAGCCAGTAAATGTGGACGAGTTGGGCATGAAATCATATCCGACGTAGAGCCCCATTTTAAATGTTTTGCCAAGTGAAGCGTCTAAACCGATCGCAGGGTTGATGATCAGACCACCGGCGCTCGAGTGTTGGCACCGCTTTGAATGATACCGCCACCTGCTCCGAGAGTTAGGTTCACATCATTTTTGAATTCTCCCGAAGCCTGGGTTTGAATCCTTAGCATCAATCGGCCTTCGCTACAGTCTCGAAGTTGGCCAGATGCCGTGGCTCCAGCGTATGCGATGCCGCCCACGTAAAGCTCTCACTTTGGAATTGCTTGATGCCCCATCCGAGCAAGATCGTAGAAGACGCCGACGTGCGGAGGAATTTTACGCCCGTCACGACTCTGAGTTTCGATCGGCGTTTCGGCATTGGCAACTGAGCCGATGGCGATTATATTGAAGATCTGACCGCAGCTCGCGGATGGATTCGGATGGATTTATGTCCTCTTCACTTAAGTGTAATCGCAACGCAAAACTGCAAATCAATGTGACGGGAGGTGCCTTAAGATTTCTGTTTAGTCCAACCCTGTATGCCGCCAGAAAAATGACGGACGTTGGTGTACCCCAGTTCGCACGCTTTGATCGCTGCTTTTTTCCAGGCGGTGCACTCAGGGCCCCCGCAGTATGCCACGATGAGTGTGGATTTATCTTTGGGGAGAACGGTTTCAAAACGTTCAGCATTAGACCCAAAGTGAACCGCGCCAGTGACATGCGCTTTTGCAAAGCTCGCTTTGCTATTGACGTCGACAATGGTCGCGCCCTTTTTTGCAATCAACTGTTTAAGCTCGGAGATCGACACGTCTTTGAACTGGCTATCGTCTTCGCAGAGGACCGCAAGCCCTTGGGCTAACAGAGCCAATGGCAAATAAGTCAGCACGCCAAAACCGCCTAACACCTTGGAAATATGCATATAAATGGTCCCTCGAGGTAATAGAATGGTCATACCTAACAAAAATTGTCAACCGGTGTATGACCAGGGCCCATGCGCATCGGAACTCTCAAACATCAATCGCTTTCTGTTGTAGACGGATTTTCAAAGCAAGCCCGTTCGATGAGGCGTGAGTTTGAGCGGCGTTTTGGTGAACCCATGGATGTATCTGAGAAGGTGGGCGGCCGGTTTCTTTGGAATTTGGCATTCTGGAAAATTTCGATTGCTGCGAACGAGGCCAGAGGCAGTGTTTTCGCAAAAGACTTTGACCCAATGGGTAAATCGTTTGGCTCTCTGGGGTCGCCAGGAGCTTGGCTGTCACGGTTTGACTCCGGTCTGGTTGAGTAGCTACTTGGATGGTTGCGAACAGCGTTCGGACAAGGATTTGCCACACGGAACGTGGGCGTTTGTGTTTTCGCTTTCGCCGTCGATTAAGGGCAAAGACTAATCAAGCGCGGGAGCCGTGTGACCCGTGTGGAGCCCGCCTTCAATCGCCTTGTCGTGTTTGATCCTGCGTTGATTCATCGGTGTGTCAGGTGCGAGGTGCCAAGGATGTTTTGGATGGTCGACTGGCTTGAATGGCATGGTTTGTGCATGCGAGGCCGTATGTCGACGGGGCGTTGCCCGCTTTGTTCGTCCAGAATGCGATCGATGGTTGGATGGAGCACTTGCAGAGTGAGTGTTCTTTTTTGAAAAATACAAAGGGTGCGGTTGTCCTTCGTTTACGAGTGCGTCCTTCTGGAAAGACCGAGTCGCTAGATTGGTTGAGCTCCACGATGAAAAGGTAGCGGAATCAAGGTCAACAGAAACAGTTTTCGGCTCGGCTCGGTCTCGCTGGGCGAGTCGGGCAGCAGCGGGCCGGCAGGCGAGCACGACACCCACCAGGACGACGGCGTGTTCGGCGACGACCCCGACGGCTCCGCCCGTGACCCGCGGCGACGAGCCCGGTGTCGACCTGGTGCTGCTGCCTCCGCCGTTGCCGGGTGGTGGCGCAAGAGCTGCCCGCGGCGATGAACCCGCCGAGGCGGGCGGCCAAGGCCATGACGTTGCGCCAGCGCAAGGTGGCCCTGCGGGACGCGAACGCCGATCTGGCTCGGGAGCTGGTGCGGATCACTGGTTGGAGCCACCCGCAGGTGAACGCCGAGCTGAACCGCCTGGCCGGCATCCGCAGGATCTCCGAGGCGACCCTGGAGCAGCTCGACCGCCGCCTCGTCGTCGGGCGCAAGTGGCTCAGGTCCGCCTGACCCCTCGCTTTGGTCGCACCAACCCCGTCGCCTTCTCGGTGCGATCGTTGTCGAGGGGTGACGGCAATCGCACCGAGAAGTCGGAGCGGGCCGAATCGTCCGCTGGCGAGTTCAGGCACGCTCGAACGGCTCCCAGGGCCGGTCGGGCCACGGGTGCTTCGGGTAGCGACCGTGGAGGTCGGCACGCACGGCCGAGTAGCTCCCGCGCCAGAAGCCGGGCAGGTCGTTCGTTCGCTGAACGGGGCGCCCTGCCGGTGAGAGCAGCTCCAGGGTGACGGGCATGTGCGCCCTTCCTATCCGCGGGGTGCTCGTCGATGCCGATCACGTCCCTGATCGACACGGATGCCACGACGCTCGTGGCATCGCCATCGATCTCGCCGTAGCGCAGCTTGACTTTGCGCCCGACGCCGGTCGACCAGTGCGTCGGAGCCTCCAGGTCGAGGCTGCGCCGCTGCTGGTGGTCCAGGGTCGCCGACAGTGCCCCGACCACGTCGATCCGCTGCAGGTCGGCTGCGCGGCGCGCCTTGCCGAGCTGTACCCCGAGCCAACCGCTGAGCCCGGCGACGAGCGTGTCCTCGGACCAGTCGGGCCAGTCGTCGTCGGGATGCGTCGCTGCCATCCAGGCGACGCGTCCGCGCAGGTCGTCGGCCTCGGACCAGCGTGGCAGCAGCGACATCCCCCTACGGGTGATCCCTTCGGTGAACGCAGCTGACACCGCGGCCGGATCCGGGTCGCTGAGCGGTTCGCTCGACACGACGATGGTGCCGAGCTGTCGGCGTCGTTGCGCGACAACGTCGCCCAACTGCTGGTCCCAGCCCACGACAGCCTCGGTCGACATGCGCGGCACCAGCAGTGCCGACACGACCCGATCAGGCACCGGTACGGCCAGGTGCACCCGGCCGGGCGTTCCCGGCGCGCCGGCATCCAGATCGACCACGACCAGCCAGCGCGCGCGGTGAGGGGATCATCGGGGTCCAGGGCTACCTCGCCCCCACCGCAGAGCTGGAACACCACCTGCTGTCGGACGCGCCCGCCCCCGGGTCCGCGACCGCGCTGCGCTGCGTCGCTGCGCTCGCTGTCGCGCCTGCGAGCCACCCGATCGGCGAAGCCGGCCAACAGCAGCCCGGCCAGACGCGAGTCCGTCGTCGTGTCTCTCGCCTCATCCGGCCCTGGTCGGGCCTGCTCGACCTCGGGCACCTCGGACCCCTCGAGGGTGCGACGCCACAGCCGCCTGGCGTGCGACAGCCCGCCCGGGTCCCGCTCCTGGCCCCTCAGCCGGGCATCGGTCCCGCCGAGTGTGCGCACCCGCTCGGCCAGGTCGATGCTGTCCGAGCGCGACGTCTCGATCACCGCCAGCGCATCTGCCGCCAGCTCCACGAGTCCGCTGCGTCGCGCCTCGACCGCGATCGCGGCGAGCCTCGGGTGGAAGCCGATCCCGGCCATCGCCCGTCCGAGGGCAGTCAGCCTGCCGTCGGGGGCAAGCGCGCCGAGCTCGGTCAGCAGCTTCTTGGCCGATCTGACCGCGATCGGTGGCGGGA
Source organism: Microthrixaceae bacterium (assembly GCA_037045265.1). Classification (GTDB taxonomy): domain Bacteria; phylum Actinomycetota; class Acidimicrobiia; order Acidimicrobiales; family Microtrichaceae; genus JBAOHV01. The sequence continues at coordinate 18,649 of JBAOHV010000040.1, read as the reverse complement.
CGTCGAGCCAGCCGAGCTCGCCAGGGTCGTCGACACCCCAGGCGTGCAGCTGGAGCACGAGTGCGGTCAGGTCTCCGTCGAGCATCTCGGGGGTCTCGTCCGCCGGCCTGTGACGGTCGTCGTTCTCCGACCAGAGCCGGTAGGCGACTCCCGGACCCAGGCGCCCTGCCCGGCCGCGGCGCTGGTCGGCACCGGCGCGGCTCACGGGGCCCGTGCGCAACGCCGGCAGTCCGGTGTCGGGGTCGACGCGCTGGGTGCGTCGCCGACCGGCGTCGACGACCACTCGCACCCCCGGAACCGTGATCGATGTCTCGGCCAGGCTCGTCGAGAGGATCACCCGGCGCCGGCCCGGCTCCGGAGATCTGACGACGTGCAGCTGCTCGTCGGGGGAGAGCGAGCCGTGCAGCTCGGCCAACTCGACCACTCCGCCGGGGACGGCGGTCGCTTCGAGCGGGTCGAGGATCGTCCGGGTCCGCCTGATCTCGGCGCGGCCGGGCAGGAACACCAGCACGTCGCCGGTGTCGTCGCGCAGCGCTTCACGCACCACCGTCGCCACCCGATCCTCGAGTCGGTCGTGTGCCGAGCCGGGCCGGTCGCGCGTCTCGACGGGGAACAGCGGCGCGGTAGCGGCCACGACCGCGGCAGGGTCACCGCCGTGGCCCAGCACGGCGGCGACGGGCTCCGGGTCGATGGTGGCCGACATGACGAGCAGTCGCAGGTCGGGTCGCAAGGCGGAGCGCACGTCGAGGGTGAGTGCCAGGGCAAGGTCGACGTCGAGTGAACGCTCGTGGAACTCGTCGAGCAGGACGGCGGAGACACCCTCGAGGGTCGGGTCGAGCTGGATGCGGCGCAGGAAGAGTCCTTCGGTCACGACTTCGATCCGGGTGCCCGGCCCAACCCGTCGTTCGCCGCGCACCGAGTAGCCGACTCTCCGACCCACCGACTCGCCGGCCATCTCGGCCATGCGTGCCGCGGCTGTCCGCACGGCGAGACGACGAGGCTCGACCACCACGATCCGCCCGCCCCGGGCCCAAGGCTGTGCGACGAGCGCCGGGGGCACGCCCGTCGTCTTGCCGGTACCGGGAGGTGCCACGAGCACGGCTGCTCCCGGGCCCCCGAGAGCGGAGAGGAGCTCGTCGAGCACCTCGGTCACCGGCAGGTGGGTTCGTGCGATGCCTCGCTCGGCCGGTTCTGGCACGGGTCGAAGTCTCGCGCCCCGTCGGGTTCGGTAGCGTCTCGACGATGGATCCCTCCCGGCCGCACAGACGATCCCTGAAGTCGGCCACGATGGTGGCCGCTGCGCTGGTCCTGATCGTGCTGTCGGCGCCGGGGTGTGGGGGCGAGGAGGCGGTTGCGGTGCCAGAGGCGGTGGCAGGCCAGGTCACCACGATCGACTCGGCGCAGGGCAAGGCGCTGATCGAGGCCGGCGGCGCGCTGGTCATCGACGTTCGCACCTTGGAGGAGTACCGCGAAGGGCATCTCGTCGGCGCCCAGAGCATCCCGGTCGAGGACCCCGAGCTCTGGCTGACTCGGACCGGGCCGCTCGACCGGGACCGCCCGACGGTGGTCTACTGCCGCAGTGGCAGGCGGAGCCTGGCCGCCGCCCAGCAGCTGGTCGAGGCCGGTTTCACCAAGGTCTACGACCTGGGTGGGGTGCAGGACTGGGAAGCCGGCGACCTGGAGCTCGACCGCTGAAGAACCTGGGGGACGACATGGCGACGATCGACGATCTGGACGTGGGGGCGGCTCTGACCGAGGAGCACTTCGAGACGGCACCGCGGGTCTTCCCCCGCGAGCTGCCCGCCACATCACGACGAGAAGTGGCCCGTCGGGCGCGTCAGATCGGCATGGTGACCGCCAAGCACTTCGCGCCGCTCGCGGCGCGCTCCGCCCTCACCCGTCACCTGGCACCTGACGCTTACGCACGGCCGCTGCGCAAGACGTTCGAGGAGCTCGGCGCGACCTTCATGAAGTTCGGCCAGCTGATCGGCTCTTCACCCGGCATGTTCGGCGACAACGTCGCGGCCGAGTTCCGATCCTGTCTGGACACCGGCGCGCCCGTCCCGTTCGACGACGTACGGCGGACGGTCGAGGCCGATCTGGGCATGCCGCTCGACGAGGCTTTCTGGAGCTTCTCGGAGACTCCGATCGGGCGAGCCTCCATCTCGGTCGTGCACAAGGCAACGACCCACGACGGCCGTCGGAGTCGCGGTCAAGGTCCTGCGTCCCGGCATCGAGCAGCAGGTGGCCCGCGACCTCGACCTGTTCCAGCCTCTGCTCGAGCTCGTGGCCAAGCAGACCGGCGAGTACGTCGCAGGGCAGCTTCTCGCCGATGTTCCAGGGGTTCCGGGTCCAGATCGGCGAGGAGCTGGATCTGCGCAACGAGGCCAGGGCCATGGCCCACTACCGTCGGCTGCTCGCACGGGTCGACCTGCCGCTCGTCTGACGGTCCCCGAGCCGTCTGTCCCGGAGCTGTCGCGGGTCCAGGGTGCTGACCATGGAGTTCTTCGACGGCGTACCGGTCGACGACCTCGACCACCGTCGCCGGGTACGGCTACGACCCGGCGCCCGTCGTCCAGGAGGTCATCAAGGGCTTCCTGCTGACAGCGGTCCGTTGGGGCACCTTCCACGGTGACGTGCACGCGGGAAACCTGCTGTTGCTGCCCGACGGCAAGGTCGGCGTCATCGACTGGGGGATCGTCGGCCGGCTCGACCCCGACACCCATCAGTTCTTCAGGACGCCTCATCCGGGCGGCTCTCGGCGACGACGTCTGGCCCGAGATCGCCCGTCACACCATCCGGATGTACGGCCCGGTGCTCGAGGAGAACCTGGGCATGGACGACGGCGCAGACAGAGGCCTTCGTCCGCATGGCCCTCGAGCCGCTGCTGACCCGTCCATTCGGTGAGGTGTCGTTGTCGGACCTGCTCGCGGCACCGCAGCGCCAGGTGGCCGAGATCAAGGGCATCGAGGAGACCCAGCTGACCCTTCGGGCCATCTACCGGCGGTTCAAGGAGCAGCGCCGTATCCGTGCGGCCGCCGAGGCCCACGGCGTCTACGACTCCGACTACGACCGGGGCATCTTCATGCTCTCCAAGCAGCTCATGTACTTCGAGCGCTACGGCAAGATCTTCCTGGCCGACGTCGGGCTCTTCGAGGACGAGGTGTTCTTCCGTGCCGCGCTGGACGCTCCCACGACGGCTGGGCCCAGTTGAGTGGGTCCGACCCTATCGAGCTGGTAGAACCGACCCATGGCCCTCGACCGCCGACTCGACTACGACTGGGGAACTCTGTCCGAGGAGGAGCTGGACCCGGACCCGGTCACCCAGCTGTCGCTCTGGATGGTCGAGGCCGAGGACGCGGGCGTGCCCGAACCGAACTCGATGGCGCTGGCCACAGTCGATGCGACCGGGCGGCCGTCGTTGCGCAACGTCCTGCTGCGAGGGCTCGACGAGACCGCCGGCGAGCTCTGCTTCTACACCAACCGCTCCAGCCACAAAGGAACCGATCTGGCCGGCAACCCCAACGTCTGCCTGCTGTTCTCGTGGCTCGGGCTGCACCGCCAGGTCAGGATCGTCGGAGTGGCCGAGCCGATCGACGACACACGCAACGACGACTACTTCGCCAGCCGTCCCCGTGACAGCCAGATCGGTGCCTGGGCGAGCCGCCAGAGCCGGATGATCGCCGACCGGGCCCAGCTCGACGCGGCGGTGGCTGCAGCGGCCGCCCGATTCGAGGGTCAGGACGTGCCGCGCCCACCGTTCTGGGGCGGCTACGCGGTGCGGCCCACCGAGTTCGAGTTCTGGCAGGGGCGGCCCAGCCGGCTGCACGACCGACTGCACTACCTGCGCCTGGCCGGCGTGTGGAGCGTCGAGCGCCTCTCTCCCTGAGCGCTTCTCCCCGCTGAGGCTTCGCGGCCGAGGCGGTCAGATCTGCAGTGGTAGCCGTTGCCCGTCGACACCCCGGAACGTCGCCGAGGTGGGTAGAACGTGGTCGACGTCGTCGGGCAGGTGCACCTGGATGCCGCACAGCACCACGATGTCCATGTCACGGTGGGCTTCGAGCGCGTCGAGCTCGGTCCACATCTCGGCTTCGACCGCCGCGGCAGCGACCTTGGTCAGCTCCAACAGGTCGGCGGGGAGCTGCTCGCCGACGTGAGACGCGATGACCTCGCGCAGCCGGTCTGCCTCGTGGTCGTCAAGGCCGGGAGGCGGTGGTTCGACCGGCTGTGACAGCGACTGGAGCAACGCGGTGAGCGCCCCGCAGGTGGCGGTGAGTCGGTGCTGGTGGCGCCGCATCGAGGCGCCGACCTCGCCATCGGGGTCGATGCCGATGTGGGGGAGTCCGAACACGATCAGACGCCCCCTGCTGTCGTAGGGCACGTGCTGCAGCGCAGCGCGCCAGCCGGTGCGGCCGAGCGACGGGACCGCCCCCAGTCCTCCCAGGTGGAACGGGTGGTCCCAGCGGCGTGACACGGCCTGCATGAACGGCTGCGCGAGCTCGTCGCGACAGATCGACACCGCAGCGAAGGTGTGCTCCCGATCGAAGCCGAGCGGCAGCACGGCCTTCTCCACCCGGGCGAGGTAGCGCTCGTAGGTGACAGCGCCGGAGAAGTCGCGCTCTAGGGTCGTCCTGTAGGTCACGAACCGCAAGGCTAGACCGCCCCCAACGGGGCACTGTCAGCTCAGGACTCGGCGCCTGATCGTGCCACCCACGTGATCGCCACCGCCGCGACGATGACGATCGCCGCGCCTGCTGCCAAGCGTCCCGCCCCCACACGCTCCACCCAGGCAGTGAGCCAGTTCTGCACGTCGTAGGTCCAGTCGACCAGGGCTGACCCACCACCGGATCGCAGCTCCTGGATCGAGACCCAGGCGTAGTAGCTGACGAACGTACCGGCGATGATCAGGAACACCCCCGAGATCCGGTTCATGTAGGGAAGCACCCGCCGGAACTTCCGAACTATGCCCGAGCGGGCCAGGGCGACGGCCAGGGTCAGCACCGCGAGGGTCATCCCCATGCCGAGCCCGTAGGCGACGAACGTGGCTACTCCGGCGGCGAAGCTCTCCTGTTTCAGAGTGGTCGACACGATCGCCACGAAGATCGGGATGGTGCAGCTGAGCGACGCGACCGCATAGGAGATCCCGTAGAGGAACATCGAACCGAGCTCGCGGCGGTTCGAGTCGAGCTGCAGCTTCGGCAGCGACACCGACGGCTCGAAGCCGCGGAACATCGCTGCTCCCAGCACGACCAGGGCAAGGCCGATGACGATCGTGACGTACGGCAGTCGGGTGCCGATCAGCCCCGAGACCGACGACCACGCGACGCCGAGAGCTGCGAACACGACGAGGAAGCCGGCGGTCACCGCGGCCGACACCCGCAGCGCCTGCGGGACCGGCGCGGTCGGCACGTGGGTTACGCCGTCGGTGCCGGTGCTCGTCTGCTGGCCTTCGAGTCCCAGGAAGTACGACAGGTAGGCGGGCAGCATGGCGAATCCGCAGGGGTTGATCGTCGCGACCATGCCGGCGGAGAACGCCAGCGCCAGGTTGGCATTCAAGACGGAAGGATCCCGTTCTCGTCGAGAAGCGAGCGGATCTCGTCGGCGTCCATCTCTCCCGAGTGAGTCGCCAGGACAACGCCGTCGGCTCCGATCAGCACCGTGCGCGGCAGCGCCAGTCCGCCGTAGACCGCGAAGATCTCACCGCGGGGGTCGCGCGCGTTGCGGTAGGTCACTCCTGTGCGTCCGACCATCTCACGACCCGCCTCGACGGTGTCGGTCACGTCGACCCCGATGAAGGTCACTGCGCCGTCGAGCTCCTCGCTGACCTCTTCGAGCGCGGGCATCTCCTTCAGGCACGGGATGCAGGTCGACGACCAGAAGTTCAGGAGCACCGGCGTGCCGGTACCGGCGACCTCGTTGAGCTCCTGGCTGTCGCCATCCAGGAAGTCGAGGCGCACACTCGGGGCCGGGAGGCCGATCTCGACGCGTGCCTCGGTGTCGACGACCAGCGGCGCCTTGGTGGAGTCGTCGAGCATCTCCTGGATGTCGACGGGGTCCTCGTCCAGCAGTTCGAGCGCCAGCCGCGCAGCTGCGAAGGCCGCCACGAGGGCCACCGCTGTTATGAGGAACAGGCCCAGCGGCCCGATGCCCATGACCTTCGCAGCCCGGCGTCGCCCGGGCGTGGACCGTGTCGGGTCGGCGTCGGTGGGCTCGGCGTCGGTGGGCTCGGCGTCGGTCGAGCTGGTGCTTTCGTGGGGGTCTGGCATGGGGGAGAACGGTGTGGGGGGCCGGGGCTTCCGGTCCCCCCACCGTATCGAGCCGGGTCTCAGCGGTCAGGTCGGCTGGCGTTGCTGACCGCCGGACACTCAGACGCCGGCGACGACCAGGGGTCGGTAGATGTCGGGCACCTCGACCTCGGGCAGCGTGTCGCCCGGGCGGGCGACCTTCGGCGGGCGACCCCGCCGACGCTTGGAAAGGACGATCCGCCCGGCGACGAACAGGTGTCCGCCCCACACGCCGTACAGCTCGCCGCGGTCGACCGCGGCGTCCAGACATCGGGCCCTGACAGGACAGGCCAGACACGCCCGTTTGGCCTCGGCGATGTCATCGATGTCGTCGGAGAAGAAGAGGGAGGTGTCCAGGTCGCGACAACCCGAGTGGGCCATCCAGGTGTCCTCCGCGCCGAGCCCCAGGTCGGAGGCGAGGCTCAGGTCGAGTCGTTCGATGGTGGTCATGTGTGTTCCTCTTGATCGTGGGGTTGTTGTGGGAGACGCGAAAAGCCGCCGGGATCGAATCCCGACGGCTGTGTGGAGACCTGTGCTCGCTGAGCTGTTCGCTACAGCGGCGGGGCTCCCCGTCGGGTGGGCGCAAAGTCCGCGATCGTCACCTTGGTGGCGGTCGGCTCCATGCCATGGTTCCCGTTGATGCAGGTGGTGTAGGTCGAACCGGCCACCACCGTGCGGGAACGCAGGCGCGCGTCGGTGCGCCATGTGGCGCTCCGATGGGTCTGCGTCGTGGTGTCCATGGTGCGAGGCGCTCCTGTGGCGGCGGGGATGCCGTTCGTACGAAATAAGCAGCCGCCCGGGGGTGGCGTCAAGGGATTATTCGGGATTGTTCGTACCTTCTCGTCCTGTCCCGGCCGGCGAGTAGCGCAGCTGGCCGTCGCGGCGTTCCGCTCCCAGCCGGCCCGCCAGGCGCAGGTGCTCCAGGTGCGCGTACGTCTCGGATTCGGCCATCGGCCCCCAGGAACGCTCGCGGAAGAGTCGCTGGGAGTAGCTGCGGACGTCGCCGTCCTCGAGCTCTACTGCGATGCCGTACAGCAGGTCCAGGCGTTCGTGATGGTGCTCGATGATCTCGTCCACCCGGCCGGTCAGGTCCTCGAATGGCTGGCCGTGGGCGGGCAGCACGGTCGTCACGCCGTCGATGGCGGCGACGCGTCGCAGTGCGGCGAAGAACTGCGCCAGCGAGTCCGGCTCCCCGGTCATGCCCGAGATGTGTGGCGTGATCGTCGGCAGCACGTGGTCGCCCGACAGGAGCGTGCCGTGCTCGGGGTCGAACAAGCAGACGTGGTCGCCTGTGTGGCCGGGGGTGTGCACCACGATCCACTCGCGGCCACCGACGACGATGATCTGCTCGTCGTGGACCCGCACGGTCGGATCGAGTGACAGCAGTCCTTCCTTGGAGAGCCGGTCCCAGGAGCGGATGAACCCGATCTCCTCGGCGCTGGGCCGGAACCCCTCGCCACCCCACGGGGTGAGCCGGGCAGGTACGTCAGGGATCTCGCCATCGCCGAAGAGGACTTCGCGCAGCGTCGTCGCCCGTGACGGTTCCTCGGTCGCCACGTCGACGAGCTCGTCGATGTCGCCGTCGAGCAGAGCAGCGGCGGCGTGCTCCTGTTCGGCCCTGTCGAACGGGGTCGAGAAGTGCTCGTGAGCGACGACTTCGCAGTGCTGCTCAACTTTGAGGCGGCCGGCACCACCGAAGTGGTCGGGGTGCGAGTGGGTGACGAGCACCGTGTGGACCGCTTCGATCGGGTATCCGGCACGCTTCAGTCGGGAGGCGAGCTCCTGGTGGGCGTCGGGGCCCGGCAGGCCCGGGTCGATCAACGTGATGCCGCGTGCATCCTCGAGCACATAGCAGTTCACGTGCCCGAGCCCGGGCAGCATGATCGGCAGCTGGACGCGCACGACCCCGGGCGCGACCTCGGCCGCTTCGTCATCGGCGGGGAGCTGCTCCTGCTTCAGCGGAACACCTTCTCACGCCAGTAGCGCAGCTCCTCGACCGACTGACGTATGTCGTCCATGGCACGGTGCGCCGATTGGGACTTGTGCAGAGCCGACAGCTCCGCCGGGTACCAGCGCCGGGCCAGCTCCTTGATGGTCGACACGTCGATCGAGCGGTAGTGCAGGTGCTCCTCGATCGTGGGCAGGTACGCAGCGAGGAACCGCCGGTCCATGCCGATCGAGTTCCCGCACAGCGGCACCGTGCGGGGCTCGGGGATGTGCTCCTTGATGAACTCGAGCGTGGCGGTGCCGGCGTCGTCGAGTGAGATCGTGGAGGCACGGATCTGGTCGAGCAGTCCGCTGCGGGTGTGCATGTCGACCACGACCTGGTCCATTCCGGTGAGCTGTTCCTCGGTGGCGTGGACCACCAGGTCGGGACCCTCGGCCACGATGTTCAGATCGTCGTCGGTGATGAGGGTCGCCATCTCGACGATCACGTCCCGGGCGGGATCCAGGCCGGTCATCTCTAGGTCCATCCAGGCAAGCACTTCGTCAGGCTACGGGGCGCGCCGGCCCGAGGCGTACACGCCGCCAGCTAGCCTCGCTGCGTGCTGAAGCTGCCCGTGCGTCGACTCGATCCGGATCTGCCCCTTCCGGAGTACGCCAAGCCCGGCGACGCCGGTGTCGACCTGCGTGCGACCGGGGCGGTGACTCTTGCGCCCGGCGGCGGTCGGGCGCTCGTGCCGACGGGGATCGCGGTGGCGATCCCCCGCGGGTTCGTGGGCTTCATCCAGCCACGCAGCGGTCTGGCGCTAGAGCACGGCGTGACGTGCCTCAACACGCCCGGGCTGATCGACTCCGACTACCGCGGCGAGCTGAAGGTCCTGCTGGTCAACACCGACCCGGCCGAGCCGTTCGTGGTTGAACGCGGTGAGCGGATCGCCCAGCTGGTGATCCAGGCGGTCGAGCACGTCGACTTCGTCGAGGTGGACGAGCTCGACGACACCGAGCGCGGACACGGTGGCTTCGGCCACACAGGTAGGTGAGTGGCCCTACTCGGCGACGAGCGCGTCACCGTCGGGAACCAGTTCAGTCCTGGTCGCCACTCCGTCGCGTTGGTGCCACACGACCAGACGCAGCGGGTCGTCCGGGTTCGACGCGTCCCATTCGAGAGCTGTGAACCCGCCGCGAAGCACGCCGCAGCCGGAGTTGGCGTAGCGCACCGGGCGGTCATCGGCGTCGAGCGGCGACAGCATCGGGAAGTGCGTGTGGCCGTGGACCAACCACGGCCAGCCACCTTCGGGTGCACGTTCGTCCAGGCGTTGGAACAGTCGGACCTCGTCGAGGCTGTCGAGACGTCGGTTGCCGCCGAAGCGCGGATCTACCGCGATGAGCCGGTTGGCGGCACCGCGGTTCAACAGGCGTTCGATCGCTCCGGGGTCCGGCAAGCCGTTCCGACGGCCGCCGCGGGGCAGATCGTCGAGCCCGGTCGCCAACCACGTGATGGCGCTGTCCGAGCGCGGCCACGTCGTGGCCGTTCCAGGAGTCGGTGAGATGCCCGTGAGCGACGACCGCGTCGACCGAATCGATGGAGCGTTCGGCGGGGTCGTCGGAGTCGGTCCGGCGCAGCAGGATCGTGTCGGAGACCTCGACGTCGCCCAGGTGCTCGGCGAGGCGTTCGACCATGACCTCGTCGGCGAAGACGTCGTCGTGGTTGCCCATCGTGCGGTGGTAGCGGCCGTCCGCCGCGAAGCCGTCGCGCAGCACCCGGTAGACGTCGGCGTTGTTGGCGACGATGCGAGACAGGTGTTCGCCGAGCAGCGTGCGGCGGGCCTCGACCCGGCGTGGACCGACCGTGGCTCCGGTCAGGTATGCCATGTCGTAGACGGCGCCCCACGTGGATCCGCCGACCATCCAGAAGTCCTCGACGTCACCGTTCTCGATCAGGTGCCAGCCATCGTCTGCGTACCCGGCGAGCACTTCGGCGTAGAGCTCCTTGACCCCCTGTCGCTGTGGCCAGTCGAGTCGACCGGCGATGCAGCGGTGAAGGTCCGAGGTGATCAGGTAGCGGTGGGCCGACGACAACGACGTGGTGCGTGGGCCCGGCAGGACCGGTCTCGAGCCGTTGCTGATGGCGAGCAGGTGGTCGGGGAACGCGTTCGATGCGGTCACCGATCCGGCGGGCTGATCCGAGCGCTGCGAGAGTCAGGGCTGGGAGGGTTAGCGGCATCGTCGCGATCCCGGCGGTTGCCTTGGCGCCGGCCCACAGGGTGGCGGTCATGCCGGGTCCGGGCCCAGCGGTCACCGGTTCGAGCGAGCCGGTGTCGTGGCGATCTGAGCGGTCGCGCTGGTCGGCCCAGGTTGCTGCAACGTCGAGCGACCCGGTCCAGGCAGCCTCCGAGACTGCTCGCCACAGATCACGGACGGGGCTCACGCGTTCCAGCTTGGCAGAGCCGACTCGGTCCGGTCAGGTGCCAGTCGGTCAGGGCAGGCGGATCGAACCGGATCCGCCGGTCGAGTTCTCACGTTCGAACCCGGGCTGTTCGGGGTAGCAGCCGTCTCCCAGCCCTGACACGGCCGAGACCTCGAGGCGGTATTCGCCGGGCGTCAGGTGGGGTGCCGAGATGCGGAACGTGGAACGACCGGGTGCGACAGCATCGCTGGTCACGTCCTCGAGCGGAGGTCGCTCGATCACCGCCGCGCAGCCGATGAGGTCCGGTGCACCACCCGGGACGGGGTCGATCTGGACCTCTCCGGGTGCAGCCGCGGTCGCGGAGCGGATGTCGAGCACGGCGCTGCCGTTCATGGACAGACCGGCTGCGCACTGGGTGCCTTCCCCGGCGACTGGTTGATCGGCGGGGTCGACGCCTTCGACCAAGGGCCCGAAGACGGTGACGGTCACACACTGCTTGGTGGTGTCACCGACCGGCTGGGCCGGGTCCTCGACGAGGATCGTCGCGGGCGGTCCCGCGTTCACGCTCACCGTCAGCTCCGGCGGCATCTGAGGGGTCGTGGTCGTCGTCGTGGTCGTGGTGGTCGACGAAGTCGGGTCGTTGGCGACGATGTTCGGGTCCGTCGTTGCTCCACCGCCGCCGAGGACCAGCACGACGGCGAGCACCACTGCCAGCGTTCCACCGACGCCGGCACCGGCGGTACCCAGCTGACGGCGTCGACGCAGCGAACGGCCCCGACGGACGATCGCGTCCAAGCGGTCGGGGTCACCGACCGGGGGGAACGAAGAAGTGTTCCGCTCAGACATCTTCGACCCCCGCTGACGTTGGTGTCACGGCGGTCAGCTCGACGTCGGCCAACTCGGATCGCAGCTTCGTGGTCGCCCGGTGCAGATGGGTCTTGACCGAACCGGTCGTCATACCGAGCGAGACGGCGACGTCCTCTTCGGTCAGGTCGATCAGGTAGCGCATCACCAGCACCTCCTGCTGCCGCCCCGAAAGTCGGTGCAACGCCCGTGCCAGATCGACCCGGAGTGCCGCACCGTCACCCGCGTGGTCGCCCGGGACGCTCTGATCTCGCAGCTCAGGCCGACGTGCCTCATGTCGGACGTGGTCGACGGCGAGGTTGCCGACGACCCGGAGCACCCAGGCGTCGGGGTTGGGGTGGACGTGGACCTTGGGCCACCGGGCGTAGGCACGTGCGAACGCTTCGCCAGCAAGGTCCTCGGCAGTCGCCGGATTGCCGACCAGACGGCGCGCCACCGCGACGGCTCGGGGTTGCATCCGCTCGTAGAACTCCCGGAAGGCGTCATCGCCGTTGCTTCGTCGCACCACACCCCCTACCAACGCTTCGCCCGCCCGGCGGGTTGACAACCGGTATCGAATTTGCCGTCGACGCTCGACTCCGCTCCGACCGGAGAAGGGTCGCCCGTCGGCGCCGGAACCTCAATGGTCAAGAACCCTAGTGGTGCTCGGGCGCCCCGCCGGCGACCGTCGCGTCGGTACTCTCGCCGTGTGGGCGAGTCGTCGGAACCTGATGTGGAGCGGGTCCTGCTCGTCTCCAAGACCCACCTCGACGTCGGGTTCACCGACACCGCTGCCGGCGTTCGGCGCCGCTACCTCGACGACTTCTTCCCCCGCGCGATCGCCACGGCCGCCGAGCTCCGTGCTGCTGGCGGCCGGGCACGCCTGCGCTGGACGACCGGGTCGTGGATCCTGACCGAGGCGTTGGAAGCGGCCGATCGGACGGGTAGGAGGCGGATCGAGGACGCGGTCGCCCGGGGTGAGTTGTGCTGGCACGCGATGCCCTTCACGTTGCACACCGAGTTCGCCGACCGCTCGCTGATCGAGCACGGACTGTCGCTGTCGGCGCAACTGGACCGTCGGTTCGGTCAGCGGACCCTGGCGGCGAAGATGACCGACGTCCCGGGCCACACGCGTGCGCTCGTTCCGCTGCTCGTCGACGCCGGGGTCGAGCTGTTGCACATCGGCGTCAACCCGGTCGCCGCGACGCCTGAGGTTCCCCTGCAGTTCGTGTGGCGCGACGACGCCGCCGAGGTGGACATCGCGGTCATGTATCAGCCGGGCGGCTACGGCGACGTGCAGGTGGTGCCCGGCACCGGCGTCGCCGTCGCAGTCGACATGACCGGTGACAACCTGGGGCCGCGGTCGGCGACAGAGGTCGCCGCGACCTTCGAGTCGCTGTCGGCCAGGTTCCCGGGAGCCGAAGTCGTGGCAGCGACGCTCGACGACGTGGCGACCGTCATGAGCTCGGTCCGCTCGACGCTGCCGGTGATCACCGCCGAGGTCGGCGACTCGTGGATCCACGGGGTCGGCTCGGACCCGACGAAGGTCGCCGGGTTCCGAGCCCTCGCACGCCAGCGCGACGGTTGGCTGCGCGACGGGGTTCTGCCCGCCGATGACCCGGGTCTGTGGCGTGCTTCGACTCGTCTGCTGCTCGTCGCGGAGCACACCTGGGGACTCGACCAGAAGACGCACTGGCCCGAGACCGGGTGCTGGGGAGCGGCCGAGCTGGCCACTGCCCGCAGCGATGACACTGCCCGCAGCGATGACACTGCCCGCAGCGATGACACTGCCCGCAGCGATGACACTGCCCGCCGCGACGATGCCACCCGCCGGTTCGAGGCGAGCTGGGCGGAGCAGCGGGACCTCCTCACGGAGTACGTCGAGGCGCTCGCTTCCGCGGGCCACGAGTTGCTGTCGGGCGATGCCGCACGTGAGCTGGCTGCGGTGTCGGCGTCGCCGGTGCGCACTCCCAGCGACGCGCTCGTCGCCACTCGAGCCCGGGGCGACGGTCGAGCTCGGCGGGTGGCGCCTGGTGGTCGGTGACGACGGCACCGTCGAACACCTCGACGGGACCGCGGCGCCGCTGTGCTCTGTGGCGCAGCAGACCTTCGACGCCGGTGACTACGAGCGCTGGTACTCGACCTACAACGGCTCGGTCACACCCGACGACGAGTGGTGGGCCCGGTGGGACAACACCAAACCGGGACTGGAGCACAGCGGCGCCCGCTCGGCGTGGTGGCGCACGGAGCTGGTCGGTGCGTGGGTTGGCCAGGACGAGCTCGGCGCGGTTCTCGTCGTCGAGCAGCGAATCGTCGCCGGAGCGGGAGATCCGGTGGCCGTTCCGTCGAGCTACCGCACGACCATCCGGGCAACGGCGGCCACCAGCCCGACCGCGGGGGACGGCGCACTCGAGTTGGAGCTCGCCTGGTGGGACAGACCGGCGGCACGGTGGCCGGGTGCCGTCTGGTGGCGGATGGCGCCGCCGGTGACGGACCCGTCCGGTTGGCGGATGGTCAAGCTCGGCGAGCTGGTCTCGCCGTTCGATGTGGTCGCCGGGGGAGGGACCCGACTGCACGTCGTCGACCGTCTCGTCCATGGGGACGGGACGTCGATCGAACTGATCGACACGGGCCTGGTCGCACCCGGCCGACCGCGGCTGTTGGTCTGGGACGACGAGCCCGTGTCACTCGATCAGGGTTGGCACGTTTGCGTCCACGCCAACCTCTGGGGGACGAACTTCCCGATGTGGGTGGAGGGCGACGGCCGCTGCCGTGCGGTCCTTCACCGCACGGCTCCTCTGTAGGAGTGACCGTCTGCTGTTCGCCGTCGGCTATTCGGCCGGTTCGGGCGTCGGCGGGGTGACCTGGAGCTCGAGGGCCCCGATGTCGCAGCCGGTTCCCTGCGGGCGGAGCACCCCACGGGCGTCGATGCTGCGCCCCTGGCCGGCCTCGGTCGGGCAGTCGAGATCGTTCGGGAGGCCCGCCGGGATCGCGTCCAGGGCCGGGCTGCCGGCCAGCGGGAGTCGGTGGAGCGACGGTGCGCCGTTGCCCCAGGTGTCGACGACGCCCAGACCGAGTGCGGCCTCGTTGGCCACGGTCGTGTCGGTCGGGGCGGCCAGCCCGCACGACGATCCGACTACCAGGTTGCGACCCAGGCTGTTGATGGTTGCCGAGCAGGTCGCGCCGGAGGCTGCGCTCAGGATCGAGCGGCGGGTCGTCACCGAACCGGTCGCACCCACCACGAGCGTCGGGCCGTTGGTTGTGGCGGTGACCGACTCGGCGCTGAGCGTGCCGTCGACGAGGATCGCGCCTGCCGCGCCGCCGCCGTAGACGGTCGAGTTCACGATCCTTGCCTTGGAGCCCGCGCCGACCCTCAGCTGGACGGGACCGTCTGATCCGGTCTGGCCGAAGCTGGTCGAGAGGACCGAGACGTCGAGCGAGCCGGGAGCGACACCGCCGAGGACCAGGTCGACACCGAGGATGCGCGAACCCGTGAACGACACGGGCACGTTCAGCTGGCTCAGGCGGGGTTGCACGCTCAGGGCGGCGTTGTGGATGGTGCCGTCAGCCGTGGAAGGACCTGTCACGACGCTCGACACGAAGGACATGCGAACCGGGTCGAGCGTCCCGGAGGCCAGCGGCACGGTGCTGTTGCTGACCGACAGGGCGAACGGAGCGATCGCGGTGGTCGGGCCGGTGACAGCGGTGCTGACCACGGTGGTGTCGCACTCCGCGACCAGCGCCGCAAGCCCCGAGGTGGTCGCGTTCATGACGGTCGCGGTGCGCACCGGCTGGCCGGTGCAGGACACGAGCACGTCAGACGGGGACGCATCGGTGCTGAGCACCGCCAGGGAGCCGATGACGACCGACGCCTGCGGCTGGATCACGCCGCCGGGAGCAGCGACCGTCGAACCGGTGATGTCGAGCGTCGTCAGCGCTGCGCCTGCACCGCTGATGATCACCGGCCGGGTGACCGCGATGGGCGAGGCCGTGGCCAGTGCGTAGTTGCCGGCCGGGACGGTGATCCGGTTGGGCAGCCCGCCGGTCGGCGCGAGAGCGTTCGATGCTGCTATTGCGTCACGGAACGAGCAGTTCGTCGCGTCGCAGGTGCCGTCGAAGGTGTCGTCGGTGGTGTTGACCAGCAGCGGAGCGGTCGGCTGCGGTGGCGTCGCGCAGGCCGCGCCCAGCGTCAACGCCGGTACTGCCAATGCCGCCAGCGCCCACCGGCGCGCGCGTCGTGCTGGTACTGAACGTGGCCCCATGGATCCCCCGAATGAGTCGCCCTTCGACGTCGATTCGGCCCTGCTGGCCGGACGTCGCCCGACAGACGTTACGCACCGCCAGTCGTCGCGTCCACCGTGTGATCACCTGCGTGGGGCTGGTTGCCGTAGCGGTCGACGTGGACCACCTCGCCGATCGGGCGGCGCTGCGTCGGCCCGTAGCGGCCCTTGGCCCAGCCGATCGGGATCATGCACACCGGGTTGACGTCGCGGGGCAGGCCCAACTCGCGTCGGGCGCCGCGCACGTTCCACAACGGCAGAGTCTGGATCGACGCGCCGAGGCCGACGGCCCGGCAGGCGAGCAGCAGGTTCTGCACCGCAGGGAACACCGAGCCGTAGTACGACGACACCGAGATCTGCGGCCACCCGACCGGGTGGTGCTTGACGTTGCGGCGGTAGCACGGGATGACGAACACCGGCAGCTCGTGGAAGTGCTCGTACTGCCAGCGGCCCGGCGCCATGTTGCGCAGCTCCTGTGCATCGCCACGGGCCAGCCGGGTCAGAATCGGGTCCATCCGTCGGAACAGCGGCCGGTAGAGGCGCTGCAGGGCGGCCTTCTGGTCCGGGTCCTGGACCACGACGTAGGACCAGTCCTGGGAGTTCGAGCTGGTGGGTGCCTTGAGTGAGAGCTCCAGCAGTTCGAGGAGGAGCTCGGGGTCGACCGGGTCCAGGTGCAGGCGGCGAACGGCGCGGCTGGGTTCGCATCGTCTCGGCCAGGGGTGCGTCCAGGCGCGCCAACGCCTCGGCCGTGCTCGGGGGTGAGAACGGTTCGGTTGTAGACGCGCTCGACGACTCAGCCACAGTGCTCTCGTTCCGACGGCTTCGCTTGGTGGGCCCCGTGGGGCTCGAACCCACGACCGATGGATTAAAAGTCCACTGCTCTACCAACTGAGCTAGAGGCCCGGGGGATCCGCGGAAAGCTCAGCGGAACTCTGGAGGTAGATCTTCCCACAGCGCTGCAGGCTCACTCTGCGACCCGAGGGCGACGGATCCGCCTGCGGTGCAGCTTAGAAAGAGGAAGCAAAGAGTGCTTTGTCTCTTTGTTTGTCTATCGGTGACCCCGTGGACGACCTCACGGACGACCGCACTCGAGCCAGGTCGAGTGAGCTTGGCTGGGCTCGAGCGGCAGCTCGCCCGGGCCTGGCCGGCACGTGTGGCGGGCCAGCGCGCCGAGGTTGCCCGGCTGGAGGAGTCGATCGCTGCCGAGCAGCGCAGCGGGCTGCCAGCGAGTCGCACGGATGCGATCGTCGCGGTGCTCAGCCGCGGGCGCCGGCCCGATGTCGCCGGCAGAGGTCACCGCGGCGCTGAACGGCGCTGGCCGCGCCGACGAGCTGCGGTCGGTGACCGCGACGCTCAACCACCTGCTGAAGAGCAAGCCGGGTGATCCGTCAGGGCTCTGGGGCAGGTACGTGGCCGCCTGAGCGGACTTCGGTGTCTCGGGCTCGGACCTCGGTGTCTCGGACTACTCCGCTGCGGAGCGGCGTTCGATCTCGCCGACCGTGTCGAAGATGCGGTCCAGGTCCTCGCTGCCGAAGAGCAGCTCGGGTCCTTCGGGGGCGAGGTCGACGTACGGGGCTTCGTAGAAGCCGGCGGGCGGGCACGACGCCGGCGGCGGTGAGCTCGTCGATGAGCAGGTTCACGAAGGTGATCTGATCGGCGTTGTAGCGCTGCTCGTCGAGGAAGTCGGCGAACGCGGTCTTGGCGGCGTTGCGGTCGAGCCCGACGAGCGACCGGACGAACGCGCCGAGGTGACCGGCCTGGGCGGCGGCGCGGTCGAGGTCGTCGGGGGTGGCGACGCCCGCGTCGATGAGCACGACCTCGAGCTCGGCGATGTCGTCGGTGGTGATCGGCTCGTTGGTGTGCAGCTTCACGCACCGCGGGGTTGTCGTGGTGCTGCGTCGAGGAAGGCTTGGGCCTTGCGTGCGGAACTTCTCGAAGCTCGACCTCGGCGGTGATGCCGAGGATGTCGACGGTCGACGTCGTCGCCCAGCTCGTCGACGAAGTTGGTGTACACGACCTTCTTGCTTGGCCTTCTCGATGAGCGCGGCGAGCAGCCGAAGCCGACGGCGGCGCCCGGTCGATCATCGTGACGGTGACGTCGGTCCACCACTCGTCGGTCTGGATGTCCTGGATCAGGTCGAGCTCGGCGGCGACGGCGGGGATGTCGGAGCGCTCCTCGCAGCAGCGCTGGCGATCGCGCGGACCTGGTCCCGCAGCCGCGGTGAACTGCGGCTCGGCGCGCAGCAGGGCGAGCTGCAGGTTCGAACATGAGCAGGTCGAACTGGCGTGCTTCGACCGGCTCGGGAGCCAGCTCGACGGGGAGGTGGGCGAGCGTGCCGGTGAGCTCGCCGACGGCGAGCGGCGTCGAGGATGGGTCCACGCCGTCAGGCTCGGTGAACTTCTCGACGAGCTGTGCGGTGCGGGCGCACGACGAAGTTGTCGAGGTTCATCGAGCGCGATCGCCTCGCGCAGCTCGGCGACTACCTCGTCGCGCAGTTCGCGCGTCGCGCGTCGATGCGGGTGCTGTCGAGCGCCTCGGTGAGCTCGACGCGGCGGATGAACAGCCGGGCGCCGACGAGTCGGCTGCGAGCGACCTCGGTGTCGTCGCCGGGGTTCTGGTTGAAGTACTCGAGGTTGCCGCAGTAGTCGAAGACGTAGAAGAAGTCCTTGTCGTCGCCCGGGCCGAGCAGGTCCGGGCACAGGCGGGTGCCGCGGCCGATCATCTGCCAGAACTTGGTCTTCGAGCGGACCATGCTTGAAGAACACCAGGTTCACGACCTCGGGCACGTCGATGCCGGTGTCCAACATGTCCACCGAGATCGCGATGTGCGGGTTCGACGTGGGCATCGAGAACTTGTCGATGAGAAGCATGAACGAACCAAAGAAAAAAA
>JBAOHV010000039.1:0-3107 GCA_037045265.1 Microthrixaceae bacterium | reverse complement strand
GTGGCGGGAACCCAGCGGGCCGGGGCCTCGTAGTTCGACACCAACGCCCCGTCGTACCAGAGCCGCCAGTGCCGGGGCTTGGCGTCGAGGATCGCCTCCCGCTCATCGGCAGAGGTCGGATAGCCGGCCGGGAGCTCGACGTCGCGCCAGTCGACGCGGTGCAGCTCCGACTCGGGCGGGTCCCACGGGTGGTGCGGGTCCGGGAAGCTCATCCAGCAGAAGAAGTCGTCGTCGACGTCGAGGCCGTCGAGCCAGGCGATCGTCCGGTCCGCCACCCAGTCGGTGTGGTACCAACCGCGCTCGATCGGGTTGTGCTTCACCTGGGGCGCGCCGGTGTCTCCGAAGCCGTCGGCGTTCACCTCGAGGTCGCGGTCGAGCACCGCGTAGTAGCCGGCGGCCGCCTCGGGGTGCTCCTGGCCGAGCCACCGGGCGTAGTGCAACCACCCGGCCGCGCCGTGGGTCGCGAACTCGAGGTGGTCGAAGCCCCGGTGCGGACCGCTGCCACCACCGAAGCGACGATCCTCGATCGTCTCGGTGCCGAGTCCGGCCAGCCGGTTCTCGTTGAAGCGCAGGAACGGGTCGAGGAACGGTTCGAAGTGCGCCTTGCCGATCAACGCGGTGCGGTACCCCTCGTCGTGGAGCAACCCGGCGACCGACGGAGCATCGACCGGGAGGGGCACTCCGTTCATCCATACGCCGTGGGTGTGCTGGTGCTGGCCCGTGAGCATCGTCGAGCGCGACGGCATGCACACGACGGACTGCGGCACGGCCCGCTCGTAGCGGATCCCGTCGGACGCGAGCGCGTCGACGACCGGTGTCCGGCTGAGGGTCCCGCCGTTGCAGCCGAGCGTGTCGTAGCGCTGCTGGTCGGTGGTGATGAAGAGGATCTTGCGTCCCATCGCGCTTCCTGTGCTCGGTCGGTGGTCAGTTGGCTCGTTCGCCGGCGTCGAGCTGGCGTCGCAGCTCGAGCAGGGCGTCGCCGCACGCGGCGCCGATGACGAGCGCCATCACGTCGGGCTCCGCGTCGGTGGAATACACGCCCAGGCAGGTGTCGTCGCCCAGGTCGATGACGTCGAGGGTGGCGAGGTGCTCGCGGACCGGCCCGGCCTCGATGCGGTACTGGAGCCGCCGTTGCACCGGGTCGTTGGTGACGATGCGCTCGGGCAGGCTCAGGCCCGACCCGAGCGTGACGGTGCGGACGTCGCCCTCCTGGGTGCATGCGGTGAGGCCGGGGAACCAGCTGTCGAGCGAGGCGGTGTCGGTCACGGCGGCCCACACCAGCTCCGCAGGGTGGGCGAATCGGACGTCGCGTCGGATCGTGGCCATCGGTGGCCGATCATGCCAGCTCCGCGTCGGCAGTGGCGGCGCGGGCATCATGTAGCCCCGGCCGATCCGATCCCCCGGCCGCTCGACACGTCCGGAGGGTGCACGTGAGCGAAGGTCTGTCGGCGAGCGAGGTCGGCAAGGAGATCGCGGCCCATCACCAGCACCACGCGGACCGGACCGGTGAGCACCGCGTGGTCACCATCGTCGAGGCGGTCCTCTTGGCGGTCGTCGCTCTGCTCGCCGCGTGGTCGGGGTACGCCGCCGCGAAGTGGAGCACGGAGTCCCGGTTGGACCTCGCCGCGGCGGCGACAGCTCGAGCGAAGTCCAGTCAGGCCGACCTCGAGGCGATGGAGACCCGGAACCTCGACGCGATGATGTTCGACACCTGGTTCGACGCCTGGGTCCAGGGTGACGCTCAGGCGATGCAGCTCGCTGAACGCCGATTCCGGCCCGAGTTCGCAGCGGCCTTCGACGCGTGGTTCGCCACCGATCCAGCGAACAACCTCGTAGCGCCCTCGGATCCGACGTCGATGGATCAGTACCGCCAGCCGGCCAAGGAGCGCAGCGCGGCTCTGGCCGCCGAGGCCGAGGCCAGGTTCCGCGACGGTGTCGAGACGGGCGACACCGCCGATCAGTACGTGCGCATCACCGTGCTGCTGGCGTCGGTGCTGTTCATCCTGGGCATCAGCAGCCAGTTCCGTCTGCGCTCGGCCCGCGTCGGGTTGATCTCGGTCGGTGTCGTGATCCTGCTGTACGCGGTCGTGCTCCTGGCGTCGGCTCCGAAGCCTCCCTTCTGAGCGTCGTCTCCTGCGGGCCAGGTGTCGGACTGGTGCGCCGGTGAGCGGATTCTCGGGTGCCACCCGCCCCCGCTCCGATCGGGGGCGGTGTGCCAGGAAAGTTGTGTCAGTCGGAGGTGGGTCAGCTCTGATCGGGATGCGGGATCGGGCGGAGTCGTAGCTCCGGGATCCCGGCGAAGTCGCCCTCGTTGCAGGTGTACAGCGGCAGCTCGTTGGCGATGGCGATGGCGGCGATCAGGGCGTCGAAGGCCCGGGCCTGCGGCTTGCGTCCGGCTCGGCGCAGCCCGGCTGCCACCCGCCCGAACGTCCGGGCGGCGGCAACGTCGAGCGGCAGCGGATCGAACGACGCCTCGGCTGCTTGGAGCCGTGCCTGTCGGGCGGCACGCTCCTGGTCGTCGTCGGTGACGAGCGGTCCGACCGACAGCTCCGCCAGTGTGACGGTGGTGATGGTCGGCCGGTCGGGAAGGTCAGCGGCATCGAGTCGGTCGAGCAGCACCACGGCGTTGGTGTCGAGCACACCCCGCCCGTGGCCCGGGTCCGTCGTGGTCTCGCTCACAGCGACTGGTCGAGGAGGGTGTCGACGTCGGCGCGGAGGCGGTCGGCGTCGAGGGGTGGCAGGTGCCGGAACTGCTCGACCAGTGCAGCGGCACTCAGCGGCTGGCGGGGCAGTGGCCGTAGCTCGGCGACCGGCTCGCCGTCCCGGGTGATGGTGACCACCTCACCGGCTCGCACGCGGTCGACCACCTCGCCGCCGTGGTTGCGGAGCTCTCTGATGCTGGCCTCGGACATGCAACGAGTGTATCACCCGTGAGACGAGTGTCGAAGGTCGGATCCGCCTCGCTGTCGGACCACACGACGCAGAGTCGTCCGCCACGGCGGGGGATGCTGTGATTGCTGCTGTGTCAGTGTGTTGCGTTGGTTCTGCCATCGAAGACGCCAGAACCGCGCTACCAGTAGGGGAAGCAGCATGCAGGTCCACCTGGT
>JBAOHV010000038.1:0-84524 GCA_037045265.1 Microthrixaceae bacterium | reverse complement strand
CCCGGGGGATCCGCGGAAAGATCCGCGAAACTCTGGACGCAGATCTTCCCACAGCACCAACGGCATGCTTATCCCTGCCGTGTCGGCCTGGAAGCTTCCGCTGAATCGCCCAGGCCAACTTCTCGGTGCGATTGCTGTCACCCCCTGACAACGATCGCACCGTAAACGCGGGGCGGCGGTTGAGAGCGGTCTCGCTGTCGCCGGCTTCGTCGTGCTCCGGGTCCGCCGCTGGGCCACCTAGCCGGGCGGCGGACTGGTCGGAACCGGGAGGATCCACCGCTGAGGCCCCAACCGCCAGGGCTCGGCCGCCAGGTCGACGTCGGGGTCGATGATCGGCGCTGCCGGTCGGCCGTTGAGCGACGCCATCGCCTCGACGTGCACCGTCGGTCGACCAGAGCCGGCGCGCTCGCGCTGGTCGGCGAGCTGGTGAGCCGTCTGGCGCATCAGCTCGGGGTCGGTGCGCATCACCCTCAGCTGCGGAGGCGTCAGCAGTCCGCTGGCGTCATCGCTCCACCGCTCACCCGTGTCGGGGTCCTCCAGCCGGAAGGTCACCACCCCTGCCTTCTCGATCAGCATGACGTTCCAGCCGAAGCGCATGCCCTCGCCGCTCCAACGATGATCGCTCGGGTAGAGGAGGTGCCGCAGCGGTAGGGCGATCTGGGCGATCGCCCACAGACAGATTGCCGTGGCTGTCAGCCTGGGGTGTCGCCGCCACCAGGTTCCCCCGGCGACCGGCAGCTGCGTCCCGGCCGCAGGCTGCCGGAACCGGCTGAGCAGACGCTCGGGCCAGTCGGGTTCGAAGAACACCGTCGCCATGGCGATCATCAGCCACGGGAAGACGCCGATGATCGGGAACAACCACCAGGTGACCAGGTGAAAGGCCACGACCGCGCCGAACGCGAACGGTCGGGTCCGCCGCCAGAGCAGCAACGCCACGACCGTGCAGTCGAACAGTGCGCCCGCCCAGCTCGCGACGAACGCCACGCTGCGCTCTGCCAGGAGTGGGCCGATGACAGGCAGGTGTGAGCGGGCCGGGAGCCACAGCGCCAGCGGCAGGCCGTGAGTGATCCAGTCGCCGTTCAGCTTGGCGATCCCGGCGAACGTGTAGACCACGCCGACCTGCGCCCGGACCAGCCAGACGGCGAGGCGGGGCACGTCGGCCGGTCCCCGACGCCGGGCGTCGAGCGACCAGCGCGCCGACATCGGCAGGAACACGAACAGCGCGCCGGCCGACGTCATGAACCAGTAGTGGTTCAGGTAGACGGTGACCTCGACCAGCTCCAGCCAGCTGAACGCGACGACGAAGACCACGATCGAGATCCGGAACCGCCAGCCCAGTGCCACGGCGATCGAAGCGAGCCCGATGACGATGACGAGGACGTGGATCGTCCAACCGGGGGGTACAGGCACCCACCCCAGGCCCGGGTAGCGCAGGTGCACCGCCGGGTCGGCGAACAGGGTCCCGACCCAGCCGCGAGCGAACAGGCGCGGCGGCGCTGAACACTCCGACCGCTCCGAAGGCGATGCGCACGACCGCCAGTGACGTTCCACTGGTCGCTGCGAAGCTGGCCGCCATCACGCCCGCCGCCCCGATACCGGTCGCTTCGGAGGTGGTCGATCGAGTTGGGGCCGGAGTGTCGGCTGGCGTGACTGTGCTGCCCATTGGTTGGTAGGTGGACCTAACTTCTGATAGGAACCATGCGGCTCATCCGTTGATCCGAACACGGATGATCTGAGCACGGACCGCCCGAGGGAGACCACCGTCCTATGTCACGCACGATCCGTACCCATCGCATCGCAGCAGCAGCGATCGCCGCGACCACGCTCTTCGCCGTCGGCTGCACCGACGAGTCCGCGAACACCACGACCACGACGACAGAAGATGTCGTCGACTCGCTGAGTGCCGAGCAGGCCGAACCGGTCGCCGCGCACTACGCCGACGGCGTCCACGCCAGCTACGAGGCATCGATCGCTTCGGCGACCGAGCTCCAGCAGGCGCTCGTCGCCTTCACCGAGGACCCGACCGAAGCAACGTTGCAGGCAGCCAAGGACCAATGGCTCGCCGCCCGTGACGACTACGGCCCGACCGAGGCCTTCCGCTTCTACGACGGCCCGATCGACAACCGCTGACGACGGTCCAGAAGGCCAGATCAACGCATGGCCCATGGACGAGGCGTACGTCGACTACGTCGAGGGCGACGAGAACGCAGGCATCATCAACGACGTCGACGGCGTGCCCGAGATCACCGCCGAGGTGATCGTCATCGCTGCCAACGAGGCAGGCGGCGAGACGAACATCTCCACCGGCTGGCACGCGATCGAGTTCCTGCTGTGGGGTCAGGACCTCGAACGACAGCGGTCCCGGCACGCCGCCCGTCACCGACTACACCACCGAGCCCGGTCGCCGAGCGCCGTGCCACCGTACCTCGAACCTGCTCGCCGATCAGCTGGTCGCCGACCTGACGCTCGGTCGCCGAGCAGTGGGCGCCCGACGGGCGGCAGCTACCGCCAGCGAGTTCCTCGCCGATCCGGTCGAGCCGCCGTTGCCCAACATGTTCCGCGGCATCGGGGCCCTGACCGTCGGCGAGCTCGCCGGCGAGCGCATCGCCGTCGCGCTCGAGACCGCCGACCAGGAGGACGAGCACTCCTGCTTCAGCGACAACACCAACGCCGACGTGCACGCCAACGCGCTCGGCGTCCAGTGGGTCTACCTGGGCACGTACCCGGCGATCGAAGCCGGTCCCGGCCTCGACACGCTCGTCGAAGGTGTCGACGTCGACCTCAACACCGAGCTCACCGAGCAGATCGCCGCGACCGTCGCACTGACCGAGAGCTACACCGAGACGTTCGACTCGATGCTCGTCGGCAACGCCTGCGCCCCTGGAGCGAGACCGTCACCGCACCGTCCAGGCCCAGGGTGAGCTGATCGCCGAGGCGGCAGACGCTCTGGGAATCCAGGTCGACCTGACCGTCTGAGCCCGCCCGATCCAGCAAGCTGACCTGCCCCCCGGAGGTGTCAGCGATGACAACGTCCAGCGTTCGTCAGGTGGCCACAGCGTCACTGGTCGCGCTGCGGCGCAGTCATGGCGCTCACCTTCGCCGTGGCGTCCTGCACCGAGGCGGGCCGAGGGCAACATCGCCGCTCCGAGAACCGCCGAGCCAGCCGCCTCGCTCGCCGAGAAGGAGGCGTCAGGCGGCGCAGCGACGGTTCACAACACGGGGCAGCAGGCGTTCGCACAGCCGGTGCCCGGCCTCGACGGGGACCAGAAGCGGGCCCACGCGGTCGGCAACAACTTCTTCAACGACAACTGGGTGACCGCACCCGCTTCGACCACGGCACGCGACGGGTTGGGACCCCTCTTCAACGCCCAGTCGTGTTCGTCGTGTCACTTCAAGGACGGCCGCGGCGCGCCGATCGCACCGTCGAGTCGCCCGAGGAACGCGGCCTGCTGCTGCGACTCTCGGTTCCGGGTGACGCCGACTCCGGCGGGGGAGGGCACGGAGCGCCAGTTCCGAACCCCGCCTATGGAGGGCAGCTCCAGGACCGGGCGATCAACGGAGTCCCGGTCGAGGGCTCGGTGCGGATCACCACCCGTGAGATCCGCGGCGACCTTCGAGGACGGTACGCCCTACACCCTCGAGGCCCCCGAATACTCGGTCGCCGAGTTGGGTTACGGGCCGCTCGGCCCCGGAGACGATGATCGGGCCACGCATCGCTCCGCCCGTGTTCGGAGACGGTCTCCTCGAGGCGGTCCCCGAGGAGATGATCCGTGATCTGGCCGAGCAGCAGGCTGACGAGGGAGCGGTGAGCGGTCGCCCGAACCTGGTTTGGAGCCCTTCCACCCAGGCCATTGAGATCGGTCGGTTCGGTTGGAAGGCGAACGTGGCCAGCGTCGCCGACCAGAGCGCCGGGGCGTTCCTCGGAGACATCGGCATCACCTCCCGACTGCACCGGGACCAGGACTGCACCCCGCTGCAGCTGCTCTGTCTGGCGGCTCCGAACGGTGGGGATCCGGAGATCTCCGACGAGAAGCTCGACCGGGTGATCTTCTACACCCGCACACTCGCGGTGCCTGCACGCCGTGACGTCGGAGAGCGATCGACGAGCCGTGGCGAGCAGAGCTTCGGCGACCTCGGGTGCTCGGCCTGTCACGTCTCGCAGCTGCGTACGGGCCGCACCGATGTCGATTCGCTGTCCGATCAGGACATCCGCCCGTATACCGACCTGCTGCTGCACGACATGGGCGAGGCCCTGGCGGACGACCGTCCCGACTTCGCTGCGAGTGGCTCGGAGTGGCGAACGGCGCCGCTGTGGGGCATCGGGCTCACCGACGAGGTGAACGGGCACACGCGTGCTTCCTGCACGACGGCCGGGCCCGGAACCTGACCGAGGCGATCCTGTGGCACGGTGGAGAGGCGCAGTTCGCCCGCGACGGGTTCCTGCGCATGTCGGCCGACGAACGCGACGATCTGATCGCGTTCCTGAACTCCCTGTGAGGCGTCCTGATATGCAGCCGAGCGACCGGCAGATGCGCGGCCCGACGGCCATGTTGGTCGCAGCCCTGTGCGTGGCCGCCATGATCCTGGCGGGTTGCTCTGGTGCGAACGGCGACGGCTCGGGCGGCGACGGTGGTAGCGATGGCGGAGGCGATGTGACGTCGGCGGACCGGGCCGAGGTGGTGGCGGCGGCGGTCGACGACGTGATCGTGCCGGGTTACGAGAAGCTCGCCGACGAGACAGCGGCGCTCGCCACGTCGATAGCGACGCTGTGTGCGTCCCCGGACGAGCAGAAGCTCACGGATTCACGCCACACGTGGATCGCCGCGCAGTCGGCCTGGGCGGACACCGCCGCGTACCGATTCGGTCCGATCAAGGACCTCCGGCTACTCGCCCGAATCGCCTACGCCGTCGACACCGACAAGATCGCCAGGTTCGCGGCGGAGTCCGACGAAGTGCTCACCGCTGACGAGCTCCATGGCAAGGGTGCTGACCTGCGGGGACTCAACGCCGTGCAGTACCTGCTGTTCACCCCGACGACAGCGGCGGAGCTCACCCCGCGGGCGTGCTCGTACGCGCTGGCGGGAGCGACCCTGTCGGCCGCAGCCGCCGAGGAGGTAAGCGCAGCATGGGGCGAAGGGGTCGACGGGGAGCCTCCAGCGGCTCAACAGATGAAGGAGCCCGGTGACGACGGCATGTGGGCCGACACGACCGAGGCGCTCGAGGACCTGCTCAACGGGGTGCTCGGTGCGCTGACCACCGTCGTCGACATGCAGCTCGGCCCGGTCATCGGTGTCGACGGTGAGCAGCCGGCGCCACAGGAGACCGACGGGGGCGCCGCACACCGCCTGAGCGGCGACATGCTCGACGAAGTGGCTGGGATCGAGTCGATCGTCGCAGGCACGGATGACCGCGTCGGTGACGTTGGCGCAGCGGGTGGCCTGTCGGCTCTGGTCGCTGCGGCCGGAGCCGAGCGCACGGCCGAGGAGATGCCGAAGGCGCTGTCCAACGCGTCCCGGGCGATCGCCTCCGCCGGATCGCCGATCAGCGACCTCGACCCGACAGCGGACACCTCGGCCATGGACGACCTGGCACGTGCGCACGAGCTCCTGGGCGAGCTGCGGACGACCATGTCGACCGAAGTGGCGAGCCTGCTCGGTCTGACGGTCAGCTTCAGCGACGCCGACGGCGACGGCTGAGGCTCAGAACTCGGCGGGAACCCAGCGCAACGAGAGCCTTGGGTCGGGCCTCTCGGAGTGAACCTTGCGGTCGGGCAGCTCGATCTTCGGAAGCCCCACGGGTTCGTACGGAATCTGGCCGAGCAGGTGTGTGATCACGTTCAGCCGGGCCCGTCGCTTGTCGTCCGAGTCGGTGATGAACCAGGGTGCCCAAGCCGTGTCGGTCGAGCGGAACATCTCGTCGTGTGCGTGGGAGTAGTCGTCCCAGCGCTCGTAGGACTTGAGGTCCATCTCGGACAGCTTCCAGATCTTGCGGGGGTCCTCGATGCGTGACTCGAGGCGCCGCTGCTGCTCGTCGGCGGAGACCTCGAGCCAGTACTTGATCAGTTGGATCCCGGAGTCGACCATGGCGTGTTCGAATGCAGGGGTGTTGGCCAGGAAGTGCTCGGCCTGGTCCTCGGTGCAGAACCCCATGACCCGCTCGACACCAGCCCGGTTGTACCAACTGCGGTCGAAGATGACGACCTCGCCACCAGCAGGGAGGTGCTGCACGTAGCGCTGCAGGTACATCTGGGTGCGTTCGCGCTCGGTCGGTGCGGGTAGCGCCACCACCCGGAACACGCGGGGGCTGACCCGCTCGGTGATCGCCTTGATGGTGCCGCCCTTGCCGGCGGTGTCGCGGCCCTCGAACACCACGCAGATCTTCGACCCCGTTCGCTTCACCCATTCCTGCATCTGCACCAGCTCGCCGTGCAGGCGTCGGAGCTCGGCCTCGTACTCCTTGCGCTTCATGGCGGGCTTGGCGGCAGGCTCAGTGGCGTCTTCGGGCATGGGGACAGCATGGCGCGTGGTCAGGTGATCGCGCTGAGAACACCACCGGCTGCCAGGCCTATGCCGAGCCCGCAGCTGACGTCCAACGGGTTGTGCGCCCCGACGTAGACACGCCCCAGTGCGACCGCAGCGACCAGCAGCGCGGGTGCCCAGCTCCACGTCGGCCATGTGTCCACGGCGATGACGGCACCGATGGTCGCGGCCATGATCACGTGTCCGGATGGGAAGCTCGGCCCAGACTCGGGCACGTCTCCTCCTCGCCGCCTGGCGCCTGGGATCGATGTGGCGGGTCGCTGGCGTACTTCTCGCAGTCCCGAGAGACGGTGTCGCACCACCCGCTCGATCAGGAGCTTGAGCGGTACTGCGGCTGCTGTGGCGATGGCTATGTCCCAGCTGCGCGTGACCCACGCGGCTCCGAGACCCCACAGCGCTCCGACGGCGAGGTTGCCGAACTGCATCGGCAGCCAGAGCAGGTAGAACAGCCAGTCGGGCCACCCGTTGATCCGGCTGAAGACCCTCACCTCGGCCGCGGGGATCGACGGGGCGCTCGCGGCGCGGATCGACAGCGCCGTCGCGGCGACCCCGAACAGGATGAGCGCTGCGTCGAACAGGTACTCGCTCACGGTCCAGTCGGTTCAGTCGGTTCGGTCGGTGCAGGTTGTCGGCGGGTCAGAGGGCCGGTGCTCAGTCGAATGCCAGTTCTGCGCGTAGGGAACGCTTGAACTCCGACATGCCCGGTGTCGTCGCGACGACGCTCACCGCGTCCCACAGCTCCAGGGCCTCATCGCCGCGGGGGATGCGGCTCAGCACGGGTCCGAAGAGCGATGCCTCGTCCGCCCGCGACGTGTCGAAGGTGATGATCGGTGTGCCGACGTCGGGTCCGGTGCGAGAGAGGGCCAGCTGTGTCTCGGCGCGCAGCAGCTCGTCGTGGCGATCGTCGTCGGCCTCGGCAGCGAGCTCGGCGGGGAGCCCGGCCCGCTCGAGGGCGTCGCCGACGACGTCGCCGGGGTCTCCACCCTCCCAGATCGTCGCTGACCGCCCACCCGGGTGGAGCAGCTCGCCAGCAGCGGTGTAGAAGGACCACACGGCGTCGTTGCCGTGCTGCTCGCGAACCGCCGCGGCGACACGCAGCAGGCGTCGCCCCAGTTCGGCAGCGGCCCGGTAGTGCGTCGGCATCGTCGCTTCTTCCCCCGCGGCAGCAGCGGCTTCGCTGTCGGCGATGGCCTGTTCGTTGACCATCGCCAGCGAGATGAACCGCCACGTGACGTCCAGGTCGCGGTGGTCGCGGACCTCGGTCACCCAGCGGCTGGTGATCCATGCGAACGGGCACACCGGGTCGAAGAAGTAGTCGATCTTGTTCACCATCTGTTGCGTGCCTCCTCGGCGAATCCCTGGATCCCGTCGACTCGTAGGAGCCGTCCGTCCTCTGCGGTCACGGTGCCCGACCAGGTTCCGAACACCTGGTGCACCTCCATCGACAGCACACCGGCGTTGGTGCGCGAGTGCTTGTCGAGCCGCGGTGTGAGGGTCAGCTCGAGCGCTCCGTCGGGGTCGACGACACGCCACGGCGACATGGGCTCGTCCCAGTCGTAGCGCCAGTCGAGCTCGTTGCCGAGCTTGTGCATGCGCCCGTCGACGGTGACGGCGTTCTCGGTGAACCCGGTGCCCTCTGTCCACTTGGCCCCGAACTGCACGCCTACCACCTCACCGCTCTCGGCCGGCCCCGCGCCTCCTCCCCAGTTCCAGCGGATCGAGTACGGCCAGCGGCCACGACCGACGTCGAGCACACCCCACGCCGGCGTGTCCTGTCCGATCGGGACCTCGACTCCGCGGCGCACCAGCCGGCCGCTCGTCGGCCGCGCCTGGTCCTTGGTCGTGAACTGGAACGTCGTGTCGCTCCACGGGATGACGACGCTGAGCGATTCGTGGCCGGCGGGCATCGTGACGGTCACGTCGAGCTCGCCTGCGCTGCCGTCGCTCTCGGTCCAGCGCGCGCGTACAGGCGGGTGCCGTCGGGGTCGTCGCTGAGTCGCATGCGCAGCTTCGGGTGGTCGAGCACGAGCGGCGCGGCGCCGGGGGTGTCGGGTAGCTCGACCCCACGAGCGAGCGGGGTGACGACGTCGACGCCCCCGGTCTCCTGGCTGACCAGGTCGCCCCACCAGACGCTCGCCAGGCCCGCGTAGCCGACGTCCGCGTAGACCAGACCGATCGCCAGGTCTCCGGCCAGCACGCCCCAGTAGTCCCACTTCTTGGTGCGCAGCTTCCGGCCGCGCAGGTTCGCTGCGTGCAGCGGTCGGCGCGACCAGCCGCGCGCGGCGGGGTTCAGGCGTTTCCCATCGGGGGTGCAGAGCGTCACCGGTCGGGTGAGCTCCTTCTCATGTGTCGGCACGCACCGCAGTCAACCACGACCTCTGGCGCTGCATTCCGCATCCGGGTGTGCCGTCGCTCGCATGTACGGTGCGCCGGAATGGTCGACGCCACCGACGATCTGGACCCCTCGACGCCGGTGCTCGTAGGTGTCGGAACCGCGAGCCGGCCGGTCGCGGGCGATCCGGACGGTGTCGACGTCGAGGCACTCGACCTGATGGTCGAGGCCGCGGTCGCGGCGTTCGACGACGCCGGGCGAAAGGGTCGTGACGGGCTCATCTCCCGTCTGGGTTGGGTGGCGGTGCCGACCGGGACCTGGGGCTACGCCGACGCCGGCCGCCTGCTCGCCGACAGGCTGACAGCGGCGGGTAGCGGCGCGGTTCGGACCGTGCGGGTGGAGGTAGGGGTGTCCCAGCAGACTCCGCTGCGGGTCGCCTGGGAGCTGCTCGCCGCCGGCGAGATCGATGTTGCTCTCGTCGTCGGCGGTGAGGCCAAGGCGACCGAGCAGCGTCGGGCCCGCGACGGGCTCGCCCCGCTCGTGACAGAGCAGAGCGGGGCGACGCCCGACGAGTGCTGGTCGGCCGAGGGCGAGATCGTCGCGCAGGCCGAGATCGACGCGGGAATGTGGCAGGCGGTCGAGCACTACGCATGCATCGACAACGCGCTCGCAGCGGCCGAGGACATGACCGTCTACGAGCAGCTCGACACCAACGTGGAGCTCTGGGCGCGGCATGAGCGCGGTGGCCGCGGCGACCCCGGACGCGGCGTTCGCCGAGCAGCGCGACCGGGACTTCCTGCGCGGCCCCGGGCCAGGCAACCGCCCGTTGGCGCACCCGTACGCCAAGTGGCACTGCGCCCAGTGGGGCGTCGACCAGGCGGCCGCACTGGTTCTCTGTTCGGTCGCCGTCGCTCGTGAGCTGGACGTGCCCAGGAACCGCTGGGTGTTCCCGCGGGTGCTGGTCGAGTCGTCCTCGTCGGTGCCGTTGTCGTGTCGCGCCGAGCTGCATCGCTGGCCGGCCATGGCTGTGCTGGGCCGTGTGGCGCAGGAGCATCTCGGCGTGCCGCTCTCGTCGATCGGTCATGTCGACCTCTACAGCTGCTTCCCGGTCGCTGTGAGGGTCCAGCAACGCGAGCTCGGCCTGGACCCGAACGCCACACCGACGTCGACAGGCGGCATGGCGTTCGGTGGCGGACCGTTCAACAACTACACGTACCAGTCGACGGCGGCGGTGGTCGCCGCGGTTCGTGCCGACCCCGGCAGCCTCGGCCTGGTGAGCACGGTGTCGGGCCTGTTGACCAAGCCCGCGCTGGGTGTCTGGTCGACGGAGCCGGGGGCGCTGCGCGGCCCGTGCGCTGGTCGTGGACCTGGGGGAGAGGGCCGACGCGGTGACCGAGCGGCGGCGGGTCGTCGCCGACCACGTCGGGTCGGCTCCGGTGGCGACGTTCACCGTCACCTACGACGGCGAATCGGCGGTCGGCGCCTTCGTCATCGCGGACCTGGAAGGCCAGCACGCGCTGGATCGGGACGAGCGTCGACCCGGCACTGCTCGCAGCCGGAACGGCGGGCGAGCTCATCGGCCGGATGGTGCGGATCGACGGCGGTTCCTGCACCCTGGCCTGAGCCGGGCCCGCGGGGTCACATGCGCGGCGTCTCGTCCAGGCGGTCGTTGATGCTGCGGTACATCTCGTAGATGTCCTTGCACTTCTGGCACACCGGCAGCTGCTTGGGGTCGCGGCTCGGCACCCAGGTGTGCCCGCAGAGCGCCTCGAGCGGGGTTCCTTCGATGCGCGCCTCGAGCACCTTCGCAGTGGCATCCTCGCCCGGCTCGGTTCTCACGATGTGCGCGACCGGGCCGTCCTCGGTCTCGGTGGTCTCCTCGGTCCGGGTGATCGTCGCGCCGGTGGGCTCGAGGACGGTCTGCTGCGGGCTCATGGCTCCATGGTGCTTCAACGCCGGCTGCGACGCACCTCGATCACACGCCCGGCCGGCGAGTCGAGCTCGGCGGTTGCCACCAGGCCCGAGCGCCGGAGCGCGTCGCGCACCAGTGCGTCGACGAGCTCCGGCGGGGCCACGTCGCCGTCGACGGTCACCCCGTCGGGAACGACCACGGTCGCCGAGTCGAGCGACGAGTCGGCCGCGAGCTCGCCGATCGTCGCCACCACGTCCTCGAGTCGCGGACCTCCGCCGACCATCGGGTCGGGGTCGCTGGTGGCCTCGGCGGCCTCGCGTCCGCGGCGCATCGTACGGATCTGGTTGACCTTGTAGAGCACGCGTACGGCGTGACTATCGCTGCTGCGATCAACAGCGAGCGCGCGAGCGTCCCGGATTGGATCTCTGCGGCGAACATGGGGGTCCTGGGTCGGCGGCCTGATGATCGTAGTTGCGGGCCGGGCTACCCTTCGGCGTCATGGACGAGCCACGGAGCCATCATCGCGAGACCGACGAGCTGGCCGTGCTGGACGCCCTCGAGTCGGACCTGGTGGCGGTCGAACAGGCGATCGAGAGCCTCGACCGGGTGAGCAGCGAAGGGCACGGCGGTGAGTCCGCCGCAGCTCAGATCACAGCGATCGTCTCACCGCAGCGCTTCAGCGTCGCCGAGGCCGACCTGTCCTGAGCGGGTCAGATCTGGTCGGGAATGGTCTCCTCGATCAGCAGATGGACCCGCTCGCCCGCTGACCAGCGTCCGTCGTCGCGGACCAACCACCGGCCGCCGAGGTTCGCCAGTCGCTCCCACGGCGCTCCGAGCGCCCGCTCGATCGAGAAGATGACACCCGCGTCCGCGACCGCGAGCACGTGCTGGTCGGGGTGAGCATCCGCGATCTCGTCCAGGGCCGCCATGACCCGGTTCTCGACGTGCTGATCGTCCTCCCAACCGGGAGGGCGTCGGCCGGCGTCCAGGTAGCCCGGGTACGCGTCCTCGATCTGATCCCTGGTCAGGCCCTGCCACTCACCGGCGTGGCGCTCCATGAGACCCGGAACCAGCACGACGGGTCCGACGCCGATCGAATCCGAGATCAGCAGGGCGGTCGTAGCGGCACGATCGAGAGGTGACGCGTACAGCGCGTCGACAGCACCGACGGCAGCCGCGGCGTGGTGGGCCTGACGGCGCCCCAACGCCGTGAGCGGCGGGTTCTCCTGACCCTGCCACCGACCGTCGGCGTTCCATTCGGACTGACCGTGGCGCACGACGAGGATCCTTGTCACGAGCGGCGACGGTATCAGTGCGGGGCGCGACGCCCCTGTTGGCCTTGGGGCCGCCGACCGGCTGACGAGTAACGTCATGGGGTGACCGACGTGCCGACCGTTCAGGGGCATCGGCCCCGCGGTACCGGTGCGATCGACCAGGTCGAACAGGTCGAGCCGGTTCGACGCCCAGCCCGCCCACCCGCCGAGCCGAGTGGGCTCGAACGACTGATCGTGGCCCCGGACATCGGCGGCCCGCGCGTCCGGGTCGGGGTGCTGTGGTTCCTCCTCCTGCTCGCGGCAGTCACGGCCGGACGCTGGTGGGCTGCCGTCCTGTGCTCGTTCGTCGCCGCGGCCGGCGGCTACCAGATGGCGCGCTCGTGGGCGATCGCCCGTGCCGAGGCCGGGTCGGACGACGGGGTGGCCCCGATAGGGGCGGGTCGCATCCCGGCGCTGCTGGCCGGTCTCCTGGCGGCATCGGTGCCACTGGCCGCCGGATATGGCACGGGCATGGCCGGCGCTTCTCTGATCGTGGCGGCAACCGTCGCCGGGCTGGTGTCGCTCGCCGGGCGAGCTACCGGGGCGACGGTCGCGCTCGCTTCGTTGCCAGCGGGGATCGCCGCCTCGTCGATCGTGCTGGCGCTCCAGGTCGACCTCTGGGTGGCCACGTTCCTGGTGTTGGCGGTGAGCCTCTACGACGCCGGAAGCTTCCTGCTGGGAGCAGACGCAGCCGGTCGCTGGGAAGGCCCGCTCGGTGGAGCGGTAGGTGTGTTCGCTGTGACTTTCACCGTCGCGACGATCCAGGTGCCACCCCTCGACCGCGCCGAATGGTGGATCCTGGGCGTCCTGATCGCCGTCACGGCCATGTTCGGACAGTGGGCCGCAACCTGGTGCATGGCCGCTCCTACGGCATCTGTGCCTGCCCTGCGACGACTGGACGCCTACCTGGTCGCCGGACCAGTGGTGGTCGGCGCCGCGTGGCTGCTCACCGCGTGAGGCTTCACATCGGGTGACCCGCTGCCGATGGGGTCTTTGGGCCGCGCCGCGTCGGTAGCCTTGGCCCGGACCCTTGATCAGCCAGACCCTTGATCAGCCAGACCCGAGACGAACAGACAGGGTGAGACACAAGTGCACATCGACCTCGACGAGCTGATCACCCTCCGGGCACCCGATGACCTGTCGGGCTGCTCGCTCGGCGACCTGCGATCGATCCGCGACCACTACCACGAGATCGAGAACGGTCTCTCGTATGCCCGACGGATCGTGCAAGGGCGTCTGGACACGGTCGCGCTCGAGGCCCAGCGCCGGCGTGACGGCTCCGACGGCGGGCTGATCGAAAAGCTCCCCGACGCACTCGCCGCGCACAGCCGTGGCCCGGGCCTGCCCCGACCGATGCCCGATCTGGAACCTCCCGTCTGGGCCGACGAGCTGTTGCGTGGTGCCGACGAGATGCTCTCGCCGACCCAGCTGGCAGGCCTCGACGAGCTGAGCGACTCCGAGCTCGAACAGGCGACCGCCACACTCGGTGACGTCGAACAGGAGCTGTCCGCGGCACGCCACGAGGTACACC
This sequence comes from Microthrixaceae bacterium, assembly GCA_037045265.1. Classification (GTDB taxonomy): domain Bacteria; phylum Actinomycetota; class Acidimicrobiia; order Acidimicrobiales; family Microtrichaceae; genus JBAOHV01. The sequence continues at coordinate 70,897 of JBAOHV010000038.1, read as the reverse complement.
GCAGCATCGACCGGGTGCAGGACGAACTGGTCGGCCGCTACCGCAGCGGCGCGACAGTCGACGACCTCCTGCGCTGAGGGGTCGCCAGGCCGTCGCCGGGCGGTGCCGAAGCAGCATCGAGGCGGCGCTTGCTGGCGCATATGGGGTGTTCGCGTTCGTCGCGGTACCGTGGGGGCGATGAGCAACGAAGTGGATCGACGCTGGCACGAGCTCGGGGAGTTCATCCGCGAGCAGCGCAACGTCGGACAGCTCTCGCTTCGCAAGCTCTCCGAGATGGCAGGCGTGTCCAACCCCTACCTGTCCCAGATCGAGCGCGGACTGCGTCGCCCGTCGGCGGAGATCCTCCAGCAGATCGCCCGGGCGCTCGAGATCAGCTCTGAGACGCTCTACGTGCGGGCCGGGATCCTCGACGAACCGGACGGTGAGGTCGACGTCGTCGGTGAGATCCGCAGGGACCCCGCCCTGACCGAGGAGCACAAGAAGATGCTCGTGCGGATCTACAACTCGTTCCGCAAGGAGAGCGAGGAGCTCGCCGGCGAGCGACTGGCGGCCGCCGCCGAGTGAACCCCGCGAACATGGCGACCGTGCAGCGCTGGTGGAATGAATCCGCTCGGGGCGAGTTGAGGGTTCCGTGAGTTCGGTCGCCGTCCTGTCCATGCACACCTCGCCGTTGTCCCAGCCGGGGTTCGGTGATTCCGGTGGCATGAACGTCTACGTCCGCGAGCTGAGCGCATCGCTCGCCCAGGCGGGCGTCGACGTGCGGGTGTTCGTGCGGCGCTGGGCCGCCGACCTGCCCGACCGTGTCCGCATCGAGCCGGGTCTCGAGGTCGTCCACATCGATGCCGGGGAGCACGCCCTGGCCAAGGAGCAGTTGCCGGCCGTAGTGGACGAGTTCGCCGACGGTGTGTCCAAGGTGCTCATCGACGAGCCCGCCGACGCGTTGCACGCCAACTACTGGCTCTCCGCAGTCGCTGCTCACCGCCTGAAGCACGAGCTCGGTCTGCCGCTCGTCGCCACGTTCCACACCCTGGCCCGGGTCAAGGCCGACGCCGGCGACCACGAGCCCGAGTCGCGGGTCGCAGCCGAAGAGGCCGTGATCGGCTGTTGCGACGCGATCTGCGCGTCCAACCCGGTCGAGGCCGAACAGCTCGTCGAGCTCTACGGCGCCCGGGCCGACCGGATCGAGCTCGTCCCACCGGGTGTCGACCACGCGTTCTTCTCGCCCGGCGACCGCGGGGGAGCGCGGGCCGCCCTGGGCCTGGACGACCGTCCCACCCTGTTGTTCGTAGGCCGGATCCAGCCGCTCAAGGGGTTGACGGTCGCCGTGCGAGCGTTGGCGCTGCTGGCCGACCGCCGTGCCCACCTGGTCGTGGTCGGCGGGGTGAGCGGAGTGGACGGCTCGGTGGAGCTCGCCCATGTGCACGACCTGATCGACGAGCTGGGCCTGCGCAGGCGGGTCAGCTTCGTGGAGCCGATGGAGCACCACCGGCTGTCGACCTACTACCGGGCGGCCGACGTCGTGCTGGTCCCGAGCCGCTCCGAATCGTTCGGGCTGGTCGCGCTCGAGGCCGCAGCCTGCGGGGTCCCGGTCGTAGCCTCCGACGTCGGTGGCCTGCGCACCCTCGTCGTCGACGGAGCGACCGGCCATCTGGTCGACTCCCGCGACCCGGCCGATTTCGCCGGACGGGTCGACGCGCTCCTCGCCGACCCGGAGCTCGCCGGCTACATGGGTCTGGCGGCGTCGCATGCGGCCGAGCGGTTCGCCTGGTCGACCACAGCGGGCCGTCTCCGGCGTCTGTACTCGGACCTCTCGGCCCGCAAGCTGGTGGAGTGCACGTGAGCGACCACGCGGTCCCCGCCTCCCCAGAGCAGCTCGCCGCGTACGAGTCGACGATCGACGCCTGGCTCGCACAGCAGCTCGCCGACAACCCGACGATCGCGTCGGTCGAGAAGGACACCGAGGACGGGCAGCTCCGCTGGATCGCCCGTGTCAGCGGCGACGAGAAGGCGACCTTCGCCATCTGGTTCCATCTGCGCCAGCGTTCGCTGCACGTCGAGACGTACTTCATGCCCGCACCCGAGGAACGCCAGGGCGAGCTGTACGAACACCTGCTGCGACGGAACTCGAAGCTGCGCGGCATGACGTTCGCGATCGGGGTCGAGGACGCCGTGTTCCTGATCGGTGAGATCCCCGTCGAACGCATCTCCGACGACGAGCTCGACCGGCTCTTCGGGTCGGTCTACACCTACGTCGAGCAGTGCTTCCGCCCGGCCATGCGCATCGGGTACGCGTCTCGCTTCGAGGGCTGAAGCCGCCAGGGGCGAAAGCCCGGCAGGGCTGAGCCGTGAACCGGGTCGCGGGACCCGCTGACAGTGCCGGGGCCGCTGCCTAGGTTGACCCGCGGGCCCGGCCGTCGGGGAAGCGGCCGGGCCCGACACCACCGGTACGATTGGGCCATGCCACCCGAGTCGTCGTCACCCGAGTCGTCACGAGCACGCAGCTATGACATCCAGCTCCTCGGGGGCGGCCGGATGGGTGAAGCCTTGCTCGGTGGTCTGCTCACGGCCGGCACCGTCTCGCCGTCGCAACTCGCCGTGGTCGAGGTCGATCCCGCCCGCCGCGACCACCTGACGCGCCGCTTCGACGGGGTGGACGTCCTCGACGCCCCCGCCGGCTGCAGGGGACTGATCGTCGCGACCAAGCCAGCCGACGTGGGCCCGGCGGTCGCGGCTGCAGTCGCCGCCGGGGTGGAGAGGCTCGTCTCGATAGCGGCGGGTGTGTCCACCCAGTCGCTCGAGTCGGCCGCTGGTGCCCACCTGCCGGTCGTGCGTGCCATGCCGAACACCCCCGCGCTGGTCGGCGCGGGAGCAGCAGCGATCGCCGGTGGTCGTCACTGCGCCGAAGCGGACCTGGAGTGGGCCGAGTCGGTGCTCGGCGCGGTCGGCTCCGTCGTGCGGGTGCCCGAGTCGGCGCTCGACGCAGTGACCGGGCTGTCGGGGTCCGGGCCCGCCTACCTCTTCCTGGTCGCCGAGGCGTTGATCGACGCCGGAGTGACCGCGGGGCTGCCGCGGGCGACCGCGGACGCTTTGGTGCGCCAGACGCTGCTGGGCGCGGCGACCCTGCTCGCCTCGGGCGAGGACAACGCCGAGACGCTGCGAGCGGCGGTGACCTCGCCCGGCGGCACCACCGCCGCCGGTCTGCGGGTGCTCGAGGAGCGCGCCACCCGCGCCGCGTTCATCGACGCGGTGCTCGCCGCTACCGAGCGGTCCCGCGAGCTCGGCGCCTGACCGCTGCCGAGCGCGTCCGGTACCGTCGACGGCGCATGTCCCCCCACGACCCCCAGACCCTCCGTCACGACACGGTCTCGTTCCTGTCCGACTACGGCCACGCGGACGAGTTCGTCGGCGTCGTCCACTCGGTCATCCACCAGCTGTGCCCGGGAGTGCGGATCGTCGACATCACCCACGGGGTAGAGCCGTACGACGTGCGCGGTGGGGGACTCACCCTGGCCCGCTCGGCGCAGTACCTGGCGCCCGGTGTGGTCGTCGCGGTGGTCGACCCGGGTGTCGGGTCCACCCGGCGTGCGGTCGCGGTCGAGGTGGGAGGGGGTGCCTCGGTTCTCGTCGGCCCCGACAACGGAGTGCTAGCGCCCGCGGTGGCGCTCGTCGGTGGGGCCACCCGTGCGGTGTGGCTGAACAACCCCGAGTACCAGCTCGAGGCACCGGGCCCGCTGTTCGACGGCCGTGACGTGTTCGCCCCGGCGGCAGCGCACCTGTGCCGCGGGGTGCCCCTCGAGGAGCTCGGTGACCTGATCGAGCCGGCGGGGTTGTTCCCGGGGATCTTCCCGATCTCCGAGGTCGGCGACGACGGGATGAGCTGCGAGGTGCTCTGGATCGACCGCTACGGCAACGCCCAGCTCAACGCCGACCCGTCCGAGCTCGATCCGCTCGGCGACGTCTTCGAGGTCCGCGTCGACGGTCTGGCCCGCACCGCCCGGCGCGTGCACCACTTCAAGGAGCTCGGCACCGGGACGGTCGGTCTGGTGACCGACAGCTACGGGTTCATCTCGCTGGTCTGTGACAGGGCGTCGGCCGCCGAGGAGCTGCGCCTCGAGCCGGGCCACCAGGTCGTGCTCGCGCCGCTCGACGACGAGACAGCAGCAGGTTCCGGCGCGGGGGTCACCACGGCGGTGCAGCTCGGTGCTCGCCAGGGTGCTGGTGGCGGCGAGGGTGCCGGGCCCGGCACAGGAGGGTCGAGATGAGACGCAAGACGACCGTGATGATCGTCCTGTTGATGTTGGTCCTGGTCGGAGCGTCGTTCCTGCAGCTCGTCGTGCTCGCGCGCTGAGCGGCTGTCCGACAGCGACGGGCGGCTAGGGTCCGAGCGGTGAACCTGGCGACGATCATCGAAGGTCACCCGGCGGAGTCCCGGGCGCTGATCAGTAGGGGCCGCCCGACCGACTACGGCACGCTGCGCGAGCAGGTGGCGGGGTTGCGAACGGGGCTGATCGATCTGGGCCTCGAACCCGGTGACCGGCTGGCGATCGTCTCGGGCAACAACCGCTACTTCGTGGTCGCCTACCTGGCGGCTCTCGGCGCAGGTCTGGTCGCGGTGCCGCTCAACCCGACCAGTCCGTCGGCAGCGCTCGCCAAGGAGCTCAACACCGTCGGCGCACGCGCAGTGATCGTCGGGCCGGCCGGGCGTGGCGTGGTCGAGGGCATCGACCGCGCCGAGCTGTGCGGCCTGGAGTTCGTGATCGGCGCCGGATTCACCCCGGAGGGCGGGCTGTCGATCGACGAGCTCTCGACCGACACCTCGGCCCCTGTCGTCGACCGCAAGCCAGACGACGTCGCGGTGCTCATCTTCACCTCGGGTACCGCCGGTGCGCCGCAGGCGGCGATGCTCACCCACGGGAACCTCTACGCGAACATCCGTCAGGCCACGGCTTCTGACGACGGTGACCAGGTCCCCGAGGACGTCGTGTTCGGCGTGCTGCCCATGTTCCACATCTTCGGGCTGAACGTGGTGCTCGGAGTGTCGCTCTACGTCGGGTCGTCGGTGCTGCTCGTCGAACGGTTCGATCCGGTGTCGGCGCTCGAATCGATCGAGAAGTGGAAGGTCACGAGCGTCTCTGGTCCGCCGACCATGTGGGCGGCCTGGGCGGGCGTTCCCGGTGTCGACCGCTGGGTCATGGAATCGGTGCGGATCGCGATCTCGGGTGCGGCCAAGCTGCCAGTCGAGGTGGCCCAGGCGATCGAGGCGAAGTTCGGTCTGGTCCTCGCCGAGGGCTATGGGCTCACCGAGGCGTCGCCGGTGGTGGCGAGCCCCCGCGGGTTCGACACACCGCCCGGTTCGATCGGCATGCCGGTGCCCGGGCTCGAGCTGCGTATCGTCGACGATCAGGGCGACGACGTGCTCGTCGGGGACTCGGGCGAGATCTGGGTCAGGGGCCCGAACGTGTTCGCCGGCTACTGGGACGCCCCCGAGGCGACCGCCGCGGTGCTCGCCGACGACGGCTGGTTGCGCACCGGCGACGTCGCGGTCGTCGACGACGACGGGTTCCTGTTCCTCGTCGACCGGGTCAAGGACCTGATCATCGTGTCGGGGTTCAACGTCTACCCGGCCGAGGTCGAGTCGGTGCTCTCCGAGCACCCGGGTATCGAGGCGTGCGCGGTCGTGGGGGTTCCGCACCCGTACACGGGTGAGGCGGTGAAGGCCTACGTGAAGGCCCGCGTCGGAGTGCCCGTCGAGGAGGACGACGTGGTCGCCTTCTGCGCGGAGCGCCTGCCCGGCTACAAGTGCCCGAACAAGGTCTGGTTCGTCGACGACATCCCCCGCGGGATCACCGGCAAGGTCCGTCGCTTCGAGCTGAGGGATGCAGATCCGGGCTGAAACCCCGACTTTGTGAACACGTGAACGAGCGAAGTACCGTCGATGGATGTCCACGCATCGGCGCAGGGTCATCCCGGAGGCGACGATCGCCCGGCTGCCCGTCTACCACCGGTGCCTGCTGCAGCTTCAGTCCGAGGAGCGTCCGACGGTCTCCTCCGAGCAGCTCGCGGACCTGGCCGGCGTCAACGCCGCGAAGGTCCGCAAGGACCTGTCGTACTTCGGCTCCTACGGCACCCGCGGTGTCGGCTACGACGTCGAGCAGCTGCTGATCGAGATCCGCCGGGAGCTCGGTCTGACCCACGACTGGCCCTGCATCATCGTCGGCGCCGGCAACCTGGGCTCAGCCTTGGCCAAGTTCGCCGGGTTCACCGATCGTGGCTTCTCCGTCGTCGCCGTGGTCGACACCGACCCGGCCAAGGTCGGCCAGACCCTCGGTTCGCTCGTGGTGCACCACGAGGACGAGCTCTCCCACCTGGTGCAAGAGCACGGGGTCACGATCGGCATCATCACGACCCCGCCGGTCGCCGCCCAGGAGGCAGCCGAGACGCTGATCGAGGCGGGTATCCGCTCGATCCTGAACTTCGCTCCCACGCTTCTCGACGTGCCCCCTCACGTGCTGGTGCGTGAGGTCGACGTGGCGGTCGAGCTGCAGATCCTGGCGTTCCACGAGGAGCGCCGTTCGAGCGCCGAACGTGCCGACGCCGAGCCCTCTGGCGAGCTCCCCGGCGGGCTCCCGGCGGACCGCGCCGCGGGCTGAGGCCGGACATGGATGTCACCGACTGGCGACCGGTTGTCGATGGGAGCATCCTTGACCTGATCCGTCGGGGCCTCGTGGCCGTAGCGAAGGAGCGCCCGCAGGCGTGTCAGTCGTCGTCGTAGGAGCGAATCACCGGACTGCTCCGCTCGAGCTGCTCGAGCGGATGGCGGTCACGGGCGACCGTCTTCCGAAGCTCCTGCACGCGCTCGACGGCGCCGACGACGTCGCCGAGGTCGTGGTGCTGGCCACCTGCAACCGGACCGAGGTCTACGTGGTCGCGGAGCGCTTCCACTCCGCGTACAGCCAGGTGCGGGACTTCTTCAGCGACCTGACGTTCCTGACGCCTGACCGGTTCTCGGAGTGCCTCTACGTCGAACACGACGACCGTGCAGTGCAGCACCTGTTCGAGGTTGCGGCCGGATTGGATTCGGCGGTTCCGGGTGAGCACGAGATCCTCGGCCAGGTGCGCACCGCCTGGGACATCGCCCGTGCCGAGGGCACGTCGAGGCGCAGCCTGAACCTGTTGTTCCGCCACGCGCTCGAGGTGGGCAAGCGTGCCCGCAGCGAGACGCGCATCTCGCACCATGTGACCTCGGTGTCGCAGGCAGCGGTGATCATGGCGGGCGAGCGGCTGGGTGCGACCGGGGTTTCTGGTGGGGCCGGGGGTCATGGCGGGTCGGTTGTCGAGCCGAACTGCGCCGGCGCCCGTGCCGCGATCGGGCTGGCCGGCAGGCGTGCGGTCGTCGTCGGCGCCGGCTCGATGGCACGCGGAATGGCCCGCTTCCTGGCCGACGCACACCTGGAAGAGCTGGTCATCGCCAACCGCACCGAGCCGCGTGCGGTGGCACTGGCCGAGTCGCTCGCGGATTCCGCGACCGGTCGCCCCGGTGCCATCAGCGGAGTCGGCCTGGATCGCATCGACGAGGTCCTGGCGAAGGTCGACGTGGTGTTCACCGCAACCGACTCGACGGAGGCCGTGGTGAGCGCCGCGCAGCTGAGCGCTGCTGTGGCCGGGCCGTCGCGTTCGGTGCTGGTGGTCGACGTCGGCATGCCCCGTGACGTCGAGCCGGCCGCCGCGGACGTCGAGGGCGTCGACCTGCTCGACATGGCCGCGGTCGCGGAGCTGACGGAGGCGAGCTTGACGGCGCGCCGCGCCGAGGCCGACGCGGTGCGTGAGATCGTCGAGCACGAGATCGCCCGCTTCGACTCCGTGGTCTCCGCTCGTGAGGTCGCGCCGGTGGTCACAGCGCTGCGCGACCAGGCCGAAGGCGTGCGTAGGGCCGAGCTCGAGCGCTTCGCCGCCCGCCTCGAGACACTGTCGCCGGAGCAGCGTGACGCCGTCGAGGCGCTGACCCGCGGCATGCTCGCCAAGCTGTTGCACACCCCGACGGTCCAGCTGAAGGACTCTGCCGGGTCGAGCAGGGGCGAGCGCCTCGCCGACTCGATCCGCGACCTGTTCGAGCTCGGCTGAGGTGGTGCTCCGCCTCGCCACACGACGATCTCCGCTGGCGTTGTGGCAGGCGGAACACGTCGGGGCGCTGTTGAAGGCCGCGCACCCCGGGCTGGCGGTCGAGCTGGTCGCCGTGTCGACCGAGGGCGACCGGCGACTCGACGTGGCGCTGTCGGAGATCGGGGGCAAGGGGGTGTTCGCCACCGAGGTGCAGGCGGCGCTGCTCGACGGGCGCGGCGGACGTGGCGGTGCACTCGGCCAAGGACCTGCCGGCGGTCACCGGCGAAGGGCTGCTGCTCGCAGCGGTGCCGGAGCGTGGTGACCCGCGTGACGTGCTGGTCGGCTCGACGCTGGCCGATCTGGCGCCTGGAGCGGTCGTGGCGACCGGCTCGGCGCGGCGGCGGGCGCAGCTCGCTGCGTTGCGCCCAGACCTTCGCTTCGCCGAGCTGCGAGGCAACATGGCGACCCGACTCGCCAAGGCTGACGAGTTCGACGCGATCGTCGTCGCCGCGGTCGCTTTCGAGCGTCTGGGCATGGCAGAGCACTTGAGCGAGGTGCTGGACGAGACGACGATGATCCCCCAGGTGGCTCAGGCGGCCCTGGCGATCGAGTGCCGTGACGACGACAGCGAGACCGCCGAGCTCCTGGCTGCGGCCGAACACGCCCCCAGCCGCCGGAGGGTCGACGCAGAACGGGCGTTCCTGGCCGAACTGGGCGGTGACTGCACCCTGCCTGCCGGGGCCCACGCGGCTTTTGTCGGCACTGACGGCGTCGGCAATGACGGCGTCGACACTGACGGCGCGCTGGTGCTGAGAGGCATGCTCGCGACCGGCGTCGGCGGCCACATGGTCGTCCAGCAGCGACAGGAACCTGCAGCGATGCTCGCCCACTCCGAAGCGGTGGAGTCACTCGGTCGGGAGCTGGCGGCTGCACTCCGAGCGGAGTGCTCACGATGACCGTGTATCTCGTGGGCGCAGGCCCTGGTGACCCCGGGTTGCTGACCGTGCGCGGCGCCGAGCTGCTGCGCACGGCCCAGGTGGTCGTGTACGACCGGTTGTCGGCCCGGTCGTTGCTGGATCTGGCACCGCCGGAGGCGGAGCGCATCGACGTCGGCAAGACCCCCGACGGGCCCTCGGTGCGACAGGAGCGCATCAACGAGCTGCTGGTCGAGCACGGGCTCGCGGGTCGCAGCGTCGTGCGGCTCAAGGGCGGCGACCCGTTCGTCTTCGCACGCGGTGCGGAGGAGGCCCATGCCCTGGCCGCGGCGGGTGTCCCCTACGAGGTCGTGCCGGGGATCACCTCGGCCATCGCCGCCCCCGCGTACGCGGGGATACCGGTGACGATGCGGTATTCGTCGACGAGCCTGACGATCGTGACCGGCCACGAGGACCCGACCAAGGGCCGCGGAGACGTGGACTGGGAGTCGCTCGCCAAGGTCGGCGGCACGATCGTTGTGCTCATGGGAGTGGCCAATCTGGTCGAGATCAGCCGCCGGTTGCGTGCCGGGGGCCTGCCCGCTGACACTCCCGCGGCGGCGGTGCGCTGGGGCACGAGGCCCGACCAGCACGTGACGCGGGCGACCCTGGCGACGCTGCCCGACCACGAGCTGTCGTCACCGTCGACGATCGTGATCGGTGATGTGGCTGGCGAGTCGTTGGACTGGTTCACCTCGCGGCCGTTGCTCGGGCGCCGGGTCGTGGTGACCCGCTCGCCGGGTCAGGCGAGCGAGCTGGCCCGTCGGCTGCGCAACGTCGGTGCCCAGGTGGTCGAGGTGCCGACGATCGACATAGTCGACCCGCTCGACGGGGGAGAGGCACTTCGCTCAGCTGTCGCCCGGGTGGCGGAATACGACTGGCTGGTCGTCACGTCACCCAACGGGGCTCGGCGCACTCTCCTCGAGCTGCGCGACGCCCGCGACCTTGCCGGGGTGCGCATCGCCGCGATCGGTCCCGGCACCGCTGGGGTCCTGAGCGACCGTCACCTGAACCCCGACCTGGTGCCCGACCGCTACGTGGCCGAGGGACTGCTCGAGGTGTTCCCCGACCCGCCTGCCGGTGGTGGACGCGTGCTGCTGTCCCGAGCCCAGGTCGCCAGGGACCTACTGCCCGACGGACTGCGTGCCTGCGGCTGGAGCGTGGACGTGGTCGACGCCTACCGGACGGTGCCGGTACCGCTCGATGCCCGGGCACTGGCGCGCGTGGCCGACGCCGATGCCGTGACGTTCACCTCGGCGTCCTCCGCGAGGAACCTCGTGTCGGCGATAGGGGCCGATGGTCCCGACGAGCTGGCGCGCTCGGTGCCGCCGGTGGTCGTGGCGATCGGGCCGATCACCGCGGCGGCGGCGGGCGAGCTCGGTCTGGACGTGACCGCCGAGGCATCGCCGCACACCCTCGACGGACTGGTGGACGCCCTGGTGGCGCACTTGGGCGCCTAGCCGACTCGGCTGGCACGGGGTTTGCTGGCAATGGGTTTGCTGGCACGGGGTTTGCTGGCACGGCCGAGACCAGCGGGTGCTGGTAGGCGTTGTCGAATTCCGCCGCGTTGCGACGAATTGGGTTGCTGCCTTGCTGGCGGTTTCGTCGCAGCGCGGCGCGTGGGTGTGTCGGTCGTGGTCTCGCTGGCGGTTTCGTCGCAGCGCGGCGCGTGGTATGCCCACACAGCGCCCTGCCTACACTCGGCGGGTGCCGTTCCCACAGCAGCGACTCCGTCGCCTACGCCGAACCCCGGCCCTGCGCCGGCTGGTCGCCGAGACCCGTCTCGGTGTCGATGACCTGATCGCACCGCTGTTCGTCCGTGAGGGCATCTCTGAGCAGAACCCGATCGAGTCCCTGCCAGGAGTGGTCGCAGCACAGCCGCCGGTCGCTGATCACCGAGGTCGGCGAGTTGGTCGCGTTCGGGCGTACCCGCCGTGATCCTCTTCGGTGTGCCCGAGCACAAGGACCCCGACGGTTCCGGGTGCCTCGGACCCCGACGGGATCGTCCAGGTGGCGCTGCAGGACCTGCGCTGACGACCTACGGCGACTACGATCGTGCTCATGGCCGACCTCTGCCTCGACGAGTACACCGACCACGGCCACTGCGGCCTGCTCGACGCCGGCGGCCGAGGTCGACAACGACGCCACGCTCGAGCTGCTACGCACGAGGTCGGCGATCGCCCAGGCCGAGGCCGGCGCTCGATCGTGTGCGCCCCATCGGGGATGATGGACGGCCAGGTCGCTCGCCATCCGCGACGGCCCTCGACGACGGAGGCTCACGACGCAGGTCGCGATCCTCGCCTACGCCGCCAAGTACGCATCCGGCTCTGTACGGCCCGTTCCGCGACGCGGTGGACGTCGTGCATCGCCGGACGGCGGCGATCGCACGGGCTACCAGCAGGACTGGCCGCAACATCCGCGAGTCGCTCGAGGAGATCCGGCTGGACCTCGGCGAGGGCGCCGACATGGTCATGGTCAAGCCCGCTCGTCACCTACCTCGACGTCACTCGCCGCGCGCCCGGCCGAGCGTCGACGTTCCCCTGGCCGCCTATCACGTGTCCGGCGAGTACGCGATGATCCACGCCGCCGCCGAGCGAGGCTGGATCGACGGCGACGCCGTCGCTCTCGAGCAGCTCACCGCGGTCAAGCGGGCCGGTGCCGACATGATCCTCACCTACTTCGCCCGCTCCCTCGCAGAGGTGCTCCAGTGACAGAGGCGCTCCAGTGACAGAGACCCTGACCAACGCGTCGCTCTACGAGCGGGGCCTGGCACGTCATACCCGGCGGGGTGAACTCGCCCGTTCGTGCGTTCCGGTCGGTCGGCGGCACGCCGTACTTCGTGCGCGTCGGGCCGACGGCGCTTACGTGTGGCGACGTCGAGGGCACGCAGTTCGTCGACTACGTGCAGAGCTACGGCGCGGTCGATCCTCGGTCACGCCCACCCGGTCGATCGTCGAGGCGATCCGCCACGCGGTGACGCTCGGCACGCACCTTCGGTGCGCCGACACCGGGCGAGGTCCGGCTGGCCGAGGAGCTCTGCGACCGGATCCCCGGCATGGAGCAGGTGCGTCTGGTGTCAGCTCGGGCACCGAGGCGACGATGTCCGCGATCCGCCTCGCCCGCGGCGCCACCGGCCGGTCGCACGATCGTGAAGTTCGCCGGCCACTACCACGGCCATTCCGACGCGCTGCTCGCCGCGGCCGGGTCCGGCGTCGCCGAGGAGTCGTCGGTGACCGGCACCGCCCCCGACTCGGCGGGTGTGACCGCCGGGGCGGTCGCCGACACCGCGGATCGAGCCCGTACAACGTGGTGCCGTCGCCTCGACGAGCACGGTCGCTGTGCGTCATCGTCGAGGCCGGTCGCCGCCAACATGGGGCTGGTCCCGCCGTCGGCGGGCTTCCTCGAAGCGTCTGCGCGCCGAGTGCGACCGGGTCGGCGCCCTGCTGCTGTTCGACGAGGTGATCACCGGGTTCCGCGTTGGGTGTCGGCGGTGCCACCGCGCTGGTCCGGCGTCACCCCCGATCTCTGGTGCTTCGGCAAGATCATCGGCGGCGGACTGCCCGTCGGCGCGTTCGGCTCGTCGTGTGAGATCATGTCCAACCTGGCGCCGCTCGGGTCCGTCTACCAGGCAGGAACGCTGTCGGGGAACCCGCTCGCCACTGCCGCAGGGTCTGGCGGTTCTCTCACAGCTCGACCAGGACGCCTACGACCGCTTGGAGAGCATCGCCGAGGTGCTCGCCCAGGGCCTGCGAGCCGCTTTCGCCGACGCGGGAGTTGCGGCGTCGGTTCCGCGTGCGGGGCCGCTGGTCGGCTGCTTCTTCGGCGACGCGCCGTCACCGGTCGACTTCGCGACGGCCGGAGAGTCGGTGGCTCTCGGACGCTACCCGGCCTTCTTCCACGGCATGCTCGAGCGCGGCATAGCGTTCGCTCCGGGACCGTGGGAGGTCATGTTCGCGTCGCTCGCACACTCCGACGAGGATCTGCGACGCACGATCGATGCCGCTCACCACGTGGCGGCCGACATGGCCCGCCGGCCCACGCACTGATTCCGAGCCCTCGACGGACCCGTCCAGCCCTACGCTTGGCGGCGATGTCGGGAGAGTCCACAAGCGCAGAATCCACCAGCGTGGAGTCCACGAGCGCGGACAGTCGGTTCGACCGCGAAGCGGCCGAACGGGTGCTGCGCCGGGCGATCCATCTGGCCGACGCTGCGGAGCGGTCATCGGCCGACGACGGTCTGGCGGAGCAGGCGTTGATCGAGGCCGCAGAGGAGCTCGGCCTCGACGCCGGCGCGGTCCGGCTGGCCGTGGCCGAGGAGCGCCTGGGCCTGCTGCATGATGGTCACGGGGGAGTGCTCGACCGGCTGGCGGGGCCGGCCGAGGTCACCGCCAGCGCCCTGGTCGAGTCGAGCGCGGCCGACACGATGGCCCACGCCGACGAATGGCTGCGCCGACATGGTTCGCTGCGTCGACGCCGACACGACCCCGAAGCGTTGGTCGCCACCTACACCCGCCGTAGCGACTTCGCCGCGAACGTGCAGCGCAGCGTGCGGTCAGTGCTCGGTCGCGAGCAGCTCGACAAGGTCCGTCATCTCAAGCTCGCCGTCGCCGCGGTCGACGACGACCACAGTGCGATCGTCCTCGTCGGTGACCTGTCGACCGACCGCAGTGCGACCGCCGCGGCGGGCTTGTCGATCGCCGGGATCGGCTCGGCGTTCTCGGTGGCCGGGGCCTTCACCGGGACCGGGATCCTCTGGTTGGGGGTGCCGGCATCGATCGCCGCCGGGTTCGGCGTGCTGCGTTGGCGTGTCGCAGCACTCGCCGATGTGCGCGGCGCCCTCGACGGTGTTCTCGGCCGTGTCGTCGCGGCCGACACCGAACCAGGGGTGATCTCCGAGGTCCGCGATCGTCTCCGGTCCCAATGGTCACGTCCGGCTGCCCGGTAGCAGCAGTTCGGTGGTGGTGGGCCGGTAGTGTCCGCCGTGTGATCACGGCCCGTGTCGACCCCGCCGAGCTCTCGGACGCCTGGACGACGGCGTCGACCCGCCTTCGTGGATCCGACGCCGTGCGTCGGATCTGGGACCGCGACCACACCGTCTTCGGCGACGACCCGACCGAGGTGGTCGACCGTCTCGGCTGGTTGCGTGCACCGGCCGACGCCCAGGAGCAGTGGCCCCACTGGGCGCTGGTCGCCGACGAGATCGTCGACGGAGCCTCGGACCGCGAGCTCCGTTCGGTCACCGACGTGGTGGTGCTGGGCATGGGCGGCTCCAGTCTGTTCCCCGAGGTCCTGGCTCGTTCGTTCGAACCGGGCGACGGCTTCCCGAGCATCACGGTGCTCGACTCGACGCACCCCGCAGCGGTGGCCAGGGTCACCGCGGCGCTCGATCCCGAGCGCACGCTGGTGGTCGTGGCGTCCAAGTCGGGTTCCACGATCGAGACCCGCTCGCACCTGGAGCACTTCTGGGCACGTGCGCCGATCGGGCGGCGTTTCGTGGCGGTGACCGATCCGGGCTCAGGGCTCGAGAGTCTGGCCCGCGAACGTGGGTTCCGGGCGGTGCTCTACGGCGACCCCGAGATAGGCGGGCGCTTCGCGGCCATGTCGGCGTTCGGGATGGTGCCCGCGGCGTTGATGGGTCTGGACGCGACGACGATGCTCGACACCGCCGAGGAGACCCTGGAGCTGCTCGGTCCCGACGTGCCAGCGGACGAGCACCCCGGCGCGCAGCTGGGTGCCCTCATCGCCGTCGCCGCCATGGCAGGTCGCGACAAGCTGACCCTGCACCTGGACGAGCGGATCGAGTCGTTCGGCTCCTGGCTCGAGCAGTTGATCGCCGAGTCGACCGGCAAGCAGGGTGTCGGCATCCTGCCGGTGCTCGGCGACGGTGTCGGCGCGGCGGACCCGTCCGGACGGCTGCACGTGCTCGTCGGCGACACGGGGATCGACCCGGGAACGCTCGACGGGCCGTGGGTGGAGCTGCAGATCGAGGAGCCCGAGGACCTGGGGGCGCAGGTGGTGCTCTGGGAGTTCGCGACCGTGGTCGCGGGCATCGTGCTCGGCATCAACCCGTTCGACCAGCCCGACGTCGAGTCGGCCAAGCGTGAGGCCCGCGGCCTGCTCGACGGCAGAGTCGCGACAGGGCCCGGGACTGCGACCGGTGCCGGAGAGTCGAGCCTGGCCGACGCCTTGGCAGCGCTGCGCATCGGTGACGCGGTCGGTGATCGCCGTGTTCGTCGACCCGGCACTCGAGGCGCAGCTTGCAGCTGCACGTCGCGCTGTTGTCTGAGAGGGCCGGCGTCGCCGTCACCCTCGGGATCGGGCCGTGTTTCCTGCACTCGACCGGTCAGCTCCACAAGGGCGGTGCCGACCGCCACGTGGTGATCCAGGTGCTCGACGAGCCCTCGGCCGCGGACCCGTCGGCCGACGTGGCGATCCCCGGTCAGACGTTCACGTTCGGTCAGCTCCTCAGGGCCCAGGCCGACGGTGACCTGGCTGCCTTGGCCGCCGCCGACAAGCGCGCCGTGCGGGTTCCGCTGGCCGAGCTGCTCGCCGAGATCCCCTGACCCTGGGCGACCGTCGCCGGCTCGACCATTGCGGCTCGGGCGGCTCAGGCGGCTCAGGCGGCGCTGGTGAGCACCGCTCTGACGCCTGCACCGAGCCGTCGGCAGCGGTCAACAGCTCCACTGCGCGGTTGATGTCGTCGACGGTGTCGGAGGTGCCGGCCAGCGTCGTGCCAGGGTCGGGGTTCAGCTTCCACAGCGGGGAGCTGTGCAGCACGACCCGCCGGTCGTCCTCGGGGGTCTCGAGGCCCGAATCGGCGAGGAACGCGTCGACGGAGTCGGCGGGGATCACGAAGGTCACGTCGAGCTGGCGGTCGCTGTCGAGTCGGGCGGTCAGGAACTCAGATGCCGTGGCTGGGATCGCCAGCCCCGACAGCGTGGCGACGGCTTCCTGGGTCAGCTCGGACGGCAGAGCCAACGGCTCGGCGCGCTCGGTGGTCGGCTCCGTGGTCGCCGTACCGCCCGGCTCGGTGGGCGCCGTGGCGTCAGGTGAGTCGGCGCTCCCGCCGGTGACGACGAGGAACAGCCCGATCACGAGACCGGCGGATAGGACCCCGCCGATCAGCGAGTTGCGTGTGCGCCGGGTCACGCCGGCGGGTCAGCCACCCACTCGTCGAGGATCGCCGTGTACTCGTCGGCCTTGGCGGTCGGCAGGATCGACATGGCTTCCTCCCAGCCTTCCTGCCAGACGGCTGCGTCGAAGGTGTCGCCGCCGTACTCGACGCGCTCGTGCAGCACCACGGTCATGAGCTCCTCGGCGGTGAGCGAGTCCGCCCACGCGGGCATCTGGCCAGCGGCACCGACCGGCTTGCCGGGGCCGTACTCAGCGATGCCGGCGGCCTGGTAGCCGGCGGTTCCGAGAGCGACCCACGAGACCATGTCGCCGGGGTTGGCGAAGTTCGTGGTGACGTCGGTCAGACCCGGAACGGCACCGACGCCGGCGCCACCGGCGCCGTGGCAGCCCGAGCAGCCCTTGCCGGCGTAGGTCTCGGCGCCGAGCTCGAGCGCTCCGGGCTCGGTCGGGGTGGGCGGATCGAGGGTGAGCGTGTAGATCACTGCCCACAGGGGTAGCAGCGCCAGCACCGGGATGGCCCAGTAGGGGATCTTCTTGCGGGACTCGGCGGCCTCTACCCACGGTGCCACCGGATCCGGGACTGCTGGAGCAGCAGGCGTGCTGACGGCCGGTGTGGCCGCGGCCGCCGTCGCTGGTGCAGCGGCTGGCGTGCTCGCAGGTGCGGCCGACTCTGTCGCTGCAGGTGCGGCGGCGTCGCCACCACCGCCCATTGCGGCTCGCTTGGCTCGGCTGCGGGCGAGGAGATGCTCTGGTACTTCGGACGAACGCGGCCTCCGCTGCGTCGGGGAACGACCGGCCGCCTTGACAGGCGGCAACGGGGTCAACACTAGGCACGAAATGTGCCCTTCGACCAAGCCGGAGTGTGCAGCCTCGTGAGGCCGCGATGGTGGACCCGCCGCGTCGCCCTCCGAGCGACGGCCTGAATGTGCCCTCAGGTCGGTGGGCGTGGTAGACCCTCCACACAGGTGCAGGCAGGCCGAGGTTGCTGACCGAGGCGTGGACTACACTTGTGCGCGGTTTCACAATTCGTGGGGCGTGCGCTCCGACCGGAGCGGCGCCGTGCGGTTCGAGGTCGACAGGAGGTCGTCCGTGGTCGCTTTCATCTCGACGCTCCTGGTGACGGTGGCCATGGTGGCTCCCGTGTTCTGGTACGCCAAGCGTCGTCCAGTCGGCACACCGCTCACCTGGGGCGAGGCGATGCTCGCCGCCACGTACGTGTTCTTCATCATCTTCTGGATCTACGGCGTGGTGCCCCACCAGTTCCTGACGTGGGCCGACTCCGAGCTGGGCTGGCGTCCCGACGTCATCTGGTTCGGCCCGGGCGGGCAGATCACCCTGCCGTTCGAGATCGCCTCGTGGTCCACGCCGTGGTTCCCGATCACGATCTCGGCCCGCGCGGTCCGCGACATCGTCGCCGTGGTCATCTACGTGGTGCTGCTCGGCCTGCAGATGTGGATCTGGGCCTGGTGGCAGAAGCGCGGTGAGCGTGCAGCCGCCGTCAAGGCGATCGAACCGACCTCGACCTACGGCCGTCCGCTGATCAAGCGGGCCTGAGGAGCGGAGGTACCCCCATGGCAACCACCGATGCGAACCCGCCGACTGCCGGAGTTCCGCGACGACTACGTCCTCCAGGAAGTGGACGCGGACTACCTGGCGCGGGCGGTCAAGCCCAAGCAGTTCATCCACATCGACCAGTCCGAGTGCATCATGTGCGAGGGCTGCGTCGACATCTGCCCGTGGAAGTGCATCCACATGGTGCAGCCCTCCTCGATCGAGGAGGCGGTCGACACCGACCTTCCGGGGATCGACCCGTCCGACAACGTCGTGTTCCTCATCGACGACGACGTCTGCACCCGGTGCGCGCTCTGCGTGGACCGCTGCCCGACCGGTGTCATCATCCTCGGCAAGATCGGCGACCCGGCAGCTGCGGGCGACCTCCACCAGCGCACCAACGCGCACGGCTACGGCTACGGCATGAGGTTGGGCTGATGGATTCGACGCACGAGGACAGAGGAGAGTAGGGAGTAGCCGTGGCCAAGACGATGCAGGACTCCAAGGGAGCCAAGGCACAGGCGGCGCTGGCGGACGTCTGGGACAAGACCCAGAGCTCGCAGGCGTGGAACGCCATCTTCCGCCCAGGCTCGATCTTCCGGAAGGGCTACTCCGACAGCCCCCGTAACCGGTCGTACGTGATCATGAACTCGGTGCTGTACCACCTGCACCCGGTCAAGGTGAAGCGTCACGCGGTGAAGGTCAGCTACACCCTCTGCCTGGGTGGGCTCAGCTTCTTCCTCTTCATCATCCTCACGGTGACGGGCATCTTCTTGATGTTCTTCTACCGGCCGACCGCCGCTCAGGCGTGGGACGACATCTACGCCCTGCAGACCTCGGTCACCTTCGGCCTGCTGGTGCGCAACATGCACAGATGGGGCGCTCACCTCATGGTGATCTCGGTGTTCCTGCACATGGCGCGCGTCTTCTACCACGGTGCCTACAAGGCGCCGCGCGAGTTCAACTGGGTCATCGGTGTGATCCTGCTCACCCTGACCCTGCTGCTGTCGTTCACCGGCTACCTGCTGCCGTGGGACCAGTTGGCGCTCTGGGCCGTGACCGTGGGTACCAACATGATCGGCTACACGCCGGTCTTCGGCGACCAGGTCCGATTCGTGCTTCTCGGCGGTGCCGAGATCGGTACCAACACGCTCCTGCGTTGGTACGTGCTGCACGTTCTGTTCTTCCCGTTCATCACCGTCATCTTCATGGCCATCCACTTCTGGCGGGTGCGCAAGGACGGCGGCATCTCGGGTCCGTTGTGATGCGCAGCGGGCTCTACCGTGACGAACTGGTCCATTACGAACTGATGGGTGAGCAGGCATGACCGAGGTACCAGAGCACCTCCTCAAGCGGGCACAGGCGGCCAAGGAGAAGGCGGCCGCCCAAGCCGCCGAGAGCGCCCCCGCGGCCGAACCGGCCGCCGAGGCAGCAGCCGACGCCGCCGGCGTCCCGCCGGCGGACAGCCGCATCCCCGCGCACCTGCTCGCGCGGTCCCAGTCGGCCAAGGCCAAGAAGGCCGGCGCGGCTGCTCCGGCGGCTGACGCTCCAGCGCCGGCCGCCGCTGGCGGCACCGCGGTCGCCACCGCCACGGGCGGGGGAGCGGTCGCCGCTGCCGGCGGCCCACCGCTCGCCGCCGGCCCCGGTGGTCACACCCAGCGCCTGTTGACGGTCGTCAAGTCCGGCTCGATCCAGGACGTCAAGGCCAAGCCGCAGGACAAGGTGCACGTCTGGCCGCACCTGCTCGTCGTCGAGTTCGTCGCCGCGCTGGTCTGCACGGTCTTCCTGCTTTTCTTCTCCTGGCTGGTCAACGCGCCGCTGCTCGCAGCTCGCCAACTTCAACCAGACGCCCAACCCGTCCAAGGCCCCCTGGTACTTCCTGGGCCTCCAGGAGCTGCTGACGATGTTCCACCCGATGGTCGCGGGCGTGACCATTCCGGGCATGGGCATCTTCTTGCTGATCCTCGCCCCGTTCATGGACAAGAACCCGGCGAACAAGCCCCAGAGGACCGCAAGTTCGCGGTCGCGCTCATGACGCTCTTCCTCATGTTCTGGGCGGTGCTGGTCATGATCGGCACCTTCTTCCGTGGCCCGGGCTTCCTCTTCACCCTTCCGTGGGTGGACGGCATCTACGTCGAACTGTGATCTCGAACCGCTTCATCTCCTATGACCTCCTCGTCTCGTATGACCCCCTCCCCTCGAATGAACGGAGCTGAACAATGAACGGCTTCATCGTCGTTGGCTATCGCTCTGGTGGTGGTGCTGGCCGCCGTCGCGCTCCTGGGTGCCGCCCGTCGGCGTGACGCCGACGACGCCGTCGGCAGCCTGGCCGACGAGACCCTCAAGCGTGACCGTCAGGCCCGCAAGGTCGCCAAGGCCGAGGCCGACCAGCCGCGTCAGCGGACGCGACGTCGAGAAGGCCGCCGCGCTCGCACGCCGCGGTGGCTCAGAGGTCGCCGAGGTCGCCCCGGCCGCACCTGTCGCATGGACCCCGCCGGATCCCGAGACCTACGGCGTGACCCGCCGGCAGTTCCTCAACCGTTCCGTGTTCGCGCTGATGGGGCTGAGCATCACGGTGTTCGGTGTCGCAATCGTCGGCTTCCTGTGGCCGTCGGGCTCGAGCGGCTTCGGCTCCAAGATCCGCATCGGCAAGATCACCGACGTCATCGCCGACATCGAGTCCAACGACGGGCTTCCTCTACAAGCCCGAAGGGCCGCATGTGGATCACCGAGTACCCCGCCGCTGCCCTGCCCAAGGCCGAGACCGTCTACTCGCCGTCACAGCTCGCCGGCATGGAGGCCGGCGTCGTGGCGCTCTACCAGAAGTGCCCTCACCTGGGATGTCGTGTTCCCGAGTGCAAGAGCTCGCAGTGGTTCGAGTGCCCCTGCCACGGCTCGCAGTACAACCAGGTGGGCGAGAAGAAGGGCGGCCCGGCTCCCCGTGGCATGGACGGCTTCGCCATGGAGGTCTCCGGCGGCGTCCTGATCGTCAACACCGGTCAGGTCATCCAGGGTGCAGCCATCGGCACCAACACCACCGGTCAGGAAGCCGAAGGCCCCCACTGCATCGGTGGCGGCGGCGGAGGCCACTGATCAACATGACGGATTGGATCGTGTCCGAGGCTTCTCGGTCACCTGAGGGAGACAATCGAGCATCCAGATGATCGTCGCAACGACCCAACGAGCCGTCGGCTTCGTGATCCTCGCCGTCGTGGCGATCGGATTCGTCGTCTGGCTCATCGCCAACCTTCGAGCAGGACGAGCCGAGGTCGGCTCCGAGATCGAGCTCGCCCCGAACCGCAAGCCCTACCTCGACGACGAGGAGCTCGAGGGCCGCAAGCTCGAACATGGCGCTGTTCTCGGCGGCCGGCCTGCTCGCCATCATCGGCGTGGCGCTGCCCCTGTACTGGCTCGCCGAACCCGGCCGCATGGACGGCGCGATCGAGACCTACCAGCACACCTTCGTCGAACGCGGCCGAGTCCTCTACGAGACCGGCGCCCAGTGCATCAACTGCCACGGCGGTGACGGCACCGGCGGCCAGGCGACGTTCATCATCAACGACCAGAACGGCCAGTTCGTCTCCGAGGTCAGCTGGGTCGCCCCGGCGCTCAACAACGTCCTGTGGCGCTACTCCGAGGAGGGCGTGCGCTACGTCCTCGACTACGGCCGTCCCGGCACACCGATGGCAGCCTGGGGCACCCCCGGCGGTGGCCCCCTCACCACCCAGCAGGTGGACAACCTCATCGACTACCTCTGGTCGGTGCAGCTCAGTCCCGAGGACATGACCACCCAGGTCGACGACGCCGTCAAGGCGATCGACCCCGGCCTCTACGAGCGCATGGTCAAGGTCCGCGCCTCCAACGACGGCGAGGTGCCGCCGCTCGAGGCGAACCGGCTCTCCTCCGAGGACGAGATCAAGCTCGGCGAGATCCTCTTCAACAACCAGGAGCTGGCTGCGGGCTCGTACTCGTGTGCGCGTTGTCACGTCGCCGGCGCCAGCTACGGCCAGGCGTGGCAGCCCTTCGAGCGCCTGCAGAAGGGCGCGTTCGGTCCCGACCTGGTCGGCGTCGAGCAGGCAGCCACCGAACAGGAGCACTTCGACCTGGTCTGGAACGGCATGACCCCGGGTGCGGGCTACTTCTCCCGCAAGCAGGGGAACCCGCAGATGCCGGCGTTCGGCGTCAACCCCAACACGGGCCAGGTCGACCAGGGCGTGCCCGACCTGGGCGAGACCGGCATGCTGCACCCCGAGCAGGTCTGGGCGATCGTCACCTACGAGCGCAACCTGTCGAACGATTCCACCGTGAAGAGCCCCGTCGCCGGAACCTCCGACTCGCCGACTTTCGCCGGCGTGAACGCGAACTGACCGGCAGGAGATTCAGATGACCACCCTCGCTGCAATCGCCTTCGATCCCGCCATCCGCGGCGTCCTCGTCGTCATGGTCGGTGTCGGCGTGCTGATCGGCTCCGTGTACCTGCTGCTCGCCACGAACACCGGCAAGCGCCTGGGACTGCTGCTCGCCCTCGCGGGTCTGACCGGCTGGTTGTTCTCGATGGGCATCTTCTGGTGGATCTACGGCATCGGCATGGTCGGCCGTGCGCCGAGCTGGACCGCCACCGAGATCAACTTCGACCGTTCGGTCGCGGCCGTCACCCCGCACGTCGAGAACCTGCCCGACTCGGATCCGCAGACCGGAACGCTGCCCACGCCCCAGGAGCTGCTCGCCTCGTACGAGGAGCGCAATCCCGAGGTGCGTGAGCAGATCGAGGCCACCGAGGGCGAGGGCTTCGTACCCGCTTCGCTGACCGAGGTCGTGACCCTGGTTCCCGAGCTCAAGGTCGAGCTCCAGGAAGATCTGGGCGGCTGGAAGATCCTGCCCGAGTCGGACTCCCGCCGCGGCGAGGCCGTGGCCTCGGCGGACGCGGCACTCGCCGCGAACGCCGTGTTCGGCCAGGAGACCGGCCCGGCCAACTACAGCGTCAAGGACGTGTTCTTCTTCGGCGGCAAGACCGCCTCGCAGCCCGAAGAGATCCCGGGCGAGGACAACGCCATCGAACAGGCCCTCAACCGGATCACCACCCTGTTCCAGCCGAAGAACCCGCCGCAGTACGCCGCGATCACGGTGCAGAAGAACGTCGTTCACGAGGTTGCCCCCGGCGAGGCGCCGCCACCGGCCGAGATCGACGAATCAGCGTCGACCATCACGGTGATCTTCGAGCGCAACCTGGGCAACAAGCGCCTGATCCCGTTCCTGTTCGCGCTGTTCAACGGGATCCTGTTCGGGGTGTTCTGCTGGATGCTGCACACCCGTGACAAGCGTGCCTGGCAGATGCGAGCGGACTGGGATCCCTCCAAGGCCATCGAGGCTGGCTGAAGGTGGGCCAGTACCTACCGGTCCTCGCCCTGCTGATCCTCACCGCGGTGTTCGGTGCGATCAGCGTGGTGATGTCGCGGCTCTTGAACCCACCCAGGCCGAACGCCGCCAAGGTGTCGCCCTACGAGTGCGGCATCGTCGAGCAGGCCGATCCGCCGGAGCGCTTTCCGGTGCGCTTCTACCTGATCGCGATGATCTTCATCGTGTTCGACATCGAGATCATCTTCTTCTACCCGTTCTCGATGGTGTACTCAGAGCTCGGCTGGTTCGGCATCGCGGCGATCGTCATCTTCTCGGCCGCGGTGTTCGAGTCGTTCCTGTACCTGATCTCCAACGGAGCGCTGAACTGGGGTCCTGCCCGCAACGTGCGCCGTTCCACGGTGATGCTCGACGCCGGGCGCACCACGTCGAGCACGGTTCGTCGTGTCGGTGCGGACGGGCGTGCAGCCGCGCAGGCCGACTCGGCCGACGTCGCGGCCGCTGCGCCGGCTCGTGAGGTGGCGTGATGTCGATCGAGGCGACCTTCGGCAACGACGGGCTGGCCGGCCTGGAGCACAACTTCCTGACCGGCAAGGTCGAGGACCTGGTCCGCTGGAGCCGTTCGCACAGCTCGTGGCCGGCGACGTTCGGCCTTGCCTGCTGCGCGATCGAGATGATGGGCGCCGGTGGCCCCCACTACGACCTCGCGCGATTCGGCATGGAGGTCTTCCGTGCGTCGCCGCGCCAGGCCGACATCATGATCGTCGCCGGTCGGGTCTCCCAGAAGATGGCCCCGGTGCTGCGCCAGATCTACGACCAGATGATGGACCCCAAGTGGGTCATCTCCATGGGTGTCTGCGCCTCGTCGGGTGGCATGTTCAACAACTACGCCCTCGTGCAGGGCGTGGACACGATCGTCCCGGTCGATGTCTACGCCCCGGGCTGCCCTCCCGGTCCCGAGACGCTGATGCACGCGATCGTCACGCTGCACGAGCAGATCGAATCGGGTGAGATCCTGCGTCGCCGTGCTGCCAACGGCGGGGGTGCCGGGGTGCACCTCGACTCCGCGTCCGTCGGCGGTCCGGCACGGGTGAGCATCGGGGCACGGCAGTGACCGACGAGGAGACGCCCGAGGCCGAAGTCGCCGCAGAGGTCGCCGAGACCGAACCCGACGCTGAGGTCCTCGAATCCGAGCCGCTGCCCGAACCCGAGCCGCTGCCCGAACCCGAGCCGCTGCCCGAACCCGAGCTGCTCCACGGTGCCCCGGTCACGTGGTCGCGCGGTCAGGCGGTGCTGCACCCGAGCCGCGACGACTACCTGTCGCTGATCGAGGGCCTTCGCACCCAGGGCTACTGGACCTGCGTCGACCTGTGCGGCGTCGACTACCTGGGCTACGCCGGGACCCGTGAGCTGCCACCGGGTACGTGCCGCCGAACGCTTCGAGGTAGCGGTCGTGCTGCGCAACCACGCCGAGCGTGACCAGCTGCGCATCCGCGTCCAGGTCCCGGCCGACGACGCGTCGCTGGCCAGCATCTGCGCCGTGCATCCCGGCGCCGAGAACCCCGAACGTGAGGCCTACGACATGTTCGGCATCACCTTCGACGGCCACCCCGACCTGTCGCGCATCCTGATGCCCGACGAATGGGTCGGGCACCCGCTGCGCAAGGACTACGACGTGGGCCGCATCCCGGTGCAGTTCAAGGGCGTCAGCTCGGCGCGCTGAGCGGGCTCCCGGTCCGGATCCTGGGGATCCGGCCGACCACACGAGACACACATGACCACTACCGACCTCTCCGCTCTCGACGCTGCCCTCGATCGCCTCACCGGCGATCATGTCGTGCTGCGCATGTCCGAGACCGAGGCCGAGGAGCGCTCCGGCTACCAGCCCCCCACCGACGAGGGCATGGGCGAGCGCATGATCATGAACATGGGTCCCCAGCACCCGTCGACCCACGGCGTGCTGCGACTCGTGCTCGAGCTGGACGGCGAGACGATCACCCGTTCCAAGCCGGTCGTCGGCTACCTGCACACCGGCATGGAGAAGACCGGCGAGGAGCTCACCTACCTGCAGGGTCCGACCAACGTGACCCGCATGGACTACGCCAGCCCGCTGTTCAACGAGCTGGTGTTCTCGCTGGCGACCGAGGAGCTGCTCGGCATCGAGGTGCCCGAGCGCGCCGCGTGGATCCGCATGCTCATGTGCGAGCTCAACCGCATCAGCTCGCACATGCTGTTCATGGCGACCAACGGCATGGACCTCGGCGCGGTCGGCGATGATGATCTACGGCTGGCGTGAACGTGAGGAGCTGCTGCGCTTCTTCGAGATCGTCACCGGGCTGCGGATGAACCACAACTACATCCGCCCCGGCGGGGTCGCCTGCCGACCTGCCCGACGGGTGGCAGGAGGAGCTCGACTCCATCCTCGACTCCGCTGCCGGAGCGTCTCGAGGAGTTCGACCTGCTCATGACCGGCCAGCCGATCTGGCGCGAGCGGCTCCAGGGCGTCGGCGTGATCACCGCCGAAGAGGCGCTGGCGCTCGGCGCGACCGGACCGATCCTGCGCTCCACCGGCTACGCCTGGGACCTGCGCCGCGACGAGCCGTACCTGGCCTACGACCAGGTCGACTTCGACGTGATCGTCGGTTCCTACGGCGACTGCTTCGACCGCTACGCGATCCGTCTCAACGAGATCCGCGAGTCGATTCGCATCGTGCGCCAGATCATCGACAAGCATGCCTGCCGGCGACTACCGGATCCAGGACAAGAAGGTGACCCCGCCGCCACGGGCTCGCATCGACGAGTCCATGGAGGCACTCATCCACCACTTCAAGATCTTCACCGAGGGCTTCAAGGTGCCCGAGGGCGAGGTCTACGTGGCGGTCGAGATCGCCCCGCGGCGAGCTGGGCTGCTACATCGTCTCGGACGGCTCGTCCAAGCCGCACCGCATGCACATCCGTGGTCCGTAGCTTCGTGAACCTCCAGACCCTCCCGCACCTGATGAAGGACTCGTTCCTCGCCGACACCGTGGCGATCATCTCGTCGGTCGACCCGATCATGGGAGAGGTCGATCGCTGATGGCTCGGTTGACCCCCGACGAACGTCGAGCTGCGCACGTCAGATCATCGCCCGCTACCCGCGTGCCGAAGTCGGCGACTGATCCCGCTGCTGCCACCTCGCCCAGGAGCAGGACGGCTACCTGACCGACGACGCCATGGCGCACATCGCCGAGCTCGTCGGCTGCACCCCGGCCGAGGTGCTCGGCACCGCCAGCTTCTACGAGATGTTCAAGCGTCACGAGCACGTCGGCAGGTACGTGCGTGAACGTCTGCACCAACATCTCCTGCCAGCTGCTCGGCGGCGAGGAGCTGCTCGACCACGCCGAACGCGAGCTCGGCATCCAGTCCGGCGGCGACCACCGCCGACGGCATGTTCACCCTCGAGGACGTCGAGTGCGTCGCCGCCTGCACCGAGGCGCCCGCGCGTGCAGGTCAACTACCGCTACTTCCACCAGCTCACCCCCGAGGACCTCGACCCAGCTGATCGCCGATCTGCGCGCGCGGCGCGCTCGACGACGTCGTGCCGCCCCACGGCACGCTCGGCAAGGTCCGCCAGGACCTCGTCGGCGAGCGGATCGCGAACATCACCCCGCCGGAGCAGCAGACCGAGCCGGCGTGGATCGCCCGGCATCGCACCGCTGCCGAGGCCGCAGCCGCATCAGCATCCGGCTCGGCCGGATCGGGCGACGAGAAGGGGAGCGCGTGATGATCGGCACCACCACTCCCGCCAACCCGACCGCCGACGGCGTGCCCACGATCGTGTCGTCGCGCTTCGGCGTGGCCGACGCCCACACCATCGACGGCTACCGCCGTTCGGGCAGCTACCCGGGCTACCAGGCGATCCGTGCCGCGCTCGACATGACCCCCGACGCTGGTCACCGAGGTCGTGCGTGACGCGACCGTCCTCGGCCGCGGCGGCGCCGGCTTCCCCGCCGGGGTCAAGTGGGGTTTCTGTCCCCCCGGAGTGTGGCCCCGCTACATCGTCGTCAACGGCGACGAGTCCGAGCCGGGCACCTACAAGGACCGCGTGCTCATGGAGCGCGACCCGCACCAGCTGATCGAGGGCTGTCTCATCGCGTGCCTACGCGATCGGCGCGCGCGCAGGTGTTCCTGTACGTGCGCGGCGAGATGGCCCACGCCCAGGAACGCATCGCCGCCGCCCTGAACGAGGCGTACGAGGCGAACCTGGTCGGCCGCAACATCCTCGGCACCGACTTCAGCGTCGACATCGTCCTGCACTGGGGTGCGGGCGCCTACATCGTCGGTGAGGAGACCGCTCTCATCGAGTCCCTCGAGGGCAACCGGGGCATGCCGCGGCTCAAGCCGCCCTACTTCCCCGCAGCCAAGGGCGTGTACATGGCAGCCGACGATCGTCAACAACGTCGAGACGTTGTCGAACCTGCCGTGGCTGTTGCAACCACTCCGTCGAGGAGTACCGGGCGGTCGGCACCGAGTCGTCACCCGGCACCCGCCTGATCGCGTTGTCGGGCCACGTCAACAACCCCGGCGTGTTCGAGGTCGCCGCAGGGCATCGACGACCTTCCGTGAGCTGTTCGACGTCCGACCTGTACGGCCGCGGCATCCGCAACGGCACACCGGCTCAAGATGTTCATCCCCGGCGGCGCGTCCGCCCCGTGGTTCTTCGCCGAGCAGCTCGACCTGCCCCTCGAGGGCCGTGCGCTCGGCTCCGAGGGTTCGATGGCTCGGCTCGGGCGCGATCGTCGTCATGGACGAGACGACCGACACGGTGCAGCGCCTGTCTGCGCATCGTGCGCTTCTTCGCCCGCGAGTCGTGCGGCAAGTGCACCCCGTGTCGTGAAGGAACCACGTGGGAGGAGAAGATCCTCCAGCGCATCCTCGACGGCAACGGTCGCCCGAGCGACCTGGAGCTGCTGCTCGACGTCGCCGACAACATCTCACCCGGCCCGTACCCGGTGGCGGCCGACCCGGCCAACGGCCTGGACGCGGTGCCGTTCCCGCCCCGTCAGACCACCATCTGCCCCCTGGGGCCGTCGTCGGTCGCGCCGATCACCTCGGCGATCCGCAGGTTCCGCGACGAGTTCGAGGCGAAGATCGTCAAGCGCGACCTGATCCCCGTCGCCTCCGAGTCGCTCGCTCCCGTCGGCGACGAACCGACGGGCCACGACCACGGTCACGACGACCACGATCACGGGGCGAGCCATGTCTGAACGACCCCGCAACATCGAGATCACGACGCCGGTCACGATCACCGTCGACGGCAACGAGATCGACCGCGCAGGACGGCGAGCTGCTCATCGACGCGTGTGAGCGCAACGGCGCCTACATCCCGCGGTTCTGCTACCACCCGCGCATGTCGCCGGTCGGCATGTGCCGCATGTGCCTCGTCGAGGTCGACACGGGCCGCGGCCCGGCGCTCCAGCCCAGCTGCATGTTGCCGGTCACGCCGGACATGGTGGTCGACACCGACCGGCGACAGGGTCACCAAGGCCCAGGACGGCATCCTCGAGTTCCTGCTCGCCAACCACCCGCTCGACTGCCCGGTGTGCGACAAGGGCGGCGAGTGCCCGCTGCAGGACCAGACCATGGCCTACGGCCCCGGCGAGTCGCGCTGGGTCGAGGAGAAGCGCCACTACGTCAAGCCGATCCCGATCTCCGAGACCGTCTACCTGGACCGCGAGCGTTGCATCCTCTGTGACCGCTGCACCCGCTTCGCCGACGAGGTCGCTGGTGACCCGTTGATCCACTTCATCGACCGTGGTTCCAACACGCAGGTCAACACGTTCCCCGGTGAGCCGTTCTCGTCGTACTTCTCGGGCAACACCGTGCAGATCTGCCCGGTCGGCGCGCTGACCGCCAAGCCGTACCGGTTCAAGGCCCGCCCGTGGGACCTCGAGGAGACCGAGTCGACCTGCACCACCTGCTCGGTCGGTTGCCGCGTCGCTGTGCAGTCGAGTCGCAACAAGGTGCTGCGCTACCAGGGTGTCGACTCCGACCCGGTCAACTGGTCCTGGCTTTGCGACAAGGGCCGATTCGGGTTCGAGTCGGTCAACTCCGACGAACGTCTGCGCGAACCGCAGATGCACAACGGCGACGGTTCGCTCGCCCCGGCCCGCTGGTCCACCGCGATGGACGCGGCAGTCTCGGCGTTGCGTGCCGCGAACCCCCAGTCGATCGCGGTGCTCGGCGGATCACGGCTCACCAACGAGGCCCAGTACGCCTGGGCCCGTCTGGCCAAGGGCGTGCTCGGCACCGACAGCGTCGACGCACAGCTCGGCGACGGGCTGCCCGCCCAGCTCGTCGCGTCGTTGCCTTCCACGACCATCGACGACGTCTGTGCGAAGGGCGCCACCGTGCTCTACCTGGGGCCCGACCCCAAAGAAGAGCTGCCGGTCCTGCACCTGCGACTCAAGCATGCGGCCCAGAACGACGGTGTGCGCATCGTTCAGGTCGGACCGACCAGCACGGGGCTGTCGCGCTGACGCGGCGCACTCGTTGCAGCACCGCCCTGGCGAGGTCGCCCAGGTCGTCGAAGCGCTGCTGTCGGGCCAGGTGCCAGACGGCGGTGTCGCCGGCGTCCCGGCCGACGCGCTCGAGCGCTGCTTCGGAGCTGATCCGCTCAGCGGGTGACGATCTGCGGGTCGTGATCGGTCGCCCCAACCTGGCCGAATCGGCCGGGCCGACCGCCGACGCGGCGCTCGCCGTCACGCGACGCCGTTCCCGGCGCCAGGTTCCTGTCGGCTCTGCGCCGGGCGAACGTACGCGGAGCCATCGAGGCGGGCCTGGCTCCAGGAATGCTGCCCGGGCGCATGTCGCTCGCCGACGGCGCCGGCGTGTGGGGTGGCGTGTGGGGGTCGACCCCGAAGACCGAGGGCATGGATGCGCACGGCATCCTCAAGGCTGCCGCGGCCGGCAGGATCGACGTGCTGATCCTGTTGGGCGCCGATCCGCTGGTCGACTTCGCCGACCGTTCGCTCGCCCGCCGCGCTGTCGCCGGTGCCCGCACCGTCATCTCGGCCGACTGCTTCCTCACCGCCTCGACACGTCAGGCCGACGTGGTGTTCGCCGCAGCGGGTTTCGCCGAGACCGGGGGCAGCACCACCAACATCGAAGGGCGAGTCACGACGCTCGACCAGTTGGTCACCCCGCCCGGTACCGCCCGTGCCGACTGGATGATCGCAGCAGAGCTCGCCTCGCGGCTCGGCAGCGACATGGGCCCGGTCACGGCAGACTCGCTGTGGGCCGAACTGGTCGAGCACTCGCCGGTGCACGCCGGCGCGGGTGCCGAAGCCCTTGCCGACCCCGCCAACGTCGACGGTGTCGTGCTCGCCGGCGAGCCGGCCTCGTTCCCGGCGCCGGAGCGTTCCCACGTGGCACCGAAGGGCGCGTACGAGTGGCGCCTGGTCGTCAACCGCACCCTCTACGACGACGGCACCGGTATCTCGCACTGCTCGAGCTCGTCGTCGCTCGCGCCGGACGCAACCGTGCAGCTCAGCGCGGCCGACGCGAGTCCGGTCGGCATCGCCTCCGGTGACAGGGTGACGATC
Source organism: Microthrixaceae bacterium (assembly GCA_037045265.1). Lineage (GTDB taxonomy): Bacteria > Actinomycetota > Acidimicrobiia > Acidimicrobiales > Microtrichaceae > JBAOHV01. The sequence continues at coordinate 40,200 of JBAOHV010000038.1, read as the reverse complement.
AGCTCGGCGCACGGCTCGGTCTCGTTGCCGGCGGTGCTCGACGACTCGCTGCCCAAGGGCACCAGCGGTGCTGCGCCACAACCTGGCGGGCGCCGACGCGGGACTGTTGATCGACGCGGACGACATCGTCTGCGACATCCGGGTGGAGGCGAGCTCATGACGTCGCTGATCCTGGCCGCCGATCCGCTGCTGTCCGGCGAGATCGGTCTCGACCAGTTGATCGTCGTTCTCATCAAGGTCCTGGTCGCGTTCGCCGGCCTGCTGGTCTCGGTGATCCTGATGGTCTGGTTCGAGCGCAAGCTCATCGCCGACATGCAGAACCGGTTCGGTCCGAACCGTGCAGGTCCGTTCGGGCTGTTCCAGACCCTCGCCGACGGCATGAAGCTGATCCTCAAAGAGGACCTGATCCCCGAGAAGGCCGACCGGGCGGTGTTCAAGATCGCCCCGTTCCTCATGCTCGTCCCGGCGTTCGTGACGTTCACGATCGTGCCGGTCGCCGGCAACTTCAACGGCGACAACGACGGAATCGTAACGATCCTCGGCGAGAAGACGTTCATGCAGGTCGCGGATCCGCAGATCGGGATCCTCTTGTTCCTCGCCATGTCGTCGGTCGCCGTCTACGGCGTGATGCTCGCCGGTTGGGCGTCGGGGTCCAAGTACCCGCTGCTCGGCTCGGTGCGCGCCACCGCGCAGATGATCTCCTACGAAGCGGCGCTCGGCCTGTCGCTCGCGGCAGTGCTGCTGCTCGCCGGGTCGTTGTCGACCAACCGGATCGTCGACGGCCAGGCCGGGTTCCAGTGGAACCTCTGGATGACCGGTCTGATCCCGTTCATCGTGTTCACGATCGCCGGCACCGCCGAGCTCAACCGCCCACCGTTCGACCTGGTCGAGGCCGAACAGGAGATCGTCGGCGGCTACCACACCGAGTACTCGTCGTTCCGCTTCGCCATGTTCTTCCTCGCCGAGTTCCTCAACACCGTCACCATGTCGGCGATCATCGTCACGCTGTTCTTCGGCGGTCCGTCCGGCCCGGACTTCGGCATCACCGGCTGGGTGTCCGACTACGTGCTGCCGTTCGTCTGGTTCTTCGCCAAGGTCTTCGTCTTCCTGTGCATGTTCGTGCTGTTCCGGGCGACGTTGCCCCGCCTGCGCTACGACCAGCTCATGGACCTGGGTTGGAAGGTCCTGATCCCCCTCGCCCTCGGCTGGTTCCTGATCCTCGCCGGAGTGCGTGTCGCTGCCGATGACGGCCTCGACGCCGGCGCGGTGGTTGCCACCGGACTGGTCGGCGTCGCCGGTGTGGCGGTCGGCGCCCTGTTGTTGCGCCTGTCGATAAGGGCCGGCGCGTCCAAGACAGCCGCGATCGATTCGGGGGAGCAGCGCTGATGGGCTACCTCGATGGATTCGGAGTGACGATCAAGAAGTGGCTGTCACCCGGCAGCGACAGCGGCCGGCGTGTCACCCTCGAGTACCCCGAGGTCGTGCGCCCCAAGCCCGAGCGCTTCCACGGTCGCCACGTGCTCAACCGCTACGCGGACGGTATGGAGAAGTGCATCGGCTGCGAGCTCTGCGCCGGTGTCTGTCCCGCGAAGTGCATCTACGTGCGCGGCGCCGACAACGACCCGGACGACCCGACCTCGCCCGGCGAGCGGTTCGGGTTCATCTACGAGATCAACTACCTGCGTTGCATCCACTGCGACCTGTGCGTCGAGGCGTGCCCGACGCAGGCGATCACCGAGTCCAAGTTGTTCGAGTTCGCCTTCACGAACCGCGACGACGCGATCTACACCAAGGCGGAGCTGGTCGTCGGTGACGACGGCCGCCCGCAGCAGTTGCCGTGGGAGAACTGGGACGGCGGTTACGACGCGGCCGAGCTGGCGTCGGGCTGGATGCGGGCGACTTCGCCCGGCGGTGACGCCGACTTCGTCGGGATAGTCGCCTGGGCGAGCGAGCTCGGCTACGGCGTTCGTGCCCCCGAGGGCGGCGGCCGGGTCGACGGAGCGCCCGTGGCTGAACCGGTCGACGAGCACGACGACCTACGCCGGTCACGACGACCACGACGGCCACCACGACGAGCACGACGACCACGACGGTCACGACGACCACGACGACAGTCACGACAGTCACGACGGTCACTTCGGTCATGACGACCATCACGATCTTCCCGAGCCGGCCGACGACTTCGTTCCGGTCGAGGACCTCGTCTCGTCCGACGACCTCGTCTCGCCCGACGACCCGCTGACGACACCGCTGACGACGCCGCTCCGTCGCCGCTGTCGAGCGCCGCGGTGTTCGACGCAGGTGCCGACGACCAGATCGAACGATCGGCAACCGCCCCCGAGCCCGCCCCGGCGCCACGTCCTGCCGGCCTGTTCGACGCCGGCGACGCCGATGTGCTCGATGTCCCTTCCGCTCCTGCCAGCCAGCCGGTCAGAGCGGCCGAGCCCGAGCCCGAACCCGAACCAGTTGCCCCCGAGGAGCCCGTCCAGGTGCCCGCTCCCGAAGAGTCCTTCACCGAAGAACTGCCCGCCACCGACGACAGTTCAGCCGACGACAGTCCCGGCGACGACAGTCCCCCCGACGACAAGGCGGCAGGCGACCCCGACCCGACACCGGCCCGGCCGGCAGGATCGGGCTTCTTCGATCTGCCCGACGAGCCCGAGTCGGAACCCAGGAACGGTGGCCGTCGCCGCCGTGGATGGGGGCGTCGATGAGGGTCGAGATGTTCACCTTCCTGGTGACCGGAGCGATCTGCCTCGGAGGTGCGCTCGGAGTCGTGCTGTTCCGCAATCCGGTGCACAGCGCGCTGAGCCTGATCGCCACCCTGTTCGGCGTCGCCGTGCTGTTCATCGCCCAGGAGGCCTACTTCCTGGCGGCGATCCAGGTGATCGTCTACGCCGGGGCGATCGTCATCCTGTTCCTGTTCGTCATCATGTTGTTGGGCGTCGACCGGTCCGAACAGATCGAGACCGAGCCGATCCTGGGTCAACGCCCAGCGGCGATCCTCGTCGGCATAGCCATCCTCGGGTTGACCCTGACGGCGCTGCTGTCGAGCACCGCCCGCATCACCGGCGAGCAGTCCGCTCTCGCAGCGTTGTCGGGCGGCGAGCCCGACATCAACCTGCTGGGCCGCACCCTTTTCACCGACTACATCTTCGCCGTCGAGATCACCGCGGTGCTCCTGACCGTCGCCGTCGTCGGCGCGGTCGTGCTTGCCCGTCGGGCAGCCAGCCCGATCGACCTGGCGGAGTTCCCCGACGGGACCACCGCCGACCGGCTCCGCGAGCATGCGGCCGCACGAGCCGACCTCGATGGCGCGCAGATCGATGCCGCCGCCGATCCCGCCGAAGCGCCGGTCGAGGAGGTCGAGCGATGAGCATCGAGCTCACCCAGACCTGGTACCTGGTGCTCGCCGCGCTGATCTTCACGATCGGTGCGGTCGGCCTGCTGGTGCGCCGCAACCCGCTGGTCATGTTCATGTGCGTCGAGTTGATGCTCAACGCCGTGAACCTGAGCTTCGTGGCGTTCTCACGAGCGCTCGACGACGTGGCCGGTCAGGCGATCGTGTTCTTCGTGCTGGTGGTCGCCGCGGCCGAGGTCGTGGTCGGTCTGGGGATCATCGTGGCGATCATGCGCCGACGCGAGAGCGCCGACGCCGACGACATCTCGTTGATGAGGGGCTGAGCGCATGGATCTGATCTGGCTCATCCCCGCACTGCCGCTGTTCGGCTTCGTGCTGCTCATGGTCGCGGGTCGCAAGCTGGGCGACCCGGGCGCCGGCGTCGTCGGCACCGGTGTTGTCGCCGTGAGCTTCCTCGTGTCGCTCAAGGTCTTCTTCGACCTGGCCTCGCTGCCCGCCGAGGAGCGCCTCTTCGAACAGACGCTGTTCAGCTGGATCCCTTCGGGCAGCTTCAACGTGGACATCGGTTTCATGGTCGACCCGCTGTCGATCCTGATGTGCCTGTTCATCACGTTCATCGGATCTCTGATCCACCTGTACTCGATCGGGTACATGAAGGGCGACCCGAAGTTCTCCAAGTTCTTCGTCTACCTGAACCTGTTCATCGCCTCGATGCTGCTGCTGGTGCTGGGCGACAACCTGGTGCTCACGTTCCTCGGCTGGGAGGGAGTGGGGGCCTGTTCGTACCTGCTGATCTCGTTCTGGCACACCGACCCGGCCAATGCGTCGGCCGGCAAGAAGGCGTTCGTCACGAACCGCATCGGCGACTTCGGTTTCATGCTCGGCACGTTCCTGGTGTTCGTCACGGTCGGCTCGGTCAACTACACCGACATCCGCTCCGCGGCGCCCGGTATCGCCGCCGGCACCGCGACGGCGATCGCACTGCTGTTCTTCCTGGGCGCGGTCGGCAAGTCCGCCCAGCTGCCGCTGTTCGTGTGGCTGCCCGACGCCATGGCGGGCCCGACGCCGGTCTCGGCGTTGATCCACGCCGCGACGATGGTCACCGCGGGCGTCTACCTGATCACCCGGCTCAACCCGATCATGGCCCAGGCCGGTTGGGCGAACGACGTGATCGCCTGGGTCGGTGTGCTCACCGCGCTGGTCGCCGCGACCGCGGCGGTCGCCCAGACCGACATCAAGAAGGTGCTGGCCTATTCGACGGTCTCGCAGCTCGGATACATGTTCCTGGCGGTCGGCACCCAGACCTATGTCGCCGGCGTGTTCCACATGATCACCCACGCGTTCTTCAAGGCGTTGCTGTTCCTGGGTGCCGGAGCGGTCATCAACTCGATGGCCCACGAACAGGACATGCGCCGTTTCGGCAACCTGCGCAAGTACCTGCCCGTCACGTTCGTGACGTTCTTCATCGGCTGGTTGTCGATCTCGGGTGTGCCGCCCATGTCGGGCTTCTGGTCCAAGGACGAGGTGCTCGCCGGGTCGTTCAACTCGGGTCCGGCGGGTCCGGTCCTGTGGTTCCTGGGCCTGTGCGTGGCGGCGCTCACCGCGTTCTACATGACCCGCCAGCTGATCATGGTGTTCTTCGGCAAGGAGCAGTGGCGCGACGAGCACGCTGCGGTCCACGCCGACGACGCCCATGTCGACGATGCGGCCCACGACGATCACCACGGCCTGACTCCCGACTTCACCCCGCGTGAGTCGTCGACGACGATGCTCCTGCCGCTGATCGTGCTCGCCGGCTTCTCGGCGATCGCCGGGTTGATGAACCTGCCGTTCTCCGACCAGTTCCAACGCCTGGAGCACTGGCTCGAGCCGGTGCTGGTCTACGAGCACCATCTGCCGTCCGCGCCGGTGCTGTTGGGTCTGGCCTCGGGTGCGATCACCACCGCGGCGATCGGCATCTTCCTCTCCTACACCGTGTACTCGCGTCGCAAGCTCGATCCCGCCAAGATCGAGAAGCCCGTCTTCGCCCACGCCTGGTACATCGACGACACCTACGCCAAGATCGTCAGTGGTCCCGGCGAGGCTTCGTTCCAGGCAACTGCCGACTTCGACAAGGCGGTCGTCGACGGTGCCGTCGGCGGTGTCGCCGCCGGCGCCGCCGGGCTCGGTGGTCGTCTCCGCGGGCTCCAGAACGGACTGATCCGCAGCTACGCGCTCGGCATCGGTGCCGGCGCAGTGCTCCTGTTGGCCTACATCGTCACGAGGATGAACCTGTGACCGGCTCCGTGATTCTCTCCTCGATCACCTCTCTGCCGTCGACGACCTCGACCGTGCTGGCGTCGTCGGGCGGCGGGGGAGAGGTGACGTTCCCGATCCTCCCGGCGCTGATCCTCACGCCGCTGCTCGGCGCGCTGGCGATCATGCTCACCCCGGCGCGCCGCGCCGAGATGTTCCGCCCGATCGCGCTGCTGTCGTCGATAGCTACCGCGGCGATGAGCATCTTCCTGCTCGTGCAGTTCGACTCGCACGAGGCCGGCTACCAGTTCGTGATCGATGAGACCTGGATCTCGCGCCTGGGGATCTCGTTCCACCTGGGTGTCGACGGCATCTCGCTGTTCCTGATCGTGCTGACCGGGGTCATCTTCCCGATCGCCATGCTCGGGGCGAAGATCGACAAGAACCAGAAGGCCTACTACGGCTGGTTGTTGGTGTTGATGGCCGGCTCCATGGGCGTGTTCGCGGCGCTCGACCTGGTGCTGTTCTTCGCCTTCTTCGAGATCGTGCTCGTGCCGATGTACTTCCTCATCGGCCTGTGGGGACACGGCGACCGGATCTACGCGGCGACCAAGTTCTTCCTGTACACGATGTTCGGCTCGGCGTTCATGCTGGTCGGAATCGTGTCGCTCGCCGTGCTCAACCAACGTGCGACCGGCGGGCCGCTCACCTTCGACCTGGTCGAGATCGCTGCCAACCAGGCGATCTCGGTCGAGGCGGGCCGCTGGTTGTTCTGTGCGTTCGCGATCGCGTTCGCGGTCAAGGTGCCGCTGTTCCCGCTGCACACCTGGCTGCCCGACGCCCACACCGAGGCGCCGACGGCCGGTTCGGTCATCCTGGCCGCGGTCATGTTGAAGCTCGGAACCTACGGGTTCGTGCGCTTCGGTTTGGACCTGTTCCCCGAGGCTTCCGTCTGGGCGGCGCCGGTCATGATGACCCTGGGCGTGATCGGCATCGTCTACGGCGCGATCTGCGCAGCGATGCAGAAGGACCTGAAGCGTCTGGTCGCCTACTCGTCGATCGCGCACCTCGGCTTCATCGTGCTGGGCGTGTTCTCGATCACCGTGCAGGGCATCGAGGGCGGCGTGCTGATCATGGTCAACCACGGCATCACCACCGGTGCGTTGTTCCTGCTGGTCGGCTGGATCTACGAGCGGCGCCACACCCGTTCGATCGCCGAGCTCTCGGGTCTGCAGAAGGTCGCCCCGATCTTCGCCGCGGTGTTCACCGTCGTCATGCTCGCCAGCGTCGGGCTGCCGGGACTCAACGGGTTCCCCGGCGAGTTCCTGGCGCTGCTCGGCGCGTTCGCCGGTGCCCGCTGGTGGGGCGTGGTGGCGGTGACCGGGGTGATCCTGGCCGCGCTCTATCTGCTGTGGGCCTACCAGCGCGTCTTCCACGGCCCGGTGACCGAGGGCAACGAGCGGTTCCGTGAGATGCGTCTGACCGAGGCCCTGGTCATCGCTCCGCTGCTGTTCCTGATCGTCTTCCTGGGCGTCTACCCGGCGCCGATGCTCGAGCGGATAGAGCCGTCGGTCGAACGACTGGTGGCGCACGTCGACGAACAGGTCGAGGACTTCACGGCGGTGCAGATCGATTTCGTCGGCGCAGCTGACGAGGCACAGGAGGCGGGACATTGATCGCTTCGGTGCTCCAGGACGGGCCGCTGATCCTCTCCCCGGATTCGGCGACCCAGACCCCAGAGATCATCTGGTCGGCGATCGCGCCGAACCTGATCCTGATGCTCGGCGGCGTGTTGCTGCTGACCGTCGTGTCGTTGGTTCGTGGCCGTCTGCCGAGATGGTTCCACGCCGCGTGGACCGTGGTGGTAGCAGTTGCTGCTTTCGTGGCGATCGTGCCGCTGTGGCAGCGGGTCCAGGACCAGGGGGCCTCGACCGTCATGGCCGGGGCGGTGGGTCTTGACGGCTTCTCGCTGTTCGTCACCGGTGTGATCTGCATCTCGGTCGCGTTGGGCGCACTGCTGCTCGACGGTTACCTGCGCCGTGAGGACCTGGAAGGTCCCGAGTGGTACGTGCTGGTCATGCTGTCCGCCAGCGGCGGGGTGACCATGGCCTCGGCGAACGATCTGATCGTGTTGTTCGTAGGGCTCGAGATCCTCTCGGTCGCCGCGTATGTCCTGGCGTCGATGCACGCCCGTCGCAGCTCGTCGCAGGAGGCCGGGCTCAAGTACTTCGTGCTCGGCGCGTTCGCGTCGGCGTTCCTGCTCTACGGGATCGCCTTGACCTACGGGGCCACCGGTTCGACGAACCTGGTGAAGATCCAGACGTTCCTTTCGGACGTGGTGATCACCCAGAACGGGCTACTGCTGGCCGGCATGGCGTTCATGTTGGTGGGCTTCGGGTTCAAGGTCGGCGCGGTGCCGTTCCACAGCTGGGTGCCCGACGTGTACCAGGGTTCGCCCTCGCCGATCTCGGGCTTCATGGCCTCGGCCATCAAGGCCGCTGGTTTCGCCGGTCTGCTGCGGGTGTTCGTCGTGACGCTCGGGCCGACCTACTCGGCCGATTGGCGCCCGATGGTCTACACGCTGGCGGTGTTGAGCCTGCTGGTCGGCTCGCTGCTGGCGGTGGTGCAGACCAACGTCAAGCGCATGCTGGCCTACTCGTCGATCAGCCACGCTGGGTTCATCCTGGTGGCGGTCGAGGCGTCGTCCGCGCAGGGCACCGCCGCGGCGCTGTTCTACCTGCTGGCCTACACGTTCATGGTGGTCGGCAGCTTCGGCGTGGTCACCGTGTTGGGCCGAGGTGGCGACGGGCTCCACAGCCTGGCCGACTACAAGGGTCTGGCCGCCAAGCATCCCGGCACAGCGCTGTTGTTCACGGTGTTCCTGCTGGCCCAGGCCGGTGTGCCCTTTACCGGTGGCTTCCTGGCGAAGTTCTACGTGATCAACGCGGCGGTCGATCAGGGGCAGTACGTGCTGGCGGTGATCGCGATGGTGTCGGCGGTGATCGGTGCGTTCCTGTACCTGCGGATCATCGTGGCGATGTACTTCGACGGCAACGAGTACGGCGGCGCCGAAGCGGAGCTCGAAGGTCCCGCGGTGCGCATGCCTGCGGGTGCGGCGATCGCGTTGGGGTTGGCAGTGCTCGGGACGCTGTGGCTGGGCATCCTGCCCGACGCGGCGACCGATGTGGCCGGCGACGCAGTCGCCCAGCTCGTCGCGTTCGGCAACTGACCCGCGAACCGGTTCGCCGTGGCGGTGCCTTGAGTTGGCGGTGGGTTTGTGGCTGGCCGGTGGCCGGCCAGTGAGCGCGGTGTCGGGAATCGCGCCGCGTTGCGACGAATTGCTCGACCGCCAGTAGGCTGCTTTCGTTGCAACGCGGCGCGCTGCTCGCCAGCCGGTCCGGTCCGGTCCTGTCCGGGGTCGTTTCGTTGCAACGCGGCGGCGCGCCGAACACCAGACACCCCCGCTCCAAACCCCCGCTCCAAGACCCCGCCAAAATGGTACGAAACGATGGTTGTTGGGCGAATCAATAGGTCCTAGGGTCCGATGCTGGGACCGAAGGGAAAGCGCCCCGGGAGGAATCCGGCCCGATCCCCTCAGGCCGGCCCCGGCCTCCCGGATGGGGAACATTCCGAAGTACCCACGGCACGCAACACGGGATGGCGGGCGCACGCCTCGCCCACCATCCCGGCCGTGCGTTGCCTGAGTCGCTCCTCGTGGCGTTTCCGATGCGGGGCCGGCACCCGTAACCTTGGATGCGGTGAACGCCGATGGGTGAGTTCGACGACGTGATGGCGCTCGGCCCCGGAGACGACTGGGACGAGTGGGACCAGTGGGCCGAAGCCGCCGACGAGCAGCGTTCGGCGCTGCTCACAGCACCTCGGGTCAGGCTCGACCTGGCTGGAGTGATTGTCGAGCTCCGGGGCGAGTTCGACGAGGAGCTGCTCGCGCCGTTCGAGCACCTCTCGATCTCCACGGGCGGCGTCGTCGACGGCGCCGTTCGGCTGAAGGTGGCCCGCGGGTCCGCCGAACGACGAGTGCACGGCCTCGATGGCGCAACGCTGGTCGTCACCGGTCCTGACCAGCGTGAGCTCGCCCGGGTCGAAGCGGGCGACGACCCTGTCCCTGTGCTGTCTGCACTCCTGAACGACCTGGTCGTCGCGGACTGGCCGAACCGGCTCGCCCTGTCCGCCAGCTGTGTCGAGTTGGACGGAGTCGACGGTCCTGTCGGTGTCGTGATCGTGGCTGACGATCCGACGGATCGGGTGGCCGTGCTCGACGAGCTGCTCGCCGCCGGCGCCGCTCTGGTGGGTGTCGAACGGGTCGTGCTCCGCCCGGGGACACGAACAGTTGCAGCGCTGGTGGTTCCGGCGGCCGTCGGGTCGACCAGAACGGTGCCACAGTCGACCGTCGACGTGGTGGTGCACCTGCGCAGGGACCCGTCCTCGGCGGTCTGGGCGATGCAGTTGGAGCCTCTCGACGCTCTGGAGCGCCTGGCCCGGATCCTGGTCGACGCGGAGCACGCCGAGGCGCTCACCGCGACGATGGCGGCCAGCGCCCTGTCGGCGGCCGACGTCTGGGAACTGGTGCAGGCCAGCCCGGCCCAGGCCGCCCAGTTCGTGGCGGGTCTGAGGGCTCCGGACCGGCGCAGACTCGTCACCGTGGACAGGGCGCCGGGGTCGGCGGAACCCTCCGCTCGGCTGGTCCGCGTGCACCCCGGGCCGACCGCTCGGGGAGCCGCCGACGCCGGGGGAGTGGTGATCGACCCGGTCGCTCGGACAGTCGACCGGGTCGCCGCGACCGAGGTTCCCGACGAGCCGGGCGGTCTGACCCGCTGGGCGCTGGAGCAGTCCCTCGCCGTTGAGTCCCTCGCCGTTGAGTTCCCGTCGACCACCGACTCGGTGACGGTGCTGGCCGCGGTCATGGATCTGCTCGAGGCCGCCGGCGTCGCCGACGAAGCGCTACCGGTCGTCGTCGGCGACATGCTCCTGGCCCACGACACGTTGTTCCCGGAATGGTTGTTCAGCAGCGATCGGGTCGACCTGCTCGTGGAGCCCGAGCACCTGGAACGTCTCCGTGAGCTGCTGCCGGCGGCAGGTTTCACTGCGCCGACGCCGACCGACACGCTTCGTGACCCGACCGACGGTCGGGTGGAGCTGTGGCGCAGCCCCGACGGCGTGGTCGCCGTGGCGCTGCACCGTCAGCTGGCTGCCGGGCCGTTCGGCGAGCTCGTCGACCATGACGACCTGGTGAACAGGGCCGCGCCGGTGCGGATAGGGGATCGCTGGTACCCGGGGCTGCACCCCGAGGACAGGTTCGTGCACGCGGCGGCGCTCGCTGATGCAGGTACGACCGGCTCGACTGGGTCGACCGGATCGGCTGGGTCGGCTGGGTCGGCTGGGTCGGCTGGGTCGGCTGGGTCGACCGGCTCGACCGGCTCGACCGGGTCGGCTGGGTCGACAGGTCCGACCGGGCCGACCTACCGGGATCTGCTTCGTTCGGTGGCAATCAGCGCTCCCGACGACCAGAGACTCGCCGCATCGGCAATGGAAGCAGCCGAGCGCTGGGGTGCGATCCGTGGTGTCCTGGCCGCCGTGCGCTCGACCGAGAAGGCCTTCGGGGGGCTCGATCCGTGGCTGGTCGAACGAGCGAGCCGGGACGATTCGTCGCGACGCGGCGGCCGACGCCGCGCCCGCTGAGCGCCCGGTCCAGAAATCCGGTTGGCCGCCGGTACAGTCGTGGTGTGAGCGATCCAGGGCAACCGCCTCCGGGGGGATGGGCACCGATCCGACCAGACGGCGGCGACCCAACACCACCGCCACCCCCTCCCCCTCCGGCTCCCCCGACGCAGTATCAGTCACCGGCTGGGGGCTACAGCGGCGGTAGTGGTGGCGGCGGCGGATCTGGTGGTGGCGGCGCCCGGGAACCGAAGCGCGTCAAGCCCGCGTCCATGGGCCGGCGCGCGCCGAGCTTCGCTCTGGTCGGCGGACTGGGCCTGCTCGGCCTGCTGATCACTGTTCGCGATCATGGCGATACTCGCCAACAGGGTCCTGTCCGGCACGGACGACGCCGCCGATGTCATCGGAGGGTCCCTACCGGCCGAGCTCACCACGACAGTGCCTGGCCAGACGGCCGTGCCTGGCCAGGGTTCCGAGGGAGGGGACGGCGGTGGGGGGCTGTCGAGCATCGGCGAGTCGTCGAACGCCACCGTCTGTCAGGTCAATCGTGGGGTGCTCGAGGTCGCCGCGCAGGCGTACGAGATCTCGTACGGTTCAGCGCCTGTCGACCAGCAGCAGCTGGTCGGCAGCGGGATGCTGAGTGAACCGGTGCCCAACTTCACCGTGAGCTCCAGCGCCTCCGGCGTGGTGATCACCGGTGAAGGGATCTGCGAAGGGCTCTAGGCAGGGCACTCGCGCCGAACTCGGCACGCTTGGGGTCGACAATCGACGTGAGACGTGCCGAGTTCGCCGAGAGTGACGTGAGACGTGCCGAGCTCGCCGCTATCGACGTGAGTCGCGTCCATTGCGGCCCAGCTGGGCCAGGCGGATCTCGTGGATCTCGACCAGGGCCGCAGCCGAGCCGACCGGGTCCGAGACGAGGTTCTCCCACATGAACCGGACCGTCTGATGCCCTGTCCGTGCCGCCTCCACGTCACGTTCGCGGTCGCGGGCCATGTTGCGCCGCCGTTCATGCCACTTGCGGCCGTCGGCCTCGACGATCAGGAGTGCCTCTGGTAGGTAGCGGTCGACGAGGCCGTCGAGACACTGCACCGTGGGCAACGGGTGCTCCGCGATCGGTGTGGGCAGCCCCGAGAGGTTGATCACGTGGGTGAGGGCCTTGTCGAGCTTCGACGCGGCGACGGCGGCGCCTGGACCCAGCTGGTCGAGGACGGAGCACATCTTGGCGACCCCGGGCTTGCCTCGGCGCCGCACCCGCTCGAGCACGGCACCGGTCGCGGCGACGGTCGTGAGCCCGCGGGTGATCGCATCCTCTGTGGCGTGCAACAGGGCTTGGCGGCTCACGACTGTGGCCAGATCGACGAGAGTCCGGGGAGCGGTCGTGGCCCGCATGCCGGACATCATCGTGACGTCGCTCGGCGCCACGTCGACGAGCCGGTGCAGGCGCGCGCTTCCTCGGCGGTTCCGCACGTGGCGGTGGTCGCGTTCGACCATCAGGCTCAGTGTCCGCTCGACCCCGGTCAGGCGCAGGAGACGGCCCGCCGACTGGTGGCTGACGACGGCGCTGGAACCGGCGTGCAGGTAGCTGATCCACAGCGCACGTTTCCAGCTGTCCGGGTACCCCGGGTGCGAGTAGACGCCCGGCGCCACCTCGTGCCAGCGCCGGGTACGTAGCTGGGAGTTGACGAAGCTGGCAGCTCTCGGGTGCCCGGTGATCTGGAACCTGGCGACAAGGCCCATCTGCTTGCGTGCGATCCCCTCGGCGATGGTGGAAAGCTCTGTATCCATCCCGCCACGACACAGCCGACGGGGCAGCTTGTCAGCGGGGACCACACACCCGTCGACCCCCGTCGAGCCCCGCCAACCCGCGTCGGCACCCTCCGCGCGCCCAACTCGGCACCTCCGCGCGCCCAACTCGGCACCTCCGCGCGCCCAACTTGGCACCTCCGCGCGCCCAACTCGGCACGCCTGGTGTCGACTATCGACCTGAAACGTGCCGAGAACGAGTGGGCACCGTGCCGAGAACGAGTGGGCACCGTGCCGAGAACGAGTGGAGAACGTGCCGAGGCTGGGCGAATCCGTGAGTAGGTCGAGCTGCTCAGGGGTGCGGGGTGAGCAGCGCGGTGGTGAGCTGTTCGATCTCGTCCGCGGCGGCCCTGTAGCGGCGCATCGACCGTCCCATCGGGTCCGCGGTGTCGTGGCGTCCGCCCAGCAGCTCGCCTAGTGGCCGATCGGTCGGCGCAAGGGCCCATGCCCGCAGCGACGTCGGATCCCAGTCGGTGGGCGCGGCGAGCGCCGCGGCGGCCCCGGCCTCGCGGAGCGTGAGGATGCGGCGGGTCGTGCCGAGAGCCATGCCGACCAGGTCGACGACGTGGGCGCCGGTCATGGCGATGATCAGGTCGGAGTGTTCGAGCATCGCTGCGTCGACCTGCCGACTGACGTGTCCCGACAGGTCGTATCCACGCTTACGTGCGACGTGGGCCATGTCTGGATCCGCGGGGAACCCGCCGGCCATGAGCCCGGCCGATGAGATCGAGATCGGCAGTCCGGACTCTGCGACAACTCGACTCGCCACCGCAGCGGCGAGCGGGGAGCGCACACGGTTCGCCGTGCAAACGAACAGGATCGACGCGCTCACGGCCGTGGGCGCGCCGGTGCCCCGACGACCGTGACGCCGGGTTCGACGTCGTCGAGCACGACCGCCCCGGCACCGATGCGAGCTCCGGCACCGACGGTTCGCCCGCGGGTGACGATCGCGCCGGTGCCGAGGAACACGTCGGAGCCGATCAGGCAGTCGCCGTTGACGAACACCCCCGGGCTCATCTGCACGAAATCGCCGATGACCGTGTCGTGCTGCACCGCGCACCCCACGTTCAGGTGCGTGTGCGCGCCGATCTCGACGTTCGTGGTGATCGTCGTACGGTCGAATACGACGACGCCGTCGCCGAGCCGGACGTCGCTGCCCAGATGCGCTCCGGGGTGCACGAAACGACGGGGTGCGGAGCCCGCCGACGTGAGTCGGAGCGATAGCGCCCGGCGTACCGACGCAGTCCCGATGCCGAGCGCGAACGGGTGTGCAGCCTGCTCGAGCCAGTCGACGTCGCCCAGCACCTCCGTGTCGAGACGTGTCGAGTCCGGTCGTCGTGCTGTGGGTCGTCGTCGGCGAAGCCCAGCACGTTCCAGGTCGGTTCGACCGAGTTGATCGCGGCGATCGTGTCGAACAGCTCGCGGCCGTGGCCTCCGGCGCCGACGATGACGAGATCGGTCGTCATCCTCGGTCGCCCATGCTGCCGACCTCGTCGACCCGCGACCCATCGGTCCCGCTGACACCGTCGACCCCGTCGACCCGCGCGCCCATCGTCGACGACGGCGAGCGGATCGTCGGTGGGGTGCCCCTCGACCCCGTCACCGGTCAGGATCGTCGACACGGTCCGGGCGATCAGTCGGAGATCCTCGATCGGGGACTGGGTCCCGACGTAGGTGACGTCCAGGTCGATGCGCTCGGACCACGGCAACGAGTTGCGGCCGTTGACCTGCGCCAGCCCCGTCAGCCCCGGTCGTACCGCAAGGCGGCGACGCTGATGGTCGTCGTAGCGTTCGACCTGGTAGGCGAGCGTCGGGCGCGGACCGACGATGCTCATCTCGCCCGTGGCGACGTTCAGCAACTGGGGCAGCTCGTCGAGCGACAGGCGACGCAGGACGGCGCCGACCCGGGTGATGCGATCAGGGTCGGGCATCATCGGGTTGTCGCCGTGCACCATGGTGCGGAACTTCCAGACCATGAACGGCCGGCCCCCCATGCCGACCCGCTCCTGGCGGAAGAACACCGGGCCGGGCGACGTCAGCCGGACCGCTGCGGCGCAGAGCGCACCGACCACCAGCGCCGGTACCGCGACGAACGCCAGGACGCTCAGGTCGACGAGTCGCTTGCCTCGGTACGGACGCTCATGTTCCACGACGGATGAGCGTACCGAGTCCAGGCGGAGACGGGTTCTGGGTTCGGTGGCGGTCGGGCATGTCCGCCTGCTGAGCTGTGCGGGTGCACCGGGAGCCGGCGGGCCCATGAACTGGGTCGATCGATACCACTTGGCATTCGGGGCCCTTGCTTTCGGCCTCGGACTGGTCGTCTCGCTCTTGACACGGTGGGCGCCCCAGGGCGTGTCCCGTCGGGCGTTGGCGGTGGCAGGGCTGGTTGCGGCGATGGTCGGGGGGTGGGGGAGCCCGCGAGCGTGGCCGTGGTGGCTCGCCGCGGCCGTGCTGGTCGTGCCGGCCGACGACGCCAGGCCCGACTACCAGCACCCCTTAGGGTCGTGGGCCGGCGCGCTCGCCGCGGTCGGCGCGGTGGGGATCTGGGCGGCGGTGCCCGACACCGAGGCTCCGCTGGCCGTCGCAGCAGTGCTCGCCCCGGTCGTGCTCACACAGGCGCTCGGCCGCACGCTCGGCCACGGCACGCTCGGCCACGCCACGCTCGGCCACGCACGCTCGGCCACGGCACGCTCGGCAGTCCGATCGGGCGTGTGGGAACAGCGGCCTTGGTCGTCGCGTTGGTCGGGTCGGTGTGGGTCGGCTCGGCCGGCTGGGGATCGGCGCTGGCCTCGGTCTGTGCCGTCGGGGCGGTCGCGGTTGCACCACTGGTGCTCGGCTTCGGTCGGCCGCTCGCCGGGCGCGCCTGGTGGACCCTCGCGTCGGCCCACGTGGTGGTCGTGTTGGTCGTACCCCGCGCGGTGATGCGCTGGTCGCTACCTGCCCGCGTGGGTCGCCGCGGCGGTGAGCCTGGCCCTGTTGGCGGCGATCAGCGCGACGGTGAGCGCGCGCTGGAGTGATCGCGGCTCAGACCTGGGGAGTGGTTGAGTTCGAGCGGAACCAGTCGATCGTCGCAGTCAGCCCGGTGCGCAGGTCGACCGGCTCGACGTCGGGGAACAGTGCCATGCAGTCGATCGTTCGCCGCCTGCGAGTGCGGCACGTCGCCGACCCGCGGCGCGGTGTGCTCGACCTCGACGGGGTGGCCCGAGCAGTTCCTCGAGCAGCGCGATGACCTCGAGCAGGTTGGTGCGCGAGCCGAAGGCGAGGTTCACCGGGTCCGGGCTCGACACCCGGCGCACGACGGCGTCGGTGATCACCGCGCAGACGGTGTCGACGTAGGTGAAGTCACGCGACTGGGTGCCGTCGCCGTGCACCTGCAGCGGCTCGCCCGCGCAGCGCCGCGTCGACGAACGCCGGGACCACGGCTGCGTAGGCGTGGCCGGCGGCCTGCAGCGGGCCGAACACGTTGAAGAACCGGAACGCGAGCGTCGGCATGCCGTAGCTGCGCTGCCAGGCCAGCGCGTAGGACTCGGTGGCCAGCTTCGATGCCGCGTAGGGGCTCATCGGGCGGGTGGCCAGGTCCTCGTGCTTGGGCAGGATCGGGTTGGAGCCGTAGACCGACGACGACGAGGCGACGATCACATGTGCGTCGCCGGCGCGTGCGGGCGGCCTCGAGCACGTTGAGCGTGCCGGTGGCGTTGGCGTCGTGCGACGCGACCGGGATCGGCGATCGAGCGGGGGACCGAGGGTCGTGCGCCGAGGTGCACGACCGCGGCGGCACCGTCGACAGCTGCGTCGATGGCGTCGCGGTCGAGGATCGTCGCCTTCGACGAGGGTCGCGTCGACGCCGTCGAGGTTCGAGCGGAACCCGGTGGAGAGGTCGTCGAACGCGACGACCTCGCTCGACGGCGTCATGTGCCGCCAGCGTGCCTGCACAGGTTGGCTCCGATGAACCCGGCTCCGCCGGTGACCACGACCTTCATGTAGCGCCTCTCGCAGTGTGGCGCGGGACTGCGGCCACGGTCATGCCAGCGTACCGAGCAGGAGAGCCGGAAAATCCCGCCCTTAATTGTGAACCGAGTTCGGTGTATTCTCCTGAACATGCTTCAGAGGGGCTCACACGTCCACGGCCAGGCGGGCAGCGCACTGCTCGAATCGCTAATGGACGCTCGAGCCGCTTGCCCCGGGGAACTACCAGCGGATCCGCAACACCGCCATGGACCGGTGCGCCGGGGTCATGGACGCCGACACCGACAACGGCACCAGGCTGAACAGCTGGATGTGCACCAACGCTCCGGATCAGGGCTGGTTCCTGGATCCCCAGGGCTTCGTGGTCAACCGGGGCAGTGACCGTTGCCTTGACGGCAACGGCGGTAACGCCGGTGCCGAGGTGCTGATCTGGAACTGCGCCGACGTGCCGTGGCAGCGATCGGGAGTGGACGGGCACCCAGCTCGTCAACACCTACCGCAACACCTGTCTGGCGGTGAAGAACAACGACCAGTTGCCGGCGCGCGTTGATGAACCTGGTGGCGTGCGATCCTTCGGACCCGGCTCAGCGCATCGCCGTCGAACCGGCCACTCCGTGGGCGTGGAGCCAGCTCCGCAACGCACCGACCAACCGGTGCGCCGAGGTGACCGACAACAGCTCCTCGAACGGAGCGGTCGTCCGTGACGTGACCTGCGAGTCGTATGCGGCCACCGGTCAGGGGTGGCGCCTGGACCCGGGAGGGCTGGTGATCTCCCGCATCGACGCAGGCGACCACGGCAAGTGCCTCGACGCCGGAACCGGCGCCACGGGAGCCGCGGTGATCCTGTATGACTGCCACGGCCAGCCCAACCAGCGCTGGCGTGTGTCGGGAACGCAGCTGATCAACGACGTGGCCGGGCTGTGCCTCCAGTCGGCCGACACCGCCGGAGGGCAGCTACGACTGGGCGCCTGCAACGGCTCGTCCAGCCAGAACTGGGGCACCCGCCTCCAGTAACCCCCCCAAACCCCAAGCCAGGCGGCCCTGCCCCGGGCCGCCTGGCGCTCGGGGGACCCGCCCCGCCCTGCCCGTACTCGGCACGCCCACCCCGCCCGTACTCGGCCTACGCCCGACGCCCCCGCCCGAGCTCGGCCTCCCCGCCCGAACTCGGCCTCCCCGCCCCGCCCATACTCGGCCTCCCCGCCCGAACTCGGCACGTTTCGGGTCGATAATCGACCCGAGAACGTGCCGAGAAGGCGACTGGGGTCGGGAAACGTGCCGAGAAGGCTTCTGGAGGTCGGAGGTCGGGGTTCGGGGTCGGGTCGGGCGCGCGGAATGGGTGGTGGCCGAGAACTTGGCGCACCGGAGCGACGGCCGGGCAGATGCGGCTACGCCCGAACCTTCAGCAGGCGTTCACAGGTGCTGGACATCCGAGTCACCTGACAGCGCCCGGCGGCAGTCGAGCACCGGGACCCCCGACGCCGCGATCGCCGTCGCGGTCGAAGTCGTCGTGGTCGACCAGGTAGAGCACCAGGTCGGCGTCGGCCAGGTCATCGGCGGAGCCGTCGACACGGCTGTCGCCTCGTCGGGGAACTGCGCGGCCGGCCACGTGCGGGTCGACCAGCGCGCACCTCGGCGCCCAAGCCGCAGCAGCTGGTCGACGATCGGCCGCGACGGCGTCTCACGGGCGTCGCGAGGTGTTGGCCTTGTAGGCCAGTCCGTACACGAGCACCGGTCGAGCCCTTGCACCGCCTTGCGCTGGTCGTTGAGCAGCGCCTGCACGCGGCGCACGACGTAGTCGGGCATGTGCTCGTTGACGTCGTTGGCCAGCTCGACGAACCGGAACGTCTGGCCGAGCGAGCGTTCGACCTGCCACGACAGGTACGACGGGTCGATCGGCAGGCAGTGGCCGCCGACTCCGGGGCCGGGGGTGAAGCGCATGTAGCCGAACGGCTTGGTCGAGGCGGCGTCGATCGCCTCCCACACGTCGATGCCCAGGTCGCGGGCGAACATCGCCAGCTCGTTGACCAGGGCGATGTTGACGTGGCGGAACGTGTTCTCGAGCAGCTTGGTCAGCTCGGCCTCTCGGGTGCCGCGACACCGGCAACGGTGGTCTCGACGATGTCGTCGAAGAAGCCCTGCACCGCGGCGAGCGAGGCGGCGTCGACGCCGGAGACGACCTTGGGCGTGTTCTCCAGGCGCCAGGTCGGCGTTGCCGGGGTCGATGCGCTCGGGGCTGTAGCCCAGGTGGAAGTCGGCGCCGGCCCGCAAGCCCGGAGCCGGCCTCCAGGATCGGGGCGACGAGCTCCTCGGTCGTGCCCGGGATAGGTCGTCGACTCCAGGATCACCGTCGCGCCGGGCGTCACGTGCGGCGCCAGGGTGCGCCGCCGCGGACTCGATGTAGGACAGGTCCGGCACGCCTTCGCCCATCGGGGTGGGCACCGAGATGACGGCGACGTCGAACCCGGCCAGGTCGGCCGGGTCATGCGGTGGCCCGGTAGCGGCCGGTGGCGAGCGACGTCGGCGCAGCTGCCTCGGCGGTGATGTCCTCGACGTGGGACCGCCCGGCGTTGAGCGCCTCGACCTTGGCCGGGTCGACCTCGAAGCCGATCACGTCGTAGCCGGCGAGCACCGCTCGGACCGGCGACGGGCAGCCCGACGTAGCCCTGCCCGATCACCACAGCTCGCCTTGCGTGCTCACTCACCGTTTCTTGCCCCGTTCCTGGCTAGTGCCCCTGCGTTCGAGCGACCGGACGAGTTTGAGCGGTGTTCGGTATGGAGTCAACCGGACCCCTCGATCGGTGGCGACTCACTGACCCTGGGTGATCTCGGGCTCCTACTGGGTAGTGGTGGGCGAGATCACCCACTGAAGATCGGTCACGGCCCTCTTGTCGTTCGATCTGAACGATGTTCTAATTTCGCAGACAGATTCGCTGGGGCGCCGCTCGCGGGAGCGGCGCCAGCTTGGCCGGCAGGCCGCTGGGACGAGTTGACATGACACAACATTTTCCGCGGTACCGCTTCGCGCTTCAGGCGGCTTTCGATTCGACCGCATGGCTGGTCGCGGCATGTGGTTGGCGACGTTCCTGCGCTTCGAGATGCAGATGTCCCAGGTCGACATCGGCGGCGTGTTGCTGATCGGCAGGGGTCGCCGCAGTGCTGCAGGTCGGGATCGGCAGCCGCCTCGGGCCTGTACGTGCACCGTTGGCGTTACGGCACCTTCGAGGAGATGCTCAGCGACCGTGCGTGCCACGGTTGCTGTCACAGCAATCGTCGACCGTGCTCAACGTGTCGCCGGTGCTCGACCACGCGGTGCCGGTCAGCGCGTCGATCGTCGCCGGCTTCCTGGCTTTGGCGGTCATGTGCGGCGGTCGCCTCGTGTGGCGCATGCTGCTCGAGCGTTGGACCCGCGCCCACAACGACGGGCGTGAGCCGATCATCGTCATGGGTGCGGGCGAGGGCGGTCTGCAGATCGTGACAGCGATGCTCAAGTCCGGGCCGTTCGACCCGGTCGCGATCATCGACGACAACCCGGGGCTGCGGAAGCTGCGGGTCAAGGGTGTGCCGGTGATGGGTGATCGCACACAGCTCAAGGCCGTGGTCGGAGCGCACCGGTGCTTCGACGCTGGTGATCGCCATCCCCTCGGCGGACGGCGAGATGATCCGTGACGTGGCCGCTCGTGCCGATGCGCTCGGGCTCGACGACGTTGATCCTGCCGCCGGTCGGCGAGCTGCTCGGCGGCGGTGTGAGCGTGGCCGACATCCGTCCGCTGACCGAGGCCGACCTGCTGGGCCGACGTGAGCTGAGCCTGGACATCGACTCCGTCGCCGGCTACCTGACCGGCAAGCGGGTGCTGGTGACCGGCGCCGGCGGTTCGATCGGCTCCGAGCTGTGCCGCCAGATCCACCGTTTCGCGCCCGGCGTCGCTGGTCATGCTCGACCGTGACGAGTCGGCGCTGCAGGCCGTGCAGCTGTCGATCGAGGGCCGTGGCCTGCTCGACAGCCGCGACCTGGTCGTCGCCTGCATCCGTGACGCGGACCGCATGGCCGAGGTGTTCGACGAGCACCGCCCCGAGGTCGTGTTCCACGCCGCGGCGCTCAAGCACCTGCCGCTGCTCGAGATGCACCCGGACGAGGGCTGGAAGACCAACGTGTGGGGCACCCAGAACCTGCTCGACGTCGCCGGCAAGTTCGACGTCGAGCGGTTCGTCAACATCTCGACCGACAAGGCGGCGGATGCCACGCTCGGTGCTCGGGCGCACCAAGCGCATCGCCGAGCAGCTCACGTCGTTCGCCGGCAAGACCCAGGACGGCACCTACCTGAGCGTGCGGTTCGGCAACGTGCTCGGCAGCCGCGGCTCGGTCCTGCCGCTGTTCCGTGAGCAGATCGCGCAGGGCGGTCCGGTCACGGTCACCCACCCCGAGGTGACCCGCTTCTTCATGACGATCCCCGAGGCGTGCGAGCTGGTGATCCAGGCCGGCGCGCTCGACTCGCACGACGGCAAGGTGCTGGTGCTCGACATGGGCGAGCCGGTCAAGATCTCGGACCTGGCCCGATCGCCTGGTCAACGAGTCCGGCAAGCGGATCGAGATCGTCTACACCGGGCTGCGGCCCGGCGAGAAGCTGCACGAGGTGCTGTTCTCACCCGACGAGCAGGCCGACGATGTCCGAGCACCCGCTGATCTGCTGGGTCGACGTGCCGGCGATGAGCCCGGAGGTGGCCGCCGAGGCGGACCCCGCCGAGCGGCAGATGACACTCGATCTGCGGAGCCTCGCACGCCGTTGCAGTGGACTGATTGATCATACGCCTTGATGACCTGGCATTCTTTGCCCGGATGGATAGTGGATCGAGCCGCCGGACTACCACCAGCGGACTGGACGGTCGGCGCGGGTCGTCGGTGAGGGTCACCTTCGTCGTTGCCAACTACGCACCGTCGCTCGGGGGTTCCCAGGTGCTGGTGCAGCACATTGCCGAGGGTCTCGCTGGGCTCGGTCACTCGGTGACTGTCGTGACGACCGATGCTGTGCTGTCGCCCGGTCCGCGCGAGACCCCGGAATCACCTCGGTAGGGGACGAGCGCTCTGAACGGCGTCATGGTGAAGCGCCGTCCGGTTGCACAGACGCGCTCACCGAGTTGTCCGGATCGCTGCGGAAGGTTGCTGGGCCGCTTGCGTGCTCGTCGTCATCCTGGCCTGGACCGCTCCACTCGCTGCGGGCCCGATCGGGCTTGGTCTGGCGCTGGAGATCAGGAGAGCAGCGAGAGACGATGACGTCGTGGTGGGAGTGGCGGCTCACGTACCTGATCATCCCAATGGTGGATCTCATGCACCCGACGTGGCAACGCAACGTGCCGTGTACCTGCCGCTGTTGCATCTGAGCGCCTCGGATCCGAGGCCGTCGGTGCTCCGGGCCCTACGGCGTGCAGCCTGTGTTGTCGGCCTCACCGAGTTCGAACGCCGCTGGTTGGTTGCGAACGGCGTCGATGGGCGAAGGCGTGCGAGGCTGATCCCTCCAGGCTGTGAGGTGCGGGGACGGGACTGAGTGGCGTCGCCGACATCGGCGCGCTCCCAGCTACGGGCTGCCCGAGCGTCTGACCGTGGGGTACATCGGGAGGATGGCCGGCTACAAGGGAATCGCGCACGCTCTTGCAAGGCCATGGAGTTGCTGTGGGAACGGCATCCCGAGGTCAACCTCCTGCTCGCCGGCGGTAGGGCCGGCTGGAGCGCGTTCGACGAGTTGCTGGAGCAGACGCGCCACAGTGGCCGGTGACCGCCTCGTGTACCTCGGGGCGTTCGACGAAGCAGAGAAGCAGCCTGCTCTATGAAGCCTGTGACGTGGTTGCGTCTCCGTCGCGGGAGGAGTCGTTCGGCATCACGACCGTTGAGGCGTGGGCAGCGGGTCGACCGATGGTCGCCGGTGACATCGACGTCGTTCGATCCCTCATCAGGCCCGGTGAGGACGGAGAACTTGTATGCGGTTGAGACCGTGCCGGCGTGAGTCGAGGGCGTGCTTGTAGTGACTTTCCGCGGCGTCGATCTCTGCGGTGGGCGTGGCCGGGTCGAATACCCGCAGGACCGAGAGTCGGAACGTGGCCGGGTTCAGGTTGCGTAGTTCGACGTTGCCGCCGTGGCCGTTGGTGGCGTAGGCGGCCCACCGCTGCAAGATGGTCTCGGCGCCGTCGGCCTTGCCGACGTACTGACGTCCGTCGCGGGTGTCGGTGATCAGGTAGATGCCGATCACCGATGACAGGGCGGTGCGCCAGGCCGCGTACCGGTGCTCCCGGATCACGGCCTGCAGTTGGGGGTAGTCCAGGGTGAGGGCGTCGAAGCCAGGGAACCGGACGGGCTGGGCGTCGGCGATCTCCATCACCGGATAGCCGGCCGCGGTGGTCGCGTTGAGGCGCCAGGTCCGCGGTGATCGCCAGCCGATCACCAAGCGGTGGCGCAGGTCGGCCAGTAGTTCGGTCGGCTCTAGGTCGAAGGTCCGTAGTTGGCCGTCGTGGGCGACCTCGCCGTGGTTGGTCAGCACGGCCCACAGTCGGGCGCGGTCGCCGCCCTCGGGGAGAAACACGATCCACGTGCTGGGCGGATTCGCGGGGAACGTCCGGGTGCTGGCCGACTGCACGCGAGTGTAGGCCAGGATCTCGGCCGTGGTGGAGTCGCCGTGGATTCCGACGCTGCCGTCGTCGTGCTCGCGGACGTAGGCGTGCCTGATCACCAGCGTGGCGGCGGGGTCGATGTCGGCGCTGGCCATGATCTGGGCGAGCGTGAGGGTCATGGCCCGATTGTCTCCGTCCTTGCGGGTGCGGCGATGATGCTCGCCACAACGTCGTGCTGGAGCGCAAGATCGACGTGGACGTGGAGTGCGAGCTCGGTTATTCGTCCGTCGAGGGGATGCCAGTCCCGGTCCGGGCGGGTGCGGTCGAGCAACGGGTCGAGGGCGTCGATGGTGGGCTTCCAGAGATTGGTCCAGTTGCGGCCAGGACCGACCACGAAGGCGACCTGGAGTTCGACGGGGCCCGGCGGGATCGGCGCGGCGCCGGCCAGAGCGGAGCGGATCTGCTCCTTGTATGCCGTCGTTTGAGTGGATGCCGTGGTCCGGACCGTGTGGGCCCCATCGGGCGGAACCGTCTCGTTCGCCGACGCCACATGAACACGGGACGTATCCGCGTGGCGTTTCGTGCACCACACCGACACCAGGCGCTCGTCGCCCATCCTGGTCGCCAGCGGGTAGGCGTAATTGTCGAGGTCGGCCCTGTCGAGCAGGTCACGACCTGGGGGCAGTCCGACGTCCAGCACGAGGGCCCACGGACCACTGTCCACCATGCTGGGCGAGAGCAGTTCAGCGGTGTCGTCCAGGTAGTGCCGCAGCAGCAGTTGCTCCGGGTCGGTGATCTTGTTCCAGCTGGCCAGGCGTGGCGCCCGCCGCAAATCGATGCCTGCGCCATCCGGTCGGGCGTACCAGCGCGGCGTCGTCATGCGTGCCGGACTGTGCCTGTCTCGTTCACCCACCAGACCTCGATCTGCGCCGCGGCGAGCGATTCAGTCGTCTCCGCGTAAAGGTCGCGGTATCGCGGGAACCCGGGCAGCGCGATGACGGCCCGCCACGCCGGTTCCTTGCCGCGCAGGCGCATGGCAGCGAGCACGGCCTGGGAGTACCAGTGGGCGGCTTGGGTGCTCGGGGCAGTGCGCTTGACCTCGCCAGCACGGGCGGGATCGGCGTAGTTGCGGCTGGGGAAACCCTTGACCTCGACACCCACGGTTTGCCCGTCACGGGAGGCGATCACGTCGATGCCGTGCTCCTTGGTCGCAGTGTTGGCCACCGACAGAATCCGCCAGCCATCGGCGGCAAGGGCTGTAACCAGGGCTGCCTGGACGTTCGCCTCGGTGTGCCATTCCCCCACTGGTGGCGCGGGACCGACCTCAGGCCTGTTGGAGTGCGTGGGCGGTCCCGCGGAGGTCTCGGGTGAGGGCATGGTGTTGCCGTGCGGCTGGGTGGCGCCGGAGACCTCATAGCCGAGTGCGGCAAGGTGGCGGCGGGCGGTTTGGGAGATGAAGTCTGAGCGCGGGATGCCGGTTGCCGACTCGAAGGCCTGGATGACCGGGAACCAGATGTTGTTGACTCGCACTGCGTGCTTTCGGATCGCCTCTGGCGCGACGCCAAGCAGCTCAGTCGCGACTGCCTCACGACTGAGGTCATAGCGTCGGCCGTTCAGGGTGAACGTGATAGCCGCCCGACCGCGTGACTCCATGGCCCGAACCTACGATGCCACGTGACGCGAACTGGAGCCTCGCGCCGCCATCGGTGCAGCGCCAGATACCCCGGATCCACTACGGCAGCTCGTCACCATCGAGCCATTACCTCATCCACATTCGGGGCGCCCTTCGCCAAGGTGGTTCGCCAGTCGAGCTTCCTGAGATGTTGTAGGTGGCCCACGAGGACGATTGGCGCTAGGTCCGCATCTGCCGCGGTGTGGATGACCCAGGGTCCGCTCAGTCGGTCTGGAAGCTGCGGCAGGCCGCCGGGGAGGACCCACCCAGCGGCGGTCTCGTTGGCTTCGCGTTCCTGAGCGGCCTCATCTGAGTGGTCATCGGGGTCGTCGTCAACGTCGATCGTCTCGACGATCGGCGCGTCGTCCTTCACGTGACCATGAGTCAGGTGCGCGATCTCGTGGACAAGGGCGAAAAGCACCTTGTCCAGTCGCTTCCCTCGACCAGACAGGCCGATGACGCGGGTCTCGTCGACAATCATCGCGCAGCCGTCGATCTTCGCGCCTGGGAGTGCGGGGACGTAGACCAGACGGACACCCACGCCGCCAAGCATCTCCGGGAGGCCGGCAAAGTCCGCAGGGCCCTTGAGGATGCGCGGTAGGGCCGCACCGACGGCTTCGAGAGCCTTCCGCGAGTACTTGTCCGTTACCGCCTTCTTGCGCGCAGCGTGACGGACCATGTACAGCCAAGAGGTCTGGAGCGAGGAGAGGGCTTCGCCGTGATTGGAGCGCTTGGCTGCGGCCGCAAGACGCGGCTCGTGATCGAGCGACTTCAACTCGAAGAATCGGACGACCTCATCCTCGAGCTCGTCCAGCGACTTGCCCTTGAGAACGCCCGCCTTCCTGAGCAGCGGGATGGGGCCCTTGGCGTTGAGCCGGGCACGACGACGGACATCGTCAAGGTCACTCTGCGACTTGGAATCTTGCTTCTGCAGCCAAAGGAGGTACTGGTCCTGGAGGCTGAGCCACATCTCGGCGCTGGTCCCGAGGGCAGCGCCGATCTGCGCGGCGGACTCGCGAGTGATCTCCTTCTTGCCGGAGATGATCTCGGAGACGAACTGCGCTGGGCGGTCGAGGATGGCGGCGAACTCGGCCTGAGTCCAGCCGCGAGCGTCGAGCTCGTCGGCGAGGAACTCCCCTGCGGGGAACACCTCGGCTAGTACAACGTTCATCTCGATCTCTCTATCGATGTTCAGTGGTAGTCGACCACCTCGAGGAGGACCGCTGCCCGGTCCCCTTCGGTCTTGAAGGTGAGGATCAGCCGAAACTGATCGTTGAGACGCATCGACGTCTGGCCCGCACGGTCGCCCTTCAGCTTCTCCATCCGCAGACCGCGCATCTCGTACAGGTCGCGCTCGTCCCGTGCCGCGGAGATGAGCTGGACCTTCTTCCGATACGACCTGATGACCGTCGGGTCCCACCCTTTCGGTGCGTACTCCAGCTCCTCGGCGAGCCGGCGCAGCACCTCGTCGTGGTACTCGACGCGCAACGTGACCTCATTCCATCACCCCAGAGATGAAGACCCGCACGTGACGGATCCTAGGCGACCCATGCTGCCAGTCCGGCCCGACAAACCTCCGACACGCTGAGTCAATGTCAGGTCTTCACCCCTTGGGTGAAGACCATTATGCTACTATCAGGTTCACCGAGCAACTGCCGGTTCTCCACATCGACACTCAGGAGCCAACATGTCCGACAACACCAGCATCAAGGTGCACGAGAAGACCTACGCGGTGGTCATCAACGGAACGCCGCACACCCTCGACGATGAGGTCGTCAGCTACGAGAGCCTGGGCGCGCTGGCGTTCCCGGGCCACGACCCGGCTGCGATCTTCACCGTCGCCTACAAGAACGCGGTCGCGTCCCGCGGAGGAAGCGGGACGCTCGTGGCCGGCGAGTCCGTCAAGGTCAAGAAGAAGGGGACGAGCTTCGATGTCCGACTCACGACTCGTTCGTAACAGCCCCGACCTGCAGCACCTCGTCGACGAGGGCTACACGGTCCGGATCGTCAACGGCTACCTCGTTGTGGACGACATCGCGTACGTCGACTCCGCGCGGGAAGTTCGGTGGGGCTCGTTCATCTGTCCGCTGGACCTGGCCGGCGATCGGACCGCCAAGCCCAGCAATCACGTCATGGCGTTCGTCGGGTCGGCTCCGTGCAACCGGGACGGCGGTGAGATCTCACCCGGGTTCGCCAACGACGGCCTGACGTCCGGGTGGGCTGCCGGACCCGAGCTCACGCCCGCCGTCGGCTTCTCCCAGAAGCCCCGGCCCGACGGATACGTCGACTTCCACGAGAAGGTCACGACCTACGCCGCGATCCTGCTCGGGCCCGCTCAGGCGATAGATCCGACCGTGACTCCCCTGCAGGGCAAGCCCTTCACCACGGACGAAGACGACGGGGTGTTCGTCTACCTCGACACCTTCTCCAGCCGTGCCGGCATCACCGCACGCAACGAGCTGCATGAGCTGTCAAAGGTCGCGATCGTCGGGCTCGGTGGCACCGGCGCCTACCTTCTCGACCTGCTCGCCAAGACCCCGATCCGGAACGTCCACCTCTACGACGGGGACACCTTCAGCACGCACAACGCGTTCCGTGCACCAGGCGCAGCGTCCGTCGATGACCTGAAAGCGCGGATGGCGAAGGTCGACTACTACGCGGCCACGTACGCCAGCATGCGCCGCAACGTCCACCCCCACGCCGTCTACGTCACCGCAGCCAATGTCTCGGAGCTGGCCGACGCTGACTTCGTGTTCCTGGCGATGGACTCCGGACCCGACAAGTGGGCGATCGTGAACGCGCTCATCGCGGCCGGCGTCCCCTTCATCGACACCGGCATCGGAGTAAGCGACGACGACAACGGGATCGCCGGGCAGGTTCGCGTCACCACCGGGCTCCCGGGTGCAACCGACCACGTGACCCACGGTGGGCTCATCTCCGTCGTAGCCGGTGACGCCGCCGAGTACGACACGAACCTCCAGGTCGCCGAGCTCAACATGGCTGCCGCCGTGATGGCCGTCATCCGCTTCAAGAAGTGGCTGAAGTTCTACGCCGACATCGAGGGCGAACTCCACAGTACCTACCGCATCGACACCAACGAGACCCTCAACAAGTACCCACGGACCTCCGAGCACGCGGACTCGGACGAAGGTGCCGGCGCAGCATGAGGCTGCGCAGACTTGAGCCGACCTACGTGACGTATGTGCCCGGCGAACTCGAGCAGGGACGTCTCTACATCTCGATGGAGTACTCGACCGCCGTGCATCTCTGCGCCTGCGGCTGCGGAGCGAAGGCTGTGACCCCGCTCGCGAGTGACGGCTGGACCCTCACGTTCGACGGGTCTGTGACACTGCGACCATCCGTCGGGAACGGCCAGTCGCCCTGCCGATCGCACTACCTGATCACTCGGGACGTGGTCGAGTGGCTACCGCCGATCGGCGTTGCGGCGACGCGGGCGGCCATCGTCCGAGACCAGGCTGCAGCGGCAGCCGTTCGCGCTCCAGCACGATCGACCTGGTGGAAACGGCTCGTGGACGCGCTGACGGAGGCGTCGCCGATCGCGAAGTGGCTGACAGGTCACGCCCGCTTGTGCAGTGCGTAGGCGAGTTCGAACTGCTGGTGCTCGTCGAGGGAGTCGGCGAACCGGCGGTAGCGGGCGCGGTCCTTGGCGGTCGGGCTTCTTCCCTCGCCAGACGGGTGAGAGGTCGAGGTGGGCGTGGGCGACGTGGACCCACTGCCAGGTGAGGGCGAGGTCGTGGTCGCCGTAGCGGGCGTCCGGGCGGTTGCGGCGGGCCCATTCGTTGAACCAGCGGGTCATGCCGAGCCGGTGCTGGATCTTGGCTTCGGTGGCCCGGTAGTCCCGCCGTTCGGTCTCTTCACCGGCCCGCCAGATCCGGCTCTTCCACTCGTCCGCGCTGACGAGCATGGTGGCTGAGCAGGCGCGGGCGCAGCGCACACCCATCGGGCCGGGCATGTTCAGCGCTTCGGCGGCCGCGGCCCACGACGTCACGTCCGGGTGCAGCCGGGCCAGCGACAGGGACGCGAACAACCGGACGGTGTCCTCGCTGGAGGTGGAGCGCGCCGTCGAGGTGCTCGAGGTACTGGGCGTGCGGGATGACCTGAGGGACGAGGGTGAGGTTGATCGGCATACGCCCTCCAGGGTGGTTGTCGAGGTGGTGGGACAGGCGCCGGTGCGGGGCGCGGGCGGCCATGACCAGACGGGTCAGGGTCGGGGTCATGACGGTGCGGTCGGCGAGCCACCCGAGTGGGCCGTCGTTGGTGGTCGGGGTGAGCTCGGTCCACGGCGTCAGCGCGGGCAGCAGCCGCGTCGACGTCGGGGGCGGTGAGTATGCCGTCCGCCGTCGCCAACGCTTCAGCGCGCAGGCCGGGCTGCTCGGGTGGGCGCAGGCCCCATCGCGGTCCGCGATCGCCGCTGCGCGCGTCGGCTTCCTCGGCCAGGTCGGTCACCCAGGGGGCCAGCTGTGCGGCGCCGGGCTGCCCGGCGAGGTGGAGCAGGAGCGTGGTGAGGTGGCGCAGGTCGGTCAGGTATGCCGCGGGCTTGGCGGCCTGTCCGAGGACGGTCACCTGCTGTCCGGCGAGGGCGGTGTCGACGCGGGCCTGCAGCGGCGAGGACATCCTCGCTGGCGGGTGTCGTCGGGATGGTGGTGAGGTCGTGCTGGCACTGCTTGGTGGGGCCGGCGCCGAGCGGGTTCCCGCACACGGTGGCGGCGCCGACCCGGCGCAGGTGGGAGTGGCGCTGGTCCCGGAACGGTCGCCGGCACGACGGGGCACCGGGCGACGAGCAGCGACTGGTGTCGGGTGCAGGTGGTGACGATGAGGAGCCGCCACGCGGCCTGCCAAGCGCCGTCCTCGGCGAGGCATGCCGGGCAGATCTGGGTGCCGTGGGCGGGTGCCCAGCCGCGGGCGGCGACCTGCCGGTAGGAGTGCCGGTCGGCCGGGTCGAGGCCGGTCAGGTCGAGGGCGGTGCCGTCGAACGCGGCGAGGGTCGCGGCATACACGTCCTGTTCGTCGACGCGGGCGAGAGCCGCGAGCCGGGCGATCGTCTCCGGTGACGGCGCGAGGGTGAGGTAGCGGGTGCCGGCTCGGTCCGCGGCCGGTCGCGGTGAGGAGCTGGGCGGTGGTGAGGCCGTTGGCGTCGGCGAGGTGCTCGAGCCAGGACTCGATCGACTCACCCGGGCGGGGTGTCACCGACACGGGCAGGGCCGCGGTCATGGCGCGTCTGGGGGTGGTGTGCGCGACCCCCAGGCCCTGTCGTCCGGCAGGAGATCCTGGGGGTCACTTCCCGGTCCCTCGCAAGGGTGGGCGTCAACGGTCAAGGCTACCGAGCGCCTGGCCGGCGAGTCTCATTGCCCCGCCGCGTGCCGTGCCGGCGCGTGGTCCAGCCGTCGTGGAGAGCGTTGGCGAGCGTCGTCGATGGTGGCCGGGTTCGCTGGCTCGCGGCATTGCTTGAGTGGCGGCGTGGCCGCTGTCGAGCGACCCAGACGAGGTCTCGTCGAGGCAGGCGTCCTCGACTCCGGGCCGGAACCCGTGCCCGGCAAGGAGCCGCGTGATGGCAGCGCTGTGAGGTCGTCGAACAGGGGGTTGGGTCGAACTGTCGAACGAGCGCCGGGCAGCCCGTGCCCGTCGACGATGGCGCAGTCGCAGGATCGTTCTCGATGTCCCCTTCGGACTCGGCGACGCCGGCGCCGACGAACCGGCGGCTGCTCGGGTCGACAGATCAGCAGGACCCGCAGCGTAGGTCGCCGTCGGCCGAGCCAGCACATAGGTTGGGGTAGCAGGTGCCAGGTGCTCATGCGGTCCTCCGTTGTTCGGGGCGCCGGTGCGCGGGCGAGGTCGGGGCGGCCGTTGCGGTAGCCCTCGCCGGCGGCGATGCCGGTGTAGCCGGAGAGTTCGGCGAGGTCGGCGCACTCCACGGTGATCGGGCAGGCGGCGCAGACAGCGGCCGGCGCGGCCAGGGCGGCGAGACGAGCCGCCTGGGTGAGGGCGGCGGCATACGTGTTCTCCCACCGGCCCCACTCGATGGTGAGGTCTTTGCAGGCGCCGTCGGCCAGGGACCAGGCGGCGTCGCGGGCGAGGACCTCGCGGCTGATCCCGCGCATCACCGCTCCCGTGCCCTGAGCGCTGGCGGCGGGTCGTTGGACCAGCGGGCGCGCAGGTCCTCGATCGCGGACGGGCAGAGACTGATCGGGCGTGAACGCGAGATCAGGGATCCCAGCGGTCAGGGCAGCGGCGGTGGCGGTCGTGCACACGCCCACCACGACCCCGTGGCGGGTGATGACCCAGGTCTGGTCCGGCAGGTCCACGGGTGTGGCGCTGGTGGCGGTGAGCCATTCCTCGACCAGGAGCCGGAGCTCTTCGTAGTAGTGCTGGTAGTGGCCGTGGTCGATGCGCTCGAGTGGGGTGTCGTCGATCGCGGTGAGCATGGCCGTGGTGCGCTGGTGCAGGTCCTCCAGGGCGGGATGGTCGAGCGGTGTCATCCGTATCTCCTCGTGACGGCGGCCCAGGTGGCCTGGGTGGTGGGGATGGTGATGACGTCGGCGTCGGCGAGCAGCTGCTGCCCGGTCTCGGCGAGGACGAGGCGGGTCTCGGGGTCGATCGCGGCGTCGAAGGCCCGCACGTGTCGGTCGGCGATGAACGGGCGCGGGCTGGTGAACGCCGGCCCGTGCGTGAGCCGCGTCCAGACCCACGCCAACGCGAGCTCGTGCCCGGGGTGGCCGTCGATGTCGGGTAGCCGGTCGGCGGCGATGGGGCAGCCGCGGGAGGCGGGTGATGGGTCGCAGGGTGTCGCGGCGACGCTGGTAGTCCACCAGCCCGCCGTCGACGAGAGCGTCGACGGCGTCGGTGAGGCGGGCGGCGTCGAGGTCGTGGATGCCGCGGCCGAGGCGTATGCCGTCCAGCAGCAGGCTGGTGTCGGTGTCGGTGGTGCCGAAGGCGTGGCAGGCGCGGGCTGAGGACGTCGGGCCGTCGTGGACGTGGGTGAGGAGCATGTGCAGCGCGATCGCGCAGTGCCAGCGGGTGCGCCACACGGCCGGGTCGGGCAGGCCGTCCTCGCCGGGCGCGGGCAGCAGCGCGGGGACGTGGTCGGGGTGTATGCCGTGCCGCCTCACCTGGTGGGTCAGCTGGGTGATGAGCCACTGGAGGCGGCGGGCGTCGTCGCGGTTGAAGCCGGCCAGGATCGGCGCGGTCTTCGGCGGCGGATGGTGGCCGTTTGGGCAGGTAGCGGCCAGCGTTGGGGACGTGCTGCGGCGGGACCGTCATGGTGTGCCCGCGGCGGCGACGTTGTGCACCTTCGCGCAGCAGGCGGTCCCGGTGGTAGCCCGAGTGCAGGGCGGGTGCGGCCGCCGACAGGATGACGGCCACTGTCCCTGGGTCGGGGCTGGGGAAGACGCCCCACCGGCGAGCCGCCGCCACGTCGAGCGCCGGCAGGCCGCTGGGGCGGTCGGGCCACTGGTCGTCGATGGTCTGAGCCACGACGGCGCACACCCGCCGGAAGGCACCCGAGCCGGAGACGGGCCGACTGATGCGACGACCGACGCCTCAGCCAGCGACGTGAGCTCGCCGACCAGGTCCACCAGCCGCGGCGACGGCACAGTCGCCGGACTCGGCCAGAGACTCGGCCGGGACCAACAGCAGATCGGCAGTCACGGCATACGGGCGAGAGGGCGGTCTGCCAGAGCAGCTCGCGGCGACCGGTCAGGGCGGTGCAGCGCGGGCACACCCACTCCACGCTGAAGTGCAGACGCCACCCGCCCCGATGCGTCTTGCCCCGCCCGCGGACGGTCGGCGGGTAGCGGTCCATCGTCAGCCGGCGCCGCGGCACCGGCGTCGAGGCCGGCGAGGGCCGCGACGGCGTCGCAGTTCGTCAGCTGGGACGTCGATGTCGCGGCGGTGACGGTCGATGGCCATGCCCTCGGGGAAGTCCGTTGGCGTCGGCCAGGCGCACGGCATACGACGTCAGGGGCT
Source organism: Microthrixaceae bacterium (assembly GCA_037045265.1). GTDB lineage: Bacteria > Actinomycetota > Acidimicrobiia > Acidimicrobiales > Microtrichaceae > JBAOHV01. The sequence goes on along the minus strand of JBAOHV010000038.1, from coordinate 6,904 downwards.
CCCCTGGGCGCGGCGCTGGGCGGACGGGCCACGCGACCGGCGTCATGACACGGCCACCTTGACTTTGCGCCGCTTCGAGGGAGGGGCGGTGGGGGCGCGGAGCTTGATCTCGGCTGCGGCCGCTCGGGCCGACAGGGTGACGGCATCCAGGTGGGCGGTGGTGATGGTGTCGGATCCGTCGTCGAAGGCGGCGAGGAGGGCTTCGGTGAGCAGGAGGGCGGTGTCGCCGACGTAGCCCTGGGTGCGGCGGAAGATGTGACCGGCGAGCTGCTGGGAGAAGATCCCGGGTGGGGCGCAGTCGAAGTAGGGCAACAGCACGGCTTCGGCGTCTTTGAGGAATCGCTGCCAGAGCTGCCGCTCCTGGTCGGTGCCGTAGCCGTAGGGGCCGAGGGTGACGCGGTCGAGGCGGGAGTTGATCTGCGGGTCTAGGTAGAGCGGGGACTCCTGCAAGTCCGCGCCGACCAGGATCATCGTCCCGCCGAGCTCGCCGAGCTCGGTGTTCAGGTACTTCAGGAAGTCGAGCATGTCCCGCGACGCCTTGTTCGAGACGTCGAGGAAGTGGCAGTCGTCGATGAGCAGCAGTCGAACCCCGTGCTGTCGGAAGGCGTGGATGACGCGGGTCGTGGTGACCCGGACGAGGCCTTCGCTGGGGTAACCCATAGTCAGCAGCAGCGCCGCGAGGACGTCGCGAATCTTCGAGGCCGTCCGCAGGGTGATGTAGACCTGCGGGATCCAGTCGGCGGTGACCCCCGGTTCCGGGCTCCACGTCGGGCGCGGGTCGGCGCAGGCGGGGCCGAGCTCGTGGCGGTAGAGGGTGTGGGCCCAGGCTTTGACGAACGTGCTCTTGCCGATGGCGAAGGGTGCACTGACCGAACCGATCCACTTCGCCCCGGGCGGGCGGCGTTGGTTGCGTTCGACGATCCGGGTCAGATGCAGGGCAGCGTGCTCGGCGAGGATCGACGGCAGGACCAGTGTCCCGAGCGCGAACGTGAGCGCCTGCCAGTAGGCGTCCTGCTGGGCGTCGGGGAGGTCGTCGAAGACCTCGACCGGGATCGGGTCGGGCAGCGCCGGCGGGGGTGTCGTGGCCTGCTGGTGCCACATCCGGGCATCCATCACACGGCCTCGGATCCGTAGTCCGGCAACGGGGCGTCGAAGTCGATCACGCCGGGCTCATCGGCGGACTCGGCGTCGTGGGTGACCGGAGCGACCCGCGGGGAGCCGGAGGCGACCTGTTCCTCGATGAGTCGGTGGGCTTCGGCGACCTCAGCGTGATCCCGTTGGGATTGTTCCCAGCGAAGCTGGGCGGCAGCCATCTTGGCGCGCCATTCGTCCGTCGCCGGCGCGGTGGTGAGCTCGCCGATCTCGTCGATGATCTGGCGCATGATGACGGTCTTGTTGAGGGACCGGTTGCCGCCGCGTTCGCGAATCCGCTTCAGCGCACGGTCGACGATGTCATCGACGAGGGGGGCATGGATCAAGTGCCGCGCCTTCCACGGGATCTCGTGGATGCGGTCGGTCTCGGGGTGTCGGAACCACAGCCGCGTCATGTCGCGCGGGTCGAGGTGGAAGGGGATGGCGTGGTCCTTGGCGCGGAAGGTGCCGACCCTCACCGAGCGAAACTCCTCCAAGACGGGGGCGTCGTAGGTGAGGTTCTTGTGCTCGACCCCGGAGTGCCCTGGGGCTAGCCAGATGATCGGCAGGAACTGGTAGATCAGGTCGGGGTGTTGTGGGACGAGGATCCTGCCGGTCGCGTCGGCCATGGCGTCATGCATCTCCAAGGGGGTCAGGCGGATTCCGGGTGCGCCCGGGAGGGCGAGGCCGTCGTGGGGCATGCGGTGGTAATCGAGGGCGACCCACAGTTTGAGATGCCGTTCCAGGGCTTCTGCGGTGAGCAGGGGCTCGTCGGCCTCGATGCCGATGAACCGGCCGCGGTCCTTGACGGATCGGCCCTTGTAGCCAGGGATCTGCTGGTAGGCGCGCTCGAGGTCCTCCATCTTCCGCTCGGAGTGGGGGTTGTCCGTGGGCTTCTTGCCGCGTGAGAGGCGCAGCTCGATGCCGAACTGGTCCATCAGGGCGCGGAAGTGCTCGCCGACGAAGATGCTGCCGTGGTCGCTGCGGATTGACGTGGGGGTGACGCCTGGGAGGTAGTGGACTCCTTGTAGCGACCGGCCGGGGTTGAGGGCTGGGCGGCGCCCGACGTGGACGGGGTTGCCGCTGAGGTCGAGGGATTCGGGTATGCCGCACCAGCGGAAGTCGTCGATGGTGGTGCCTTCGACGACCATCGACATCTGTCGCATGGCGTCGTAGACGAGCAGGCCGACGTCGATGCCGCGGGCCCCGCGCGGGAACACTCGGATGCCGTGGATGACTCTCGTGGCGATCGAGTGGATGACGCCGACCTCGACGTTGATCGCCCGTTCCTGCAGCGGGTCGAGGACGAAGTTGTTGACGATGGTCAGGTCGGTGGCCAACTCGCCGGGATGCTGGGCGGGATAGCTCTCGTGGCCGGCGACCTTGCGCAGGGACTTCGACCGCTGGGCGCGGACCGTGGAGCCCGTGGCCCGCCAGTGCTGGCTGAGGAACTCCTGGACGAGGCGATCGGGCAGGTTGGGGTCCTCGACTCCCTCGTTCTTGAGGGCGACGCGGATCTGGCGTTCGATCTCCTGCAGATTGGGCCGGCTGCGCGACCCGTCGTACTCGGCGAACTTCTCCAGGGCGATCCGCCGGAACGTCGGGTCGATCGCCTCGAAGCCCTGCTTGTCCTTGATCGATCGGCCGTCGACGAGTGCGCGGAGGCCCCCGCCGCTCCACAACGTGTCCCATCGCTGCAGCGTCCGCGGCGCGATCCGGTGGCTCTTCAGCTCGCCCTCGTAGACCCGGCGCATGATCACGCGGTCGACAGACCGCTCGAAGCTGACCACCTTGCTCATCGCCGCATATCTCGCCCGCAGGCTGAGTCCGAACTCGGGCCCGAACGGATAGAAGGGCTCGCCCTCTTGGGCGAGTTCGATGAGGCCGTAACGGAAGCCGGTCCGACACTCCAGGACGCACTCCTGCTTGAAGAGCGCCTCGTGCTGAACGGCCAGCTCGAGCTGCTGCCACCAAGGGAACAGGGACGCGTGCACGGCCTGTATGCCGTGCTCGCTCACACTCCTCACGTCGAGCTGGCTGAAGGCGATGGAGCGTTCCGGCCCCGTGGAGAAGCGCAGTCGCACACCATGTCGCTCAAGCCGGACGACGACGGCATACCCGTCCGCGGTCAGGATGCGGGCGCCCACCATCAGAGGAACCACGTTGTCGGTCACGGCGACACACCCTGGCGAACAGCGAGGCCGCTTGTGCGCCTCATCGGCTGGTCGAGATCGATGACGAGCAGACCGGTCCACGCGTAGTGCCACATGGCGCTGGTGAGATGGCCCGCGCCCCTGTCGGCTGCGAGGACAGCCCCGATAGTCGCGTCCGCTGCGGAGCAGATCGCGATGAGCTCCTGTCGGGCGTTGGGGTACCAGGGCATCAGCATCCGGTATGCCGTGAGCCACCTGAGGTTGTACCGCCGGATGCGGTCACCCCCGTCGAAGACGCGGTAGCGCCAGCCGACGTCCGCACAAGCCTGTGAGGTCAGGTCACGGCTCTCGGCGAACTTCTCGTCTTGCTTCTCCGCGGGCCTGACGTCCCAGATCGTCACCTCTTCGCGCTGGTCCACCGAGAGCAGGTCGGGGGTATGAACGCGTGGTCGGCCGTTGGCGGTGACGAGGCGCAGGCGGACCGGCTGGGACACCAGCCACACGACGTCGGGGTCGCGGTCGAGTTCGCGGACCAGGTCGTGCTCGACGCCCGACTCGAGAAGGATCGAGGCGCCAAGCGTCATCGAGTACGCCTGTACAGGGATGTGGCGACTCTTCTCCGTAGACTTCGGCGTCCGGATGGACTGAAGGAGCCGCGGATCGGGCGGTCCGTCCGTCCAGTCCCACGCTGTCGGGCCCTCCGAGAAGCGGAAGGTCCACGTTGTCACCCGACCCACCGGGGCTGGCCGCAGGCATGCGGCATCCATAGACTGACCCATGACGGTCCTTCGCTTGTGCCCAACTTGCATCAGGTCCGTCACCAAGGGCGTGCCAGTTGCGTAGCTGGTACGCCCTCTTGGTTTCTGGAGAGCGTGCCCTTGGGGTCGAGCCTTGCTCGAAGCCTAGCCCCGAGTCGGCTCGCAGAGCAAGGAAAAGGTACGGGGAGTCGAGGCGATCTCGGTTCCAGACTTCTAGGATCAAGTGCATAACCATGCAGGACGGTGTCTCACGCACAGCGCATGCGGAACGCGGACATAGCGGCATCCATGGTTGTTTTCGCAGGTCAGGCCAGTACGTGTTTTTTGGTGGACGATGCACAGCAAGTGTACGGAGAGTCAGTATCATGGGCGATGCAAGCAAGCCAACTCAGGGAGCTGACCAACCCCGACCAGACAGCGGGCTGACCACCCGCACGACACCGGGGCCGCGGTCACGCTCCTCTGGTGGCCGTATGAGACCGACTCTTTCCGTACTCCGTGCTCGGCGTCGGCCCGGCCCAGGGCCTCGATACCGTGGCCGATGACCTCAGGGCATGTCTTCAGCCGAAGCTCACGGCGTCGTGCATGAACCCTGACTGCTCCAAGCAGTGCAAGTGGCCGGTCGGCCGAGGCCGCCCACCGCTGTTTCACGATCGCCTCTGCCACGAGAAGTACCACCTCATCCGTCGGCGCCTCGTGGCCGAGATTGCCGACATCGACGAGGCACTGGAGCGGCAGCCGCGGCCCTCGTCGGAAGAGCGGATCTACTTGGAGAACCAGCTCGCTCGACGCCGTTGGTTGCTGCTGCGCTACCCGGATCTGGCCCCTGCAGACCGCAACGAGGACGCAGGGAAGGAGGGCTGACCCACGGCTGCCGCCCTGACGACCGGCATCAGGCGGACTGACGCAATGTCTCCCAGAGTTTCAACATGCCCATGATCGCCAGAATCTCCTCGCGGGACCGGTCCGCTGCCAACCGCTCGAGTCCACGCTGCTGGCTATCGGTGGCCTCGACAATGACCTCCTGGATCGTGTGCCAGAGGTCCGGCCCGGAGAAGAAGTCGACCTTGTTGTTGGCCAATGCTTGAGCACGCAAGTCCGCGTTCTCAAGCATCTTGCGGAGCACGGTCTCCACGGCTGACACCTGGTCGCCATCTGATGACCGTCGCCCTCGAAGAGAGTGTTGATGTGGGCGAGCACCTCCGACCACGGCACTAGCTCGGCCTCATGACGTCCCCGCGAACCGGCCGCCAACACCGACGCGAGTCCCTCAGGCTGCCCTGTCCCTAGGTTGAGCTCCTGCTCGGGCCGCCTGTGCAAGGCGTGGTGGGTCAGCGTGACGTCGGACAGGTCGATGCTCTCCTCGTGGCGGTTGGAGTCCTTGAGCGCCTCGGCGAGCAGCCGCGCAAACGTCGCACGCTTCTCGAGCTCAATGTCCTCGTAGTCGACGATGGCAGCGAGGAAGTCATACGTGCTGACGAAGGTGCGCAGGTCTCGCCGGAAGGTGTCGAGCCGGTCCGTCTCGCTGTTGTCCCGATTCTGCAGTGCACGTCGGTATGCCGCGTTGAAGCGTTCCTTGACTGGTGCCAGCGCGGCGGACAGCTTCCCCTGGCTGGGCTTAGTCGTGCCGTCGCCCCAGTAGGCATGGGGCACATGCCTCGACGTCGAGGCCGTCGAAGAGTCCAGACGCCCGGCGAGCTTGTCCCACTGGTCGAAGACGATGTTGGGGTCGCTGGCTTGAGTGAGGTACGCGCCCTCGTAGTAGACCTTGAACGCGGCCAGCACGTCCTCAGCGTGGTTCACGAAGTCGAGCACGTAGGTCGTTCCTTGCCCGGGTAGACGCGGTTCGAGCCTGGAGAGGGTCTGCACGCACTGCACCCCGTCGAGCCGCTTGTCGACATACATCGCACACAGCAGCGGCTGGTCGAAGCCGGTCTGGTATTTGTTCGCGACGATGCAGCACCTGGTAACTCCGTCGATGGCGAACGCGCTCAGGAATCGTCCGCCCGCGTAGGTTCACCGTTCATCGCAATGCTCGGTGAACGCCTGGCTCGGCGTACCGACCGCTTCGGGGTCGTCGACCGTGACCGCCGAGAACGCGACCAAGCGTGGCGCACGTCCGTCGAGCGTGACGCTCGGCGATGTAGCTTGCTCGCAACGCCTAGCTTGTAGCGCACGGCATGGACTCGCGAGAATCGGTGACCACCATCGCCTTGGCGTTGCCGCCGAGCATGCGCGCGCGACGTGTGTGCGGAAGTGCTCGACGATGATCGCGGCCTTCTGGCTCGATGTTCGTATGGGTGCAGCGTCACGAACTTGGCGCATCGCCTTCGTTGCCTTGGCTTGTCGGCACGTCTCGGAGTCGTAGTCCTGCGATGGCCTTGCGACCAGGCGGTAGTAGCGTCGCGTAGGTCGTGTAGTTCGCCAGCACGTCGAGGATGAAGCCCTCCTCGATGGCCTGGCTGCATCGAGTAGAGGTGGAACGGCTCGAACGCTGACCGCTCGCCGGTCTGTGACGCTCGCCGAACAGTTCCAGCGTCTTGCCCTTCGGCGTGGCGGTGAAGGCGAAGAAACGACAGCGTTCGGCAGCGCGCCGCGGCCTTCGAGTTCTAGCCGGACCAGATCATCGACGCCGACCGTGCCCTCCTCGTCGGCGACATCCTCAAGCCCCTTGCCCGACAACGTCTGTCGCAGTTTGTTGGCCGACTCCCCCGTCTGGGAGGAGTGCGCCTCGTCGATGATCACCGCGAACCGCTTGCCCGCCAGCGCCTTGGACTCCCGGATCGCCTCCAGCGCGAACGGCACCGTCTGGATCGTCACGACGATAATCGCCCCGCCGGTGGTCGACCTCATGCATGCACG
>JBAOHV010000037.1:0-2321 GCA_037045265.1 Microthrixaceae bacterium | reverse complement strand
CATTATCATTTCCTTCTTACAATAAAGTAAATCGCATAAAAAAATGCCCATAAAGTCAACACAGCTAGAATTTGAAACATATAGGCTGCATTAGGCCAAAAAATGTCAATAATGTAACGAGTTATAAATGTGATTAGAACGAAACGCACGCCCCTTGCGGGTATGCTGATAAGCAAAAAACTAAAGAATGGTCTGTAATTGAATGAGCATAGACGGCATAAATCTTATAAGGAATGCCAAAAACCGGTCCAAATAATATGGCTTTGATCCCCATAATCTGTATATCTGAACGTACTTTCTCAATATCCTTTTGCCTAATTGCCGGGATCCTGCTTAGGATATGAGTCACTTTTTCAATTTCAGCCCGCCCCCAATAAAACATGATCGTGCCGCCAGTCAAAGCTCCTGCCAGAGCATATAGACAGGCAACCAGACCAACATCAACACCCTTTAGCGAGATGACACTTAAAGCGACATCCGGGACAATAAAAAACAGTGTAGCTTCAGCCAGACCCCAAACGAATGCGATTAAATTAGCGGCCATTTATCCTCTATGGATAGAGTGCTCCAAAATAACGGATCATATGAAAAAATAAGGGTGTAGCGATAATCAGGCTGTCGATCCTGTCGAGAATTCCGCCATGCCCGGGGATCAATGTGCCCATATCTCTTAATCCCCAGATCTCGTTTGATCAAGCTGATGGTTAGATCACCCAGCTGGCTGCCAACTCCCACAATGAGACCGGTCAAGAAGAGTTGCAAGGGGCCGAATTCAGGGAAAGTGGCTCTGAAAAGCCAGGGCAAACACATCGAAACAACAAGTGCGCCGACAGCCCCTTCCATCGTTTTATTTGGGCTGATGTTACTGCGCAGTTTATGCCGCCCAAGCAGCTTGCCAAAATTGTAGGCTGATATATCCGCGATCTGCACTGCAAAGACAAGAAATAGCACATAGTTGACGGAATAGGATGAATCAGCAAGGAAACTGAGATGACCAAGCATCCAACCAAAATAAATGAATCCCATTACGCCCAAAGCAATCGCTTGTAATTGCCCTTCATGCCGATTTTGCCATATAGGCACAAATAAAATAAGCCCGATCACATAAATTGGCAACGCCATGAACATTCCGTAAGCGCCAAAGTACCCGGTGGGTGGATTCGGAATAATGGCAAGGATGGCAACTGCAACAATTCCGATATACACCACATATGTAATCCATGGATTTTTATTCAACTGAGTAGCGCGGGAGAATTCAGCAAAACTGAAGATGGAAATCCCCAGCACCCCAAAAATGAAAACCAAGCGGCCAAAGAATACGAAAATAATAAAAATGGGGATCATCATAAGCCAGCCGCGATAGATCCGCCATACAGAAGAAACGTTTTTGTGAAATACTTTATCCAATAAAATCAGGAGCAACCCAACAAAAATAAGCAGTCCCCCGATCAAAGTCACATAAAGCAGGAAAACTTCATTTTTGATCATGCACCCATCCTCTTTGTAATACTGCTGTAACCGCCGGATGATCGTGATGACACTGCCCACGCATATTATCAATAAACCCCACGTCAATAAAAATGGAATTGGAATGATCGCATTGAAAAGGCAGAACGCCGCCAGTGTAAACATACGATGCGACTTTGCCATGGGGCCAATAAATAGCTGGGTCACACCCATATAATTCCCCAATGCCCGCACATAGGCAATGAACAAAGCCAATATTGCAGTGATGTATCCTAAATGCGGCAAACTGCCGGCGGCAAATCCGGCGCTTACAAAAATAACCACATCGGATACTCGATCAGGAACTTCGTTGAAAAGTTCCCCCGCAGCAGATGTTTTGCCGGTATCTACGGCAACCATGCCGTCAAACATGTTCGCCAGCAATCGCAACACAATCAGCACAGCGGTCAATATCCACCATACAGGATGCGCAAAATTACTTGATGTTGCGATCAAACATAAACCAGCGCCAACAGCAAAAACCACGCTGGCAATGGAAATGCTATTTGGCGAGACTCCGCTTTGTGCCAGAAACGTGGAAACACGTTGTGAATATTGGCTATTCCGTGCTGAGATCGGTCTTCTATCAGAGGTTTGATTTTTCATGGTTTTCCCATAAAGTATTACCCGATAACAAAGAAGTATCACTATGACAGATAACTCATGCCTTCCAGCAAAACCCAACTTATAAAACCTACTTTTATCAACACGGAAATATAACGATAGTTACCAACCCTGCAACAAGAATTGAGATTAAAAGAGGTTGGGCATGCGCATGCCCAACCTCTTTTAATCTATTTACCCAGCAATGCTGC
>JBAOHV010000036.1:0-78435 GCA_037045265.1 Microthrixaceae bacterium | reverse complement strand
GGCGATGCGGTTACTCCGGGAGGATCCACTGCGGGGGTCCGAGCTGGTCGACGCACCCGGGATCAGGCTCGGTGGTCGGGTCGTCAAGGAAAGCGTCGACGATCTCGCCGGCGCAGCCCTCGAGGCTCACACCGTGGCCAGCGGCGGGCAGCTCGCGGAAGTAGGACCGATCCAGTCCGGCCGCTGCCCGCCGTCCCCATTCGGGAGGTGTGATCGGGTCGAAGCGGCCCGCCAGGATCAGTGTCGGTACTTCGCTGTGAACGGGATCGGTGACGCTCGGATCGGCTGGAGGAGCGCGCCATACGTCGCAGTCGTCCAGCGACGCCTCGGACAGCGCAGCGGACACCAACCACGCGGGTTCCTCCTCGGACTGGCGTTCGATCTCGGCCCGGTCGGCGAAGGGTGCCCGTTCGCGGCATTCGACGGCCTGGTACAGGCCTTCGGCCATGCTGGCCCCGGCCGTGATCAGGAACGACAGGTAGGTGCCTGTCGCCAGATCGAACTGGCCCTGCTCGAACTGCTGCAGCAAGGACGGGAGCAGGGGGATGATCGCCTCGGCGTACAGTGCATTGAAGGCGGCTCTCACCATGCGGTCGCCGTCCCAGCGCACCGTGAGCGGTTCGCCGGTCCGTGGATCGCTTCCCGTCGCGTCGACCGGGCTCGCCTCGAGTTGGTCGTAGAGGCTGGCTACTCGATCGACCAGGTCGGGATAGGCGGCGGCACACGCCGGGTCCTCTTCGCAGGCGGCCTCGAGCTCGCCGAAGGCGCGCTCGGCGCCCGGCACGAGAGTCGCGTAGGCGTCCACATCGGGTGGGTAGGCGGAGTCCAGCACGGCACTGCGGACCGCGCCGGGGTGTCGACGCAGCACCTCGAGGCCGAGCCTGGTCCCGTAGGAGATGCCGTAGAGGTTCCACTCGTCGTAGCCCAGAGCGAGTCGTGCCGCCTCCAGATCGTCCGCGGCGGTCGCCGAGTCGTAGGTGGCCAGATCGGGGTCATCCGCGGTGACACGTCCGAAGCACTCGCCCAGCGCTGTGCGTGCTGCAGCGGTCGCGTCCTCGCCGAGCTCGTCGTCGAGCGCGTCGAGCTGGGCTGCTTCCACTTCTGGGCAGTCGAAGGTCGGCTCGGCGAGCGGCGTGCCGCGCTGTCCGATCACCACCACCCGTCGGGCCCGGGCCAGCGGCATTTCCGAGAGCACCTCGGCGAAGGTCACGCCGTCGCCACCGGGTCCGCCGTCGAGGTACACGACAGGGTCGTGCTCGGTGGGGCCTCCCTCGGGTTCGATGATCGCCACAGGAAGCACGACCGAGTGCCCATCGGGCTCGCTGTGGCGTTCGGGGACCTCGATCGTGCCGCAACGCACCGTTGCCGGCGGCGTGGCGACGACGTCCGGTGCACACGCGGCTTCCGTGAAGGCGCCGGGCTCGATCGCCGGCACGGTGCTGGAGGTTTTCGACTCGGTGGTGGACGCGGCGGTGGAAGCACGCCCGGCGTCGTCGTCACTGCAGGCTGACGCCAGAAGTGCCACAGTTACCAGTACGGCTCCCGCAAACGGCCTTCGGCGGTGCTGTCGGAATGTGATTCCCATGTCGCCTCCCTCATTCTCCCCGCTGGTGAGCCTAACGATCTGGTCGATGGGGCGCGTCGGATCAGGCCCAGGTCGAAGGTCGTCAACCGGGGCGCCGCCTGAACGGCTAGGGCCGAGTGGGTGGCGGCGAGGAGCTGAGCGGAATGCCAAGATTGCCGTCGTGCGCAATCGAACGACCCGTCCGATCCTCGTCTCCATCGCGCTGGCGTTGGTTGCCCTCGCGGGTGCGCTGTCCGCGTGCTCCGAGGACGAGGGCGCGACGCCGACGACCACCGATGTCGCACCGGCGACGGCTGCGGCCACGTCGGATCGGCAGTTCGGCATCGGCCGTGTGACTGAGACCTTCGTCGACCCGTCGCGGCCGACACCGGCGGGAGTAGGGCGAGCGCAGCTGCCGGATCGCACGATCACCACGTCGATCCTCTACCCGGCGGCCGGGAACCCACAGGGCGACGATCGTGAGAACGCCCCTGTGGCGAGCACCGGTCGGCCTTTCCCCCTCGTCGTCCTGAGTCACGGCCTCGGTGGCAACGAGGAGTACCTGACACCGCTGGCGGAGCAGTGGGTCGCGGCCGGCTACGTCGTGGCTCTTCCACACTTCCCTCTGACCTACGGGGGCACACCCGGAGGCATCGACGGGGCGGACGTCCAGAACCAGCCCGGCGATGTGAGCTTCGTCATCGACGAGATGTTGAAGGCTAACGAGAGAAGCGCAGCGCCGCTGGCGGGCCTCGTGGACTCCGCGAAGGTCGGGGCCGCCGGGCATTCCAACGGCGGGATCACGACGCTCGGCCTGGTGGCCAACAGCTGCTGTCGCGACGAACGGATCCGCACGGCGATCGTGCTGTCCGGCACACCGGCGCCGTTCGCGGGCGGCTCCTACGACTTCGCCGACATCCCGCCGGTCATGTTCGTCCACGGCGTCGAGGACCAGCTGGTCTCCTACAACCAGACCGTCGAGACCTTCAACCAGGTGTCGACCCCCAAAGCGCTGCTTAGCCTGGAGCAGTCCGATCACGGGGCTTGGCTGGTCCCGACCGACGAGGCCTTCCCGGTGGCAGCGCGGGCCACGACCGATTTCCTCGACGGGTACCTGAGGGGAGATACGTCGGCCATCGACCGGCTCCGAAGCGACGAGTCGCCACCTGTCGCCACCATGTACTTCGCCCCTGACGACGACTCTGCGGTGACGGTCCCGACCGTTCCGGAGCCGGAGACGGACCGGCAGGCATCGGTCAGCGCGGACGCCGATCTCCGAGACGGCCAGACCGTCACCGTCACCTGGAGCGGGTTCCTCCCCGGAAAGACCGTCAACGTCCTTCAGTGCGTCGGCGACGGTCGCGGTGGAACCGCGTCATGTGGCATCGCCGAGGGCCATGTGCTCGTCGCGAACCCGACGGGTGCAGGCTCGATCGACCTCACCGTTCACACGGGTGCGTTCGCGAACGGCAACTGCGATGCACAGCACTCGTGCACGATCCTCGTGAACGACTCGGGACTCCTGGAGCCGGACGCGTTCGTCTACTTCCCCGTCACCTTCGCCGGCTGACGGCCAGAACGGAGCAGCGGGCGGGCCGACCCCGTTCAGGTCACGACGTCGGCCCGGAGGCGCTCGGCCCAGCGGAGTCCCTGCTCCACGGCCAACGGGTACACGGCCCGGGCCCGGTCGCCGTCGAACAGGCTCAACGGGCTGCGGCCCGCGTGGGCCGCGATCTCGCGTCCGGGTCGGATCAGGGTGATCCGCCGGTCGGGATGGCGGCGCCGCCACGTACGCAGCTCGCGCTCGAGCAGGAACCCCGCGCTGCGGCCGATGGGACCCATGTGGGGTCCCGCCAGCGGGGCCACCACGATCACCTCCTCCGCGTCCGAGGCAGCGTCCACGGAGGTGACCGACCACATGCCGCCGTCGATGTAGAGCCGGCCGTCGACGCGGTGAGGGGGCAACAGGCCCGGCACCGCCGAGGATGCGGCGGCGAGGTCGGCGAGCGGGTAGCGGCCCCCGTCCAGGATGTGTCGCCGCCGGGTGCGCAGGCACACCGCGGATACCGAGACGAGGGGGTGGGTCGCTTCCCCGAAGATGCTGCGAGCGACCTCTGCGAGCACACCGCGACGCCGGTTGGGCACCGGCGGTGCATCGATGTCGGCCACGTCCTCGTAGGTCATTCCCAGAGCGACCGCGGCCGCTGCCCACGACCCGGCCGAGGTGCCGAGCGCAGGGGTGGTGGCGACCGGGATGCCGCCGGCCGCGAGACCGTGCGCCACGCCGACGGCGTAGCCGATGCCGAAGACGCCACCTCCGCCGTAGACCATGGACAGCGGATGCGGCCCGTCGGTCACGGCCGGCACGCCGTCGAGGTCGACGTTGCCGCTCTGGCTGTGCTCATGGTGTGCCACCGGGACCACCCTCCGATCATCGGGGATCGAGTATGCGTCGACCGTGACAACGCCGGTGGACGTTCCCTGAATCCCGTCTGCGATGTGAACTCCGTCGCTCTCCGCTCAGGCCTGAGTCAGCTCTTCCTCCTGCTCGCGGTCCCGGTCCACCGTGTGGACCGGGACCTTCGACCCTGTCGAGCATGATGTGCAGACCACTACGTTCGGACGAGCAACTGGTCACGCACTCGGAGGCTCCGCATGCAGCACAGGATCGTGATCCTCGGAGCGGGAACCGGAGGGACGCTGACGGCCAACCGCCTGCGCTCGCAGTACCCGGCCGAGGCCGCGTCGATCACCGTGGTCGACCAGGACGACCGACACGTCTACCAGCCGGGTCTGCTGTTCGTGCCGTTCGGCCTCGCCCGGCCCGAGGACATCGTCCGACCACGCGGGTCGCCAGCTGCACGACGGCGTCGAGTACCGACGGAGTGGCATCGACCGGGTCGACCTCGACGCTGATCGCGTCCACCTTATGGACGGCACGACGGTCGACTACGACGTGTTGGTGATCGCCACCGGCGCCGCGTTGCTGCCCGAGGAGACCGAGGGCCTCGCCGGTCCGGGTCGGGGCGAGAACGTCCACACCTTCTACACGCTCGAGGGTGCGACCAGCCTGGCTGAAGCGCTGGAGCAGTTCGACGGCGGCCGGATGGTCGTCAACGTGGTGGACATGCCGATCAAGTGCCCGGTCGCGCCGCTCGAGTTCTGCTTCCTCGCTGACTGGTTCTTCACCGATCGGAAGATCCGCGACCGTGTAGAGATCACCTACGTGACTCCGCTGGACGCGGCCTTCACCAAGCCGGTGGCCGCAGCGACCCTCGGTGGGATGCTCGACGAGCGGGGCATCGAGCTGGTGACCGAGTTCAACACGGGCGAGGTCGACGGCCCGGGCGGTCGCCTGGTGTCCTACGACGAGCGGGAGGTCCCGTTCGATCTGGCGGTGGTCGTCCCGCTCCACGGCGGCCAGCCCTACGTCGCCCGATCCGAGGGCCTCGGTGACGACGTTGAACTTCGTACCCACCGACCCGCACACGCTGCAGTCGACCGTGAAGCCCAACGTGTTCGCGATCGGCGACGCCACCACCCTCCCGGTGTCCAAGGCCGGCTCGGTCACGCACTTCGAGGGCGAGGTCCTCGTCGGGAACATCCAGCGGTTCCTCGCTGGCGCCGAGTTGGACGCGATCGTATGACGGTCACGCCAACTGCTTCATCGAGACGGGCTTCGGCAAGGCGATGCTCATCGACTTCAACTACGACCAGGAGCCCGTCCCCGGTCACTATCCCGCCGCGCGTTGGTCTGCCGCTCCTCAAGGAGTCGCGCATGAACCACCTCGGGAAGCTCATGTTCCAGTGGTTCTACTGGCACGTCCTGCTGCCGGGCCGTGATGTTCCCGGCGTCGGCTCCGACATGCCGACTGCCGGCAAGCAGCGTCCCCGAACGACCAACGATCCTGAGTCCCAGGAGGACCTGTATGCCCATGCAAGACCGTCGCGGGCAGCCTCCGTCGACGCCAACGACGAAGGATTCTTCACCGACCCCGGACAGTGGACCGAAGCCATGGCCCCCGAGCTCGCCACGGGCGGAGGGCATCGACCCGCTGACCGATCAGCACTGGACCGTCATCAGGTTCATGCGCGCCGACTACGCCAAGAACGGAACCGGACCGACCGTCCGAGTGCTCGGCAAGACGTCGGGCGTGTCGGTCAAGGAGCTGTACCAGCTCTTCCCGAAGGGTCCCGGCAAAGATCGCCGCCCGCATCGCCGGGATCCCCAAGCCTCGCGGCTGCATCTAAGGAGAGACGACTGTGACTGCTGAACCGATCGAGAAGGTGTCGATCATCATCTCCAAGGGCTCGCTCGACGGGATGTACCCGGGCCTGATCATGGCCAACGGCGCCGCGGGCCGAAGGCATCGAGGCGAACCTCTTCTTCACGTTCTTCGGCCTCGACGCCATCAACAAGAAGCGCCACGAGCACATCAAGCTGGCGACGGTGGGCAACCCCGGGTTGCACGTGGCCACGTGGCTCGGCGGCTTCCCCGGGATGAGCACGGTGTTGACCCACGTCATGGAGAAGCAGATCGAGGAGCTCGACATCCCGTCGATCCCCGAGTTCGTCGAGATGATCTCCGACACCGGCGCCGGCATGTACGCATGCAAGGCGTCCGTCGACCTGTTCAAGATGGACAAGAGCGACTTCATCGACGAGGTCCACGACATAATCACCGTCGGCGAGTTCTACGAGAAGGCCGCCGGCGGCCACATCATCTTCACGTGACGTCGGGGGCGACCTGCCCCGACGAGTCGACGTCCCTGACCTCTCTCACGCCCGCCGGCGCGGATGCCGGCGGGCAGGGAAGCGGCGCGGTCAGTGTGAGAAGTGGATGGTGGGCAGGATGCGTCCAAGCCACCTCGGGAGCCACCAGTTGCGTTCGCCGAGGAGTCCCATGATCGAGGGGACGAGCATCATCCGCACCACGGTGGCGTCGAGCAGCACCGCGACGGCGAGGGTGATCCCGAGCTCGGTTGGAGGGATCGGCCCGGTCACACCGAAGGCGATGAATACGACGATCATGATGAGCGCCGCGTTGGTGATGGGCCGGCCGGTCGTGGCGATCCCTTCACGGATTGCGAGCTGTGTGTCGCCAGTTGCCTCGTAGCGCTCGCGTATCGCTGCCAGCAGGAAGAGCTGGTAGTCCATCGACAGCCCGAACAGCAGGGCGAAGAAGAACAGTGGCGCCCAGGCGTCGACGAACCCCTGGTGCTCGATGCCGATGAGACCGGCCCCGAACCCGTGTTGGAAGACCAGGGTGGCGAACCCGAAGCTCGCGCCGACGCTGAGCAGGTTGAGGAAGATCGACGAGAGGGCGATCGTGAGGCTGCGGAAGACCACGAGGAGCAGCACGAACGCCACCAACATGATGATGCCGATCGCGATCGGTGCCCGTCCGGTGAGCTCGGCGGTCAGGTCGTGGTTCTGGGCAGCCGGACCGCCGACGTCGGCTTCGGGGACGGCATCGCCGATCGTGGTTCGGAGCCTCCCCACCATTTCGGAGGTCTCCTGGGCGTCGACCGCGGTGGCAGGGGTCACCCGGACCACTGTCCGACCGCTGGCGGCCGGCTCCGCCACGACCCGGGCGTCGACCACGTTGCGGTCCGCCGATGCCAACGCGACGACATCGGGGGCCTGATCGGCAGGTGTAGTGACGAAGAGCGGTGCGCCGGCTCCGGGTCCGAACGAGGCCACGAGCAACTCGTAGCCGTCACGACTCGAGCGGCCCTCGTCGACGACCCGGGCGCCGGGCATACCGAGGCGCATGCCGATGGCCGGTGCGGCGAGGAGCAGTAGGAAGGTGAGCCCGGCGGCGAGGGTGCGTCCAGGGTGGCTGAGGGCCAGACCCGTCCAGCGGGCCCAGCGGCCTTCGGCGGCGCGGTCGGGGTCCTTGTGGCCACGGGCGACGAGGACCTTGTCGCCCATGGCGACGAGCACGGCCGGCAGCAGTGTGAGCGCTGCAAGGCCGACGGCCGTGACCGACAGGATCATCCCCAACGCCATGGACCGGAAGACCATCACCGGCACCACGAAGACGGCGGCCAGGGAGAGGACCACGGCGAGGGCGGACAGGAACACTGCCTTGCCAGCGGTCGACAGCGTGTTGGCTATGGCATCGAGGGCGTCGTGGCCGTCCTCGCGCTCCTCTCGGTACCGGGAGACGATGAAGAGGCTGTAGTCGATGCCGACGGCCAGGCCGATCATCATGGAGAAGTTCATCGACCAAACCGACAGTGGGGTCGTGTCACCGAGGAGGTGTAGCGCGGCGAAGCCCACGGCGATCCCGGCGAGAGCGAGCAGGAGGGGGATACCGGCAGCGATGGCAGATCCGAACGCGATGAACAACAGGATCACCGTGGGGATGCCCGAGACGAGTTCTGCCTTGTGGAGCGCTTCTTCGTTCGTCGTGTTGAAGTCGCTCCAGACCGGCCACTCGCCCGTCACCTCCGCCTGGCTGCCCTTCGGGAGCTCCAACCCGTCGACATGGTCGATCAGCAATCCCGCCGACTTGGGGAGCTGGGCGTCGCTCTCCGCCTCGAGTTGCACCGGGATCAACACAGTGCGCTCATCCTGGGAGACCAGACCCGCTCCGGCAGGTTGGGTCAGCGGGTCCACCACCGATGCGGCCCCAGGAGCCCCATCCAGGTCGGACAGCAGCAGATTCACGCCGGTCGGGTCCTGACTGATCGGCGCATCCTGGCGGTAGACGACCACCGCTGCCTCGGCGCCGAGTTGAGGGAAGTCGCGCCGTAGTTCGTCACGGACTTTCACCGAGGTCGACCCCTGCGCCTCCCAACCGGCGCCCGACAACGCTCCGGAGAGGGTCAGGGCCAACGGCGCTGCAGCCAGGGTCAAGACCAACCACACGACCATCACGGTTCGGCGGTGCGTGCCCGAGAACCTGGCCATGCGCGCGAACCACGGCTCGCTGCGACCGCCACGTCCGGGAGGCGTCGAGATGTCGTCCGAACTGGGGGTCATGGTCATGCGTTCCTTCGGAGGGGTGTGGGACACATGAACAGCCTATACCCCCAGGGGTATCGAGTAATACCCCCAGGGGTAAGAAGTCGGCAGGGTTCGGCGGCGCTCAGCGCGCGACTGCTCGCCTTCGGTCCGCTCCGGATGCCGCTGCGAGGCTGACCGAGCATTCACCGCAGAGGACCATTCCCCGCTCGCCCCGCGTCGCCGGATGACGGGTGATTGCGTATCGTCGGGGTCCGTGAGCGGTGGGCAGCGGGTGACGATCCTCGATGTCGCCGCCCGGGCCGGCGTACACCCGGCCACGGTGTCGAGAGCCCTGAGTCGTCCGGAGAAGGTGGCCCCGGCCACCCGGGCGCGGGTCGAGGCGGCGGCGAAGACCCTCGGGTTCGTCCCGAACCGGGCCGCTCGCGGGCTCACCACGGGGCGCACCGGCAACGTCGCGGTGATCGTGCCGGACATAACCAACCCGTACTTCGCGTCGCTGGTCCGCTCGGCGGAGCGGGCCGCGCGTGGGGTCGACCTTCAGGTGCTCCTGGTGGACACCGGCGAAGATCGGGCAGAGGAGGTGCGCGCCGCGCAGGGACTGAGCCGAGATGTCGACGGCCTGATCGTGCTGTCGCCCCGTCGTCTCCATCGGGATCTTGGAGCGCTGGGCGCGACTCCTACGGTGTTCGTCAACCGTCCGGTGCGGTCCCGGGCCTCGGTGGTGCTCCGGTCGGCGACTGCCGCCGGTGCGGCTCTGCGACACCTGGTGGGTCTGGGTCACCGCCGCCTCGCATACCTGGGAGGGCCACGAGGGTCGTGGGCGGCGGTCGAGCGGCGCGATGCGGTGCGGCGGACGAGCCGGGCCACCGGTGTCGCCATCACCTGCATCGACCTGGCTACGCCGACCTTCGAGGCGGCCTACGACGCGGTGGAGCAGGTCGTGTCGAGCGGGGCGACGGCGGTGATGGCGTTCAACGACCAGGTTGCGCTCGGCGTGCTCGCCAGGCTGTCGGTTCTCGGCATCGGGGTACCGGAGCAGATCAGCATCGTCGGTTGCGACGACGTGCCGATGGCAGCGATGGTCGCGCCAGCGCTCACGACCATCGCCATGCCGGTCGTGGAGGCCGGCGAAACGGCGGTGCGGCTGCTCGGCACCGAAGAGTCCGTCCAGATGTCCGGTGAGCTGGTCGTCCGAGCGTCCACCGGACCGGCCGGCCGGTTCCCGGCCACCGGTGCAAGAGGTGGCGGGCGACCCGACTCGGCCACCGGTCACCCCTGAGCCCACGGAGGTCCCATGGCCGACACACCCGACGTCATCGACGAGCCGCAGCGAAGCCGGTTCCGCTACTCCGAGGCCGGGACGGATGCGCAGCTCGTCTACCGCGCCGAGAGCGGGAGGCTCATCCTCGTTCACACCGAGGTCCCTGACACCATGGCGGGCCGCGGTGTCGCAGGCCGGCTCGTGCGAGCAGCAGTCGAGCGTGCAGAGCGGACCGGTGAGACAGTGGTGCCCTTGTGCCCTTACGCCCGCAAGTGGCTGGGTGATCATCCCGATGTCGTCGCGGGCATGGCCGTCGACTGGACTGAGCCGTGAGTACGCGACAAGGCGTCCCCTGGGAGTTCACGTCCCGGTGAATCCGGGGGCCCCGGCAGGTCTGGCCTGATCGCTCAACCAGGAACGACTACCAGTCGACCGTTCACCTCGCCTCGTGCGAGTCGCTGGTAGCCGTCGGGTGCGTCCGTGAGCGAGATCTTCTCCACCTCGGCGCGGATGAGGCCGCGCTCTGCCAGATCGAGAACCTCGATCAGCTCCGGGATGCTCCCCCAGTAGGTCGTCGCGAGAGACGCCTCATATGGCACGGTGAAGAAGCTGAAAGGGTATGACCCGCCCCCGATGCCGACGATCGTGATGTGGCCGAGGCTCCGTCCGCAGGATGCTGCCAGCTGCATGGTGGCTTCGGTGCCCACGAAGTCGAGCACGACATCGGCGTTCTTCCCGTGGGTGAGCTCGGCGATCTCCGTCGCTGCTGTGTCGCCGGCCAGGACCGTGTGCTCGGCACCTGCCGCGGCAGCCATGTCGAGGGCGGACCGACGGGTGTCGACAGCGATCACGGCGGCAGGCGTCAGGGCCTCGAGGATCTGAACACCCATGTGGCCAAGGCCCCCGACCCCGATGACCAGCGCAGTGGAGCCGGGCACGAGCAGGTCGAGCGATCGCCTGATGGCGTGGTACGGGGTCAGTCCGGCGTCGGTCAGGGGAGCGGCCTGCACCGGATCGAGGTCGCCCAGCGGCAGCAGGTGCCGAGTGTCGTGCACGAGCATGTAGGGGGCCATTCCCCCGTCGTCGCCCAGCCCGGCTGCCATCGAGGTGAGCTCCGCCTGGCGTTCGCAGTAGTTCTCCATCCCCTGCACACAGCGGTGGCAGCGTCCGCAGCCGGTCGGTCCGTAGACGGCTACGGCCTGGCCGACATCGAGTCCCGAGACTCCGGCGCCGAGAGCCTCGACCCAGCCCGCGTTCTCGTGGCCGAGGGTGAAAGGTGGGTCGAACGGCATCATGCCGGCCTCGAAGTCGTGGATCAGGTGCAGGTCGGAATGGCACATTCCTGCACCGCCGATCCGTACCAGCACCTGCCCCGGCCCCGGATCGGGCTGGGGTACCTCACGGACCTCAGGGTCGTGCTTCCATCGGGTGAGTTGGACTGCATCCATGGCTATCCGTCCTCCGTGCCGTTCATGTCGCAACCTCCAGTCGAGCACGTTCGGCGAGCCGGTGGCGGCGATTCGGGCACGCGTGGCATGCCAACGGGTCGGTACTCTCTCAGAAGGTGCTCGTGCAGGGCAGCTGAGCAGGGGGAGGACCATGGGTCGAATGGCGGGTGTACTGACGGTGGTCGTATCGCTCGCGGTGCTGTCGGTGGGTTGTGCCGCGCCGGTGCAGCCCAACCCACCTGTAGCGCCGACCGGTCCGTCGCCCGGGTGCGGCACGACGTCGCGCGGTGGTGTGGTCGAGCGCTCGGAGTCAGTCGACGTCGGGCGGGCGCGACGGCGGTACGTGATCACAGTGCCACCGCAGCACCGACCGGGCACGACTGACCCCGTCCCCTTGGTGCTCGACCTCCACGGCCTGATCGAAGGGATGGTCGGAACGCATCCCTTCGCCACGCAGTTCAGTGCCACCGCTGTTGCCGAGGGGTTTGCCGTCGTCTTCCCCATCGGGTCCAACGGCGGGTTCAACTGGGACGTGTCTCTGAGCGAGGGGAACCCCGACCTCCGCTACATCGACGCCCTTCTCGAGCATCTCGGAGACACGATGTGCGTCGACCGGTCACGCGTCTATGTCACCGGTCTGTCCAACGGGGCAGCGTTGACGTCGATGCTCATGTGCATGCGACCGAACACGTTCGCCGCAGCTGCTCCTGTCGCCGGGATCCTCGCCATGTGCGCACCGACGGGCCGCCGTGTTCCATTCGTGACATTCCACGGCACAGCCGATGCGATCCTTCCCTACGCGCTGTTCGCAGCGACACCCCGTGTCATGGCATCGCGATACGGATGTGACGATTCCCCTGTGGTCGAGACGTTGCACCCCGACCCGGATCCGGTCACTCGAGGTTCGATCACCCGGACGACATGGGACTGCACCTCGGCGGGATCCGCGGCCGAGTCCTACGTGATCGATCGCGGCGGACACTCTTGGCCCGGCAGCGAGTTCTTCGGCTGGGTCAGCGGCATCGTCGGCCCGACGGCGACGTCGCTCGACGCGACGCCGGTCATCTGGGAGTTCTTCCGTCGGCACCGCCTGTCGTGAGTCGATCGGAACCCGTTGGTTCTCTCGGTGTCGGCTCACCGCCACGGCGTTCTATGAGACGGTCATGACGGCACCTCAGCAGCCGTCATCGGAGGTACGGTCGTAGGCGATGGAGAGTCGGGTGGGGCATCGACGACGCCGGCTGCAGATGGGCGTGCTGGGAGTCGTAGCGCTCGTGGCTCTGGTGTCGTGCTCGAGTGACGGCGGATCCACCTCGGCGGACCCCGGGTCCGATCAGCCGGCATCTACGACGGCCGCGAGTGCAGCGCGCGATAACGCCGCAGTTCCGTGGTTCACCGGGAGCGACGCGGAGTTCTATCTCCCGCCCAGCCCGATGCCGTCCGGCGAGCCGGGTGCGCTGATCCGGGTGATGCGCGTCAGCGATGCCGACGGTGCGGCCACGGTCAAGCTGATGTACCACTCCCGTGACGCCGCGGATCGTGACGTGCCGGTCACGGCCATCGCGACGTATCCGACCACGAAGGCGCCGGATGGCGGTTGGCCCGTCGTCGCGACCGCCCCGGGCACGGTCGGGGTGGCGGCGCAGTGCGGGGTCACCCGACGAGAGACCGAAGCTCCCGCCTGGGGCGTCGACGGCGTGCGGGTGATGACCGACTACGTCGGGCTCGGGGCCGAGATCGGCCGCCTGCACCCGTACCTGTCCAGGCCCAGCGAGGGTCACAGCGTCCTGGACGCAGTGCGGGCGGTCCGGCATCTGCCCGATGCCCACGCCGGCGATCGCTGGCTGTCGGTGGGCCACTCCCAGGGCGGCCACGGCGCGCTCTCGGCGAGCGAGCTCTCGACCGCCTACGCTCCCGAGCTCCGTCTGCTAGGCACCCTGGCGATAGCGCCCGCATCCATGCTCGACGAGGTGTACGGGGGCATCGACCCGATCGTCACCGGCATCCTCACCGTCATGAGCCTCTACGGCGGGGCAGACGAGCACCCCGACATCATCGTCGACGACTACGTCACCCCCGAGTTGGCGGCTGCGTCTGACGTCCTGCACGCCGGCTGCCTCGACCAGATCACCGGTGCCCTCATCCCGTTGGCCATCGAAGGGAAGCTGTTCACCGCCGACCCTCGCCAGACCGAACCCGCACGTTCGCTCCTGCTGCCGAACGACGTCGGGACCGTCGAGGTCGACGCGCCGCTCTTCCTGGTGTCGGGCACCACCGACGATCGAGTCGTGATCGACCGGGTCCGCGACCTCTATCAGCGGCTGTGCGCCACGGGTCAGGTCACCGAGCTGCTCATCGTGGACGGCGCGGACCACTCCGCGATCGTCCCCGACACGGCGGAGCAGACCTCGGCGTGGCTCAACGCCCGGCTGGCGGGCGAATCAGCTACCAACTCCTGCGATGGTCCCATGCCGTCGCCGGTTCCGCCGGAACCGGCGAAGTAGCCACGTCTCCAGCCGGGCATCAGCGATGGCCTTGCTCGATGAGGTAGCGGCGTAGGACCTCGGCGCCGGAGTGTTCGACATCGCGGGTGGCGGTTAGCAGTACGAGGCCTTCGTCGGCCGCGATGGTCCTCAGGCGGGAGACCTCGTCCGCGACAGAACTTCCGCTCAGCTCCGCGCGGTAGCGAAGGGCGAAATCGGCGAACCGCTCGGGTACGTGGCCATACCAACGCCGCAGCTCGGTGCTGGGTGCCAGCAACTTGCACCACTCGTCGAGCTCGAGGTCCGCTTTCCGCACGCCGCGTGGCCACAACCGGTCGACCAGGACACGATGCCCGGACCCCGTCTGATCGTGGTCATAGACACGAGAGATGCGTATCGAGGGTGCCGGCCCCACCCAGAAGACCCTACCTGGACACATCGTCCGGTCTGCGCTGCGCTCCGCGCCGCCGCGACCAGCGATCAAGGCGGGTGAGCTGACTTCGCTGCTCCCCTCAGTTGGCGTGAGCGAGGACGACGCTCTGGGGGCCGACGAGGGGGCGGTGGTCGACGAACTGCCAGCCCGTCGTCGAGAGCCAGTCCGTCCCCTCTTCGACGCTGTAGACGTCGCCGTCCTTGATGTTCACGGCGAAGTTCCCGGCCATCATCGCGGCTTCGACCGGTTGGGTGTGGGTAGCGTCGGTCCAGAAGTCGACGAGCAGCAGCAACGCACCGGCTGGCGCCGCGCGCCGGATCCGGCGCAGAAGTTCGATGTTCGTTCCGGGCGACCAGTAGTGGACGAGGTTGCTGACGAGGAAGGTGTCGTAGCCGTCGGGCATGTCTTCGGCCATCACATCGGCGGTCAGCACATCGATCCGATCGCTCAACTCGGCGTCATGTACCCGTTCGAGGGCGGTCTCGGTGCGGAGGTCCACGATGGTCGAGCGGAGGTGCGAGTACTGACGCGCGCAAACCGATGGTCCACGACCCGGTGCCGCCGCCGATGTCGAGAAGCCGACGACGATCGCCTAGGTCGACGACGTGGCCGAGCGCGGCGGCCGGGCCGGCCAGGATCGCTTCGATCCCGGCGGACAGCACCTGCTGGTGGGCTTCATCGAGCTCGAAGACCTCGTGGGGTGGGCCGCTGCCGAGAGCCTCGGCGAGCGACTCGAAGGTCGGGTAGAGGATCTCGTCCGCCAATCGGAGATAGGGCCGTAGGTCCGGCCCCGGGCGTCCTGCGAGGAAGGTCTGGACGGCCTCACCGTTGCGGTACTGGTCGCCGGAACGCTCGATGAAGCCGAGCGCGACCATCGCGTCGACGCTGATCCTTGCCGCTCGGTTCGTCAGACCGGTTCGGGCGGCGAGCGCACGGAGATCGGTGGGCGCGTCGGCGAGCGCTTCGAAGATCCCGAGCTGGTTCGCCGCGAACAGGTGCTTCGAGGCCATGTAGCCCGCAGCGACCTGAAGGATGGAGGCAGGGCTGGTGGTGGTTGAGGTCGGAGATGGTTCAGTTGTCGTGCTCATGGTCGTCGCTCCTTGGGATGACGCGGTCGTTGGAGCGATCGTGCGGCCCCCACAGCGGTGTGGCCATCCCAGATCACCGGGAGAAGCCGTTGAGGCCAACCCAGATATCTGGGACTGACCGATCGTCGATGAGCGCCGTACCATCGGACCGTGGACGCTCGACGTGAGGCGCAGGTCCGGAGGGACATCGAGCAGCTGGCACGCGAAGGCCTCGACTGGGTCACGCTGGCCAGCGAAGCAAGCGATCTCATCGCCACCGTGGTCGCCTTCGATCGCTCGTGCTGGCACACGGTCGATCCCGGCACGGTGCTGTTCACCGGCAGCGTGAACCGCGACATCGGGTGCTCGGGTGCATGGTTGGCGGAGCACGAGTACGTGATCGAGGACGTGAACAAGTGGTCGTTCCTCGCCAGGAGCGGGCGTCGGGCGGGAGCCACGGGGCTGGCTACCCACGGCGACCTCTCCCGTAGTGCCCGGCACCGATCACAGGAAGCCTTCGGGATCGGCGACGAGCTGCGCGGATCGTTCGTCAAAGGGGGCGACTACTGGGGCGCGGCCGGTTTCCTGCGGAACCAGGGTCGAGACCACTTCAGCGAGAACGACGTGGCGTTCCTCGCCGCTCTGTCAGAGACGCTTGCTGACGGTGTGCGTCGAGCGCTGGTGGCCAGGGTGATGGATGCTGACGTCGTCGAGACGGGCGACAGCCCCGGCATCGTCCTTTTCGACGGCGAGGGGCAGCCCGAGATGATACTCCTGGTGTCGAAGGCGGGATTGATGAATGGCGAACCGTAAACCACACTTGCCGAATGTCCTTCGGTCAACCCATAGCAGTCCGTCGACACGTCCGCCGCGGTGTCCTCGTCGCGGCGATCGCGTCGCTGACCGTGTCCGTTGCGGCATGCTCGTCGAGCGACACCGACGAGGCGGCGACGTCGACCACCGGGCCCGAGAAGGCCACGACGACCACCGTCGACAACTCGGACCAGGCACTTGAATCGACGACGGTGTTCCGTTCGGGGGAGGACGGCTACGCCTCTTACCGCATCCCGGCGGTGATCGAGGCAGCCGACGGCACGCTGATCGCGTTTGCCGAGGGCCGCGTCTCGGGCGCTGCCGACGACGGCAATGTCGACCTGCTCGCCAAGCGTTCCAGCGACGGGGGAAGCACCTGGGGTGAGCTGCAGGTGGTCGCCGACATGGAGTCGAACTTCATCGGCAACGCATCACCGGTGGTCGATTCGGAGTCGGGGCGTGTGGTCCTGTTGGCGACCTACAAGGCAGGCACCGACAGCGAGGTCGAGATCCTGACCGGTACCGGTGCGGACACGAGCCGCGAGTACCTGCTCACCAGCGATGACAACGGCGAGACCTGGTCGGAGCCAGTCGACATCACCGAGTCGGTCAAGGCGCCGGACTGGCGGTGGTACAGCGTCGGCCCAGGTCACGCCTTCCAGATCCAGTCCGGTCCACACGCGGGACGGATGGTCGCCGCGGCGAACCACTCGGACGGCGCGCTCAACTACGGCGCCCACCTGTTGCTGAGCGACGATGGCGGGGAGACATGGCGGATCGGGGCGAGCGACACGCCGCAGGGCGGGCCGCTGCACCCCAACGAGGCGACCGCGGCCGCGCTCCCCGGACGGGACGATCGTGGTCTCGGCCCGTGATCAGGACGGATCGGACGAGTGGCACCGCCTGCGTACGACGTCGACCGACGGCGGCGAGTCGTTCGTGGCACCGTTCGCCGATCAGGTAGGGCTTGTGATGCCGGTCGTGCAGGCGTCGATGCTGTGGTTCGCGGGCACCGATGGGGAAGATGCTCCCGGGGGCGCATCCGGAACCCTGTTGTTGTCGGGCCCCTCCGACACCCAGGAGCGGATCGACCTGCGGGTCAGGACCTCGGCGGACGACGGTGTGACCTGGTCCGAGGGGTTCCTGGTCGGGCCTGGCCCGGCGGCCTACTCGGACCTGGTGGCACTGCCCGGCGGGGTCGTCGGTGTGCTTCTCGAGACCGGCGACGCGAAGGCCAACGAACGCATCGATTTCGCCACCTTCGGCGCCGACCTGTTGGTTGGATGACCTTGAGAACTCGACCCAGCGAACAATCTCCGGCGCAACCCGCCGGGACCGACCCCCGAGGACGGTCGACGGACCCGCTGGCGCTGATCGGGGCGGTGCTGCTCTGCGGATCCCTCATCCTCTCTGCCTGCTCGGACTCGACCGAGAAGGGCTCGGACCCGGTTGACTCCCGGGAGCCGACCACCACCGCTGTTGGCCAGGTGGACCCGGAAGAACCGGTGATGCTCGCGGCCATTCCACCGATGGGGTGGAACAGCTGGAACCAGGTCCGGTGCCACGACCTGACCGAAGACGTGGTCAAGCGTGCAGCCGATGCGATCGTGGAGCACGGGCTCGACGACGTCGGCTACGAGTACGTCGTCGTCGACGACTGCTGGCAGGCGCCGGCACACGATGCCTCGGGCGAGTTGGTTGCCAATCCCGAGACGTTCCCGTCGGGGATGAAGGCGCTGTCCGACTACATCCACGACAAAGGCCTGAAGTTCGGTCTCTACCTGGTTCCGGGCTCCACTACGTGTGCGATGACCTGGGACGGGTACCAGGCCGAAGGCATCGGCAGCCTCGGACACGAGCGACAGGATGCCGAGATGCTCGAGGCGATCGAGGCCGACTACCTCAAGTACGACTGGTGCGATGCAGACGTCAACGACGGGCTCGAGCGCGTCGCGGCGTTCACCCAGATGCGCGACGAACTGAGGCGACTCGACCGGCCGATCGTCTACAGCATCTCCGAGTACGGCAAGACCCAACCATGGACCTGGGCGCCCGGCATCGCCAACCTGTGGCGGACCACCGGCGACATCACGCCGCACTGGTTGACTGTGGCCGGAATCATCGACTCACAGGCCGACCTGGCCGATTACGCGGGACCCGGCGGTTGGAACGACCCCGACATGCTCCAGGTCGGCAACGGCGACATGACGCCCGACGAGATCCGCTCGCATGTGGGCATGTGGGCGATGCTCGCGGCGCCGTTGATGATCGGTACCGACTTGGACAACCTCTCGCCGGAGGTGCTCGACGCCCTGTCGAACGAAGAGGTCGTCGAGATCGACCAGGATCCGCTCGGGCAACAGGCCCGTCGAGTCCGGGTGGGCGAGGGTGAGGTCTGGGCTCGGACCGAGGTCTGGTCCCGGCCGCTCGACGACGGGGGATACGCCGTCGCGCTGTTCAACAAGACCGACGCGCCGGTGGACATGGCTGCGACGCTCGAGGAGGTGGGCGTGCCCAACGGAACCTGGACCGTCCGTGACGCGTCGAACAGGGCCGACCTACCGTCGACCGACCACCAGGTGTCGAGCACGGTGCCGGCTCACGGACTGGTGATCCTCAGGCTCGAAGAGGAGTAGTGAAGCCGGCCGTCAGGCCGGTTGGGGGAGGTGGGAGTGATGCGAGCTCGAAAGAACCGCGACGGATCACAGGGCTCCGATGCAGCGCAGGAGAAGGGCCGCCCTGACCCTGGAGCGCGGGCGGTCGGGGCTTTGCTCGTGGTCGCGCTGTTCCTGGTCGCTTGTGCGCCGAGTTCGGTCCCCGGACCGGACCAGCCGCGGTCCTGTGTTCCCCGGATCGGCACGAACCAGATCATCATGCCGCTCCCCGGGCTGTTCCTCCCGCTGCCGAGCATCAAGGGCCTCTCCGAGTTCGACGAACTGGCACCGGCACCGGAAGGGCTCGATCTGCCTGTACGGGTCGATCTGCGTGACAACACCGCTGGGTTCAACAGCTATGCGGAGTTCGCGATCGGCGACGGTTCGCTCTACACGCGACCACGTGGTTCGGGTGCGCTGTGGCGCAAGGTGCGCACGCCGGACTGCTTGGACGGCCACATCGTCTCGGTGTCGGTCGACTCGAACATGGCGGTGGTCCTCGATCCGGACGGCTGGATCTACTCGCTCGACAACCTGCTGTCGGGTCCGATGTTGTGGAACTGGACCCGCTCCTACGGCGCGCCGATCTGGCTGTGGCCCGGAATGAAGGTGCCCGCCGAGGCTCTGGCCGAGGGCAAGTGGGCCATCAGCCACCGGATGTCGGAGAGCTTCGTCGACGCCAAGGGGTACCGACACCCGACCACCGCCGGGCTGGTGCAGCTGGTCAGCCTGACCGGTGGTGGTTCCCGGAATCGTTTTTCAGGACCCTTGGCTTCCGGCCGACCTCAGCTACGAGATAGGCGGTCCCCTGGCAGGGCGCTTCGTGTCCGAGTCGATCTCGGGATCCGGTTCGGTCACGTTCGTGATGGGCCGCTTCGGAGACATGTACACGCGCAAGTACGACCTGGATCTCGCAGGCGCGAACCACATCCCTGGTCGCTACACCTGGCAGGACCAGGGCGACCTGCCATCGGCCCCGAACCAGTGGGAGGAGAGGACCAACGCAGCGTATGCCGCGATCTCGCTGCCGGCGGAGGAATGGCAACACCAGTCGAAGATCCCCGGTGAAGTCACGGCGCGGATCTCCATCTCCCAGACAGGGCCGACGATGGAGGACCGGGAGCTGCGCGTCGAAGGCCGTCGCGACGGCCGAACCGGCTTCTGGAGCAAAGATCTGGCCGCGAGCGGATGGGAGTTCACCGTCACCGATCTGCCGCTCGAGATGCCGGTGCTCGCCGATGCCGATCCCCGCGTCGATCAGTCGGCGGTCGTGCTCGCAGCGCCGAGCGGGCTGGACTTCGAAGGGTCCTTGGGTGGTGGTTGGACTGCTCGGATCAAGGACTTCGACTGGGCCCAGACCCGCCACGATCTCGTCCTGCGCTCACCGAGTGGCCGGAGCTACGAGATCCTCATGTACACGACCGACGGCCTCCGCCTGGAGCCACGCTCGCCGGGACTGGACCACCGACCGCGAATGCTCGAGGGTGCGTTCGATCTGACTGCTGCAGCGGCCGAATCCGGCGAGGGCGAGCTCTCGGATCTCATCCGCACGAGATTCGGCGGAAGGGCCATCTTCGAGATCTGGGTGCAGGCAACCATCGACGAGCTCGTCGTGAGCCCGGCGCAGTTCTTCGTCGCTCCGCTCGGGACCCTTCGGCGACCCTGAAGAAGACCTCGTCGTTGTGCAGCTGACGGGTTCTCAGGTGTTGGGCCAAGCTCCATTCCGGGCGTGCGGCAGTCCCGCACCTGCACCGTTGACCAACCAGGACCTCGGGCGGAGACTTGGACGTGAGGTCAGGGGGACGTCATGGCATACGGGGTGGTGTTGGTCTTCGACGAAGTATCCGTCGAGGACTACTGGGCAGTGAACGCGAAGCTGGGAATAGAAGCAGACGGTTCGGGTGACTGGCCTGCGGGCATGCTCATGCACAGCGCAGGTCCAACCGGCAGCGGCTGGCTGGTCTCCGAGGTGTGGGAGACGAAGGCCGATCAGGAAGTCTTCATGGCCGGACGGCTTGGCGCGGCGCTGGGAGAAGTCGGAGTTGCGGCACCGGTCCAGGTCATCGAGTCCGACCTCGAGAACTATCGAATCCAGCCCTGAGCAGGGCGAGCTGGTGTCGGGGGTCATCGCCTCGATACCGGCTCGCGTTGTCTTCCGGGCCGGGCCGGACTCGTTCGTGCCGCGGATGCGACATCGGTTCTCGACGGCTTCCCCCGGGTGCTCATGCGGCTCGACCTTCGGTGAGGATCAGGGACGCTCCATCCATGGCGGATCGTCGAGGCCCGGACCGATCGTGCCCAGGATGCGTCGGGCGATCGCGTCCAGCTGGCCGGCCTGACGCTTCGTCAAGGGGTCGAACACGTGTCGTCGGACGGCAGCTACGTGACCCGGTGCGGTGGCGACGACCTTCGCCATGCCGTCGTCAGTCAGC
Organism: Microthrixaceae bacterium; assembly: GCA_037045265.1. Taxonomy (GTDB): domain Bacteria; phylum Actinomycetota; class Acidimicrobiia; order Acidimicrobiales; family Microtrichaceae; genus JBAOHV01. The sequence goes on along the minus strand of JBAOHV010000036.1, from coordinate 57,304 downwards.
TTGGCGACGGTGAAGCGACCGTCGACGGGGTCTGGGGTGCGCAACGCCCATCCGCGTTTCTCGAGGCGCGTCATCGTGTGTGAAAGCCTCGACAGCGACCCGTCGGCAAGCTCGGCCAGTGAGCTCATGCGCATCGTGCGACCGTCGCTCATCGACAGCCCCGCCAGGACCTGATACTCGAAATGGCTGATTCCGGCATCGTGTCGGAGCTGAGCGTCGAGCGCCGCTGGCAACCTGATGAACAGGCTCACCAGGGCGAGCCACGACCGCATCTCCTGGTCGTCGAGCCATCGCGGTTCGCTGTCGGAAGTGGTCACGTCCCCGACCATATCGGCTGGGAATGACTTGAACGGTCAAGTGGTTGATTGATCGCTCCCTGAACATCGAGGCAATGAGGGCGATCGCCATGACTGACACTCGGCTCCCCACCTACTTCATCTCCCACGGCGGAGGACCCTGGCCCTGGATGAAGGACATGATGCCGTTCGACCTGACCTTGCTGGAGGCTTCCCTCCAGGCGATCCCCACTCAGGTCGGCGTCACCCCACGCGCGGTGCTCGTGGTGTCGGGTCACTGGGAGGAATCGCAGTTCACGATCCAGGCCAGCGCCAACCCGTCGATGTACTACGACTACGGCGGGTTCCCCGACTTCACCTACCGGATCCAGTACCCAGCACCGGGATCACCCGAGGTGGCCACCCGAGTCGCGGAACTGCTCGACGGTGCCGGCGTGGCCAACCGCTCCGATCCGGCTCGCGGTTTCGACCACGGTGTGTTCGCGCCGCTGTACGTGATGTATCCCGACGCCGACGTGCCGGTGCTGCAGCTCTCGCTGCGCCACGGATACGACCCGGAGGAACACCTGGCCGTCGGCCGCGCACTGGCACCACTGCGCGACGAAGGAGTGCTGATAGTCGGGAGTGGCTACAGCTACCACAACATGGGGGCCATGAATCGTTCCGGGGCGGTGCCGTCGAGGGACTTCTCCGGATGGCTCAACGACGTCCTCGTCGACGGCGACGTGGCCGTCCGCTCGACAGAGCTGACCCACTGGGACCAAGCGCCAGGTGCACGCCTGAGCCATCCGGCCGAAGACCACCTCGTCCCGCTGCTGGTGGCGGTCGGTGCAGCGGAGCACGACGCGGGGACCAGGACCTATCACGAGACCGACGTCATGAACGCGGGGATCCACTCGTCGAGCTTCGCCTTCGGCCTGGCGTCGCAGGATGAGACCGGGCGAGTCGAGACGGTTCCCAACCCAGTCCACCTGGGCTAGAGTAGTTGCGTAGCGCATGATATGGGTTGTCGGTGGGCGCTCGCAGGACATGGGGGTGGTTCGGATGGGAGCACACCAGATCGATGATCGGCGGCGGCTCGGACAGATGGCTGCGGCGGGGACCGTTGCCCTCCTCGTGCTGTTGGGCGGCGCCGCATGCAGCGACGACGACGGCGACTCGGCCTCCGAGGACAACACCGAAACAACTGTGGGGACCGATTCCGACGACTCGATGCCCGACGGCGAGTCCGTCACCGTCACCGCCGAGGACTACAAGTTCGTCGGGCTTCCCGAGACCGTGAAGGTCGGCACCAGGCTGACGCTCGAGAACAGCTCGCAGACCGAGCTGCACGAACTGGTAGCCATGCGAATCCCAGACAGCGAGACCCGCTCGGTGGAGGAGATCACCCAACTGCCCGAGGCCGAGGCAGACGCGATCTTCGGCGATGCCATGCCGGCAATGGTCCTGGTTCGTGCTCCTGGTGACGCCGAGATGATTCCCGCTGTCGGAGACGGAACGTTCAGCGAACCCGGCCGCTACGGCGTCTTCTGTGCGATCCCTGTCGGTGCCGATCCGGCCGCGATGATGGCAGCGATGCAGGAGCAATCCGACGCTCCGCCCACGACGGGCGCCGGCGACGGTCCTCCCCACTTCACCCAGGGCATGTACGCCGAGGTGATCGTCGAGGAGTAGGGGCCGTACGTAGTCTGGCGAAATGACGCCCCGACGACCGCTGAGCACCAGCGACATCCGAAGGCTTCGACTCCGAAATCACTGGCTCTCGTCGCGTTCCGAAGCGACTGCCGCCCAGGTGGTCACCCACATGGGGGCGTTGCAGTCCCAGGAGCTGTGGAGCGGCGAGTGGTCGATCGGGTTGCGCTCCACCTCGCTGGAGGAGGGCGCGGTGCAGGCCGCGACAGCGCATGGCCAGATCCTGCGCACCTGGCCGATGCGGGGCACGATCCACTTCGTGCCCGCCAGTGATGCCAGGTGGATGGTGGCACTGGGTCGGACATCGGCATTCAAGGGCGTCGAACGGCGACGCGAGTTCCTCGGTCTCAGTGAGGACGACGCGGTCGCCGCGATCGGCATCCTGCGTGATGCACTGGCAGACGGCGAGCCGGTGACCCGTTCGGAGTGCACCCGGCTGCTCGAGGACGCCGGCGTGATGACCGACACCAGCCACGGCTACCACCTGCTGTGGTTCGCATCACAGCACGGTGCAACGTGCATCGGCCCGCAGGCCGGCAAGGAGCAGACCTTCGTAGCCCTCGATCGATGGGTCGACGATCACAACGACCTGTCGCGCGACGAGTCGTTGGCCGAGATCGCCTTCCGCTACTTCGACAGCCACGGCCCGGCCGCTCGCAAGGAGCTCGGACGCTGGGCGGCGCTGCCCGCCGCGGACGTTCGCCGCGCGATCGACCTGGCCGGCGAACGCCTGTCCCCGGTTGCCACCGAGCTCGGCGAGATGCTCGTCAGCCGGTCGGTCGCCGAGACCCTCGACGGGTCGTCGATCGACCCGCCGGACGAGTCGTCGGATGTCCTGCTGCTGTCGGGGTTCGACGAGTACATGCTCGGTTACGGCGACCGGTCCGCGATCATGACCGCTGAACAGATGAAGCTCGTCGTGCCAGGCAGCAACGGCGTGTTCCGCCCGACCGTCGTCGACGACGGAACTGTCGTCGGCACATGGAAGCGCGCGGTCAAGAAGACCCGGGTCGACGTGATCGTGTCTCCGTTCGGTGAGCTGAACGCCCGCCAGCGCAAAGGTGTCGACCGGGCTGCCGCCGACTACGCGCGATTCCTCGGCCTCGACCCGAACGTAACGATCGCTCAGTGACGATCAGTCGAGGGCAAGGCCGCTTCGGTCGTACACGGGAACGGCACCCTGCTCACCGAGCCCATGACGACCGCTGAGACTAGAGCGAGGGTCACATCAGCAGCGTCGTGCATGCCTGCAAGGACCTACGATTCGCCGGGGGAGCCCCCGACCGGCGACGAATCGCGTCGGTCTTCGACCGGACGGAGAGTGTGTCGATGGGACTGCTACGCAACCGAGGCGGCGACCAGCCATTGCTTCGATTCCAGATGCGCCAGCGGCTGCTCAGCGTGGGTGACGACTACTGGATCGAGGACGAGGCGGGCCAGCGTGCCTTCCTCGTCGACGGCAAGGCGCTGCGGATACGCGACACCTGGATCCTGAAGGACCCCGCCGGCAACCAGGTTGCCGAGATCAAGGAGCGCAAGCTGACGGTGCGCGACAAGATGAAGATCGATCTTGGTGACCGCTCCGCAACGGTCACCAAGCGGATGGTCGGCATCCGCGACCACTTCAAGGTCGAGGTCGACGGCGGGGATGATCTGAAGGTCCACGGCAACATCGTCGACCACGAGTACGAGATCGAACGCGACGGCGACCGGGTCGCCGAGGTATCGAAGAAGTGGTTCCGTGTTCGCGAGACGTACGGGGTCGAGATCGACCAGAGCGTCGACCCGGTTCTCATCATCGCCACCACAGTGGCGGTGGACGCCATGACGCAGGGCGTGGACCACTAGCGCCTCCGTTCGGACCCGGTGCGCGCCGTACCTCAGGACTCGAAGGCAGCTATGTCGGTGGCCTTCACCGACGCCCACACGTGTGACCCCTCGACCAGGCCGAGCTCGGCCACCGCCGCCGGAGTCACGTCGGCGACGAGGCCGATGTCGCCGCCCAGGTGAACGCGGACGTGGTCACCCATCAGGTCGAAGCCGGTCACGTCGCAACTCCATACGTTGCGGGCGCTGGTGTCGGGTGCCGAGCCGTGGAGCGCGACCGCTCGGGGTCGCACGAGCAGGTTGGTCGGGCCGCTGCGGTTCTCGGCGATCGTCACGACGGTCGATGAGCCTTCGATCCGGACCTTCGTGGCGTCCGCGTGGCCTCGGAGGAGGTTGACCCCGAGCAGGTCAGCCACGTACCCGGTCCGGGGTCGAGTGGTCACCTCGGCGATCGGACCTGTCTGAGTAACCGAGCCCGACTCGAGGATGACGACGCGGTCCGCCAGGGCGAGAGCATCGAGCGGGTCGTGCGACACGATGACGGTCGCACCGCTGAACTCCGCGAGGTGCCGGCGCAGGTCGCGTCGGGTGGTTGCTCTCGAGGCAGCGTCGAGGGCGGCGAGTGGCTCGTCGAGAAGCAGCAGGTCCGGCCCGGTGGCGAGTGCCCTGGCCAACGCGACCCGCTGGGCCTGACCACCCGAGATCGCCGACGGCTTGGATCCGGCGTGAGCGGTCATTCCGACGCGCTCGATCCACCCGGCCGCTGCGGCGCGGGCCGAGGACCTGGCGGCGCCCCTCGCCCGCGGACCGAAGGCGACGTTGTCCAGAATGCTCAGGTGGGGGAACAGCAGGAGGTCCTGGAAGACGACGCCCACGGGTCGGTGCTCGGGTTGCACGAAGACCCCTGACGTCGGGTCGTCGACGACATGACCGTCGAGGTCGATCCGCCCGGCATCGATGCTCTGCAGGCCGGCAAGAGTACGCAGGACCGTCGTCTTGCCCGCACCGTTCGGACCGAGCAGCGCCAGCACCTCTCCCGGCTCGAGCTCGAGGTTCAGGCTCAGCTCGAGCGTCCCGAGGCGAAGCGAGATCTCGGCCGAGAGCAGAGGAGAGGTGCCCATGTTCACGACGGCCCCAGCCAGCGGTCGCGGAGAGAGACGATCACGGTCAGCGAGACGGCGAGGAGCACGAGGCTGAGGGCGATCGCCATGTCGGGGTTCGATTCGAGCTGCAGGTAGACGGCAAGGGGCAGAGTCTGGGTGCGGCCGACGATGTTGCCGGCGAAGGTGATCGTCGCTCCGAACTCGCCAAGCGCTCGCGCCCAGGCCAGCACCGCTCCGGCGGCGACGGTCGGGGCGATCAGCGGCAGGGTCACCCGTTGGAACGCGACCCGCCGACTGGCCCCGAGCGTCGCGGCTACGTCCTCGTACCGGCGATCCATGGACCGCAGCCCTGCTTCGACCGTGATCACGAAGAACGGAAGCGACACGAACGTCTCGGCCAGGATCGCACCCAACGTAGAGAAGGTGAGCTGTACTCCGAACCAGTCGTAGAGGTGCGCCCCGACGATGCCGCGGCGGCTGAAGGCAGTGAGAAGCGCGACCCCACCGACAACCGGCGGGAGCACCAGCGGCAACAGCACCAACCCGCGGACCAGCGCCCGGCCGGTGAAGACCACTCTTGCAAGCAACCAGGCGAGCGGCATTCCGAACAGGATCGACAGCGCTGTCGCGCTGAGCGAACAGACGAGCGACAACCGGAGCGCTTCACGGGACTCTGGGGCGCCGAGGTCGGCGATGAAGGTGGCCCAGGAGGCCCGTCGCAACAGGCCGATGAGTGGCAACGCGAAGAACGCGACGGTCAGCCCGGCGGTGATGACCACAGGGAGCGGTGGCCGCCGCCGGGCCGAGGTCACGGGGAGAGGAAGCCGGCAGCCCGCAGCACGTCCTGGCCCCGCTCTCCCAGGACGAAGTCAGCGAATGCCTTTGCTGTCTCCTCGTTCGTGGTGGCCGCGGTGACAGCTATCGGGTAGCTGGCGACCACGTTGTCGGTCTCGGGTATGTCGACGGTGTCCACGCCAGAGCCGGCCGCCTCGGCGTCGGTGACGTACACGATCGCTGCCTCGGCGTCACCCTCGGTGACCGCGGTGAGGGTGGCCTTGACGTCCTGGCCCCGGGTGATGCTCGAATCGGGGAGGACGACACCGGCAGTCTGGAGGATCTGGTCGGCGTACTTGCCGCACGGTGCGGTGGTTGCGCACAGCGACACGACGCCCGCTGTCGCCAGATCGTCGAGGGTGTCGATGCCCTTGGGGTTGCCGGGTTTGGTGACGATGACCAGTTCGTTGCGAGCGAAGATCGTTGCGGGCGCGGCGAGAAGGCCGGCTTCGTCAAGGGCCGACATGGGCGCCTCGTCCGCGAACGCGGCGACGTCGACCGGTGCTCCCTCTTGGATCTGGGTGGACAGCTGCCCCGACGACCCGAAGTTGATCGTCACCGTCGTGTCCGGGTTCGCTCTGACGAACTCGTCCCTTATCGTCGTGAACGACTCGGTGAGCGACGCTGCTGCCGACACCGTGATGTCACCTGTCAACTCCCGGCCGGATGCAGGGGAAGTGGTGGTCGTCGACTCGGTGTCGTCGGAGCCGCAGCTCGAGGCGACGAACGCCAGTGCCAGGAGTGCGGTGACGGAGAGCTTGATGATCTTGTTCAAGGTCGGGTCCTGGTGGTGCTCGGGAGGGTTGGTGCTTCGGAGAGTTGGTGCTCGGGGATGCTCAGGTCGCCGGGAGCTCGACGACGACGTTGGTCGACTTGACCGCAGCGGTGGCCAGATCTCCCGGTTGCAGGGCCAGCTCGTCGGCGGCCTCGCGTGTCATCAGCGACACCAGCCGATGTGGCGGGGAGTGGATCTCGACCACGGCCACCAACTTGTCGCGTTCAACGCGGGTGATGATCCCGGTGAAGCGGTTCCTCGCGGACTGCGCCATCACCGAGTCGGGCTCGTAGGCATGGGCCTGTTCGGACAGGTAGCGGGCGAGCTCTCGGCCGTCGACCGACAGGTGTCCGCCCTCGCCGCGCTCCAAAGTGAGCCTTCCCTCGTCCCCCCAACGGCGGATGGTGTCGGCGCTGACGCCGAGCAGATCAGCCACCTGCGAGGTTCCGTAGGACGCCATTCCACGAAGTCTAGCGCAGGCGGCGAATCAGTTCTCTCTGCTCTCAGCGGCCAGCGAACTAGGCGAATCCCGGCGACGATGACGGCAAACACACTTTGCTTCTAGGCGGGTGCCGGTCGGTGGGCGGGGACCGTGTGGCATGGTTGGTCGCGCCAGTCGCACTGCCAAACGGCCTGCACGGCAACTGGGTCGCGGCCGTCGACCGACCCTTCCCCTGGGGCGCGGGGCGACAGCTGTAGCGTGCCGAGGGTGGACGAAACAGCAGTGGTCGGGTTCATCGGGGTGGGCGACATAGGGGCTCCGATGTGCGAGCAGCTCATCGGTTGGCCAGGCGGCCTGTTCGTACTGGATCGCCGGCCCGAGGCCGTCGAGAGCTTCGTCGAAGGCGGCGCGACATCGGCCGATTCGGTGCAGCAGGTCGCGACTGAATGCGACGTGATCTGCATCATGGTGCAGACGGGGGACCAGGTCCGCTCCCTGCTCGGCGGCGACAGTGGCATCCTTGCCAACGCGAGCCCGGGCACGGTTGTCGTGGTCCATTCGACGATCAGCGTCGAGCAGGCCGCGGACTTCGCCGAGATGGGGGCACGCCACGACATCGCGGTGCTCGACGCTCCGGTGAGCGGGGGAGCCATGGGGGCGCGTCAGGGCGAGCTGGCGATCATGGTTGGCGGCGACAGGGATGCCTTCGAGCGGGCACTTCCGGTGCTTCAGACGTTCGGCGGGATGATCAAGCGGATGGGAGACGCCGGTGCCGGCACCCGCACCAAGATCGCCAGGAACCTGATCACCTTCGCCTCGTACGCAGCCGTCGGCGAGTCGATGCGACTTGCCGAGGCGTCAGGGCTGGACATCCGCAAGCTGGCCCAGGTGGTGCTGCACTCGGATGCTCTCAGCGGCGGCGCCGGGGCGATCATGGTGCGCTCCACTGCGGGGCCGATGGAGGCCGACGATCCGCTCCGACCCTACTTCGAGCATGCGGCGGCCTTGGGGCTCAAGGACATCGCGTTCGCCATCGAGATGGGCGAGGAGCTCGGCGTCGACGTGTCGATCGCCCGTCTCACCGAACAGAAGCTGCCCCCGGCACTGGGACTCTGACGGGCCGACACCGCGGCGGCTGACCCTACGAGCGGGTGCAGGCTGACAGGATGTGTCGATGCCAGCGAACCGACCTCCGAAGGACGGTGAAGGGACTTCGCTCGATGAGGCGGCGCTCCATGCGCTGAGTCGTGAGTACGCGGTCGCAGCCGACCGCGGCGACGTTGAGCGCTTCCTGTCGGTGTTCACCGACGATGGTGCCCTGACGGTCCCTGGCCCTCCCGTACGTACGCTGCGTGGGCACGACGAGTTGTCCGTCGTGCCCGGTCTGCTGTCCCGCTACCACCGGACGTTCCATCTGGTGGGGCAGGGCACCTACCGGCCGACCGGTGCAGGCTCAGCGGCCGGCGAGGTCTACTGCGTCGCCCATCACCTGGAGCGCGGGTCCGATGACGCACCGGAGGTCGGCAGCGACAAGGTGATGTACATCTGCTATCTGGACGAGTACATCTTCGGCGGGTCGGGGTGGAGGATCGGCCACAGGACTTTGGACCTCCGCTGGACCGACCACCACAGTGTGTCGATGTCGGCACTGCCTCGACCGACGGAGGCCCGATGAGCCCGCCACGCCCCGCCGCGCAACTCCCCGTACCGCAGCTCTCCACCACCCTGATCACCTTCGGTGACCAGCCACCGTCGTGGGAGCGCATCCTGGCCACCGCTCAGGCGGCCGACCGCGCGGGAATCGACCGGCTGCTGGTGTCGGACCACCTTGCGTTCGGAGAACAGCTCGACGACTACGGTCGCCCCGAGCTCGGCGGTACAGCCGGTGGTCGACAGCCCACGGGACCAGACGGGCACTGGCTGGAGCCGCTCACCGTGCTGGCAGGCGTGGCAGCTGTAACCGATCGGATCCGCCTGGGCACCAACATCCTCCTAGCGGCTCTGCGCAACCCGTTGTCACTGGCCAAGACTCTGGCAACCCTCGACGTGATCTCGAACGGACGCGTGGACCTGGGCGTCGGAGTGGGGTGGCAGCGCGCCGAGTACGACGCCGCAGGAGTGTCCTTCGAGGGGCGAGGCCCGCAGTTGGATCACACGCTCGCGGTCATGGCAACCCTGTGGCAGGACGGTGTCGCTGAGTTCGAGGACGACCTGCTCAGCTTCGAACGGATCCACACGATGCCCAAACCGGTTCAACCCGGGGGCGTGCCGGTGTGGGTGGGCGGCTCGGTCAACCGTCGAGTGGCCAGGCGGATCGCTCGGTTCGGAGCGGGGTGGATCCCATGGGGCGAGTCGGCAGACGACGTCGGGAGATCCATCCCGCGGATGCGGGCCCTGGTCGAATCGGAAGGCGGTGACTTCGACGGGGTGCAGGTCGCCTCGTCGATCAGACGAATCACTTCGGGGTCGGGAATGGTCGACCTGGACGCCACGATGGCCCAGGTTCACCCCTTGGTGGAGGCGGGTGTCACAGACATCCGCCTGATGCTGTCGGCACACGGTGGAGCCGACATCATCGAGGAGTGCCACCGCGAAGTGGTCCAGGCGTTCAGGGACGTGACCGGTAGTTGAGCAGCAGTTCCCGGCTGAGCTGACCCCGAGCACGCCATGGGCTCTTGTACGGTGTCGCCGATGTCGCCCACTGCCATGGTTCCAGCAGAGGAGCGGCCCGGTCCGTGATCTCCCTGGTACAGGTGCTCCTGCTCCACCTGGGGCTCGGCGTCGGTCTTCTGCTGTGGACCCGTGCAGGTGTGCGAGCCCTGCTCGTCGGAGCGCTGGCGCCCGCGGCGGCGTTGGTGTGGATGGGATCTCACCTGCAGCGGGTGCTGGACGGTGATCCTGTCGTCGAGCGAGTGGAGTGGGTTCCCTCGCTGGGTTTGGCGGTCGATCTGCGAGTTGACGCCTTCGCCGCTCTGATGGTGCTCATCGTGGCAGGGATCGGTGTCGGGGTCTTCGTCTACGGGCGCAGCTACTTCGCCGGCGGGGAGCCGTCAGAGGTGGGCCGAACCGCCGGGCTGCTCGTGCTCTTCGCGGGGGCGATGCTCGCGGTCGTCGTGGCCGACAACGTGCTCGTGCTCTACGGCGCGTGGGAGCTGACGTCGGTGTTCTCGTTCCTGCTGGTCGGGAACCAGTTCCGCAAGGCGTCCGCACGCGTCGCCGCTCAACAGGCGATCCTCATCACCGGCGCCGGTGGGCTGTGTCTCCTCCTGGGACTGGTGGTGCTCGGCCGGGCGGCCGGCACCTATCAGCTGAGCGGGATACTTGCCGAGCCGCCATCGGGGACCCCTGTCACCGTGGCGTTGGTGCTGATCGCCCTCGGTGCTTTCACGAAGTCGGCGCAGTACCCCTTCCACGCCTGGTTGCCGGGTGCGATGGTCGCTCCTACGCCTGTGAGTGCCTACCTGCATTCGGCGACGATGGTGAAGGCGGGTGTGTATCTGATCGCCCGCTTCGCTCCGGTGTTCGCGATCGCGCATCCTGGCTGGCGGGCGCTGATAGTGATCGTGGGGTCGTGGTCGATGTTGGCAGCAGGCGCCCGCGCGATGCGCGAGCACGACCTGAAGCTCATCCTGGCCTACGGAACCATCGGCCAGCTCGGATTCATGATCGTCATGTTCGGACTGGGATACGGAGCAGCGAGCTTCGCCGGGTGTGCGCTTCTCGTCGCCCACGCCCTCTACAAGGCGGCGCTCTTCATGGTCGTCGGAGTGGTCGATCACGGTCTGGGAACCAGGGATGTGCGCCGCATACCGGCCGATGTCGGGCAGGGATGGCGACTGACCAGAGGCGTTGCTGTCGTCGCCGCCGCATCGATGGCGGGAATCCCGCTGACGTTCGGGTTCATCGCCAAAGAGGCCGCCCTTGATGCTGCCGCCAATGGCCCGATGGGCTGGACCGTCGCTCTGGTCCTGGCCCTGGTGGCCGGCTCGGCGCTGACGGTCGGATACGCGTGCCGATTCGTGGCAGGCGTGACCGGTCACCTCCACCGGCCCGAGCATTCGACGGACGCACTGGATCCACACGCTCCTGGGCTGGTGTTCGCGGCCGTCCCTGTCGTCCTCGTTGCCGCAACGGTGTTGTTCGGGGTCGTGCCGGAGCTGGTCGACCGGCTGATCGGGACAGCCGCATCGGCTCTGGTCGGCAGCCGGATCACGCAGCACCTGGCCGTGTGGCACGGGCTCAACCTGGCGCTCGGCCTTTCGGCGGTGGCGCTTGCGTCAGGGGTTGCGCTCTTCTTCCTGTCCCCGCGACTCGGTGACATCGGCCGGGGCCGTCTCCCGACCGGCGGCGATCTGTACGACGCCTCGATCCACGGGATCCTCAACGTCGCGAAAAGAGTGACCGGTTGGGTCCAGGTCGGCTCCATGCCGGTCTATGTCGGTGTCATCCTGACGACGGTCATGACGGTGCCGCTGGCAGTCCTGGCAACGAGCGGCATGTGGTCCGACCTGCCGGTGGTGGTCGACCACTGGGCCCAGGTGCCCGTGGTAGCGGTGATGCTCGGCGCGGCTCTGGGCACGGCAGTCGTACGCCATCGACTGTCGGTCGCGATCCTGCTGGGTGTGGTCGGCTACGCGCTGTCGGCGCTGTTCGTCATGCACGGCGCTCCGGACCTGGCGCTGACCCAGGCCGCTGTCGAGACCCTGACCACAGTGCTCTTCGTCCTGACGTTCCGGCGACTACCGGTCCGCTTCGAGCGGCGCTCGACGACTCTCACCAAGAGTCTGCGGATCGCCGTGTCGGCGCTTGTCGGAACGGCGGTGTTCGTGTTCGCCCTGGCTGCGGCCCAGTCGCCGCTGCCGCGCGAGGTGAGCAACGAGATGGTGGCCAACGCTCTGCCGGACGGTCACGGCCGCAACGTGGTCAACGTGATCCTCGTCGACTTCCGGGGTCTCGACACGCTGGGCGAGATCAGCGTCGTCGCGGTCGCCGCGATCGGTGCAGTCGCACTCGCGCGCGTGGGTAGGCGCGGAGTCCTGGGATCCGTCCTCGACAACCCCGAAGGGACCGGGCCGGCCGGGACAGGTCGCTTCGTGTTCGTCGACGGCGTGGTGCGCGTCCTCGTCTACGTCGCATTCGTCGTCTCGATCTACTTGCTTGTCGCCGGCCACAACGACCCCGGGGGAGGGTTCGTGGGCGGCCTGGTGGCCGGTGCTGCGGTGGCCTTGCGCTATGTCGCCGGTGGCATCCGTGACGTGCGCTCGCTGGTGCGCCCACAACCATGGACGATCCTGGGCAGCGGCCTGCTTGTGGCCGGAACAACCGCTTTCGTGCCGCTGCTCAGCGGCAGGGCGTTGCTGGACAACGGCTACTGGAATCAGGAGCTGCCCGTACTGGGGTCGGTCGCCTTCTCGTCGGCGCTGGCCTTCGACCTGGGCGTCTATCTGGTCGTGGTGGGCTTGGTCTACATGGCTTTCGAGGCGTTCGGCGAGGACAGCGAAGGGGCGAGCGGATGAGTCTCCTCCTGGCGTCGTGCGCGGCTGTGCTCGCGTCGGTAGGCACCTACCTGGTCCTGCAGCGCAAGCTCAGCCGGATCGTCGTTGGCATAGCCATGCTGAGCCACGCCGCGAGCGTCCTGTGGTTGACCGCAGGCCGCCGGGGCGATCCCCCGATCGTCGACGGAGACGTAGGTGGTCTGAGCGACCCGCTCCCGCAGGCCTTCGCCCTGACCGCCATCGTCATCACCTTCGGGATCACCGCGTTCGTGTTGGCGCTCGCCTATCGCAGCTGGGAGCTGACGGACGACGACGAGGTGGAGCACGACGTCGCCGACATCGAGATCCGCAGCCGGTGGAGGAGCCCTGTGGAGACGCCGTCGGACGTGGTCATAGCCGAGGGCGACGGGGAACGGACGTGAGCACCGTCGTCGTTGTGCCGTTCATCGTGCCGCTGATCGCAGCAGCCGTGTCGATGCTCGTCGGTCGGATCCGCCACGCGCAGCGGATCGTCTCGCTGGCATCGCTCACCGTCGCCACGGCAGCTTCTGTGGTGCTGCTGATCGGAGTCGACAGGGACGGACCGATAGTGGTGACCGGTGGGGGCTGGCCGGCACCGCTGGGGATCGCTCTGGTGGCGGACCGGTTGTCGGCGCTGCTGCTTGCAGTCTCGACCGTCACGCTGCTCGCTGTCCTGGTGTACGCGATCGGGCAGCCCGGCGCGGAGCGGCGTCATGTCGGATTCCAGTCCGCCTATCTGGTGATGTCGGCAGGCGTCGCGCTCTCGTTCCTGACCGGCGACCTGTTCACGCTCTTCGTGGCGTTCGAGATGATGCTGACCGCCAGCTACGTGCTGATCACACTGGGCGGGCGCCACGACCAGGTGCGTACCGGAATGACCTACGTCGTCATCGGACTGATCGCATCGGTGCTGTTCATGGTCGCCCTCGCGCTGATCTACACCGCCACGGGAACGATGAACATGGCGGACCTGGCACAGCGGATCCCGCAGCTGGACCACGGTCTCCAAGTGGCGTTCGCGCTGTTCCTGTTCTTGGTGTTCGGCATCAAGGCGGCCGTGTTCCCATTGTTCTTCTGGCTTCCTGACAGCTATCCGACCGCACCGTCGCCCGTCACCGCGATCTTCGCCGGCCTGTTGACCAAGGTCGGTGTCTACGCGCTCATCCGCACGCAGGTGAGCCTGTTCCCGGCAGAGGTCAGACCCACGACCTTCATCCTGGTGACAGCGGCTCTGACGATGATCATCGGTGTGCTCGGAGCAGTCGCACAGAACGACGTCAAGCGCATCCTGTCGTTCCACATCGTCAGCCAGATCGGCTACATGGTGATGGGGCTCGGCCTGTTCACCGTGGCGGGGATAGCTGCAGCTGTCTTCTTCACGATCCACCAGATCGTGGTCAAGACGGCGCTGTTCCTGACCGCAGGCCTTGTGGAGCACGTCGGTGGTTCGAGTCGTCTGAACCGTGTCGGTGGACTCGCAAGCTCCGCGCCGGTGGTGGCGGTGCTGTTCCTGGTGGCTGCGTTGAGCCTCTCGGGGATCCCGCCCATGTCCGGGTTCGTGGCCAAACTCTCCGTCGTGGATGCGGGGGTCTCTTCGGATGCGTGGGCGGTGACCGCCGCTGCGGTCGGGGCCGCGTTCCTGACGCTCTTCTCGATGGTCAAGATCTGGATCGGAGTCTTCTGGAGTCCGGCCGAGGCGATGCCTGGACAGCCCGATGGGCCTGCCCGGCGCCGCCCCAGCCCGGCGTTGATGGTCCTTCCCACCGCGCTTCTGGTGCTGCTCAGCATCGTCATCGGAGTCGCCGCAGGGCCGCTGCACGAGCTGTGCATCCGTGCTTCCGCCGATCTGCTTGGTGCCACGACCGGGACGGCACCGTGAGATATCGCTCCATCGTGGTGCTCATGGTCCTCGTCTGGGTCCTGCTCTGGGACACCCTCACGCTTGGACACCTGCTCGGCGGGGTCGTGGTGGCGGCCTCGCTGCTGGTGCTGCTGCGCTCTCCGCACGGCGCTGGGGGCGTCGCTGTTCCATTCCGGCCCGTCGCGATCGCCAGGCTGCTGTTCTGGTTCGCCCGGCAGGTGATCATCTCGAACGCACAGGTTGCCAGGGCCACGTTGTTCCCTCGCCGATATGTGCGACCCGGCGTGGTTCGTGTGCCCTTGCGCACGAGCTCGGTCGAGCTGGCCGCCTTGATCGCCAACCTCACGGCTCTGTCGCCTGGCATGCAGCCGATCGACAGCACGAGAGAACCGTTGTCCCTGGACGTCCATGTGCTGACTCTGGACTCCGAGGACGCTGCGCGAGCACTGGTCGAGCGTCTCGAGGATCATGTGCTGGCAGCGTTCGGAATCGACGACCGGGGGGAGTCGTCATGAACGGCACGGTCGTCGGGGTCATCACCGTGTTGTTGAGCTTGGCCGCTTTCGGGTTCCTCTACCGGATGCTGCGTGGCCCGAGCATGGCCGACCGGGTGGTCGGCTTCGATGGGATCCTGTCGGTGTTCGTCGTCGGCATCCTGGTTCACGCGAGCCACACCCGTAGTGACGACATGCTTCCGGTGGTCCTGGTGCTGTCTCTCCTGGCATTCGCGGGCACTGCGCTGTTCGGACGTTTCCTCAAACCCGGAGACGGTCGTGGCTGAGGTCCTCGACGTCATCAGCATCGTCGCCCTGCTGGGCGCGGCTGCCCTCGCCGCGCTCTCAGCCCTGGGTGTGGTCGGGTTCAGGGAGCTTCTACCGAGGATGCACTCGCTGACCATGGCATCCACGGGTGCCACCACCCTGGCCGTGATCGGGACGGCGTTCGCACTTCGCTCCACCGCGACGTCTACCACCTTGGTCCTGGTCCTTGCGTTGCAGCTGTTCACCTTCCCTGTCGGAGCGAACCTGGTGGCCAGGGCCGTGAGCAAGAGTGCCGTGGGTAGTGCAGGTCGCCGGAGCGGCCCACCCGACGAACTCAGCACCGACCAGGACGGTTGAACGGATCGACGATGGATCCGGGTCCGTGGGTTGACAGCGAATAGATACCCGGTATCTACTTACCCGGTATCTACCTGCCTGGGTTCCAGCGGCTCAGCAACTGGTTCGGGCGATTGGACGGGAGGGTTTGAGATGTCGGTGCGCAACGGGCTGTTGGCCCTCCTGACATCTCAGGACCGCCACGGCTACGAGCTGAAGAAGGAGCTCGAGGAGCGCACCGGGTCGCTGTGGGAGCTCAACGTCGGTCAGGTGTACACGACCCTGTCCCGGCTCGAGCGTGACGGCCTGGTCGCGGAGACCGGAGGCGGTGCGGAGGGTTCCGGGTCCCAGGACCAGCGGCTGTACAAGCTGACCGATGCGGGGCGCAGAGAGGTCGACGACTGGTTCGCCAGGCCGCGGACCAGGCCGGCGCCAGATCGCGACGAGTTGGTGATCAAGCTGACACTCGCAGCGTCGCTCGACGGTGTCGACCTGGTCGGCGTGATCGACGCCCAGCAGGTGGCGACCACCGAGGAGCTGCAGCGCTACACCCGTCAGAAGGCATCTGCCGCCCCTGGCGACCTTGCGCGGATGTTCGCGCTCGACGCAGTGATCGCCCAGATCGACGGAGAGCTGCGCTGGCTGGAGCAGTGCCGTCAACGTCACGACGCGCTCCGACCCCGGAGCGCTCCTGAAGGTTCGCGCAAGCAAGGACGGAAGCGGTGAGAGGGAGACGATGACCGAAACGATCGAACCGACGCAGGACTCGGCGGGTCCGGACACCGCAGCAGATCCCCTTGACGTGGTCGCCGCACCGCGCCGGACGGTGCTGCGCCTGAGCGACGTCGCACAGTCGGTGCCCGACGGTCGACGCCGTCGCACTCTGCTCGACGGTGTCGACCTGACTGTCGACGCGGGAGAGCTGGTGGCGCTCATGGGGCCCTCCGGATCCGGCAAGACGACGCTCCTGCGGATCGCCGCGGGACTGGACCGCCCCGAGCGTGGCATGCCCGTCATCGATGGCGAACACCTCTGGGTGCTGTCGGCGAACGAGCTCGCCGACCTGCGACGCAGCTCGGTGGGCTACGTCGAGCAACGCTGGAACCTGCTCGACTCGCTCACCGTCGCCGAGAACGTGTCGCTCCCGCTCGAGCTCGACGGCACACGTCGCCGCGATGCGCTTCGAGAGGCGATGGCTGCCCTGGAGGACGTCGGGATCGCGGAGCTAGCCCGGCAGTTCCCTTCGGAGCTCTCCGGTGGTGAGCAGCAGCGAGCGGCGATCGCCCGTGCGCTCGTCGGCTCCAGGCATCTGCTCATCGCCGACGAGCCGACCGGTGCCCTCGACGCACTCACTGCCGAGGCCGTCATGCGGCTCGTCAGGCGCCGATGCGACGAGCAGGGTGCCGCAGCATTGCTGGCGACCCACGACCCGGCCGTCGCGGGCTGGGCCGACCGCGTCCTGTACCTGCGTGACGGGCTGCTGGCCGATCGTTCTGCGCAGGGGCTGTCATGAGCGCCTGGTGGGTCCGGTGGTGGGCCCCGTGGGGGGCACTGCTGCGTCGGGCCAGACGCCTCGCGTGGCGGTCGCCGTTGCGCACCGCCTGGACCGGCCTGCTCGTGCTCGTGGCCGTAGCGGTTGCGGGGACCGTCATGTCGGCGATCTGGGGGAGCAACTCGACGAGTGCCTCGGCCGACCGCGCAATGGGCACCGCGGACGTGATCTACTCAGCCACATCGACGGCCGACGTCGCATCGAGCGTCCCCAATGCGCTGCTCGCGCAGATGCCGGTGGACAGCAAGGCGGCTGTTGAGCAGACGATCCCCGGGCTCGTGCTGATGGCGACGGGCGAAGCTGCGACGTCGGATCCCGAAGGTGTCGGTGGCGTCTACGCCGACGTGCGCATGGCCGACTGGGACGATCCTCTGCTGCACGGTGTCCTCGGCCTCGTCGAGGGCCGTGCACCACGGGAAGGCGAGATCGTCGTCAGCCCCGACGTGGCGGAGTCGCTCCACCTGAATGTCGGCGACCGCCTGACGGTCGACTCGTCGGCGGGCTCCCTGGTCGTCTCGGGAGTGGCGACGATCGGAGCCGGCGGGTCACCCACAGCGGCGGTCGCAACGGGTGAGCTCGTTCCGGGTAGCTCCACCGAACCGACACCCGAGGTGCATCTGACCGCCTTCGTGGGACTCCCCAGCCGGTGCGGTCGCGCCCAGTGGTGAGGCGCTGACACGCTCGCACGAGCAATTGAACGTTCTGGAGATCTGGGGGCCGTTGGGGCGCCCCGGCGATCCCGCACCCGCCCAGGGAGCGACGCTGATCTCTCCGTCGCGCTCCCGACCGGAGGCGGTAGTCCTGATGACGATCGCGGCCGTGGCCGTCGTGGGGCTGCTGGTCGGAGCGTCGTCGGGTATCGGCGCACGTCGGCGGCAGCGAGCGAGCGGCCTGTTGGCGGCCAACGGCGCCGATGGGGGGCAGTTGGCCGTCGCAGTTGCAGCGGAGGTGGTCGTCGTGGCCGTGCCCGCTGCGTTGCTCGGGCTCCTGGTGTGCTGGGCCGGCGTCACCTGGTGGGTCGACCTACGGCTGCAGGGGTGGCCGGCGTTCGTGGACGCGGCGTTCGGCTGGGTCTGGGTCGCCCCGCTCGTCGTGGGCAGCGTCACCGCGGCCGGTGTGGGCGCGGTCCTCTTGAGCAGGGACATCCGCGGCACGACCCCGTCGGCGCTGCTCGACTCACGAGGTTGGGTGAGCAGACGAACCGGCGGTCGACGGTCCTTGGGGTGGCTCGGCTGGATCGTCGTGGGGTTGGTGGTGTGGACAACAGCCAGCTACATCTTCGGGGGCGTAAGCGTCGGGGGCGGATTGTCCGGTCGGGTGTCCGCGTTGGCGCTGTTCGTGCTCTGGCTGGCCTCGGGGTCGGTCGCGCTGCGCTTGACCTCGGTGTTCCTGGGCCGGAACCTGATCGGGCGGGTCGTGGAACGAGATCTCCGGCATCGTCGACTCGGCTCTGTAGCCACGATCCTGGTCGTCGCGACCTGGGTGTTCGTCGCGGTCATGGGGACCTTCACGGACTCCTTCGGTTCGACGTATCAGAACGATCAGTCACAACCGGTGGTAGAGACGACCTCCGGCGCTGCCGAAGCGACTTCGTCAGGGGCGGGACTGACCGCCGGAGAGCTGAGCGACCCCAGCCCGGGTACCAGCCTCCTCATCCAGTCCGGCAACGTCTCCGGTGCCGGCAAAGCACCGGGGACCTGGCAGCTGCGAGATCCAGATCCAGATTCCGGGCCAGCGCGTCGAATCGAACCGTTGCCAGGGTCGCTCGCGGCTGAGCTGGATCGCGCTGGCCTGGTCACCTCTTCCGCGACCGTGGCGGAGTGGACCGGTGCGTGTGCGGTGTGCCCGGATGGGTTCACCCCGACGGTGCTCGTACTGGAGAGCACTGCCGGCGTCGGCTTGTCGCCGGCAACCGCGGAGCTGTTGCAGGCCGGAAACGCGGTCACCCCGTTCGACATGGCCGGGATCGAGGACGAGGACGTTGCTGGGGTTCCTGTGCGCGTGGGCAGCGTCCCCTCGGGGGTCCAGGCAGTGGTGATGTCATCATCGGTCATCGGGTCCACGGAGCTCGCCGACCGGCGATCGGCTCTCGTCGGTTCCACCGCCGGGCTGACCGACGACCAGATCAGACAGATCCTCTGGCTAGCGGACAGCGAGGGTGCTTCGGTGTCCTTCGGCGAGCCCCGCTTGGACATGCTCCGCTCCGACCTGGCGCAGGGAGCTGTGGTGGTCACCGACGCACGGCCCTGGCTGCTCTGGCCGTCGGTCGTGGTGCTCCTCGTAGTGGCGTTGGCCGCAACAGCGGCTCACCGACGCGAGCACGGCGATGCTGCGCGAGTCCTCAAGGTCCTCGGTGCACGGCCACGCGCTGCTCGTCGGATGGCGTCGCTCACAGCCGGAACGCTCACGGGCACCGGTGTGGTGCTGGGCCTCACGACGGCGTTGATGCTCCTCACCTTCGTCATGATGCGCCGCGGGGAAGGCGACCCGAGTCTGTGGACCAGGGACACGGTCCTGGTGCTGGCGGTGTCGCTGGCTCTGCCGATCGCGGTAGCGCAGCTCGCACGCCTGATCCCGCCGTACCGCGCGGTAGACGGCCCGGACGGGCCAGCACCCGTGTAGGACACGCGGCATGATCGTGATCAGACGATCGATCGCCAACCGCGAGGAGTCCCCATGGCAACTTTCGACGTGAAGATGATCATGCTGTCCACCGACGACCTGGACGAGTCCATCGCGTTCTACAGCGAGACGCTTGGCATGTCGCTCAAGTTCCGCGATGGCTCGCACTTCGCTGCCCTCGACGGCGGGTCGGTGACGCTGGCACTGGCGACAGCGATCGACCACCCGATGCCGGGAAAGGTGGTGCCCGGCATCAAGACCGACGATGTCGACGCTGCTGCAGCCGCGATCGAGGCCAGCGGTGGAGCAATCGTGAAGGGCCCCTACGACGACGCCCACGAGCGCCGCGCGGTCGTCTACGACAACAAGGGCAACGGTCTGGTCTTCTACAGCCCGTTGTCCAGGTAGCGGCCGCGGCGCCCGAGGTCGGCCTGGCCCGGCTGTCCGTAGGTCTTCCCGATCGACGGGAAGTACGCCGCGGGACCCTTGGCCCCGGTGGCGGCCGGCAGATCGGCACTCATGCCGCTACCAGTTCGTCGATCTGGTTGATCGCCGACGTCGAGCCTTCGACGATGCCCATCGCGAGCACCTGTTGCAGGCCTTCGGCCGACTCGTAGACGCCGATGAAGACGGCACGGGTGATTGCATCCCCGGTCGACTCGAACGAGAACACGTTGCGCGATACGGGCATGCCGGGAGCCGGCTCGAACGAATCGTCCGCGGCGAAGCCGTCGTCGAACGCGAACGAGTTGGGCTCGTCGACTGCGGTCACGGCCCACCACCCGTAGTGCTTGTCACCCTCGGGGGAGGTCATGAAGTAGTTGCAGCGCCCGCCCGGCCGCAACTCGTGGTCGACGAAGGTTGCCGGGTAGGTCGGGGGTCCCCACACCTTCTCGAGCTGGCGTGCATCGGCGTACACCTGCCAGATTCGCTCGATCGGGGCGGCGAACTCAGCGGTGATGGTGAGGGTGAGGTTGTCGATGTCGGAGGTGACGTCGGTGACTGGCATGGGTTGCTATTCCTTTGCTTGTGGTGAGTTCGGAATTGGTGACTGCCCCAGGAGCAGCTCGTCGATCCTCGCGATTCGGCCACGCCACAGGTCCTCGAACTCGGTGAGCATCGATGCGACCGAGCGCACCGCCTCCACTTCGCCGTGGGTCATCTGTTGTCGGCCTTGTCGTCTCTTGGTGATCAGGCCGGCTTGCTCGAGCACTGCCACGTGCTTCTGGACCGCGGCGAACGACATGTCGTAGTTGGCCGCGAGAGCTGACACGGAGTGCTCACCGACGAGCACTCGACGCAGGATGTCGCGCCGGGTGCGGTCGGCCAGGGCGTGGAACATGGCGTCAGCCCGGTCCTCGTCCTGGGTGGAGTCAGCCACATGGACAAACATACAACTATTCGGTTGTATGTCAACACTTCGTTCCGGGCGGTTGTCCGGTCGCTGTTCAGGGGATGGCGTTCTGGGTAGCGTCTGCGCCCATGTCGGAGCGTGGTGATTCGGTCGATTTCGTCAGGCAGAAGGTCCGTGACGACCAGGCCGCCGGCCGCTTCGGTGGGCGAGTCCAGACGCGGTTCCCGCCGGAGCCGAACGGCTTCCTCCACGTCGGCCACGCCAAGTCGATCTACCTGAACTTCGGCATCGCCGAGGAGTTCGGCGGCACCTGCCACCTGCGCTTCGACGACACCAACCCGCTCGCCGAGGACGTCTCCTACGTCGACGCGATCATCGACGACCTGGCCTGGCTCGGCGTGTCGCCGTCCGGTCCGGCGAAGTTCACTTCTGACTCCTTCGATCAGCTGTACGAATGGGCCGAGGATCTGGTTCGCGCAGGACTCGCCTACGTCGACGACCAGGATCAGGAGACCATCTCGTCGCAACGCGGCGGATTCGGCCAGCCCGGCATCGAGAGCCCTCACCGGGACCGCAGCGTCGAGGAGAACATCGAGCTCTTCCGAGGCATGCGTGACGGGCAGTTCGCCGACGGAGCGTGCGTGCTGCGGGCCAAGATCGACATGCAGGCCGACAACATGTGGATGCGTGACCCGGTGCTGTACCGGATCCGCCGGGCACATCACCACCGCACCGGTGACCGCTGGGTCATCTACCCGACCTACGACTGGGCGCACGGCCAGACCGACGCGATCGAGGGCACCACTCACTCGATCTGCACTCTGGAGTTCGCTGAGCACCGACCGCTCTACGACTGGTGCCTGGACCACATCGAGCTGCCCTCGGACCGGCCGGAGCAGACCGAGTTCGCCCGGCTGAACCTGACCCACACCGTGCTGTCCAAGCGGGTGCTGCGCACGCTCGTCGAACGGGGGCTGGTCGAGGCCTGGGACGATGCGCGAATGCCGACCGTGAGGGGACTGCGCCGCCGAGGCTTCCCGGCTGCCGCGCTGCGGACGTTCTGTGAGCACATCTCGGTCGCCAAGACGAACTCGGTGGTCGAGATCGAACTGCTCGAGAGCTTCGTGCGGACCCACCACAACCGCTACGCCCAGCGGCGCATGGCGGTGCTCGAGCCGTTGAAGCTGACGATCACCAACTGGCCCGCTGGCCACGTCGAGTGGGTGGACGTCGTCAACAACCCCGAGGACGAGAGCGACGGGACCCGGTCGGTGCCCTTCTCCGGTGAGCTGTGGATCGAGCGCGACGACTTCATGCTCGACGCCCCGCCCAAGTACTACCGCCTCACCCCGGGCCGAGAGGTTCGTCTGCGCAACGCCTACTTCGTGACCGCCAGCGAGGCGGTCCTCGATGCCGACGGCAACGTCGTCGAAGTCCTCGCCACCTACGACCCCGCCACCAGGGGCGGCGCCGCACCCGACAACCGCAAGGTCAAGTCGACCATGCACTGGGTGTCACGGCCGCACGCCGTGGACGCGACCGTGCACCTCTACGAGCGGCTGTTCCAGTCCGCTCACCCCGGGGCTGACGGCGCCGATCCACTCGACGACCTGGACCCACAGTCGCGCTCCACCAGTGCCGCCAAGGCCGAACAGGCGCTGGGTGAGGTGGAGCCCGGGCAGGTGGTGCAGTTCGAACGGCTCGGCTACTTCGCCGCGGACCTCGACGACCCGGCCGTGTTCCATCGCACCGTCGGCCTGCGCGACGAATGGGCGAATATCCTGAAGCAGCGCGGCGGCTGAACCGACTCGACCGCTGCAGCAGAACCGATGCGAGGAGCAGCCCGTGGATCCTGTGATCGAACGGCTCGGAGCGCTCGACGCCGAGTTCCTCCATGTCGAGGACGGTGTCGGCCACATGCACATCGCCGGTGCCTGCACCTTCGACGGAGCGCCCCCGGCATTCGAGGAGTTGGAACGCCTGGTCGCGTCGAAGATGCACCTCATCGCGCGGTACCGCAAGCGGGTGCGGTCGGTGCCGCTGGACCTGGGGCGGCCGATCTGGGTCGATGATCCCCATTTCGATCTGCGTTATCACTTGCGCCACACCGCGCTGCCGGCGCCAGGCGACGACGAAGCTCTGTGTCGCCTGATGGGGCGGGTCATGTCCCAGCCGCTCGACCGCGACCGTCCGCTCTGGGAGATCTGGCTGGTGGAGGGCCTGGAGGACGGTCGGTGGGCCTTGCTGTTCAAGGTCCACCACTGCATGGTCGACGGCATCGCCGGTGTCGGTCTGTTGACGGTGCTGTTGGACATCGTCGCGGACCCGGATCCGGTCGAGCCCGAGGAATGGTCACCTCTACCAGAGCCCGGCGTCACCCAGAAGGTGCTCGGGACCTGGGCGGGATTCACATCGGATCTCGCCACCCAGGCCGGCCGAGCGGCGTCCGCTCTCACCCGTCCGGCCGATGCCGGCCGCAACGTCGTGGAAGCGTTCGCCGGGGCCGCCCGACTGGGCAGGGCGTTGACCGCCACGCCTGCTCTGCCCATCGACGGCTCGATCGGCCCCCACCGCACCTGGGCCTTCTCATCGGCCTCGTTCGAGGACGTACGAGCGATTCGCAGGGTGTTCGGTGGCACCGTGAACGACGTCGTGCTCACCGCAGTGACGGCGGGCTACGCGGCATTGCTGCGCAACCGGAGCGAGAACCTCGACGGCGCGGTCGTGCGCACGCTGGTACCGGTTTCCACCCGTCGCGACAGCGGCGCCGGGGTACCGGACAATCGGGTGTCGCTGATGCTGCTCGAATTGCCTGTCGAGATCGAGGACCACGTCGAACGACTCGCGGAGGTCCGTTGCCGGATGGCCGAGCTGAAGGCCTCGCACATGGTGGAGGTCGGGGAGCTCGCCACGACCATCGGAGACCTCGCTCCACCGATGGTGGTCGGGCCGATGAGCCGCTGGTTGGTGGGGCTTCTCCGCCACGTGCCCCAGCGGTCGGTCAACACGGTGACGACGAACGTCCCGGGGCCGCAGTTCCCGCTCTACTGCCTCGGGCGCGAGATGCTCTCGTACCTGCCGTACGTGCCGATCACCCACGGGTTGCGCGTCGGTACGGCGATCCTGTCCTACAACGGTCGACTGTTCTTCGGGATCACCGGCGACGCAGCCAGCACCCCGGACGTCGATGTGCTCGCCGACGCGACGGCCGCCGCGATCGGAGAGCTGCGCGGTCTGGCAGACTCAGGTCGGGACTGACATGTGGATGGCCGTATGAGGGTGTTCGTAACAGGCGCCAGTGGGTTCCTGGGCGGGCATCTGGTGCGAGCCCTGGTGGAGCGGGGGGCGCAGGTGACGGCCGGGGATGTCCACCGAGGCCCGGCACTGGATGGGCTCGACGTCGACTTCGTCGAGATCGATGTGCTCGACCCCGCGAGCCTCCGCGCTGCGCTCGCCGATCACGACGTGGTGTTCCACCTGGCGGCGATCATCTCGATCGTCGGCGATCCGACAGGCATGGTCTGGAGGGTGAACGTCCAGGGTCCGCGCAACGCGGCGACGGCAGCTCTCGACGCCGGGGTCGGCCGGTTCGTGCACTGCAGTTCGGTGCACTCCTTCGACCTGGCGCGCTGCGGTCCGTCGCTCGACGAGACCGGACCTCCGACGACGCACTCCGATTCACCGGTCTACGACCGCTCCAAGCGCGCCGGTGAGGACCAGATCCACGACGTGATCGCCGATGGCCTGGACGCGGTGATCGTCAACCCGACCGGGATCATCGGTCCGGTCGACCTGGGTCCGTCGCGCATGGGCGAGACGGTGCTGCAGTTCATGGAGCGCAAGATCCCCGTCGGTGTGACCGGTCAGTTCGATTTCGTCGACGTCCGCGACGTGGTGGACGGGCTGATCGCCGCGCAGGAGCGGGGCCGCACGGGTGAGAACTACCTGTTGTCGGGATCCAGGATCAGCATCCACGAGCTCGGTCTTCTCGTCGAGCGCTATTCGGGTGCGCCGGTCCCACCGCTGTCGATCCCGCTACGTCTGGTGCAGCCGCTCGCCCCGCTCGTGATGAAGATCGAGCGTCGGGCGAAGATGCCCATCTTCACCCCGGACGCACTGCACGCGTTGGAGCACTCGCCGATGGTGAGCCACTACAAGGCAGCGACCGAGCTCGGCTACACGAGTCGTCCGATCCACCGCACGATCCGCGACACCGTCACCTGGTTCGAGTCGCGCTGACAGCCGACCGCAGCCCGGTCGAACACGGGGTCAGGACGTAACGGGAAGGAACGCCGAACGCCATTGAGTGGCCGATCAAGCGTGAGCCGGTCGTGTCCGATCGGCTCCAGGTGGTATCCATCGTTGATGCGCAATGACTTGACCGTCGAGTCGAACCGCGGGTTCGGTCCTTTCACGACGCGTATCGAGTACCGCCTCGAGGATGGAAGCACCCGCGTATGGCGATCGCGCGACCATCGCAAGCGGCTCGGAAGCGATCACGTCCCCGCGCTGACATGGTGGATCGCTGTGCTGTTCTGCATCGGGTCGACGTGCTTCACCGTCGGACCGCTGCCCGCCTATGAGTCGCTTGCAGGTTCCAACGCGGTGGGAGTCACCTTCTTCGTCGGGTCGATCTTCTTCACCGCCGCCTCCTATCTGTGCTTCGTGGAAGCTGCCAACGCCCCGGGGTCCGTGGTCGACGACTCCCGCCCTCGCAAGGGAGTGAAGCGGCTCGCGTGGTGGCGCCCGCGTTCGATCGACTGGTGGGCAACGGGCGTGCAGTTGGTAGGCACCCTCTACTTCAACGTGATGACTTTCCTGGCTCTGAAGGGCGGCTGGGACGTGGCCCAGTCCAACAGGCTGGTCTGGAGGCCGGATGCGATCGGCTCGATCTGCTTCCTGGTCGCCAGCTATCTGGCTTGGGCAGAGGTCTGCCATTCCGCCGGACGGCTCCGATTCCGCGACGTGTCGTGGTGGGTGGTCGTCCTGAACCTGGCGGGGTCGGTCTTCTTCGGCCTCTCAGCGATCGGGGCTTACACGCTCTCGTCAGGTGAGGTCGTCAACCTGTGGCTCGACAACGCTGGGACCGTTGCCGGTGGCGTCTGCTTCTTCGTGGCCGCGGCGCTGCTCATCCCGGAGGCCCGAGCGACCAGGTCGGAGAGCGCCGACTGAACGGGGGGGTCGCCGAGCACCCGCGGGTCCTCGGGCGTAGCCTCGGAGCCGTGGGTCAGATCCGACTCAGCCGCCGTCAGATGTTCGCCGCCGGTGCCGGTGCTGCGGGGGCGGTCGCATCGGGTTTCGTGCTCGACCAGTACCTGTGGCGGCTGCTCGACAAGGAGGACCTGATCCCGGGTGTCCCGCCTGGCATGACCCTCGAGCCGCACGCGTGGTCCGAGACCGCCGACAGCTTCCGGTTCGCGGTGATCGGGGACAACGGCAGCGGGGGTCGCCAGGCGATGGCCGTTGCCCGGCAGATGGCGCTCACCTACAGCGACCTTCCGTTCGGGTTCGTTTCGCTTCTCGGTGACATCAGCTACTACGGGAGCTTCAAGCGGCGATTCCACGACGTGTTCGCCAAGCCGATGGGCCCGCTGATCGACGCCGGCGTCGACTTCGAGCTGGCGATCGGCAACCACGACACGGCCCTGAACCACAGCGACGTGAGCATCCAGGCGATAGAGGAAGAGCTGCGGCTGCTCGGAACGCCGGGTCGCTACTACAAGGTGAGCCATGGTCCGGCCGACTTCTTCTACCTGGACTCGAGTGTGCCCGGCGTGTTCGGCCCCGGCTCCAAGGAGCAGTGGGAGTGGCTCGACGACATGCTCGCCAGCTCCACCAACCAATGGAAGGTCATAGCTCTGCATCACCCGCTCTACTCTTCGGGGCGCCACGGCTCCACCGTCGGAGCTCGGGAGAAGCTCGAGCCGATCCTGGTGCGTCATCACGTGGATCTGGTGCTGGCGGGCCACGACCACGACTACGAACGCACCCACCCCCAGCAGGGGATCACCTACGTGGTCAGCGGCGGCGGATGCAAGACAACACCGGTGGGCTCGAGCAGATTCACAGCCATGTCGGCGTCGATCCTCCAGTTCATGGTCATCGATGTCGTGGGCGACCGCCTCGACGCCCGCTGTGTGAGGGCCGACGGGGCTGTCGTCGATCGCTTCACGTTGCGTGCGAGGGAGGGGAGATGACCGCACGGGTGCTCAGCCGTCGGACCGTCGATCGTGTGGCACCCCCGCTCTACGGTCTGCTCAGCGCAGCGTTTCTCGCGGCACCGGCGATCGCCATCAAGCTGGCGGCCGGTCGCAGCGGGATGCGCGGCGCGTCGGACAACGACCTGCTGATCGCCAGCGTGCTGCTGGGTTCGGTGCTGGCCGTGCTCTCGGCGACCCGTCTCCGCTCCGAGGAGGTGCACGCGGTGCGACGAACCGACATGTGGATCGCCGCGTTCGATGCCCTGGTCGTGCTCATGCTCGGTGCCACGGTCCTCCCGCTGGTGGTGCTCTGGGGCTTCACCGACGAGCACGCGACCATGGCGCAGCGTGGCTATCCAGTGGTCGCGCTCTGGGCTGGGCTCCAGGTGGTGGCGATCATGCTGGCGGAGGTGACGGGCCGCGTCGTCTTCTGGTGGCTGGAGCCGCACGAACGACGCCGGGTGCGCGCTAGCGCATGACACGAGCTTCGAACACCGTGCCCCGAACCTTGTCCACCGTGCCATCCTCCAGGCATCCCCACAGTCGTCGCCTGGTGTGCTCGCCGAGCGACGGGCGAACCTCGGCGACGTAGGTGACGCCGGTGTAGGACGGGTCGATGTCGATCTTCTCGCGGTGCTGGTCGCGATCGAGTCTCACGGGCATTCCGACCGACCTCCAGCCCACCGCGCCGATGCACGGCACCCACAGCGCCGTCGCGGCGTCGTCAGCGTGGTGGTGGTAGTTCCGTGTCTCGATGCCGAACACGACGCGCGTCGAACCTGTACGCCCCGAATCGCCGCGGAACTGAGTGGCGTCGGCCATGACGACCAGGCCGGCGACGGTCATCGACAGCACCAACACCGGCCCCAGCGTGCGCCTGGCGGCGGCCGCCGTCACGGGTCACCACCTGCTTCCCGTTGGACCGCGAAGGTCGCGGAGCGGGTCGAGGTTGTCGTCCAGGAACCCACCACGAGGTGGTGCCAGGCGAGACAGCCCTGACGCCAAGCGGCGATCGGAGGTGTGGGAGGCGGTCATGCTGGCGACTCGTTCGACGGCCCATGCGAGGGCGACCAGCACCAGCCCCGCGCCGAGCAGAACAGGTATGAACACGTGGGTGTTGCCGGGATCCGGCCTGAGCCACTCGAACGCCGCCGACGGCTGCCTGCCGGCCGAGTTGAGGTGCCCTGCAATGCGCCGTGTGCGGGCGACGTCGAGCTCCGTGCCCAATGAGTGGACCCCCCGCTCCAGGGAGTCGAGCTTGCGTCCGAGGAACCAGCCGAGCACCGCGATCTCGGCGGCCAGGAAGATGGCGGCACTGATCAACGCGCGGTTCCACTCCCAGCGGTACAGGTACACGAACATGTACACACCGGACGCTGCCAGCGTTGCAGCGCCGATCAGCAGGATGAAGACCTTGCGCAGACTCATCACCTACCCCCTGTCGTGCAATTGATCAGCCGTCCTCGACGAACGTCGCTGACGCGTGCGGCGATTCGTCGGCGATGACCTCGACGGTTCCCGTCGTTCCGTCGACCAGCACCACGTCGCCGTCGCAGAGCTGGTCCGTGGCGCCGGCCATGGCGGCAACGGCAGGGACCCGATACTCGCGGGCAAGGATCGCCAGATGGCTGAGCGGACTTCCTGACTCCGAGACCAACCCGGCGACCGCCCCGATGACGCCGGCCAGAGCGGGGTCGAGAGTGGCCACCACCAGCACCTTCGCGTTCGAGTTCGCCGGGTCGTGCGTCACCACGCCCACGACCCGCCCACCGCTCACCCCTACGGATCCTGCGCCGTCTGGGTGAGCACCGGCGAGTGCGGGAACCACCGAGCCGTCACGTGCAAGGCGGAAACGCGAGGGGAGCGGTGCCACGCCGGCGACGTCGGCCGCTGCGGCCGCGGGTGTCGCCGGGTTGTCCACACAGCTGCGGAGGTCGGCCATGCCCAGATGGCGGACGTGCTCTGCCGAACCCAGCTGCCCGCGGCCCAACAGTCGTCGACCGAGCTCCATCGAGACCTGCGCGCCGAGCTCTTGGACCCACCTGACGCGCAGCCTGAGCGCCTCGCGCGCGATCCCCATGGCGTCGTCACCCCGCAGGGTGGTCGGTGGAGCAACCTCCTGACCCGGTGGTGAGGACGGTGTTGGGGGGAGTGTTCTCTGAGCTGCGATCCGGGGTGCGAGCAGTGCCAGGGCGATCGGATGGCAGGCGATGATCTCGGCATCGTCCATCCCGTCGAGTCGTGCCCTGGCGACGGTGGTCAATGCGACGGACGCTCCTGTTGAGGTGGTGGTCTCGGGGTCCAGGAAGAAGCCGGCCATCACTTCGTGCGCGTGCAGCCCGGACAGGACCCGCCGTGTGTTGTCCAAGATGGTCAGCAGCTGGACGTCGCCGAGCTCGTCGAGAGCCGGCAACGACCTCAGGTGTCCGTCGACCTCGTTGACCAGGTCGTGGGTGATCGCCGGAAGCGCAACCCGCAGACGGCCGATACGCCAGGCCGCCCTCACCCGTCGCGCCGGCGGGAATGGATCCAGGCGATGCCACCAGCGGCTCGGTCGGGGCTCGATCCCCAGGGCCTCGAGGTCCACGGCGACGCGCCCACCGACGTTCACGACGAACCGTTCGGCAAGACCCCGCTGGCTGATCGTTCCGCTGATGCGCAACGCCTCGCGGATCCCCTCGTCGAGGGGTTCCGCCCAGAGGTCGGTCTCGAGTTCGCGACAAAGGGTCCGGAAATGTCTCCGACACCGGCCCGGACCCGAGCAGGTGGCCATCTTTCACCGGGACGGCGGACGCGGTGATCGGACGGCTCTGAAGCAGGTGGAGTGCACCGCCTCCGTCGATGAGCCACTCGATGTCCTGGGGTCCACCGAACAGCCTCTCTGTTGAGCGTGCAAGAGCTGCGAGTTGTCGAGTGTCGCTTGGATCGAGCGGTGTCCGGGGAGTCGACCTGGATCTTCCGCGCCTGGTGATCCGCAGTTGCGTTCCGTTCACGACGCCGCTGACGATCTGGTCCGGTGAGCCGGCGGCGAACGAGACGAGGTAGGTCGACTCGTCACCGGTGAGGGGATCCACGCCGAACAGCACGCCGCCCGTGCTCGCCTCTCCCATCGGTTGTACGAGCACAGCCATCGGCGCGGTCGCACCCGCTCTGTCCGGCACGGACCCGGCCGATGCAAGTACATCGGCTGCTGCCGCAAGGAAGTCGGCCCAGCAGGAGACGTGCAGGACGGTGAGGAACCGGCCGGCCATGGATGAGTCGACGCTGTCTTCGATCACCGACGACGATCGAACGACGAGCGGTACCGTGCCCGCACGGCTGAGCTGGGCCCACGCGGCGAACAGCGCCGGGTCGGCCGATGGCTGGGCAATGTGGCCGTTGCCCTTGGCCTCGATTGTGCCTGGGGCGGCCCTTCTCGCCCTGTTGGGCACGGGTGGTTCCTGTGCGGTGCGCTCCTGTGCTGCGATGGCCTCGGCTGCTGCGATGACCCCGGCCGCCCGACCAGCGACGATCACGAAACCGTCGTACACCGGCAGGCCGTTCTGGCGCGCGATCGCCAGGTTCGACGCCTTGGCGCCGCTGAGCCGGGCGTCAGCGGCACCCGGCTCGTCGAGCCACACGATCGATCGATCCACCATGTTCGTGAACCCGATTCTGAACGGAATAGTTCCCCAGCGAAAGGATCTGCTCGGACCTTCCTGTGCGGTCTACTGCGAGTTCGCCGGGCAGCAGACCTCGAGGTCCATCCCGTCGGGATCACGGAAGAACAACGACAGCTCGTTGCCGAGCGTCTGGATCTCGCCGACCTCGAGCGCCCCGGCATCGACGAGTCGGCTGCGAACGGCCTCGAGGGTGGCCCGCGAGTCGACAGCGAACGCGAAGTGGTCGATCGCCCCGCGTCCGCCCTGGCGCATCCGGTCGCCGACGATCTCCTCGGGCGCGACCCTCGAAGACGTTCAACGATGCACCGTCACCGATCTCGACGATCTTCATCCATGGGTGGTCGGCGGTCTTGGCCATCTCGAAGGTGACGGTCGCATCGAACGCCTTCTCGTAGAAGGAGACCGTGAGGTCCATGTCGGTCGTCAGCGTGGCGACGTGGTTGATTCCAACGGTGATCGCCATCGTGCCCCCGCGGGTGAGAGTTGTCCTGCGCGTCGACGCTACTTCTCCTCGACTTCATGTGTTCGGAAAGGGAAGCCGGTGCCGGGCGTCGGCTGTTCGGTCACATCGATCCCGTCCAGGCACCGGGAGCGGTGCATCAGCAGGACCGTCACGCTGAACAGCGCGATGGCGGTCGCCTGGTGCGCGAGTGCGATCGCCGTGTCCACCGAGCTCAGCACCGTTGCGATTCCCAACAGGATCTGCGCGCCGATGAGCACAACGAGTGCCGTGGTGGTCCTTCGACTGGCCGGGTCGGTGCGGCGTCGTACGACAACAGCGGCCACAACCGCTGCAGCGGCGGTTGCGAAGGCGAACCACCGGTGGACGAACACGATGGTCGCGGGGGACTCGACCAGGTCCGTGGCCGATCGAAGGAGGCCCGCCGGAACGTAGGCGCCGAGCATCTGTGGCCAGGTGTCCGATACGTGTCCGGCCTTGAGGCCGGCAGTGAAGCCGCCGTACGCGATCTGCACGAGCAGAACTGCGAGAAGGCCGGCCACGACGCGAGAGCTGGTCGACCAGCGCGGTGGTCGCGTGCCGCTCGCGGGGACTTCGTCAGGCGCGTGCGTCGGAGCGGTGAGCCCCTGGCGATGCTCGAGCGCGGCCCAGAGGGTCAGCCCCAGGAGCAGGAACGCGAGCAGCAGATGCACCGTCAGGTTGAAGTGGCTGACCGATGGCCTGTCGTCGAGTCCGCTCGCCACCATCACCCAGCCGGCGATCGCCTGGACCACGAACAGTGAGCCCATGGCCAGATAGACCGGCAGGTCGCAGCGCGGAATCCGACGTCGGGCGATGAACACGAAGAGCGGAATCGCGTAGGCGAAGCCGGCCATGCGCGCCACCAGTCGGTGGAGCCACTCGATCAGGTAGATCTGTTGGAACTCGGCGAGGGTCATCGAGGAGTTCACCTTGAGGAACTCGGGGGAGCGCCGGTACTCGGCGAACGCCTGCGCCCACCCGCCCTCGCCGATGGGAGGGATCACGCCGGTCACCGGGTCCCACTCGACGATCGACAGTCCTGAGCGGGTGAGGCGCACGAAGCCTCCGAACATGATCAGCGCGGCGACCACCGCACAGAAGCAGCACAGCCATCGCATCACGGATCTGTCGGGAGCGCTGACCATCACCCGGCGATGCTCGCAGCGCACTCGTCGGGCGGCCAGGGTCGTTTGTCTCAACGTCTTGACCAAAGTTCTCCTTGATTCTCGGGAGCCGTCGTCCTAAAACAAACCAACGGGTCGGTTTCTAGGAGATGTGTTGGGCGCCAGGCGAACTCAGGAGGACCGCACTGCGGCGACGCAGCGAGCGCTGTTGCAGGCGACCATCGAATGCCTCGTCGACTACGGCTACGCCGGCACCACCACTCGGCTCGTCGCCGACCGCGCGGGCGTCTCACGAGGCGCCCAGACCCACCACTACCCGACCAAACGCGACCTCGTCGTCGCGGCGATCGATCAGCTCTTCGCCGAGCAGGCAAGGGCGTTCGCCCAAGTGTTCGAGCAGGTGCCACAGGCGGACCGCACCTATGGCAGGGCGATCGACCGCGCTGTGGGAGATCGTCAGCGGGCCGGTCTACGCCGCGACGCTCGAGGTGATCGTCGCGGGTCGCACCGATGACGAGCTGCGGGCGGTGATCCACGGCGTTGCCGCTGGGCTCGAGAGCACGGTCGTGGACCTGCTCATGTGGTTCGCCCCCGAGATCGACGACCGAGTGTCCGCCACACGGGTGATCAACGTCGTGTTCACCCTCGTGCAGGGCGCGGCCGTGTCCAGGTACGGCGGATTCGGTGACCCCGACGAGGTCATCGCGCTGATCCGCGATCTCGCCGACCCGGCAGTCGCGGCACTGACGGCTTCGCCGGCGATTCAGTCGTAGCCACAACGGTCACAGGAGGACCATCACATGACGATGATCGAAAGCGCACCCGAGAGCTCGGCAGTTGCCGAAGCACGCCCGTCGGCCCAACGCGACATCCCCGTACGACACCTGCGCACCGCGCCCGATGTCGTCGACACCGACTGGATCGTCGAGGGCGACCCGATCTTCAGTCACCTCCTGGCGACGCTGTCCGCGGTCTTCCCGAACGGCGAGGACTTCTTCGTCGCCTCGGTCCGCCGCCACCGCGACGCAGTTGCCGACGACCCGACCCTCAAGGCACAGGTCAAGGGATTCACGGGTCAGGAGGCCATGCACAGCCGAGAGCACCGGACACTCAACGCCCGCTTGGCCGAGCTCGGCTACAACACCGTGCGCGCCGACAGGATGATCGGCCGCATCTGTGATCGTGGTGCTGAAGATGAAGCCGAGGCGCCTGGCGATCGCAGCCACAGCCGCAGCCGAGCACTACACCGGTCTGCTCGCCGAGACCGCTCTCGACCACGAGCCCACCCGCAAGATCCTCTTCGGCCAGGAGGCCGTCGAGCCGCTCATCTGCTGGCATGCGCTCGAGGAGCTGGAGCACAAGAACGTCGCCTTCGATGTGATGGTCGCCTCCGGTGGGCGCTACCCCGTTCGCGCCGCAGGTTTCGCTGTCACGTCGACCGCACTCGCCGGCTACGTGGGCGTCGAGTGGGGTCGGTCGGTCTTCGAGGACCGCCACAAGATCACCCCGGAGCACCGCCGTCGGTTCCGCCACAACCTGGTGCGCCAGCGCCTCGTCAGCTTCGGGTTCCTATGGGAAGCGCTGAAGTACCTCAGGCCAGGCTTCCACCCGGACGACACGAACACCGACGCGCTGATCGAGCACTGGCGGATCGCGCTCGCCGACATCGCAGGCCCAGCCAGGACCAGCGGAGAACCGACCGATCGGAGCAGCAAGTGACCGACACAGCCACAACCGAGATGGACCGTCCCGCAGCGGTGGAACACGAACACCTCGACGTGCTGGTCGTCGGCGCCGGGCTGTCGGGCATCAACGCCGCCCACCACCTCGAGACCACCTGTCCTTGGGCCCGCTACGCCGTGTTCGAAGGCCGCGCTCGCATCGGTGGCACCTGGGACCTGTTCCGCTACCCGGGCATCCGCTCCGATTCGGACATGTTCACCTTCAGCTACCCGTGGCGCCCCTGGCCGATCGAGCGGACGATCGGTCGCGGCGAGGAGATCCGTCAGTACATCGAGGACACCGCCCGTGAGGACGACAGCTATTCGAAGATCCGCTTCCGGCACCGCATCGTGCGCGCCGAGTGGTCGAGCGAGGACAACCGCTGGACCGTCACTGCGGAACGGATCGGCGACGACGGCAAGGCGGTCGAGACCCTCGAGGTGACCGCCGGGTTCATCCTCTCGTGCACCGGCTACTACCGCTACGACCGCGGCTACCTGCCCGATTGGGAGGGCATGGACGAGTACCAGGGCCAGCTGATCCACCCCCAGTCCTGGCCCGAGGACGCCGACCTCACCGACAAGCGAATCGTGGTGATCGGCTCCGGCGCGACCGCGGTCACCCTGGTCCCGGAGCTGGCCAGGGTCAGCCCGACACGTGACGATGCTGCAGCGCTCACCGACCTACATGGTCTCGCTTCCCACCACGAACCCGCCCACCAAGGTCCTAAGCCGGACCCTGCCGGCGCGGTTCCGCGGTGACGTGCTGCGCTGGCAGTACGTCCTGGCGACGCTCGGCATGTACAAGATCAGTCGCAATGCGCCAGGCCTGATGAAGCGGGTGCTACGCAAGCAACTCGAACAGCAGCTGCCCGCCGACTTCGACATCGACCTCCACTTCACCCCGAACTACGACCCGTGGGACCAACGCCTGTGCGTGGTGACCGACGGCGACCTGTTCAAGGCCATCCGCAAGGGCACGGTCGAGATCAAGACCGACCACATCGAGGCGTTCACCCCGACGGGCATCCAGCTCCGTTCAGGAGAGTTGCTGGAAGCGGACGTGATCATCGCCGCCACCGGCCTCGACGTGCAGATCGGTGGTGGAACCGAGCTGTTCGTCGACGGCGACAAGGTCGATCCGGCCACCAAGCTCACCTACAAGGGGTCGATGCTCGACGGAGTTCCGAACATGGCGATGGTCATCGGCTACGCGAACGCCTCGTGGACGCTCAAGTCAGACCTGACATGCGGCTTCATGGCGAGGGTGCTCAACCACATGCGCCTCACAGGATCCGAGCGGGTCACCGCGGTGAACCGCGGTGGCGAGACAGCCGACGGCAACCTCATGGGGTTGAGCTCCGGTTACATCACCAGGGCCGACGATCGCCTCCCGCGTCAGGGACGTAGCTACCCCTGGCGTAACTACCAGAGCTACATCAAGGACTACCGGGCCCTGCACCGCAGCGATGTCGTCGACGAGGTGCTCGAGTACAGCTGAGGTCGCCCCCTTCGAACAGGGTGGCACGGAGCGCACTGCAGACGCGTGGGGGTTATCGTGCACGACTGATCACTTCGGTCCGTGGCTCGGGCCGCGGTCGGGTCCCTAGATCGAAGGTTTGACGATGTCGAAGCCGAAACACTCCGCTGCCCGCCAGGACACCAACGTCGAGGAGACGATCTCGCTCGACACAGTTTTCCTCCGACCGGGGGAGGATTCGGTCCTTCCGAAGTTCACGATCCCTGACGGAGCCCGGCTGCCCGAGACCGCCTACCAGATCGTGCACGACGAGGCGATGCTCGACGGCAACGCACGGCTGAACCTGGCGACGTTCGTGACGACGTGGATGGACGACGAGGCGAGACGCCTCTACTCCGAGACGTACGACAAGAACATGATCGACAAGGACGAGTACCCGCAGACCGCAGCGATCGAGGACCGCTGCTGGCGGATCATCGCCGATCTGTGGAACTGCCCTGACATCGACAACGCGATCGGAACCTCGACCATCGGCTCTTCCGAGGCGTGCATGCTCGGAGGGCTCGCCCTCAAGCGGCACTGGCAGCACCGTCGTGAGGCCGAGGGCAAGCCCGCCGACAAGCCCAACCTGGTGCTGTCGTCCGCGGTGCAGGTCTGCTGGGAGAAGTTCCTCAACTACTTCGAGGTCGAGCCGCGCTGGGTGCCGTGCACCGAGGAGCACATGGTCTTCGACGGCCACGAGATCGAGAAGTACGTCGACGAGAACACGATCGGCGTGGTCGCCATCATGGGGGTCACCTACAACGGCCTCTACGAGCCGGTCGCGCGAGATCGCCGAGGCGCTGGACGAGCTCCAGGAGAACACCGGGCTCGATGTGAAGATCCATGTCGACGGTGCATCGGGCGCGATGGTCGCCCCGTTCTGTCAGCCGGACCTGGAGTGGGACTTCCGCGTCGACCGGGTCGTATCGATCAACACCTCTGGCCACAAGTACGGGCTGGTCTATCCGGGACTCGGTTGGATCGTCTGGCGGGACACCGAGGCGCTCCCCGAGAGCATGGTGTTCTACGCCAGCTACCTCGGTGGAAACATGCCGACCCTCGCGCTCAACTTCTCGCGACCCGGAGCCCAGGTGCTCCTGCAGTACTACAACTTCCTCCGCCTCGGACGAGAGGGCTACCGCAGGGTGCAGCAGGGATCCATCGACGTGGCCATGTACCTGTCGCGTCGGATCGGCGCGATGGCTCCGTTCGAGCTGGTCAGCGACGGGTCGACCATCCCTGTGTTCGCGTGGCGTCTGCGTCAGGGCTACACCGACAAGTGGACCCTGTACGACCTGGCTGACCGGCTACGGATGAAGGGCTGGTTGGTGCCCGCCTATCCGATGGCCGACGACCTGGGTGACATGACGCTGCAGCGCATCGTCGTGCGCCTGGGCCTGAGCCGCGATCTGGCGACGTCGCTGCTCACCGACATCGAGACCGAGATCGAGTTCCTCGACGGTCTGGATGCACCGATGCCTCGTGCGCAGGAGACAGGTTCGCACTTCCGTCACTGACAACACGGTTCAGCGTCAGGCCGGTTCAGTGTCAGGCCGGTTCAGCGGCCGTGTACTCCGTCGCTGAGGATCTCCCCGGTCCTCGCATCTACCGCCATCTCGTGGCTCGTGCCGTCGGCGTCCACCACGTCAGCCTCCCAGACGACCCGGTCTCCGGAGTCGTCGAGACCGAGCTCGGTGATGATGCTGTCGGGGTAGCGCGACTCGATGGTACGGGCGGCAGCTTCGAAGTCGACCGTTGCCTTCGCCAGCAGCCCTCGCAGTTGCGACACGTCAGCATCGCTGTCGGCCTGCGGTGTCGGCCCCTCGATCACCCGCGATCCGTCGGCGCTCACCTTCGCCTCCTGAACTGAACCGTCGGGGTCGAGCAGCTCCACCTCCCAGTAGTCGCCGGGGAGCTCGTGGTCCAGGTCGACCACGATGGAGCCTGGGATCAGAGCCCGTGCAGCTCGGCCGGCAGCAACGAGGTCGTCGACGGTCGTCGACACCGCCGCTGGGACCGGCGTCGAAGCATCGGAATCATCCGTGGCGGACGAGCCGGAGGCCGCAGCACCCGGTTGCCCGTCGTCGGAGCTGTCGGTGCAGCCTCCGACGATCGCGACCGGGCCGAGCACGATCAGCACCGCCGCAGCGCGCACCAGAACCTTCTTGGCCACGATGCACCTCCAGTCGTTCTCCCAGCCCACATCCCTGCCCATCGCAGTGAACCTCGACGGGTCTACCACTGCAATCTCAGCCGTGCCCGGCGGTTGGAGCAGGCGGGCCACGGACCGTTAGCTTTCCCCGATGCCCGAATCGAACGACCTCATCGTCATCGGTGGCAACGCCGGTGGTCTGTCCGCCGCAGTGTTCGCACGAGAGAGCGGCCTCGAGCGGGTCACCGTCCTCGAAGAGGGCAGCACGCTGGCGTTGCCTGGAGTGGCGGGCGAATACGGACTCGAGGTGTCCTACGGCGAGACGGTCACGTCGGTCGACCTTGACGGCGAAGACCTGGTCGTCACCACCAAGCGTCAGACCCTCCGTGGTCGAGCAGTGCTCGTTGCGCTACGTGACGCCGTGGACGGGTGGACGCCGCCGGTACCGACCCAGACCAGCGACCGGGTCCACCTGGACGAGATCCCGACCCCCGCGAACGACGTCGACGTCCTGGTCGTCGGGTACACGGATC
Source organism: Microthrixaceae bacterium (assembly GCA_037045265.1). Classification (GTDB taxonomy): domain Bacteria; phylum Actinomycetota; class Acidimicrobiia; order Acidimicrobiales; family Microtrichaceae; genus JBAOHV01. The sequence goes on along the minus strand of JBAOHV010000036.1, from coordinate 18,938 downwards.
ATGCGGTCGAGCTGACGGTGCAGCTGGCGGACCTGGGCGCCGGTGTGGTCCTGGCAGCAGGAGGCATGAACCCCCGACGTCTGTCACCCGTCGGGGCGCGGCTGCTCAGCGATCTTGAGCGCGAGCGCCGCAGCGACGCTGCTCTACTCGTCCAAGCCCCACCAGGTCGGAGACGTCGACGGCTACCCGATGGCGTACTTCAACGATCGCCGCACACCCGACCTCCAGTTCGACCACGTCGTGTTCTCCTCCGGTCGCCGCACTGTCGCCCCCTCCCTCGTCGGGGCGACCGAGGCAGCGCTGGGCACCGCCAGGATCTGGTTCCTGGGCAGCGACTCCGAGACCCCGGAGGGGGTTCCCAGCGCCACGGGTGCCTCGATCGGCCGTGAGCTGGTCTCCGCCGTGTTCCCCACGGCCGCAATCCCCGCTCCGGAACCTTCGGCATGGAGCCGCCACGGTGTTCCCGGTGTGATCGACGAGCTGCGTGACGAGCACTACAACGCCACGATCACCCACTTCGAACCCACTCACTCGGACCTGTGGGTGCTGCGTGTGAAACCGGACCACGGTTCTGTGTCGCACCTTCCGGGCCAGTACGCGTCGCTTGGGTTGGGGTACTGGGAGGACCGCGTCGACGACGCGATGGAGTCCAACATCGACGAGCGCTGGGACAAGCTCGTTCGGCGGTCGTACTCGATCAGTCATCGCATCTTCGACGAGCACGGCTATCTGGCCGACGAAGGGGGAGCAGGCGAGCTCGAGTTCTACATAGTGCTGGTGCCGCCGACCCCGGACAACGTCCCGGGCCTGACCCCGCGCCTGGCGCTCAAGAAGCCTGGCGACCGCATCTACCTGGGGCCCAAGGTTGCCGGGCGCTACACGCTCGCACCGGTCATAGACCCCGCGGACACCGTGATCTTCCTGTCCACCGGGACGGGCGAGGCGCCGCAGAACGCCATGGTCACCGAGCTGTTGCGCAAAGGACACCACGGTCCGATCGTGTCGGCGGTGTCGGTGCGTGAGTGGGCTGACCTGGGCTACCTGGACAAGCACCGACAGCTCGAGAAGCGCTACGGGAACTACCACTACTTTCCCCAGCCGACGCGTGAGGCGGACATCCCCAAGCGCTACCTCCAGGACCTGATCCGTGACGACGTGTTCGGTGCCGAGTACGGCGTGGAGCTCGACCCCTCCAACACCCACGTGTTCCTGTGCGGCAACCCGTCGATGATCGGGCTGCCGGAGGAGGGTGACGGCGGCGAGGTCATCTACCCCGAGACGGTGGGTGTGGTGCAGCTGCTCGCGGAGCGGGGCTTCACGTTGGATCACCGCAAGGAGCGCGGCAACGTCCACTACGAGGAGTACTGGTAGGCCGGAGCGCTCAGCGTCGGCCAGGTCGGCTCACGGCCGGTGTCTGGCGAGGAAGGCCCTGATCGTGGCGTCCGCCGCGGGAAGTGAGGCATCGTCCTTCCATCGATCCAGGACGGTGCAGTCGGGTGCCAGCTCGGAGACCTCGAGTGAGATCGACCTGGGGTGCCACTCGTCGCCGCCGAAGGCGACCAGAACCGGAGCGGTGATGTTGCGAACCTGGTCGCGGTCGACAGCCAGGACGAACTCCCCGCCCCACATGTTGTGTTTGAACTCGGACCAGGCACGCCCGTCGACCTCGGGACGCGACGGCGAGAGCTCGCGCTGCCAGCCGTCGTACACCTCGTCGAACGCGGCACGGTTCCCGTCGATCCCGGCGGGCTGCAGCAGCACAGCGGCCGTGAAGCGCTCTGGAGCCGCAGCCAGGAGCGCCAGCGCGAACGGACCGCCGATGCACATCCCGACCAGGTGGCAGCGCTCGATGCCCAGGTGGTCCAGGAGCGCGAGCTGGTCGTGGGTATAGGTGGCCCAGCCGTCGGTCGCCGAGATGGGGGCGCTGGAGCGGCCGGCGTTGCGCTGGTCCATCCCGATCAGGCGGTAGTCGGCGGCGAGCGCTCGGCGAGGGTTCCACGGCACGGTGTCCCAGCGATCGTTGCAGGACCGCATGCCACCCGGCGCGAGGAGCAGGATCGGGAAGCCGTCGTCCAGGCCCTCCGGGTCATAGTGGATCTGGACATCACCACGGCTGAAGACCGGCATGGTCCCGGAGTGTAGGGCGGGGTACTCCCGGACCGACCTTGCCAAACCGTCGTGTTTTTCCCAACGGTTGGTGCGGGTTCGCGCGTGGTTGGTGCACCTGCCATGGCGTCACTGAACGCGGAGATGCCCGCCCCAGGGGGCGGGCATCTCGTTGGTCCTCACCGGCTGGCGGGTGCCTGCCGGTCGACGCTCAGAGCCAGATTCGCACGGCGGGGGACCAGGGGCTCCACAGCCCGTTGGCGTAGGCGCGGATCTGGATGTCGTACTGCGAACCCAGGCAGAGGCCGATCTCCCGCACTCGTCCGGTCGTGGCCGGTGCATCGAACTGGCCGCTGTGGTCCGTCACGCAGCCGACCTGGCCGTCCATCAGGACCTCGTACTTCTCGGCGCCGGGGACCGGGTTCCAGGAGAAGTCACCGAAGGTGACGAAGTTGGCCAATCCGGAGCCCACCTTGGTGAGTCCCGTCGGGGTTGCAGGCGGGCCGTACACGGTGATGGCGACGGTGGAAGAGGCCGTTGCACCCTTGTTGTCTGTCACGGTGAGCTTGACCTCGAAGCTCCCGGACGAGGCGAACGACTTCACGACGTTCACGCCGGAGCCAGTGGTGAAGTCGGCGAAGTCCCAGTTCCAGGCGACGATGCTGCCGTCGGGATCACCCGAGTTCGCAGCGTCGAACGTGACTTCCTCACCGACCGCGACGTTCGTGTCGGCGATGGGTGTGATCACCGCTAGCGGAGACACGTTCGACGGGGTGCTCGGGTTGGGCGAGCAGGCGACGGCCACCAGACCGAGACCGACGAGACAAGCCGCAGCGACGCGACGTATGACCATGGTTTCCTCCATGACGACGAGGCCCGTTCGGGGAAACGGGCGTGAGCCGTCGCACTCTGACAGAAGTTCGGTCAGCTGTCACTCGGGAAGTTCTGCCCGGCGAGGGCGGTGCGGTGACCGGCCCGATGTCCACGTACTACGTTGCAGGGGCGTGCGTCTCCCGGGGGCGGAGACCTGCCGCATCGAAAGGGGCCAGAATGGGTGTGTCCGGTACTCGTCGTATCAGTGGCAGATTGGACTCTCGTCCTGGCAGCGCTGTCTCTCGTCGGTGTAGTGCTCTCCTCGTGCAGCAATGACTCCGCCGACGGGACCACGACCACGGCTAGCGAAGTCGTGGCCGCCGACGACACGACCTACCGTGCCGAGATCGTCCGCACCACCGACGGCGTGCCGCACATCACCGCCACAGACATGCCTTCTGCAGTGTTCGGGCAGGGCTGGGCCAGCGGTGAGGACCATGCCTGCACCCTGGGTGACCAGATCCTGAAGATCACTTCGACCCGGGCGAAGTTCCTGGGTGCGGGCGAGGCGGACGTGAACCTCAACAGCGATTTCGCCTGGAAGGCGCTACGCCTGCAGGAGCTGGCCGCGCAGGAGTGGGAAGAAGCTGACGACGACGTGGTCGAGCTGATCACAGCGTTCACCGCAGGCTGGAACGCCCAGCTCGAAGCGGTGGGCGCAGACGGCATCAGCGGCTGGTGCAGCGGCGCCGAATGGCTCCGGCCGATCGCGCCGGTCGAGCTATACGCCTATGCCAAGTCGATCCTGCTCACCGCCAGCGGCGCCCAGCTCGCTCGCTACATGGGCAACATCCAGCCCCCAGGGGCGACCGATGCCGCCGCGCCGAGCGCGACGCCGGCGGCGGTGGAGGTTCCGTCGGGTGCCAGCTCCTCGTCGGAGTCGGGCGCGTCAGTCGCGTCCAACGCGTGGGCCTTCGGCGCCGAACGCAGCGAGAACGGCGGCGGCATGCTGATGGCCAACCCGCACTTCCCGTGGGAGGGCGGTCTGCGATTCTGGGAGGTGCAGCTGAGCGTTCCCGGGGAGCTCGACGTGTACGGCGCCCAGCTGACCGGGCTCCCGGCGGTCGGGATCGGCTTCAACGAGGACGTCGCGTGGAGCCACACCGTCTCCGATGGCAACCGGTTCACCGCCTACAAGCTGACGATGGCGCCGGGTGACCCGACCTCCTACGTGAAGGACGGTGCTAACAAGGCGCTGACCAGCGAGGACGTGACCGTCGAGGTGGCCGGCGCCGAGCCCGTCACCCGGAAGCTGTGGTGGTCGGAGTACGGGCCGATGCTCGACTTCCCGGGCATGGGATGGACCGAGCAGAGCGCGCTCACCTACCGCGACGCGAACATCACCAACGACGAGTTCCTCGACCAGTACCTGGACATGAACCAGGCCGGATCCATGGAGGATCTCAAGAAGGCCCACGAGGAGCACCAGGCGATCCCGCTGTTCAACACGATCGCCACCTCCGCCGATGGTCAGGCCTGGTACGCCGACACGGCCGCCACGCCGAACCTGTCACCCGAAGCCATCGCCGCTTTCGAAGAGCGGCTGAAGTCCGACCCGATCACGGCCACTGCCAACAAGTCGAAGGCGATCCTGTTGGACGGATCGACCTCACGCGATGACTGGGTCGAGGTGGAAGGTGCCCGTGACCCGGGCCTCGTTCCGTACTCCGAGATGCCGCAGATCAGCCGCGACGACTACGTGTTCAACGCGAACGACAGCTTCTGGCTCGCCAACGGCGACGAGCTGATCGAGGGCGACTACTCGATCCTGCACGGCCGCCAGAACACCCAGCGGTCCCGGAGGACGCTCGAGAACCTGGCGGTGCTCGAGGACGTCGACGCATCGGGCCCGATGGGCGACGACGAGCAGTTCGACCTGGACGAACTGGCCGACGCTGCCCTGCGCAACGGCGGCTACATGTCCCGGCAGCTCCTCGGCGATGTCGTGGAGCGCTGCACCGGGGCTGCACCCGTGCAGGTGACCGAGGTCGCGGCCGGCGACGGCACCGTGGCCTTGCCCGCTGCGACGGTCGACGTCGCCGAGGCATGTCAGGTGCTCGCTGACTGGGACGGCCGCTACAACGTCGAGAGCAGCGGTGCCGCCTTGTTCCGCGAGTTCCTGGGCCAGTTCCCAGAGGACACGATCTGGGCGGAGCCCTTCGATCCACAACGTCCCTTCGAGACGCCCGCGGGCCTGGTGGCGGCTCCACGCGATGGTGGCGCCGACCCGGTGCTGCAGGCACTCGCCCGGGCGACCCAGATGCTCGGTGTTGCAGGGATTGAGCTGTCGGCTCCCCTGGGAGACGTGCAGGTGGACGGCCGCGGGTCGAAGCTGCCCGTGCCGGGCGGGTCCAACGCCGAGGGAGCCACGAACATCGTTTCGTGGAGCCAGGCGCTCAGCGACGGGGCCAAGGCCGAGGGAGCCCCCGTGCGACCGGGCACCGTCAACAAGGCGACCGGTCTGACGCCCGAAGGCTGGTGGATCAACAACGGCACCAGCTTCTTGATGGTGGTCGAGTTCACCGAGGACGGGCCCCAGGCGCGCACGATCCTCACCTACGGCGAGACCGCCGACCGTGACGACCCGCGCTTCACCTCCCAGGTCGAGCGCTTCGCCGCCAAGGACTGGAAGATCGCAGCGTTCCGACCCGAGCAGGTCAAGGCCGAGGCGACCGGTGAAGCGTACGAGGTGAGCGGTCCACGTGACTGACGTGGGGCAATCCTGAACCATGATCAGTTGTTTTGGGATCTCCGATCGTCCGACAAGAGCTGCTCACGCCGTGGCCGGCGCGCTGGTCGCCGCATGTCTGCTTGCCGTCGGCTGCAGCTCCGACGAGGGGGAAGCATCCGTGAACTCCGACACGACAACTGAGTCAGGCCCGGAAGGGTCCGCTGATCCGGGATGCGATGGTTCGACCGAATCGCCGGATACCCGCTTCATCGTCGACGATTGCGGCAGGGTCGTCATCCTGCGAGGCGTCAACGTCGAGAGCTCCTCGAAGGGCGAAGCGCAGTCCGACGATCACTTCCCCCGGTCGGGCATGCAGGAACAGGCCTCGCTCGGACGGTGGGGATGGAACAACGTCCGCTTTCTGGTCTTCTGGGGTGCCATCGAGCCCGAGGACGGCACCTTCGATGAGGACTACCTGGACCGCGTCGGCGAATGGCTCGACTGGTACGCCGACAACGGCATCCACGTCGTGTTGGACATGCACCAGGACCTCTACGCCTGGGCGGTGAACGGTGACGGTGCACCGGACTGGGCGGTCGACACCAAGGGTGCAGAACCCGCCCAGCTGGCCGAGGGCCAGCCGTGGTACCTGCAGGGCGCCGACCCAGCGGTCCAGAACGCCTACCAGTCGTTCTGGAACCCCGAGGAGGGCCAGCGCGACCTGAAGGTCGACTACCTCGAGGCGCTCGCCCACCTGGCGGAGCGCTTCGCAGGGCATCCCGCGGTGATCGGCTACGACGTCATGAACGAGCCTTCGTTCGCGAACGGTGATCTCGGCGCAACCCTCGCGATCCAGCCGCAGGCAGCGGTCGGCGAGTTCGTCAACCCGAACCTGACCGAGTTCATGCAGGGCGGCATCGACGCTGTCCGCCAGCACGACCAGAACGCCTGGGTGATGCTCGAGCCGACGTCGCTGCTCAACGCGTTCCCCTACGCGGGAGACCTGGAGTTCGAGAAGCTCACCGACCCACGCGAGGGCCCGCCCCGGCTCTCCTACGCCGGTCACCTGTACCAGCAGCAGGTGCACGACGGGCTCGGCTACCCCGAGAACGACCCGTACCTGAGCTCCTGGGAAGGCTTCCGCAGCGCCGAGGCAGAGCGCATGAACGGGGCTCTCTACATCGGTGAGTGGGGCGGCGCGCCGGACCAGGACCGCATGGATGTCTACGTCGACGAGCTCGCCGACATGGCAGATCGTCTGATGGCCTCCTGGGCGCTCTGGAGCTGGGACCCGGGCGGCTGGTCGCCGGTTAAGTCCGACGGCGGGACCCTTTCTGCCACCGGAGAGCGGCTGCTGCGCGTGCAGCCCCGTGCGATCGCCGGCACGCCCACGAGCTTCGCGTGGGACTCAGTGACGAAGGTGTTCCGGATGTCATGGACCGAGCGCATCGACGCGGCTGGTCCCACGGAGCTGGCGGTGCCCGTCGAGCTGTTCCCCGACGGGATCGAGGTAGTGCTCGACGGCCAGGCGACCGAGGTCGACTGGGACCGCGACCGCTCGGTCGTGTCGTTCGACGCCGACCGCGACCTGCAGGAGCACACAGTGTGCCTTCAGCCCACCGGGTCGGATGCCTGCGCGGCTGGCTGACTGCGCGGATGGGCGCTCAGTCTCCGGTGTCGACAGGAAGCGCCGTGGCCGATCGCAGGGTTCTGCGCACACCGGGAATACCCCCGGCCACGGCGAGCACGGTTGAGCTGAGCTGAGTGACGACCTTCTCGACGCGCTCCACCCGGCCGTCCATGCCGGTGACCAGGCCTGACAACTCGGGAAGCAGCAGCTCGAGTTCGCCGAGCAGCCGCATCAGGTCGCTCGACAGCGACGTGACAGCTGCATCCAGGCTCGTGACGCCGCCGACGACGCTTTCCAGGCGATCATCAACCGCTCCCAGGGTGCGTTCGAGCGTCGCGTTAGTCTCATGGAGCGTGGTGCGCAGGCTCGCCAGCTCGTCGGGCAGCACGCCGAGCGAGCGGCGGACGCGCTGGACCGTCCACGGGGCCAGCAGCACCTCGCGGGTGAGCTTCGCCGGCCATGCCAGGGCCAGGTCCAAGGTGGTTGCGGGCACCCCGTCGTCCATCGCCACGAAACCCTCCAGGTCGCCGCACCCCAGCAGGTCCGTTCCTACGGTCGGCCCGACGCCACGGACCTCAGCGTACGATGCCGGCGAGACGTCGTCACCTGATCCGCGCCGAAGACGCGAGCTTCGTCGACCGGCGACGGGATGAGGTGACGACGTGCTCTATCCGCGCCCGGCTCAGTTGACGGACCTGGACGAGTCCAAGCACCTCTCGCACGAGCTGCGGGTCGTCGTCGACCCGGCCGTGGCGCCGCAGGGCTACCGGTTGATCGTCGACGACGAGGCGGCCGAGCTGCGCCACGCAGACGATGCCGGGCGCCGCTACGGGTGCCGGACGGTCGAGCAGCTCCGCCACCCCGACGGGACCCTGCCGGCGGTGACCGTGGACGACCGGCCCTTGTTCCTCACCCGTGCCTACATGCTTGACGTGAGCAGGGACCGGGTACCCACCCGGCCGACTCTCGCTCGGCTCGTCGGTGTGCTGGCCGAGTGCCGCTACAACCAGCTGCAGCTCTACGTGGAGCACACCTTCGCCTACCCCGGACACGACGAGGTGTGGGTCGACGCGTCGCCGCTCGATGCCGGCGACCTCGAGTGGCTCGATGGCCTGTGCCTCGACGCGGGTATCGAGCTGGTCGCGAACCAGAACTGCTTCGGTCACATGGGGCCGTGGCTGGCGCTCGACGCGTACCGGGGTCGCGCCGAGTGCCCGGACGGTTACGAGGTCGCACCTGGTGTCAGATTCCCTCCTTCGGTGTTGGCGCCCACGCAGGACAACGCCGACTTCGTCCTCGGGCTGGTCCGCGAGCAGTCCTCCGCGTTGACCAGCACGACGGTGAACATCGGCTGCGACGAGACGTTCGAGCTGGGCCTGGGAGTGAGTCGCGAGAGCGTCGAGCGTGACGGCCGGGCGAAGGTCTACCTGGATCATCTTGCCCGCATCATCGATCCGCTTGCGGCCGAGGGGCGCATGGTCCAGTTCTGGGCCGACATCGTGGCTCATCACCCCGAGCGGCTGGGCATGTTGCGCACCGACGGCCTGGTCGCGCTGGTGTGGAACTACGAAGGCCCGGACGCCCCGGTGGTAGAGCTGCCCGAGATCGTCTCGGACATACTCGCGACGCTCCAGGTCGACCTCAACGCCGACCCACGATTCAGCACGCGGCTCGAGCCGTTCGCAAGCTCAGGTCTCACGGTGTGGGTGGCGCCGGGGACATCGACGTGGAACTCGGTCGTCGGTCGGCTGGACAACGCCTACGCCAACCTGCTCGACGCTGCCGATGCCGGCCACGCTGCGGGCGCCGAGGGCTACCTGGTCACCGACTGGGGCGACAACGGTCACCACCAGCCATGGACGGTCAGCCTCGGACCGATCGCGTACGGGGCAGCGATGGCGTGGGACGCATCGGCGAACTCCGACCTCGACGTGGCAGAGGTGGTGGATGCGGTGCTGCTCGATTCGCCCGGAGCCGGTGTCGGCTCGATCCTCGATCGGATAGGCCGGGTGGCGGAACGCACCGGACTCCAGGCCCGCAACTCGAGTCCCATCTTCTCTGCGTTGGTCCCCAGCAGCTTCACGCTGACCGGGGTCGGCGAACCAGACCCATCCTCGACCGCTGAGGTGATCGAGATCCTGGACTCGGCGGCCGCTGATCTGGCCGACGTGGTCCCGGCTGAACGCTTCGACGCGGAGCTGATCGAGGAGCTGGCCGTGGCGATCGCTCTGGCACGCTTCGGGGCCGAGTCCATGGCAATCGGGGCAGGTGGTGGGGGCCCGGATGCCGGCGCACGAGCCGACGCACTGGAGGGGCTGATCGCCAGGTACCGCGACGCCTGGCTCACCACCAGCAGGCCGGGCGGACTCGAGAAGTCGGTTGCCCACCTGCAGAGCACGGCTGACGCTCTGCGTGCAGACGCTTGACCCGTCGATCGGATCAGTCGAACAGGCCAGCGGCGTGGAGGCGGCGAAGCTGTGCGTCCATCTCGGGCTGGAGGGCGACCACGGCGCCGCGGTCGTCGTCGATCAGAGCAGCGACGACCATCGAGCTGACAGCAGCGACGATCATGCGTGCCGTCGCCGGGGCAGCCTCGCCGTGGCTGTCGAACACCTCGACGATCTCGTCGGCGATGAGCTGCTGAACGGCCATCCGGCGACCGATCGCCGCGGGACCGGCAGCGAACGCCTCGACCAGGAACAGGCGAGCCTCGCCCCGGTGCTCGGACAGCAGCGAGAGGTACTTCGTGAGCCCTCTCTCCACCCGTTCCAGCGGAGAGCCGGGTCCGTCGCTGGCGTCGCGGAGCTCGGCGACGAGCACATCGGCGACCAGGTCGAAAGCGGCCAGGAACCCGTCGAGCTTGTCGGTGAACAGGCGGTAGTAGGTGTCGCGTGACACCCCGGCGTGCTTGATGACAGCGGCAACCGGCGTATCGGCGTAGCCGTTCTCCGTCATGGCCGAGAAGAAGCCGAGGATGATCCGCAGGCGCTGATCGGCCTCGATCTGTTCACGGGACAGGTCGTGGCGGCCGCGTGGGAGGCGTCGGTGGACGTCGGGCGCGGACGTGGCCACCGCGGGGGTCGATCCGCCGCGGGCATCACCCACGGCGGCGTCGCCGCGGTCGATCAGCCTCGATGCCCAGGGTCGTGATGGCGGTGGCGAGCATCTCGTAGTGGCCGACGAGCATCACCAACTCGATCAGCTGTCGTTCGTCGTAGGAACGGCGCAGGGCATCCCAGCACTCGTCGTCCACGTCGTGCGTGTCGAGCAACTGATCGACCGCCCGGAGGAGATCCCTCTCGGAGCGGCTCCAGCGTGGATCCTCGGCGGCTTCATCGGTGCCCAGGAGTCCGATGTCGCCGGTGGTGAGCCCTGCCCGGGCGCCGAGGTGGCGGTGGTGTGCCAGTTCGTAGTCGCAGCGGCGCCCGTGGGCCACCCGCAGGATGACCATCTCGGTTTCACGCCGCGAGAGCCGTCCACCGGGCATGAGCGTGCCGGCGAAGTGCAGCCAGCCCCGGAACAGTCGACGGTGACGACCCAGCGTCAGGAACAGGTTGGGGGCCTCGGTGCCGGCAGCCCGACCGAGGCCCGCGGCAATCGCCGCGTTGATGAAGCCGACCTGGGCGCGCTCGCCCGGAGCAACACGAGCGGTGCGTGTCACGAGCGTGGCTCCCTCGGGTCGAGCTGTCCGGGCTCGCCGCAGACAGGGCCGGGTTGGCGGGTGGTCAGCTCGACGCGCTCGGACTTCGCTATGTCGAGCACCGGTGCCAGTCGACGTCGCGTGGCCAGTTCGACGACCGACTGAGCGACGCGTCAGCGTCGGCAGGAGCGGGGCGACGTACCACGGCGCGTAGATCGTTCGGCTGCGACGCGCTGATTCCCCGTTCCAGCGCGTCGATACCTACGACCAGGGGAGTAACGCGAGTGAGGCTGCGGCCACCGAGGAACGCGGTCGCTGCCTCGGTGTTGAACCCGCGCGAGGTCATGTCGGTGTCGAGCTCCGCGAAGTAGGCGACCCCGACGCGCGCACCTGACGGGCGCAACTCCTGGCGCAGGGTGTTGCCGACTGCCTCGACCGCGGCCTTCGAGGCGCTGTACGCGCCCATCAACGGAACGTGCACCGCGGCTGCCAGCGACGAAACGGCCACCGCGTAGCCGTCGGGGTGGGCGATGTGCCGGCCGGCTTCGCGCAGCGTGTAGTAGGTGCCCAGGGTGTTCACCGCGATCGTCTTCTCGAAGATCGTCGGGTCCCCGTCGATCAAGGGGAGCTGCGCCGCGATGCCGGCGTTCGCCACGACGACGTCAAGTCCACCCAATCGCTCGGCGGCCTCGTCGACCACCTGGGTGACCCTGGTGTGATCCGACACGTCGCACTCCCACCAGGGCGCGTCCAGATCGTCGGCCAGCGCCTGCAGCTGGTCCGGTTCCAGTCCGACGAGAGCGACCGTCGCGCCCCGCTCGTGGAGGCGTCGCGCCAGCGCTGCTCCGATGCCCCGTGCTGCGCCGGTGATCAGGACCCTCCGCCCCGCGAGTTCGGTCCGGGACGGATCTCTTTGCTCTGCCATGGCCGCCAACCGTAGCATCTATGAACACAACTGTTTCTGGATCGGGGGGTCATGGGGAGATCTGCTGTGCGGTCGCTGGTGGGCGCGTTCACCTCGGTGATGGTGGTGGCTGGTGCGACCGCGTGCAGTCCGCCGCCGCCACCGGATCCGACCGGCGACGATGGGTCGTTCGGGGTGAGCGTCACCCGGAACCTCGACATCGCTCTCGACGACGGCCGGGTTTTGCGGGCGGATCTGTACGAACCCGCCGACCCCGGCACGGGTGAACCCGCTCCAGGTCCGTTCCCGGTCATCGTCGGGCTGACGCCGTACGGCAAGGCCGCTGCGTCGACGGCTTCCATACCGGGCGGCAACGGCGTGAACCTGGAGTTGGTCCGCAGCGGCTACATGGCGCTCGCGGTGGACGTGCCCGGTACCGGGATCTCCGACGGGGCCTTCGACCTCTTCGATCCGGCCGAGGCCGTCGCCGGTGCCCAGGTGGTCGACTGGGCAGCGGACCTGCCCCGCTCGACCGGCGACGTGGGCATGATCGGCTTGTCCTACATGGGAGTCGTGCAGCTGTTCACCGCTGCGCAGGTCGGGCCCGACTCGCCGCTCAAGGCGATCTTCCCGATGGCGGCGACGGTCGACCCGTACCGCGACCTGTTCACCAGCGGCGGTGCTCTGAACGTGCTGTCACCGCTCGGCCTGCTGTTCGGATACGGGGTGACCCGAGCGATCACCCCGTTCACCGAGAGCTGGGACGATCCCGTGAGGGCGTTGGACCACGCTCGTCGCAACCTCGAACAGATGGGCAGGTTCGAGGCCGTGATGGCCGCCCACATGTTCACCAACGGCTCACGTCGCTACGACGGAGAGTGGTGGCAGCAGCGCAGACCCGAGGGAGTGCTGCAGCAGATCGCGGACAACGGTGTCGCTGTGCATCTGGTGGGCGGGCTCTACGACGTGTTCCAGCGAGGCGAGCCGTTGCTCTACAGCGGACTCCAGAACGCGTGGGCCGGCAGACCTGTCGAGGCGCCGATGCTCCCGGATCAGCCAGTGAGCGAACGCTTCCAGCTGCTCACGGGGCCATGGACCCACGGCACCATCGGCGAGGGGGTGGACCTGAGCGCGGTGCAGCTCGAGTGGTTCGACCGCTGGCTGAAGGATGCCCCGCCCGACCGCGGCGACGCGGGAGCGGACCTCGATGCTGGACCTTCCGATGTCGCGCTGTCGGAGGGTGGACCCCTGCACGTGATCGAACCGGGCGGCGCCAGATACGACGCAGCGACCTATCCCTTGGCCGACGCTGCGCCGAGACGCCTGTGGCTTCGTGAAGGCGGGCGCCTCACGTCGGACGCTCCGAGTGCCGAGGAGCCGACCGACAGCATCGCCTACCTGCCGCTCGGACCGGCCTGCACCGCGTCGACAGTGCAGTTCGCCGCGGGGCTGGGCGCCGATGACTGCCTGCGGCCGGTGCGCAGGGCGACCCGCTCCCTGAACGAGATCACCTACGGCACCGATCCTCTGGCCGACCCACTCCAGCTGGCCGGTCCGATCCTCGTGTCGCTCGTGGCCTCGTCTGACCGACCCGACGCGGTGTTCCACGTCACCGTGGAGGACGTCGCTCCCGATGGCAAGGCGATGGCACTTACCGGCGGGGCCCAGCTCGCGTCGATGCGCGCACTCGACTTGTCGCGGAGCTGGTTCGATCCATCCGGTGAGCTCCTGCGCCCACACCACCTGCTGACCCGTGAAGCCTCCGAGCCCGTTCCTGTGGGCGAACCGGTCCGCTACCAGATCGAGGTCCGCCCGGCGTTCGCGACGGTTCCCGCGGGCCACCGGCTGCGGTTGCGGATCAGCACCGCGGACTTCCCTCACGTAGTGGCGCTGGCGGACGCCGCAGCGTTGGCGGGTGGGCGCCAGATGCTGCACCACGACATCGAACAGGCTTCCTACATCGATGTGTCGGTGCGGGCGGGGTGAACCCGGCGCTACGTCGAGCTGTGCTTCAGATGAGGCCGAGCGCAAGCATCGCCTGGCTGACGCGGAGGAACCCGACGATGTTCGCCCCGACGACGTAGTTCCCCGGTGAGCCGTACTCTTCGGCAGTCTCGTGGCAGGCCTCGTGGATGCCGGCCATGATCTGCGCGAGCCGCTGCTCGGTGTGCTCGAACGTCCAGGAGTCCCGGCTGGCGTTCTGCTGCATCTCGAGAGCCGAGGTGGCCACACCGCCCGCGTTGGCGGCCTTGCCGGGACCGAAAGCGACACCCGCCTCGAGCAAGGCCGAGACCGCGTCGGGGGTGGCGGGCATGTTCGCGCCTTCGACCACAGCCACCACACCGTTGCGGATGAGGGTGGCGGCGTCAGCGCCCGATGAGCTCGTTCTGGGTCGCGCACGGCATGGCGACGTCGCAGGGCACGTCCCAGATGCTGCCATCGGTGACGAACTGCGCGTCCGGGTGGTCGTTGCAGCGTAGTTCGCTGACCCTGCCCCGAGCAGTTGATCTTGATCTCCTTGAGCAGGTCCAGGTCCAGACCGCCCTTGTCGAGCACGTATCCCTCGGAGTCGGAACAGGCGGTGACGGTCGCTGCCGAGCTGGTGTGAGCTTCTCGATCGCGTGGATGGCGACGTTGCCGGACCCCGACACGACGCACGTCTTGCCGTCCAGGCTCGAGCCGCGGGCCTTCAGCATCTCCTCGGCGAAGAACGACGCTCCGTAACCGGTCGCCTCGGGTGCGCACCAGTGCGCCACCCCAGGTCAGTCCCTTGCCGGTCAGCACGCCGGACTCGTAGCGGTTCGTGATGCGCTTGTACTGGCCGAACAGGAAGCCGATCTCACGCGTGCCCACTCCGATGTCGCCAGCGGGTACGTCGGTGTACTCGCCCAGGTGGCGGTAGAGCTCGGTCATGAAGCTCTGGCAGAACCGCATGATCTCGTCGTCGCTGCGACCCTTCGGGTCGAAGTTGGCCCCACCCTTTCCGCCGCCGATCGGCATCATGGTCAGGGCGTTCTTGAACGTCTGCTCGAACCCCAGGAACTTCACGATGCTCAGGTTCACCGACGGGTGGAAGCGGAGCCCGCCCTTGTAGGGGCCGAGCGCGCTGTTGGATTCGACCCGGTAGCCGCGGTTGATCTGGATCTCGCCCTGGTCGTCCATCCACGGCACTCGGAAGATGATCTGGCGCTCGGGCTCGCAGATGCGTTCGATGGACTTGTGGCGGGCCAGTTCGGGGTGCTTCGTCGAGCACTGGGCCGATCGAGCTCAACACCTCACGGACAGCCTGGTGGAACTCGGGTTCTCCCGGGTTGCGAAGCGTCACGTCGCTCCAGACGCGTTCCAACCGTTCGTCGACCTTCACAGGCGTCTCCCAGCATCGATGAAGGGTCGAGGGTAATCACGCCAGGCCACCTCGGGCACATCCACGGGCGAAGCGGCTGGCGGTCAGCGGCGGCGTGTGAAGCCGAGTTGCTCGAGAGCCACCGGTGAGAGCCGCTCGGGTGTCCACGGCGGATCCCACACCACCTCGAGCATGACATCCGCTGTCCGGAAGCGCGGCTCGAACAGCTCTCTCGGCCTCGCCGGGGAGCTGCTCGGACACCGGGCAGCCCGGTGTGGTCAGGGTCATGTCGATCTCGACCCGGTCGCCGACGACGCGGACGTCGTAGACGAGGCCCAGAGCGACGATGTCAAGGCCGAGCTCGGGGTCCCATACCCCGCCCAGGGCCCCGAGCGCTGCCTGACGTCGTGCGTCGGCGTCGATGTCGGTGCTCGGCACGTCGATCATGGTGTGCTCCCTGTGGGTCCTGTCATGGGTGCTGTCGTTGGTGCGGAGCGAGCCGCAGCCCGTCTAGGGCCGCTCGCGAGATTGGCGACGACGAGCACGCCCGCGGCAGCGATCGCGACCCCGCCGAACGCCACGACGGCAACGGACCCGACGGCGATGCCGGCGACCGTCGCGGCGAAACCCGCGCCGGCGGCCAACAGGGTCAACCGCGCGAGCGTCTTGTCGAAGAGGTCGCCGAACATGAGGGGCCGTCCTCCTGGACCCTTGTCGACACCGCGGGCTCGCAGTGCGCTGTAGCCGATGAACGGGACGATCTTGTGAACGTGGCCGATGACGGCAAGGCCCAGCCACGCGGCGAGCGCGGCGACCTCGGCCGTGACGAGCCGGGTGCGGGCTACATAGCCGACCCGCGCGAACGCAGCGGCTGCTCCGAGTCCGATGGCGAGCACCAGGAACGCGGCCGACACGAACAGGAACCCGTGCAGCAGCTCGAGCGGGCGTCGACGGTGCCTGACCACGGTGCCGAGCGACGTCAGATGACATCCGAGTCCGGCGACGGTCACGACACCACCTACGGTGGCCAGGGGGGTCACGGCGAACAGCAGGCCGACGGCGAGCAGCGGTACTCCCGCCCCGAGCAGACCGACCGCCCACGCCCCGGCCCGGGCAGTCGGGCGGTGTGCCAGCAGGAACATCGGCCAGAGCTTCTCCGCCACGGCCACGTAGGTGATCCCGAGCCAGCCGAGCAGGCCGAGGTGAGCGTGTGCGAGCACCCGGTGTGGCAGCAGCGGGAACCAGCCGGCCTGCCTGTCGACGGCGTAGACGACCCCGAACGCCACGGTCAGGACCAGGAACGTGATCGACAACCTCAGCCCAACGAGCGGAACGCCGCCGTCACGCGCCGACAGAGGACCTGACAGGTTCCACGCCGCCAGCAGCACGGTCAGAGCTCCGACGACGCCGCCGGCCAGCACGAGGCCCTCGGGGCCGTGGGCGAACCCGGATGGCAGCAACCACGCGGTCAGTACCATCCCCACCAGAGTCAGTCGTGCAGCCCTGACCGAGCGGAGAGGGCGGCGGGCGACCACCGGGGTGAACTGATGTGCAGCGCCCAGGACCGCGGTGGTGAGGAAGGCGAGCATCCCCACGTGGACCGCTGCTATCGCTCCGGGGTGAGTGGGCGACTCGACTATGCGGTCGGCAGCGAACCAGACGGCGAACCCGAACAGGCAGAGTCCGACTCCGGCCGCGGCGAGGAAGCCCAGCGGGACCGATGCCGGGGGAACGGCCGAGGTGCCGCCGGGTGCGAACGGCGCTGCCATCGGCGGAACCCGTGCGGCAGGGGTCACGGCAGGGTTCGCAGGGGTGTCTGGGGGTTGGATCGCCACTGGACGACTCCCGGTTCTTTATCTAGCTTGAGCTAGAACAATAACTTCCCGGCTGGGCAGGTGCCACCAGGATCACCGCAGCTGCAGCCGGCCGGGCGACTCATGACCCAGACCCATGGGAGGGCTGATGGACGAGCGTGCGAGTGGCATCGGCGGTTCCGAGCGGATCGTCGACGCACGGCCGACCCTTGCGGCAGGCGGCGAGCCCTTCTCGGAGATCATGGAGGCAGCTGCGCAGGTAGAGGTGGGAGGATCGCTGGTCGTCTTCGCGCCGTTCGAACCCGTGCCCCTCGAGGGGGTCCTCGGGGAGCAGGGATTCGGCTACATCGCCGAGGAGCTCGAGAACGGCGACTGGCGCGTCGAGTTCCGCCGCGGCTGAGCCGGAGTCGCCCCGTCAGCTCCGCTGCGGGATCGCCGCACTCGACTCGTCCTCGGTGTTCGTTCCCACCTGTGCTGGCAGGTTCCGGGTCGACATCAGCGACAGAAGCGCGAGCACCGCGGTCACCAGCAGGCCGGTCTTGAGCGCCCGCAGCTGGGCGTCCTCGTAGTCCTCGACGATCGCTGCGGCCGAAACGTCGTCGATCCCGGCGTCGATGGCCGCAGCAGCGAGCTGGTCGCTCGGAACGAAGTCGATACCGTCCCCCGCGGCGACACCGACCTGCTGTGCGACTTCTGGGGCGATCCGCTCGTCTGACTCGACGGCCTGTACGAAGACGTTGGTCAGCCCGGCGAACACGATCGCTCCGATGAGCGCCACGCCGACCGAAGACCCGAGCTGCTGGCCGGTGTACTGGAGCCCGCCTGCCTCACCCCGGCCCGACGCATCAACCGACGACTGCACGACGTTCCCCAGCTGCGACACGATCAGCCCCATTCCGACTCCGAGCAAGGCCATGGACAGCGCGAAGCCGGCATCGCTGAGCTGCGGGTCGACGGTGGCGATCAGGACGAGTATCGCGACTGGTCGAGACGGTCAGCCCGGCGCGTACGAGCGTGCGGACCGACACCGTGCTCGAGAGCTTCGATCCGATCGCCGAGCACACGAACATGGTGATCGAGATCGGCAGCATCCTGATGCCGGTGTCGAGGGCGTCGAGGCCGATGACGAGCTGCAGGTAGAGCGGTACGACGAAGAAGACGCCCATGAGCACCAGGTTCTGGGTGAAGAGCCCGACGAGTCCCGAACGGAGAGGCAGCACCGAGAAGAGCCGCAGGTGAACCAGTGGGTCCAGGTCGTGCTCCTCGCGGCGGTGGGACCATTCGACGAACGCCCACAGGAGCACGGCTCCTCCGATCACCACGAACACGGCGAGCGAGAATCCGAACGGCTCGACGGGGGAGTCCTTCGGGGTGATGAAGCCCCAGGTGCTCGATTGGAGGATGCCCAGGACCATTGCCCCGATACCAGTCGCCGACAGGACGGCACCGACCACGTCGAGGTGGGGTGCGGGGCCGTCGCGCAGAGCGTCGGCGACCTTCGGCGTGAGCGCCAGGATGATGGCCACGAGCACGACCTCGCCGGCGAACACGACCCGCCAGGTGAGCTCGGTGGTCGCCCAGCCACCCAGGATCGGTCCGATGGCTATGCCGGCGCCGGCCACCCCGCCGATGACCGCATAGGCGCTCTTGCGCGCGGTGCCCTCGAAGTTGCCTGCGATCAGCGCGGCCAGCGCCGGAAGGACCAGAGCGGCGCCGATGCCCTCGAGGATCGACCAGCCCAACGTGAGCACCCAGACGTTCGGGGCGAGAGCCGTCGTCGCAGAGCCGATCGCGTAGATGACCAGCCCGATGCGGAACGCTCGGCGGCGACCGATGATGTCGCCGATCTTGCCGCCGGTGAGCATGAGCATCGCCATGACCAGGCAGTAGAGGGTGATCACGGCCTGGATGGTCGGGACGGTCGTGTCGAAGTCCTCGACCAGCTGGCTGATCGACA
>JBAOHV010000035.1:0-69794 GCA_037045265.1 Microthrixaceae bacterium | reverse complement strand
GCGCGTCGAGGAGCGCGTTCTCGATCAACTCCGGCAACGCAGGGTGACACCAGATCTGCTCACGGGCGAGGCGGTCCGCGGGGGATGCCGAACTGCATCGCCTGGACCAACTGCTGGACCAGGGTCGCTGCCTGTGGACCGATTATGTGCGCCCCGCAGATCGTCGCATCCCGGGCGTCGACGAGCACCTTCGCGAAACCGGTCGTGTCCTCCATCGCCCAGCCGTAGGCGACCGATGCGTAGTCGCAACGACCCGTGACGAACAGCCGTCCCTCGGAGCGCAGCTGCATCTCGGTCCGACCGGCCGAGCCCACCTGCGGGTGGGAGAACACGGCATGGGGCACATGGCGCTGATCGATGCTGCGCAGTTCGTCCGGGTGCAAGAGGTTGTGGGTGATGACACGCTGCTCCTGGTTGGCCAGGTGCTTGAGCTGCTGTCGGTTGCGGATGTCACCGAGCGCCCAGATCCCCGGTACACCCGTGCGCAGGTGGTCATCGGTCACGACGTAGCCGCCGTCGTCCAGTCGGACCCCGGTAGCGGTGACTCCCAGCTCGTCGCCGTTCGGATCGCGGCCGGTGCTCAGCAGGAGAGCGTCTCCCTCGAGGACTCGGGAACGACGGTGACCAGCGAGGCTCACCGGTTCTTCCTCCTGGTCGATGTGCAACCTGAATAGCTCGCCGTCGTGGTCGACCCGGGTGGGGTGGGCATGGAAGTAGGTGTCGATCCGCTGGCTGAAGCACTCTGTGAAACGGGCGGAGACCTCGGCGTCCTCGTGTCGCAGCATCCGGTCGCCGCGATGCACCACCGAGACCTTCGACCCGAAAGCCGCGAAGACGTGACCGAGCTCGGCGGCGATGAAGCCGCCACCGATGATGATCAGGTGTTCGGGCAGCCTCTCGATCCGCATGATCGAGTCGGACGTGTGGAACGGAGTGCCGCCGAGACCCTCCAGGGCGGGGATCCGCGGCCGGGCTCCGGCGGCCAGCACGAACCGTGGGGCGGAGATCCTCGTGCTGGCGCCGTCAGCGCCGGTGACCTCGAGCAGGTGGTCCCCGACGAAGCGGCCCTCTCCACCCAGCACCGTCACGTGGTCCTGGGACCGGCGGTATTCGGCTCCGCCTGAGGCGATCGGGTCGATCCGGCCGAAGGTGCGGTCGCGGATCGCCACCCAGTCCGCCCGGCCGTCGGGGATCTGCAGGTCGAGACGCTCGGTCGCCTCGTGCGCCTCGACCAGACGGTCTGCCGGCAGGACCAGCATCTTCGACGGGATGCATCCGCGGTTGAGACAGGTCCCACCGAAGACACCCTTCTCGACGATCGCGACGTTCCAGTCCTCGAACTCCGGAGTCAGGATCGAGTTGCCAGAGCCGGTACCGATTATCACGAGATCGAAGTCGCCCATGGCTTGCCAGGCTAGGGCGCTGCACCTCTCGGTCCAGCTGTCGGGCAGGTTCAGGAGGAGCCCCTAGAACACGTTACAGTTCGCGCCGTCCGTACGACCTGGGGGCTCGATGGAGATCGCCTACACACCTGAGCAGGAGCACCTTTCGCGACCAGCTGCGTGCCTATTACGCCGAGCTGCTCACCGACGAGGTGCGCACTGCGCTGCACGAAGAAGCGGGCTGTGGTCCGGTCCATCGTCGGATCGTCAAGCAGATGGCTTCCGACGGCTGGCTGGGCATCGGCTGGCCCACCGAGTACGGCGGTCAGGGCCGCAGCCCGATCGAGCAGTTCATCTTCTTCGACGAGTCGATGCGCTCCGGCGCCCCGGTGCCCGATGCTCACCATCAACACCGTGGGCCCGACCATCATGCAGTTCGGCAGCCAGGAGCAGAAGGACTTCTTCCTGCCCAAGATCCTCGCCGGCGAGATCTCACTTCTGCATCGGCTACACCGAGCCCGGCGCCGGCACCGACCTGGCCGCCCTGAAGACCCGGGCGGTCCGCGACGGCGACGAGTACGTGATCAACGGCCAGAAGATCTTCACCAGCCTGGCCGGCGACGCCGACTACTGCTGGCTGGCGGTGCGCACCGATCCCGAGGCGGCCGAAGCACAAGGGCATCTCGATCGATCATCGTGCCCATCGACGACGCCCGGGCTTCAAGGTCGTGCCCATCCGACCTGCTCGGCGAGCTACAACACCAACTACGACGTTCTACGAGCGACGTGCGGGTGCCCGGCGACGAACGTCGTCGGCGGCGAGAACAACGGCTGGGCGCCTCATCACGAACCAGCTCAACCACGAGCGGGTCACGCTGTGCTCGTCGGGCATGATCGAGCGCGCGCATCGCCGAGGTGCGCGCGCTGGGCCCAGCGAGCACCGAGCTGCCGACGGCCGGCGGGTCGATCGACCAGCGACTGGGTGCAGCTCAACCTGGCCCGGGTCCACGCCGGGCTCGAGTTCCTGCGCCTCATCAACTGGAAGGTGGCCTGGACGCGCCGAGCCGGGCGACCCGCTCGACGTGGCCGACGCCTCGACGATCAAGGTCTTCGGCACCGAGTTCTACCTCGAGGCCTTCCGCCTGCTGATGGAGATCCTCGGTCCCCGCGCCTACCTGGATCGCAAGTCCACCGGTGCGATCCTCCGAGGGGCGCCTCGAGATGTACTACCGCAGCCTGCTCATCCTGACCTTCGGCGGCGGAACGAACGAGATCCAGCGTGACCTGATCGGCATGTTCGGTCTGGGTCTTCCGCCGAGCGCTGCGCAGCTGAAAGGGGCAAGAGACGATGGACTTCTCACTCGACGACGAGACCCAGGCGATCGCTGGGCTGGCGGCCCAGGTGATCGGCGACACGTCCACCCACGAGCGTCTGCGCGAGCTCGAGACCGGCGACGGCGCCCGGTTCGACCGCCAGCTCTGGGCGTCGCTGGCCGAGACCGGGATCCTCGGCGCGTTCGTGCCAGAGTCACATGGCGGCGCGGGACTCGATCTGGTGGCGCTCGGCGCCGTGATGGAACAGCTGGGCCGCCACACGGCGGCGGTTCCGCTGTGGGAGACGCTCGGGCTGGCCGTGCCGGCGATCGCCGAGTTCGCGCCTGCCACGATCGCCACAGAGGTCCTCGGTGCGGTCGCCGCCGGCGAGATGGTGCTGAGTGCCGGCTGGCACGAGGACGGCGGGGAACCTCTGACACCCACCACGATCGCGGCCCGTGCGGACGACGGCTGGCAGCTGACCGGGACCAGGATCTGCGTCCCCGCCGGCGCCATCGCCGATGCAGTGCTAGTGCCCGCAGCGATCGAGGGCGGATCCGTCGGGCTGTTCCTGGTGCGCATCGACGCCGAGGGGGTCGGCGTGGAACCGCTTCGCACCACACTCGGCGACCCGCAGGCGGCGATCCTCATGGCCATGACACCGGCTCAGCTCGTCGCCGAGGGGCACGAGTCACTGCGCTGGGCCTACGAGCGGGCGGTCGCCACACAGTGTGCGATGGCCGTCGGGGTCCTTGCACGGGCACTCGAGCTGACCGCCGAGTACACCAAGGAGCGCAAGCAGTTCGACGTACCGATCGCCTCGTTCCAGGCGGTGGCTCACCGTGCAGCCGACTCGTTCATCGACGTCGAGGCCGTCCGGCTCACCTCGACCCAGGCCCTCTGGCGTCTTTCGGTCGACATGCCGGCCGCTGCCGAGGTCGCAACCGCCAAGTACTGGGCAGCGTTCGGTGGGCAACGTGTGGTGCACACCGGCCAGCACCTCCACGGCGGTGTGGGAGTCGACCGCGACTACCCGTTGCACCGCTACTTCCTCAGTGCGAAGGAGCTGGAGCTCCAGCTGGGCGGCGCCACACGTCAGCTCCTCGCGCTCGGCGAGCTGATCGCCGGCGAATCGGTCTGAGGTCCTCGGGGCCGATCCGGTTCCGGCGGTCCCGCACAGACCGGTCCGACAGCGTGACAAGCGGGCTTCAGTCGTTGCTGAATCGTTCGGTCAGCAGCCTGTCGAGTGCGTTGGTGTCGACCTGTACCGGGCGGGCTAGCCGCTCGGTCGCGCTCTGACGACCGCGGTCCGGGCGAGCGAGCACGTACTCGTAGCCCAGGCCCTTGGATACGGTCATGTAGAAGTAGTGGGGCAGGAGCTCCTGACCGGCGACGAGCTCGACCAGGGACGCCCGTTTGCTGAACAGCAGGTTGGCGAGGCCACTGCCGGTCACGCCGACCACCAGCTCGGCGTCGCGGAACAGCGCGATCGTGCCGCGTCTGCGCCCAGAACCGCCGGATCGATCGCCTGGATGCCGTGACGCTCGAGCACGTCGTCGAGCTCGCCGCGGTTCACGACGCTGCGCGCTCCGCCACGTCGGTCGACGAAGATCCGACGACCCAGGCCCACTCCGGCGGGGGGACGCACCGCTGCCGCCTCGCGGTCGAGCCAGCGCCGGTACCAGCTGGGGATCGCTCCCGCTGCGGGTCTGGTCACGTACCCGGGAAGAAGGACCCGGTCGGCCAGGACGGAACGACCAGCGGGGATCTGCTGGAGTCGGCACCGACCCGGCAGCAGAGCCCGTAGCAGACGCTCCTCGACCTCTGACAGAGGGCCGTCGTGCAGGACGGTTACAGGACCGAGGCGACGCATCGCCGGCTGGCCCAGCAGAGCGGCTCTGGGAAGGTGATCGACGAGCGTGTGGTAGTGGGGGCGCCAGGGAGATCGGAAAAGCGCGACGGTACCGGCCACCTCGAGTGGAGCGTGGCGGATCTCGTCGACGTCGGGACCGACGGTTCCGAGCATGTCAGCACTCAGCGACTCGGCGATCACCCGCCCCCGACGGTCGACCACCACTCGCGACCGGGGGCACACGACTGCCCCGTGGAGCACATGGACCTTCGCCGGCGGGAGGGCGAGCGAAGCCGACCCGAGCCCGAGTCGCCGGGCATACGGCGCCATCGGGATCGATTCCACGCCAGGACACGGAAGGTTCTCTCCACCACCCAGGTGGACCAACTCGGTGCCGGCGAGCACCGCTGCGGGAACCGTGCGCCTGGTCGGGCGTCGACGCAGACCCTTGCGAGCACGGGAACCGAGCACGTCCAGGGTGTCCGACGATTCGCCGGTCGCTGCCTGCGCCGTCACGCCATTTCCTCTCTTCTCCTGACCCTTCCAACGACACCGGTCTGATAGATCCGGCGCACGCCCCTGTCATGGAATCGTAACATGGATGTCATCGAGCCGCATGCAATTCCTCGGTCACTTTCGACTACCCACAGACCCCTCGGAACCACAGAGCGTCACGGCGGCCATCCATCAGATCCATGGATCCCGGAACCGGGCCTGGCCGCCACGGTGGCGCCAGGCGCGGTCAGGTTCGCGGGTCGGAGGGGGAGCGGCGCCCTGGTTCCTCGTCGTCGACGACTCCACGACGGAACCTCCTGACCACGCCGAGCAGTGCGGATCCCACCATGACGCCGAGTGCGACGAGCGCCAGTGCGACGACGAACACCTCGTAGCCGCTGATGGTCGCCAGCGAGTACGTCGGTGCAACTCCGTCGGTCAGGAGGTTCACGGACACCGACGGTACCCCCAAGCGCCGCGCGGCCCTCTCCAAATAGCGCCGGAAATCCCCATTATGTCAAGTTGTCCTGAGTGCACTGTCCGCTACTCGATGCTCACCCTGGACCAAGTGCCGCTTCCAGGTGCTCCAGAAGGCGCTCACCGTCGAGGCATACACCATCAGCAAGATCGGCGCGCAGTTCATCCATGACAGCCCGCACAAGGTCGATCTCGTCCTCCCGCTGGGCCATCTCCGCAGCGAGACCGACCAGCCTGGCATCGGACCATGCCTGGTCACCGGCGTGTCGTCTTTGCTCGAACGCCCGTTGACGACAGCTCCGCCTGCAGTACTTGCCGGGTCGCCCGGGTCCCCTGTTGGGCTCGAACGAGCGGCCACAGTGCGCACATTCCGCCGACACGAACGAGCCTCCACCTCGGCCGGTTCCGTTCGAGCGCCCGTCCCGGTTCGGCCTCGACCGCTGCTCACCCACCCCACCCAGTATATCGTCACAGTGACGCTACTGCTGCTTCCTCGGAGATCGCCCCCATTCCCGGATTCAACCCCGTGCAGCAGATCAGCCGTTGACGGCCGCAGCGCCGGACAGCGACGGTGAGTAGATGCTCGAGATGCGACCGAACTGCGAGAACTGCGACCGAGACCTTCCCCCCGAGTCGATCAGAGCCCGGATCTGCTCCTTCGAATGCACGTACTGCGCCGCCTGCGCTGACGGGCCCCTCCGCGGCGTCTGCCCGAACTGCACGGGTGAGCTGATCGCTCGTCCCACCCGCCCGTCGTCGCTGGCGGCAGCGGCACCTCCGAGCGCCGAACGGGTGCGCTCCGCCGTCGATATCGATGCACACCGGGCGATGCTCGCGGCCCGGAGTCCCGGACCTGATCACGCAGGAGTGACCGTGCGTCGCTATGCAGCGGCCTGGGCGGGTGGCGACCTTGACACGCTGGTCGGCTGCTACGGAGATGGCTTCACGCTGCACTACGGCGGCAACTCACCGCTCGCCGGCACCTACGAGGGAAGGGATGCCGCGATCACAGCGATGGCGAAGGCGTCCGAGGTCGCGTCCAGGGAGCTGCTCTCGGTCGACGATGTGCAGCTCAGCGACGATGGTGGCGCCCTGGTGGTCACCGAGCGACTCAGCCGTGATGGCACCACGGTCGAGGTCGGTCGCACCTTCCAGTACCTGGTGCGCGACGGGGAGCTCACGGAGTGCCGACTGCTCGAGCACGATCGTCCGGCCGTCGAGCGGATGTGGCGCTGAGCGTCCTGGCGAGGCGGGTCCTTCGACCCTTCGCGCTCAGGTCCTTTACTTCCGCGCGCCGACGGTGTCTCATGTACCCAGGCGTCCCCGGGGCGACCCCTGGGACGTGACGACGACAACTCAGGAGGTGCCGATGTCCACTCGTCATCGTGCCCGGCAGTCCGGACCAAGTTCTGCGCTCCCAGAGGAGCGGGACCGAAGGAAGGCAGAGCACCGAAAGGTGCGCCGGACCGTGAACCAGTCCCTCCACCTCGCAGCGTTGGAGGAGGACCACGACGGCTTGGTCCTGGAGACGCCTCACGCCACCCACGGCTACACCGACGAGCACGAACCGGCCATCCCCCACTCCACCAGCGACCCCCGTCGAAGGGTGCGCCACTGGAAGCAGTCGTTCTGGAAGCGGCGCACCCTTGAGCGCCGCCGCCGGGCACTCGCAGCCGAGACGACGCTCCGGCAGGCCTGAGGCACGCGACGGCACCGGACATCCGCTCGAGGATCCGGTGCCGTCGCGTAGCCGCAACAGCGGAGTACCGTCTTTCCCGTGAGTCGCCGCGACGACACGCGGGGGGTGGCACGGGACCACCAGAGCCTGCTGCCGGTCTTCTACCGCTACGTGGATTCGCGGGCGGATGCGGCCGCTCAGTGCGCAGAGAGCATCGGCGCGGCGTTCCCGGACGAAGACGCAGACAAGCTCGCCGACCGCATCATCCGCCGCTATGCGAAGGAGCTCGCCATCGGCGGCGCCGTGAGCGGTGGTGCCGCCGCATCGCCGGTCGCCGGCGTCGCTGTGTTCGCGGCCAGCACCGGTGCCGACGCTACCTTCAGCGCCGGGCGGATCAGCGAGATGGTCATGGCCATTGGGCAGGTCTACGGACACGACCCCGTCTCGAGCAGCTCCGACGAGCGACGAGCGGCTGTCGCCGCGGTCATGGGAATCGCTGATGGCGCTGCTGTCGGCATGAGCGGGCTGGCAGCGCGGGCAGGCGTCAAGGGCAGCGCAAGGGTCCTGCGCAGGATTCCCACCGCTGCAGCCACACCAGGCACAGGCGCTGGCCGTCGAGCTCTCTCCAAACTCGGCTCGGCCAAGGGGCCATGGGGCCTTACCGCCCTGCTCCCCTATGGCATCGGTGCCGGTGTCGGTGCGGCCGGCAACACCCTGCTGGCGCGGGCGGTCGGTCGAGCCGCCAAGGAGTACTTCTCGTCGCGTGTGGCGACGACCGGGACTGCCCGGATCATCGTTGAGGTGGTCGACGGGGACACCGAGCTCCTCGACCCGGATCCGTCTTCCGACGATCAGTGGGGCGCCTCCGAACCCCAGCGCTGGAGCGGGGACGCCGACATCGTGGACGCCGAGATCGTCGAGTGACACCCGGGTAACGTCGGCAACATGACCGACGTCACCCCTGCTCTGCTGAACGGCGAGGACCTGCTGAGCGTGGAGGCGAGCGAAGTCCGCTCGCCCTACGACGGCGCTGTCGTGGGGTCGGTGCCGGCCTGCACCGCCGACGATCTCGACCGTGCCGTCGCGATCGCGGTCGACCGCCACCGAGGCGGCCCGCCACCTGCGTACGAACGTGCCGCGATCCTCGACCGTGCCGCTCTGCTCCTGTCGGAGCGACTCGACGAGTTCGCCCTGAGCATCTGCCGCGAGTCCGCCAAGCCGATCACCACCGCACGTGTCGAGGCCGAGCGAGCGGTGGACACACTGCGGTTCTCCGCAGGGGTCGCCCGCTCGATGGCCGGAGAGATGGTCGCCATGGACGCGAGCTCTGCCGGCGTCGGCAAGCTCGGGTTCGTCCTGCGGGTTCCGGTCGGTCCGGTCGCAGCCATCTCGCCGTTCAACTTCCCCTTGAACCTGGTCTGTCACAAGATCGGACCAGCGGTCGCCGCCGGCTGTCCGGTGGTACTCAAGCCCGCCTCGGCGACGCCACTGACGGCGCTGCGCATCGCCCGCCTCTTCGAAGAAGCAGGGCTTCCCCCTGGCTGGCTGAACGTCGTCACGTGCGGTGGCACGGTCGCCAACCACCTGGTGGAGCACCCCGACATCGCAATGATCACCTTCACCGGATCACCCGAGGTGGGCTGGGGAATCCGCGCCCGCGCCGCACGCAAGCGGGTCGGGCTCGAGCTGGGCAACAACGCCCCTGTCATCATCGAACCCTCGGCGGACCTCGATCTGGCCGCATCCAAGCTGGCCGTCGGCGGATACGCTTTCGCCGGCCAGACCTGCATCTCGGTTCAGCGTGTCTACGCGCACCGCAGCATCCACTCCAGGTTCCTGGACGCATTCGCTGCACGGGTCGCCGAACTGCGCGTGGGCGACCCGCTCGATCCGGCCACGAACGTCAGCGCTCTGATCAACAGCGCCGAGACCGAGCGCGTTGCGGGCTGGGTCGACGAGGCGATCAGCGCCGGTGCTTCGCTCATCAGCGGCGGGGACCGGTCCGAGGCCGGTGTGCTGCGCCCGACCCTGGTCGACGGAGTGACTCACGACATGAAGGTCGTCGCATCCGAGGTGTTCGGGCCGGTGGTCGGCGTGGCCGCCTACGACAGCTTCGACGAGGCCGTCGGACTGGCGAACGACACGCGCTACGGACTTCAGGCCGCTGTGTTCACCGCGGATGTCGGCACGGCGCTCGATGCCGCACGAAGGCTCGACTTCGGCGGCGTCCTGGTCAACGAGTCACCCACCTGGCGAGCCGACCAGCAGCCCTACGGAGGCCTGCGCGACTCGGGCAACACCCGCGAGGGCCCGGCCTACGCCGTCGAGGAGATGACCGAGCGCAGGATGATCGTCCTGCAGAAGTAGCTGTCAGCAGAGGCTCCTCGGTCGACGATCCGGTGGCTCATCTGGGGTCTCGGTCAGTTGGCGCTCACGTCGTCGGGGAACAGCGACTGCGCCACGAGCCGGCCACCCTGGCGCTTCATCACCGAGCGCCACAGGCGCTCCGGTTCCGAGGTGAAGACATCGTCGGGCAGGGCCGAGGCCACATGCCAGGTTCCTGCCGCGATCTCCGCGTCGAGCTGCCCCGGCGCCCAACCGGAGTAGCCGGTGAAGAGACGCACGACATCGAGCGTCTCCGGTTCAGCGTCGAGCAGGGAACGGGGCTCGACCAGCACCACTGGCCCGACGATTCGGGTCCCCTTCGCACCGGGTGCACCGAGGCGCTGGCGTCCCAAAGCGAGCTGGCCTCCGATGCCGACAGGGCCGCCGACGAAGAACCATGGCGGTGAGGCGACGATCTCGGCGAGGTGTCCGAGATGCTCGGCCACCGCGGTACCCGACGGGCGGTTCAGGACGACGCCCAAGGCCCCCTGCTCATCGTGTTCGAGCATCAGCACGACCGTCTGTTCGAAGTTGTCGTCTCCCATGTCGGGGATCGAGACCAGCAGATGCCCGGCCGTGCTGCTCACTCCCCCAGCCTGCACCATCGAGTTCTCCTTGTCATCCGCCGATCAGAACCGGGTTCAGGTGATGTCGAGTGAGAGCATCCGGATCGCGTTGCCGCGCAGGATCTTGTACTGCACCGCCGGGTCCAGGTGACCCATCATCTTCTGGGCGATCTCTCTGGAGTGGGGCCAGGTAGAATCGGTGTGCGGGTAGTCGGTCTCGAAGGTGACGTTGTCCTCGCCGATCACGTCCAGCGAGTTCAGTCCGTGCTGGTCGCGGAAGAAGCAGCCGTAGACCTGGCGGTAGTAGTAGGTGGACGGCGGCTCGGGGATCGTCTCGGCAACCCCGCCCCATGCGCGGTGCTCCTTCCAGACGTCGTCGACGCGTTCGAGGATGTACGGCAACCAGCCGATCTGGCCCTCTGAGTAGGCGAGCTTCAGGTGGGGGAAGCGCACGAGCACGCCCGAGAACAAGAAGTCCGACAGACTCGCCATGGAGTTGTTGAAGCTGAGCGACGCGGCCACCGCCACCGGAGCGTCCGGAGACGTGGCCGGCATGCGCGACGACGAGCCGATGTGCATGCAGACGACGGTGTCGGTCTCCTCGCATGCGGCGAACAGCGGATCCCAGAACCCGCTGTGGATGCTCGGCAGGCCCAGGTGTGGTGGGATCTCGCTGAAGCAGACCGCTCGCACTCCCCTTGCGGCGTTGCGCCTGACCTCTGCAGCAGCCAGCTCCGCGTCCCACAGCGGGATGATGCAGAGCGGTACCAGGTGTCCATCCGAATCCCCGCACCACTCATCGACCATCCAGTCGTTGTAGGCGTACACGCAGGCCTCGCCGAGCTCGCGGTCCTTGGCCTCGGTGAAGGTCTGCCCGCAGAAGCGGGGGAAGCTGGGGAAGCAGAGCGACACGTCCACGTGGTTCATCAGCATGTCCTCGACGCGGGCCGACGGGTCGTAGCACCCTGGGCGCATCTCCTCGTAGGTCATCGGGGTCATGGTCATCTCGTCGCGGCTGTACCCCGCCGCGGCGACGTGACGCTTGTGGATGTAGACGAGATCCTCGAAGACCCAGCAGTCGGCCGGGCGACCATCGTCGGTGAACTCCTGTTCGTACGTGCCACCACCGATGTGGCGCATGGCGCCGACACCGCGCCGTTCGATGCGCGGACCCCGGCTCCTGAAGCGCTCCGGTAGCCACTTCTGCCAGAGGTGAGCGGGCTCGACCACATGGTCATCCACACTGACGATCATCGGGAAGTCGTCGATGCTGGTCGCAGCGGGACCGGTCGCTTCACTCACGTCGTCCTCCAGAATCTGACGGGTCGTCAGATCGTAGGCGCGTCGGATCGCCGCCACGTTCTCAGACGACAGGCAGAGTGCTCCGACCGTCGGTTCCCCACCAGCTAGCGGTGAGCGCGAAGCCCTCCAGTGACGAGGTCGGGTACATGCATTCGAAGCTGCGCCTGTAGCCCATGTGCTCGAAGCGCCACTCGCCGCCGACACGGACACAGACCTCTTCGTAGAACGCCGCGCCCATCAACACGAACCCGAGGTCGGTGTCCACTACGAGGTCCTCCAAGGCCCACGTCGCCTCGGCCCGGTCGCCGTCGAGGCTGATCTCGGGATGGTGCGCCCGGTGACTCGAGTGGAAGCCCTCGCGCCCCATGTTGCGCTCGAGGAAGGCGACGATCTCGGCGCTCCCCGTGTACGAGTAGCGGCCGCCGCTGTAGGCGGCTGTTGCGTCGGGCATGAACAACGTAGCCAGGTCATCCCACCGCTTCTGGTCCAGGAAGCGGAGATAGGCGTACTTGAGCGCCTTCACGTCCTCGATGTCGGACAGCTCCTCGAGCGTGTATGTGTGACGACCCATCCAGGCAGGCTACAAGCGCCCGACCGGCACGAACCGGTATCCGATCAGCCGCCGGTGAGCTCGCGTCCCGCGGCGCCGGCCTGCTCGCGGAGGTCGACCTCGGGAGCGAAGAGATCGCGGCGGCTCACGCCCCGGGCCACCTCGACGACCGCAGGCATGGAGTCCCAGCCGACCCTGTCGCCATCGACCTTCCTCCGACCCGCCCACCAGCCGACAGCGAAAGCGCCTGTCAGCAGACAGACGCAAACGATCAGCTGCACGAGCCATACGGCCTCGCTGCGCATATGTGACCCCCCGGTCCCCCCGGCGCCCTCCGGGGATGTCGCGCATTGTAGCCACAGACGCGCGTACAGCGACCACTACTTCGAGCAACTCTGCGAGTTGGCAGGGCAACCGTGCCGACGTTCCGGCTGCGCCGGGCAGAAGGCTGAACTGCCGGAGCTCGCAGCCGATACTGATGTGAACCCCCTGCCAGAAGCATGCTCACCCGCCTCGCGTCACCGCGATCCCCGTCCGACCTCGTCCTGGTCGCCGCCTGCCTGTGGGCCGCCGCGTTCGGCGCGGCATCCACGATCGTGGGTGCCCAGCCGGACATCTTGTTCCACGTCGCCGTGTGGCCACCGGTGCTGGCTCTGATCGCCCTGAGCATCCGTCGGTCCACCGAATCGAGCTGGCAGCTCATGGCCGCGGGCGTCGTGCTGTTCGGTCTCGGCGACGTGGCATGGGAGATCATCCGTGCGACCGGGCAGGACCCGGACGCGAGTTGGGCCGACATCGTCTATCTCTCCGGTTACGTCGCTCTGGCGGCGGGGGTCGGGCTGCTGCTGGCTCGTCACGGAGGCCCGAGGCGCCGCGACGGACTGATCGACGGCGCACTGCTTGCGATACCCGCGGCCGTCCTGGTGACGCAGTTCCTGGTCGTCCCAGGTGACGACAGCGGCGCCGCCATCGGTGCTCGAATCCTGGGAGCCATGTACCCGCTGGCGGACACCCTCCTTGTCGCAGCGGTGGTCTGGCTGTTGGTCACTCCCGGCCTGAAGCGCAAGGTCAGCGGTCTCGTCGCCGCCGGGCTGGCCATGACGCTCGTACTCGACACGACGTGGGCCGCCGCAGCGCTGACCGGCAACACTGCGGCCTCGCGGATCGCCGATGGGCTCTTCCCGCTCAGCTACGCGCTGTTGGCGGCGGGCGCCGCACTCGGGGCGTGTTCACCGATCGACATCTCACCGGACGCACACCGCAACGCGGTGCCCTGGGGGCGAGTGGTCCTGCTCGCCACGGGACTGGTCGCCGCACCCCTCACCGCAGCGTTGGCCATCACCTCCGACAACCGGATCCAACCCGTGCTCGTCGTGCTCGGCACCCTGGCAGCTGCCACGCTGGTCGTGCTGCGCTTCGTCCGGCTGGTCAACGACCTCAACCGGACGACCGAAGAGCTGTCCGAGGCCCGCAACGAGATCCTGCTGCAAGCCGTCGTGGATCCACTGACCGGCGCTTACAACCGCCTGATGCTTCCTGATCAGCTCGACCAACTCGCGTCCGGCGGCAGCACTACTTCCGCGGTGATGTCGATCGACCTCGATCGGTTCAAGCAGGTGAACGACGAACGCGGGCACCAAGCCGGCGACCTCGTACTCGCCACCGTCGTGGAACGCCTCACCGCTGCCACCCGCGGGCACGACGTGGTGATCCGCATGGGCGGTGACGAGTTCCTGGTGATCCTCCACGACATCGGCCACGACGACGCCCTGCACCTCGCTGAGCGGATCGTCGGCAAGGTCGAGGAACCGATCGACTTCCAGGGAACGAAGCTCAGCGTCTCGGCCAGCGTCGGCGTGGCAATGGTGCCGGGCGGCCGAACCGACACCGACGACGTGCTGCACCGAGCGGACCTCGCCATGTACGAGGCCAAGCGCTCCGCTGCCGGCGTGCAGCTCGCGTCGGCATAGCCTCCCGGTGGCTGCCCAGGCCCCCTGCCCTTGTGCACAGCTCCCCTGCCCCTGTGCACAGCTCTCCGCCGCGAGCATCAGCTCCGCGCTGACTCGAGAAGGCGCCCGAGCAGCGGCAGCGGCAGTCCGAGAACCCCGCTCGGGTCCTCCCCCGCCACACCGGTGACGAACGGTGCCAGGGGCTCCATCGCCTCCTGGTCCTCGAGCCGGTAGGAGCCGGAGCTGTCGAACGGCTCGAAGCGCTCGACGTACTGCTCGGCTTCGGCGGTGCTGAACGCTCGCATGGTCACGCGCTGGCGGTCGACACCTTCGTGGACCCGCCCACTGCGGGTGTCCAACACGACCAGTCCGTTCACCAGTTCGTGGGTCGTCCCAGCCATCGTGCACAGCTGGGCCACCGCACCCTGGACGGTCCCCTGCTTGGTCAACAGATGCCTCTTCGATCCGACGTCGACCGTTCCGATCTGGTCCCCCGCCACCACCAGATGTCCGGGATGCCTCGACGCCACCGAGAACGCCTTCCTCCGTGCCAGCTCGAGCGCCAGGCCGTCGGGACCGAGCTCGTCCAACAGGGTGTCGAGCGCGCGCTCGTCCACATCCGGCGGGTCCACGAGCACTTGGAAACCGGCCTGGTCGAGCATTGATGCCCGGTCAGCGCGACGACGAAGCCAGGACCAGTGAGACGGGTTCCATCGCCAGAGTCTGGCCCACCGGTACGCTCCACCCATGGCTGCACCAGGACTCTCCTCGTCGGACTGCGCGGTGGTCACGATGGAGCTCCAGCGTGGCGTGGTCGGCGATCTGGCGACCATGCCGGCGTTGCGTGACGCCGCTGCCTCGCGAGGCACCATCGACGCGTGCGGGCGTCTCGTTGCAGGCGCCCGTGGAGCCGGCGTCCCTGTGCTCCATGCCTGCGTGCGGTGGGCAGCTGACCGTCGTGGCACTCCGCTCAACACACCGCTGACCGCGGGCCTCGCACGACGACCGGAGCAGATTCTCGAGGGGACCGACGCCGTCGAGCTGATCCCTGAGCTGGGTGACACGTCGAACGATCTGATCTCCTGGCGACGACACGGACTCACACCGTTCCCCGGCACCGATCTGGATCCGCTCCTGCGTTCGCTCGGCATACGCACGATCGTGGCGATCGGCGTCTCGCTCAACGTCGGCGTCACCGGCATGTGTCTGGGCGCCACAGACCTGGGATACAGCGCCGTCGTGCCTACCGACGCTGTGGTCGGGGTCCCTGTCTCCTACGGCGACGACGTGATCTCCAACACCGTCGCGATGATCGCGACGCTGAGCACCGTGGATGAGCTGCTCAGCCAGTGGGCGGCGCCAGCAGACTGAGCCGCGACATCGGACTGAGAGGTCCGAGGCGGGCGGTTCAGCGCAGGCCGAGATCGTCGGCGAGCGTGGCGGCGTTGTCCAGCACCTCAGAACGGGTCGTGCCGGGTACCATGAGGGCAACCCAGTCGACGCCCAGGTCACCGAGGGCGCAGACCTCCTCACAGAGGCGGGCACGTCCACCGATCGGGTCCGCCAGGTAGCCAGGCAGCGAGAACGGCACGAAGCAGGTCGTCAGCCGCTCCACGCGACCGGCCTCCTCGCGAAGCTGCTCCAGCCGGACCAGCCTGGTGGCCAGTTCGTCGACATCGCCGATCGACGCTGTGCGCACGGCACGTGAGACGCCATCGGGTGTGGGGAAGGGCGACCACCCCTGGGCGTAGCGCACCGCTCGGCGCATGGCGGAAAGGCTGTTGCCACCGACCCAGATCGGCGGGTGCGGGCGCTGCACGGGATGCGGCAGCGCAGTCACCGAGCGCGCCGCATAACCGGGCCCGGATGCCGATACCCCGTGTTCGGCCCAGACACGTGGCAGCAGTTCGAGAGCCTCGTCGAGGCCGCGGCCGCGTTCGTCGAAGTCGGCGCCAAGGGCCTCGAACTCCGGGCGCAGGTAGCCCGCCGCCACTCCCACGACGAGCCGGCCACCGCTGAGCACGTCGAGGCTGGCCAGCGCCTTGGCCGCCAGGAACGGGTTCCGGTATCCGAGCACGTAGACGTTGGTGTGCAGCAGCAGTCGATGTGTCGCAGCGGCGGCGACTGCCAGGGCGACCGTCGGCTCGAGTGCGTGGTGCCCACCTCCTGCCAGCCAGCGATCATCGGGCGCCGGGTGGTCCGTGACGTAGGCGGCGTGGAAGCCGAGCCTCTCGTAAGACGCCGCCAGCTCGGCGATGGCAGGCCCTGACACCAGCTCCGTACCGCTGTCCACTCGCTCAACCGGCAGTCCCAGCGAGATGCGCGGGCCCGCAGCGAGCTTGCGCACCAGCCAGTCCAACACTGCGCTCGTGGCCGGCTCGCCGACCTCGTGGCCCATGTCCAACAGGTCGAGCTCCACGTCTGCGCCGTGCCCGGCCAGGACCGCTGCAGCATCGGAGGACATGAACGCGGGCACGTGGTCATCGCGTTCGCCGCCGAGCACCAGGACCGGCGACCGGGGTGCGATCTCGCGTTCAGCGCCGAGATGATCGCTCTCGGCCATGAATCCGCAGATGGCCACGACAGCCTCAACCGCCACGCCCCGCGCGGGCAACCTCCAGCGCCACCGCTCCACCCTGGGAGAAGCCCACCACGACGAGCGGCCGACCTGCAGCTCGTACCCGAGTGGCGATCTCTCTCACCGCGTCGACTGCGGCACTGAGCTGCGCTTGGTCCGCTCCCCGCGAACCGCTCGAGAACCAGCTCGCCACGCCGTCGGCGTCGAGCGGCGCCGCGGGCGCCACGACCTCCCACCCGGCTGGAGAGACCCGCGCGGCCCAGGACCGGGCAGAGTCGGGCTCATCGCCGTGGCCGTGCAGTGCCACGATCACACCGGGTCCGAGATCCTGGTCACGCATTCTGCAACTCTCGCGGCGGCGCGGGGCCCTGGCAAACCAACGGTCGGGATCCGGCTGGGCCGACTCCGCGCCGCTTTCCGCAGGACACCCCCACACTGGGTTGGTCGTGTTACCGATCCACCGAGGCCGATCGATCGGGCCGAAGGGCCCCGAGCTCGACCGCCAGCTCCGCCAGCTCATCGACGAGCACGCGGCGGCGGTCCATCAGCTCGCGTACGGGATCCTGCACGACCCGGGCCTGGCCGAGGACGTCGTGCAGGAGACGATGATCAAGGCGTGGCGAGGCCTGGCGGAGTTCCGCGGCGACTCCTCCACGCGCACGTGGGTGCTGCGCATCGCGCACAACACAGCGATCGATGCCCTGCGAAGGCGCAGGGACCGCGCAGTTGCACCCGAGGACCTGCCCGACGACCAGACCGCCTCCGACACCGGTGACCCTGCGGTCAGGGCGGCAGGCCGGTCCGACCTGGAGACACTTCGTGACGCCCTGGGTGAGCTGGATCAGCTGAGCAGATCGATCGTGGTCCTTCGCGAGATCGAAGGCCTCTCCTACCAGGAGATCGCCGACACCCTGGACATCTCGACCGCGCTGGTCAAGACCCGATTGCTGCGCGCCCGCAGGGCGCTCCAGGCGGCAGTCCGCAGCGAGGAGGACCCATGACCGACCCACGCGAAGATCCAGACACCGACGAGCGCGCGCTCGAGCTCGCTCTCGCCGAGTCGGACCCCGTGCTGACCGGGCGCCTGCGTGAGCTGCTCGACCCAGGTGAGACCGTCAGCCAACGTACCGCCGCGGACGTCGACCGCAGCCTCCGCGCCCACAATCCGACCGTCGCGGCGGCCGACCTCTTGGGCGTCGGGTGGCGGACTCTGCGCCTGCTCCTCACAGATGACATCGATCGTGCCGATCGTGGTGACGAAGGAAGTTGACCATGGAACACAGCGAATGGATCTGGGCTGCGGTTGCGTTCGGCAGCGGTCTCTTGTTCGGCGAGATCGCCGGTCGGCTCGTTCGCGGCGCCATGGCGCGTGTCGCGGCGACGGTCCGGGCGCAGCAGCTGCCGCCGTGGGCACGTTCGTGTTCTGGACGTCGACTGCCGTCGGGCTCCTGATCGCCACCGCACTCATCGACTCGAGCGTGCTTGACGACCTCGGAGGCAGGCTGAGCGACAACATCGCCCATCTGCTCGTCGCCTTCCTGCTGCTCATCGGCGGGTACGCGGTGTCGATCGCTGTGTCGGCGATGGTCGGCCAGTCCACGCGCAAGGCAACCGGTGTGAGACAGATCGCCCTGGAGCGGCTGCTGCGGACGGTGATCATGGCCTTCGCTGTGGTGGTCGCCCTCACCGAGCTGGGGGTCGACCCGTCGGTGCTCGTGGTCCTGCTGGCCGTGGCAGTCGGGGCTCCGGCGTTCACCATGGCGTTGTTGACCGCCTTCGGAGCCAGAGAGGTCGCTTCGCAGATCGCCGCCGGCCACGCGCTGCGCCACCAGCTCGAGCCCGGCCAGACGCTCACCTGCGACGGTGAGAGCGGACAGATCCTGGCGCTGCACCCGGCGACCGTCGAGATCGAACGAGACGACGGAACCAGGGTCCTGCTGTCGCACTCGCGGCTCCTCCACGGCCCGGTCACCATCGCTGCGCCCCCGCGGCGATGATCATGGCTGGAGATTTCTCCGGAGCGTCCGCGACTTCTGCGTCTCGGCGTCGTCAGTACTCCTGACAGCGCAGCGTAGGAGTCCGCATCCCCCACGCAGCTGCCGCAACCTCACCGCTCGCTCAGGTCCCAGGTGCTTCGGTCTCGGGTGTCAGGTGAAGTACTCGGGGGTCCCGCAAGGCGGGGCCCCCGAGGACTTTTCGGCAACAGCCTGCTCGGGTGCCCACGCCGATACCCTCGTCACCATGATCCGCCACGTGGTGTTGCTGGAGTTCCTGCCCGGAACGCCGAAGGAGCACGTCGACGGCATAGCCGCGGGGTTGCGGGATCTGCCGAACAGGCTCCCCGGGCTCCGCAGCTACGAGGTCGGCAGCGACATGGGCCTGGCTGCAGGCAATGCTCATCTGGCCGTCCTCGCCGCCTTCGACGACGTGGACGCCTACCTGGAATACCGCGACGATCCGGTGCACCGCAGGATCATCGCGGAGCAGATCCTGCCTCGGTTGGCATCGCGATCAGCGTCGCAGTTCGATGACACCGCCTCTTGACCGCTGAAACAGACAACTTTTCGCGTGACAGCAGTCACGTGGTTGTTCTATCTTCGCTGCACCGACTTCGGTCGGTCCGGTCGAGAAACGAGCACGTTCTCCCGGTGACCGGGTAGGCCGTGTGGACGGATTCGGGGGGTTTCGTCCACACGGCCTCCGGCCTTTTTGCGCCAGACCGTCGGCAGCGAAAGACCTGCACTTCGCCGTCCGGTCGACAAGACTGCGCCGGTGCCGATCCAGAAGTTCACAGGGCCTGAGGACAGCGGGGCAAGCGGATTCGTGATCGTGGACGTGGCCGGTGCCGAATCGGCCGACGGACAGGTCCGCTGCGCGAAGAAGATCCTGTTGGATGGCGCCTGGACCATGGCACGCTCGCGCACGTACGCGTGGGCGTTGCTCCGAGTCGCCCGGTCCGGCGCGTCCGCAGCCCTCAACGTCGAGCCAGCGCACCGCCACCGAGGGATCGATGCCTTCATCGACGAGGTGAAGCCGAGGGTGGTAGCGGGTGAGCTGTCGCTCGACGCCGGCAAGGGGATCTCTGCGGTCGACCTCGCCCCGCTGTTCGAGGTGGACGTACGCAGTGGACCCCATGGTGATCGGTACGGGCACGCAACGGTGGCCGACGCACTGAATGCGAAGTCCGCCACGGTCGCGGCCGCCACTGCTCTCGACGGCCTGACCGGCGCCAAGGTGGCGATCGAAGGTGCCGGCCCGGCAGCGTCGGCGCTGGGTGCGGACCTGATCGACCTGGTATCCGAAGCCGGAGCGATTCTGATCGCCGTCGGCACATCCACGGGAACCCTCGTCGATCAGTCGGGACTCGACCCCGCCGCGACGGCAGCGAGCTGGCGGGAGCACGGCGACTCGCTGCCGGCAGCACACGGAAGCGAGTCACCCCCTCACGACGTCATGAGCACCCCGTCCGACGTGATCTTCTGCGGGTCCAAGCTTGGCCTGATCGACCACCTGGTCGCAGAGACGTTGGGGGCCAAGGTCGTCGCGCCGATAGGTGTGGCCCCTGTGACGGCAAAGGGCCTCGCCGTCGCCGGGCGGTCGGGAACCATCGTGTTGGCCGACTTCCTCACCACCTCCGGTGCACTCCACAGCTTCAACCCCGGAGCCAGTGCGGACATCGCCGAGCTCATGGCGCTGGTCGAGCGGACAACGACGGATCTGACGGCAACCGCCCTGTCCCATGCCGACGGCGCGTACATGGGATCCTGCGTGATGGCCGAGGAGTTCCTGTCCGGCTGGGTCGACGAGCTGCCGTTCGGCCGGCCGCTCGCTTGAGCACGGATGTCCTGCGGGCGCTAGCGTCGAGGGCACAACTGAAGCTGGAACCCGTCCGGGAGAGCTCCGTCGCACACGCCGGCGGACGCCGAAGGAGCAACCGCCCCGGAATCTCTCAGGCACAAGCACCGGTCGGGTAAGGCAACTCTGGAAAGCAGCGGGATGTCCCGCTCACCGACGGGGAAAGCACCGCCACACCGGTGTGAAGCTCTCAGGTACGGCGACAGAGGGGGGCACCGATCCCAGCCAGCGCCGTTGACCAGTGGAGTACCCGAATGTCCCACGATCCCATCACCCCGGACCCAGCTCCACAGAGCGGACTGCCCGCCGAGGAGTTCGCACCGCGTCACCTCGGACCGACGTCGGGCGACGTCCGTCTGATGCTCGAGACCCTCGGACTGTCCTCACTCACGGAGCTGATGGCCGAAGCGGTCCCCGGCTCGATCCGCATCACCGAGCCCTTGGGCCTGAAGCGTGTGCCGGGCGAGCACGAAGCACTCGCTGCGCTCGCCGCCATCGCTTCGCGGAACCAGGTCGTCACGTCGCTGATCGGCACCGGCTACTACGGCACCCACACTCCTGGCGTCATCGCCCGCAACGTGCTCGAGAACCCTGCCTGGTACACGGCCTACACGCCCTACCAGCCCGAGATCTCCCAAGGCAGGCTCGAAGCCCTGTTGAACTTCCAGACGGTCGTCACCGACCTGACGGGCATGGACATCGCAAACGCCTCGATGCTCGACGAGGCGACAGCCGCGGCTGAGGCGATGACCCTGGCCCGACGCCAGTCGAAGGTCGCCGGTGAGACATTCTTCGTCGACGCCGACTGTCACCCCCAGGTGATCGAGGTCGTCCAGACACGAGCCGAGCCGCTCGGCCTGAAGCTCGTCGTCGGCGACCCGCTCGTCGACCTGGACTCCCACGAGCCGTTCGGCGTCCTGCTCGCCTATCCCGGGAGCAGCGGCGAGGTCCGCGATCTCCGCTCGCTGACCGAACGTGCGCACCAGGGTGGGGCTGTCGTCTGTGTGACCACCGACCTGCTCGCCCTCACGCTGCTGACCCCGCCCGGCGAATGGGGTGCCGACGTCGTCGTCGGCTCGGCACAGCGCTTCGGCGTGCCGCTCGGCTTCGGCGGACCACACGCGGGATTCATGGCGGTGCGAGACGCTGCACGTCGGTCGCTGCCGGGCCGCCTCGTCGGCGTCTCCGTGGACGCGCACGACCGACGCGCACTGCGCCTCGCCCTGCAGACCCGCGAGCAGCACATCCGGCGTGAGAAGGCCACGTCGAACATCTGCACCGCTCAGGTTCTGCTGGCTGTGATGGCCGGCGCATTCGCTGCCTACCACGGCCCAGCGGGGCTCACCCGCATCGCCAGGCGCACACGGTCCCTGGCGGTCGCAGCGGCTTCGGCTCTCGCCGACGCCGGCCTGGACGTGCAGACCGAGACGGTGTTCGACACGGTCACCGTTCGGGTCGAAGGCGGAGCCGATCGCGTGCTCACTGCAGCGCTCGATCGCGGCCTGAATCTGCGGCGGGTGTCATCCGACGCGGTCGGGTTCTCGCTCGACGAGACGTCGACCGAGGCAACCGTCCGTGCGGTTCTGGCGGCATTCGGCGTGACCGTGGCCGCCGGGCAGCTGGACCTCGACTCGGTCGGCGAGCTTCCAGCGGCGCTGGCTCGTAGCACGCCGTTCCTGGAACATCCGAGCTTCAACCGCTACCACTCCGAGACCGAGATGATGCGCTATCTGCGTCGCCTGGCCGACAAGGACCTGGCGCTCGACCGCACGATGATCCCGCTCGGCTCCTGCACCATGAAGCTGAACGCTGCATCGGAGATGATCCCGGTGACCTGGCCGGAGTTCGCCGACATCCACCCGTTCGCCCCCGCGGCACAGACCGAGGGCTACCTGACGATGATCCGCGAGCTCGAGGACGCGCTCGCCACCATCACCGGCTACGACCGGGTCTCCCTGCAGCCCAACGCAGGAAGCCAGGGCGAGCTTGCAGGTCTCCTCGCCATCCGCGGGTACCACCATGCCCGCGGTGACGTGCAGCGTGACGTGTGCCTGATCCCCGCGTCTGCACACGGCACCAACGCCGCCAGCGCGGTCATGGCCGGGATGCGTGTCCTCGTCGTCGCCACCGATGAGGACGGCAACGTTGACATGGCGGATCTGGAGGCCAAGGCCGACGAGCATCGTGATCGCCTGGCCGCCGTGATGGTCACCTATCCCTCGACCCACGGGGTGTTCGAGGAGGGGATCGTCGATCTGTGCCGCATCGTCCACGAGGCAGGCGGGCAGGTGTACGTCGACGGTGCCAACCTGAACGCACTCGTCGGCATCGCCCGACCGGGCTCGTTCGGCGCCGACGTCAGCCACCTGAACCTGCACAAGACCTTCTGCATACCCCATGGAGGCGGAGGCCCCGGCGTCGGACCTGTGGCGGTCCGGGAACATCTCGCCCCCTACCTGCCCGGACACTCGTTGCGCCCCGATGCCGGTCCCTCGACCGGGCCGGGGGCGGTCTCGGCCGCGCCGTTCGGTTCTGCGAGCATCCTGCCCATCTCGTGGATGTACGTCACGATGATGGGCGACGATCTCCGGGCGGCCACCGAGCTGGCCGTCCTGTCGGCCAACTACGTCGCCCGGCGCCTCACGGAGCACTTCCCGGTGCTCTACACGGGTCGTTCGGGACTGGTTGCCCACGAGTGCATCATCGACCTACGGCCTCTCGAGAAGGCCACCGGCGTGACGAACGAGGACGTCGCCAAGCGGCTCATCGACTACGGGTTCCACGCTCCGACCATGTCGTTCCCGGTCGCGGGCACGCTGATGATCGAGCCGACCGAATCCGAGAGCCTGGCCGAGCTGGACCGCTTCTGCGACGCGATGATCTCGATCCGCGGCAGAGATCCAAGCGGTGTCTGACGGGCTGTGGCCGACGGACGACAACCCGCTGTGCAACGCCCCACACACAGCAGACGAGGTCGGTGGCGACACCTGGGACCACCCCTACCCGCGGTCTCTGGCCGGATGGCCCACCAAGCACCAACGCGAGTCCAAGTACTGGCCACCGGTGAGCCGGATCGACGGGGGCTACGGCGACCGCAACCTGGTGTGCGCCTGCCCGCCGATCGAGGATCT
The DNA here is from genome assembly GCA_037045265.1 of Microthrixaceae bacterium. Classification (GTDB taxonomy): domain Bacteria; phylum Actinomycetota; class Acidimicrobiia; order Acidimicrobiales; family Microtrichaceae; genus JBAOHV01. Next base: position 46,280 of record JBAOHV010000035.1, on the reverse strand, counting down.
GGCCGACTGACGCCACCCGACGATCAGTGCTTCGCGACGAACGGCGTCTCGACGACGGTCGCCGGCACCGAGGTGCCACGCACGTCGATCGTCACCTCGTCGCCGACCTCGATCCCGGGCTCGACGAAGGCCAGGGCGATCCCGGCTTCCAGCACGGGAGAGAAGTTCCCGGAGCTGATCCGACCGACCACCCGACCGTCGCTCAGCACCTCCTGGTCGGCGCGGGGAGGGCGACGACCCTCGATACGCAGACCGCACAGGATCGCTGACACTCCGCTGTCGCGCTGAGCAGCGAGCGCGTCACGGCCCCGGAAATCGCCCTTGGTCCAGCTGACCACCCAGCCGAGACCCGCGTTGAGCGGAGTTATGCCTTCGCCCAGTTCGTGACCGTGCAACGGCAGCGCGGCTTCGAGTCGCAGCGTGTCGCGTGCTCCGAGTCCAGCGGGCTGCACCCCGGCGTCGAGGATCGCCTGCCAGAGCTCCCCGGCCACCTCCACCGGTACGGCGAGCTCGACGCCGTCCTCGCCCGTGTATCCGGTCCCGGCGATGAGACCCTCGTGCCCGCCGAAGCTGAACGCCATGATCCTGAAGCGCCCGACCTGGGCGGCCTCGGGCACGACCTGCGCCAGGCGCTCCCGCGGCCTGGGGGCCCTGGACGGCCAGGACCGCTCGAGCCGATGTCGTGTCCTCGACCACGACATCGTCGCCGGCGAATTCGTTCAGAGCACTGCTCACACCTGACGTATTGGATGCGTTCGGCATCACGTCGAACACGTCGGGGCCGACCCACCACACGATGATGTCGTCGAGCACCGACGCATCCGCCGGATCCAGGAGGTGGGTGTACTGGGCACGTCCAGGCTCGATCTTGTCGAGGTCGTTGGTGAGAGTCTTCTGCAGCGCCCTCTTGGCGCCGCCGCCCTCGACCCGCACCGTGCCCAGATGACTCACATCGAAGACGACCGCTGACTCACGACATGCGCGGTGTTCCTCGATGGTGCCCGCCGGGTACGACAACGGCATGTCCCAGCCCCCGAAGGGGACCATCTTCGCTCCGAGGGAGCGGTGCGCGGAGTCGAGGGGCGAGTGCTGGGTGCTCATCGCCGAAGTCTGCCGGTCGGACCGGTGCCGGAGCGAACCAGCACCGAACGACGCCCGCTTCAGATCGCCGAGGCGCTCGATCCGTCGGCGTCCAGCACCTCGGTGCTCGCCGCCGGTCGCAGCTCCAGGATCCGCGCGTCGATCTCGTCCTTGACACCGGCCAGAGGAAGCACGTTGAGCACTCCCTGACCCTGCTGGAGGACGTCGATCAGCTCTTCACCGGAACGTACGAGCACGGATGTGGCTCCGTTGATGACGAGGTTGGCCGAAGAGATGTCCTCGCCGAGCTGGTCACGCATGTAGTTGAACACCCGCCGTACGGACTCGAGCTTGATCCCCGAGTCGAGCAGCGTCTTGATCACCTTCAGCTCGAGCAGATCACGGTACGAGTACAGACGTCGGGAGCCGCTCCCACGGGCCTCGGCGAGCGACGGGGTGACCAGCTCGGTCCGGGCCCAGTAGTCGAGCTGCCGGTACGAGATGCCCACTATCTCGGCGGTCTTGCGGCCGCTGAAGCCGACAGTCCCGGCGTCGGGTGTCGGCAGGTCGTCGGTGTGTGTCTGGGTATCTGTCACTTTGCCTCCGCGTCCGTTCGGCTTCTCACGCCGGCAAGGGCCCCTGAGGTGGACCCGCGCTGCGAATTGCAGCCGGGAAATTACCCCGATGTCCATCCTACCGGGTGGATACGCCGCGACCCCACTCCCAGAGCGGATCCGAGGTGGATTCAGGACGCGAAATCGTCGGGCGAGACCTGATCTATGAACTGACGGAACTCTTCGACGACCTCGTCGGGAAGCGCCTCGTCGTCGGCGTCGGTAGTCTCGACGAATCCGGCCTCGTCCAACAACGCCTCGGTGCCGTAGACGCGACACCCGGCGCGGACCGCCAGAGCGATCGCGTCGGAAGGACGTGCCGATACCTGGCGCTCGCCGTCGGAACCCGACAGATGGAGCTCGGCGAAGTACGTCGTGTCACGTAGCTCGGTGATCACCACTCGCTCGAGGGTCGTCCCGAGCTCGTCGAGCACGTCGCAGAAGAGGTCGTGGGTCAGCGGCCTCGGTGTCTCGACATCCTCGAGAGCGAAGGCGATCGCCGTCGCCTCGGGCCCACCTATGAAGATCGAGATCTGCCTGTTCCGGCCCGACAACTCGCGCAGCACCACCACCGGGGTGTTGCTCGGCAACTCCACTCGGACAGCGACCAGCTCGAGTTCGATCACGCGTCGAGCCTACCGCGCAGTGCAGTGAGCCGCGAGTTGCCCGAAGCCCGGAACAGCAAGCCAACATGTCCGCGGTCAGGCGCCCAGGACAGGACCGATCTGGCGCCGCAGGAGCGAAGCGTGCAGCTCGGCTCCCAACGCGAGCAGCTCGTCGGTGCGCTCGGCCGCCTGCTCTCGCGATGCAGGGTTCCGCTGCTTCAGCAGCGGCATCACCAGCTGCTCCACGAAGCCGGCCTCACGTTCGGCCGCGACCTTGTACATGCGCAGGTGCCGTGGTTCGACACCGAGCTCCTGGTAACGAGCAGCCGCGCGCACCACCAGCTGACTTTCGGCGTCATAGGTCGGGGTCCCACCACGCATCACCGAACGGATCAGACCGAAGGACTCCAGGTCGGCGAGCAACTCGTCGGTGATCCCGTAGGTGGCCAGCAGGCCGTCCTTGGCCATCGGTTCACCATCCGCTCCTCGGCCCAGTGCACCCGATCGAGATGCCGCCAGGGGCGGCGTGGGGTCGGCTGGTGCTTCGACAGGGCGCTTCTGGGACTTGGCCACTCTCGGGTCCTCCTGGAGCGCAGCGACGACGTCGGCAGGGGTGGTGTGACGACGTGTCGGATTCTCGGCGCTGCGGGCACCGGCAGCGTCGGCAACAGCACTGTCGGCAACAGCCGTCGACACCGCGCTGTCGACACCGGCGCTGTCGGCCTTCTCTGGGCGCTCGGCCCCTCCGGAACGCTCGTCGCTATCCGAAGTGGTGAGCGATCCTCCGGATCCTGACGACGCGGCGGATGACTTCACCGTCGGGTGTGCCGGCGACCGTGGTGTCGAATCACGAGGTGGACCACCTGGGCCGGACCCACCCGTTGATGGGCCGTTCGCACCGGAACCCCGCTGGGAGCCCTGTTCGATCCCCTCGGACGCATCGTCGGGCGAGGAGAAGAGACTCGGCTGGACCTGGGATGGGTCGGCGACGTCGACCCCCTGGTCGAGCATGCGCTTGATGACCTTCAGCGGAAGGAAGTGGTCGCGCTGCTGCGACAGGATCCACCGCAGTCGATCGATATCGGAGTCATAGAACTTGCGGTAGCCCGACGCGGTGCGTTCCGGCGCGATCAGCCCCTGGCTCTCCAGGAAGCGGATCTTCGAGATCGTCACATCTGGGAAGTCCGCTTGCACCAGAGCGAGCACCTCCCCGATCGACAGGTGACCGCTCGCGACGGCCTCGGTCATGCCGCACCTCCGAGCGCGCCGATCACGAAGACCAGTCGGAACCTTCCCACCTGGACCTGTGCACCCTCACGCAAGGGAGCGTTCTCGATCCGTTCACCATCCAGATATGTGCCGTTGAGCGAGCCAGCATCGTGGAGGGAGTACTGGCCGGCCGCGTCACGGTTGACCGTCGTGTGCCGACGGGACACTGTCACGTCATCCAGGAAGATGACGCTGTCGGGGTGACGGCCGATGGAGACCTCGTCCTCGGTGAGCGCGAACCTGGATCCTGCAGATCCGCCCCTTGTCACGATCAACTGGCCGACCTCGCCCTCACCGGCGACGTCGACACCGACCACCGGGTAGACGCCGGTCGTCGGATCATCGAGCTCGGGCAGCTCAGCACCACACGCGGAACAGAATCTGGAACCGACCGCGTTGACGACGCTGCAGACCGGGCAGGTCGCCCCTTCGTTGTCCATCTGCGCCCTCCCCTCCGATCACCCGGTGTCCGGGTTCGCTCCGTGTCAGCCCTCGGTGAGCTGACGGTACCCCGCCGGGTCCATCAACGAGTCGACCGACGTGGAGTCGGCCAACTCGATGACCGCCAGCCACCCCGAACCGTAAGGGTCGGAGTTCACGAGCTCGGGGCTCAGCTCGAGGTCGGGGTTCACCTCGATGACGGTGCCGGCGAGCGGCGCGTAGATCTCTGACACCGACTTGGTCGACTCGACCTCCCCGATCGATTCCCCTGCCTGGACGACCGCCCCGACATCGGGAACCTGCACGAACACCACGTCGCCGAGGGCATCCTGGGCGTAGTCGGTGATTCCGACCCTTACGGTGGCTCCTTCTGCACGGACCCATTCGTGGTCCGAGGAGTAACGGAGTTCGTCAGGCACGTTCATCCCGGGCACGCTACCCGACGCGGCAGGGGCCATGAGCACCCTCGGCAACGCGCTCAGCGAAGCATCTGGCGGATGCGTCGCGCGTATTCCTGTGCGAGCGTCCGCGCATCCGCGCTGTCGTCCCCCTCGGCCCAGATGTGCGTCACCGGCTCCTCGGGGTCGGGCAGGACGAGCACCCAGCCGCTGTCGTGGAAGACCTTGACGCCGTCGATCAACTGCACGTCGCGCCCCTGGGTCTGTTCGACCAGGGTTCGCATGACCGTTCCCTTCTGCTCCCACGGGGTGATCACCCCCTCGTGCACCATGTGGACCTGGGGCAGATCGGCGACGATCGCGGCCAGCGACGTTTCGCGGGCCGCGAGCAGGTCGAGCATCTTCAGCAGCCCCGCGGCCGCATCGAAGGCCGGCAGGAAGCCCGGCAGAATCACTCCACCCTCGACGTTGGCGGCGAACCCGACCCCGGGTGTGTCGGCATCCTCCATGAGCGATGCGGCCGAGGTCTTGGTCCACAACACGTCGTAGCCGTGCTTGCCGACTATCTGAGCGGCCTGACGGCTCACCGTCACAGGCAACGCCACGCGGTTCCCCAGGAGCCGACCGCTGATCAGCTCGAGAAATGCCATCAGTAGCTGGTCGAAGCTCAGCACGACGCCGCGGCCGTCCACGAGGGTCAGCTGTTCGCCGGAAGGATCGATCACCGCCCCGAGATCCGCACCGGATGCACGCACGAGGTTCGCCACACCCGCGGCGTGCTCCTCGCGGTCGAAGCCCAGCACACCGCGGGTCGAGGCGTACGGATTGACCGCCAGCACCTCGGCTTCGAGCTTCGACAACACGTTGGGCATCACGAAGCTCGTCGCCCCGTAGGAGTAGTCGATCACGACCTTGAACCTGCGCGCCGCGACGGACTTGACGTCGATGGTCTGTTCGAGCGCTACGGCGTACTGCTCGAGCGCTCTGGGGACCAGGTCGATGTCGCCGATGTCGGCCGGGCGCACCCGCCGGAAGTCCTCGCGGGTGAACAGCCGTTCGATCTTGCGCTGTCGGTCCTCGAGGATGTCGGCACCGTCACCGCCGAAGAAGCTCATGACGACCGTGTCGGGATCGTCCGGGCTCAACCGCAGCGTGACCGCCCCCGAGACCTGGGCGGACCGGCAGTGGAACCGCGTTAGTGGCACGCTGGCCACCTCCAGGTCCATGACGTTTATGCCGCCGGCGTTCAAGCCCGCCATGACAGCTCGTTTGAGCATGCGGGCGGAGCGGCTCGAGTCTCGTGACACGACCACATGCGCGTCCTTGGACAGCGACGTAGCGAACGCGAGCGCCACCTTGGCAGCGAGCTCCGGGGTGATGTCCACGTTCGCCAGGCCGGACACCCCTCCACGGCCGAACAGCGAGCGGGCCCCCCGGGACTCCCAGATGACCGACGTGTTCAGTACGGCGCCGGCCTCGACGGTCTTGAACGGATACACCTTCACGTCGGACGAGAGCACGGCGTTCTCGCCGACGAACACCTCGTCACCGAGCACGACACCCTCTTCGCAGCGGGCCCCTCGCCGAAGGTCCGAGGCACGTCCGACCACAGCTCCGCGCATTCGAACCGATTCGCCTATGTAGGCGTTGTCGTGGACGACGGTTCGTTCCAGCTCGGCGTCCCTGCGCATTCGCACGCCCGTTCCCAGGACCACGTACTCGCCCAGGCTGACGTTCGCATCGATGAAGCAGTTGTCCCCGATCACGCACGGTCCCGTCAGGACGGCATCGGGGTCGACCTCGGAGCCTTGGCCGACGTACACGCCGTCCGCGAGCTCGAATCCCGGGATCGAGACGACGACCCGGTGGTCGAGGATGTCCTTGTGGGCGCGCACATAGGCCGACAACGTCCCTACGTCCTCCCAATAGCCGTCTGCGACCGAGCCGAAAACACCCTTGCCGGCGTCCAGCAGGGCCGGGAAGACGTCGCTCGAGAAGTCGACCGACTGCTCGGGAGCGATCCAGTCGAAGATCTCGGGCTCGAGCACGTAGATGCCCGAGTTGATGGTGTCGGAGAACACCTGCCCCCATGTGGGCTTCTCCAGGAATCGCTCGATCGAGCCGTCCTCGTTGGCGATCACGATCCCGTACTCGAGTGGGTTCTCGACCCGTACCAGGCCGATCGTCGCCAGAGCAGAACGCTCCTCGTGGGCGCGGATCAGCGCAGTCAGATCGAGGTCGGTGAGTACGTCACCCGAGATGACAAGGAACGTGTCATCGAGCTCGTCCATCGCGTTGCGCACCGACCCCGCCGTACCCAGAGGGGATTCCTCGGTGGCGTAGACCATGCGGACCCCGAACTCGGATCCGTCGCCGAAGTAGTTGCGGATGGCGTTCGCCATGAACGCAACGGTGACGACGATGTCCTCGATGCCGTGTGTCGCCAGCAACTCGATGATGTGCTCCATCATCGGACGGTTGACCAGCGGGAGCATCGGCTTGGGTGCGTTCGAGGTCAGGGGACGAAGCCGGGTCCCCTCCCCTCCTGCCATGATCACGGCCTTCACAACACGACGTCCTTGGTTCGAGGGCGGTCCCCAAGAACCTACCGCCCGTCAGCGCTGATCGGTCGCCGAGGATGGGACGAAGTCGATCCCGATCAGCTGTCAGGTCCGCTCGAGCGAGGCGCGCGATTTCGCGTCCCTCGCGCAGGGCCGCCGGCACCTCGCGCATGTAGCCGACGAAGGCGATCATCGAGCACACGAGCCCTGGCAGGCCGGAACCCCAGGCGATGACGAGCAGCAGGGTCTGCCAGCCGGTTCCGGCGATTGAGGAGTCTGCAGAGGCCAGGAACGCGGGGAACGACGCCATCATCGCGAAGGCACCGCACTTTCCTATCCACGTCACATCCATACGCCGGGCGCCGAGTAGTACCGAACCGCCGACCACGAACGAGAGGATGATCTCGCGGATGATCACCACCCACGCGAACAACTGGAAGTGGTCGATGTCCAGATCGGCGAGCATCATCGCGCCGATGCCGACGATCAGCAGGAGCCGGTCGACGCTCGGATCGAACATCTTGCCGAAGTTCGACACCTGGCCGAATCGGCGTGCCACGTAGCCGTCGACCCAGTCGGTCGCGCCCAGGATGCCGAGCAGCGCAGCGGCCGCCAGGTAGTTCTCGATCCCGAAAAGCAGCCAGACGTACACCGGGATGCACAACAGGCGCACGGCTGTGATGAGGTTCGGCGCAGTCAGGAGCCGATCCTCCCCTTCGGGGATCTCCTCACCGGCAAGACCGTGGGCATGTGACATCGCACCCGATCGTAGGCGGTCGACCCTCCGCCATCCGGCGCCCCGGCACGTCGCGCTGTGCGCACTTAGTGTGACGCCATGAGCGCAGATGCCGACCCCGCCACGCCTTCGGTGTTCACCCGGATCATCCAGGGAGAGTTCCCCGGTCGATTCGTCTGGCGTGACCCCGATGTCGTCGCGTTCCTGACCATCTCCCCCATGCGGCCCGGTCACCTGCTCGTCGTGCCGGTCAGACAGATCGATCGTTGGACGGACCTGGACGACGAGCTCTGGGCAAAGCTCGCCAACGCGCAGATCGTGCTCGGCCGTGCCCTGATGGCAGCGTTCGAGCCGGTCCGCGTCGGGTCACTCATCGCCGGGCTGGAGGTGCCGCACTGCCACGTGCACCTGGTGCCGATCCGCAGCGAGTCGGATCTGGACTTCTCCAAGGCGGAGCACTCCCCTGACCCTGCCCGCCTGGACGACGACGCCGAGCGGATCCGTCGGGCTCTGCGCACCATGGGGCGTAGCGAGGTCGCCCCCGCCTGAGAGCCGTGCGGCCAGGCTCAGCTCACTCGAACAGCATGCCGGACGTCGGGTCCATCCGGTCGATCAGATGCTCACCCTTGTTGCGGGCGTTGTTGACCTCGGTCGACACAGCGTGGAACGTGATCAGTTCGTCCGGGGCTGGCACGAGCAGGGCCCCCAACAGGTCGGCGTCGTGCTGGCCCGGGTCCAGCCACGTGTCCCATGCGGACCGGGGCAGGATGACGGGCATTCGGTCGTGGAGCTCGGACATGCGCTCGTTCGCGCTTGTCGTGATGATCGAACAGCTCCTCAGCGGCTCAGCCCCACTCCCCTCTTCGGCCTCGCCCGATTCTCCCCTCCAACGTTCCCACAGCCCAGCGAACGCGTACGGTTCCCCGTCGGCGCGGTGGATGAAGTAGGGCTGCTTCTTCTTCTGGTTCAGCGGATCGGCGGTCCATTCGTAGAAGCCGTCGGCGGGGATGATGCACCGCCGGCGAGCAAACGAACGCCGGAACGCGGGTTTGGACGCGACCGTCTCTGAACGGGCGTTGATCATCCGGGCACCGATCGACATGTCCTTCGCCCAGGAAGGCACAAGGCCCCAGCGGAAGGCGTCGAGACGACGTGTCGATCCATCCTCATGGACCACGAACACGTCGGCGGTCGGCGCTGTGTTGTAGTTGGGTCCACGGTCGATCAGCTGTTCGGCCACTGCGTCCACGTCGAAGTAGGCGGCGATCTGAACCGACGGTGACGACGACACGAACCGGCCACACATGGGTATGCATCGTACGGGTCAGCGCCGATGGTCGGTACGATCGCCCTGCACATGCCCGCCGCTTCTCCACCCGAAGACAGACCCGTTTCGACCCCCCTGGTCTCGGTGATCACCCCGACCTTCAACGAGGCGGAGAATCTGCCGATCCTGGTCGAACGCCTACACGAGGCGCTCGGGGACGTGCCGCACGAGATAGTCGTCGCCGACGACGACAGCCCGGACCGGACATGGGAGGTGGCGGAGCGGATCGCTGATCACGACGCTTCGGTGAAGGTGCTGCGGCGGTTCCACGACCCGGGACTCTCGGCATCGGTGCTGGACGGAATGGCTTTTGCCCGTGGTCGGAGCCTCGCTGTCATGGACGCTGACCTCCAGCACGATCCATCGATCCTTCCCGAGATGGTGCGGTTGGTGGTCGACGACGAAGCCGACGTCGTTGTCGGCTCCCGGTCGACCACTGGCGGGGGTTACGGCGACTGGTCGCTGGGACGCCGCTTCGTCAGTTGGGTGGCCACGCTCATCGCCAGGTTGCTGCTCCGCGTTCCGGTGTCTGACCCGATGAGCGGCTATTTCGTCGTCTCCCGCAGCGCCTACGAGAAGACTGCGCCGCAGATCAATCCCAGGGGTTTCAAGATCCTGCTGGAGTTCATCGGCCGAGACCGGTCACTGCGGGTGAGTGAAGTCGGCTACGAGTTCGCGAACCGGATCCACGGCGAGACGAAGCTCAGCAGGTCGGTGATCCGCGCCTACCTGCTCGGAGTCGCTGAATTGCGTGTGGGTCGCCAGATCAACCCGACCTTCCTTCTCTACGTCCTGGTCGGAATCGTGGGGCTCATCGTCAACTCGACTGCCTTCTGGCTCGCTGAGTGGGTCGGGTTCCCGATGATCGACACCGGGCTGAACGCCGAGATCGACCCGATCGCCACATCGTTCATTTTCAGCGTGCAGGTTTCGATCCTCGTGCTGTTCGTCCTGAACAACGAGTTCACGTTCTGGGAGGTCAGGTACCGGGGGTGGCGGCTGGTACCGGCCTTCGTGGTCTACGAGGTCATGTCCCTCGTGGGTACGGGTGTCCACGTTGCGGTCTTCACGTTCCTGCAGGAGACGGGGTTCCTTCTCACCTACCTGGGTGGCGCCGCTCGACTGGTCCACAACCTCGTGGGAGCGATCGTGGCGTTGATCATCAACTGGTACCTGAACACGACGTATCTGTGGCGCAGAAGGCGGGACTGAGAAGTCGCTCAAGTCCACCCCTCTTCGCGCCGACAGCACTTGTGACCCCGAAGCACCCAGAAGGGACCCAAGTGATGGCGCAGTACAACTTCCTCAAGACCTGGCTCACATCGTTCACCAAGACCGAGCGTGGCGCGTCGCTCGTGGAGTACGCACTCCTCGTCGCGCTGATCGCGGTCGTCGTGATCGGCGCGGTGACGCTGCTCGGCGGAACCGCCGAGGACAAGTTCTCGGAGGTCTCGAGCAGCATCGGCGGCTGACCGACCGATCAGTCAGTACTTCAACACGAGGGGCGGGCCCACCGGGCCCGCCCCTCGTCGCGTCTCTGCGGGGGAGCCGGTCGCGCCCCTGGGCCGGTGGGCCGGCCTTCAGCCGACGCTCAGTGACCAGCCCGGCATGGTCGAAGCCGCACCCGTTGCGGTGATCTGCAACCACGCTGTTCCGGCCGGAACCTCGAGTATCCCCCCGTCGGCGACCAGCGGCTCGGGTGCAGTCGTTGAACCAGTAGGCCAAGCCCGGACCTGCAGCGGCGACGTGCAGGCGTCGCACGCCGACTGGAGCCGGAACGAGGCCGTTCCGTCCACGACGACGACACGGTCGCCGGACTCGCTGAACGTGCTACCGGGGTTCGTGCTGATCGCCGGTGCCGAACTGGTCACAGCGAAGGTGACCGCCCACGGGCCTTCGCCGTCGAAGCGCACCGAACGGAACGACTGACCCTGGGCGAAGTTGACCGGGACCACGCCCAGATACTGTCCGCTCACTCCGGGGCCCACCAGTTGCTGTACGACGTTCCCGTCGGCACCGAGCAGATCGAACGACGCTCCCCCCGGACCATCGTGTGTGATCAGAGCCAGCAGCATGTCCGAGACGTCGTGGCCGAGATCCGCTGTGGCAGCTCCGACTCCGCTCACCTGGCCTGGGATCTCCGCTGGCGGCGGCACCGTTGTGGGGAAGACCGTATCCGGAGCCTCCTCAGCCGGCGCGGTGCTGCTGTCCTCGGTCGACTCGGCGGCCGACGCCGTGGTCTCCTGCGCCCCGGTCCCATCGGTGGCGGGCACTGTCGTCGTGCCTTCGGCAGTCTCGTCGCCACCACGTCCGAGCAGGACGAACAGCAGGCCTCCGATCACCACGACACCGGCCAACACACCGAGCAGGACAAGGAGCCTCTTGCGGTCCCCGGCGGCCTTGACCGGCTTGGCCGTGCCGATCGGCGGCCCGGTGCCGATCGGCGCCTGGTCCGAGCCGGTGGCATCGAACTCGATCGCCGGAGGCTGGTCCACCGGAGTTGCGGCCGGCATACCCCCGAAGAGCGGCCGTTTGGCGGTCTGGCCCGACTCGGGCGGACGGTCGTCGAGGTCGAAGAGGCCCCGGCGCGGGTCGGCATCGGGGGGAGTCACCGGTAGCGCGCCCGGCATTGCCTCGGGCTCGACGAACGGCGGTGGCTCGAACGTCGGGTCCGCCGATGGTGCCGAATAGGAGACAGCAGCGTCCTCGACCGGCGGCGGAGCGCCGAACAAGGAGCCCGGCGGCGACGCGACCGCGTCGCCCGGAACGGCGAACGGCGACACGGGCGACACGACAGGTGCGTCGACGAGGTCGCCGAAGGGAGACGGCAGCTCGGTCTGCTCGACCTGCGGAGCGCCGAAGAGGGAACGGGGCTCGGGCGGCGATTCTGCTGTTGGCACGGTGTCGGGGTCGCTCGGCACCACGAACGGGGACACCGGGACGTCCGACTCGACGACCAGGCCCTCGATCGGCTCGGCGTTGCGGCCCGGAAGGTCGATCACCGGCTCGGCGTCCAGCTCGACGGCCAGGACAGCGGGCTCCTCGACCACTGGAGAAGCGGGTTCCTCGACGACTGTGATCCCAGGATCCGAAGCGAACGGAGTGGTCACGCCGTTGACCGGCGTGTCCCCCAGTACGGACGGGTCCGCGAGCACCTCTGCGAAAGCAGGTGGAACCGTGGGCGCGGCGGTGGTTACCACCGACTCTCCCCAGAACGAGCTGGTCGAGGTACCAGGAGCTTCTGCGGCCCCCCCGAGATCGAAGTCGGACCCGTCGGCGGTGACGTCCGGCCGGTCGGTCAGATCGATCTCCGGCTCGGTGACGGTCAGGTCCGATTCCGCCAGGTGCGACGGAAGCTCGGGGCCCAGGTCGTCGCCCAGGTCGTCTCCGAGATCGATCACCGGCCCGGGCACACTGTCGGGTGGGTACCAGTTGCCGTCGCTCGCCTGCCACCAGCCGGCCGCAGGGGTAGCAGCGACGCTCTCGCCTACAGCGTCGGCTCCCACGTAGCTCGCCTGGTCCGGATGAGTCTCGGGTGGATACCACTTGCCATCGCTGGCCTTCCACCATCCGCCCTGGGGTGTGTCACTCATCGGTCCCCTTCCATCGAGGATGGCCCGTCCCTTCCCCATTCAATGAGGACGAGAGTACCCCTTGCGACGTGACAGATCACACAGACTGCCGAAAAGTCAGTCCGTGTCTTCGTACGCCGCCCATTGCGTCGTCGCCGACGCCCGCTTAACGTGCCGAAGATGTCACTGACCGTGGTTGCTGCATCGCTTGGGTTGATAGCGCTGAGTGCCTGGTGTCATGCAGTGCTGGCCCACGAAGAACGCTACCTGCGAGCTGTCGAGCCACTCGCCCGCTCAAGGCGCTTCGGTCGGATCGCCGGGACCGCAGTGGCACTGGGGTCGAGGCACAGGCTCGGTCGACACCGCGGATGGCCCGCCTCGGCCTCCCGGACACTCGGCTCGATCACCACCTGGACGATGTCGACCAGAGCCTTCCGCCCGATCTGGATCGCCGGCAACCGAGCTGTACATCGGCGCCGTGAGCCCTCGCTGAAGCTTGCGGTAGTCATGGTCGCGCTGGCGTCCATCGGAACGCTGAAGCTGGTGTCGACGAAGATTGACCGGACCTGACCGAGTAGCCGCAGTAGCGCTCGTCTACACCTCCTGGATCACCCGTCAGCGAGAACCACCACGGGCCTGCCGGCCAGTGGTCCTCGGTCCCGCGATCCCATTGTTTGCAGGGATCCGAATCCGGCGAGCAGTCGGCAAAACGGCTGGTCGTCAGAGGTCTGCATACATTCTGCATTCATCGATCTGGGTCGAATCGGTGTTGGACGGCGCTATTCGTTCGTTCCCTCGAGCTCCCTGGCGAGCGCCGGCACGCTGACCGTCGCGATCGTCCAGATCTGGTCGATGTCGACACGGTGGTAGTGGTGTGCGAGCAGGTGTCGCAGGTTCACCACGTGCCGCCACGCCACGTCGGGGTGCTCACTCTTGAACTCATCCGAGATCGCGGTGGAGGCCTCACCGATGATCTCGAGCAGGCGTTCAGCGGCACGTTGCCGTATCGCGTCGGTGTCGAACCGTCCACGCCCGCCGGCAACCAACGAAGCGAGCTGATCGGCCGCCTCGAGGATGTCCGCTATCCGCAGGTCGTCGGAACGACTCAAATCGGAACAGCTTCTCGACGGATGTGATCGTCGCGGTCCTTCAGTCCACCGAACGACACGACGTCGACGGACACGCCCAAGAGCTGCTCCAGCGCTTCCTGCAGATCCATCAGGTCGAAGAGTGAACTGCCCGCCTCGAACTCGACGAGGAAGTCGATGTCGCTCTCGGGTGTGTCGTCGCCTCTGGCGACCGAGCCGAACAACGACGCCGTTCGGCCACGGTACTGACGCACGAGATCGTTGATCTCGTCCCGCTTCGACTCGATGATCGCTCGGTGCGCTCCCATGCCCATCAGCCTACCTCCGCACCTCGTCTCACCCGCCGGAGCTGACGCTCCGTCACAACACTCGCACGGCAACCCACCCGCCGGAGCAGCTCCGAGTCGTCGAGACCCTCAACGACCTCGACCCCGACGATCTCCGGTGCGTTCTCGAACCCGAACCGCCGCCGCGGTTCGGGCAGCGACATCACTTTCCTCAAGTACCGACGAGGTGGGACAGTGCATACCGATTGCATACATGGCCGGAATCAGGCCAATTCTCGCCCCCTCTGAGCAGAGGCCGAAAAGTGGCGAAGCCCCTGCAGTTGCAGGGGCTTCGTACCGTCGGGCTGGGGAGATTCGAACTCCCGACCTCTTGACCCCCAGTCAAGCGCGCTAACCAAACTGCGCCACAGCCCGGGGACGGGTCACCTTAGCGGAGTCCGACGGGACCTCAGAAAACCTGCGGCTGTCAGAGAAGTCGCTGGATCAGCCACTCGATGCCCTGGATGAGACGCCACCCCAGATACACCGCCGTAGCGATGATCAGGAGCCAGAAGTGCCACGGAATCTTCGGGTCCGGCTCCTCCTCACGACCTTCTACCATCGACTGCGACAGTCCACCGCCTTCGCCCGGATCTGCGACGTGGTGCCCCTCAGGGCAGTCGCCGGCCGGGGTCAACGTCGACGGCGTGTAGAACCGATCGCACTCGTCGCACCAGGGCATGGTCAGACCGGCGGGACGCCGTGGCGTCGGTTCGAGAAGTGGCGTGTCTTTCCTGCAGCTCGCCTCAGCCGCAGGTCGACCTCACGTCTCAGGTCGGGCCAGTCGACGATGCCATCGATCACGAGCTCGGATGCGAGGCGCAACAGGTCGACGTCCTCTTCGTATATGCGGCGCTGCTCCTCGACGAAGGCAAGCCGTTCGCCTTCGTCGCTTATGGCCGCGATCTTGTTCGCGAAAACTGCGTTCACCGCTGCTTCGGGGCCCATGACTGCGATCTTCGCCGTCGGCAGCGCAAGGGTCGCCTCAGGCTCGAAAGCCGGGCCGCTCATGGCGTACAGACCGGCGCCGTACGCCTTGCGAACCACCACCGACACCTTGGGAACGGTCGCCTCCGATACGGCGGTGATCATCTTTGCGCCGTGTCGGATGATGCCCTCGCGTTCGACCTGGGTGCCGATCATGAAGCCGGGCACGTCGGCCAGGAAGACGAGCGGTACGCCGAACGCGTCGCACAGCCAGATGAACCTCGCTGCCTTGTCCGCGGAGTCCGTGAAGATCACCCCGCCCTTGTGCATCGGGTTGTTGGCGACGATCCCGACGGGGCGCCCCTCGAGCAGGCCGAAACCGACGAGCATCTCGGGGGCGAACAGCGCCTTGATCTCGAAGAACGACTCGTCGTCCAACAACCCGTCCAGCACGTCGTGCATGTCGTAACCAGCGGTCTCGGAGTCAGGCACGATGCCTGCCTCGAGCTGACGTGCGGGTGCCACCGCGTGGTACTCCGGCGGTTCCTCGCTCCAGCGGGTGGGCAGGTAGGTCAGATAGGCGCGTGCCTGCGCTATCGCGTCCTCGTCGTCCACTGCCAGGTTGTCGCCACAACCCGAGACGGTCGCGTGCATGCGAGCGCCGCCGGTCTCCTCGAGCGTCGCGACCTCCCCGATGACCATCTCGGCCATGCGCGGCGAGCCCAGGTACATCGAGGCGTTGCCCTCGACCATGATCACCAGGTCGGTGAACGCCGGAATGTACGGCGCCGCCCGCGGCCGACGGCCCGAAGAGGCAGCACACCTGGGGCACCTTCCCCGACAGACGCACCTGGTTGTAGAAGATCCGCCCAGCACCCCTTCGACCGGGGAACAACTCGACCTGGTCGGTGATGCGCGCGCCGGCCGAGTCGACGAGCCAGACGACCGGCAGCTCGTCACGAAGTGCGGTCTCGGTGAGTCGGACGATCTTCTCGACCGTACGGGCGCCCCACGAGCCCGCCTTGACAGTGGGATCGTTGGCCATGACGCAAACCGGGCGGCCGTCGACCAGCCCGACCCCCGTGACGACGCCGTCGGCCGGGAGGTTCGGGTCCATGCCGTCGCGGTAGGCAGCGTTGGCGAGCAATTGGTCCTCGACGAAGCTCCCGCGATCGCAGAGAAGATCGATTCGCTCACGCACGAACAGCTTGTTCTGCGAAGCCAGCTTCTCGGCGCCGGCGTGGAGGTTGCCGCTCAGCGCACGCGTCGTGGCCGCGGCGATGCGCCGTACCTGTTCCTCGGTCATCGCTGCGGCGCCGAGCCTGACTTCGGTTGACGATCCAAGACGACTGATCAGCCGCCGGATTCCGATGCAGGAATCGTCGACACAGTCGACTCCTCGGAAGCGCTCGCCGACACGACGTCGACTGTGAAGACCAGGTAGTCGCCGGGCACCGGACCGCCGGTTCCGTAACCCAGGTCCGGTGGGATGACCAACGTGCGGCGCCCGCCCTCCTTCATACCGGCCATCCCCTCGCTCCAGCCGGCGATGACCTGGTCGAGCGGGAAGGTCGACGGGGCGCCCCTGGACCACGTCGAGTCGAACTCGGTTCCGGTCGAGGCGCCTGCACCGGCGTAGTGCACTGTGACGGTCGCTCCCGGTGCCACCTCGGCGCCGGTGCCCTCGATCTCGTCGACGACCAGCATCTCCCCGTCAGCAGGGTCGCAGGCCTCGAGCTCGGGCGCACCACGATCCTCGATCGCCTCGGGTCCCTCGGCGGGTCCGTCACCGGCGAGGTAGACCTCGGCGCAGGGTTCGACCGGCGTCGTGGTCGTGGTGGGATCTGCGGACTCCTCGTCATCGCCACACGCCGCAGCGAGAAGCGGTGTCACCGCCAGGAGCACGACCATTCCCACCCAGGCCACTCGACGGCCCTGTCGGGCGTTGGCGATCATCGCCAGCTCACGTCGACCAGGTCGACGGTGAACACGAGCGTCTCGTCGGGAGCGATGCCTGCGCCCGGGGGCGGATGTGCGCCGTAGGCCATGTGACCTGGGATCACCAGCGTTCGCCGGCCGCCGACCTTCATACCGAGCAGGCCCTGGCTCCAGCCCTGGATGACACCGTCCAACGGGAAGCTGATCGGCGCGCCGCGGTCCCATGATGCGTCGAACTGCGATCCGGTCGATGCAGACACCCCTACGTAGTGGGCGGTGACGGTTGCGCCGGTGGTCACCTCGTCGCCTGAACCCTCCACCTCGTCGGTGATGCTCAATTCGCCAACCGTCTCGGTCGCTCCGAGCTGGGGCTTGCCCCGTGCCTCGATCTCACTGCGGACGTCGCTCACGTGTTCCTCCTGGTCCTGGGCGGGTTGCCGACCCAAGGTCGTCCGGCCCGGCGTCAGCGTAGGTATCAGTCGGCCCGACGGCGAACCCGCAGCTTCACGGGCGTCGAGCCGAGACCGAACTCGTTCTGGATCTGTCGTTCGATGTAGCGCAGGTAGCTGGCCGGGACGTCCTTGTTGGTGAACAAGGTGAACGTCGGCGGGTCGGTGGCGCCCTGAGTCGCGTAGAGGATCCGCGCGCCGTGAGGGGCGGGCTGCGCCTGCTGTGCCCGTCGCACCAGGTCGTTGACCTTCCTGGTCGGCACACGGGTCTGGTACTGCGAGATCGCCTCGTCGAGGGCGGGCAGCAGGCGGTGCACTCCCCTGCCGGTCAGCGCCGAGACACGAAGTACAGCGGCGTCACCCAGGAAGTGCAGCTTGCGGCCCATCTGGTACATGACGTCCTTGCGGGCGTCCTCGTCGAGCAGCTCCCACTTGTTCAGCACCACGATGATCGGACAACCGGCGCCGTCGACACGCTCGGCCAGGCGCTGGTCCTGATGAGTGACTCCCTCGGTCGCATCGATCACCAGGAGTGCGACGTCGGCCTCGTCGACCGAGCGCAGCGCACGGACCATCGAGAAGTACTCGGTCCCCTCGTCGATACGGGACTTGCGGCGCATGCCCGCGGTGTCGATGAACCGGATGCGACCGGCTTCGGTGTCCACCACTGTGTCGACCGAGTCGCGGGTCGTGCCCGGCATGTCGTGCACCACCGAGCGGTCGTCGCCGATCAGACGGTTGAACAGCGTCGACTTGCCGACGTTGGGACGCCCGACGAGGGCCACCGAACACAGCACCGCGTCACCAGCGGCGTCCCTGGGGCCGGTTTCGTCCTCATCAGCTTCATCCACCTCTTCGGGGAGCATGCCCATCACATGGTCGAGAAGGTCACCGGTGCCCCGACCGTGCAGCGCCGAGATCGCGAACGGGTCGCCCAGCCCCAGACCCAGCAGCTCCCAGATCAGCGCCTCACGCCCGCTGTCATCGACCTTGTTCGCCACAACGAGCACAGGAGCGTCCACAGCACGCAGCAGCTGGGCAACCCGAGCATCCTCGTCGGTCAGCCCGACGGTCGCGTCGAGCACCATGAGCACGACGTCGGCATCCTCTATTGCCTGTTCGGACTGGCGGCTGACCTTCTTGTCGAGCGCATCTCCACCGGCCATCCAACCGCCGGTGTCGACCAGACGGAACTCGCGGCCCTGCCATTCGGCCTCGACCTCCTTGCGGTCGCGGGTGACACCGGGCTTCTCCTCGACGATCGCGACCCGCCGGCCGACGATCCGGTTCATCAAGGTGGACTTCCCGACGTTGGGGCGCCCGACGATCGCCACGAGGGGTAGCGCTTCGGGGGTGGTCATCGGCACTCCGTTCCTGTGGACGGACAATCGTACGCCGCGTTGACGTCCGGCCCGTACCGCCGGCGTCATGACGAGCACGGTCGATCCCGACCACGACCGGACTCTGACCCGGTGCGGTGGCCAGCCGGCCATAGGCTGGAGGGCGTGTCCGACACCGACGTCAACGCTCCCGAAGGGCCCGATTCACCCGAGTCACCCGAACAGTCGTCCTCGGCTGTCGACGAGGTTCTGCTGGCGGCGCCCAGGGGCTTCTGCGCCGGCGTCGAGATGGCCATCAAGGCCCTGGCATGGATGGTCAGAGCCTTCGAACCTCCCGTCTACTGCTACCACGAGATCGTCCACAACCAGCGGGTGGTGAGGCGATTCGAGGATCTCGGCGTCGTCTTCGTCGATGACATCTCCGAGGTTCCAGAGGGCCGTCCGATCATGCTCTCCGCGCACGGTTCCGCCCCCGAGGTGGTGCAGGCAGCCCGCGAACGCGGCGGGTTGGTCGTGGACGCAGTGTGCCCACTCGTGACGAAGGTCCACCACGAGGTGAAGGTGCGCGCCGGGAAGGGCTACTCGATCGTCTACGTCGGCCACGAAGGTCACGAAGAGGCGGTGGGCACCATGGCGGTCGCCCCGGATGCAGTACATCGGGTCGAGTCGCTCGACGAGGTGCAGGCCCTGCCCGAGTTCGAGACCCCCGTAGCACTCCTCGCACAGACCACGCTGTCGCACCTGGACTGGGCCGAGGTGGCAGACGCCACCAAGGACCGCTTTCCAGAGCTGTGGATGCCTGGGCGCTCCGACCTGTGCTTCGCCACGACCAACCGTCAGACCGCTCTCATGGAGATCGCCGAGCGTTGCGATGCCGTCGTCGTGATCGGCTCCGCCAACTCGTCGAACACGGTCGCGCTCGAGAAGCTGGCCCGGCGTGCGGGTTGTAGCCGCGTCTACCGGATCAACGATCCCGCCGAGCTCCCCGAGGACCTGTCCGGAACCGTCGGGGTGACAGCCGGTGCATCGGCCCCCGAAGAGCTGGTCGAGTCGGTCATCGAACGACTTGCTCCGCTCCGGGGAGTCAAAGAAGTACGCATCACCGACGAGGAGGAGTACTTCCCCCCGCCGCGCAACCTGCGAGATCTGCTGGCGGCGATCGACGTGCTCGGGGCCTTCGGCCTAGGTGGGGATCCAGGTGATCGGGCATCGGTGAACGACCGGTCCATGTCGGCCAGTTCCGTGCTCGGCGACCTGGCCTGACAAGCTGTCACGATGGCAGCGTTCCGACTATTCCTCCACGTCCTGGCGGCGTCCATCTGGGTCGGCGGACAGATCGTGCTCGTCGCACTCCTCCCGACGGTGCGCCAGCTCGGCAACGACGCCGGCGCGAAAGGTCGGAAGAGCGTACAACCGCCTGGCCTGGCCGGCGTTCACCGTGGCGGTCCTGACCGGCTTGTGGAACATCTTCGCCCTGCCACTCGACGACCTGCGTCACCCTTGGATCGAGCTCAAGGTGCTAGCGGTGCTGCTGTCAGGCGTCGGTGCAGCGATGCACCAGTTCGCGAGCGGCAACAAGGCCTTGCTCGCCGCTGGTGGCGCCATGTCATCGATATTCGCCGTCGCGGCCATGTACCTGGGGTTCCTCGTCACCTACGTGCCGTGACCGGTGCGCGGCGCCAGACCCTCGCCCACCTTGCGGCGTCGCAGGCCCCGCTGCGTCCCCGTCGGGCAGCAGCGATCATGCTCGCAGTGGTCGATGAGGTGCTTCACACACCGCACAGATTCGCGCTGTCCGCGCTGGGGTCCGACCGGGTCGAGCTCGATGAGCACGGAGCCATCCACATGGCCACGATCGATCCTGGCGGGACTGGGCCCAGCGTCGGCAGCGACTCCAGCGGTTGGGAGCCTGACCAGCTGGGAGCCGACGTCGGCAAGCTCTTCTTCCTGCTGCTCGTCGGTCGCCCCCCACGTGGGAGTGAGGACGCGTTCGAGCCGCACCTGCGCTCCGCTCTGAACGACGAGCTGGTCTCGCTCGTGGCCAGGTCGTGCGCCGACTCGCCAGGTCAATGGCCCGACGCCGCCGATTGGAGGGCCCCGCTGGAGCGGTTCGCGGGCTCTGCGTCGCCCGGCCCGCCGCCCCATCGCCTACGAGCAAGGCGTCGTCGCAGCCTCGTGCTGGCGATCGCGATGGCAGCGTTGATAGCCGTCACGCTCGTCGTGCTGCTGCTTACTCCCCGATGGTGGGACCAGGCGACCAGCGACGAGGGTCTCGGACGTGACTCCTCGACGCCGTCGGGGTCGGCCGTTCAGCGGTTGGCGACGTCGTAGAGGCGTTGGATCTCTGCTCGGAGATCGTCGGTCAGGCCATGGACCGCGCCCGTGGGGACCCTTCCGCTCACCGGCACATCCGGGTAGATGGGCTCGCCGATGAGGACGCGGATCTTCACCGGTCGGGGCAGCTTCGCTCCGAGCGGCAACGCCCGGTCCGTCCGTCCGAGCGCAACGGGCACCACCGGGATCCGGTGCCGACAAGCCAACCAGGCGGGCCCTTCGTGGAGCTCCTGGACGAGCGGACCGTTCTCACGTCTGCCTTCGGGGAACATCACCACCGGATCACCGAGCTGCAGCGCTTCTTCGCAGTTGCGCAGAGCCGGACGGTCGACCTTCTCCCGATGTACCGGGAAGGCACCCATCTGGTCGAGGAACCAGCCGAGCGGCGCGACTTCCCAGAGATCGTCCTTACCCATGAAGCGCATGATCCGCGGTATCGCTGCGCCGGTCACGGCGAAGTCGATGAAGGAACGGTGCACCGGGGACAGGACGAACGGTCCCGACCCAGGCAATCGGTCGCGGCCGACGACCTCCATCCTCCAGAACACCCGGCACCAGACCTCGAGCATGAACCTGACGGTTCGGTAGCAGAGCCTCTGGGCCAGGGACATCGGGTGGACGACGTGCCTGGGAACCGAGCCGGATGAACCGGCGGTCGGCACCGGAGCGTCGTTCACGAACGCTCCTCGACCAGCCCTGCGATCAGCTCGACGACCGCAGCGATGCCGAGACCGGTCGTGTCGACTGTCACAGCGCCATCCGGCTCGACCAACGGGCTGTCGGCACGTGAGGAATCCTGGGCGTCGCGCGCGGCGATGTCGGCCGCGACCTGGTCGTAGTCGGCGTCGGTGAGCTCCTTCGCCCGACGGGCCGCCCTCACCTCAGGATCGGCGGTCAGGTAGACCTTCAGCACCGCCTCGGGGAACACGACAGAGCCGATGTCGCGACCCTCGATCACACCACCGCCGTGTTCGGCGGCCCACACACGCTGCCGGGTGCGCATCTCCTCGCGGACCCCAGGGTTGGCCGCGACCTGGCTGACCGCCCGAGACACCTCGGACCCACGGATCTCGAGCGTCGCGTCGACGCCGTCGACCATGACCCCGGACTCGTCCACCGACAGATCCATGTCGCGGGCCACCACAGCCACCGGGCCCTCATCGGAGGGATCGACGCCGCGGCGCATCGCAGCGAAGGTGACCGCCCGGTACATCGCCCCGGTGTCCAGATACGTCAGCTCCAGCCGCGCGGCAAGCTGACGCCCGACCGTTGATTTGCCGGATCCAGCCGGCCCGTCGATCGCGATCACGCGCACCGATGTCGTCCTTTCCGGTGAGGGCCGATCGGCCGCTTCCGCTGTTGCAGGCTACGGCCTCGAAGACCCGCGCAGCGCTTCCAGGACCTGCCAGAACGTCGGGAAGGTCTTGGCCACACAGCCCGGATCGGCGATGGTCACACCGGGCGCACGCAGTCCCAGCACAGCGAAGCTCATCGCCATCCGATGGTCGTGGTACGTGTGCACGGTCGCCGGACGGGGCTCGCCCGGATGTATGCGCATGCCGTCGGCGAGCTCATCGGCGTTTATGCCGCAGGCCCGCAGCTCGGTCACCACCGCGGCTATCCGATCGGTCTCCTTGCCGCGGATGAAGCCGATGCCGCGGATCGTCGTCGGCGAGTCGGCGTACGGGGCCACCACTGCGAGTGTCTGGGCGGTGTCGGAGATGTCGCCAAGATCGACATCCACGCCGCGGAGCTCACCGGTGCCGGTCACCTGGATGTAGTCGGTGCCGCGCTCGACGTGTGCGCCCATGGCCTCGAGGACGTCGACGAACGCGACGTCACCCTGGAGCGAGTCCGGGCCGAGCCCGTCGACACGCACCCGGCCCTCAGTGATCGCCGCGGCGGCGAAGAAGTACGTCGCGGCCGACGCGGTCCGGGTTCGATCACATAGCGGTCGACCGACCGGTAGCCACCGGGCTCGACGGATATCACATCGTCATCCCAGCGCCATCTCGCTCCGAACTCCGCCATCACGGTCAGGGTCATGCGGACATATGGCACCGACACCAGCGGACCTTCCAGGCCCACACGCAGACCATCGACCATGCAGGGGGCCGCGAGCAGCAGGCCCGAGAGGAACTGGCTGCTGACGTCTCCACGGAGAACCACCTGGCCGCCGGAGAGACCGTCCGCTCCGAGCCGGACAGGAAGATGCCCTGGACTCCCCAACGGGTCGACCGCGGCGCCGAGCCCTGCCAGCGCGTCGAGAAGATCACCCATCGGACGCAGGCGCAAGGGGTCATCGCCGTCGACCACCACCGTCGCGTGGCCGAGCGCAGCGACCGGAAGGAGGAATCGTGAGGTGGTGCCCGAGAGACGGGCGTCGAGGACCGCGCCGGCAGTCGGTGGGGTTCCCGCCACACCCCTCACGTCCACTCGGGATCCGGCACGGTCGACCGTCAACCCGACCCCCAGCTCGTGCAGCCCACCGAGCATCGCCTCGGTGTCGTCCGCGAACAGCACGCCGTGCAGATCGGATTCACCTGTGGCGAGCCCGGCGCAGACCAGGGCGCGATTGGTGATGCTCTTCGAGCCCGGCACCCGGACCAGCGCGTCTACCGGGGCCGACAGTGGCTCGATCTCCAACTCGTCGGGGTACTCGCCGGGCCCGGGGGCACGCGAGTGGACACCGGTCACAGCTCGTGGGCCGAGGCGGACCTGCCCCGGTCCTCCAGAGCACAGAGCAGTTCCGCGGCCCGACTGGAATCGACCACCAGGATCAACCGCCCGCCGGACTCCTCCGCGCTGTGGGCCACCTCGACGTCGTATACGTTCACGCCGAGCTCGGTCGCCAGCGCCGTGACGGCGGCGAGCTCCCCGGGTCGGTCGGGGATCTGCACCCTGACCTCGCTCAACTGCTCCGGCGGCGGCGCTCCGACCGGTAGCGAGCGGCGAGCGACCTGGGCACCGCGCAGGCGACGTTCGAGCGCACCTACGTCACCGGCGTCGACGACGTCTCGCATGTCACCCAACGCCCCGATCAGCTCATCGATCACGTCGATTATCGCGTGCCGGTTCTCGGCACAGACGTCGAGCCACATCGCTGGATCACCAGCTGCGATCCGAGTCATGTCACGGAACCCACCGGCAGCGAGGCGCAACAGCGCGGGGTCGCTCTCACCGCGCGCGCCGCGGCAAGGCGCATCAGCGCAGCGGCGGTCAGATGAGGAACATGGGAGACGGTCGCCACGAGCCGGTCGTGCTGGGCCGGATCAAGGGTCAACACGTCCGCTCCGAGTGAGCGCACCAGCGAATGGACCATGGCCAGAGCGTGCTGATCCGTGGTGGGGGTCGGCGTCAACACCCACACGGCCCCGTCGAACAGGTCCGGCCGTGCACCCTCCACACCGACTGCTTCGGAACCCGCCATCGGGTGACCACCGACGAACCTGGGATGGTCGACAGCAGCGACTATCGGCGCCTTGACGCTGGCGACGTCGGTGACGACTCCGCCCCGTTCCAGAGCGGAGAGCGCCACCGCCGGAACCGCGCTGACCGGGACGGCCACGAAGGTGACCTCGGCGAGCTCGTCGACGCCCACACGATCGGCGACCCCCAACTCCACACCGCGACGGGCACGATCGGGGTCCTCGTCGAACACGCTCACGTGCCAGCCCCGAAGTCGGAGCGCAGCGCCGAGCGATCCGCCGATCAGGCCAGCGCCGACGACCGTCGCCCGCCGGGCGGAAATCTCGCTCATTCGGGCAGGTCGTCGCGCAGACCGCGAGCCTGCTCGAGGTAGACGTGGCGCAGCTCTCCGCGGGGCCGCGTCGTGGTGAAGTGCATCATCACCCGAACACAAAGGGGCATCGCACCATCGATGTCCAGCTCCTGGGCGCACATGAGCGGGACATCGCCCAGCCCCATCTCACGCGCGGCGACCACGGGGAACCCTGAATGCACATCGGGGGTTGCGGTGAAGAGGATGGAGATCAGGTCGTCGTGCTCCACAGCGTTGCGCGAGATCATCTCGCTCAGCAGACGGGTCACACGTTCGATCAGATGACCGCGTTCGTCGCGCTCCAGCGTGATCGCACCCCGGAGGGCCAGAACGGACGTCGACATCCGAGCGAGGTTAGCGGTCCCTGTCGACACCTTCGGCACCTGTACCAGGCACCTTCACGCAGCGTTCGAGCGCCCTGATCTCGGCGAGGGTCAACGCCCTCCATTGCCCCGGCGCCAGCTCGGTGTCACGCAGCGGACCGATCCTCGTCCTGACCAGACGCAGAACGGGGTGACCGACAGCGTCGCACATGCGGCGGACCTGCCTGTTGCGTCCCTCGTGGATGACCAGCTTGATGAGCTTCGGCCCCGGCGAGCTCGCCGACGCAGGTGATGTCATGCCGTCGTCGAGCTCGACGCCGTCACGCAACCGCCGCAGCGCACCCCGGCCGGGGGTCGAGGCGACCTCTGCCAGGTACTCCTTGTCGACACCGAAGCTCGGATGCGTCAGACGGAACGTCAGCGTGCCGTCGTTGGTGAGCAGCAGCAGGCCCTCGGTGTCCATGTCGAGACGCCCGACGGGGTGGACACACGCGGTTCGCCGGGAACGAGCTCGAGCACCGTCGGACGTCCGTGGGTGTCCTCGGCGGTGCACACCACGCCAGCCGGCTTGTTCAACAGGTAGTGGACGAGGTCGGGCCGCACCCCGAGGGGGACTCCGTCTACCTCGACTACGTCGGACTCGACGTCGACCCTGGTGCCGAGCACCGCTGTTGTCCCGTTGACCCTTACACGCTCGTCCTCGATCAACTCCTCACAGACGCGTCGGCTGCCCAGGCCGGCCCGGGCGAGCACCTTCTGGAGCCGCTCCCCTGCCGGCTCCCCGGCCAGCGGTTCGGGGGCCTGCGGTCCCGTCGGCGTCGGCTCTGTTCCCTCGGGGTGTGGTGACACCGGCTCAGTCGTCGCCGGCATCGAGATCGATCACCGGGGTGTCTCCCAGGTCGATCGCGACCAACGGGCCGGGCTCGTCGTCCTCAGGACCGACCGGCTCGGCGGCGACCGACTCCGTGCCCACGTCGGACGGACCGTCACCCCTGGGATCCGCTTCGGTGCCCGGTCCCTCGGTGAGATCGTCGGTGTCCAGGCGCAATCCGTGCTCGAGCAGCTCGACGACATCTGCCCCGGGGATAAAGTCGCCGAGTGAGGGGAGCTCGTCGAGCGAGTTCAGACCGAGCCGTTCGAGGAACAGCAGGGTCGTGCCGAACAGCGTGGCCTGCCCCGGCCCTGGGTCCTTGGCGACCTCGTCGATGTAGCCACGCTGCTGGAGCGTGCGCATGACGCCGTCGACCCCGACGCCACGGATGGCAGCCACCTGGGCACGCGAGATCGGTTGCTTGTAGGCGACGATCGACAGCGTCTCGAGCGCCGCCGCCGACAGACGCGCCGTCTGGCCGGTCAGCACGAACCGCTCAACGTAGGGAGCGCAGTCCTCGTGGCTCTGGAAACGCCAGCCGCCCGCTACCTTCACGAGCTGGAACCCGCATCCCTGCTCCTCGTAGCTCCGCGACAGCTCTGCGAGGATCTCCTCGACCGCCTCGGGGCTCAGCTCGACGAGCTGGGCCAACAGCGCCGGATCGGCAGGCTGGTCCGACACCATGATGACGGCCTCCAGGGCCCGCCGTGCCTCGTGCTGCATGTCAACTCCCGGGGTCGAGGTGCCGGACGGATCAGCCGTCGTAGACGTCGATGGCGTCCAACGCTGCCGCGCCGGCCATGTCCCCACCCTGCCACACGACCTCGATGTCTCCGAAT
Source organism: Microthrixaceae bacterium (assembly GCA_037045265.1). GTDB lineage: Bacteria > Actinomycetota > Acidimicrobiia > Acidimicrobiales > Microtrichaceae > JBAOHV01. Next base: position 19,461 of record JBAOHV010000035.1, on the reverse strand, counting down.
GTCTGGGGCTGACGCAGATCTACGAGACCCTGCTTGAACAGCTCGAAGGATCGCCAGGAAGTGCACCACCACCTCGAGCCGCTCAGCCAGCGACGCGGTCAGGCTCCGGAAGGAGACCCGGCCGCGGCGTGGCAGCTCGACGCACAGGTCGGCCACCGCGTCGATGACGCTCGCCCGGATCGGGGCGACGTGGAACAGGTCGATGCGGGGCTGGGGCTTGGGTGCGGTCGCCCGCAGGAACGCATCGCGCAGCTGCGCCGCCGTCACACCCTCGAGCAGGTCCGGAGCCAGGTCCATGTAGCGCTCGTCAGGGCCGACCGTGCGGGCGACGACACGGGAACCAGCGTTGTGGAAGACCTCGAGGACCATTGCTGCGTCCTTGAACGTCTTGCACTCGAGCAGGCGCGCCAGGAGCAGATCGCGCTCCTCCCACAGCGACAGGTCGTCGTCCAGGTCGACGTCGTCGTCGCCTGGCAGCAGGCGTTTGGTCTTGAGCTCGACGAGGGTCGCTGCTATCAGCAGGAACTCGGTGGCGATCTCCAGGTCGAGCTGGTCCATCCGGGCGAGCTCACCCAGGTAGGCGTCGACGATCGTCGACAGCGAGATCTCGTACAGGTCGACCTGTTCACGCAGGATCAGGTGCAGGAGAAGGTCGAAGGGACCCTGGTAGACCGGTGTCTCGACCGCGTAAGCCACGGGGACAACATACCACGATCCGCGCCGAAGATCACACGCGTGTGATTTGGATTCCGAGAGGGTCCCAAGTCGTTCGGAGCAGGCAGGCATCGTCGGTAGCATCAGCGGCCATGTCTCGTGTCTTCTCCGGCATCCAGCCCACTGGCGACCTGCATCTCGGCAACCTCCTGGGGGCGGTGCAGAGCTGGGTCCGGGACCAGCACGAGGCCGACAGCTTCTACTGCATCGTCGACCTGCACGCCCTGACGGTGCCGAAACGTCCCGGCGAAGTGGGCGAACGATCTCTCGAGCTCGCCCAGGCGCTCGTCGCCTGCGGTCTGGACCCACAGGTGTGCACCCTGTTCGTGCAGAGCCACGTGCACGAGCACAGTGAGCTCGCCTGTGTCCTCAAAACAGATCACCGGGGCCATCCGCCATTGGCGATGATCGAAGACGACGGCTTGCGTTCCCGCGGTGAGACCGAAATCCGCCGGATACGGAGTGAACTTCGACAGCCAGGGCATCGACTTCTGGAACGGGATGTACTCGCCGAAGGGAACGAGGTGCATCTTGTCATAGCGTCCAGCGATGCCGCGCTCCCGTATTGACGAACACCGCCGAATTGTGCTGCTTCACGCCATGTTCTTTGAGGTCGGCGAATTCGATGCCGTAGATCATCGCGGCGCCGGTTTTGGCGGCTTCGTTGATGAGCGTCCGCGAGACGTTGGTGTCACGCCAGAAACCCACCGGAACACGCGGGGCGGCCTTCTCCAGTTGCTCGTCAGTCCAGTCGGCCGGGGCCGAGGTGAGCGGCCAGCGGAACATCCCCTCGGGCCAGACGATGACATCGGGCTGTTCGCGCACTGCGAGGCCGGTCAGTTTCATGTGCATCAGAAACTGCGGCATCATTTTGTCCTCGGCCACGCGTAACGAGGCCGGGAAATTGCCTTGAATCATCGCCACACGTGGGCCGGGCTGGAAGTCCGCCTGTCCGCGACGCATCGCTCCATAGCCCCACACGGCAGTCACGCACAGCAGGGCTGCCACGACCGGCCAGGCTTGCACCGCGGTCACGCCGTCGAGGAGGGAGTTCGGCCGCGTGGTCAGAGGCGGTTGATCAACGTCATCCGCGGGCATGGGTTTGTTGGTGTCGACCAGACCGATTCGTGCGAACCACGTTGTGGGAATCAGCCCCGCTATCGCCGCGGCGGAGATCATCAGGAGGAAACTGACACCATAGGATCCGACGACGTCACTGATCTGGATCAGTTCCAGCCAGCGAAACTGTGTGTGCCCGAGAAAATACCACGCGAATCCGGTCAGGAGATGGGCGCGAACATATTCGAGGCCGACCCAGATCACCGGTGCGGCGACGACGAGTGGCAACTTCCAGCGATGAACCGCGACGCGCATCAAACCGACGGCCAGCGGAAAATATGCGGCGAGATAACCGGCCAACGCCCACCAGGCGACGTACATCGTCGGATCGCCCAGACGCATCCATTGCAGTGCGGGCACGAAGAAAGTCAGTCCGCCGAGGTAACCCGCCCAGCCCATGCGGCGTGTCGGTTCTTCGAGTCGCACCAGGCACAACAGCGGCACCGGGGCGAGCCATGCCAGCGGACTGAATGCGACCGGCGCGAAACTCAGATAGAACAAGAGTCCTGATGCGAGCGACACCAGCAACGCCGGCCGCATCGGCACACGGTGTTGCGGACCTTTCTGCTGCGATCGGGCCGCGGCGATGATGTCCTGCACAGAGCGATCGGTCACTGGTCGAGACCTCGGGGCGGTGGTGCTGGACATGGGCAATCCTTCCGTGGAATTCTCGCGTTCATCCCCACTCATACGCCTGCACAATATCTTGCGAGGTGTAGGTGCGTTCCCCGGGTGGCAGGAACACCATTCCGTTGGCGTCCACTGTCGCCCGGAGATCGCTGGATCCCTGCCACTTCACCAGCCGTGCCGTCAGCCCGTGGGGTGTGCGGACCAGCTCGGCCGGGAAGTACGTCGGCCGGTCGCCCCGCATGGTGTAGGTGTGGGTCAGTCGGGCCAGTTCCGCAGGCGGATTGGCATCCCGGTGGCCCATCATTCGTCGCAGGGCAGTCCGGACGAACAATTCGCAGCAAACCATACTGCCGACGGGATTTCCGGGCAAGCCGAATACAGCACACGATGTGCCGTCGGGACGTTTCTTCACTCCAAACCAGACGGGTTTGCCGGGGCGAAGGTCGACTTTGTGGAAGACCTGCTCGACACCCGCGGCAGCGAGAGTGCTCGGGACGAGATCGAGTTTGCCTGCGGAGACGCCTCCGGAAAGCACGAGCACATCGGCCTGCAAACCGGCGTCGAATCTTCGCAGCCAGGTCTTCGCGCACATCGCGAGCGATTCCCAGCGGATTGACGCTCACCCCGTAACTTTGCAGCTGGGCAACCAGCATCGATTCGATTCGAATTGCGAATCTGTCCCGGCCCCGGCGTCTGGTCCACGGGGACGAGTTCATCACCCGTTGCGAGCACCGACACCGTGGGGCGTGGATGAACCCGAGGCGTGGCGATGCCGAGTTCTGCTAACGCGCCGATGCGTGACGCGGTGAGCGTCATCCCCGCGGTGAGGACCGTCTCGCCCACCTGCAAGGATGCCGCGCGGCGAATGATGTTCTGCCCGCTCGTCGCCGGTGGGCCGCTGATCGCGACGCGATCGCCGTCCTCAGCGCAGTGTCCTCGACTTTGACCACCGCATCCGCTCCGGCGGGCAACGGCGCCCCCGTCATGATCTGCGTGGCGAAACCGGCGATCACCGTCTGCCGCGGCACCTGCCCCGCGGTGATACGTTCCCAGAATCGTCAACGTCGCCTGTCCCGTCGCCAGATCACTCGCACAGACGGCGTATCCATCCATCAACGATTTATCGAACGGCGGCGAATCAATCCCGCTGATGATGTCTTCCGCGAGCGTCAAACCGAGACACTTTGCCAACGGCAACGAGACCGCTGGTGAGGGAGCGAGTGATTGCTGAAGGAGCGAAAGCGACTTCATCGATCGTCAGCATGGCACGTTTCAAATGAAAAGAGTGCAAAGTGAAAAGTAGTCAATGAAAAGTGCAAAATGAATCAGTCAGAGCGAAGGAGTAATTGATTTTGGCCTTTCCATTTTGCACTTTGCATTTTTCACTTCTCACTTTGCAATGCATCTGGTCTTCACTTCAACGGCGCATCCATCACCTTCGCGAACGCGTCCGCTTGCCGCAGGAAGCCGAGATCGTTGGGGTGGCTGCTGTCAACGGCGCCTTCGTTGTCGTCACCGAGGAGATCATCGCCGGGGATGTAATACAGCTTCTTTTCCCCCGCCGCGATGAGGTTGTCGTATGCGGCTTTGAGAGCTTTGTGATTGCCGTCGTTGCGTTCGCCTTTGCTGGTGTTGAGCCAGGCATCGGTGTAGCGGCGATCTTCGACGAGGATGATCGGTACGTCGGGGCGAGTGGCACGGAGTTGTTTCACCAGTGGTTCGGTGAGCTTGGCGGTATCGGCAGGGCCGAGGTTCGGACAACAATCGATGACATACACCGCGGCGTCGAGTTCCGTCAGCAACGCAGTTACTGCGGGTTCCATGCGACCGTTGCCGGAGAAACCGAGATTGATCACCGGTCGCTGATACCGGCGGCCGAGAATTGCGGTGTGGACCATGCCCGGCCGTGAAGGCGCACGCCGCCGTGAGTGATCGACGTGCCGTAGAACACAATCGGTTTCGCTTTCGCCGCGGGATACTCGGCGGGCCGCTCAATGGTCTGTGACATCGGCACCCCCACTTCCACTTGTGCGACGCCGTTGTAGAGCGGCAGATAGATCAGATATTCACGCGGTCCGGGTTTGATACCGTTGGCGAGAATGGCGGTGTTGGTCTTTTCCTTCGGTTGTCCCACGGCGACCCACCGCCACTTTCCGGCATCATCTTTCGCATAGAGATCGAGACCGCTGACGCCCGTGGCGGGCATGTGTGGCATCGCGAGACGATCGCTCGTGACCGTCCAACGGGCATGAATCGTGGGCGACGCAGTCACAAACCGGAACGCCATCCCCGCGGAGTGCCGGCTGAGGTTCCACACATCGGGCCGCAGGGTCGCTTCGGCTTTCGCGGGGAATCGGTCATACGGCAACTTCGTATCGGTCCACCCCTGGCCTTCGATGCCCAACGCCTTCGCATCATACCAGGCGACATCGTTTTCCACCTTGGGTGCGAGCGGTTCCGCCGCGAAGAGGGACTGCGTCGCTGCGATCAACAAGAGTGCTGCGAATCGCGACCAATAAAGCATGTCGTGCCTTTCAAAAAGATGGCGCAGTTTAGCAGATTTCCCGTCAACCAGCCCAGAGCGCGAGCGACGGGTCAGGCTAGAATGACGAATGTCGAAGGCGGAATATCGAATGAAATCCGCGGAGGACGAACGCATTCGACATTCTGCCTTCCTCATTCTGCGTTTTCTCTCCGCGCCACCCGTCGCTGGCGATCCGGGCTGGTTACGAAGCGTCACCACGCGGCTTCGAGGATGTTCACGAGATCGGCTTCCGTGGGACGGCGGCCGTTGAGGAGCATCAGACGGGTGATACCGAAGGCTTTGCGGGCGAGTTCGGGAAGCATGTCGCGTGTGACACCGAGTTCGCGCAGCTGCAGCGGGATGCCGATGTCGCGCCGTAATTGTTCGACGGCGGCAATACCTCGCTCTGCCGCAACTGTATCCGTGACTCCGGTGACTTCCGCACCCAACCACGCGGCGATTTTGGCCAGTTCCGGTGTCCGCGCGGGCAGATTGAACCGCATCACATAGGGCAACAGCAGCCCGTTCCCCGCACCGTGTGAGACATGCACTGCCCCCCCCAGCGGGTACTCCAAAGCATGAACCACGGCGACCGCACAGTTCGAGAACGCCAACCCCGCGAGGGTTGCCCCGAGGGCCATCCCTTCGCGTGCCGCCAGATTCTGCCCATCTTTCACGGCAGTCCGGAGTTGCTGGCCGATGAGCGTGATCGCCCGCTCGGCAAGCATGTCACCGATGGGGTGCTTGCCGTCATACGGGAACGGTTCCGTGGCGGGGACATCGAGTCGGTTGTAATCGACGGCGGTGAAACCCTCGATGGCATGCGTGAGGGCATCGATACCGCTATCGGCGGTGGCTTTCGGCGGACAAGACAGCGTCAAGCGCGGGATCGACCACCGCGACGGCGGGACGCAGGTACGGGCTGAGCGTGCTGACCTTGATGTGCTGCGTGGTGTCGGTGAGCACCGCCGCGTGTGAGACTTCGCTGCCGGTCCCCGATGTCGTGGGGATGCACACCAGCGGCAACACCGGGCCGGGGATTTTGCCGAAGCCGAAGTAGTCCCGGTACGACCCACCATGCGTGATCACAGCCGCGGTGATCTTGGCGAGATCGATGTTGCTGCCGCCGCCGAGGCCGATCATCACATCCGGGTTGGCCGCCCGCGCGGACGCAATCGCCCGGTCCGCGGCGGCGATCGACGGCTCCGGTTCGCCATCGAGACACACTGTCACCTCGATGTTTGCAGCTCGTAACGGAGCCAGTACTTGTTCGACGAGTCCGGCTTTCTCCAGGAGCGGATCACTCAGCAGAAAAATCCGCTGCGGCTTCCACGGCGCCACGAACTGTGCGAGATGCTGAATCGACCCGGTCCCGAACACGAGCCGTCCGGCGGAACAGAAGTTGAAAAAGTTGCGATCCATAATCGTCATTCTCTACAAGCCCAAAGCGCACGGCGCCGGGTCTCTTTATCATGCGTGAGTAAACGGAACCCGGCGGTGCGCATTCGGGCTTGTAGGACGTTACTTTTTCGGCCACTTCAAGTGTCGATGCAGAAACTCGTATGTCTTCTGACCGTTAATGGTGTGCGGGCCGTTGAAGAACTCGATTTCGGTTTTGTCGCCGATGCCAAGTCTTGATGTAATGCCGATTGACCTTCGCGAACTCGTACGCCACCAGTTCATCCACAGACACACCGTCGTCGTGGCCACGTTCGACCATGAACGGCCGCGGCGTCATCAGGTAGCTCAACTCGGCGTAGTTGGCGACATGGCCCATATTCCATTCGAATATTTCGTACTCGTTGGTGAAGAGGTAGCTCATCGGCATGTCGATGGTCGCGTTCTTGTAGACCCACTCGTTGTAGTCCGCCGAGCAGATCGAGAGGCAGTAATCCGTCAGCAGCGGCGGCACACGCACAGCGGTCTTGCCGCCGTAAGAGAGACCGTAAAACGCCAGCCGCTGCGGAGTCGACATTCGGCAGCGTCTTCAGCCAGTCGAGCGTCGCCTGATGCTGCGGCAAGAATGTAACTGAAGAGCGATCGTCCGAGCGGGTTCGACTTGCGTTGCAGGGTGCGGAACTTGATCACTTTCCGCGATACGGATTCTGCGGCGTCGTAGGTGATGAACCCGCGTTTGGCCGAACTCCGCGGCGAACCCTTTGTAATACGGATGCCCTGCGGAGCCGGGACCGCTGATGGTGTCCATCGGCACGCCTTCCAACCCGTGCTGGCAGACGACCACCGGCCGCTTGTCGCCAGCCTTGAGATCGCTCGGCAGCAACAAAATCCCCGCGGCGATCACGTCGTCATGCACATCCAGCACCACTTCATAACCGTGATACTCCGGCGTTTCGAGAATCTTCCGGGTCCGCGGCGACGGGGCAATCGGTTTGTGCGGTAACCGACCGATCAACTCATCCCACACGAGTGCCCGATACTTTTCTGCCGATGCGGTCCACTTCTCGACACTGGAACGGTCTGCCCCGGCCCAAAGTTTGTCGCGAGTCTTGAAGGACAGATGCAGAATCCGCTGCGTGTGGGCCACGAGTTCGTTCATCTGCCGCAATTGCCGGGCATTGCCATCGACCACCGCGTCGAGCTTGACCGGCTCGGACTTCTCCACCGCTTCGGACTTCACCCCCATTCCCTTAAGGAACGCGGCGAGGGCCAGTGCCGACCCCGCGGGGCCAGTCGGCGTACCGTCGACCAGGCGTGACTTTCTCAGCGGCTTTCAGGTCACGATAGACCGGCGATAACCGTGCGAATTCATTTCGGACCGCCTCAACGGCCGCGGTTTGAATCTTGCCGGGAGCGGCCCCACCGCGACGATTGGGTTTGACGGGCAGCGGCGTGATCACTTCCGGAACCTGGGCGGCTTCAATCACCAGCGGCCGCGGGGCGATCATCGCGGCGACTTCCGCATCGCCGAATTCACCCAGCAACCGCCACACATTGCGATCGATCGGCTCCTCCCACACACTTTCACGCGGCTGGAAATAACCTGCGACCCAAGTGGCGTCGATGCGTTGATCCAGTGCGGAGGCATGCATCGCGAGCAGGCCGCCATCGCCAACACCCGCCACGCCGATGGGCAGATTTTGTTGCAGGTCCTTGTTGAACTGCTTCGAGCGCATCGACAGCGGCGAGTACTTTCTGGACTTCATAACCGAGAATGTGTCGACCGACTTCAAACGCCTGCCGGTAAACCCATTCGCGATGCGATTGATTCGTCAGCACGATGTCCGGGTTGCCCGCGTGGGTGTCATCGCGATTGAGCAACGTCGGAATGACCACGAGCAAGCCTTGCTCAACCAGCGATCGCGCCAGCGGACAGGCTTCGGGCTGTGACGGGTCCGCACCGCAGAAGACTTCCGGCGACCACGTGGCATCGGGAATGGCGACGACCAACCCGACGATTTCGTCTTCCGCCGGGTAGAGAATCACCCCTTCTGCAGTCACGTTCTGCAAGACTTGCCAGCGGGCGGGCAATACCGAGTAGCGTTCCGTTTGCTTTCGCGGACGACGTGTCCCTGCGGTTGTCTTGCCGGTGAGATTCGTCAGTTCGAGGTTCTCCAGCCCGCGTCCGGCGACTCGGGCGTCCATGGCTCCCAGGTATGTCCGCAACTTAGTGCGGTACGGTTCGAGACTCTGTTGATAAGCCTCAGGACTGGAGAGATTGCGTTGCCACTTTGCCGCACGGGCTTCCCGAGCCGCGGCAATTTCCCGCAACGCGAATTTGTCGATCCCCGCGACCATGACTTCATCGAGCGGTTGATCAATCGTGAGTGGTGCGGTTCCCGGCAGCACTTTCGGAAACGTGACAGGTTCAGCAGCGGCGGCCGTGAGTGCCAGACACGAACAGCAAACCAACCAGAGCGAGGCGCATCCCGGACTCCTTCATCACGCAGCTTCCCATCACCGACAATCGGAACGCATCACAGTGAACCGATTCGTTGCCCGATTGGCAACCGTGAGTGGAATCGCATCAGCAGAGTTTGCGAGGCACGCCACCCATGAAACGTGATCGTGCAGGCCACACGCCCAAATTTGACCGCCAGCGACTCCCAAGGCCATTAACGGACACCTTTCTAAATTGGCGAGGCTAGCATGCCATGACTGAAACACCACCTCAGAAATCACAATTCACCTGCGTAGAAATCGAAGACGCAGAAAATGTGGTCGAGCGGCTTGTGCGAGCCTGTAGCCTACGTGAAGTCGTAGTAAAAGAAGCGGATGGCATCACCAGGATTGAGAAGTTCGGAACACATACTCAGAGCCGTCGCGCCGATTTGGTTAAAGGGTTAATGGTGGCGGTAAACATAGGACAGGTATTCGGTATAGATTGATGCATGGCGGATGCTCGCCTGCCAAGTAACCGTGCCGCCTGATGCGATGAGTTTCCATCTGCCATAAGCAAAATTATTTCAATCTTTGACGCCACGCATGCTGCAGAGATCATCGGCCCACGTAAACCAAAGTCGAGCTTAGGACAAATGACCAAGTGACCAAAGACTCTTCCAACCACGCCTGAAACATCAGCACGTCCCACAACAGATACGCCCAGTCGACGCGGCCGCTTTGATGCTCCAGCCATTTCTGGTGGATCGGTGCGGCGTGGAAATAGCCTTCCCGCTGCAACCGGGATTCGGAGAGATATTCTTCGCCCCAGTCGCGCGCAGCGGACCGCGCAGCCACTCGGCTATCGGGACACCAAACCCCTTCTTGGGGCCGCTCGAACATTCGAGCGGGGGACGAACTTTTCCAGCACGCTTCGCAACACTTGCTTCCCGGTCCAACCGCGGGTCTGCATCGCCAACGGAACTCGCCACGCCGCAGCGATCACGCCGGGATCCAGCAGTGGCACCCGCGCTTTCGAGGGACACCGCCATACTGGTGCGGTCCACTTTCACCAGAATGTCGTCCGGCAGGTAATTGAGCGTGTCGAGCCACATCCACCGCTGCTGTTTCTCCGCGAACTTCGGCCATTGATCACGATGCATGAAGCGGTGTTGAGAAACTGGCGCATCCATCGCCACGAACTCATTGAGCGGCCAGTGCGTCATCCCGCGGAGATAGCGATCATCCGGGTCTGGCATCCGCGAGGGCGGCCCCTGCGGCTTCAAAAACTTCTTCGTTTTGCCTCCCGGCGACAATTGCCCTGCCAGTCGGACCGCAGCACTCAGAGGCGAACGGATAACGGCAGGTAGATACCCGGCTTTCGATCCCAACAGCGGGCAAAGTACCGCAGATAACCGCAGAACAGTTCATCGCCGCCGTCGCCGGACAGCGACACCGTCACATGCCGCCGGGCGAGCTCCGAGACTGAGAAACGTGGGATTTGCGACGAATCCGCGAATGGCTCATCGAACATGGTCGGTAGCCGCGGAATGACGTCGCGGGCCTGTTCCGCGGTGACGTAGTGCTCGGTGTGATCGGTCCCCAGATGCTTCGCCACCGCTTCTGCAAACGGTGCTTCGTTGTAGTCGGCAAGTTCAAACCCGATGGTAAGCGTCTTCACCGGCCGAGAACTTTGCGACTGCATGAGTGCTTGACCACCAGCGAGGAATCAATCCCCCCGGACAGAAACTCGCCGAGCGGGACATCGGACAACATCTGCTCGCGGACCGAGCGAAGACAACTCGTCCTCCACGCGGTCCACAATCTCCTCGTACGCCCCGCGAACCACGGATCGTTCGCGCCAGTCGGGCGGTCTCGGTGAAGGACCAATACGGTACTGGTTGCGGATCTGCCGATTCCTACATCACGGGGAGCGTGACACGTCCCGGCGGGGAGCTTCCAGAAGCCCTCATAAATTGTGTACGGACCAGGGACGTAATTGTGTCGTAGAAATTGAGGCAGGACATTTCGTCATTAATCCGAGCTGCGAACGCCGGATGCCCGCAGTGCTTTCAATTCCTAGGAGCCGAAGAGCCAAGTGTTTCCCTGCCGACCGTAATACAGCGGTTTGACGCCGACGTGATCGACGGCAACCAGCGTGAGTTCCCGGCGTTGGGTGTCATACCCTGCGATCGCAAAGATAGCCTGGGTCACGGTGTCCCGCACGCCCCACGCGGCAAACCCTTCGACTAGTGTTTCGGTATCCGACTGTATCTTCTGGATGTTACTTCTGCTGTTGCAGGTCGCGGCGTAGCTCGCCGTGGTTGTAGATTTCGCCGTTGTAAGCGATCACCCAGCGGCCGTCGCGCGACAACATCGGTTGATGTCCCAGCGGCGACAGATCGAGAATCGACAACCGGCGATGACCGAGCGCCACCCCCGCGGCGGCATCAACCCAGACCCCGGCGTCATCCGGCCCGCGATGCCGGAGCGTGTCCGCCATCGCTGTCCCAGGCGCGCCCCGCAGGTCGTCCGCTGACGTGCTGTGTGAGAGATCGATGAAGCCGGTTAAGCCGCACATGAATTCGTCGATTTTCGTTGGTCAGGACGAAGTGAACGTAGCCATCCTACGGAATCGCGACGAAATTCGCTTGCGGTTTCGTCGCTTGTTTCGCACGGGACCGTTTCATTTTCTGCAGGATCGAAGAGGAGGAAGAGCACATCCACAGTCTTCCGCAGATTGACACCGATTCAGAGTTAGGGATTACCATACTTTTCTCCCCCTAAACACGATCCGCGATTTGCCACAGAGAACGATCTGCACCCTCTTCCTGAAATCTGTGTCCTTCTTTCCTGTGAAAATCTGTGTCCTTCTGTGAATTTTCTGCCTGCCGCGGTGAATGAAAAGGCCGGCGTGTTCTCCATGATCAGGGCATCTTCGAGGTTAATCTGCCTCTGAGCACGGGACGCGAAACCGCAAGCGGGGTCGAGGGGTTATGATTCGTTTCTCGCTGGGTTGCATTTCGTGCCGGATCGACGATAGTCTTCGCTTCCCCTGCATCTGCGGGGATTTCGTCGTTTGCACCGGGTGAACGGCAATTTCTTCTGCGTTCCGGGCCTGGCCGCGGAATGGACTTTCCAAGCGCGGAAAGTCTCCACCAGAGGACTGATGTACGATGGCATTGACCAAGACCGAGATCAAGAAGCTTCGCAAGAGACGCCAACGCCTGAAAAAGAAGGTCCGTTGCCGGTTCTGCCCCAACGGTTGCGATAAGCCTCCCCGTCCGATTTTCGTGGACTTCAAAGATCTGAAGACCCTGCGGACGATGATCGATCGCGAAGGGAATCTCCTCTCGCGCTCGTAAGACCGGTTGCTGTGCGAAGTACCAACGAGCCGTCCGCGATGCCGTGCTTCGGCGCACGGTTCATGGGCCTGTTGCCGTACGTCTCCGAAGAATAACGACGGCCTGATCAGGCCGAAGTCTCCATGATGAAAGCTCGCGTCATCCAAAGTGACGGAGCCTTTTTTCGTATCGCCGACACTGCCAATTGCAACGAAGATCGCGGTTGTAGCAAACGCGGGGGACAGATTCCCGATCGCGATTTCAGGTCTCCGGGAGGTTCTGACTCCCGCTGCCAGCGGGCGCACCAAACTCAGAGTAGGAACGAGTGTGTCTCTGAGCGGAGGCGGTCCGTCCGTCGCTCCCCCGGAGCAGGCGTCGCGGGTCGGAGCAGCGGATGATGACTTCAACTGTGGTGAACTGGTGGCAGGGCGACGCTCGACAGAAGTCGGCGTGCAGGGGATGGAACGTCTGCTGTCGCGGGATGCCGACTGGGACGAGGTGCTGCACGTCCGGGCGTCATGAATTCGAGCTGGCACAGAAATATTGGCACTGCGCACCGGTCCCGACTCACCGCTGTGGAAATCGGCTGCGGCATCGGTCGCGTGACGCAGGCCTTGGGACAGCATTATGGCCGTGTGATTGGAGTAGACGTTGCACCGGCGTTGCTCAAACAAGCCCGGGCGTACAACACCAATCCGTCGATCACATTTGAACTGGCGAATGGCCAGGAATTACCCGAGACTCACGTGCGGACCGATCCATACGGTCTTCTCTTATGAAGTGCTGTATATCCTTCCGGCCGCGGTGTTTCGTCAATACGTTCAAGACGCGTACGCGTTGCTGGAACCCGGCGGCGAATTTGTCTTTCAGATGAATCTGGAGCCGCTGCGGTGGACCACTCGCGGGAGCTATCTCGTGCGGGAATTGCTGTGGCGGTGCGGCGTGAAAGAATGGCGCGGCTGGCCCACTGGTCCCGGATTTCGTCGGCATGCATGCACGCGCGAGTTGGTCTGCGAGGCATTAAAACACGCCGGCTTCGAAGTCGTCCTGGCAAACCTGCACGACTTACGCCGGGCCTGGTTTGTCGGTCGAAAGCCGAGCATCACGCCGTCGTAATGCCGCAGTGGTTCGTGGTTCCCGTCAGATATTTTGCAGGTCAGGATTTCGATGAAACCGTTTGTTCCTTCCGTGAAGCGCAACGTTCTGGCGAGCTGGGCGCGCGCACGGCCTGACCATGATCATCGGCTTCTTCCTGATGCCGTATGTGGTCAAGGTGATGGGCGACGACTCCTACGGCACCTGGCTGTTCATCAACTCGATGGCCAGCTACGCGGGCATCTCTGTACTTCGGCTTCGGCGATACCATCAGCCGGTATGTCGCCAAGTATCAGGCCGAGGGAGACTACACACGGGTCAATCAGATTGTGTCGCTGATCTTCACCATCTACACGGTGATGGGCGGGTTCGCGTTTCTTGTCGCGGTGGTCTTGAGTCTGCTCACGCCATGGATGAGTCATTGGCAGGGTGAAGAACTCTTCGAGATTCAACTCACGATTGTGGTGCTGGGGTTGAATGTCGCCGTGGGGATGGTCGGCAGCGTCTTCGGCGGCGTGCTGATGGGGGTGCCGCCGGTTTGATCTGGAACGCAGTGTCTCCGCCGGTTCGGATTTGCTGCGATTGCTGCTTATCGGTGTGTTCCTGCACGAGCGGTGGGGCCTGCTCACGATCGCGTCGATCTACTTTTTCATCACCTTCGCTGAGAATGTGGCTTCCGCGTGTTTTGCGTATCGGTGTCTGCCGCAGCTGCAGATTCGCCGCGAGCATCTGAATCGGCAGACGCTCAAGGAATGCAGCTCGTTCAGCGCGATGGCCTTTCTCAATGCGATTGCCTATCAACTGACGAACGCCACCGACTCCGTGGTGATCGGCTTCATGATGGGAACCGACAAGATTGTGCCGTACTACATCGCGTTGCGATTGACGCAGTTCCTCAAGCAGCCGATCGACAAAATCGTCACAGATTTGCATGCCGACGGCGGGAGCGTTGTCCGCGTTGACGGAACGCCATCGATTGCAGAAATTCCTGCTGCAAGCCATGGGAACGGTGCTGCTGTTGGTGGGGGGCGTCTTCATCGGTGCGTGGTTCTTTGGCGGCGATGTCATCCGCAACTGGATGGGTGACGGCTACGGTTACAGTCACCAGATTCTGCTCGTGCTGCTCGCAGCCCAAATGGTCGCCCTGCCGTGCAATGTGGTTCGATCATTCCTCTTCGGAATGGGCGACGTCCGCTTCCCGGCGATCCTGTATCTTGCCGAAGCCGTGCTCAATCTGGGCATCAGCATTGTGCTGTGTTCGCAATGGGGGCTGATTGGTGTCGCGTGGGGGACGTTCATCCCCGTGGTGATCATTGAACTCGGCGTGTTATTGCCCATGGCGATTCGCCGGATGGGAATTCCTGCCTGGCGGCTGTGGACGCAAGCCATCGGCCCGCAAGTCCTGCCGTTGGCCGCATTGGCGTCGTACTGTGTGACGCTTTCCGCTTACGAATGGAGCCATGCCGGCTGGCCGACGTTGATCACAGTGACCGCGTGCCGGAGGCGGTGTGTTGGGCATCACCTGGTGGGCCCAACGGGCGGTGAAAGAATTCCGGCATGCAACAGCCCCAGCCCAGCAGTCCCGTCGCATGATGGGGCAATCGGGTCATGCGCGATCACGTCGCCGGCAATCGCCGCAGGGCGACGGCGCACGAATCGTCGCGGACTGGGTCACGGACTCGAAGAACGCTTCGACGTCATCAACGATCGCAGGAATCAGTTCTCTCACGGGCAAGGGACCCAGCGCCATGGTGGCCGCCAGTCGCGGACGGCCATAAATCTGCATCGCGGGATTCATCGCTTCCGTCACACCGTCGGTGAAGAAGAGCACGGTGTCGTCTGGGTTCCAACAGTACCACCACCTGCCGGAAAGCCTGCGTGGATGACACCCCCAGCGGCATGCCGGACTCTGCTTGCCCCACCGCAATGACTTGCCGATCACCACTGCGGACAAACGGCGGGAGATGTCCCGCATTGGCGATCTGCAGCTCATGCGTCTGCGGGTTCAGGATCGCAATCGCCAGGGTGATAAAGCGGAAGCCCAACCCGCTGGTGACGATCTCCTGATTCAAACTCGTGAGTGCATCGGCCGCCGTTGCGGCACTCAGCAGATGATATCGCGCGCGAAGCGTGCAGCCGGGCCATCAGTAACGCGGCGGGAACCCCTTTCCCGGCGACATCGCCCACCGTGATGGCGAGGTTTCCGTTCGGCAGCCGGATGTAATCGAAATAGTCCCCGCCCACACGGTGAGCGGGTTCGTAATAATCGGCGAACTCATAACCGTCGACCTGAGGCGGATCCTTCGGCAGAAAGCCGAGCTGCACCTGCGTCGCGAATTCCAGCTCCTTTTCCATGTCCCGCTGAACCAGCAAGGATTCGTGGAGATTCGCATTCTGCACGGCCAGGGCGCATTGCAGGTGTGACGCTTGCCAGACAGTTCCAGATCATCACTGGTTGAACGGCTGGCCGAAATCACGCGAGCTGACCTGATACGACCCCCAGGCCTTTTCCTTTGTTGATCCAGAATCGGTGCACACATCACCGATCGAATCTGCAAATCAGATCAGACTTTCACTCGATGCAAAGCGTCGATCACGCGGAGCGTCCGCACTCAAGCATCGCCTGACCGCTCTCCAAGGCCTGCTGCACGATGGTCATGCTGAGCGGCACAATTCTCATCGTCATTCGCCTTCCGCGATTTTGAAGCCCGGACGATCAGCCGGTCGGTGCTCGCATTCTTCATCAGCACCAGTCCATGATCCGCCTGCGGGAAGATCCGGAACAACGCCGTCAGAATCGACGGGCAGCACGTCATCGATCTTCAGTACTTGTACCAGGCTACATTCGTCAGCTCGATAATTGCCCGCAGTTTTACTTCCGGGCGGACGTTGCAACCGGACCGTCTGCACATGATCGGTCGGCACACGGCTCAGGATCGACGAACCTTCTTCTTCGTAAGCGATACCCGGATCCGTATCGGAATCAGCGAGTGATTGATCTTCGTGGCGTGTTAACGTTTCCTTGGAGTCGTCCCGTTCGAATCCGGCCGGAAATCTGCCGAGCCTTGCGGCTGTCAGTTTGAGGCGGATTCGCATTGGTGACCGACGTCGCTCCATCGAGCATGAAACTGGAAGACGAAGTCACATAACTTGACCTCGTCACCATCGTGCAAAGTCACCCGGCCCCGAACCGGCGCTTCGTTCAAGTTGCGTCCCATTGCGACTCCGCAGGTCTTCCAGAAAGATACTCGCCGTGGCTTTCCACGATCTGGGCGTGATGCCGACTGATCGCGGCATTATCGAGCACGATCTGGCAGGTCGGATGGCGGCCAAGCAGAATCATCCGCTCACCGGCCAGCGGTCACAACCTGTCCAACGGGACCGCCGCTCATGAGCTTCAAAACCGCCACGTGTCGACAGCCTCGTTCAGAAGTCCCGCGGCCAGTGCCGGGAATGATGTCTCAACCGTGCGATGCGAAAATCTGTCGCAGTCTACTCCACTCCTGCAAGAGAACCAAGTTTCGGTGACGGTTTGTCTCCGTATTGTCAGGAGGTTCAGTGCTCACGCGAAAGAACCACAGTCAATACAGAGCGGGCTAAGTCGGTGATCAATTCGCATTGATCGATGTAAGTGGTGACAATTTGAAGGGATTGTACCCTTTGAATCGAGTTCTCTGTGAACTTTCGTGACGTAATGCGTTCAGGGAATTGACTCTGGGTCTTCTGCTCCGGATAATTCCGGGTTCCCCTCCGCGCTGTCGTGGAGGGCGTTGGGCATCGCTTGAGATGCCGTGTATGCGAATGTGGATCGCTCGCTTGCTCGCCAAAGTCCGCGTGGGGCCACTTTGGCCGTGCCGTCGTGATGGACGGTGATTCGCCCCGGGATGAATGGATGTGTTTGTCCGTCGATCCCGGACAAACCAGGAACGGGAATGTATGTCCTTTTGGACCAAATCACCGCTTGTTTGTGACGATTTCGCACCTGGCTAGCTGTGTATGAGGAGGCTTTGATGGAGCACTTGGGTCAACACGTCATCATCGAACTGTGGGGGTGTAACGAGGGCATCAATGATGCCGATCTCGTTCGGACGGCAATGTTGGAAGCTGTCCAGGCCGCAAACGCAACACTGTTGGACCTCAACGTCCACACGTTCAGTCCGCACGGAGTGACTGGAGTCGCCGTGCTCTCTGAGTCCCATCTCTCGGTGCATACCTGGCCCGAGTACGGCTACATGGCCGCCGACGTATTTACGTGCGGCGATACCACGAAGCCCGCCGCTGCCGCAGAGGTTCTGCGTCGGTATTTCGAACCCGAAGAATTTGACGTCCAGGAACTGACACGCGGTATCATGACGCGGGAACGCCGCAAAATGATTCGTCGCAAGTCGTCTGCCACCAAGAATCATCGCGATGCGCTGGAAGAACCAGCCCTCGCCTGATGAGAAGATTCTGATTCAGTGAACGTTCAACGCCGCGGAGTGACACTCCGCGGCGTTTTTTCTTGCCCCAATTCCGAATTCCGGGCAAGTGTTTGCTTCGGTACCGACATTCCGTGTGAAGTTGATGAAGACGGCTTCAAAAAACTTGGCGCAGGCGGATTTCACGTCAAAACGGCGAGGACTGCCCCCGCGGACCCGCCCCCGGCGATGGTCCCTCGCCCCGAATTCGACGTCGCAAACGTCCGTACCGTCTCCCAATGGATGTCCGCTGTATGTCCACTCAATGGCAATACAAGCTCTTCGGTGAAGAGTTCGGCCCGTGTCTCCGAAGAAACGCTGCGCGAATTGATGGCGAATGGCACTCTCTCGGAAGATGACCCCGTGCGAGCCTCCGGGGGGAAATGGCAGGCCGCCGGTAAAGCATTGGCGATCGCCCCTTCATTTTCAGCCTCCACCACGACAGCCTTTGCCAGCGACGTCGATCTCAACGCCGTCGATCCCGACACGGCGGCTGAATGGTACTGCCAGGTGCTCGGCCAGGAACTCGGACCACTCTCGTTTGATGAACTGCTGCGATTCGCCGAAAGCGGTGAACTTCGGCGGACGATCAAATCCGGTTTGGTGCGACCGGAAAATGGCGCGCGCGTCGGCTCGATGGGCCGGCTGGTCGCTGTCATGCCGTATCAGAACAGTTCGGTCACCCGCGTGGGAGAAGCCCGCGGCCAAACCGGCTGCGTCAGCAGCCATCGAATCTCCCACTCCGCCACCCGCCGCACAGCCCGCGACACCGCAAGTGACGTATGCCCCCGCGGCATCGGAGCCCGTGTGGTTCGCGTGGATTCGCGGTGTGGAATATGGTCCCAGCAGCCTGCTGCAACTTCAGCAATACATTGCGACCGGACAACTCGGCCCCACGGATTTCGTGAAGTACGGCATGACCGGCGCGGGTGTCCGCCCGCGACCGTCGCGCAAATGCTGGGGCAAATGGTGATCCAGGCTCCTGCAGCACCGGTTGCCGCGGCGCCCACAACGCCGGTGGCGAAACCGGCCGCTGCGGCTCCGATTCCAACTCCGACGGCGAGCACGCCAGCCGTTTCACCAAAAACGGAAGCGCCCACCCGTGCCGAGAGCACGCCACCGGTCAGCAAGCCCGCTGCTGTGGAAACTCCGCCGGTGAAAGTCGAGAAGCCTCCCACGCCTGCCCCGGTAACACCTGCAGCCGAGCCTGTGGTGAAACCCGTTGCCGCACCGGTCTCGACCACGGCTTATAGTGGCGCATCGAGTGCATCGATCACCAAACCCGCGTTCACGCCCCCAAGCCCGCCGCGCGGCCAGCCAAGTCTTCCGGCGGAGGACTGTCGTTCGATTTCTCCGCGATCACCTCCATGATCGACGCCAAAACGCTGGGCATCGGCGGCGGCGTGATCGCTGCCGCGGCTCTGGTGATCGGCCTGATGTACATGCCCGCCGGCCAGGGTGCCGAAATTCAAGCCTTCAAAGAGCTGCACCCCTTGTATGTCGAATTCCAGAAGATTCGCGAAAGCAAGGGGAGTCCGTCCGACCTCGAAGCCCTGCGAACAAAGATCTCCAAAGTCTGCCCGCCGATCGCCAAGACGATGGAACCCCGTGCGAGTGTGGAGCCGGCCCGCCAGTCAGAAGCTGTTCTGGGTGGCCAAGTATCGCATGAACGAAATGATCACGAAGGGGGTCGCGACGCGATCTTCGGCGGAAGTCGAGTGCGAGCGAATGTTGTACCGCC
>JBAOHV010000034.1:0-12845 GCA_037045265.1 Microthrixaceae bacterium | reverse complement strand
GGAATTTTCCGGCGACTCCGGCCCTTGACCTCCGAAGGTCAACGAGCAGAATCGACTGGCACCTTTAGCCGTCGGCGGAAGGTGCCAGTCTGTGCAAGTTGCGCCGAGGCGCTCCGGCCGTGCGACGGCGTGCGAGAGCCTCGTTCTGCGGACCGACTCGGTGGCGACGACAACGTGCCCGGGGCAGGAGGAGCCGCGCTGGTTGGGTTCGGGCCGCAAGGCGCTCATGAGGCCGGCGACGTTCCCGAGCGCATGTGGTTCTGCCGCGAGCCGTCTCGACGTCCGCAGCGTCCGGCCGCAGTCGGTGAGGGTCGGGTGGAATTGATCGCCGCCGCGGGTCCACCGCCGACCTGTCGTGTTTGTGGTCGCCTTGGCTGTCTTGTCGTTCGTCGCCTGCGTGGTCACCCCTGACCACGCACTGCCCCCGGTCGGCGACACCCTGACCACGATCGCTTTCGACCTCGACCTGGGCCGACGGAGGGGAACCTTCGACCGGGTTCTCCGCAGGCTGGCGGCGCGCCACCTCGGCTGAAGAGGAACGGGTGGCTCGATGGGCGCCGGGGCCAGCCAACGGGCTGTCAGGATCGATCGCCTCGGCTGTTGCAGGCCCGTCAGCGCACCGGGTCTTCAGTGGTGCCGCCGCAGAACTCTGTGTGCCTTCCAAAACGGCCTTCGGAACAGACGCCCGACCCCAACTGCGCGCTCGTTTCCCGCCCTCGCTATGGCCCGCCGCACACCCCCGATTCGTGCTCTAGGACCATGGTCAGGAAGTGGCACAGACTGGCTTGTTCCGCAAGCGGAACAAGCTGACGGTGATGCGAGCGGACGGCCCAGTTGTGACGACCCGTTGATCCGATGGCGAACGACACCCCGACCGTTCTCCGTCGTAGTGTCGCGCCGCAGGCCCTCGGGGTTGCTCGAACCACGTACCCCCTGGGGCATCGAACGGCGATCGAGCATCGCGCAGGTCCTGGACCGCGCGTTCGCAGTCGATCCAGACATCCCTTCACGACAGAGCCGATGCCCACGGCGGCACGCTCCGTCTGCAGCGCCGCGGTGTCGGCGAGGCCGATGCGCGACCAACCCGTCCTTGGCATTCATCGTGCCGACGCGTCACACCGACACGCTCGTGCGTTAGCGATGTGGTCGTCG
Organism: Microthrixaceae bacterium; assembly: GCA_037045265.1. Classification (GTDB taxonomy): domain Bacteria; phylum Actinomycetota; class Acidimicrobiia; order Acidimicrobiales; family Microtrichaceae; genus JBAOHV01. The sequence continues at coordinate 11,693 of JBAOHV010000034.1, read as the reverse complement.
CGCTAGGTCCACGACGTGCATTCTGCAGTCCGCTAGTCACTGTCAGACCTGATCCCTACTCTCGTGTCGGGGGCTGAAGTCGGGGTCTGGTTGGCGGCCATCGGATTCGGCGCCCTTCTCCGGTGAATCAAGGGGACGAATGACATCGATCGACAACAAAGGATCTGCGCACACTGACTCGATCGTTGAGGCCCTGCTGCCCAACATCACCGATGTCGCACTCGATGACCTTGCGGCCACGACGTTCATTGACGGCGGTGTGGCCGTTCCGGTCACGCCAGCGGACCAGTTGTTCATGGCGGCGGCAAGACGACTCGGCTCGGTCGGTGGCCACGGAGTGCTGCTGCTCCCACGGGTGCGAAACCGAGCAGCGCTGCTGCTCGCAATCACGAGCCACGTTCTGCGTCTCCAGCCGCCCACGCCATTTCGGGGACCAGTCGTGTTCGTCGGGATGGATCTCGATGTGTCAGGTCAGCTCCGACAGCTCAGCGTGCAGCACCGACGACGGATGGGACTCGCGGATGGCAATCCGCTCTCCCTTCACCGCCTTACCCGCGGCAGGGGGTCTGGATCCGGTGGTCGGGTCCGTAGTGCGGCCCGCCAACGCCTCGATGGTCTACCTGAACTTGCGCGTTGGCGTCCCAAGGCTCGAGGCCGCTCCACCGCTCGTGATCATCGACGCGACATCGGTCGCCAGTCCGGCTGCCCGGACGAAGGCGCTGACGTGGGCCGCTGAACAGTCAGCGGCGGCCGTGGTGGTGGTGGGCGACATCGGCGATGTGGGCCTCGTGGCACTCGTCGGATCGATGACCCGGAGAGAGGACTACGCGGCTGGCGTGCCCGACCCGATAGTTCTCGCGTTGTCGGACTCGGTCATCGACGGGCTCGTCGAGACATTCGGGGCTGGCATTGCCTCCACAAGTGAGTTGTCCACCAGCCCAATGCTGTCCACGACGCGGACCGAGATCGTCCTCGAACCGGCTGGCGATGTCGAAATGAATTCGTTCGTCACGACAGCGTTCCAGTGCATCGGTGCGAAACCGCCGGGCCCAGTCCCAGCACAGCTCGCCTCGACACTGAGCCTTCTGCGCAATGGCGTCAGGCTCGCAGCCCGGGTGCCGGAGTACCGGACAGCGTGCACGTACAACCCGCGCCCGGGTGAGATGCCGCTCCTCCGACTGCTGGATCGCGACGTTCCCAGGCTCGACGGGAAGTGGGCTGCATGGCAGACGGCGAGGCTCGGGAGTCTTCGCTCTGCGGTTCGCTCGATCTGGAGCCACCTCGAGTCGGGCAACCCGAAGCTCTTAGCGCTGTGGACCGTGCTCGATGAGCTCGAGCGAACGACGAACGGCGCCATCGTCGTGCGGTGCCACTCCCGGGCGGCCGCCGATGCAACGCTGCTCTCCCTCTCGTCTGGTGATCGCACACCCCAGCAGGTCGACCTGTGGGAGCGCCTTGCGCCACGCGTCCGCACGACATCGATGAAGGAACGGCTGTCGGCACGCGCTGGGCACGCGCCCAGGTGCTCACGGCTGCTCCGCCACCGTGGTTGTTCTCATTGCTGCTTGGCATCGAAGCCGAAAAAACCGTGGTCCTTGGCTACGACGCGGAGCTCCGCACCCTGCAACGACAGGGTCAACGATGGGCAGAGACGACGGCGACCGAGCAGGCAACGGCGTATCGCTCTCTCGGGTTGGCGGTGCCGGCCGCACCGACGTCGCCGGTTCCTCCGTTGGAGATGCCGCCGGGTTCCGACAGCAGCGCGCTCGAGTTGCCGGACGTTTCGCTGGCAGCCGTTCTCGACGCGGCCTCAGAGATGATCGACCACACTGAGGCAGCCTCCAGCACCACGGCAGCCCGCACGGCCACGCTCCCCGGCGAGATCGGCCGCTCCTGTGTCCCTGTGCACCTCGATGACGGCCGGACCTGGTGGTGCATCGATGAGGACGCAGGATCCACACCGGTCGTGGTGATCAGTGCTGGTGGACCGATCCATCGACCGGTGAAGGACCTGAGACCCGGCGATGACATCCTCGTTCCTGCCGGTGAGGGCACGGAGTCGATCCACGCCCGGCTGGTAGCGGCCACTCGCGGCAACGGAGAGGTCCAATCGCTGGATCTGATCCTGAGCCAATTTCGCGCCGCAGCCCGGTCGGTGCTGCGGACTGCTCCGACCCAGCAAGACGCGATCGCGCGGGTCACGCAGGCGGGCGCCGAAGCCGGCGGGCAGCTGGTGCATTGGGCGAACGGAACGACGATTGCACCCCGTGAGCCGAGCGACGTCGCCGCGGTGTTCAAGGCCGCTGACAAGCCATGCCCAGATCTCCACCTGATCTACGCGGTGGCGGAGTCCCTCCGCTCATTGAGCCGCCATCTCAATTCCTTCATCGCCGCGGCCGCATCTGGCCGTGCCGATGAAGCGGTCACCAAGCTGCGGGATCTCATAGGCCCCTCAGCCGACGAGCTCCTCGATGAATTCATCATCGCCGGCGTGCTCGATGTGGGCAGCTCCCGAACAGTGCCATCAGGGATCGCTGGCCGCGTCCGATGACGAATCGTTGACACTCGACATGTGACAGGATTTACTGCATCTGCCGAACTTCGGCGCACAATCCAAATCCCAACCCCACGTCTTGGGGCCGGGCCGAGCCTGCGTAAGCGGCATCGGCGTCCGGCCAGACCTGAACTCGAATTCCTTGGGAGGAACCATGAGCAACACCCCTACCGTCGCGGCCGCCTCAACAACGCCCGCCCGTGGACCCGGTCAGTCCGACGAGAACCGCCAAGAGCAGGTACTCGTCCACCACCTCCTCGCCGAGGTTGTCGACCGCCTCACGGATCGGAGTGCGTCGCCGCACCCTCACCCGTGGACACCAGACCAATCCGTTCGGGTCGGCGTCCTTGGTGTCACCATCAACCCGCCCCCGCCCGCCGATCCCGGAGAAGGTGAGGCCGAGGGAGGCGGCGGAGAGGGTGCGCAGGAAGGTGATCCACCGCCTCCGGTCCACACGGCTGCCCCAGTCGACAACCGTGGGGTCATCGGGCTCGACTTCGTCGTCGCCGACTGCGACGAGCTCGAGCTGCGGATCGACGTCGACTACGCCCTCTACCACCCGCTTCTGCCCGACTTCGCACAGGTCCGAGCCGTCGCCACGACAGCGGTGGCCGCAGCAGCTGGCAAGAAGCGTGCCCGTCCCCGCGTACCCATCCAGCCTTCGTGGGTCCGTGACGAACGCACGGCGTCGTTCACCATGGCTGTTACGTGCGCTGGGGAGTCGCTCGTCACGAGCGATGAACTCGCCGGGGGCAGCCCCTTGATCGCGGACGTCGTGGGTGCCATTGACACCCACTTCCTCCGCCCCGACGCGTTGTGGAAGCTGAAGCAGAACCAGACGCTCAACGCGAACGATGCGACAGGCACCGACGCCGACATTCGCCACGCGTTGGATGAGCGACGCGACAACGACTGGCAGCCACAGGTCCCGCTGCCTCGCATCACTGTCTCGACCTCCCCGACCCCGGACGGCGAAACCGCGGTATCGGTCAGCATCTCCAACGCGCTCACTCTGCCTGCCCGATCCGCGGCCCAGGACCTCTCGATCTACGACACCCGACTCCGTGTGACGGTGTGCGAACCGGCCCGCCTCGTTCCCAAGCGCCTCGCCTTCGCGGAGTCCGATCTGCGCTACGCCGACGTCGCGACCGTGGCCGGCCGAGGGCGCGGTTGCGTCGCAACGGCGGGCGGGCCGGGCGAGATCATCGCCGAGACGTTGCCCATCCACACCCAGCAGGTGAGCAACACCCGGGCACATGGTGTCGACCTGACCTTCCGTGGCCTGGCCACGGACTACGCACCCAAGCTGGCATCCATCGCGACAGCCATGCGGTCCTTCCTCCGAGCCTGGCCCACCGACGGCAACGGAGATCCGGACCTGGCAGCTCAGATGCAGGAACTCCGCGACCTGTTCAAGGAGGAGGTTGAGCGCTTCGAGCTCGGCTGCGACCTGCTGGCCGCCGACCCTCGCCTGGACAGAGCGTTCCTCTTGGCCAACCGAGCGTTCGCCGACGCCAGGCCGGCCGGCGCTGGCTGGCGTTTGTTCCAGCTCGTCTTCATCGTCACCGAGCTGGGAGCGCTCGCAGGTCGCGAGAACCCCACGGACCCCAAGCTGCGCCGTGAACTCGATGCCGTCGACGTGCTGTGGTTCCCAACCGGCGGCGGCAAGACCGAGGCCTACCTGGGCCTGATTGCTGTCGCGCTCTTCTTCGACCGACTCCGGGGTAAGGACCACGGCACGACAGCCTGGATGCTCTTCCCATTGCGGATGCTCTCGGTCCAGCAGCTGGCACGAATCAGCGACATCATGTTCCACGCCGAGAACGTCCGGAAGGCAGAGCAGATCACCGGATCGCCGTTCGAACTTGGGTACCTCGTTGGCGCCAGCAACACCCCGAACCGCCTCGGCTGGAGCGATGCGAGCGGGTGGTGGCCGGGCCTCGATGCCTTCGCCGCCCTGACCCCACAAGAGCGCGACGACCGCCGCCTCGTCGGCAAGTGCCCATCGTGCAAGTCGCGGAACAGCGTCGGCCTCGACGTCAACATCGCCAGCCATCAGCTTCAGCACGTCTGCCGTAGCTGCGGCCACGTGCTCGCGATTCACTCGAGCGACGAGGAGGTGACCCGGTACCTGCCCGCGGTCGTCGTCTCGACCGTCGACAAGATCGCGTCGTTCGCCAGGAACGGCCAGCTCACGTCGTTCAACCACGGGCCCCGTCAGCACTGCCCGACGCACGGTTGGTACACCCACGAGAAGTGCAGAACCAAGGACTGCAAGGTTGATCCGGCGAGGCACACGACTCCGACCGGCTTCTACGACCCCACCCCGGCGCTGTGGATCCAAGATGAGCTCCACTTGGTGCGTGAGGAGCTCGGCGTCTTCGCCGGGCACTACCACACGCTGATCGCAGAGCTCGCGGCTGGCGCCGGCCACGAGCCCTCGAAGGTCATCGCCGCGACGGCCACGATCGAGCAGTACCAGGACCAGCTCTCGCAGGTGTACGGGCGCACGCCCCGCATGTTCCCGGTCGGCGGACCCACGCTCGATCAGTCGTTCTACGCGGAGGCGACCGACGACGTACGGCGCGTGTTCTTCGGGGTCCTGCCCGCAGGCGGCGGCACCGTGAAAGTCGACCTCGCCTCGAAGATCACGGAGCAGCTTGTCGAGCTCGTTCACGGCCTCACGGACGACCCTGCTCCGCTGCTCGCGAAGCTGGTGGCCGACGGCCACACGCTCACTCCCAGCGAGGCCGCCGACCTCCTGTTCAAGTACGAGCTCGCCCTCGGCTTCGTGAACAGCAAGGCCCACGGTGCGGTGATCCAGGATGAGCTGAGTCGACTCTCGGAACGGGTCTCCGAGCGAGTGCGGATCGAGTACCTCATGGGCGACTCAACGTTGGGCGAACTCGCCGCGGCCGTCGCCGAGATCGAGGCCTCTGATCAGACCAGGCCGCGGGCCGATCGAATCCGAGCACTGGTCGCCACCTCGGTGATCTCCCACGGGGTGGACCTCGACCGGCTCAACCTCGAGGTGCTCGCCGGAATGCCGCCCACCTACGCCGACTACATCCAGGTGACCGCCCGTGCCGGACGAGCGCACGTCGGGTTGGTGACAGCGGTCTTCGACCGGAACAACCGCCGTGAGACCTCCATGTTCCAGAGCTTCGCCACGAACCACGGCGCGCTCGAGCGCATGGTTGCACCTGTTCCCGTGAACCGATACGCACCCCGAGCCATCTGGCGAACTCTGCCCGGCGTGATGTGCACCCTGTTGTGGGACGAGAGCAGGAATGCCACATGGGGTACCACCGACGACATCTCCACCACCCGCAAGTTCCGGAAGTGGTGGGACACCCAAGCAGCACACCTCATTCCCCATCTCACCGGCCGAATCGAACGGGCCTACCGGTGCCCCGTACCGGATCCGTCGCTGGCGACCGAGGAGCAGCGCCTAGTCGACGGCGCACTCGCGAGATGGGAACAGGTCGAGCGCAGTCGGATGCAGCAGTGGCAGGCCGAGTACATGACCGACCTGTTCACGTCGCCGGCCATGACGAGCCTGCGAGACGTCGATCCCCCAGCAGAGTTCAGCGGAGGTCCCAGGGCCGAGCAGATCATCGATCTGCTGCAGGGCTGAGGAGGAGGACCATGAAGCGCTCCACACACCAGATCCTGTACCGCTACCTCCCTGACGCCGTCTTCCAGCACGAGGATGGATTCATCGCCCAGGTCCACCATGTCAACGGCGGCCGCGTGTCCGGCGACGTGAACCAGAAGGATCTTCTCGACGCGATCGCGGACGAGCGAGACAGGTGGCGTCCGGAACAGGTCGGCATCCCCGACCCTCGGACCAACCCCGATGAGTTCTACATCCTCAAGCCGGACGAAGTCGTCTGGGACGCGTTCCCACTCACGTTCGAGTGCGTCAACCCCAAGTGCCGTCGCGTCAAGCGATGGTTCAAGCAGGACCAGGTCATCAACGACAACAAGGCGGCGGGCCGTCTGAAGTGCCAGCACTGCAACTCGAAGATGCGCCAGCTCCGATACGTGACCGCTCACAACTGTGGGGCGATGGCAGCGATGCACACGCCGAGGTGCTCGAGCTGCGACTCCGTCGACCACATGTACCTAGAGGACACCGGATCGTTTCGTTCTTCGACGTGGCGGTGCCGGCAGTGTGGAGGGTCGCTCGGCACAAGGCTCACACCCTGTGGGTGCGGCCAGTACGCGGCAGAGCGGCCGGGTCTTCCAGAGGGGTTACACAGCGCGCGATGGTCAGTTGTGGATCCCGCAGACGGTCACGATCATCAACATCTCCGACCAGACCTACGACCACCTGCAGCGCCACCCACAGCGTGGCGCCGTGGCTCTTGCTTCGTGGCTCGGCGACGAGGAGCACGTGGCCGTGTCGCTGCAACAGCTGGAGCAGTCCGGAGTCAGCGACCGGAAGACCCCCGAGGAGTGGGAAACGCTCGTTGCGACGCTTCGAGCGAACAACGTCGATGAAGCGACGATCGATGGGTTGCGAACCCTCCAAGGCCCCGTGACGACCGGCGTGCCAGCCATCGTCTCATCGGTTCCCGCGCCGGTCGTCGACGCTGCCGCCGACCGGCTCATGGTCGAGCGAGCTGGCCTCTTCGACCGGAAGATCATCGCGGACCGCCGGAGCTTCGACGAGTTGAGGACCTCGACGACCGGACCAGAGCGCACGGCCGCTGATCATGCTGCGCGCATCATGACGGCGCTTGGCATCAGCGACATCTCAGTGACCCAGCAGTTCCCGATCGTCATCGCGAGCTACGGCTACACCCGCATTGAACGAGAGCCGGGTCGCGCTCACCTCCGTAGCTACGCCAAGCCCAAGCGGTACAATGGCAAGACCCCCGTGTTCGCCGTGCCTGCCCGGACCGAAGCGCTCCTTCTCACCTTCGACGCCGCAGCGATCCTGAGGTTCTTGGAGATCGAGGGTGCGCTGCCGGCAGGCCAGCCGACGGAGAACGCGTGCTGCGAAGCTCGCCGTGGCGGAGATCCTCGCTGCCGATCCCGAGGTGGGGACCGAGGGTCCTGCAGGGCTGATCCGTCGACTGGTCCACTCCGCGTCGCACGCATTGCTCCGCGCGCTCGACGACGGGCAAAGCGGGTTCGGCGAGTCCAGCCTCGCCGAGTGGGCGGCTCCCGACGCGCTAACGACGGCCATCTACGTCGCGTCCTACACCGATTTCACTCTGGGCGCATTCGAGACGGTGCTTCGGCAGCGCGTGGCGCCCTGGCTGGTCGCGACTGCTGACGCAGTCCGCATCTGTGACAACGACCCGATGTGCTCGCACCGGTCGCCTGAGCGGCCTCATGCCGCGTGTGACAGGTGCCTGCATCTTTCATACGGCTGCCGCACTTGGAACGCCGACCTGGACCGGCTGCTTCTTCGTCGCTTCTGGCTCCACACCCAACGCGCCACAGCGGTATGAGCGGGCTCGTCGGGCTCGTGCCACTGGCCGAGCTCCTCCGGGAGCTGGGGGGCGGGCGGTACGAGGCTTCTGCCATAGCGAGTCAGATTCTCCAGCAGGGCGACCGCTCCCTGCGCCGGGTGAGCAACGACATGACAGCCGCTGCCATCGCCGAACTTCACGCGACCGGTGTACTTAGCGCCACTGGCGCACCAGAGCTGTCGCGGGCTGCGGAGCTACTCCTTGTGTGTGAGGTCCTCGCAGCCGTTCCTGAATCATCCCCGGCCGCAGTCGATGAGCCTCGTCTCGTATTCTCCGCCCCCACCGGGAGCGTGGCTATACCTGACCGTGAACGGCTCGAAGGACTCGTCCTCGATGTGATCCGGCGCGCCACGACCGAGCTCACAATCGCAGGCGCGTTCTGGAACACGGCGGGGTTCGACCTGCTACGTGACGTGCTGCAACCGGCGATAACGGTCCGGGGTGTGCCGACCACGATTTACGTGAACAAGGCCGATCCCAAGTTCCTGCCCGAGCTGCGTGAACACCTCACCGAGCTGGAGTCCTCTGGCGCCGTCCGAGTGCGATGGTTTATCGGCGCGGCGCCGACGATGCTTCACGCCAAGCTCGTGGTGCGAGACCGTGCGCACGGTTACCTGGGCACCGCCAACCTGACCTCATGAGGCATGCGTGAACACATTGAGGCTGGCGTCGAGCTCGGCACTATCCAGAGCGCTCGGCTCGTCGAGTTCTTGGAGGAGCTCGACGCATCTGGGCTGTTCGCCGACGCCCCATGATGAGGACCGGTCGCGGTGAAGCGCGTCGGAAGCGCGGTCGTCTACCTTGGTTGGATTGTCCCTACGGCCTGTCACGGTGGACTCCATGACTCAACAGTCGACCCCGGTCAGGAGCGTTCTCGAGTCGTTCGACGCAGAGGCGCTGCGAGAAGGCGTGAAGGCCGAGACGAGGGCACGGCAGAGACACCTTCCACCCATCAGTGTCTACCGATGGTGGGCACGCCGTGCGGAGACAGTCACCGGGGCGATCGTGGATGCCATCGCGGCGGAACGGCCAGGCGAACGCCTGCTCATCGCCGACAACTTTGCAGGAGGGGGCGTCATAGCGCTGTCCGCCCTTCTCCGTGGACACCAGGTCTATGCCCAGGACGTCAACCCGTGGGCGGCCCGCGGCCTGGCGACGATGCTCACGCTGCCGGACCGAGATGGATTGGAAGGCGCCGCAGAGCGTCTCCATCAACACGTCGAGCCCCTACTCCAGCGTGCCTACGCAACCACGCTTGCGGACGGGACGCCGGCCACGCTCGCCCACACGCTCCGCGTTGCCACTGCACCCTGCCCTGGGTGCCAAACGACGTTGCGCCTGTTCCCGAACTCGCTCGTCTCGCTCACCAGCCGAGTGGACTGCGGCGGGGACACCGGGTTCACCGTCTGCCCAGCAGGTCATCTCAATCGAGGGCCCGCCACCAAGCGCCACGGCTGCGAGGAGTGCGGCCGGTACATCAAGGTTGGCGCGCGCGCTACACAACGAACCGGGAGGCTCGGTGCCTCGCGTGCGGCTGGTTCGGCAAGATTTCAGAGCTTGCGGCACATGGCCCCCTCCGCTGGGAGGCAATTCTCGTCGAACGCTGCGCGCCGAATCGCCGCGAGATTGACTGTCCCACCGACGTGGAGAAGGACTTCGCTTCACCGGCGCACTGGGACCCCCGGCGCGCGCGTACCTGACATCGCCGACGGGACAGAGGCACGAGTCCTCCGTCGCCACGGCATGACCGCATGGCACGATCTGTACCCCGCTCGCCAGCGCGTTGTCATTGAGGCGCTTCTCGGTGCCTGCGAAGCGGCGGCGGAGGGCGACGAACCCATCCAACGGGCGCTCGAGGTCGCGATCATCGGAACCACGGAGATGGCGGGCCATGTGTCCCGATGGGACGCCCGCTACCTCAAGCCCTACGAGGCGATAGCCAATCACCGATTCAACTTCACAACGCTGTCGACCGAACCAAACGTCTGGGGCACTCCCGAATCTGGCCGGGGCACGCTCTGCCGGCGGTTGCAGATGATGGTGAAGGCCTCCGTCTGGCTCGAGGAGCAGTTCGGTCGACGCCTAAGTGTCGCGGGGCCGAAGCCTTCGACAGGGACACGTACCAAAGTCGCTCCAACTACAGACGCAGTCATCACGGTCGGTAGCAGCTCCCGAATGACCCTCCCGACCGGCTCGCTGGACGCGGCCATCACGGATCCCCCGTACCACGACGACGTCCAGTACGGAGAGCTCTCGGATCTGTTCCGTGCGTGGGGCGGATCAGACACCGGAGATCTTGACGGGGACGCCATCGTCCGGCTCGGAGACACAACGGCAACCGGCCGCACGTACACGAAGGTGCTGACCGAGGTGTTCGAGGAGATCCGCCGTGCGCTGAAGCCTGACGGGCACTTGGTGCTCAGCTACGCAAACCGTGACCCGCGAGCGTGGGTCGCTCTGTTCACCGCTTTGCAAGACGCTGGCTTCCAGGTCGCTGGCTACTCGGTCGTGCACAGTGAAAACGAGACCGACCATTCCAAGTCCGGCCGCCGTTCTTGCACGCTGGACGTGCTGATCGACGCAATACCCGTCACCGATGCCCGAGTGGTGCAGGCGACGCCATCAGCTCTCCCCGTGACGGACGAGGCGAGGTTCTGCGAACTCGTCGGCACATGGGCGCTCAATGTCGGCGCCCTCGCGCCGGGGTGGTCTGAGCAGCTCACCTGCGAGCTCCGCCAGCAATCCTTCCTCTCGTAGACGGCCGTCCACCGACGACGACCTATCCTGCGAGGCATGGGAAACCTAGGCGGCTATCAGGACATCACGACCGCGGCGAAGGCCGTTGGGGGACCGGACAATCTGATCGCAATCATCGAATCCGCAGCCGTAAACGCGCGCTCGCTCCCGGCCACCGTGGGCAGGGCGCAGCGCTTGCGGTTGTTGCGCTAGTCGCGGGAGCAGCCGCGAAGCAGCGCTGGGATAAGTATCAGGCCGGCCGGGCGGCCGAGAGTGGCGCGCGCGCCGACGAGGCGAAGGCACAGCTGAAGGACCTGATCGGCCAGCGTGAAACGGAAGCCTGCGCCGCAGATGGCGACGACGCAGATCGCGCCGTCTCCGATCACGAAGTCAGCGAGGACGGCGGGGGCTGAACGGGTAGGTCTAGTGCCTAGTCGCGGAATAGTCGCGAAGTACGTCGTTGAGGCCGGACGAGGCGGTCGTCAACCGGACGAGCGAGGGCCGTGTCGTCAACGAACATGCGCCTTCTCGGACTGAGAAGCATCCACTCGCACCGGCTTCCGGCGGCTTAAACCCCTCGGTCCCTCAGGGGACGTGTGGGTTCGAGACCCACCCCGGGCACCAAGGGCGGGTTCGCCACCAAGGCGGCGGCCGAGGAGGCGCTCGGCGACTTCATGTCGGAGCTGCGGGCCGGCACCGCCGTCGCGCCGACCTCGGTGACGCTCGATGGCTACCTGACCGAGTGGCTCCAGACGGTGAAGCCCCAGCTGCGTGAGACCACCTGGGCGAGCTACGTGGTCGCAGTGGATCGGATCACGTGGGGCCTCGGGTCCCGCAAGCTCCAAGCCCTGACGGCGATCGAGGTCGAGCGCTTCTACGCCAAGCTCGTCAACGAGGGCGGCCCGGCCGGTCGACCC
>JBAOHV010000033.1:0-12786 GCA_037045265.1 Microthrixaceae bacterium | reverse complement strand
ATTCCCATCCCCCCGCAACTCCCCCCCTTAACCCCGGAGCAACGGCTGGCTTTTTACCGGGCGGCCCAGGAAGGGTTAACCAATGTGCAACGGCACGCGGCCGCACACCAGGCCTGGATCACCCTCACCCACGACACCCAGCACATCACCCTCACCATCCGTGACGATGGTCAGGGTCTGCCCCTAACCATCCCCGATGGTCGCTTTGGTTTGCAGGGTCTCCAGGAACGTGCCGCCCACCTGGGTGGTACCCTCACCTTGTCAGACTCCACCGGAAGGCGGTACACTGATTTTGTGGCAACTACCGATGAACCCAGTGCCGTGAACGAGGTGCCCAGTACGATGTCTCATTCCCTCCGTATTCTACTTGTGGATGATCAACGCCTCATGCGGGAAGGGTTACGCACACTCCTGGAATTAGAGCCAGACATGGCTATTGTGGGTGAAGTAGGAGATGGCGCGGCCGCGTTGCTCGCTTACGCCGAATTTCAGCCCGATGTGGGCGCGCGCGCTCATGACGTGGCCATGGCGCAGCAGCAACCGGATCCCAACCCCACTCCCGGCGCTGATCATCGTCTGACCGCACTCGTCGTCGCGCCGCTCACAGTGACGCAACCCGTCATGCCCAAACAGCGGCCCCGGCATCCATCTTCCTGGTCGGAGCCTTCCGTTCACCAGGTCGATGAGGTGGCGAGGCCGCGGTGAAAGCCGACCAGCCCAGGTCATCGAACGCCCCCAGCGTTCAGCGCGTAGAGCCGTCAAAGTGACGGCTTTGAACCAGGCGGTGTGCATGGCGTCGATGTCGGCGTCGTCGGTGCCGGCGTTGGCGAGGAACGGTCGGATCGTGGCGGTGATCGGCCAGATGAACGCGATCAGGTACCGCTGCGGGATGTGGGTCTGATCAGAGGTGACGTGGTCGGTGTCGCCCATCGTGTCGGTGTGGCGGCGGGCGATCTCGTGCTGGTAGTCCAACCACTGCTGATCCCACGGCCGGTTGCACAGGTCGCGGATCCACTGCCCGAACCTGGCCCGCACCGCGGTCAGGTAGTCGCCTGATGGTTGCCCGTCGGCGCCGTTGAACGACGCGACGAGGTGTGGGCTGGAACCGACGTAGCCGTACCAGACGTCGAGCACTTGATCGACCTGCGATTCCAGCGCAATGCCGGCTCGGGCGAGCGCCGCGGCGTCGTCATCGGTCCACAGCAGCGTCGCCAGCAACAGGTTCAGATCGTCGAGGCTGACCGGCGACGCCGCAAGGGCGGTGTCGTAGGTGTAACCGGCGATGTCGGTGCTCATCAGATGTTCTCCTTCGTCAGGTTCTTGTTGTCCGTGCTGTTCGCGTCGGTCGGGAGCGCGCATCCCTGATCGGGATCGCAGGCCATCGTCGGTCCGGATTGCACCGAGGTCGACGGTTGGGCCGAGGCGGCAGGGGGTGCTTCATCGATGAGTCGCGCGATGGTCGCGCCGACGGTGAGGTCATCGATGTGGCCGAACGCGTTGAGCCGCATCGTCCCGGCCCGATCGATCAGCACCAGGCTCGGGGTGCCGCGCAGCTGGTAACGCCCCATCGTGATCGGCGTCCCACCCGGCCGATCATGGGCATCGACACCAACCGGGAAACCGATCCGATACTCGTGCAGGAACGCCTCCAGCGACACCGGCGTCATCGCGTCGTGATGTTCGAACACGGTGTGCAACCCCAACACCGTCACGTCACCGCCGAACGCGTCGACGATGCGTTGCGCCTGGGGCAGACCGTGGCTCACGCATCCCGGGCACAACATCTGGAACGCCTCGATCACGACGACCCGACCCCGCAAATCAGCCAGGGTGACCGGGGTCTGCGTGTTGAACCACTGCGACACCTCCAGCGGCGGCGCACGACCATCTCTCCAACTCCCATATCCATAGGGACACTATAGATAGGTAACCTATGGAAAGTCAAGAAGCTGCTCCGAAGCTGGCGAACACCGCCGCTGGGCGGGCAGACCGGGTGACTGCTCCGGTGGACGTGTCAGCCGGTGGGGCGGGGCCGGATGACGGCGAAGCTCCCCGTTGCGCTGGCCACCAGATGGCCGGTGTCGTCGTGCGTGCGGGCCTGGAGGTGGACGATGGTCCGGCCTGCGGTGAGCACTGTCGCCTCCGCGACGAGCACACCGCTGATGGCACCACGGTGAAAGCGGGTGTGGATCTCGATCGTGGCGCATAGGCTGCCGTCGTCGAGCACCGTCATGACGCGCAGCTCCCATTGCGGTGTCCATCAGCGCGAACGCCACCGCACCGTGCGCGACATCGTTGGGGTTCATGTGCTGTGAGCCGAGGGTGAGCGTCGCGGTGGCGCTGCCCTCGCCGCGATGGATGGCGAAGCCGAGATACTCCTTCAGTGGGAAGCTCGGTTCGTCGGGCCGTTCGGTCATCGACCCGTCAGCGCGGCGTACTGGCGGGTGTAGGTACCCATGTCGAAGTAGTCGCGCCACACCTCGATCTTGTTGTCGTCATCGACGGTGAAGACCCCGGCGATAGGCAACTCGAGCCAGCCGGTGCCGATCTCGAACCGGTCGAGGCGCTCGTTGATCACCACGCGACCGACCTCCCACTGCGCAACGATCCGCCACTCGACCGTGCCGGCTGGTTCGAGGAACGCGCGCAGGGTCGCCGCGAGGCCTTCGTGCCCGACAACGGGCGACGTGGGCATGTTCTCGTACGAGATGTTCTGCGACGCCAGCGCAACTGCGGCGTCGATGTCCTTGGCTTCGATGGCGGTGATGAACGCATGCACGATCTCTGATGGCGACATCTGACCAGACTAGCAATCTGGTCAGATGTAGACTCGCCGAATGAGTGTCCGACAAGACGACGCCAGAGAACGCCTGCTCGACGCGGCGACGCAGCGATTCCGGCGCTTCGGCACCCGCCACACCAGTGTCGAAAGCATCACCACCGCAGCGGGGACCGGCAAGGGAAGCCTCTACCTCCACTACCAATCGAAAGAAGAGCTGTATCTCGCCACCGTGCGACACGCGGTCGACGGATTCCTTGAGGCCGCCGCGACCGCGATGCATCCCGATCAGCCTGCCCCGTCCCGGCTCCGATCACTGGTCGAGGTCGCGATCGCCCACTACGAACGCGACGACCTCCTCGCCGCGCCGTTCCTCGACGACCGCGAGCTGCTCGACGACCGCGCTGCCACCCTCGCCCGACAACTCCAACGAGAACGAGTGACCGACCTCATCCGCATCACGTTCATCGACGGCCAACGCGCTGGGACCATCCGGGCGGGACTCGACCCTGCCGTCGCCGCTGCAGTGCTGTTCGAGATCGGCTGGGCGATCGTCCGGAGCCACCTCACCGGTGAGCTCACCGTCCCTCTCGGAGACGCTTTGCGCACGCTCAACGACATCGTCGGCCACGGGACCGGATCCGGACACTGAGCGACGCTTCGGGCGCCGCAGGTGAGCGCACGGTGAGCAGTTTCTGGTCTGGTGGGTGAGCAGTGTGTGGGATGAAGATCGGCCCATGAGCATCATGCACGAAACCACCAGCACACCTTCGCCATGGACCACGGGCCCCCGGGCGCCGGTCAGCGATGAGTTGACGGTGTTCGATCTGGAGGTCACCGGCGTCATCCCGACCGAGCTCGATGGTCGTCTGCTCCGCAACGGCCCGAATCCGGTCGGGGCGGTGGATCCGTTGAGTCATCACTGGTTCACCGGCACGGGGATGGTCCACGGTCTGCGGCTTCGTGAGGGGCGGGCCGAGTGGTATCGGAACCGGTGGGTTCGTACCCCCGATGTGACCGACGTGTTGGGGGAGCCGCGGTGCCGTTCGCCGTTCGGCGATGACGTCCGGCTGTTCGCGGCGAACACCAACGTGATCGGTCATGCCGGTCGCACGTTCGCGATCGTCGAGGCGGGTACCCCGCCGGTCGAGTTGACCGACGAGCTTGACACGATTGGTCCGAGCGACTTCGACGGCACCCGTGAGCATCCATACACAGCGCACCCGAAGCTCGATCCGGCGACGGGGGAGCTCCACTCGATGAGCTACTTCTGGGCGTGGGGGAACCAGGTCCGCTACGAGGTCGTCGGTGTGGATGGACGGGTCCGGCACCGGGCCGACATCGCGACGAACGGCCCGGTCATGGTTCACGACGTCTCGATCACGGAGCGCTACGCGGTGGTCTATGACCTGCCGGTGTTGTTTAACCTGGACGCCGCGATGGGCGGGGCGGCGTTGCCGTATCGCTGGGACTCGTCGTATCAGGCCCGGCTCGGGTTCGTACCGCTCGGCGGTACCGCCGATCAGGTGCGTTGGGTGGACATCGAGCCGTGCTGGGTGTTCCACCCGGCCAACGCCTACGACGACGCCGACGGACGAGTGGTGCTCGACGTGGTGCGTTACGACACGATGTTCAACGTTGACGTGACCGGTCCCAACGACGGTCCGGCTCGGCTCGAGCGTTGGACTGTCGATCCGATCACCGGCGCGTTCTCGTCTGTGGTGATCGATCAGCGCAGTCAGGAGTTCCCCCGGGTCGACGAGCGCGTCGTCGGGCGACGTCACCGTTATGCCTACGCCGCCGAGATCGGGGATCATTTCGATCCGGGTGCGGCCCTTCGACATGACCTGCAATCCGGGACCACTGAACGGCGAGCCGCAGGCGGTGGGCGAGGGTTCGGTGAGGTGGTGTTCGTGCCGCGCTCGCCCGACTCGGCCGAGGATGATGGCTGGTTGCTCACCGTCGCTCACGATCTGGCCGGCGGGCGTGCCGACGTGGTGATCCTCGACACGTCGGACTTCACCGGCGACCCCGTCGCGACCGTTCACCTGCCGGGTCCGGTACCCCTCGGCTTCCATGGAAATTGGGTCCCGACCGTGACACAGTGAGTCGATGCGCTCGATGGCCGACGACGCGCGTGAGGCGTCGACCGAACGGTTCGTCGGAAGGGTCGCGGTTCTGGAGCTGTTCGACAAGCTTCTCGCCGATCCGAGGTCAGCGATCTTGTGGGTGTTCGGGCCGGGCGGGATCGGGAAGTCAGCGCTGACGAGGCGGGTGGCGGCACGCGCCGCGCGGGCCGGCGCCCAGGTCGTGTCGGTCGATCTGCGGTCGATCGAGCCGACCGCAGCGGCCATCGTCGCTGCGGTGTCGACGGTCGGGCAGCAGGAGCAGCGGTTGGTCGTCACGGTCGACACGTTCGAGCTTGCCGGCGGACTCGGCGACTGGATGCGGCATCATCTGCTTGAGCTCCTGCCTGCCGGCACCGTCGTGGTGGTCGCCGGCCGGCACGCGCCGAACCAGGAGTGGCGCGCCGAACCCACCTGGTCGTCGCTGCTTCACCTCCACGCACTGCGTGCGCTTACACCACCGGAGTCCCGGCAACTGCTCGAACGCTGCGGCCTGGCAGGTGACCTTGCTGCATCCGTGGCACCGATCGGCCGTGGGCATCCGCTCGCACTGGTCCTGCTCGCAGAGGTGCTCCGCGGAGGTGCCGCTATCGATGTTCCCGACGACCTCACGACGTCGCCGGACCTGGTCGCCGGGCTGCTCCAGCGCATCGCGGACGAAGCACCATCGGAAGAACACCGCCGGGTACTCGACGCGCTGGCCATGTCCCGCGTGACCACTCGCGGGCTCGTGCGTCATCTGTTCGACAGCCAACGCGCCGACGAACTGTTCGACTGGCTCCGGACCAGATCCTTCGTCGAGCAACTCGCAGACGGTCTCTGCCCGCACGACCTCGCCCGCGACGTCCTCGAAGGCGAGCTGCGACGCACCGATCCCGACGCATACGCCCAACTCCACCGGTCGATCCGCCAGTACCTGCTCGACCGACCGACCCTCGACACGACGACCAAGGTCCAAGACGTCATCCACCTCCATCGAGGCAGCTCGATGATGACGGGGTACTGGGACTGGGCGACGTTCGGCACGGTCGAGGCCACCGCACTACGCCCGGGCGACCACGATCACTCGTCGAGATCGCGTCGGTCCACGGTGATCCCGCCGACCTACCGATCCTGCGGCACTGGCTCGACCGGCAACCCGAAGCGTTCACGATCGTGCGCACCGGCAGCGGAGAGATCCTCGGCTTCGTCGGCATCCTCCTGCTCGACGCACCCTCGTCCGACGACCTTGCCGTCGATCCCGTCGTCGCCGCTGCCTGGCGCCACGCCAGCCGCAACGATCCGCCTCGCCCCGGGCAGGTCATCGGCGTCAACCGCTTCTTCGACGACCGTCTCCACGGCCAATCCACGTCGCCGACCTTCAACGTCGTCTCGTGGAAGTGCACACAGGTCTGGCTGACCACACCAGGGCTGGCATGGTTCTACATCACCGTGCGTGACGAGCAGTTCTGGACACCGATGATGTCGTACCTCGACTTCCATCGGGTCCGCGATGCCGACGCAGACGTCGGGGGCATGCGGCTGTCTGCCTACTGCCGCGACTGGCGACGTCTCGGACCAGCGGCATGGCTCGACCTGATGGAGGAACGTGAGCTCGGCGGGCCCATCGTTGCTCCCCCCGCACCTCCGGTCCTGGTCGTGTTGGCCGAGGACGACTTCGCCGCAGCCGTCCGCAACGCCCTGCGAGATCTCGCCCGACCCGACCGCCTCACCACGAACCCCCTGACGGCGTCGAGGGTCGTCACCGACCAGTCAACACACGCCACGCCAGCCGACATCGCCGAGGTCCTGCGCCTCGGCCTTGCGTCCCTCCCTGATGATCCCAGGACCGACAAGGCCCGACGCGCCCTCGAACGAACCTACTTCCACGGCGCCGTGTCACAGGAGACCGCGGCCGAGGTGCTCGGCATGGCCTTCTCCACCTACCGGCGCCACCTTCGCGCCGGCACAGACATGCTCATCGGCACGCTCTGGCAATGGGAGCTCTACGGCCGCACACCATGATCCGGGGCCTGGAGAGCGCGGGCGTCCCGCTCGTTGTCGCAGCGAGGCGATCGATTGCCGACGAGGCTCGATCCCTATGAGTCTTGACTCATCATGAGTAATAGCTCATACTAGCCGGGTGTGGGAGGTCGAGGTCACCGATCAGTTCATCGAGTGGTGGTCGACGCTGTCCGACGCACAACGAGAGGCCGTGACCGATCGGGTCGATCTACTCGCGGAACGTGGCCCGGATCTCGGACGGCCGGTGGTGGACCGGATCCACAGTTCGCGCCATCAGTCGATGAAGGAACTGCGAGCGGCCAAGGGTGGAGCGTTGCGGGTGCTGTTCTCGTTCGACCCGCGGCGCCAGGCGATCCTGTTGCTCGGCGGTGACAAGACCGGCGAGTGGAACGACTGGTACGAGTGGGCGGTCCCGCTCGCTGATGACCTGTATGACGAGTACCTCCGGGAACTCGGTAAGGAAGGATTGATCTGATGGCACGAACCAAGTTCTCCGAACTCCGTGACACCGTGGTCGCGAAGCCCGGTGCTGTCGAGCGGCTCGCCGGTCTGCGCGCCGAGACGCTGGAGGAGATCCGTCTGTACGAGCTTCGACACGGCGAGGCGATCAGCCAGGCCGAACTCGCCGGTCGGCTCGACGTCACCCAGGGGGCGATCTCCAAGCTCGAGCACTCCGACGACGTGCGCGTGTCGACACTGCGGCAGTACCTCGAAGCACTCGGCGCCCGCCTGGAGCTCGTCGCCGTGTTCGACGACGAGGACCGTCGGGTGCCGATCCACCTCGGCCGCGACGACGCAGCCTGACCGACCGCTGTCAGCACCGCGTCAGCACGACTCGCACCCACCAGTGCAGACGAGCGTGGTGCCGCCGCTCGGGAGCTCTCCCGTACAACAGTCGTACAACACGACGAGCGCCAACGGCCTCCTACCAACGCCTACGACAGCGCTGCTCGGCGGTCCCGATTCGCTCGTTCATCAGGTGAAACGCCGATGACTGCCGGCCAGTGCCTACGGGCGTCGGTGCACTCATAACCCGAAGGTCGCAGGTTCAAATCCTGCCCCCGCCACTAAAGAAGCCCTGGTCAGCCACTATGGCGGGCCAGGGCTTCGTCGTTCAGGGCGCCGACGTCTCACGGACTTCGCGGGGGTGGGCCGCGGAAGCTGTCGGCGACGGTCGAAAACTGCGCGTGTGCTGTCCCGTGAACCGCCCTGGCTTCGTTGGAGGCTCCAGACCTTGGAAACGAGGATGGAGTTATGCCACGAGAGAAGTCACCGGGGAAGCCGACGACGCGTCGGTACACCGAGTCGGAGAAGGATCATGCGGTCCGGTTGGTGCGTCAGCTCCGCAAGGAGCTCGGCACCGAGCACGGCACGGTGCAGCGGGTCGCGAAGCAGCTCGGCTACGGCGTCGAGTCGGTTCGCTCTTGGGTTCGTGACCGTGATGTCGCGGACGGGCTCGCCGGCCCGGACGCGCAACGGGTCCGCGAGTTGGAGCAGCGTGCCCGCGAGCTCGAGCAGGAGAACAAGGAGTTGCGGCGCACCAACTCGATCTTGAAGACCGCGTCAGCTTTCTTCGCGGCGGAGCTCGACCGCCCATCGAAGTGATCGTCGACTACATCGACGAGCATCGTGACGAGTTCGGAGTCGAGCCGATCTGCCGTGTGCTGCAGATCGCTCCGAGCACCTACTACGCGGCGAAGAAGCGTCGATCGGCCCCGTCGGCCAGGGCGGTGCGTGACGCGGTGATGATCCAGGTGTTGATGGTGTTGTGGATCGCGAACCGCAAGGTCTACGGCGCTCACAAGCTGTGGAAAGCCGCTCGGCGTGCCGGTCACGACGTCGGCCGCGATCAGGTCGCCAGGTTGATGCGGGTCATGGAGATCGAGGGGATCAGTCGGCAGCGCCGCAAGATGTTCACGACCCGCCAGGACCCCGACGCCGTGCGAGCGCCGGATCTCGTGAACCGCAACTTCCGAGCTGACCGGCCGGACGCGTTGTGGGTCACCGACCTCGAGCGCCACGAGGCGTTCTTGAACCTTGCGGTGGTGAAAGGACACCGCCACCAGTTCGTCGCAGCGGACTGGTTGAAGCTGAGGGCAGCCTGATCTCCTGGGACGGGGGTGAGGGTGGACAGCAGCCCTGACAACGCCGGGACGGGCCAGCACTGCCAGATGGTCTGGGTCCGGCAAGCAAGACGGAAAGGCGTAACGAGAGTGAACCAGCGGCTGAACGCCCCTCAAGAGACTGCCACCAGCTCGAACCTGGCGGATGTGGGCTGGGTTGCAACGCGCACCCGCACGACGACGGCCCTGCCGTTGTCGGGTCGGGGAACTTCTGGACTGGGTGATGTCGCCGGTCGGGAGGCCACACCGAAAGCCTGCGGCGTAGGTGTGGCGATGTTGCAGGGGCATAGCTGGGCGTCGACCCCGTCGAAGGGTTCAAGAGTGAACGTGGGAACCATCCATGCGGTCCCCTTCCCGGCCAGCAGCCTGCTGGTCGGCGGGAAGATCTGTCGCCGGTCGATGCCGTCTGGATGGGGCGGAGGACCCGTAGTAGTCCGAGCACGGGAAGGCCGTGCACATGGCGAAGGGGTCCAGCGTGTTCGCAGCGTCAACGTTGATCGAGGAGGTCGCTGGTGAACACCGGCGCATCGTGGCCCGACCCGTTTGTGGCCGAGTTCCGGGTACTCGAGATGCAAATGAAGCTGCACCAATGGGCGATGGCCGATCCTGGCCGTTGCTTCGATGACCTGTTCAACCTCGTCCATGACCCGGCGTTCCTCGTGACTGCGTGGAGTCGGGTGCGGGGCAACAAGGGTGCACGAACCGCCGGTGTCGACGGGATCGCTCCGCGATCTGTCGTGTTCGGTGCTGGGGAACTGCTCGACGGGCTGCGAGGCGATCTCAAGGCTGGCCGGTTCGTTCCCCAGCGGGTGCGGGAGAAGACGATCCCGAAAGGCAACGGCAAGATCCGTTCCCTCGGGATCCCGACAACCGCAGACCGGATCGTGCAGGCCTCGTTGAAGTTGGTGCTGGAGCCGATCTTCGAGGCGGACTTCAAGCCATGCAGCTATGGCTTCCGTCCGAAGCGCCGAGCCCAGGACGCGATCGCTGAGATCCACTACCTCGGCTCACCCAGCAGGAACTACCACTGGGTGTTCGAGGCAGACATCACAGCATGCTTCGACGAGATCGACCACACGGCCCTGATGGGCCGGGTGCGACATCGCATCGGAGACCGACGTGTCCTGCACTTGGTGAAGGCGTTCCTCAAGGCCGGGGTCCTCTCCGAAGAGGGCCTCAACCGCGAGACCACCACCGGCACCCCGCAAGGCGGCATCCTCTCACCGTTGCTGGCCAACATCGCCCTGTCCGTGCTGGACGAACACTTCGCACGCAAGTGGGAAGCGCTCGGACCGGAATGGACACGTGCCAAGCGTCGCCGCGCCGGCGAACCAGTCATGAAACTCGTCCGCTACGCGGACGACTTCGTGGTCATGGTCCACGGCACCCGCGACCACGCGGAAGCACTCTGGGATGAGGTCACCTCGGTGCTTGCTCCGATGGGCTTGCGCCTGTCGGAAGCCAAGACGAAGGTCTGCCACATCGATGAGGGGTTCGACTTCCTCGGCTGGCACATCCAGCGCCGCAACTGGAGAGGCCGAACCGGCAAGAAGGCGATCTACACCTACCCGTCCAAGAAGGCTCTCGCCTCCGTGGTCGACAAGGTGCGGACGCTGACTCGCAGAGCACGACACCGAACGCTTGCAGACCTGCTGCGCCGGTTGAACCCGACGCTGCGGGGATGGTGCAACTACTTCCGACACGGCGTGTCCTCGCGGACCTTCAACTACGTCGACCACTTCGCCTTCTGGCGGATCGTCGGCTGGCTCCGCAAACGACACGTCGGGCTGAACATGCACACCCTGGTCCGCCGCTTCCTTCCCGGTTGGAAGATTCGTGACGGAGGGATCGAGATGTTCCGGCCACAAGCTGTCAACATCGAGCGCTACCGATATCGGGGCGCACGCATCCCAACACCATGGACAAGCGTGTCGACAACAGGATCACCCGCACCAGCGGCATGAACACGTGGAGAGCCGGATGCAGTGGAAGCTGCACGTCCGGTTCGGAGGGCGGGCCGCAGAAACCCACCCGGCGAAAGCCGGACAGGGCGCTGCGGTCCGACCCCTACACCTACGTGCCGACGCGCACCGGGATGGCCTACGTGTGCTTCATCGTCGACGCGTTCAGCAGGCGGATCGTCGGCTGGCGCGTCGCCGCGAACATGCGCACCGACATGGTCCTCGACGCGCTCGAGATGGCGAGACGTTCACGCGGCGGCCACCGCCTGATCGGCCTCGTCACGCACTCCGACGCGGGGTCGCAATTCACGTCCGTGCGGTTCACCGAACGCCTCGACGAGATCGGCGCACGACCATCGATCGGCACGATCGCAGACAGCTACGACAACGCGCTCGCCGAGACCACCAACGGGCTCTACAAGGCCGAGTGTGTCTTCGGCCCGGACGCGCCGCGACCATGGGACGACGTCGACGAACTCGAACTCGCGACGCTGTCGTGGGTGCACTGGTTCAACGAAGACCGGCTCCACGGCCACTGCGGCGACATCCCGCCAGCAGAGTTCGAGACAGCGTTCTACGCTGCCCAACAGACCGACCCCGCCGGGGTTGGAAACCAATAGCCCGAGCCTCCATCAAAGCCAGGGCGGTTCAGTAGAGCGGTAGCAGGATCCACACGGCGGTTGCGCTTCTGGTCTGGCCGAGGCCAAGGTAGGTGACGGCGAAGATTGCGAGGCCGGAGGCGAACACGAATCGTGGGGCGATGCGGTCGGCCAGCTCGCCGGCTGGATAGGCGAGCCCTGCGTAGACGATGTTGTAGGCGACGTAGACGAGCACGATGTCGGTGACACCGAATCCGAGTGCCTGTGCGCGTAGGAGGAGCAGCGCATCGGTGGAGTTGTACCAGCGCGAACGCCCCGACAGGGAGCATGACGTGCCAGAGCTGGGCGGGCAGGCGAGGTCGCGGGCGCGGTCGGTGAGTCGACTGGAACGACAGCGACCGTCTGCATGGGTCGTTCGCGGACCACGGCGACGAGCGCGACGCTGACCATCGCCGGGATCACGGCAAGGAGCAGCCCGGCCGGATTCGTTGCCCGACGAGCCGGTACAATTCGCTGAGTACGCTGGCCACGTCCTGGCCCGACTGAGACGCCTCGTCACACACCACCCCGACCCCGTGCTCGTTAAGCTTCCTGACGGAGTTCGCACATCTCGACGTCGGGCCACCTCCCGCCGGTGACGGTGTGGTTCTCCCACTCGAGCTCCGAGTCGGTGACGACATCGCACGAATGTTCTCCACGATCACCACCTTCGGCACACCCGCGAGGTCACGCTCTCGGAACTGGCGATCGAGACGTTCTACCCCGCCGATGACCACACGGCGGAGCTGCTGGGCACTGCCGCCGTCCAATCGAGTAGAGAGATCGCAACCGGACTCACAGTCCATCTCACCCGCAGCCAACATCTCCTCCCAATCTCCTCCCAATGACAGAGGCAAATGGCGGTCATGCACGGTCACTGGAGGTCAATCTGAGCGGGAGCAGGAACTCCTTGCGGATGGCTCTCTACCAGGTAATATCCCCTGGTAGAGAGCCGATTCGCAGAGCGCCCCCGGTAGGAATCGAACCTACGACCTGCGGTTTAGGAATGCGGTCGAGACGGTCTCAGCGAGTCTCCTTGAATCGCATCTGACCTGCTCAGCTTCGGTGTTCTCCTCGTCTGGTCTCGTTGAACATCATGCAATAGCGCGCAGTGGATGGACAAGTGGATGGACAACTTTCAGAGCGGGTCCGGCC
>JBAOHV010000032.1:0-7875 GCA_037045265.1 Microthrixaceae bacterium | reverse complement strand
CGGATCAGTTCGGCGAGGGCGCGACGCTCGTCGGGTGACTGGGCGACGCTGGTGAGCGGATCCAGTGCGGTCATCGTGGGGTTGTCTCCTGTGGCGGTGGCTACACGATACGTATTCGGCACCGATTGCACAATATGCAGGATCTGAAAAAACTGATGCGCACTCAGGGGGTCCTCCAAGGCGGCGGGCATCGGGCTTGGGGCGAAGCAGTCGGATTCCCTCCATGCGCGCGCGCTGACCCCCGCCGGGGATCCCGCGATCCTCGGCAGTGGGATCTGCACCCGAACCCGCGATGCCAGTAGCTTGCGGCAGCCGGCCTGCCGGCCGGTACGGGTGGGGGAACCCGCATCCGCACACCACAAGCCTTCCACCTGAGCCCCCCGATGCCGACCTACTCAGCGACCCGAACGTTCCACGACGACTACGACCGGTTGTCCCGCGAGGAGAAGGACCTGTTCCGGTCCGCAGTAACGAAAATGGTGGCAGCGGAACAGTCAGGTGCCGGATTCCCGCCAGCCCTGAGAATCAAGCCGATGAGAGGCAAGCCGGGGATCTGGGAGATGACTTGGGACGGCAACAACGGGCGCGCAACGTTCCGATACGGGGAGGAGGAGCGGCCCGGCCTGAGACACTTCGTGTGGCTCCGGGTTGGCGGCCATGCCATCTTCGGCGCATAGCGGTCCGCCGACGACGCCCGCGTGCCGCA
Organism: Microthrixaceae bacterium; assembly: GCA_037045265.1. Classification (GTDB taxonomy): domain Bacteria; phylum Actinomycetota; class Acidimicrobiia; order Acidimicrobiales; family Microtrichaceae; genus JBAOHV01. The sequence goes on along the minus strand of JBAOHV010000032.1, from coordinate 7,169 downwards.
CCGCGGCAGGCCCCGCCTAGCGCGTCACCGCTAGTCGAGCGAAGCGAGAAAGGCGTCGCCCGACATCCTCGAGTCCGCACCGGCATCGTCGAACCCGGCCTCGGCCTCGGACTCGAGTTCACCGTCGTACCACTCAGGCGACCAGAACCATGCCTGATCGTTCAATTCGCGGTCCTCGGCGTAGTACTCGCGGATCACGTCCAAGGGAATCTGTGCTGAGCAGTGCTGGCCGGCAGCAGCGTGGGCTCGTTCGCGGGTGACTCGCCACGGGCGTTCAGCGTGGGTCAGGTCGACCAGTTCGCGGCTGGACAACTGCCCGTAGTGCCCGCACACGAAGTCCAGAACGGCAGCGCTGCTTCGGCCGATGGCGTCCGGGTTCCCGCCGATGAGCGACGGGTCAACGTCGTGACGCCGACGGTGCATCGCGTACACCGATGGCACCACTGGGCCGTGAACCCACGCTTCGATCCTGTCGTTGTACAGCGGGACGCCGTCTCGCCAGACAAGATGCCACGCCTGCGCGTAGTACAGAAGCTTCTCAAGCTTCAAAGCGTCCAGCCCGGGGCACTCTCGGAGGAGGTAGGCGGCTACGTCGGGTGCATTCGCCATAACGCTCAGTCTACGCCCCTGTCAATACCTGCACTGCTGTCGCAGCCAAGGGTAGGTGATCGGCCAGGCGACCGTGCAAACGGGCCGTGTGGCTGCCGGGCGCCCGATGGGGTAGCCGGCAGCTAGCGGGCGGCGGCTAGCGGGGCTGTGGCGCGTTGCGAAAGCCGCTGCCTTTCGCTGTCGAACCCGTCGCGCATCCCGTCGAGGAACCGGTCTACCTGACCCATCAGGTCCCGCATCGCGTCGTCCGACGCGACCAACGGTCCGGGATACCAGCAGGAGGCGACCAGCCCGTACCCGGCGAGCGACACCGCGAGGGTGCCTCCACCGGTGAGAGCGGAGGCTGCGGTCTCGGCGAACCGGTCGCCGGCGACGCTGTCGAGCAACTCCCGGTCGATCTGATCGAGCGCGACGTACTTCCACACGGAGAACTGTTCGAGTTCACCGCTGATGCAGCGGAACAGGAAATCGACGTCGCGTTGACGGACCACCCCCATGAGGGGTCGGTCGTACCGGTCGTACTCGACCTCGAATGTGGTGGTCGGATGGTTGGGGAACCATGGCAGGGCGCCTGGTTCGATCTCGAAGCGTTGTCGTGTCATCGCGGGTCTCTACTCGAAGCAGTCGTCGAAATCATCACACACCTGGCTGTTCCAGTCACCGTGAAATGTGACCGAAGCGTGACAGGCGTTCATTCTGCTTGGGGTGTGCGTCACGGTGAACCCAGCGAGGCGGAGCACCGCAACGAGGGAGTGGCGTGCCCGGTCGCGTCCGCCGCCGAGCGCCCCGTAGCGCACCACGTCACCGGCTTGTTCAGCGGTAAGCCTCCCGAGGATCACCGACAGGTCTGCTTCTCCTTCGGCAAACCGGGGAGCGTTCCTGAACGGCTGGTCGGCGGAACCGTACTGTGTGACCTCCTCGTCGGCGCCGAGGTCACGCGGCTTCACCCTACCCACAGACGCAGCCTAGACCCCGCGGCTAGCCGCCGAAGGCCTCGCCGAGTTCACGGCGAACCCGTTCGCGTTGAGCCGGGGTGTACCCGGCGAGCAGCCGGTCGAGCTCGTCAACATCAATGTGGTCGCGTGCCGCGACCGGTTCGACGTACGCGTCGGTGTCGATCGACTTGTGACGCAGGCTCCGGATCGACCCGTCAGCCATCACATGCTCGCGGACCGCCGGCACAGCCCTTTCCTCGACCCACCGGGTGGACCGGCGGCACAACACACCGTCAGCGGCGCACACGGCACGGGCAACGTCGTCCCGTTCGTTCGCCGCGGGCGGCACCCCGGCAGCGTTCGCCACCGCGGCTTGCGCAGCGGTTTCAGCGATCACCCGCCACTCACGGCGAGGCAACGCCGCCACGCGCGGCGGCGCATATCCACGGCGGCGAACCGGAACAGTCGGCGGATCCGAACGGGGGTGTTCGGATCCGCCGGGTCCAACGGCCGGGACTTCAACCGTTCCGCCGTCAGCGTCAGGATCTCCTGACGGGCGTCCTCCACGTCAGCGTCGGTGAAGCCTCGCCTGTGCGAGATCTGGCACGAAGCCACGGCCTCGGCCGTCAAGGCGTCGGATTCGTTCAGGATGAGCTCGAAGATGTCCATACCCCAAGCATAACACCCGGCGGCAGTTATCGTGCGACAGGACGTGTGGACTCGGTGTTACCTACTCGTTGTGCGAGCCGCGTTCGGTAGATCTGCGCGTAGACCTTCGTGGTTGAGCCCATCCACGACGAGAGAACAGCCCACGTAACGCCGGCGTTACGTGCTTCGTCGATCACCTCGGCGATGCGCGACTCAACCTCTCTCGCGCGCAGCGATCTTGGCGTCCGCCTTGGCTGCCGACGCCGCCGATGCAGACACCTCCCGCAACTCGACTTCCTTGCCAGCGACTCGCCGCCGCGCCTCGCTCACCTGCCGCCGTGCTTCATCGGCGTGCCTCAAGGCACTCGCCAACGCTTGACGCTCCTCGTCGAGCTCCACAGCAACCCGCTCCACATCAGGCGTCAGCGGAGCCTCAACGGGCGGACCGGCGAAGGGACCGTCGACCGACCGGCGCTGCTCCATCAGCGACTCGAGTCGCGTCCGCAGTTCGTCTCGATTGGACACGTCGTCTCCTAGACGTCGACAGCAGCGAGGTTGCCGCTCACCCTAGATTCGGACCGCTGGCGGCCGGACGGTCAAGTTGGGTGGCGCTATTTGAAGCGGCCGTCCCACTCGGAGCCTCGGCGCACAATGAGGCCAAGATCCTCGAGCCGCTCCAAGGCGCGCCGGGCGGGGCGCTCGTCGAAGTCAACGTGGGATGCAATAGCAGAGACTGACACCGGACCATCCGACCGGACGTACTCCAAGATGCGGGACTCGCCATCGGTAAGGTCGGCATTCGAGAGGTACGGGGGATCACCCATGTACGTCACCCCCCGCAGATCGCCACCACAACGGATCCTGACGGACGTGCCGACTCCAGCGATGAACCGTCCGGCGATCTCGGGACCGTCCACAAGAAGCACCTGGTACTCGTACGCCGCCCCGGACACCCGCCATTGGACATAGACCTCGTGCCCACCGCATCCGTTCAAGGACTCCGCTTCGGACGGCATCGGTTCGCTTGACCCTGAATCATTGTCGTCCTCGATTTCGCAGGCCTCGCGATCGCATGGGCCGCTCCAGGGCGTTGGGGGCAAAGCGCTGTAGGGCAGAAGGTCGTCATCCCGAGCCTTCCCGTAGGCGTCGGACATCTGCTCGTCCGTCTTTTTCTGACCGTCGGCGAGTTCGTCGACGAGTTGCCGGTTGGTTTCGGCGATCCTTTCGCGGAGCTCGGCGAACGGGACTGGTTTCAGGTCGGCGACTCGGGTCACGACCAGGTCGCCAGCGTCGCTCGAGCAGCCAACGGCGGCGAGCACAGCTAGAACGACAACGAAACGAACATGTCGGGTCATATCACCCACTGTAACCGCACACCGTGACCGTGGGGCGTTCCACCAGTCCGCGGTCTGGTCGTCTACCGTGAGAGCGATGGGAGCGATGAGCGGAGAGCGTGACCGCAACGTCATGGTGGTCGGAGCCGACGATCCTGCGCCCTCTCGCTCGGTACGAGCGGCGGTCCGCAACCGAACTGATCTCCTGCTGGTCGGCGACGCGGAGACGACGCTGACGAGGGTGCCCACCGGAGTGGTTCAGACCGTCATCACGTCGCCGCCGTACTGGTCGCTTCGCGACTACGAGGCCGAGGGGCAGATCGGCATGGCCGAGCCGTTGCCCATCTTCATCAAGTCGCTCGTCGGTGTCTTCGATCAGGTCCACCGGGTGCTTGCCGACGACGGGACCGTCTGGGTGAACCTCGGCGACTCGTACACGTCAGGCAACCGGGGATGGCGCGCTCCCGACCGTAAGAACCCTGCGAGAGCGATGGCCGTCCGCCCACCCACCCCGGAAGGCTTGAAGGAGAAAGACCTCATCGGCGTGCCATGGCGCTTCGCTCTAGCCATGCAGGACGCCGGGTGGTACCTCCGCAGCGACATCATCTGGTACAAGCCGAACTGCCAGCCGGAGTCCGTTCGGGATCGTCCCACGAGGTCGCACGAGCACATCTTCGTGTTCTCCAAGTCGCCGCGGTACCTGTACGACGTCGACGCGGTGAGAGGACCGAACGGTCGCCGGCTGCGAGACGTGTGGGATATCAACACGACGGGATACCCCGGCGCACACTTCGCGACCTACCCGCCCGAGTTGGTACGTCGATGCATGACCATCGGCACTCACCCTGGGCACTACGTGCTTGATCCGTTCTTCGGATCGGGTACGACAGGTCAGGTCGCTCGATCCCACGGTCGTCCGTTCATCGGCTGCGAGGTCAACCCGAACTACGTTCCGCTGGCACTCGACAGGGTCCAGTCGGAATGACAGAGCCGGCGGAACGCGAGCACCTCCACGCCAAGCTCGACCGTCTAGGAGAACCGGAGGTGGCGGTTGTAGGGCGGGTCGTCGACGCCTGCCTTGTACCCGTTGGGTACGACTTCACGAACGACACGTGGCTGACCGCGGCGGGATGGGGCGAGGTGTTCCAGACTCGCATCCGAGCGCACCACGCACTCAACCCCGAGCCGATGTTGACTTCAGCGTTCGAGGCAGCCTTCAATGCTGCCTGCGACGCGGTCGGATGGCGGGCGGTCCCTGCTCCGTCTGCGACGCACCGCTTCTTCGACACAACCGTCACCATCCCTGGCGGCGAGCCGCTCAGGATCAGCCTCAAGTCGTCCGCCGCCAGGGACATGAAGACCGATCGTGTCCACATCTCCAAACTCACCGAGGCAGCTTGGATACAGGACGCGCGCACTCAGTCCGCTCGGCGGAAACACATTGTCGACCTGTTCCGCGACTACCGGGCGACCACCGACCTCATCATGATGGTGCGCTGCTTCTCGATCGAGAACGGCGGCCGGTACCAGTACGAGCTGGTCGAGATCCCGACGAGCCTCTTCGCCTCCGTGGACCTCGTCGACATCGAGCTTGCCCAGAAGTCAACCATCGGTATCCCGCCCGGAGTGAAACCTCCGGAGGCCAAGATCAGAGTCGACCGGTCGGACGCCAAGATCACCCTCACGGACATTCGTCTCGACCTCTGCGTGGTCCACGGTCGGTGGACGGTCGAGAACCTGTCGGGCCGTGAACTGACAGCGGAAGCGTGACGACACGTACGACCGTGTCGAGGCGAGCCCCGACGACCAGGGATGGGCGTCCGGACATCTAGCGGATCGGGACTGCCGGTCGTACGTGTGGGAGCGGCGCGGCGCCGGGCTAAGCCACACGAACCGCCAAGCACCCCGTCGCCCAGCTCTTAGCGGGGTACCCGTTGTACGTTGACGTGGCTTACACCACACCGGACGGCCGAACAGACACGAAAAGCGTCGACACGGCAGCCGGTCGCCCCGCGTCGCCCCCCGAACACACCCAGTGGCAACCGGATGAACCCGCGGAACAGCCGAACGGCCCGCGATCAACCCCAACCACCCGTCCCGAACGGTGCGAAACAGCCTGAACGACCCGTTCCCGGACGCGACGAAACCCGCCGACCCAGTCGACGGGCATCCACTCGACGGTTCAGGCGACTTCAGATAGCCGCGAACGGTCCTTCAACCGGCCGGTACGAACCGCCCACGCTTTCAACTCGGGATGCAGTCTCGGCGGCCGGTCACCAACACGGGCACACAGCCTCTTCTCCCGCTGATACGCGGTCCACGCCCACAGGTACCGCACGTGGGACTCCCAAACGGCCCGGTCCCGTTCCTGACGTGACTTCCGCTGAGCAACCAGGAACACCCCACCGTTCACCAGGGCGAGCCGATCCAACTCGGCGACCGTCACACCGACCGCTACCCACCGAACAAACCGTCGGCCCTCACCGCGCCGAACCATCCCATGCGACTCCAACACGTACAGATGCCGACGGACCGTTTCACCGGACACCTCGAGACGCGCGGCGAGCTCGGACACCAACATCGGGTCGTCCGAGCTCGCAAGCAGGTCAAACAGGTGACGGCGCGTCTGCCCACCCAGCATCGCGAACACCGGATGGTTCGCCGGAACCGCCGGCATCACATACCCGTCGACCGCCGGCACCGGCCGGCCGTCCGCCTGAACTTCGATCAACACCTCGATCTTCGGTGAAACGGCGTGCAAACGGGCATCAGGTTTCCCGCCGCCCGTCACCTTCAACACCCCGGCGTCCTCGAGTAGCCGCAACGCTGTCCGAATCTGCTTGTCGTTCAAACAAAACCCGGCGTACACATCGGCAAGCACACGCGGCGACAACCCGCGGGAGCTCCGTAGTGCCACGCGACCGCATGATGCCAGCGATGAACTCGATGACCGTCTTCGCGTTCGAATACGTCTGCGTCCGATACTCCACCGGCGTTGCCCACGGAGACCATTCGACCGGCGGCAACCCACGGTCGAGCCGCGTACGGTTCTTGTCCCGAACCCACTTCGGAGCCCGCCCAGCCGGGCGGGTCACGCGCCGCACCGGGTTCGACTTCGCGTTCAACGCCTGGACCCGCGCGACCACAGCTACCCCAGCGGCCACCCAGTCCGTCACACAGAACTGCGGGTACGTCGACGGATACCCGGTCCGCATCGGCGCCGGGTTCGTCAACCCGCGCCGCAACCCGCGGCCCCAGTGATGCTCGAAATCTGTTCGCGCCATCCGGTACACCGACGGGAGCAGATCCAGCATCTTGCGTTTCACCCGGTCAGCGTCGATCAGTCCGGCAGCGGTGTCTTCGCCGACGTACATCGCGAGCGTGTACACCGTGTTGTGCCAGTTGCCTTGCGGGTTCCGCATAGCGTTTTCGACACGCCGGTCAGTCTGCCTTTCGGCGTCGGTTCGACCGTCCGGTGTTTCATGCCGGCGGACCACGGTGTCGCCTCGAAGCGGTTCCGCAACGTCGCAGGACCCGCTCCCATCTCGTTTCGACGCGAACTGGACGGGTGCCGCAACGTCAACCATGCCTTGTTGTTCGGACCGTTCCCGGTTTGGGACGGGAACCGCGTTCCCGGCCCGGG
>JBAOHV010000031.1:0-8510 GCA_037045265.1 Microthrixaceae bacterium | reverse complement strand
ATGTGGGCACCGCATCCCGCTCCGACGTACCTCGAGCCGTCGTGCGGGGACGGCAACTTCATCGTCGCCATCTTGGACCGCAAGCTCGACCGCCTCACCGACGACTGGGCCACCGACACGCTCCCTGCCGGGGCCGACCGTGACGCCCTCCAGTTCCACGCACTCGAGGCGCTCGCCTCGATCTACGCCGTCGACATCTCCATCGACAACATCGTCGGCGGCACCCCGGGCCACGAGATCGGCGCCCGCGACCGACTCATCGACCACCTCCGCGACTGGTACATCGACGACGACCGGCGGACGTCTCACCGAACGCAGCCCGCTACTTCGCTGCGCCCAGTGGATCGTCGAGCACAACGTCCAGGTCGCCAACATGTTGCCCTTCAACGCCGGCGGCACCCCGAGCGGCCGCGAGACCATCCCCCTCGTCGAGTACACGTGGAACCCGACCGACAAGTCGGTGAAGGTCTCCACCACCACGCTCGGCGCTGTCATGACCGAAGCGGCCGAGGAGACCACCGGCGCGATGACGCTGTTCGGCGCCCCTGAGCCGGCCGTCGCGTGGTCCGGAAGATCAACTCGGCTGCATGAGGCGCCGATCCCTGCACCGGTGGTGCGGGTGCGCCACGCACGCAACGGCAAGCGGGGGGCGATGACGGTGCTGGCCCAGACCACGACCCAACCCGACATCCTCGAGGTCATCGGCGACCTGTCCAGCGACGAGGTGTTCACCCCGCCGCGGGTGGCGAACGCCGTGCTCGACCTGCTCCCCGACGAGGTGTGGTCCGACCCCGAACCTGCGGTGGCTGGACCCCGGGTGCGAAGACCGGCGTGTTCCTCCGCGAGGTCACCCGGCGTCTCATGGACGGTCTTGCGGACACCATCACCGATGAGCAGGAACGCCTGGAGCACATCCTGCACAACATGGTGTTCGGCGTCGCGGTCACGGAGCTCACGGCGCTCATGTCGCGGCGCACCCTGTACTGCTCGAAAGACGCCACCGGGCCGCACTCGGCGACACCGATGCCGTCCGAGGACGGCAACGTCTGGTTCGCCCGCGTCGAGCACCCGTACGACAAGAACGGCCGCTGCCCGGAGTGCTCAGCCTCCAAGGAGCAGATGGAGCGGGCCAACAGCGAGAACCACGCCTACGGCTTCATCCACGCCGCCGGCCGAGAAGCGATCGAGAAGGAGTTCGAGATGAAGTTCGACGTGGTGATCGGCAACCCGCCCTACCAGATGGACCGGCGGTGGTGGCGGCACGAACGACACACCCCTGTACAACCTGTTCGTCGAGCAGGCGAAGGCGCTCAACCCTCGCTACATCTCGATGATCATCCCGTCGTGTTGGATGGCGGGCGGTCGTGGACTCGACGACTTCCGAGCCTGAGATGCTCGGCGACAAGCGGCTCCGCACGATCGTCGACTACCCCGAACTCCGCGGAGCTGTTCCCGACCGTCGACATCAAGAGCGGCATCTGCTACTTCGTCTGGGATCGGGACAACACGGGCGACTGCGAGGTCACGCTCGTCCGCGACCGAGAAGGTGCACGGCCCCCACCCGCGGACGCTCGATGAGTACGACATACTTCATCCGCGACGCGTGCGCGACCGACATCCTCAAGAAGGTCCAGGCGAAGGGTGAGGCGCAGCTTCGAGGACATGCTCACCGGCGACACCCCCTTCGGGTTGGCGTCCAACTACAGCGGCTACAAGAACGGGGCGAAGCCGACCAACGGCGAGATCCTCATCTACGCGAGCACGTCGGGGAAGCGTCACGAGGGCGCCATGCGCCGCGACCTGGTCACGAAGAACACACACCTCATCGACGGGTGGAAGGTGCTCCTGCCGAAGGCCGGGCCCGGCAACAGCGGTGGCCACGTCCTGCCCGACATGGTCCTCGGGCGACCGACTGGTCGCGGTGCCGAGGTCGGTCTGCACGCAGACCTACCTCGTCGCCGGCCCGCTTCGAGTCGAAGGCCGCCGCGGAGAGCGTCGAGGCCTACCTCAAGACGAGGTTCCTGCGGTTCCTGGTGGCGCTGCGCAAGATCAGCCAGGACGCACTTCGAGCCGTCTACCAGTGGGTTCCGCAGCAGGAGTGGGACCGCAGCTGGACCGACGAGGAGCTGTACGCGAAGTACGGCATCACCGAAGAGGAGCAGGCGTACATCGCCGAGATGATTCGGGAGATGCCGAGACGTGACCGTCACGCTCGCCGGTAGCGTCAAGCACCCCAAGATCTACGCGTACACCACTCGAGCAGTACCGCAGGCACCGCGTGGGTGGGCGACCGCGAAGGTGCCGGACTCATCAAGGTCGGCTACACCGATCGGCGACGCTGCACGAGCGGATCCGCGAGCAGCTCGCCGCCGTGAAGATGCCCACCGCTGTCGCCTACGACCGTGCTGTTCGCCGAGTCCGCGATCACCGACGACGGTGAGGCGTTCACCGACCACGACGTGCACGCGGCGCTGTGCCGGGCCGGGGTGCACAACGTCGCGACGGCGAGTGGTTCGAGTGCACCGCCGACGAGGTCGCTCGCCGCGATCGAGTCGCCTGCGTGAACGGCCGCGACGCTCGACACGATGCGCGCCCAAGGCGTCGTTCCCGATGCGCCCCGAGCAGGCGGCCGCGGTCGAGGCGACCGCCGAGTACTTCACCACGCACGCGGATGCGACGAGAACCCGCCGCACTTCCTGTGGAACGCCAAGATGCGCTTCGGCAAGACGTTCACCGCGTACCAGCTCGCCAAGCGGCTGGGCTGGACCCGGGTCCTCGTCCTGACCTACAAGCCGGCGGTCGAGACGGCGTGGCGCGAGGACCTCGAAGTGCCACACGCGACTTCGACGGGTGGCGCGTTCAAGGGCAAGGACGATCCGCCCGTCGACCTCGACGATCCCGCGCCGCTGGTGTGGTTCGCGTCTGTTCCAGGACGTGCTGGGCACCGACGAGCAACGGCGACCCGAAGGCGAAGAACGAGGGTCTCTACCTCGTCGACTGGGACGCCGTCGTCATCGACGAGTACCACTTCGGTGCGTGGCGTGACGCTGCACGCGGCCTGTACGTCGGTGACCGCGAGGACCGGCATCGGCGGCGACGCCTCGGAGAAGCGCTGCGCTCGACACCCCGGACCTCGACGAGGACTTCGCGCGAGAACCTCGAGGCGACGCTCGCCGCTGAACGTGCGCGCAACTACCTGTACCTGTCCGGCACCCCGTTCCGGGCGCTCACCGCAGGGCGAGTTCCTCGAGGACCAGGTCTACAACTGGACCTACAGCGACGAGCAGCGCGCCAAGGCCGACATGGGACGGCACCAAGGCCCGAACCCGTACGCTGGCGCTGCCCCGAGATGCACCTGCTCACCTACGAGATGCCGGAGACGCTTCGAGAGGTGGCGCTCAACAACAGCTCGGAGTTCTCCCTCACCGAGTTCTTCCGCACCGAGAAGCGACGACACGGCGACCCCGCAGTTCATCCACGAGGCCGAGGTGCAGAAGTGGTTGCGACCTGCTGCGCGGCCAGGACATCACCGGGCTTGTGGACCAACGTGTCGAACCAGACACCGGCCACCGCTGCCGTACGAAGACACGAACCTGCTGCAGCGCCCTGCAGCACACCGTCTGGTACCTGCCCAGCGTCGACGCGTGCACGGCGATGTCGAGACCTGCTGCACGGCCTCGCACAACACGTTCTACCGCGACTACAACGTCATCGTCGCCGCCGGCAGCGAAGGCCGGGATGGGCGAGAAGGCGCTCGCCCCGGTCGAAGAACGCGATGCGGTCGCCATCCCACAGGACTGCAAGACCATCACGTTGTCGTGCGGGAAGCTGATGACCGGGCGTGACCGTGCCCGCCGTGGGCAGGAATCTTCATGCTGCGCGAGCTGAAGAGCCCCGAGACGTACTTCCAGGCCGCGTTCCGGGTGCAGTCACCGTGGGCTGGCACGCTTCATCGACACCAGCCGAGGGCGGCGAGACGTCAGATGGTCCACAAGGAGCACTGCTACGTGCTCGACTTCGCCCCCAACCGGGCGTTGCGCCAGATCGTCGACTACGCCATCACGACTGCGCGCCGACGCTCGCCGCCGAGCGCGACGACGAGAAGCAGCAGTCGAGGAGTTCATGGAGTTCCTCCCCGTCCTAGGCTTCGACGGGTTCTCGATGTCGCAGCTGCAACGCTGCGGACGTCATCAACTTCCTCACCCGCGGCATCAGCTTCGAGTATGCTCGCCCGCCGCTGGAACTCCCCAGAGCTTCTCACTCTCGACCTCAACGCGATGGAACGCGCTGCTCGCCGAACCCGGAACTGCTTGGAGTCGCTCGAGCAGATCGAGATGTTCCGCAACATCACCGACGACCTCACCGCGATGATCTCCAGCGAACAAGGAGCTTCAACAGAAGAAGCTCGCCAAGGAGAAGCTCACACAAGAAGGAGAAGCGAACGTCAGAACGACGCCGCTAACCGGCGCGACAACCTGCGAGAAGCGCCTGCAGCAGGTTCGTGACCCGCATCCCGGCCTTCATGTACCTCACCGACGACCGTGAGAAGACGATCAACGACATCATCACCCAGATCGAACCGGCCCTGTTCCAGAAGGTCACCGGCCTCACCCTGGACGACTTCAAGCAGCTCGTCGAAGCGAGAGTCTTCAACGATTCGAAGATGAACGACGCCGTGTGGAAGTTCCGCACGTTCGAGGAGCCCAGCCTCCACTACGGCGAGGACGACGCGGTGAGCCACACCCAGGGCGGGTGGAGCCTCGTGCGTGACGACCGGCTCGCGGACCTCGTCGCCGTCGGCGCACGCGACCGCCGGTCAGGTGCTCAGCGCCGATGGGGTGACGGCCGCGGTCACCGACGACTACGGCGTTGCGGTCGGAGGCATCCGCTACGACACCCCCGACGTGGTCGGCCGCGGCGGCCACCGAAGGTGCGGTGACTGACGGGTGGACGTTCTGGGCGGCGGAGACCGAGTACGGCACCGGCACGTCTTCGTGGAGCTCGCCGAGCTCGAGGCGGCAACCACATGACCGTCTCCGACCCTGGCTCGTGGGATGCGTTGCCGCTCACCGTGCTCGTCCCTGAGGACGCCTCGGGGTGCATCGAGATCTACGACCAGCACGCAGCGTTGAAGATCGCTGTCGTCGAGCGCGCCGGCGTGCACCTCGTCGGTGACGAGTGGGACGCTCCCGGGGCGTACGTTCTCCTGGACCGCCCCGACGCAGACGAGCAGTGGGGCGTGTACGCCGGCAAGGCGCCCGCCGGGGTGCGCACACGCCTACGTGACCACCTGCGCAACAAGGACCACTGGTACCGGGCGCTGCTGCTACGCCGCGACACCACCCTCGGGTTCAACTCCGCACAGATCGGGTGGCTCGAGGGCCGCCTGTACGACCTGTTCGACGTCGCCACCGACGCCGTGCTGCACAACGGGAACCGGCCCAGCGACGAGACCCTGCCGCCGTACGACCGCCAGATGCTCGAGATGGTCGTCCTGCCCGTGCGACGGGTGCTGCGCATGCTCGGACACGACCCTCGCACCGTGGACGACAACCCGCCGCCGTCGGCGCCGCGGACCAAGCAGTACCACGGCATCAAGATGCCGCAGCTCCTCTCCACGGGAGTGCTCCAGGCGGGAGCGAGGCTCACCTCGACAAACGGGGCGTGGCCCGGCTTCGGCGACGGTGACCGCCGCTGCGGAGATCGAGTACGCAGGCACCGCCTACGTGAACCCGTCGGGCGCAGCAGGTGCGGTGAAGGGCGGCGCGGCGAACGGTGGGACTTCTGGGCCGTCGAGACCGACAGCGGCAAGGTGCCGTTGTCGGTGCTGCGCGAGCGGTGCCGCGAGATCCTCGAAGCCGCAGCCGCCGAGACTCCATGAGTGCCCACGCTGCTGCGACGGAACTGCGGCCCATGATGTACCGGCACAGGGTCGCTGACACACCCCTCTACGACGCGGACATCGCCGGCGACGGGACCGCGTTCCACGCCATCCCGAGAAGGGTGACCGTGTGCGGATCCCCTTCGGACGCTTCGACGACCCGACGCCGGAAGGCGCGCCAGCCTGCTCGGCGTGTGAGGCAGCCACCCTCCAGTAGACGCTCGGCGTCGGCACCGCCCGAGGCTCAAGGTCTCCGCGCCGTGCTCGACCATCCACGTCCTCAAACGAGTCCACGGTCAGACTGAGTCGAGCGACGCCGCCCTTCCCGGTCCGGGAGCCGACTTTCTGGCAGCATCTGTCTCACCTTGCTGCCGAACTGACCGTGCGCTGAACCCCCGATCGACGCACGGGCGACGACGGCCCCGAGGGTGCATCCCTCGGGGCCGTCGGCCGTCCGGTCAGGGCCGTCGACGGAGCGTGCGCCCCGCCTCCGATCCGGCGCTACTTCTTCTTGCCCTTCTTGCCCTTGTCCTTCTTCTTGCCCTTCTTGTCCTTCTTCTTGCCCTTGTCCTTCTTCTTGCCCTTCTTCTTGGCCATCACACCCCCCTTCGGTCCGCTCCTCGGAGACCTCGACGCCCGACAGACTGTCACGGGCAACCGGTCCGACGTCGCCGGTCCGGACCTGTTCGCCCGATCGACGACCAACTAGTGTGGTCGCGATGTCACTGATAGTGGTCGGATCGGCGGGCGTGGTCGCCGTCGCCATCGGGTGGGCCCGAGCGATCCTGATCGACGAGGCGCGCTACCTCCGTGCGATCGAACCCCTCGCGTCATCGCCGAGGTTCGCCCGGATCTCCGGCATCTCCGTGGCGGTCACGGTGCAGCGACGCGGGCGCCACCTCCGCGTCTCCCGTCGGAGCGCTCGGGCTCTCGGGACGATCACGACCCGGGTGATGCGCCGGCCGGGCTTCCACCACCCGTGGATGATCGGCCACCGCCTCGTCCACCGTCACCGGAGCTCGCTGCGGGTGACCGCCACGATGCTCGCCCTCGCGTCGCTGGGCGCGATCGTCTCGCTCTCCTCTCGCGTCGGGCCGCGATCGGGTGCCGTGTCGGCTCAGACCCGCCCGATGCGGACCCGCCAGACGTCCGGGCCCTCCTCGAGGTAGCCCCAGGAGAACTCACCCTCGTGCTCGGCCGCGAACTGGTAGTAGAGCGGCTTGGGATCGTGGTCGTTGACCAGCACGAAGGCCTCGCCCGCACCGAGCGCCGCGTAGGTCTCGAAGATGAGCTCGTGGCGACGCTTCGGGATCTCGTTGCGGACGTCGAGATCGGGATCGGTGACCGGCATGGGAGCGCTCCTCTGATCGTGGTGCCCGCGGGCACCGATGGTGGTGCCGGTCTGCTCGGACCGGCCTTCCCTATTTTTCTACCTCTCGATAGAGTTATTCCGCCAGGGTCGGTCGTCGGAGGATCCGGATGGACACAACGAACCCGAACAAGCCACGCGTCGCTCCGGTCGAGCCCGCCGACGGTGATCACACCGGAGGAAACGACGTCGTCATCGACGTCCGACCGCTCATCGAACGCGGCGAGGAGCCGTTCGGAACGATCATGGAGGCGGTGGGAACGCTCGACGGACGAGCCCTGGTCGTCGTCGCACCCTTCGAGCCGGTCCCGTTGCAGGGCGTGCTGTCCGCCCAGGGCTTCCACTACGCCTCCGAGCAGGTCGGCGAGACCGAGTGGCGGGTCCGCTTCGAGCCCGGAGCCACCAGTACGGCCGATCCGTCCCCCGCCACCGGACCCGGTCCGAGCGGTGTCGCACCACCCGGCCCGGCCGACACCGGCACCGTCACCGGCACCGGCACCGACACGGACGCGGAGGCGGAGGTGTCGCCGTTCACCATCCGTCGCCCACCGTCGACCACGGGCACCGCGTCGGGCGCCGCACCCACGCCGCCCACCCCTGGCGCGGCGCCCGCCGGGCCGGCCGCGATGATGGCGATGAACCCCACCGCCAACGTGCCTCCCGCGTGGTTGCCGCTCGGGTTCATGGCCGCGGCCGGAGTGGGCCTGGTCGGCTTCGGCGTGGCCGCCGCGACCACCGCCCCGACCGTGGTCACCTTCCCCCGCAGCGACGAGGTCATCGCCACCGTGCACCTCGCCGTGCTCGCCTTCCTCTCCACCGCGGTCCTCGGCGCCCTGCACCAGTTCGGACCGGTCGTCGGTGCCCGCCCGCTGCGCTCGGTGCCGGTCGGAGCGTTGACCGGCGTGCTGTTCGTCCCCGGGGCGTGGGCGATCCCGATCGGGTTCGCCACCGGCCACGTCGGGGTGATCCAGACCGGGGGCGTCCTGGCGACCGCGGCAGTGGTTCTGGCCGCGTGGGAACCTCTCGCTGTCCGCTCTCCGCCCCGGACAAGGGAGCGCCGATCGTCGGGCTGCGCATGGCGGTGATCTACCTGGTCGCCACGGCTGCGTTCGGTGTCACCTACGCGTTCGACCGCAGCAACTTCTGGTTCGAGCTCCTGTCGCACCGGGTCCTGGCGCACGCCCACCTCGGACTGATCGGATGGCTCGGCCTGGCCTACGTGTCGGTGGCCGAGAAGCTCTGGCCCATGTTCCTCCTGGC
>JBAOHV010000030.1:0-119134 GCA_037045265.1 Microthrixaceae bacterium | reverse complement strand
GGCGGGGGCGGAAACCCTTGCAAATGCAGTGCCCGGGGAGAGATTCGAACTCTCACGGAGCGTGAGCTCCCGAGGGGTTTAAGCCCTCTGCGTCTGCCAATTCCGCCACCCGGGCAAGGAACCATGGTCGCGCGGTTGGAGGCGTCCCCGGGTAATGCGATGCGGACGGGATCGGGGTGCAGCGCCGAGCGAGCCCTGGACTGTCAGGCCACTCGACGTGGAGCCGGCGGATCAGCCTGCGGATTGGCGGGCGGACCGACCGACGTGACGACGAGCTGTTGCCAAGCAGCGTGGCGGAACCGGTCCGCACGACTCCCGTCGAGTGCGTTGGCCGCCACGACGCCCTCGATGATGTCGGCCTGGACGGCGGCCAACGGGCGTCCCAGGCGCCGCACCGCGACCACCACCGTGCCGTTCGCCCGGCGGCGGATCGACCGATCGACCCCGACGAGCCGCGGCGGGGAGCGGAACACCGGAGCCGAGAGCCGGCCCCGACGGGCGACGCCAACCACCCGGCGGACAGCATCGGAGAACTGGACCGCGCTCGTGTGAGCGACGTCAGTGACTGCGGCAGCTGGTGGGTCGGGCACGGCCTGGAGCCGTCGGGATCGGACCTCGCTGGACATGGGCCCACTCTCCCACCGGGGTCTGACAGTCAGAGTGGCTGGATCTGACACTCGGAATGCTGGGGCAGCGAGGTTCGGCCCCGAGCCCGAATCTGGCGCTCGACGGCGAACTCGCCCCACACTCTGCTGGTCGTGCCGGCTGGTCGTGCCGGCTGATCGTGCCGGCTGATCGTGTCGGCTCGACCGACACCGGCCGCCCGGAGCATCGAATGTCCAAATCCAAGGTCTCCGACCTGAAGATCCACTGGTTCCTGCCCACCGGGGGCGACAGCAGCGACATCCTGCCGACCGGCGAGGACTCCAACCGCCGGGCGCCTTCGCACTCCTACCTGGCACAGGTAGCGACGGCGTGTGACGACCTGGGTTTCGACGCCGTCCTCACCCCTTGCGGCACCGGTTGCGAGGACGCCTGGATCGCAACAGCGTCGCTGATCCCGCTCACGAAGCACCTGAAGTTCCTGGTCGCCTTCCGTCCCGGGCTGCTCAGCCCGACCACCGCGGCACAGATGGCCTCGACCTACCAGCGCATGTCCGGCGGACGGTTGCTGGTCAACATCGTCATCGGCGCCGAGCCGGCCGAGCTCGCCCGCTTCGGTGACCACAGCTCCAAGGAGGACCGCTACGCCCGCTCCGCCGAGTTCCTGGAAGTCATGTACGGGGCATGGGGTGCAGAGCCGTTCGACCTGACCGGCGAGCACTACGACGTGAAGGCAGCGACGACCCGCAAGGCGCCCACGCCTCTGCCTGAGATCTACTTCGGTGGCGCTTCGCCCGCGGCCGAGGCCGTCGCCGCACGACACGTGGACGTGTACCTGGCCTGGGGCGAGACTCCCGACATGATCGCCGAGCGTCTGGATCGGATGCGCGATCTGGCAGCGGAGGCCGGCCGCCCGGCGAACCGGCCGCTGCGCTTCGGCGCACGCTTCCACGTGATCGCCCGCGACACGAGCGAGGAAGCATGGGCCGAGGCGGCACGCCTCATGGCCGGCATCGACCCCGCCGCTGTTCGTGCCGCTCGTGTCGATTTCGCCTCGACACAATCCGAGGGTCAGCGGCGTATGGCCGAGATGTCGGCGGCGGCAGGGGCCGAAGGCGTGCCCGACGACCCCCGAGCACTCGAGGTGTACCCGAACCTCTGGTCCGGTGTCGGGCTCGTGCGCGGCGGCGCAGGCACGGCGATCGTCGGCAGCCACGAAGAGGTGGCCGACCGGATCGAGGAGTACGCGGCGCTCGGGATCGAGGAGTTCATCCTCTCGGGCTACCCGCACCTGGAAGAGGCCTACCGCTGCGGCGAGGGCCTGCTTCCTGAGCTCCGGCGCCGCGGCCGCCTGGTCTCACAGCTGGACGACACCGAGCCGATGTTCTCGTTCCGATGACCACTCCCCTGCGCATCGGCCTGCTGCTCTGCGACCACCTCGACGACGACGTCGCGGCCCAGGTCGGCGACTACACCGACCTCTACCCCGCCGTGTTCAGCCCGGCCGGCATGGAGCTGACCGTCTTCGAAGCAGCCCGCGGCGAGCTGCCCGACGACCTGGACGACTACGACGGCTGGATCGTGTCGGGCTCACGCCACAGCACCTACGACGACGAGGACTGGATCCACGACCTCGAGGAACTGGTCCGGCGCA
The DNA here is from genome assembly GCA_037045265.1 of Microthrixaceae bacterium. Classification (GTDB taxonomy): domain Bacteria; phylum Actinomycetota; class Acidimicrobiia; order Acidimicrobiales; family Microtrichaceae; genus JBAOHV01. The sequence goes on along the minus strand of JBAOHV010000030.1, from coordinate 116,877 downwards.
TCGTCGCCGACGGGGGGCCACTGGTCGGCATCTGCTTCGGTCACCAGCTGACCGCCCAGGCGCTCGGAGGCAAGGTCGAGCCGGCCGCCGTCGGCTGGGGTGTGGGCGTCAAGTCGTTCGAGGTCGTGGCGCCTGCACCGTGGATGGGGCACGTCGCCGAGATGCGCCTGTTGATGAGCCACCGGGACCAGGTGACACGCCTGCCCGAAGGCGCAGAGGTCATCGCGACCTCCGACTACTGCCCGGTCGGCGCGTACCGGATCGGGGACCGTGTGTTCTGCGTGCAGGGGCACCCCGAGTTCGTGCCCGAACTGTCGCGGATCCTCATGGAACGCCGCCGCTCGATCATCGGCGACGAGGTCGTCGACGAGGCCATGGGGACGCTCGACGGCCCTGTCGACGGTGCGCGTACCGTCGCCTGGATGGCCGACTTCTTCAGTCGCTGAGCTCGCGGCGCACCCGACCCTGAGGTGGTGGCTGCGAGCTGCCGGCAGCGTCGCGGGCGGTGTCTGCCGCGGCCATCATCGAGAACCGCCCGGTCAGGACGAACACCACGGTGACCGCGACCAGCAGTGCACCTGCCGCAACGGTCGTAGGGCGGATCCCCACGCGGTCGGCTGCCGCTCCCCACACGAAGATCCCGACTGGCAGGGCTCCGGTCAGACACATCAGGTAGATGGCGATCACCACGCCTCGCAGGTCCTCACGGACGACCAGTTGGATCGTCGTGTTGATCGTCGACGCGATCGACAGGTAGGCGCCTCCGAAGCAGACGAGGACGACGATCGCCGCCGCGAACGTCGGAGCGAAGCCCATGGCGGCCACCGACGTCCCGTAGAAGAGCATCGCGGCGCTCAGCAGAACGGATCGTGACAGGCGTGGGGCAACCGACAACAGCAACGGCGTGAACAGCACCGAACCGACACCGGCTGCACCGAACAGCATCCCGAGGCGGAGCCCCTCGACGCCGAACACCGACTCGCCGTAGACCGCCAGATAGCTGAACAGGGGGCTACCCAGGCCGGCGACGGCGACGATCGCCACACATCAGGCCAGAATCGCGGGGCTCGACCGCACGTGCGTCACACCGCGGCGCACACCGGCCAGCCTCCCTCCGCCCTCGGGCCGGTGATGCCGACGTCTCCGGCGTTGCCAGTCAACTGGAACGTCACGTAGGGCACGGCTGCGTTCTGCATCCAGCCGCCCGTGTTGGATACGAGCGCGGCAAGCCAGAAGCGACGGAAGTCACGGTGGCCAAGTGCCACCAGGGCTGGACGAACACTCTCCTGTGACACGCGGAGCGGGTTTAGCATGACGCCATGGCATCGCCCCAGGGACACGAGGAAGAGCCCACGAGACGGACGACGGTCACCACCGCTGACGAGGTACAGGTCCTGCGCACGGAGCTCGCGGCAGATCACCGGCTGCCTGTCCGCTTCGACATGGACGACCCCGACGCCCTCGAGGAGGGTCGCATCAGCGACGTCAACGAGTGGGGCCGCTCCGAGCACATGCGTGAGCTCGCCCGGAAGCTCTACGACCCGATGTACAGGCACTGGTTCCGCGCCGAGTGGGACGGCCTGGAGAAGATCCCGACCGACGGCGGAGCGCTGCTCGTCGCGAACCACGCCGGCGCCATCCCGTCTGACGCACCGGTGATCATGCACGGCATCGAGACCGAGCTCGAGCGCCCGTGCTACGGGCTGGCCGACAACTTCTTCCGGACCCTGCCCGTCATCGGCACCCTGTGGAACCGCCTCGGCGGGCTGCCCGCCCACCCGGACAACGCATATCGGCTGCTGCACGACCAGGGCCAGCTGGTGCTGGTCTTCCCCGAGGGGGCCAAGGGCCCGGCCAAGACCTTCGACGAGCGCTACCAGCTGCGCCGCTTCGGGCGCGGCGGGTTCGTCGAGATCGCCATGCGGTCCGGGGTTCCGGTCGTGCCGATCGCAGTGGTCGGCGCAGAGGAATCCATGCCGACCATGTTCCGGATCCCGTCGTTGGCCCGCGCCCTCGGCATCCCTTACATGCCCGTCACCGCCAACATGCTCGTCGCCGGGCCCCTCGGCGCAGTTGCGTACTTCCCCGCCAAGTTCAAGCTGAAGGTGCTCGATCCGGTGTACTTCGACGTCCCGTCAGGCCAGGAGCGCTACTCACGCTCGAGGATCATGGACGAGTCCGAATCCATACGTGACCGCATCCAAGCGGCGCTCTACGAGATGCTGCGCACCCGGCGATCGGTGTGGTTCGGATGAGCGCCACCGTCGTCGGAAAGCACCCGCGTCGGGTGCTCGTCACCGGTCTGGGCACGTTCTGGGGCGGTCGGGTCGCGCAGGCGCTCGAGAGCGACCCCTCTGTCGAGGTGATCGTCGGGCTCGACACGACGGAGCCGACCGTCGAGCTGGAGCGAACCGAGTACGTGCGCGTCGACGCCAACTACTCGATCCTCTCGCGCATCGTGCGCGCCACCCAGGTCGACACGATCATCCACACGTTCCTCGTGGTCGACCCGACCCAGATGTCACGCCGGGCGATGCACGAGATCAACGTGATCGGCACGATGAACCTGTTCGCCGCGGCGTCGTCGCCGGCGTCGACCGTGCGCAACGTGATCGTGAAGTCCTCGACGATGGTCTACGGCTGTGCACCGGAGGATCCCGTCTGGTTCACCGAGGACACTCCCCGCTCACGACCACCGCGCATGCCCATCGAGCGCAGCCTCGATGCTGTCGAGAGCTACGTGCGTGACTTCGCCGAGGACAACCCGCACATCAACGTCGCTCTCATGCGATTCTCGAACGTCATCGGGGCCGAGATCGAAACCCCTCTGACCCGGCTGTTGAAGCTGCCGATAGTGCCGTCGGTGTTCGGCTTCGACCCTCGGTTCCAGTTCGTGCACGAGGACGACGTCATCCGATCGATCCTGTTCGCGTTCGACCACGACCTTCCTGGCGTGTTCAACGTCGCAGGCGACGGCCTCCTGCCGTGGTCCGAGGTCGCCAAGCTCTGTGCCAAGCGCACGATCGCCCTACCGCCGATCGGCAGCACGCTGCTGACCAGCCCGTTCCGCACGTTCGGTGTGGTCGACGTGCCCGACGAGTACGACGGGTTGCTCCGGTACGGCCGGGGGGTCGACAACAGCCGGCTCAAGAACTTCGGTTTCCGCTACGACTACACCTCGGCCGAGGCGATCCAGGCGTTCATCGAGGCACACCGGCTACGACAGACCGTCGGTGGCAGCGAACCGACATACCGCTACGAGCGTGACGTAGAGCAGTTCTTCCGTCACTCGCCGGCGGTTTTGCGCGACCGCTCCTGAGCTTCTCTCGCCTCGCTGATCGTCGACAACGCGAGGTCCGCGACCGCCGCCTCGATTCCGTCCCAGTCGTAGCGCCGCTCGAACAGCTCCGCGCCGGCCTCGGCCATACGCTGGCGCAACTCGCCGTCCGACAGGAGGCCCACACAGCCAGCGGCAAAACCTGCCGCGTCGTCGCGGATGAGCGCGTGCACGCCGTCGACCAGATCGATCCCCTCGCACCCGACGGCTGTGGTGACGATCGGCAGGCGGTTGGCGAGCGCCTCGACGACCTTCAGGCGGGTGCCCGCACCCACCCTGATCGGCACGACCGACACGTCCGCGCGATCGAGCTCCTCGCCCAGATCGTCGACAGGGCCGACCAGGTCGACACCCGGCCGACCGCGTACCCACTCGACACGCTCAGCACCGCGACCGACGACCCGCAAACGAGCAGCAGGTACTGCCGCTCTGACGTCGTCGAGCACCTCTCGGACGAACCACTCGACCGCCTCGCTGTTCGGCTCGTAGTCGAGCGCGCCCACGAAGAACATGGTCGGATCCGACCCGCGCAGCCCGCGGCGGTCGGCGTGGGGCCGCGCCGGAGCGCTCGCCCCGTTGCCGATCTGCACGACGTTCGAACAACCCGACCGCCCGACGTCGAGCTCGCTGCAGACCACAACGTGGTCGACGGCATCGGCACACGCGCGCTGAGTCCGGTCCCAACGGCGTTCGTCCACAAGGTCGAAGCCGCGTGAGACGGCCCAGCGACCGAGCGTGCGCACCTTGCCGGCCGCCCCTGCACCGGGATCGAGACGAGGCGGGGTCGAGCGTCGCAGGCGCAGCGCCAGGTTCTCCAGGTTGTCGAAGTCGACGATCGTCGCCGGTGCGTGCGCGCCGTCGCGACGCTGCGGGACCGCACGCTCGGTGACCTGGTGCAGCGGGAACCAGGTGTCGACGTGGGAGTACCAGATCAGATCTACCGGCTCTCCCGAGACCAGCCGCTCGTGCAGCTCCGCCGCCACCCCCGACCAGTCGGGCATCAGGACCCGTCGTGGCATGCTTCCGCTGAGCCAGCCGGGCAGCCACTCACGGACCCCCGCCGGGGTGCCCGCAGGTACAGCCACGGCGTCGGTGACGACCGCCGGTGGGTCCGCCAGCGCGTCCGACGGCGAGTCGCGACCGGCGGGGTGACGGTCGATCGTGATCAGTTCGACCGACCCGACCCTGCCGAGTCCGGCGATCATGTGCTCGAGACGCTGGCGGTATCCGTCCACAGCAGGCCACGGGTACTGTTCGGCGAGCACGAGGAACCTCACGGCGAGGCACCGTACCCGCTCGTCGGACTCCCGCGAGCTCCGAGCCTCCACGGGCCCGCCTCCGCCATCCGCCAGAACTGCCGAACAGGAGAGCCGACGTGTCCTTCATCCGCACCGAACGGGACGGATCGGTCGCGATCCTGACCCTCGACGACCACATCCGGCGCAACGCCCTCAGCCTGGAGTTGTGCGCCGAGCTGAGCGCTGCCATGGACGACATCGAATCCGACCCACAGGTGGGAGCGATCGTCGTCACCGGCACCGCACCCGCCTTCTGCGCGGGTGCCGACCTGACGCAGCTGGGTGACTCACGACGCGACGGCCTACTGGCGATCTACCAGGGGTTCCTGCGTGTCGCGGCGTCGACGCTGCCGACGATCGCTGCCGTCAACGGTGCCGCGGTGGGTGCAGGCATGAACCTGGCTCTGGCGACCGACGTACGCCTGGCAGGGCGATCGGCCCGCTTCGACACCCGTTTCCTGGACCTGGGCATCCACCCCGGCGGTGGTCACACCTGGATGCTGCGCAGGCTCGTCGGCTCACAGGCTGCCAACGCCATGGTCGTCTTCGGTGAACGCCTGGACGGCAACGAGGCGGAGCGCATCGGACTCGTCTGGCGCTGCGTACCGGACGACGACCTGCTCGCCGAAGCTGTCGCCATGGCGGCCAGGGCGGCCGGCGCGCCCCGCGAGCTCGCCGTGCGCGCCCGAGCGACGATCTCCGACATGGCCTCGATCGTCGATCACGCCGCAGCGGTGGACCGGGAGCTGGTCGACCAACTCTGGTCCATGGACGAACCGGCGTTCGCCGAACGTCTGGCACAGCTCCAGGCACGGATCTCAGGGGCGACCTGACTCACTCCGACCCGGACGTATCCCTGTGGTGGAGCGCTACCAGATCCACTCGGTGAGCAGCTCGTCACGTCGGACGTGCCACTCCTCGATCGTCATGGCGTAGCGGATGTGGTCCTCCCACACGCCGTTGATCTCGAGGTAGCGCTGGGCGATGCCCTCGTCGCGGATCTCTAGCTTCTCCACGACCCGGCGACTCGCCTCGTTGCGGGGTATCACCGAGATCTGCACGCGGTGCAGGAGCAGTTGCTCGAAGCAGAACTGCAGCACCGCCACGACCGACTCGGGCATGTAGCCCTGACCGGCGAGACCCTGATCGATCCAGTAGCCGACATAGGCACTCTGATGAGCTCCGCGGTGGATCGAGTTGACATTGATCTCGCCGGCGAAGGATCCGTCCACGAAGATCGCGAACCCGTACCCGGTCCCCAGCTGGATCTCACGCATGCGCACCGAGCAACGCGCCGAGAACGCCTGGCGGTCCTCCACGGTGTCCGGCTGCCCGGGTATGCGCCGCGGCTCCCACCTGGTCAACCAGTCGTGGCATCGACGCCGTACCTCGCGCCACTCATCGAAGTCGTGCAGTGTGAGCGGACGCAGCAGGACCCGGCGTCCGTGCAGCAGGGCGACCGAGCTCATCGGGTCGTATGTCGGCTTGCGGCGCAGCACCGTCGGGAGCCTATCGACTCACCCGGGCGCTCACCCCTGCCGGAGCTGCGACAGGATCAGCCCGTCGAGGATGTCGGCCTCGCTCACGATGCACTCGCTGAATCCGAAGTAGCGGAAGATGCCGACCAGGATGCAGCACCCGCCGACGATCACGTCGGCCCGACCCGGATCCAGTCCCGGGTTGTGGCGGCGGTCGTCGACCGCCTCGGTTGCGAGGGTCCGGAACACGTCCTCGGCCGCTTCCCGGGTGAGCACGAAGTGGTGGATGGCGTCACGGTCGTACTCGGCGAGGCCGATCTCCACCGCGGCGACCGTGGTCACCGTGCCGGCCAGGCCGACGAATCTCACCGCGCCTGCGGCGCCGGGTACCTCACGCGCCACGTCGTCGAGGTGCTGTTCGACCTCACCCAGGCAGTTCGACAGCTCCTCGGGACGTGGTGGGTCGCCGTGGAGGTACTTCTCGGTCATGCGCACACAGCCCATGTCGGTCGAGAGCGACTCCTCGAGGTCGTCGACACCGACCACGAACTCGGTCGAGCCCCCGCCGATGTCCACGACCAGGGTCCGCCCGCCCTCCGGTAGGTCGGCGGTCGCCCCCTCGAAGCTGAGCCGCGCTTCCTCGGACCCGCTGATCAGCTCGGGTTCGGCTCTCAGGATGTCGGTGGCCGGGCCGAAGAAGTCGGCGCGGTTCGACACGTCCCGCGACGCCGAGGTGGCCGCGATCCGCACGCCCTCGACGTCGTAGCGGTCCATGATCAGTCGGTAGTCGCGCATGACCGACAAGGTCCGTTCGATCGCCTCGGGGTCCAGCCGCCCGCTGCGATCGACGCCAGCTCCGAGGCGGGTGACGCGCATGTGGCGTTCGATCTGGGTCGTCCCGTCCGAGATGAGCAGACGTGTCGAGTTGGTGCCGCAGTCCACCGCGGCGTAGAGCGGTCCGTTCATCGGGGTTCTCCTTGCTCGGCCAGTCGGGTGTGCACCCAGGCGCCCACGGGGTCCTGGCCGCCCGCGAGGTACCAGGCGTAGTGGGTGTGCAGGCACTTGACCCCTCGGCGGGTGCCGCCGACGCCGCCGAAGGGGCGGGGACCGTCCCAGTCGTCGGGCAGCGCAGATTCACGCTCGGCGCGGTATCGCTCGTGCGCCGCGGCCAGCTCGTCCGGGTCGACCGCGGATTCTGCTTCACGCACACCGCCGGCGGCCTCGAGCCTTCCGATCCGCCGGTTCAGGTCACGGTCGACCAGCCAGTAGCGGGTGGGCATCGGGGTGCCGTCGTCGAGCAGAGGGGCGTTGCGGATCACCACCGGAACACCAGCAGCGTCACGCACGACCACCTTGAAGTCGCCGCGTGGTGGACGTCCGAGCAGCTCCGCGACGACAGCGTCGTCGTGCAGCTCAGGAGCCACCGGTCGCGGCCCGTGCGAACGGACCGCTGATCCGGTCGAAAGGCCAGCCGCCGGGCAGCACCACCCCGGCGGTGGCGGGCGGCAGGATCGCGTACGACTCCTCGCCGGCGGCCACGAGGCCGTAGTCGCGTCGGGCGATCCGTTCGATCTCGCCCGGATCCCCGAGATGCTCCAGGCGGCCTTCGAGCTCGTCGTTGGACCGCTCGAGCTCGGCGAGCGCCGCTTCGCGGTCGCCGAGTACGCCCCGCTGGGCGAGATAGGCCCGCGCCGGCACAGCCAGCACGGCCACCGGGACCAGTGCGAGTGCGAGCACGACGAGCACGGTCTGCCGGCGCGGGGAGAGAGACACGGTCAGCGGACACCGCCTACCGGAGCGAGCGCGGCGCTGACCGTGGTACACCGCCGAAGCGCCGAGCTGCTCCTCGATGCGCAGCAGCTGGTTGTACTTGGCGACACGGTCGCGAGCGCGCCGGGGCACCGGTCTTGATCTGACCGCAGTTGGTGGCGACGGCCAGATCGGCGATCGTGACGTCCTCGGTCTCGCCAGAACGGTGCGACATGACCGACGTGTAGCCGTGGCGGGTGGCGAGCTCGACCGCCTCGAGCGTCTCGGTGAGCGAACCGATCTGGTTCACCTTGACCAGGATCGAGTTGGCGACGCCGCGGTCGATGCCGCGACGCGAGGCGTTCGGAGTTGGTGACGAACAGGTCGTCGCCGACGAGCTGCACCCGGCCGCCGAGCTTCTGGGTGAGCAGCCGCCCAGCCGTCCCAGTCCTCCTCGGCCATGCCGTCCTCGATCGACACGATCGGGTAGCGGTCGCACAGGTCGGCCAGGTAGTCGGCGATACTCGGCAGGGCTCGAGCGAGCGGCCCTCGCCGGCCAGGTACGTAGGCGCCGTCGCTGAAGAACTCGGTCGACGCCGCATCGAGGGCGATCGCACATCTCGCTCGCCCGGGCGTGTAGCCGGCGCTGCTCGATCGCCTCGACCAGCAGCGGTCACGGCCTCTTCGTTGGACGCCAGGTTCGGGGCGAAGCCGCCCTCGTCGCCGATGGCGGTGGACAGGCCCCGCTCGTGCAGCGACCTTCTTGAGCGTGTGGTACGCCTCGGTCGCCCCACCGCAGCGCCTCGGAGAACGACGCGGCACCGACCGGCATGATCATGAACTCCTGGAGGTCCACGTTGTTGTCGGCGTGCTCACCACCGTTGATCACGTTGAGCATCGGCACCGGGCAGCACGTGCGCGTTGGCGCCCGCCGACGTAGCGGTACAGCGGGACGTCGAGCTCGTGGGCGGCTGCCTTGGCGACCGCGAGCGAGACGCCGAGGATGGCGTTCGCCCCGAGGCGGGCCTTGTTGTCGGTGCCGTCGAGCTCGATCAGGACCCTGTCGATGTCGCGCTGGTCGAGGGCGTCGAAGCCGATGATCACGTCGGCGATCTCGTCGTTGACCGCTTCGACGGCCAGCTGGACGCCCTTGCCCAGGTATCGCTCGGCGTCGCCGTCGCGCAGCTCGACGGCCTCGAAGCGCGCCGGTCGATGCACCCGAGGGGACCGCTGCGCGCGTCCGACCGCGCCCGAGTCGAGCTCGACCTCGACCTCGACCGTGGGGTTGCCACGGGAGTCCAGGATCTCGCGACCGACGATTCCCTCGATGATGCTCACGCGTGCCGACTCCTCGCACTGGTTGCCGCCGCCCTCGGACGACTCCGAAAACTACCGCCCGAATCATGCCAGCCCGGTGACCCGACACGGAATCGCGGGCCCGGGCCCCGGCGGGCACGGGCAAGGTCGCTGGGCGGTCTTCACTCCGCGGTCAGAGGTGCGAGCGGATCAGCTCCGCGAACGCCCTGGCTCCGTCGGGGCGGAGATGGGCTCCGTCGGCTGCGAACCACTGCGGGTTGGCCGACGCGAGCGAGTACCAGTCGACCAGGACGGCGTTGGGGTGTCGCCGGGCGGCCGCCGCCAGGCGTTCGTTGACGAGCCCCTGCCACGGGCGAGCGACCCTGGCGTTGACCAGCAGGATCCTGCGGTCCCCTGCACGCTCGATCATCCGATCCAGGTCGGCGTCGGAGAAGGTGCCGTTCGTCCCGGCGTGCACCACGAGCGGTCCGGGGATCAGGCCTTCTGACGCGTACCAGCCGACTACGTCACTCACCGCGTTGAACTGCCTGCCGACCTTGGCGTCCACGCGGATGCCCGGCATGGCCGAAACCAACGCCGACTGGGCCCCGAGCATCACCGAGTCACCCACTGCGACCGCGTTGGTCTGGCCGGCCGCGACCGTGGTCGCTGGTGCCGCTGTCACCGGTGCCTGGGTGGTGGCCGTTGCGTCCACGACCCCCGACCCTGCGCCAGCGGTGGTCGTCTCCGGCGCCGGTGCGGTGGTCGTGGCCTCGGTGCTGACCGGTGCCGACGGGTCGTCACCCGGGTCCGCGGTCGGGATGCTCGCCAGGTCCGAGCCGTCACCGGCGGTCGCCGCCAGTTCGATCGCGGCTCGGTCCGCGCTGGTGCTCGCCCGGTACAGCCCGACTCCGAGCAGTATGACGAGCACGCCGAACACCGCCCCGACCGTCATGCCCCGACCGGCAAGGATGCGGCGCCGCTCACCGCCACTGGAGCGGACGTCGTCGTACCAGCGGCCGATCGCCCCCTTGCGCAGGGGTGTCTCGACGTAGCGGAACGACAACTCGGCCGCTCCGAAGGTCAACGCCATGCGGAAGACGAACAGCGCCATGCCGCTGAGTGGGACGTCGAGCCCCGGCCTGGTGACCATGAAGATCGGCCAGTGCCACAGGTAAAGGGAGTAGGACCTCACCCCGACCCAGACCAGCGGAGCCCATGCGAGAGGGGCGGACAGCCGCGTCGCGGGGTGCACGAGCACGGCGATCAACGCAATGCAGACGAGGTCGAGCAGCAGGAAGCCGCCGCGGTAGATGAACGGGTCGAACGCGTTGACCCGAAGCATGAACCACGCGAGCACCACGACCATGACCGCACCAACTGCATCGAGAGCAGGCCCGGCCTGTCGGGCTGCCATGGTGCTGGACCGCCAAGGCGCCCAGACCATCGCCAGGAACGCCCCGAGGAGCAGTCCAGAGAGACGGGTGAACGTGGCGTAGTAGATGAAGCTCGTGTCGGTGCCTTCACGGAACAACACCGCCATCAGCAACGCCGACCCGAGCGCCGTGGCGAAGACGGCCCAGCGGAGCCTCACGTGGCCCAGCTTCACCAGTCCCAACGCGAACAACGGCGGGAACACCAGGTAGAACTGCTCCTCGACCGCGAGCGACCAGAGGTGCTGGAGCAGCGGCGGTCGACCCGCCTGGGCGAAGTACGACTCGTCCAGGTAGATCTGCCACCAGTTGTAGACGTAGGTGAGCGCGGCGAGGACGTCTCCGCCGAGCCGGCCGGCGGCGTCGTGGTAGACGAGGATCGATGCGGCCGAGACCACCGCGAGCAGCAGGTAGAGCGCGGGTAGCAGTCGACGGGCACGCCGGATCCAGAAGTGACGCAGGTCGACGGTGCCGCTCTGGGATCGCTCCTCGAGCAGCAGCGACGTGATGAGGAAGCCCGAGACGACGAAGAAGACCTCGACCCCGAGGAACCCGCCGGGCATCCACGAGACATCTGCGTGGTAGAGGATGACCGCCATCACCGAGAGCGCCGCGCAAGCCGTCGAGCGAGGGCTGATAGCCCAGCTTCCGGGGCGCGACGCGACGCGCTGTGGCGACCATTGCGATCATTCTGGCGCAGCGGGCGGACCTCGCCGCGCCACCCGATATCAATACAAGTTGCAGACAAGTGGGGTAGGCTCTCCCCATGGCCACAGACTCGTGGGACCCGGACCGCTACCACCGCTTCCGTGAGCAGCGCAACGTACCGTTCCGTGATCTGCTGACCCTGGTCGAGTCCAGACCCGGCGGGCGGCTGCTCGACCTGGGCTGCGGTACGGGCGAGCTGACCAGCGAGGCGATCGACTCCACCGAGGTCAGCCGGGCGCTGGGCCTCGACAGCTCGACCGCCATGCTCTCCACAGCCCGTCGCCTGGCCGACGAGCGTGGCGAGGACCGCCTGGATCTGGTTCTGGGAGACCTCGCCGACCTGGGCGGTGCTGAGATCAGCGGCAACTGGGACATCATCATCGCCAACGCGTCGTTGCAGTGGGTGCCCGACCATGCCCGTGTGCTCGCTGACTGGCGATCCCGCCTGCGCGCGGGCGGCCAGCTCGCCGTGCAGGTCCCTGCGAACCCGGATCACCCCTCGCATCTCGCCATCACCGAGGTTCTCCACTCGGAGCCGTTCTTCTCCCTGCTCAACGGCGCTCCCCCGCCCGACCCGCTGCTGTCGGTCCTCTCACCCGAGAGGTACGCCGAGCTGCTGTGGCACCTCGGAGCGGACGAGCAGATGGTGCGCCTCGAGGTGTACGGGATGGAGATGCCCGACGTCTCGGCCGTTGCCGACTGGACGGGAGGAACCGCCCTCAACAGGGTGCGCGCCGTGCTCGACGACGAGCAGTTCAGCGAGTTCGACTCCCGCTACCGGTCACTGCTCGCCGAGGAGCTGCTCGACGCTGCGCCCTACTTCTACGGGTTCAAACGCATCCTCATGTGGGCCCGCTTCGACTGAAGGCCGGCGGCCGGGTTGCCGCGGGACCGACCGTCGAGAACTCAGCCCGCTTCGGAGTGGGTCACGGGCGCCTCGCCCATCCATTCGCGCAGCGTGTTCTTCAGCTTGGTCTGCTGGATGAAGATGTCGTGCTCGGGCGGGACTCCTCCGGCGGCCTGGGGTGCCTTCCAGTAGAAGCTCAGCCACTCCTGGACCCCCGACTGCCCGGCGCGCTGGGCCAGGTCCAAGAACAACGCCAGGTCCAACACGATCGGCGCAGCCAGGATCGAGTCGCGGCACATGAAGTCGACCTTGATCTGCATCGGGTAGCCCATCCACCCGAAGATGTCGATGGCGTCCCAGCCCTCTTTGTTGTCACCGCGGGGCGGGTAGTAGTTGATGCGCACTACGTGGTCGATGTTGCCGTACAGGTCGGGGTACACCTCGGGCTGCAGGATCGTGTCGAGCACACCCAGCTTCGACACCTCCTTGGTCTTGAAGTTCTCGGGATCGTCGAGGACCTCGCCGTCGCGGTTGCCGAGGATGTTCGTCGAGTACCAGCCGCGCATGCCGAGCATCCGGGCCTTGAAACCGGGCGCCAGGATCGTCTTCATGAGCGTCTGGCCGGTCTTGAAGTCCTTGCCCGTCACCGGCACGCCTCGCTCGCTCGCGAGCTGTTCCATGCACGGCAGGTCGATCGACAGGTTCGGCGCCCCGTTCGCATACGGCACCCCGCTGGTGAGCGCCGCGTACACGTAGATCTGGCTCGGCGAGATGTTCGGGTCGTTGGCCTTGAGGCCCGCCTCGAACGACTCGACGGTGTCGTGCACCGCGGTGGGCTCCTGGTAGGCCTCGGTCGAACCGCACCAGACCATGACCAGGCGATCGCACTCGTTCTCGATGCGGAACGTCTCGATGTCGGCGATCACCTGTTGGGCCAGATCCCACTTCGACTCACCGGACTTGACCCGCACACCGTCGAGCTTCTTGACCCAGCGCTGGTCGAACACCGCCGACATGGCGTTGATGCCCTCGAGCTCACCCGACAGCGGAGCCAGGTCGCGCTCGTCGAGCACGCCCGAGGTGCGAGCCGCCTCGAGCGCGTTGGGCGAGATCGGGTCCCAACCACCGAACACGACGTCGTCCAGACCGGCGAGGGGCACGAAGTCCCGGATCAGAGGGTTGCGGCCCTCGTCGCGCTCCCCCAGCCGGATGTGCGCCATCTGGGAGAGCGACCCGATCGGCTCGGCCAGCCCCTGGCGGGCGGCGAGCACGCCCGCGTAAGCCGTCGAGGCGACGGCACCCATCCCGGGGGTGAGGATCCCCAGTCGGCCGGTGGCGGGAGCGATCTGCAGCGGTTCTGGCATGGGGGTGACTCTACGGTGCCGGAGCCGTGCCGCTCATGTCGAGCAGCCGACGGCGGATCGTCAGCCGGAGCGCCGCTCGAGGTCGCGCAGCGTGGCGATGCGTCGGTCGGTCTCGACCCGCAGTGCGTCCTCGGGGTCGAGACCAGCCGCGTGAGCGGACTCGACCAGCGCCCACAACGCCCGTCCGAGCGTTCCCGGATCCGCGGCCGGCTGGTCGTGGGCCGGCTGGTCCTGGGCAAGCTGACCGCTCCGGGGCTGCGGGTCGATGCTCTCGGCCTTGCGCAAGACCTTCAGCGCCCGCGCGAGCGCCGGCATGGCGGTTGGGATCCCGTCCATGATCGAGCCGCGCCCCATCTCGGCGCGCTTGTCCGACTCCCACGCGGCGATCAGCTCGTGCACCTCGGGGGTCCGGTCGTACCCGGGGTCGAAGACGTGTGGATGACGGCGCACCAGCTTGTCGTGCATCCCCGAGGCCACATCGGCGAGGGTGAACCAGCCGGCCTCGGCTGCGATCGCCGAGTGGAACACGACCTGGTAGAGAAGATCGCCGAGCTCCGCGCACAGCTCATCGGCGCCGTGGCCTGAGTCGGGGTCGTGGTCGTCGATCGCCTCGAACACCTCGTAGGACTCCTCGAGCAGGTACCGCTTCAGCGAGTCATGGGTCTGTGCGGCCTTCCACGGGTCTTCGACGCGCAGTCGACGCACGAGCTCGTCCAGGCGCACCACCTCGGCGCCCACGGGCGTTCCGAGGTCCGGTATCCAGACCGAGGTCAAGTGGTCCGGTTCGACTTCGCGGTCCAGGTCCCACCAGTTGAGCTGTCTCACGGACTCGTCGGGCAGACCCAGGCGTTGCAGCACGGTGACCGGCTCGTCGGGTGCGTCCTCGACCGACAGCTTGATGTCTGACAACACGAACCGCGAGTCGCACTGGGCCACGAGCAGCGGTCCCCGCTCCCCCGCTGCTTCGACCGCGAAGCGGTGACCGTCGACCAGGCGGGCGCCCATCTCCACCGGGTCGACCCCGAGTCTGACCCAGGTCAGGTCGAGGAACGACAAACCCGCGTGGGTGACCGTACGTACCCGCGGGTCGCCCAGCAGGAGCTCTACGGTGTGCTCCGCCACGAGCGGAGATCCCGGCACGGCGTACACGACCTCTCCGTGGCGCTGCGCAGCGTCGACGAGCGCTTCGACGATCGCCGGGTACACGTCCTCGATCCGATCGGCCCGGTCGTAGACGTCGTCGAAGCTCGTGGCATCAGCCAGCAGCGATGCAGCGGGATGTCGCCGCGTCCGCAGGTACGCGTGCGGGTTGGCGTCGATCAGCTCGAGCGTGCCCGCGGTGACCAGGTCGACACCGCCGGGTCCCAGCCCGACGACGTGCACGACGGGTGGGCACCCGCCGCCGCTCATCGCTCAGCCGCCGGCGTCGGCCGAACCCACGCCGGCGGACTCGTCGCGGACCGCAGCCGCCGCTTCGAGCGCCCGGTCGAGGACCTCGGAGCGGGGAAGCTCAGGCTTCTCGGGAGGGATCACGACGAAACCGTTGCTGCCGCGAGCCACCCCGGAGCCGTAGCGCGGGTTGACGTCGGCCGCCAGCGCCAGACGGATACCCCAGGCTGCCGCGCCCTGCCCGGCGAAGCCGGCGATGAGCTCGGACAGCTCCTCACGGGCCTCCGAGAACGGGATCCGCGAGCGGGTCTCGATCCGGTAGGCGTAGCCGACACGACCGCTGCTGTCATCGCCGACGAGGACGACGCCACGCGACACCCCTGTGCGGGCACCGGCCATGTCGTCGCGCAGTTCGGGGATCAACTCGGCCTCGGTGTAGCAGCCACCCGACGGGTCGGCGACCTGCTCGGCCCCGCTGACCCGCTCGGCGAGGTCGTCGACGGTGGCACCGTCCTCGAGGGCGGCCCGGGCACGTTCGACCGCCTCGACGGGGATCTCGACGACGGTCAGACACACGCGCCGCCAGCTCAGGCGGGTCGAGTCGTACATGCGACGCAGGTCGTCGACGTTGGACGGGTCTATCGCTGCTAGGCGCTCCACGACGAGCTGCTGGGCCGTGCCGTAGTCGATCGCCAGCTCGCGGAGGCGGCCGTCGAGAGGCTCCCGTCCGCTCTGGGCGGTCTCCTGGTCGAGCTGTTCGCCGACCTGGGACTTGAGCGAGTCGTCGATCTGGAGGTCCCACCGCTCGGCCTCGGACAGCCAGACCTGGCGCATGATCAGGAACTGCAGAGCCGATCTGGCGACGTCGCCGTCCTGGGTCGACCCGCCGGAAGACTCGGTGCCGCCGTTGAAGGCCGGGCTCTCGACGAGCGTGGTGACGTCGTCGATCGGTATGTCCTCACCGGCGACCGACGCGGCGGTGGTGTCGGCGGTGACGCCACAGGACGTGGCGAGAAGGGCGGTCGCCGCGACGGCGGCCGGCAACAGGAGGCGGAATCGGGCCATGTCCCGATGCTAGGTCGACCGCTGTGACGGCACGGAACCCGCACGGGCTGCCTCTCAGCCTGGCGCGCCGGCTGCCGAGGGCGACGCCACGAGCTCGCCGAGCGCGGCGACGAGGCCCGTAGCGAGATCCTTGCCGCCCTTGACCGGAAGACGCAGCTCCTCGGCCTCGGCACGGAACGACGCACCCTTGTAGAGCCGTGCGAGGCGCATCTGCTTGGACTGGGGCAGCGTGATGGGCGACAGCGTGGCCAGCAGCCCCCCACCCGACAGGGCGGGGCTCTTGGTGACCGTCACCTCACGCACACCGGTGCGGACGCATTCGGCTCGCAGGTAGGCCACCTGCAACAACGCGGCGGCGGGCTCCGGAACCGGCCCGAACCGGTCTTCCCACTCAGCGGCGATGTCGTCCACATCGCCGCGGTCCTGCACCGAAGCCAGACGCCGGTAGGCGTCGAGGCGCAGATCGTCGCGCTCGACGTAGTCCGGGGGCAGGAACGCCGGCATGGGCAGCTCCAGGACGATGTCCTCGGGTTCGGGCACCGGCTCACCGTTGAGCGCTGAGATGGCCTCGTTGACCATCTGGCAGTACAGGTCGTAGCCGACCGAGGCGACGTGGCCGGACTGACCGGTGCCGAGCAGGTTGCCGGCACCGCGGATCTCGAGGTCCCGCATGGCGATCCTGAACCCGGAGCCGAGCTCGGTCGCCTCGCCGATCGTCTTGAGCCGCTCGTAGGCCTCTTCGGACAGCTCACGGTTCTGGGGGAAGAACAGGTAGGCGTAGGCACGCTGGCCGGCACGACCGACCCGCCCTCGCAGCTGGTGGAGCTGACCCAGCCCCAGCAGGTCGGCCCGCTCGACGACCAGCGTGTTGACGGTGGGCATGTCGATGCCGGACTCGATGATCGTCGTGCACACCAGCACGTCGTAGCGGCCTTCCCAGAAGTCCACGACGACCTGCTCCAGGCTGCCTTCGTCCATCTGACCGTGAGCGACGGCGATGCGTGCCTCGGGAACGAGCTCGGAGAGCCGGGCGGCCTGCTCGTCGATGTCACGCACCCGGTTGTGGACGTAGAAGACCTGCCCCTCGCGCAGCAGCTCCCGGCGGATCGCCTCGGTGACCGCACGCTCGTCGAACTCACCGACGTAGGTGAGGATCGGTTGGCGCGTCGGCAGGCGGAGTGTTGAGCAAGGACAGGTCTCGTATGCCGGTCAGGCTCATCTCGAGCGTGCGAGGGATCGGCGTGGCGCTCAGGGTCAGCACGTCGACCTCGGCGCGGAACTTCTTGATCGCCTCCTTGTGCGACACGCCGAAGCGCTGCTCCTCGTCGACCACCAACAGGCCCAGGTTCTTGAACGTCAGGTCGCCCGACAGCAACCGGTGGGTACCGATCACGACGTCGACCTCTCCGGAGGAGACCTTGTCGACCACCGCCCGAGCCTGAGCGGCGGTCAGGAACCGCGACAGCACCTCCACCCGTACGGGGAACCCGGCGAACCGCTCCGAGAACGTCTGGAAGTGCTGCTGGGCCAGCAGCGTCGTAGGTACGAGCACCGCCACCTGGCGACCGTCCTGGACGGCCTTGAAGGCGGCGCGGAGAGCCACCTCGGTCTTGCCGAAGCCGACGTCACCGCACACCAGACGGTCCATCGGCACCCCGGACTCCATGTCCTCCTTGACCGCGACGATCGCCGACAGCTGATCGGGGGTCTCCTGGAAGGGGAAGGCCAGCTCCATCTCACGCTGCCACGGCGTATCCGGCGCCGCGGCGTGGCCGGGTGTGGCCAGACGACGCTGGTAGAGGACGACCAGCTCCTGGGCGATCTCGGCAACCGCCGAGCGGACCTTGGCCTTGGTGCGGCTGAAGTCGGCGCCGCCCATCTTGTTGAGCTTGGGGGTTTCACCGCCCGAGTAGAGACGGATCGAGTCGATCTGGTCCGACGGCACGTAGAGCTTGTCGCCGCCGCGGTACTCGAGCAGCAGGTAGTCGCGCTCCACGCCGCCCATGGCGCGGGTGACCATGCCCTCGAAGCGGGCGACCCCGTGGACCTGGTGCACCACGTGGTCACCGACCTTGAGGTCCTCGAAGAACCGCTGGGCGTCGCGTCGAGGGATCCGTGGTGGCCGGTGGGTGCGTCGCCTGCCGGTCAGGTCAGCCTCGGCCAGCAGGGCCAGCTTGGCTCCGGGCAGGATCGCGCCGCGGTCGAGCGGCGCCACGAGGATCCGACCGCCGGGGGCGCGCAGCTCGCTCCCGGACAGCTGCGAAGCGTCCTCGATGACGGGGAACGAACGACCGTTCCCCTCCAGCAGGGCTGCGAGCCGGCGCGCCGACCCCGGGGTGTCGGCGCAGACGAGCACCGTGTAGCCGTCGTCGATCACCTGGCGAAGTTGGGTCATCAGCGCCAGTGCCTCACCCACCGGTGGAGGCCAGGCGAGCGCGGCGACCGTCGGCGTCTCGGGTGAGTCCGCCACATTGGCGATCGACCACACCGGCGCTCCGGTGTGGACCAGCAGGCGCTCGAAGTCCACGTGCAGACGCGGCAGCTCGACCGGTGCGCTGTCCCCGCCGTCCACCGCCAGACCCCAGGTCCGTGCGAGTGACGCTCCCAGATCGGCCTCCTCGGCCGCGATGTCACCGGCACGGTCACGCAGACGGCGGGGGTCGACCAGCAGCACCTGTGCGTCGTCGGGGACCAGGTCGAACAGGACGTGCTCGCGGTCGGCCAGCCACGCGAGCCACGCCTCCATGCCCTCGAAGATCTCGCCGTCGGCCAGGCGCTGCCACTGCTCGCGACCCCACGGCTGGGTGGCTACCAGGTGCTCGGCACGCTCGCGGACCTCCGGAAGGGGCAACAGCTCACGCGCACCGAAGACCGACACCTGGTCGAGGTCGACCGTCGCACGCTGGTCGGAGACGGAGAACTCGCACAGGCGCTCGATCTCGTCGCCCCACAGATCGATGCGGACGGGCGCGTCGGCGGTCGACGGGAAAACGTCGATGATCGACCCGCGCACCGCGATCTCGCCGCGGTGTTCGACCTGGTACTCGCGGCGGTAGCCGGCGGTGACGAGCGACTCGATGAGTGCCGAGGCGTCGACCTGGTCGCCCGCACCCAGGAGGATGGGCTCGGCGTCCTCGACGTGGGGACCGAGGCGCTGCACCAGTGCCCTGGCCGTGGCCACGACGACCTGCAGGGTCGGGTCGCCCGTGCGCAGGCGCCACAGCGTGCGCAGGCGTCGACCCATCGTCTCGATCGAGGGGCTGACCCGCTCGAAGGGAAGCGTCTCCCACGCGGGGAAGAGCTCGAGTCCGTCGGCGGGCATGAACGCTGCCAGGTCCGACCACAGCCGTTCGGCATCGGCCGCGGTGGGCATGGCGACCACCAGCGGTCGACGCCGTGAGAGAGCGGCGATACCAGCCACCGCCACCGGCTGGGCGGCCTGGGGAACGGCGAGAACCGTCGAGCTGCGCCCGAGAGCGGCGACCAGCCCGGGCTCCTCTCGCAGCATCGGGGCCGTGGCCGCCAGCGGCGCTACGTCCGCTCGCTGTCGCGGCGCGGCAACAGGGCCGCGAACGGCGTCAGGGGAGGTCTCGGTCACCAGTGGAAGCTACCGCGGGCCACCGACAGCGGGGACAGGGCGGGCGCCGGGCCGGTCGCGTGCGGGGACATTCGTGCGAGAGTGTCGCCCATGGCCGTGCTGCTCGCTGGGTTGTCAGCGCTCGCGTTCGGTGCGGGCGACTTCTACGGTGGCCTCTCGGCGCGTCGCATGCCGGCGCTGTGGACCACCGTCGTCGCGCAGGCCGTCGGGCTGGCACTCGTCGCCGTGGCCGCAGCCGTGATCGGCGGCTCTCCGCTCGCGTCTGACCTGAGGCTCGGAGTGGCTGCAGGCGCTGTCGGCGGGTTATCGCTGGCCGCGTTCTACTGGGCGATGGCCCAGGGGCCCATGAGCGTGGTCGCCCCCCTCTCGGCGGTCACCTCCGCAGTCGTGCCGGTGGCAGTCGGCATGTTCTCCGGCGAACGACCTGGCAGCGTGGCCGTGGCGGGGATCGTGCTGGCGGTGCCGGCCATCGCGCTGATCAGTCGGGAGGGCAGAGCAGAGGACGCTCCTGCGGACCGCGGCTCGGCCACGATGACGGTCGCGGCAGTTGCCGTGCTCACCGGTGCGGGCTTCGGGGCGTTCTTCGCGCTGGTCAGCCACACCGGCGATGACAGCGGCCTGTGGCCCCTGGTCGCTGCACGATCGACGGCGGTGCCCCTCGCTCTGGCAGTAGTGGCTCTGGCCCGCCCGGCCGGGCCCACGATCCGCGGCTCCCGGCTGGCGACCTTCACCGGGGTGATGGACGCGCTCGGCAATGCGCTGTTCCTCTTCGCCTCTCGCCACGGCATGTTGGCGTTGGTGGGCGTGATCGGCGCCATGTACCCGGCTTCGACGGTGGCGCTCGCCAGGTTCGTCCTCGGTGAGCGAGTCGCCCGGCACCAGCTGGTCGGGCTCTTCACCGCCGGGGCAGCGGTGATCCTGATCGGCCTCAGCGCAGGCTGAGTCGGGTACCCCACCCCTGTCCTGGCGCTGCCTCAGGCCTGGTTGAACTGCTGCATCGCCGCGTCCACACCCGAAGACGCGATGCACTCGACCGCGTCGGCCGCCCGCTCACAGGCGATGTCCAGATCGACCCGTGCCGACTTGGGGATCTTGGAGAGAACCCAGTCCGCGGCCGCGTTCGGATCCCCCGGGTGGACGCCCGACCCCTATGCGCACCCGCGCGTAGTCCTGGGTCCCCAGGTACTGGGTGATCGAACGAAGACCGTTGTGGCCGGCCAGGCCGCCACCGAGCTTGACCTTGACGCGCCCCGGCTCGAGGTCCAGCTCGTCGTGCAGCACGACGAGCTTCGACCAGTCGTCGAGCTCGTAGCGGCGCACCAACGCCGCCACCGATCGACCCGACTCGTTCATCCAGGTCGTCGGGAACGCTCCGACGGCGCGCACCGGCCCCAGACGGAGCTCGGCCAACATCGCCGAGGTCGACCGATCAGCGTGGAGCCGCTCGCCGCAACGCTGAACAAGGAGAGCCAGCGTGTCCGCACCGACGTTGTGGCGTGTGTTGCTGTATCGGTCCCCGGGATTGCCGAGACCGATGACCAGGAGGTCCCGGGTCACTCCTCGTCGGACTCGCCCGACGCACGGGCGGTGATCGCGGCGCGGGTGAGCTCGGCGGTCACCACAGCCTGCTGAGGACTCGAGAGCGACACGACGCCCTCGGGAAGCTCTACGTCCTTGACCAGGATGGAGCGATCCAGTCTCATGCCGGAGATGTCGACCTCGATCGACGCCGGGATCTGGTCCGGGCGCACACGGACCTTGAGCTGGTTCAGCCGCTGCTCGGTCATACCGCCCATGACGGTGACCTGCTTGGGCTCGCCCACGAGCACGATCGGCACGTACAGCTCGACCGGCCTGGTGGGGTCGACCTCGAGGAAGTCGACGTGGGTCACGTCGCGGCGCACCGGGTGGCGCTGCATCTCACGGATCAGCGTCAGCGCCGACTTGCCGTCGTACTCGATGCGGATGAGCGTGTTGCGGCCGGCCTCGCTGTTCAGCGTGTGGCGCAGGTCCACACGCGAGACGCTGATCGAGTCGGCGACCTGGCCGGCGCCGTAGACGACTCCGGGGATGCGGCCCTCGCCGCGCAGGCGGCGCGAACGGGCGGGTGCCGGTGGTGCGACCGGTCTCGGCGGTGAGAGTGACCTCGGACATGGAACGTACTCCTGGAGTTCCCGCCACGCAGGCCTCGTACGAGGAGCGCGGGGAGGGCGGGGATTTCGGGCGGACCTGACCCGGGCGCAGCACGGCGCGGGCCGATCGGCGATTCTAACGGCGGGCCCTACCACCACGCCAGACGCGCTCCGCCGGACAGCCGGTCGGAGAGAGACCGATCAGCTCTGGTTCTGGCCGTCGAAGATCTCCGAGACGGAGTTGTCCTCGAACACGGCGTCGATCGCGTCGGCGATGATCCCGGCGGCGGAGAGGACCTCGATCTTGTCGAGGTGCTTGTCGCTCGGCAACGGCAGCGTGTTGGTGATCACGACCTTCTCGATCGGAGCGTTCTTGAGCCGGTCGATCGCCGGACCGGAGAACACACCGTGGGTGGCCGCGCAGTACACGGCGCTCGCACCGCGCTCGGTCAGCTGCTCGGCCGCGGCGACGATGGTCCCCGCCGTGTCGATCATGTCGTCGATCAGCACGCAGGGTCGGCCCTCGACCTCGCCGACGACCTCCTTGGCCTCGACCTGGTTCTTGGCACCCTTGATGCGACGCTTGTGGACGATCGCCAGGTCGGCGTGCAGTTGGTTCGCGTAGCGCTCGGCGACCTTCACACGACCGGCGTCCGGTGAGACGACGACCAGGTCGTCGGGCAGGTTCGCCGCCATCCAGTCGACCAGCACCGGCATGGCGGTTAGGTGGTCGACCGGACCGTCGAAGAAGCCCTGGATCTGACCGGAGTGCAGGTCGACCGACACGATGCGCTTGGCGCCTGCCACCTCGAACAGGTTTGCCAGCAGCTTCGCCGTTATCGGCTCGCGGCCCTCGGCCTTGCGGTCCTGGCGGCCGTAGCCGTAGAAGGGCGCCACGACCGTGATGCGTTTCGCAGACGCCCGGCGGGCCGCGTCGACCAGGATCAGGTGCTCCATGATCGCGTCGTTGACCGACATCTCCGGAGTGGTCGAATGGCTACCGAAGATGAACAGGTCGGCACCGCGGATGGACTCGCCGTACTTGCAGTGCAGCTCACCGTTGGCGAACTCGGCCAGGTGCACAGGCCCCAGCTGCTGACCGAGCCGCTCGGCCACTTCTTCGGCCAGTTCACGGTTCACGCGGCCGGACACGATCATCAGCCGCTTCTTGGTAACCAGCTCCACCGTCTGCCTCCGTCTGCAGGCACCGGCCTGCGGTCTCTAGAGCCCGGGACCTGCAGTGTAGAACGGACCGGTCGTCGAGTCTGCCGGAACCTCGCTGCCCGGTGCGAGCACGGCGTAGGGACCAACGCTGCAATGGTCGCCGATCCGGGCGTTGCGGGCGGTCGTGCGCTCCACCACGCAGTCCGAACCGACCACGGAGTCGACGAGGCGGGTCTCGGGGCCGAGCTCGCTGCGGTCACCGACGACGGTGGAACCCTGGAGGATGACCCCGGGGAACAACGTCACGTCACGCCCGACGACGACCGTGGTGTCGATGTAGACCGCGGTGGGGTCGACCATGGTCACGCCCGACGCGAGCAGCGCCCGGTTGGTCCGTCGCCGCAGCTCGGCCTCGGCCACCGCCAGCTGCGCGCGGTCGTTGACGCCCTGGGTCTCGGCCGGGTCCTCGGCGATCACCGCTTCGATCGGATGTCCTGCCGAGGCGAGCACCTCGACGACATCGGTCAGGTAGTACTCCCCCTGGCTGTTGTCGGGCTCGATCCGACGCAACGCCGGCGCCAGGAGATTGCGGCGGAAGCAGTAGATCGAGGTGTTCACCTCGGTGATCGCCAGCTCCTCGTCGGATGCGTCACGCTGCTCGACGATCCGCTCGACGCGCCCCTCACGTCCACGGACGATCCGGCCGTAGCCAGTCGGATCGTCCATCAGCGCTGTGAGCATGGTCGCCGCGGCGCCGCTACGACGGTGGTGTGAGACGAGTGCGGAGATCGTCGACGGGCGCAGCAGGGGCGCGTCCCCGATCAGGACGAGCACGTCGCCCTCGTCGTCCTCGTCGGGCAGGCCGACGAGGCCGACGAGGGTGGCGTCGCCGGTGCCGCGCTGGACGCGCTGCTCGACGAAGTCGACGCTCACCTCGTGGGGGTGCTCCTGCATCTTCTTGGTGACCCAGTCCCCCTTGTGGCCGACCACGATCACTGCCCGCTCGGCGCGTACCTCGGCCAGCGACTCGACCACGTACATCAGCATCGGCTTGCCACACAGACGGTGGAGGGGCTTGGGGCGATCGGAGCGCATGCGGCTCCCCTCGCCCGCTGCGAGCACGATGGCGCTCAGCGGTGCGCCGGGGGGCTGCGACGTCGTGTCGGCGGCGCCCCCTGTGCCTGGTTGATCAGATGCGCTGTCCATCGCCGGTGTTCCCGAACCTCTCTTGGGTGTTGCTCGCGGGGCAGGATTCGAACCTGCACTCTCCTGATCCAAAGTCAGGCGTTCTGCCAATTGAACTACCCGCGACCGTCGACCGCCGTCGCGGTCAGGTGCCCCACAACGCTACCGCCCGCTCAGGATGCTTCGAGCGAGCGCCGCGGACCGCCCCTGCCGAGCGCCGTCGCGACGGCCTCCTCCCAGAAGCCGATCCCCCAGCCCAGGTGGATCGCGACGAAGGCGAACGGGACCCAACGCCGGTCGGAGCGCGACTCCAGCTCACCCACGGTTCGCAGGCTGGCAATCGCAACCAGAGCGGCGTAAGGGGCGAAGGCCAGAACACCCAGGCGGCGGGTCGGCCGCCACGACGTCAGCACGGCCGCGACGCCGAGCATCGCCACTAGCCCCGGCGCCGCCAGGTGGCGCACGCCGACCGACTCGGGGTGGCGCACCAGGGTCTGGACCTTGCCGGCCCCGTAGCGGCGGTACTGGCGGAACAGGTCGACGATGCGCTGGCGGCAGTCCCAGTCGATGCGGATCGCGGGGTCGAAGAGCAGCTCGTGTCCGCTGCGGCGCAGGCGGTAGTCGAACTCGAAGTCCTCGTTGACGAGCTGGTCCTCGACCCACCCGTCGAGCTCTCTGGCGAGGGCGGTGGGATACGCGCCGAACGGGATGTGGTCGACCGGCTGAGCCTCCTCGCCGTAGTGGTAGACGGAGTTGCCCTGGGCGAACGGCGAACCCATGGCCGCGGCGATCGCCCGGCCCTGGGGCGTGTGCCCACGACCGTCCTTGCGACCGCCGACCCCGCCCCACTGACCTGTGCGGAGGTGCGCGACCACACGCTCGACGTAGTCGTCGGGCACCCTGCAGTGGGCGTCGATTCGCACGAACCAGCGGCCCTGAGCAGCGGCGAGTGCCGTGTTCATGGCAACCGGGATGACCCGTGCCGGGTTGTGCAGCAACTCGACTCGATGATCGTGTGATGCGACCCGCTCGACGACCGCGGCGGTGTCGTCGGTGGAGCACCCGTCGACGACCAGGACCTGGAGGTTCGAATGGGTCTGGGACAGCACGCTCTCGAGCAGTGCGCCGATCGTCGCCGATTCGTTGCGCGCCGGTATCGCTACGGTTACGAGGTCGTCGTTGCTGGCCGGGGCTGGTTGTTGCGGTGTCGTCACCGATGCTTGCCGAGGAGGGTGGGGATGGTCCGCAACCCGATCAGCAGGTCACGCCACAGGGACCAGTTCTCGATGTAGCGATTGTCCAACCGCACCCTGGTCTCGATGCTGGTGTCACCCCAGTAGCCGTTCACCTGCGCCCACCCGGTGAGCCCGACTGGCACACGGTGACGGAAGTGGTAGCTGTCGATCTCCTCGCCGAACTGCTCCACGAAGTGCGGCCGTTCCGGGCGCGGCCCGACGAGCGACATGTCGCCGCGCAGAACGTTGAACAGCTGCGGCAGCTCGTCGAGGTGCGAAGGACGCAGGAAGCGGCCGACCGAGGTGACCCGGTCGTCGCCTTGGACCGACCATTGCGTGGCAGAGTCGTCGTTGACCTTCATGGTGCGGAACTTGAGGATCTCGAACGGGCGGCCACCCAGCCCGACACGGACCTGGCGGAAGAAGATCGGGCCGCGGCTGGTGAACTTCACCGCGAGTGCGCAGCCGACCAGGATCGGCGACACGAGCATGATCAGCCCGGCGGAGGCAACGACGTCGAGCGCCCGCTTGGCCCTCCAAGAGCTCGAGGTGGCGTCGGGGCGGCGCAGCGGGATGAGGGGCAGGCCCGACAGCTCGTGGCAGATGTCGTCGGCCGAGACGCCGAGCTCGAACAGCCTCGGCACGGCGTAGAACTGGACGGGCAGGTTGTGGCATCGCCGGACGATCCCGACGAGCTCTGGATCGTCCGCCGCGCCGAAGGCCAGGATCACGTGCCCGACCCGGGTCAGGCGGAGGATCTCGGGGAGGTGCTCGGGCCGCCCGACGACGGGCAGCGGTGCTGCGTCGTCGTAGCGGTCGACGAACCCGCACGGCACCAGTCCGAACTCCGGGTTGTCGGCGAGCGACTGGGCGATCTCGAGGGCGACAGGGCCGGTCCCGATGATGAGCGTGTCTTCCAGGTCGTAGCCGCGGGAGCGGGCGACCTTCACCAGCCGGTAGGTGATGATCCGGCCGAGAAGTATGAACGGAATGGTCGCGACGATGATCCACACGACCGCGAGAACGTTCAGCAGCTTGCCCTCGACCAACACCGAGTCCGACTGGGCGAGCGAGACGATGACGAGCGTGGCGATCGGGGCCAGTGCCACCCGGGCGGCGATGTTCACCAGGCCCTCGCTGGGAACCACCACGAGGCGTCCACGACGGGCGGTGGGCCACAGCAGGACCATGCCGACCAGACCGAACAGGACAATCACGAAGGGATTCACCCTCTGCTCGGGCCTCAGCAGGCCGGCGACGACCAACGGCGTGATCAGTGAGACGCAGTCGAGGGCATGGCCGAACAGACCCAGCAGCCGACCGACCGCACGTCGCTCCTGCTGGGGCACCGCGCTGCGTGGCTCGCGGATCAGGACCGGGCCTTCGTCAGGACGCCTCAGGTCGATCAGCAGCGGCGCGACGAGGTCACGCCCCGCGGGCCCCTGGCTCGTGGTACCACGCCCCGCACCACCACTTCCCTTGTACTGGAGCGGGATGACGCGCCCGCCGGCGGCCATCTCGTCAGTCTCGGAATAACGCAACATTAAGAAGCCCCAATCACCCTCAGCTACCGGATGCGCCCACTACGAGACTCAGATCCGCCGCCGCGCCCGCCGAAGCCGTCCCCTGATCGACCCCGCCGTGCGCTCACACAAGTAAACGTGTGACTGCCGCCACCGTCAAGGGTCTCCCGACCGATGTTCACCCTTCCGGCCTGAGCAATTCACCCCCGGTCGACTTCAGTGTCATCGCAACTGCAGACACCACGGTCGACGCCACGACATGTCGGCGGTTGCCTGGGAGATACGCGTGAGACACACTCCGCCGATGCCGACGCCCACCACAGAGCGTGACGAAGCGCCCGTCAGGACCCGGGTCGTGACCTGGCTCGGGGAGTTCCAGGATGCCTGGGACCGCCTCGTCGAGGCCCAGCCGCTACCCTCGCCCTTCCTGCGCAGCTGGTGGATCGAGCACGCGGCCACGGGAACTCCGACGGTGATCGTCTGCACCGTCGGCGACGAGCTCGTCGGCGGCGCGGTGTTCGAGGTCGACCGCATCGGCATCGGTCCGCTGTCGGTCGAGAGGGTCCGTTCGCTCGGTCAAGGAGTGCTCGCACCCGACCACCTGGACCTGATCGCCACCCGGGAGCACCATCGGGCGGTCGCCCGGGCCGTGGCATCCTGGCTGCAACGACGGGGGCAGCGGGTCATCGATCTCGACGGCCTCGCCGCGGACGGGACTCTCGCCGCCCTCCTCGCTCCCCACGAGACCGACCGGGTCGCCGCTCCCTACGCCGACCTCTCGTCGGGTTCGGATGAGTACCTGGCAGCGCGTCCGGGCAAGGTGCGCAGCACCGTCTCGCGCTCCGCCCGTCGTTTCGAACGCGCCGGAGCCCACGTCGAGCTCGTCGACGCCGACGACATCGGCGCGGCGCTCGACGACCTCGCGCGCCTGCACGACCACCGCTGGGCCGACGGCTCTCCCTTCCTCAAGGGCTGGGAACGGTGCCGCTGCGCCCTTGCCGCAGGCGCGGCACGCGGGGACGTCGCGCTGTATGTCCTGCGCGACGAGCACGACGACACGGTGGCGGTGGAGGTTGACCTGGTCCTGGGCGGCCGCGTCGGGTTCTACCAGGCGGGTCGCCGCACCGATCGCGAGTGGCGAGGCTGCGGGTCCGTCGTGCGGGCCCACGTCATCCGCTCGACCGCCGAGGCCGGCGCGCTCGAGTACGACCTGTTGCGCGGCGACGAGACCTACAAGGACGACTGGGCCACCGACCGCCGTGAGGTCGTGCACTGCGTCATGGACAAGGGACCGCTGGCGGTGCTCGCCACCAGAGCCCGTGCACGCAAGCACGACAGGGCCAGACCGGGTCGCGTCGACGGCTGAGATCTCAGCCGCGGACCTTGGCGATCAGGTCGGTGATCTCCGCGCGCGCACCCCGGCTGAGACCCACCGCCACCAGGCCGCCGGCGCCACCGGCGAGCACGATCAGCAACATCGAGACGAACCCGCCCCCGGTCGACAGCCGTACCGGTAGAGCAGCCACCAGCACTCCGGCAGTGACGGCGAGTCCCGGAACCAACGCAGCCAGCACGCTGCGCGTCGATGCGTCGACGATCCGGTCGACGATCAGCTGGCGGATGACGGTGAACACCGCTGCGACCACCAGGTGCACCACTGCCACCCAGACGACGCCGTACGGTGCGGCGAACCACATCGCCACGATCATCACGGGCACCATGACCGCGTTGATCCGGACCATCACACCGGGACGCCCGATGGCGAAGAGCAGATCGCCGGTGGCGAATCCGAGACCGGCGAAGCAGCCGGCGATGGAGAGCACCTCCATCGTCGATGCCGCCACATCGGCGCTGGCCCCGTCCAGGCCGTACATCAGCCCGATCGCGTCTCGTGCCACCAACGCCAGGCCGACACCCACAGGGAGAGAGAACAGCGCCACCAGTCGCAAAGCCTTGTACAGGGCGTCGCGCATCTCCATCTTCCCCTCGGCACGGATGCGCGAGTACATGGGGAACAGCACCGCGGACATGGCGTTGAGCTGGGCGCCCAGCACGAACTCGGGCAGACGGAACGCCTGGTAGTACTGCGGATACTGGTCGGGGCGACGGTTGCCCACCACGACGTAGTCGCCGTTTAGGGACAGCACCCCGAGCAGCCGCGACCCCGCCATCCGCCATGCGTAGGCGAACAGCTCCTTGGCGATCGTCAGGTCCCACGAGAAGTTCGGCCGGAACCGCATGAAGAACCAGGTCAGCGTCATCCACGCGAAGTAGGCGCCGAGCAGGCCCACCAACACCGCCCATGCGCCGAACCCCGCCAGGGCGAGCGAGATAGTCAGCACGAAACGCGTCAGGTCACGCACGACCTCGACGACCGCGCGGGACTTGAAGTCCATCGAGCGCACGAACAGCGACCAGGGGATGGCGGTGCAGCCGGACATGATCACGACGACCGCCAGGAGCCGGAAGACCGTCGTGTAGCCGGGCAGCTTGAAGTACCCGGTGACGACAGGCGCTGCGAGCAGGGTCAGCGTGGCCAGCACGACCGTGATGCCGAGCGTCGCGGTGAACGCGACCTGCACCCGGCGGGTGATGCCCTCCTCCTGCTCGTAGACCAGCGCCGCGCCCAGACCCATGTCGAGCGCGTTGTCCAGGTAGTAGGTCAGCACCATGAGCGTGACCATCACCGCGTACTCGGTCGGCTCCAGCACCCTGGCGAGCACTGCCGCCAGCACGAGCGCCGACATGTAGCGGGTCGCGACACCGACGTTCGCCCAGAGGAAGCCCCGTGATGCCGCCGTCCCTACGGACTGCTCGGACGGATCCGATTCCGCCATCTGTCAGCGACGTAGGACGATCACACCGGATGCGCCGGTGCTGAACGACCGCAATGCATCACCGGCCGAGCGTGCGTCGTTGAGCGGCGTCTCGCCCTCGGTGACGACCATGAGCGTGGCATCGGCCAGCGACAGGAGCTGCGACGTGGGCACGGGCCCGGGCAGCCGTGGACCGTTGACCACGATCACGTAGCGGCCTGCGAGCCCTTCTAGCACCCGGTGGAATGTCGAGCGCATCCGCAACACGTTGCGACTCGTGTCGACTCCGGCCGGCAGGAAGCGGACCATGCCGTCGGGCGCACGAAGGTCCTGGACCGACGGAGGCAGCTGGGCGCCGTTCACCGACAGCAACGCTGCTTCCGGCTCCAGGTGTCCTGCCAGGCACTCGGCCAGGCCGGCGACATCGTGGGTGCGCAGCAGACCGGTGAGGACCCCCTGGTCCAGGTCAGCGTCTATCAGCGCCACCGGCTGGCCGAAGCTGCGGGCGATCGTGCACGCCAACGCGAGCGACAGCTCGGCTCGCTCCACCCCGGCGCCCGACCCCACCAGCACCAGCCGGTGCACCGGCTCGTTCAGGCTGAGTCGCTCGACCGCCGCCACGACCCCCGACACCGAGTCCTGCGGATTGGCTCCCCTGGCGCCGAGTGCCGGCACCTTGGCCAGGATCGGCAGGTCGAGCGCGTCGGTGATGTCCTGGGCGGACTCGACCACCGGGCGCCGCAGGTTGAGCACCAGGAATGTCAGGAACGGGACGAGGCCTCCGAGGAGGGCACCGAACAGCACCGCGAACCACACGGGGAAGCTGGCTGTGCTCTGCAGCGGACGGTTGAACAGCTCCTGGAAGATGGGGCCCTGGATCCGTTGCTCGACGGGGATGTCGCTCTGGGCGTCGTTGAACACCGAGTACAGCGCCGGTATCACCTGGGCAGAGACCTGCTCGGAGACCGCCTTGTCCGGGTTCGTGACGATGATGTCCATGAACGGCGACTCGGGCGAGCGGTCGGTGCTGATCATGGCGCTGATCTGGTCGATCGACTGGGGCAGGTCTCCGCGCTCCTTGACCGCGGCGGCCAGACCCTTCGACTTGACGATCGACTCGAGCGCCCGGTTGAGCACCTCGCTGTCGGTCGGGTTGGTCCCGGACACCGCGATGATCGAGCGGGTGGTCTTGTACTGCGGCGGATTGGCGGCGGCGAGCGCTCCGGCGAGCGCCCCCACCAGAACCGCGCGAGAGAGCCACGATCATCGCCTGGCGCCGACTCAGCCGTGCCGAACGCCGCATCTCGGTGGCCGGAACAGGCTCCTGCACGTGCGTGGCGACCGCGTTCGGCGATGTGCGCATCGGAGTCATGTGGACCGCTCGTCTCCTTCTCGGGTCAGCTGGACCACCCGTTGCTGCCCTTCCCTTCGGCCCTGGGCCGACGTTGCAGTGTACCGGCGCTCACTCCGCGAAAGAATCCGGCCGACAGACCGGTCATCTTGAGTCGGAGCACGGCCGCGCCGTAGAGTCCGCATCGCCATGGGCTCACTCATCAAGAAGCGCCGTAAGCGCATGCGGAAGAAGAAGCACAAGAAGTTGCTGAGGCGTACGCGTCATCAGCGCAGGGCTCGCGGCAAGTAACCGACTGCTGAAAGCCGGCGAGGAGCTGCTGGGCCCAGTGCTCAACTGCCCAGTGCTCGGATGGTCGTGGCCACGACGTGGCCCTCGCCTTCGAACGCCCCTTCCACGAACCACGTCGATCCACTTCCCGCCAGGCGCGGCCTCTGCCCCGTCGCGTCTGCGAAACGGTCACGGTGGCGAGCCAGCTCCGGGTATGCCGCCAGGGCGGCCGGTTCCAGGTCGTTGCCGTGGTCTCCCACAGGTCCTCCCAACGCGTCCCAACGGCGGTAGACGACCGGTGTAGAGCAGTGCAGCGCCGGCGTGTAGAGGGTGAACGTCCGCTCCACGTGGGCCAGAGGCTCGATCTGCTCGCCGATCCCCCGCACTCGGGACCGGCCGCCGCTCAGGCAGAAGGCGACATCGGCTCCCAGCTGCACGGCCTGCTCGGGGTCGGTCACGCCCGCCCATCGCAGGATCGCTGCGGCGTCCGAGCTGCCGCCTCCCAGTCCTGCCCCCGCAGGAACCCTCTTGTGCAGACGCACGCCGACGCTGCGGCCGGTCATGGCGAGGGCACGGGTGACCAGGTCGTCGGCGTCCGCCGGTGACTCCGTACCGGCGCGGATCACCGTCACCGTGTCGCCGCCTTCGTCGAGCTCGAGCAGGTCGCCGAAGTCGAGCGAGACCATCTCGGCATCTATCAGGTGGTAGCCGTCGTCACGGACGCCCGTGACACGCAGCGAGATGGTCAGCTTCGCCGGGGCGAACAGATCGGTGCGCACGGGCGGCAGACTAACGCCGGCGTGCCGCCTGCAGGTCCGCCCAGTCGGCGACCGAGAGCTGCTCCGGTCGCAGCTGCGGGTCTATCCCGGCTCGTTCGAACTCGTCCGCGGACACGATCGATCCGATGGTCGACCGAAGCATCTTGCGTCGTTGGCGGTATGCCGTGGCTGCCAGCTCCAACACCGCAGTCGGGTCCACGTCGTCGCGCGGCGGGGCGTGACGGGTGATTCCGACCAGGGCGGACGTCACCCGGGGTCGGGGCACGAACACCTCGGGATCGACGGTACCGAGGATCTCGGCACGTGCCCACCACGCGACCCGGATCGACGGGATCCCGACGGTGCGGCCACCGGGACCCGCCACCAGTCGCTCGGCGACCTCCTTCTGCACCATGACAACCGCTCGACCCACCTGCGGTGCCCGTTCGAGGATCGACATGAGGATCGGCACGGCGACGTTGTAGGGGAGGTTCGCCACCAGCGCCCACTCCCCCGTGCTCCGAGAGCCGAGGAGCTCGGACCAGTCGAGGTCGAGCGCATCCGCCTCGACCACCTCGACCAGGTCGGCGCCACGGGACTCCAGCACCGACTCGAGCACCGGAAGCAGCTGGCGGTCCTTCTCGACCGCGACCACGCTGGCGCCTGTCGCTGCCAGCGCCAGGGTCAACGAACCGAGTCCCGGACCCACCTCGACCACGTGGTCATCGGGGCCGACTCCGGCGAGTGCAGCGATGTGCTCGACGGTGCCGGGGTCGACGACGAAGTTCTGCCCCAGCGACCGTCGAGCGTCCAGGCCGTGCGCCGTGAGCAGCTCCGCCACTTCGCGTGGTCCGAGCACCTCAGTCGCCGCCGACGCTCGACGAGGTGCCACCACGAGGACGGGTGGTCGTCGTCGGCGGCAAGGTCGTCACCGTGACCACGGGCCGGCGGTCCGAGTAGCGGCTGGACTGCTTCGGGTACCAGTCGGGCGCCACCACGATCGACGTGCTCGGCACCTCCTCGACCGTTGCTGGCTCGCTCGTCTCCTCAGCCGACGAACCAGTCGTGGTGGAAGTGGTGGTGCTCCCTGGGTCCCCGTCGCCCTGCAGGTAGCTGCGCAGTCCAAGTACGAGCACCGCGAGCAGCGTGACTGCGACCCCGGCCATGATCCTCGGTGGTGGCAGGTGCCAGGTGTCGATCATCGCTGCCCCGCCGTTCCCCCGGCCCGGGTTCTGGAACTCACACCAGGTCCAGGGAGTAGAACCCGATCGCGTTGGCCGTCGTGACCCGGGCCACCTCGGACACCTCCACCCCGTGCAGCTCGGCCACGCCGGCGCCGACGTGGGCCACCCACGCCGGCCGGTTTGCCTTGCCGCGGTGAGGAACCGGTGCCAGGTAGGGGGAGTCGGTCTCGACCATCAAGCGTTCCAGGGGGGCCTCGGCGACCGCTGCACGCAACTCGGCGGCACCCGGGAAGGTGACGATGCCGCTGACCGACAGCACGGCCCCTCGTTCCAGGCACCGCTGGGCTTCACCAGGTCCACCGGTGAAGCAGTGGAACACGGTTCGGGGCGGCATCCCGATCTCGTCGAGCACCGCGAAGGTGTCGTCCCAGGCGTCACGGGTGTGGATCACCAGCGGTAGGCCGACCTCGTGTGCCAGCGCCACCTGTTCAGCGAACGCCTCCCGTTGGAGCGGCCGCGGCGAGTGGTCGTAGTGGTAGTCGAGGCCGCATTCGCCGATCGCGACGAGCTTGCGCCCCGTCTCGGCGTCGACGCTGCGCGCCTCTGCCACAAGGTCGCGCAGTTCGTGGGTGCCCTCGGTCGCGTCGTGGGGGTGCACGCCGGCGGTCGCCCACAGGTCGTGGTGCAGACGGGCCGAGTCGATGCACCGCCTGGAGCTCGCGACGTCGGTCCCCACCACGACCATGGCGATCACCCCGTGGGAACGGGCGTCGTCGAGCACGTCCTCGAGCGGTTCGGGGTCGGCGCCTCGCGCTCCCACCCCGGGGTGGCAGTGGTTGTCGACCCACCGGAGAGGCCCGGACCGGACCTGATCAGCCATCGACGAGCACCACGCCGGCCGGAGCGACGCTGAAGGAATGGATGCTGTCCGCAGCATTCTCCACATCCACCGTCGCCGTTCGACCGGCCTCCGCGACGATGACGACGGAGTCGGCCCAACCCAGCAGCGCCGCCACCGGCCGACTTCCCATCAGTGGCGGTGCGAGGATCAGCACCACCACATCGGAGTCGATGCGGTCAAGGTCGCGCAGCGGATAGGACCTGGGTGCCCCGCGACGGCGGCCAGCAGCGATGAAGCGGAGGTGCTCGACCCCGTCGCCCATCCTTCGACGAGCGTGGCGGGGCAGACGCCAAAGCGAGACGCGGTGGATGGTGCCGGCCAGGTCCACATCATCGCCGACGTCCACGAACCCCGCGTGGCCGCTCCCGGCCAAACGCATGGAGAGCCTCTGATGTTCGACATCCGCGTCGACCACGAGGGCCCTACCGCCACGGGCGACCACCTCGGCGGCGAGTCCCAGCAGCACGTCCTGGTTCGCCGATGAACGCTGCGCCGATGCCACCACTATGTGGCGCGGCAGGTCACGGGTGGAGGAGACGATCGTCGCGAGCACCTGGGCCAACTGGTCGTGCACCCCGCGGGCGTGACGACCGTTGAAACCGACGTGGGACCAAACCGGACAACCGACCAGTCGACCCAGGTCATCGGTGCTGGTCACGCGGGCCCGTCGCTGACCGGCCAACATCGCTCCGAGCGCGACCAGGCCGGCGCTGACCGAGCCCACGAACACGTACCAGCCCGTTCGGGGCGAGTTGACCGTGAAGCGCGCCAAGCCGTACGGGTCGAGGTAGGTGGGACCGCTGTAGACCCGTGACTCCCCCGGGATAGCGGGTCTGACCTCGTCCTCGGCCTGAGGCGAGGACGCGTCGCGAACGGACTGGTGGACAGCATCGAAAGCCTGACGCTGGACCTCCATGACCGCCTCGACGTTCGACCGGTCGGAGTCGGTGTAGGAGATCTCGACCAGGTTGCCCATCCGGGGGCGCGTCGCGTCGAGCCGCTCGCGCACCTCGGGAACTGACAGGTCCAGAGATGCCTGCTCGCGCAGCTCCGATGCGTACGCCCCTGACACGCCCATCGTGAGCACCGACTGGAACTGCTGCTGGTCGAACGGCACCCACGGCACACCGAGGCTGCCGTCCAGCCGTGGTACCCACAGGCTGTAGGTGGTCGTGTAGGTCGTCTCCTTGGCAGATCCGACGATCGCCGCCACCAGTGCGCCGGCCACTGCGACCGCGACGATGACGCCCCGCTGGCGCCGGCCGAGCCGAAGGTCCCAGCGTGCGAGCTCGACCGGCTCCCAAACCTCTTCGCCAGGCGACTCAGGGCGCTCCCCCGGACGCCGCGGCACTGCACTGGCGGGTTCGAGCTCCAGGCCGGTCTCGCTGGCGGTGCCGGAGATCAGGGCTGGGCGTAGGTCGGCTTCGGCGTTCTCGCCACCGCGCAGCATCCCACTCCAGCGCGACTGGACCGACGGAACCTGCAACGTCGCCGACAGACCGATCAGCCCCCAGGCGAGCTTGTTGTTGAGAAGCGGAAGGAAGAACGACCCGGACAACACCGGGAGCATCATCACGAACAGGGTCGTCGACAGCTCACGGGTCTGCAGCCACCGGGGCCGCACGAAGCCGATCAACGCGACCACGAAGATCGTCACGAAGATGAACAGGCCGACCAGACCGAGGTCGCCGGTGGTGTCGAGCCAGGTGTTGTGCGCGGAGACGTCCGAGCGCAGGTCGTTGAGCATCTGGCTGCCCGGCGTCAACAGCAGGTTCGCTGGGATCAGGGCCTTGAGCTGACCGAAGCCGTGGCCGAACAGCGGCTGGCGCTCGATCAGAGCGATCGCCGTGGTCCACAGATCCAGGCGGCCGGCGCCGCGGTCGCCGGTCAAGCCGCGGTCGAGGTTGCTCGGATTGGCGATGAAGCCGACGAGGAAGGCGATTCCCGCCAGGAAGACAGCGCCGACACCGACCATGGCACGTCGGCCGGCACCAAGACCCGGGCGGGTCACCATCGTCGCGACGATCGCGATCGCTCCACCGATCAGACCCGAGCGGCTGCCCGCGCCCGCTGCCCCGGCCAGCACCACCGCCAGCGTGACCGTGTAGAACCACTCCGCTTCGCGACTCGTGGCGTGACGCCGGTAGTAGACGGTCAACGGGATCATCGACGCCTGCACGAGCCCGAAGAAGTTGGGGTCCGCACCGAAGCCCACCGAACGTGTACCAAGGAACAGCGCCAGGATCCCCGCCGCCGACCCGAACAGACCACCCACCCAGTAGGCCCGCAGGAACTGCTGAACCAGCCGGTGGCTGTCGATGAGCATTGCGGTGACACAGAAGTAGGCGACCCCGAGCCCGAACACCCCGAACGTGTAGAAGTAGGCGCCCAGCTCCATCGACCACAGCCCGGTGAACGTCGCCCACACCGCCAGCGCCCACACGGGCCCCCAATGCCGTACGGGCACCGCAGGCGGTCGCCAACCCTTGACGAGCCTCACCACGATCACCACGGCGGCGATCGCCGCGATGATCCGTCCCATGCGTATCTGACCCGCCCCGAGCCCGTCGAAGTGGATCAGGAACGCCACGATCTCGATGAACACGAAGCCCCGTTGCCAGACCCAGATCCCGAGCCCGACCGTGAGCGCCACGAGCACGAGGATCAGCACACCCCACTTGCTGAACACCGCCAGCAGCAGCAGCGGCACCATCAGCACACCGGCGGCCACCCCTGCGACCGTGGTCCAGGGCAGCTGCGGCCGTGCCGGCGATGGAGGTCGTTCGATCGTCTGCAAGCCGTGGTCCTGGGTCCAGCACCCACCCGGGTGCCCAGCGTCCAAGGCTACCGTCGCCGGTGGCCGTGGTAGCAGCCGGGTCAGCTCATGTGCTCGCCGCGTCCCCTCGCCCACCGATGCGCGCCAACCACTCGCCGACCTTGTCGGACTCGAACCAGACCGCCGCCAGTGATGCCGCGAACGGAGTACCGACCCAGGCGAAGCGTGAGCTCAGGTCCGCCGCCAGCGTGACCCACAGCACCAGGACGCCGGTGAGCGCAACACCCACCACCGCCGGGTCGAGCAGGGCCGTCATCACCGGCTTGGACCGGAGTCGATCACGCAGGGCCAACAGCGCCGGGACGTACAGCGGGCCCACTCCGATCAAGAAGGTGACCAGCCCGATCGGTGACAACAGGTTGTTGACAAGAGCCCCGAGGCTCGGCGACAGGGGCCACGTCGCGGCGCTCTCCGGGGCCCACAAGTGCGCTATCGGAATCGATGCGAAAGCCGCGACAACTGCTGCCGCGAGCAGTGCCAGGGCGCCGGCACGGGTCCGTCGAGCCTCGGCCACCTCGTTCCAGCACCACGCGACCAGAGGCCCCAGCACAACCAGGGCGATCGTCTCCTTGAGCGGGTACGACAGCAGGAGGAGTGCGGGTACCCACCATGGGCGTCGGCTCGCCAACGCCAACCAGCACAGCGCCACGAGGGCGACGCCACCGGAGTCGACAAGCAGGCCCGAGCCGAACATGAGCGTGTTCCAGCTCAGCGCGAACAACGTGGCGGCGAGCGCGGTCGAGCGCACCGACCGTCGCTGTGCCCGGAGGGTGAAGACGACCGCCCACGTCGCGACCAGCGTCATCGCTACGTTGACCAACCCCAGGCCGACGGCCTCGTCGACGGGCAGCTTCGAGGCCAACCACGGCATCACCGGACGATTCGTGAACGGTGCCAGCAGGCAGCTGACGTGCAGGTCATGTGCCGGGGTTCCGTCCATGAAGCGCACGATCGACAGGTACTGCTGTTCGTCGACCGTCATCGGTGAGATGGTGCGGCCCGACGAGGTGACGTACGCCCTGATGTGCTCGGTGCACTCCACGCTGACGACCCGTTCCTGGGAGAGCGGACCACGTGCCAGCGGCAGCCCCGACCAGTCGTAGCGGGCGAACCTGACCGATCCGACCAGCAGGACAGCGAGGCTGAGTGCCAGCGCGATCAGCGTCGCGGTCGACGCGCGGAACGCCGACCGCTGCTCAACCACCGAGCAGGCCGGCCGCGAGCTCGGCCAGATCTGCCTGTGGGCGAGCGCCGACGTGCGAGATGACCTCGGCTGCGGCAAGGGAACCGAGCTCCCCGCAGATGGCCAGGTCCATACCCCGGCTGTAGCCGAACAGGAATCCGGCCGCGTAGAGATCGCCGGCACCGGTGGTGTCGACCAGCTCGTCGATCGGATGCGCGGCAACCTCGATCAGGTCGTCCTCGGTGACTATGACCGACCCCTTCTCGGAGCGTGTCAACACGGCGATCGCCCCGTGGCGACGGACCCTCTGCGCCGCCTCGTCGAACGAGTCTGTCTGGTAGAGCGAGAGGATCTCGTCCTCGTTGGCGAAGAGGATGTCGACGTGGTGCTCGACCATCGCGAGGAAGGCGTCGCGGTGACGGTCGACGCAGAACCCGTCGCTGAGTGTGAGCGCCACGGCACGACCGGAGTCGTTGGCGTGGCCCGCAGCCAGGCGGAACGCTTCTTGTGCTTCGGGCGGATCGAAGAGGTAGCCCTCGAGGTACAGCACCTTGGCCGAGCGGATCGCGGCAGCGTCGATGTCGCCGGGGTCCAGGTGCACCGACGCGCCCAGGTAGGTGTTCATGGTGCGCTGTGCGTCGGGCGTCACGACCACCAGGCAGCAGCCCGTCGACGGTCCCACCGTGGCCGCAGCGACGTCGTAGTGGACGCCGGTGGCACGGATGTCGTGGGCGAAGACGGCCCCGAGCTGGTCGTTGCGCACCTTGCCGATGTAGCGCGACGCGCCGCCGAGTGCGGCAACCCCGACGATCGTGTTCGCCGCAGAACCGCCGGAGATCTCGATCGCCGCTCCCATCGAGTCGTAGATCTCGCTCGCACGCTGCTCGTCGATCAGCGTCATCGCGCCCTTCGGGACACCGAGTCGGTCGACGAACCCGTCGTCCTCGTGGCTGATCACGTCGACCAGTGCGTTGCCGATCCCGATCACGTCGAGTTCGGCCGGAGTGAGAGCAGCGTCGTTCATCGGGGCGCCAAACTAGGACACTGCGCCCAGAGTGCACACCAGACGGAGAAGGGCGTCACCACGGCCGAGCTGCCGACCGTCACGCAACGGCGGTGTGCGCCTGGGTGGCATCAGCCGCTGTTCCGGTCGCTCTCGTTGAGCAGCCGCTTGACCCTGTTGGGGGCGACGTCGAGTGCGGTGGCGACCGAAGCGGCCGCGTCGCGCCGGCTGGCACCGTCGGCGAGCGCGGCCCGGAGCGCGCCGACGACCTCGTCGTCGTCGACACCGACCGGTGCCGGCGCGCCCTCGACGACCAGCACGTACTCACCTCTTGGTTCGACCCGTGAACACCGGTCGATCGCTGCGGTGAGCGTGCCGACCCACGTCTCCTCATGCAGCTTTGTCAGCTCGCGGCACAACGCCACCCGACGTTCGCCTCCCAACGAGTCGGCAAGATCACCGATGGTGCGCGCCAGACGGTGCGGCGCCTCGTAGAGCACGATCGTGCGTCGTTCCTCTACGAGCTCGGCGACACGACGCTCACGTGCCACCCCCTTGCGCGGCAGGAAGCCTTCGAAGCAGAAGCGGCCACTGGGGTCGAGCAGGCCGCTACCGACGATCGCCACCGCGGCGGCGAAGGGCCCGGGAACGACCTCGACGATCAGGTCCTGTTCACGCGCCATCGACGCGATCCGGGCACCTGGATCAGAGAGTCCGGGCATGCCGGCGTCGCTCGCCACCGCGACGACGTCGCCGCCGGCGACCAGCGACAGGAGCCAAGGCGCCACCGACTCCTCGGTGTGCTCGTCCAGGCGGACCAGCTTGGGGACCGTCACCCCCAGGTGGGCGAGCAAGCGACCCGTGCGCCGGGTGTCCTCACATGCCAGCACCGATGCCGAGGCGAAGGCCGCCGCTGCTCGTGGAGTCAGATCGGCCAGGTTGCCGATCGGCGTGCCCACCAGGACGAGCCGACCGCTCATGTGCGGACCTCCAGCACCGAACCCGGTCCTACGCCCCAGGTCTCGAACGCTCCCGCTGCCGCCTCCACCACCTTCTGGGCCCTCCAGCTGGTGGCGACCCGCCACGGCTGGACGGTCGCCAGGCGCAGGACCCGGCCGTCGCCGTCACAGAATGCGACGTCGATCGGGACCCTCATCCCGAAGGTGTGAACGGAGCGCACCGGCAGCACCAGGACACCGTCAATTCGGTCCCGACCGAGCAGACCGCGGCGGCGTTCGGAACGCGTCGCGGCGACGCAGGCGCTCGCGAGCACGGTTGCTCCTTGGACCAGCCAGCCGTCGCATCTGAGCCCGGGGTCCTCGTCCATCGTCAGCTCAGACGTTGAACCGGAACTCGACCACGTCGCCGTCGGCCACCTCGTAGTCCTTGCCCTCGACGCGCATCGTGCCGGCATCACGGGCCTTCGCCCACGAGCCGGCGTCGAGGAGTTCGTCCCACTGGATCGTCTCGACCCGGATGAAGCCGCGCTCGAAGTCGGTGTGGATCACCCCTGCCGCCTGCGGAGCCTTCGAGCCCGCCCGGAAGGTCCAGGCGCGGGTCTCCTTCTCGCCGGTGGTGAAGTAGGTCCGCAGGCCGAGCATCCGGTAGGCGGTCTGGAGGAAGTTCGGCAGCGCCCCCTCCCCCAGACCCAGCGCGTCGAGCATCTCGGCGCGGGACTCCTCGTCGAGCATCGCCGCTTCGGCCTCGAGCTGGATGCAGAGCCCGAGCACCAGGTTGGGGTCGATGTCACCGAACGCTTCGCGGACCGGCGCGAGGATCGGCTCGGGGTCCTCGAGCTGCTCCTCGTCTAGGTTGACCAGCGCCATCGCCGGCTTGTCGGTCAGCAGGAAGTAGCCCTTCAGCTGGTCCCGCACCTCTGGATCCAGATGGGCCCTGTAGATGGGCCGCCCCTGCTCGAGGGCCGCGATGGCGGCGTCCATCGCGGCGACTTCGTCGGCCAGGGACTTGTCGACCCTCGCTGCCTTGCGACGCTTCTCCGACTGCTTCTGGAGGGATTCCAGGTCCACGTAGACCAGCTCCACCTCGAGGGTGGAGAGCTGATCGACGGGGTCCGACGAGCCGGGAACGTCGACGTCGACGAAGGCCCTGAGCACGAAGACGATCGCGTCGACCTCCCTGATGTGGGCCAGGAACCGATTGCCCAGCCCCTCGCCCTGGGCGGCGCCCTCGACCAGTCCGGCGATGTCGACGAACTGAACACTCGCCGGGATCACGGCCTTGGAGCCGCTCATCTCGGACAGTCGTGCCAGGCGGTCGTCTGGCACCTTTGCCACACCGATGTTGGGATCGA
The DNA here is from genome assembly GCA_037045265.1 of Microthrixaceae bacterium. Lineage (GTDB taxonomy): Bacteria > Actinomycetota > Acidimicrobiia > Acidimicrobiales > Microtrichaceae > JBAOHV01. The sequence goes on along the minus strand of JBAOHV010000030.1, from coordinate 75,463 downwards.
CCGTGGCGAAGGCGTACGGCGCGGCCAGAGCACCGCCACCGGCCAGCGCGTTGTACAGCGACGACTTGCCTGCGTTGGGCAGTCCGACGAATCCGAAGCGTTCCACGTGTTCGTTCCTGTGAGATCCGGGCTGCAAGCGGGGGCTCCAGCCGGCAGCAACGGTAGCTGGCCGATCCACCCGAGCCCGCACCGGCCCACGGCGCTTGCCGCAAGGGCAGGGACGTGCTGAGGATGACAGTCCGCTCCGCGCCGATCGACGGCGTCGGAGCGTCGAAGGGGGACCTCGATGCAGGGCACGGCACCGGCTAAGGAACGGGACGCGGCGAACGACGACCGGACGAACGAGGGCGTGGTGATCGCAGGGTGCGGCCCGACCGGCATGGTGCTGGCCGCCGAGCTGCGCCTGGCCGGCGTGGACCCGCTCGTGATCGAACCCCGGGCGTCGAACGAACTGGAGGGCTCACGCGCCGGGGGGCTGCACTCTCGCACCCTCGAGGTTCTCGACCAGCGGGGCGTGGTCGAGCGGTTCCTGGCCGAGGGCCAGACGTATCCCTTCGCCGGGTTCGCGATGATCATGCTCGACATGTCGGACCTGCCGACCCGGCACCCGTACGTGCTCGGGCTGTGGCAGAGCCACATCGAGCGGCTGCTCGCCGGGTGGATCGAGGAACTCGACGTGCGCGTCGAGCGGGGTGTGCACGTCGATGGGCTCCGGGCCGACGACGACGGGGTCGCGGTGCAGCTCTCCGACGGTCGCACGCTGCACACCCGCTACCTGGTGGGCTGCGACGGCGGTCGCAGCACCGTGCGTCGAGCCGCGGGCATCGACTTCGCCGGGTCCGACCCGACCACGAGCTGGATCCTCGCCGAGGTGGAGATGGAAGGCGAACCCGAGATGGGCGTCACCCGCGACGAGCTCGGCATGCACGCCATCGGACGCCGCGAGCCGAACGAGCCGATCCGGCTGGTGCTGACCGAGGCCGGAGTGCCCGGGGGAACCCCGACCCTCGACGAGCTGCGCACGGCCCTGGTCGGCATCTACGGCACCGACTTCGGTCTGCGCAGCGCCAGCTTCCTCTCGCGCTTCACCGACATGTCCCGCCAGGCGGTGCAGTACCGCTCCGGTCGGGTGCTGCTGGCCGGCGACGCGGCCCACGTGCACCCACCCCAGGGGGGACAGGGCCTCAACACGGGAGTGCAGGACGCGGTGAACCTGGGGTGGAAGCTAGGGCGCGTCGTTCGAGGCCAGGCACCCGACACGCTGCTGGACAGCTACCACGAGGAGCGTCACCCCGTGGGCGCCCGGGTGCTGCACAACACCGCGGCGCAGGTGGCGTTGGGCGGACCTGGTGAACGCCACCAGGCGCTGCGCGACACCATGGGCGAGCTGCTGGCGCTGGACGAACCGCGTCGCCACGTCGTGGCCATGGTCACCGGCCTCGACATCGCCTACGACCTGGGCGGCGAGCACCCGCTGGTGGGGCGCCGCATGGCGGACCTGGAGCTGCAGCTGACCGACGGCACCACCACCCGCGTCAGCGAGCTGCTGCACGATGCCAGACCACTGCTGCTCGACCTGCGCGACGGTGCCACACCGTCGGAGGTGACCGGCAGTGCCGACCTGAGGACGGTGGCGGCCACCTCGGACGGCCCATGGCTGGTGCCGCTGCTCGGCGAGGTGCCCGCGCCCGATGCCGTGCTGGTCCGCCCCGACGGTCACGTCGCCTGGGTGGGAGCTCCCGGGCACCCGTCGCTGCAGGTCGCGGTCGACCGCTGGTTCGGCTGTGCGTCCTGAGGGGCGGACGACGGCGCCCCTCCGACGTGGCACGATCGTCGGATGGGTGAGCGACCGTCCGCCGAGCGACTGGCCGAACTGGTGACGTTGCGACGGGTGAGGGACCGCATCGACCGCGACTACGCGGCACCGCTGGACGTCGAGGCGCTCGCCCGCGACGCACACATGTCGGCAGGGCACCTGAGTCGACGGTTCCGGGCGGCCTTCGGTGAGTCGCCGTACAGCTACCTGATGACCCGGCGCATCGAGCGGGCCATGGCGCTGCTACGCCTCGATACCATGAGCGTCACCGAGGTGTGCTTCGCCGTGGGGTACGGCTCGTTGGGCACGTTCACCACACGCTTCTCCGAGCTGGTCGGCATGTCACCGGGGGCGTACCGGCGCGCAGCGGCCACCACGCAGGGCATCCCGCCGTGCGTCGCCAAGCAGGTCACGCGACCGGTCAGGAATCGAGAAGTTCCTGTCCCCGTCGACTCGTAGGGTCGACGTCATGACTCTCAGCATCCACTCCTCCTTCCTCCCTCACACCGATCCCGAGGCCTCGCTGGCGTTCTACCGCGACGTGCTCGGCTTCGAGGTGCGCCTCGACGTCGGCTACGAGGACATGCGCTGGATCACCGTCGGCCCCGTCGGGCAGCCCGACACGGCGATCGTGCTGCACCCGCCCGCGGCGACGCCCGGACTGACCGACGACGAGCGGCGCACGCTCGCCGAGATCATCGCCAAGGGCTCCTACTTCGGGGTCAACCTGGCCACACCGGATCTGGACACCACGTTCGCCCAGCTCGAGGCGAGTGGCGCTGAGATCGTCCAGGAGCCGGTCGACCAGGACTACGGCCTGCGGGACTGCGCGGTGCGCGACCCCGCGGGCAACATGTTGCGCATCCAGCAGATCCCGTCCGCCTGAGCACCGACCGCCTGACCACCCGACCGCCAGGAGCCCACCGCCACGATGCCCCGCCGACCACGCACCCTGCAGCCGACCGAGCACGCCGCCGACCACCACGACCGCATCCGCGTACACGGCGCGCGGGTCAACAACCTGCGCGACGTCGACGTCGAGCTGCCCAAGCGGCGCCTCACGGTGTTCACCGGCGTGTCGGGCTCGGGCAAGAGCTCACTGGTGTTCGGCACCATCGCGGCGGAATCGCAGCGACTCATCAACGAGACGTATCCGGCCTTCGTGCAGGGCTTCATGCCCACCATGGCCCGCCCCGACGTCGACGTGCTCGACGGGCTCACGCCCGCGATCGTGGTCGACCAGGAGCGCATGGGCACCGACCCCCGCTCCACCGTCGGCACTGCCACCGACACTGCCGCGCTCCTGCGCATCCTGTTCAGCCGGCTGGGCCAGCCCCACATCGGCTCGCCCCAGGCGTTCTCGTTCAACGTCGCCTCGGTCAGCGGTGCCGGCGCGGTCACCAGCACCAAGGCCGGGGAGAAGGTCGCGCGAGAAGGTGAGCTTCTCGATCACCGGCGGCATGTGCCCCACCTGCGAAGGCCGCGGCACTGTGAACGACATCTCCCTCGCCGAGCTGTACGACGACTCGCTGTCGCTCAACGACGGTGCGCTGCGGGTGCCCGGCTACAGCATGGACGGGTGGTACGGACGTATCTACCGGGGTTGCGGCTACTTCGACCCGGACAAACCCATCAAGCGCTTCACCAAGGCCGAGCTGCATGACCTGCTCCACAAGGAGCCCACCAAGATCAAGGTCGACGGCGTCAACCTCACCTACATGGGGCTGATCCCCCAGATCCGCAAGTCGTATCTGTCCAAGGACGTCGAGTCGATGCAGCCCCACGTGAGGGCCTTCGTCGATCGTGTCGTCACCTTCACCACCTGCCCGGACTGCGACGGCACCCGCCTCAGCGAGCTGGCACGCTCGTCGAAGATCGCCGGCAGGAACATCGCCGAGCTGTGCGCAATGCAGATCAGCGACCTGGCCGAATGGCTGCGCGGCGCTGGAGGAGCCGACCGTCGCTCCCGCTGCTCGATGCGATCGTCGCACACGCTCGACGCGTTCGTCGCAGATCGGGCTCGGCTACCTGTCCCTCGACCGCCCTGCTGGCACCCTGTCGGGCGGCGAGGCGCAGCGCACCAAGATGATCCGCCACCTGGGCTCGTCGCTCACCGACGTCACCTACGTGTTCGACGAGCCGACCGTCGGACTGCACCCCCACGACATCGAGCGCATGAACGAGCTGCTGCTGCCAGCTGCGCGACAAGGGCAACACCGTGCTGGTGGTCGAGCACAAGCCCGAGACCATCGCGATCGCCGACCACATCGTCGACCTGGGCCCGGGCGCGGGCAGCGCAGGCGGCCAGGTCGTCTACGAGGGCACCGTCGACGGCCTGCGCAGCACCGACACCCCCACGGGCCGACACCTCGGCGACCGGGTTGCGCTCAAGGACGCTGTGCGGCCCTGCCGACCGAGTCGCTCGCGGTGCGTGGCGCCAGCACCCACAATCTCCAGCGACGTGGACGTGGACATCCCCCTCGGCGTCCTCGTCGCGGTGACCGGCGTCGCCGGGTCGGGCAAGAGCTCGCTGATCCACGGTTCGGTGGTCCAGGGCCACGAGGGCGTCGTGTCGGTCGACCAGGGCGCCATCCGGGGCTCACGGCGCTCCAACCCCGCCACCTACACCGGCATGGCTCGACCCGATCCGCAAGGCCTTCGCCAAGGCCAACGGGGTGAAGCCGGCCCTCTTCAGCCCCAACTCGGCGGGTGCCTGCCCCAACTGCAACGGCGCCGGGGTGATCGACACCGACCTTGGCGTCGATGGCAGGCGTCGCCGGTCATCTGCGAGGTCTGCGAGGGGCGCGCGGTTCGACACCTCGGTTCTCGAGCACACCTTCGGCGGGCGCGACATCGCCGACGTGCTGGCCATGTCGGTGGCCGAGGCCGAGAGGTTCTTCGCCGGCGGCGACACCAAGGTGCCCGCTGCGCACCGGGTGCTCGAGCGCCTCGACGACGGTCGGACTTGGGATACCTGCGCATCGGCCAGCCGCTCACGACGTTGTCCGGCGGCGAGCGCCAGCGCCTGAAGCTGGCGACGCACATGGCCGACAAGGGCGGCACATACGTGCTCGACGAGCCGACCACCGGTCTGCACCTGGCCGATGTAGAGCAGCTGCTGGGATTGCTCGACCGCCTGGTCGAGGGCGGAACCTCGGTGATCGTCATCGAGCACCACCAGGCTGTCATGGCACACGCGGACTGGATCATCGACCTGGGACCGGGTGCAGGCCACGACGGTGGCCAGGTCGTGTTCCAGGGCACTCCGGCCGAGCTGGTCGCGGACCGCAGCACGCTGACCGGCCAGCACCTGGCCGCCTATGTAGGGGCCTGACGGCCGCCGATCCGCTACGGGCTGCGAGAGCCGACGTCACGCGACGTGCGGGCACCTCCGAGACGCGCCCATGGTGCGTCGGCGGATCGTGCTGGCGGCTGTGCCGACGAGTGATGCTCCCAGCTGGAGCCGAGACCACCACATCCGGTAGCCTCGCCCGCTATGTCGAAGCGCACATCCAAGAAGAAGGCCAGCGTGCGTCGGAAGAAGGCCAACCACGGCCGCAAGCCGAACATGGGCCGCAACTCCTGACGAACTGACCGCTCCCGGCCCCAGTGGCCGGGCCGAGCCGACGCCACGCCCCTGTCGCGACGACGGGGGCGTGTTCGCGTCCCGGCAGCCAGACCGCCGCATCGGCAGCGCTCCGCACGCCCTCCTGCGGAGCCGTCCACGTCAGAAATCTCGGTGCGATCGCCGTCACCTGCTGACAACGATCGCACCGAGATGTTCGGAGACTCGAGCGCAGCTGACCGCGGACGGGCTTTCGTCGGGGATGGCAGCCACTCGGCTCGACTCGACGATCGGGCGCCAGGTGCGGGGATCCCTGCCCGCCGGTGGATGGGCGCCGTCAATCCTCGGGTGGACAGCGACAGGTCCTCTGGCACGGCGTAGATCAGCGGCACTGTGAGCACCGATGTCAGGCCCTTGACCACGATGTTGGCCCAGATGATCGACACCGCCACCGACAGCGGTACCACACCGCCGAAGGCGATCACCACGAACACCACCGAGTCGACAGGGATCGACACGGCGTTCGACGTGAGCACCCGACCCCACTGCCAGCGGTGCCCGAAGCGCTGCACGAAGCGGTGGTACACCTCGGTGTCCAACAGCTCGGCAACCACCTGGGCGATCACCGATGCCGCGGTGATGCGCAGCACCGGGTTGATCACGGGGCCGAACCAGTTCTGTGCCGCGCTCACCACGGCGGGGTCCGCCGGCAGCGATGACGTCGCCCAGAACGCAAGTGCCGCCACCACGTTGAGCCCTGCGGTGGCCAGGATCACCACCCGGGCGACGTGTCGGCCACCGACCTTGTGCACGAGGTCGCGGAGGGTGAAGGTGAGCGGGTAGGTCAGCGTGCCGGCGTCGATCGAGAAGCTGGCCCAGTCCGGGCCGATCCGCAGGATCCTCACCGACATGACGTTGGCCAGGATCGAGCAGGCCACGTACCCGGCGGTCGCGACGAGCAGCCAGGTGAGCGCCCGCCGACCCAGCAGGTGCTCGCCCGCCGCGGGCTGGTCGGTCAGCGTCACCCGTGCAACGGTACCGTTCGACCTGTGGCTGCCACGAACCTCCAGCTGACGACCATCGACCTGGGCGACCCGGCCGATCCCTGGCGGGCCGCCGGATTCCTGGTGCACGACGGCCCCCGTGGCGCCGAGGTGCGACTGGGCTCGACGGTGCTGCGCCTCACCGGTCGCGGCGGGAGGGTGCTGGCCTGGGCGCTGGAGGGGGCAAGCGGCGACCTCGACGGTCTGGCGAGCACGACTGCGGCCACGGTCGGTGGCGCGTCGCCGGAGCACCCCAACGGCATCTCGCGCATCGACCACGTGGTGGTGCAGTCCGGCGACGTGGAACGCACCGTGGAGGCGTTCTCCGGCGCCGGGCTCGAGGTGCGGAGAGAGCGCAGCACCACCAGCTACGGCTCGCCCATGCGTCAGGTGTTCTTCTGGGCCGGTGACGTGATCCTGGAGCTGATCGGGCCCGACAAGGGTGAGCCCGTCACCGACCAGGCCACCTCGGTGTTCGGCCTGGCGCTCGTCGCCGACGACCTCGACGCCACTGCTGAACACCTGGGCGAACTGCTCAGCCCGCCGAAGGACGCCGTACAGAAGCGACGCCGCATAGCCGGGCTGCGCGGCGCACAGGTGGGCATCACGATCCCCATCGCGGTCATGAGCCCACACGAGCCGATCGAGGAAACCACCGGGAACGCCAATAAGTGACCGGCGGGTAACATAGGGGCATGTCGGAGTACCGAGCCCCCATCAAGGACGCCCTCTTCGCCCTGCGCCACATCGGCGAGATCGAGCAGCTGAGCGCCACCGATCTGTACGCCCACGCCGACTACGACACCGTCCAGGCGGTGCTCGAGGAGCAGGGTCGCTTCATGCAGGAGGTGTTCGGCCCCACCAACGCCATCGGCGACACGGTCGGGTTGAAGTGGAGCCCGGAAGGGGTGACCACTCCCGACGAGTTCAAGCCCGCCTACGACAAGTTCGTCCAGGCCGGCTGGCAGGGTCTGAACGCCGAGGTCGAGTACGGCGGCGCTGGTTTCCCCGAGACGGTTCAGGCCTGTGCGACCGAGTTCTCCACCGCCGCCAACGGCGCGCTCACCATGGCCGCAGGACTCACGACCGGAGCGATCGAGCTGCTCCAGAAGTGGGGCACCGAGGAGCAGAAGGAGGTGTACCTCCGCAAGCTCGTCACCGGTGAGTGGACCGGCACGATGAACCTGACCGAGCCCCAGGCCGGCTCCGACGTCGGCCTGTGCGACCACCAAGGCCGTTCCGGTGGGCGACGGCACCTACAAGATCACCGGCACCAAGATCTTCATCTCCTTCGGCGAGCACGACATGGCCGAGAACATCATCCACCTTGTCCTCGCACGCCTGCCCGAGGCCCCGGCGGGCACCAAGGGCATCTCCTTGTTCATCGTGCCCAAGTTCATGGTGAACGACGACGGCAGCCCGGGCGAGCGCAACGACGTCCGCTGCGTGTCGATCGAGCACAAGATGGGCATCCACTCCTCCCCCACGTGCGTCATGAGCTACGGCGACGACGGCGGCGCGATCGGCCACCTCGTAGGCGAGGAGCACCAGGGCATGCGTGCGATGTTCACCATGATGAACTCCGCACGCATCGCGGTCGGCGTGCAGGGCGTGGCGATCGGCGACGCTGCCTACCAGAAGGCGCTGGTCTACTCCCAGGAGCGCGTCCAGGGCAGCGAGATCGGCAGCGTCGACCACGGAGCGCGTCCCGATCATCGAGCACCCTGACGTGCGCCGGATGCTGCTGTTCATGAAGAGCCACATCGAAGCGATGCGGGCGCTGATCGTCTACAACGCCGCCGCCATAGACCTGAGCCGGGCACTCGAGGGCGACCCGGCCGAGCACTGGCGTGAGATCTCCGAGCTCCTGACCCCGGTCACCAAGGCGTGGTGCACCGACATGGGCATGGAAGTCACCTCGGCTGCGGTACAGGTGTTCGGCGGCATGGGCTACATCGAGGAGTCGGGCGTCTCCCAGCACTTCCGCGACATGCGGATCGCGCCGATCTACGAGGGCACCAACGGCATCCAGGCGATGGACCTCGTAGGGCGCAAGCTGGCCATGCGCATGGGTGGCGTCGTCAACGAGCACCTGGACCGCATGCGCGCAACCGCGGACGAACTGGCGGCAGCGGGCGAGGGCTTCGAGTCGATGGCACGGGAGCTCTCGACAGCCGTCGAGGTGCTCGCGGGGGTCACCGACTGGGTGATGACCAACGGTCTCGCAAGCCCCGTCGAGGCACTCGCCGGGGCCACTCCGTACCTGCGCATCTTCGGTACGGTGACCGGCGGTTGGCTGTTGGCCCGTCAGGCGCTCGGCAGCGCGGGCAGAGATCGACGCGGGATCCGACGACACCGCCTACCTGTCGGCACGCATCACTACCGCTCGCTACTACGCCGAGCAGCACCTGCCCCAGGCGGCGGGGCTGGTGCCGATGGTGCAGGCGGGATCGTCGGTGCTCTACGAGGTCGACGCCGACACCCTCGCTTCGGTCTGATCCAACTGCTTCGGCGCGCTCAGGCCGGCGGCGGACCGACGTCGACCGCGACCGCGCCGTTCGCGAGTCGGTCCTCGAGCTCGCACAGCTTCGTGCGCTCCGAGTCGCTGATCACGTCCCGCTCGATGTCGGCGGAGCCGATCGGCAGCTCCCGGTAGCGGCCGCACAGCACCAGCGCCCAACCCGTCGCCTCCAGATCGAGGCGCGCCTCCTCGGAGGGGCCCACGCGGGAGCGCAGCGCCGGATCCGAACCCAGTCGGTCGATGAACGTCCCCAGGCGCTCGTCGAGTCCCTCCCCGCGGACTGGTACCAGTCGATCTCTTCGTCGTCGAGCGACATGACCCGTGCGATGGTCCGGAATCCGGGCGGTGTGTCCTCGAGAACCGCTGCCCCACCCCGCAGCACGACCGTCGACGACTCGGTGCCGTCGGCCGCCCGGTATGTGCCTGCCTGACGCAGAGCGACCGGGTCCTCCAGCGCGAAGTCGATGCCCATCTGGTCGAGCTCGTCGATCGAGCGCGACTGTCGCCTCGGCTGCCAGAGGCTGGAAGTTGATCCGCACCAACGGTCGCCCACCAAAGGCGTCCAGACGGTACCTGACCTGTTCCAGCAGGTCGTTCGTGGGCTCACGGAAGAGCTGCTTGGCGCCGGAACCTTCGTCTCTGGGCACCATCGTCGCGGCCCCGAGCGCCACGACCAGCGCCAAGCCGACCCAGCTCACCAGCGGTGAGACCCGCGCCGCTGGATCGGGCTGAGCAGGCTGGTCGGGCTGGTGGGCCGTGTCGCCGCCCGCGCCCCGGTCTGACCACAGCCCGACGGCGACGTCCACCGCGACCGCGACAGCCAGCAGTGCCACCGGCCACGCCCATCGCGCCAGCGTCATGGGCACGCCGAAGATCCGGAACCCCAGGGCCGACGCGACCCACACCGACACCACGACGAGCACGAGGACGAGCGACAGCGCCGGAAGCGACTTCGAGGTCCGCCGGCGAACCGCCAGGACCTCGAGCACGACCAGTCCTGCGAACACGACGGCGATCAGCCAGGGCGCCGCCAGCTCGTCGATGCGGATGACCTGGGGGAACCAGCTTCCGGGCAGCCAGTTCTGCGGGTCGAACGGTTGCGACACCGTCCGCGCGCCGGCCTCGATCCCCACCGGCATCTCCTGGCCGGAGCCGGACTGCAGGGCGTTGGTCAAGTTGCCCGGACCCGCTGCGAAGAACTGCTGGATCAGCACCACGAGGTTGGCGAGCAGCCCCGCACCCACGAGCCACGCCATGGCCGACCAGCGCCTCCACGGCGATTCGTCGTCTGCCGCCGGTAGGTGCGCGCAACCCCACGCGGTTGCACCCACGAGCGCAAGGGCGACGATCCCCCCCACCGGCACGAACGACAGGTGGGTCTGCAAGGACAACGACACGAAGAACACTCCGACAGCACCCCAGCCGACCCCGCCGGCGAGCACCGCCCAGGCGCAGCACATGGCGCACCACAGCGCCAGCACAGCCAGGTGCGGGTTCCATGGGTCGACGAGAAGCTCCGAGCCCATCGTGAACGCCAGCAGCGAGGAACCCACAGCTGAAACCCAACCAGCGCGCGGCCCAACACCACTCCTGACCGCCAGCGGGCCGATCACCGCCGCGGCAGCATTGATCACCGACGAACCGAGCGCGACGCCGGCGCCTCCGATCAGCGCGACGAACGGTGCGAGCAGGTAGAACCCGAGCGGGCCCAGGTGGTGGAACCCGGTCCCAGTCACGACACCGCCCGACGACGACGACCCCAGCAGCGGTGGGCGTGCCGAGAAGACCGACCGCGCCATGATCGACCAGTAGCCGTCGTCGCCGCTGGGCAGCCATCCGGACAGCACCGCCATCACGCCTTGGGCCACCACGACGCCCCCGAGCACGATCAACGCGATCAGCCAGAGCTGGGCGTCGTCGGGGCGCGGTACCCGCGCAGTCTCAACAGCGGGCGCTGCCACGCCAGGCTCCTCCGACATCGGCGCCGAAGCTAGTGGCGGCGGGACGCCGGGAGCCGGACACCACGGCGGTAGCCTTCGCCGGACATGTTGGACCACGTCTTCACCGATGCGATCGGCGCTCTGCGCGACGCTCTCGAGAAAGCACTGCTGGAACGCCAGGCGTTCGAGGAGCGGTTCCAGCACGACGTCCTGCTCGGTGACCTCACCTGGGAGACGAGCTACGGCGTGCCAGGCGAGGGACACCCGCCACGCGTGCAGGCCGACATCACGCTCGAGTGGCCGACCTGGTCACAGACGGCATACCGCTCCTGGTACATCGAGGAGGAGCTTCCCGAGCCACCCCGCATAGACATCGAGGTGGTTCTGCGCATCCAGCGCCTGGTCGGGTCACCTGATCCGCGAGTGGTCCTCGACGCACTGCCGATCGAGAGCCCGTCGATCGGATCCGAGCACCTGAGCCGCTCCGGCCCGACCGTCGAGGCCGTCTGGAACTCCGACCTGACCGACACCGAGCACGCGATCGAGGTCAGCTACGAGGGCAGCTACGAGCTCGACGAGGACGCTCTCGCCGACGGATCGACGATGGACGAGCACTTCTCGTCCATGGGCGGCTGGATCTCCTCGACGCTGGTCCGTCTGGGGGACCTGAACTTCGAGTTCCTCGCGCCGCTCGACAAGGACGACGACTGACTCCGACCGGGGCCGCTCAGGCACCGGCGCTCAGGAACCGGCCAATGCCTCACGGAGGTGGCGCCTGACCTTGGGCCTGTTGAAGCGGTCCCAAGCATGGCGACAGTGACGGCGGGCGCCCGGGGTCGCCGCGTCGAGGTGGTCGACGAGCGCACCGGCCAGCAGCGCTCCCTGGCCTCCGACCGTCTCACCGGCCACGATCAGATGACCGGCCTCGGCCACGTGGTCCTGGAGCTCGCCGAGCCCCTCCTGCAGGTCGGCGAGCTCGTCGAGGACCTTCTCGAACGTGGCGGGTTCGTAGAGATCCTCGAACGCCGCCAGCAGGTATCGGAACCGCTTCACTCGCTTGCGAAGACGGTGCCATTCCACGTCGACGCTGGAGCGGCGAGCGCGCCGACCCTGACGTCGGAGCCGTTTGAACGACGCCAGGATCATCGCGTCGACCACCTCACCGGCAGGGCGTCGCACGTCCGGACCCGACTCGGTGCCACCGACCCGGTAGACGCTGGCCATGGCCTGCCAGCGCCGCGCGAGCACATCTGAGAACTCTCCGTCGAGCTCGGCGATCAGCTGCGCGCGAGCTTCGGCGCGAGAGCTGACCAGCTGACCGCGCAGCGCCTCTGCGCCCCCGTGGAGCCGGGGAGTAACCTGGGCTACCCGGTCGTCGAGGTGCTCGAGCAGGACATCGAGGTCGCGGACCGGCGACGTGAGCGCACCAAGATGCGCTGTCATCGCCGACAGCAGCTCCAGCTCCTCGGCCGGATAGACCGAACCGCCGGCGCTGAGCAACGACCGGGTACGACGCAGGACCACCCGGTAGCGGTGGAGGTCCTCGGCGTCCTCACCGGCTCGCACCGGCTCCTCACGGCTGCGGAACTCCTCGAGGTGCGCCTCGAGCACGAGGGCGAGCACGCGTCCGGCCGGCTGGTCACGATCCAGGGGCGACATGGCCCACCCGTCCATCGGTCAGCCGCCGCCGGTCGTCGTGGTGGTCGCCGGCGTGGTGGTGGTCGTCGTGGCGCCACCGGTCGCCTCGGCAGCGAGCTGACGGTTCGCCTCGCGCACCAGTGCGATCGCCTGCTGGACCAGTTCGTCGTAGCCGGCGAGGTCGCGTTCACCCAGTCGCTCCTCGGCCCGGGTGAACAACCGGTCGGCATCGGCGAGCAGTTCGGTCGGTGTGCGCGAGCCGGGCGGGACGCTCACCGGCGATCCGCCACCGGGGTCGTCGAGGCCGGGCTCCTCGGGCTCGGCATCGACCGCCGCGTCGGGGTTGCGGTCCAACATGTCGGCCAACGCCTGCTCGACGCTCTGGCCGAAGCCGACCTCCTCGCCAGAGGCGACCACCACTCGCTGCAGTGTGAACCTGGAGCTGTTCTCCTCGGCCGCGTAGATCGGCCGCAGGTAGACCAACGAGTTCTCGACGGGCAGGATCAGGATGTTGCCGAAGCGCACACGCGAGCCGTTGTCGCCTACGAAGTTCTGGTACTCGGCGACCTGGGCGTTGGTCATCATCCGTCGGTTCGCCTGGATCGGTCCGTCGACTGCGTTGTTGCGGGTCACGTCGTCCCCGTCGACGGTGACCATGACGATCTCCTCGAGCCGGCCATAGCTGGACGGGTCGTTGCGGGCGATCATGATCGACGTCAGGTTGCGACCCGAGTTGTCGCTGGAGGCCAGGACGAACGGGCGGGTGAGCACGAACTCGGCCGTCTCGGCCGTCCCGATCTTCATCTGCTGGTAGTAGGGCTCGATCGGCTCGTCCCCGGCGGTCGGAGTCGCGGTCGTCGTGTCGGTGGGCGCGGACCCGGTCCCCGCTGCACCGACGTCGGAGGGTGCCGGCGAGACGATCCAGCGGTCGGAGCTGTTGAAGAACGTCGACGGGTCCTCCTGGTGGTAGCTGCCCCACATGTGGGTCTGCACCTTGAACATGAACTCGGGGTACCGGAAGTGCTCCATCACCTCATCGGGGATGTCGTCGGCGAACAGGTCCGGGAAGGCAGCGGCGTACGCCCTGATGATCGGGTCCCGCTGACCGCCGAGCTCGTCGGTCAGGTAGAGGTCGACGGTTCCGTCGTAGGCGTCGACGACGGCCTTGGCGGAGTTGCGGATGTAGTTGAAGCTCCCGCCCGATCCGGCGTCGACCTCGGACGCGTCGATGTGTTGCGAGTAGGGGTAGTAGGGGGTGACCGTGTATGCGTCGACGACGTACTTGACCCGTCCGTCGACCAGGATCGGGTAGGGATCGGGGTCGAAGTCCAAGTAGGGGGCGACCTGCTTCACCCGCTCCACCACATCACGGATGTAGATGACCTTCGACTCCCCGGTGATGCTGTCGGAGATCAGCGGCTCGATCTCACCGAAGCGCAGCGCGAACGCGGCCTGACGGACCGTCGAACCGATGGAGACCGCGGTGTCACCCTCGTAGGAGGCCTCCAGGTCCTGGTCGCTCAGCTCGGTCTGCTCCGTGCCGACGATCGCGTAGCCCTCCATCCCCTCGCCGTGGTACAGCTCCGGCGTCAGCAGCGGCGGCAGTCCCTCCGACACCACTGGTGGGATGTCCTTGACCAGGAACTCGGGCTCGCCGATCTCGTCGGCCGTGTTCGCAGGCGCCATGGCAGCCGCGTAGCCGTGGGTGAACACCAGGTGCAGCTTCTCCCACGACGCGTTGGACACCCCCGCCAGGTAGAGCTCCCGCGACGAGATCACGACCGGTGTCTGCTCGTCGTCGACCTGGTAGCGATCCACGTCGACGTCCCGGAACGTGTAGTACTCGCGCTCGACCTGGAGCTCCTGGATGGTGGGACGCACGATCGTCGGGTCGAGCAGCCTGGCGTTGTCCAGGTTGACAGGATCGGCGGCAACCGCCTTGGGCTCCAGCTCCGGGTCGTAGGCGAAGTCGACACGATCCACGTCGCCGAGCCCGTACGCCTCACGGGTGGCGACCATGTTGCGCTCGACGTACGGCCGTTCCTTGGGGAGCTCGTTCGGATCGACCTGGAACCGCTGCACGAACGCCGGGTAGATCCCGCCGGCGATGATCGCCGTCAACGCCCACAGAGCCAGGATGATCACGGGCAGCGTCCAGCCCCGGCGGCGGATGTTCACCAGAAGGAGTACCGCGGCGAACACCGAGATCAGGATCATCAGGTCGATCGCCGGCAGCGCGGCGTTGACATCGGTGTAGCCGGCGCCATCGAAGCCCTGACCGCCAGAGACCACGAGCTCGAAGCGGCGCAACCAGTAGTCGGCCGCCTTGGCGAACGCGGCCAGAGCCAACAGGATCGACAGATGCGCCTTGGCGTTCGGGGTGACCCGCTCCCCCAGCGGCTGCATCCGGATGGCGCCGTTCAGGTAGTGCACCACCGCTACGGCGATCACCGTGACTACGAGGAACGCGAACAGCCAGTCGACAGCGGCAGACAGGAACGGCAACCGGAAGACGTACCAGGAGAGGTCCTTGCCGAACTGCGGATCGGTCGCGCCGAACGAACCGCCGAAGCGGAACAGCAGCCAGTCACGCCACTGGGCCGACGCTGCTGAAGGCGGGTACCGCCGCCATGACCACCGAGACCGTGAGCCAGACCAGCCGTTGACGACCAGAGACCACCTCGCGGTAGCGAACGAGCAGATCGTCGTCAGGGCCGATCGTCGAACGGAACCGGGGGGCGAGTCGGTCGGCGATGATCAGGTTCGACCACATCAGAGCGAAGAAGACCAGCCCCGTGGCAGCGCCCAGGGTCACCCGTGCCGAGATGAGTCGGGTCCAGACCGAGGTCAGGTCGAGCGACTCGAACCAGAGGTAGTCGGTCCAGAACGTGGCGAGGGCCCGCATGGACATCGCCAGGACGACCAGCACGACGGCGGCTATCCCGATCAGGAGACGGCCGCGGCCATGTCCAGCTCCGCTCTCGGCGCGAGACGGTCCGGGCATGTCACTCGGTACTCGCACGGCGGTCAGGCTAGCGAGCCGCTGGCGCCAGTATGCAGCGGCAGCCGGGGTGCGCCGGTGGGGTCACGTCCCCAGTGGGGAACGGCTCCCCACATGCAACGTCACCGGCCAGCGCATTGTCCTCTCCATCGGCGCAGGGCAGACCACCGTGGTCCACGACCCAACGCCACGGCGTCCCGTCTCCTGCTGCCAGCAACTCACCCAGGGTGAAACCGGCCGTGGCCAGGTCACCGGCCAGGTCGGCCAGCGAACCGGAGCGCCAGTCCCTGTAGGTGGCCCGGACTCGGTCGGCGAGCTCGGCCGTGTCCTCGGCCGCTTCGTCTGCCTCCTCGAAGGCCCGACCCAGATGTGCCCGGTGCACCGCCAGGAACTCACGGACACGACTCTCGAGGGCGTCGTGCACCCGCGGGTCGGTGAGGTCGAACGAAGTGATCGGCTCGCCCAGGCCGGCCCAGAACTCGGCACCGGCATCGACGGAGTGGGCGAACTCGACGCCGAGCGCATCGAGGAACGGCCCCGGATCGTCCGACGGGAGGATCTCGGCGGGGTCGGGACGTCCGCGCTTCACCCGGCGGAGCCGGTCGAGGATCTCGTTCTGCTCGTCCGAAGCGAGACGCTTGAGCACCCGGGCGAGGCCCTTCTCTATCGGCAGAAGAACCTCGTCGCGACGGTCGAGAAGTTGCTCGGGCCCGCCTGCAGCGGTCAGATCGACCACGATCGACTCATCCTCGGTCACCGCTACGGCCTGGCCGTTCACACCCGCATCGGCGGCGTTCTCCGCGGCCCCCGGGTCTGTCTCATCGGCCTCGCCGTCATCGCCGTCGTCGCCGGTCTCGTCGCCATCGACAGCGGCGTCAGGGGCGGCACCTTCGGCACGGATCCTGGCGAAGAGGTCATGGACGGTAGCCTCGCCCCCGTTCTCCGGCGTCTCGTCGTTCTCCTCATGAGCGGAGGCGAGCTCCTCTGCCGCCTCCTGGGCCGGGGTCGGTTCGTCCTCACCGCCGTCGTCCTGGACGACCTCGAGCTCTACCGCGACGACCTCGACCACCTCCACGACCTCCACGACCTCGACCACCTCCACGACCTCGACGGGCGACGGAGCGGCGTCAACCGCCACCTCGTCGAACGTCGCGTCGTCCTGTTCGTTGAGCTGACCCTGGAGCAACTCGATCTCCGCCTCGAAGTCGATCTGGGAGTCGACCTGCATTGCCGCGTGGTCAGCAGCAGCAGTTGCCTCGGCGTCGGCATCCTCCAGCGAACCGATCGTCGCGGCGACGTCGTCGCCGGCGGATCTGAGAACCTCGATTATGCGGTCACGACCGGCGAGAGCACCTTCGAGCTGGCGGCGCGGCGGCGTGCTTCTTCTCCACCAGATCACGCAGCATGCGTTCGCGGACGGCGCGAGCCTCGGCGACCATCGCCCGCCCCTTCACAGTGGCATCCTCGATGAGCTGCGCTGCTGCAGCTTCGGCGGCCGCTGCCGCCGCTGCTGAGTCTGCGGCGGCGCCTGAACGGACCTCTGCGGCGTAGGCGTCGGCACGGCCGCGCGCCTCCTCGGCCGCCGCAATGCTGGTGGCTGCGCTCTCCTCGGCAGCAGAGGTGATGGCGGCGGCCGCCATCTCGGCCTCGGCGGTTCGTTCCGACAGGACGAGCTCGGCGTGCGACAACAGCTCGTCGGCACGTGACTGCGCGTCGCTGACCGTGGCGGTCGCCAACGCAGCGGCCTCTTCGCGTTGGGTCGCCACCTCGGCCTCGGCCACGCTGCGCAGCAGCGCCGTCTCCTCGGCCACCGTCCGACGCTCCGACTCGGCGGCACTGGCCGCTTCGTCGCGCAACTTGACGGCGTCGTCACGGAGGATCTGCGCCTCGCCGCGCAGCGCCTCCGCAGCGGCGGTCGCCTGCTCCTCGCTCTCGCGGATGAGCCTCTCGGCCTGCTCCTCAGCCTTCGTGCGGATCTCGGCCGCCGCGTCACGTGCCGCGGTGACGATGCGGGCTGTCTCCTCGCCCAGCACCGCCGCGATGCGGCCCTCGTCGAGCTCGTGGGACTCGTCGAGTCGCTGCTCGAGCTGGGCCAGGCGCTCACGCATCCGGGCGTCGCGCTCTTCCCAGGTGCGCAATGCGTCAGCGGCTCGTCCGAGCGCCGCACGCACCTCGGTCGCCTCGAGCCCTTTGCGTGCCCGGGTGAACTCGCTGGCGGCGAGCGAGGCCGGGTCGAGCTCGGGCGGTGCGGGCAGCGAGTCGGTCATGGCCGGAATGCTACGGGCGCCCGGCCCGACTGTGGGTGACGGTTGGAGAGCCGGATCCAGGTTCAGTCGGCGGAGGGCAGACCGTCGGGTGCCAGCCGCTCGATCGTGGCGTCGATGTCGGCCACCGGCCACAACGTGACGTCGTCACCGGCGACTCGCGCCATCGCCTCCTGTTCGTCGTGTGGGGTCTCCGTGGGGTAGATGAACACCTCGATCCCAGCCCTCTTGACCGCCGCGACCTTCTGGGTGATCCCGCCGATCGGTCCCACGCTGCCGTCGTCACGGATCTCGCCGGTGACGGCGATGCGCCTACCGTCGGTCAACGACCCCGGTGTCAGCCTGTCGACGATCGCCAGGGTCCACGCCAGCCCGGCCGACGGGCCCGAGACGTCGCCGGAATCGACCTCGATCACCACGTCGGTGTCGAGCGAGGGGTTGGCCGGCTCTACCTCCACCCCGAGGATGGGACGGCCCGCCTGGTCAGCGGACTCGCCGAGCACGATCTCGCTGCGGACCTGGCCCCCGTCGGGTCGTTCAAGCTCTACGTCGACGGTGTCGCCGGGAGCACGATCGGAGAGCTCGTCGCCGATGTCGTCGGGTAGTGCCACCTCGCCCCCGTCGACTCCGACGATCACGTCGTCGACAGAGATCACACCGTCGGACGGGCCGCCCTCGACCACTCCGAGCACCCGCGTGCCGTCTGCGACGTAGGCGGCATCGATCCCGACCTGTTCGAGCGCGACCCGGGTGGCCACCAGCTTCGACAGGTCCATGCGCTGTCGGGCTTCACGGCGGCTCCCCTCGCGGTCGCCGTCGGGGTACATCTCCTCCTCGGTGCGCACCTCGATCGCGTCGTCGAGCCAGGCACGGACCATGAGCGCCGGTGTTGCCTGGGTCAGGTAGACGGTGGTGAAGAGCACCTCTCCCCTGGTCTCGTACGACGGGGCTCCCTCCACCTCGATGCGTTGCTCCGCGGGACGCACCGAACCTGGCTGTATCAGGTGATACGGGAGCTTGATCAGGAACGCCGCAGCGCTGATGGCGACGAAGCTCAACAGCACCGCGACCGTGGTCCACAGGTGGCGGCGTGTAGCAACCCGACGCACCTTGCCAGTTGGTTCGTCTACGGTCGGTTCGTCAGTCGTCGGTTCGTCCGCGACGGACGGCTCCTCCTCGTCGACGGTCTCTGACGGTACGATCGGCTCTGTCATGGTCACGCTGTTGTTGGGAGTGCTGCTCGTCGTGCTCAGCGCGGCAGGATTCGGTTTCGCGCTCGTTCGGTCACCGACCGGTTCCCCAGCCTGCCACGCCGAGCACCGCTGGGCACCCCACCGTCGGGCTCACCGCTGAGCCCTCACCCAGGCTGGCAGCGGCTGGCACCGCCGCAGCACCTACCCCCACGGGCCCCGCCGGCTTGCTCCAGGTCGGCTGGCTGCGCAGAGTGCTGCAGCGCGAACCGTCGGCATCGCACCAGCCGTCAGGCGATGCGGCACTGTCGCCGTGGATCCGCCTTCGCTCGGCATTGGTGCTGATGATCGTCGTGGGCGGTATCGCCGCCCTTGTCGGCATCATCGCCAGCGTCATCCTCGTCGCTGCCGTGATGCTGCTCACGTGAGACCGCTGCTGCTCACCTGAACTGCCGCTGGCCAGTACGGCTGCGTGGCCCGGACCGCGGCAGATGCCCGGGTCCGACCCGGGCATCTGTGGGATCCGTGGATCTGTTTGGTCCGGGATCAGCGACCGAACAGGCCCCTGCGGGTCGGATGTGACTCATCCGGCTGGTCCGCCGGCGGTGTGGGCGCCGAAGGGGCACCCGCCGGCGGCGGGAACGCCGACGGCGCCTCGGAGCTCGGCGAAGCCGCCGGCGACGCGAACGGGCTGGCAGGCTCGGACACGGGCGCAGCGGCCGGCGAGATCGGTGAGGGCGCAGCTGCGGCCGGCGCAGGCGTCGAGATCGGCGCGGCGGCCGGTACCGGTGCCGGTGCTGCGGCAGCAGCGGGTGCCGATGCGGCTGACGGCGCCGACGGCGCGGTCATCGGAGACCCTGCCTTCAGTGCCAGCAGCTCGACCTTGTAGTACGGCTTGAGATCGAACTTGACCTCTTCGAGCTCGAAGATGCGGATGCTGTCGATCCCCTGGTCGTTGCGGATCTTCTCGACGAAGCTCACCGCTTCTTCTATCGACTCGAACTGGTTGTACCCGGGGTCGCCCTCGGGGTTCTGGAAGATCACCATGTGCTGCGACACGCTCTGGCCTCCTGGGGGTGGTGCGCGGTGTGGTCAGTGTACGTCGACGCCCGACGGATCGGACGCCGACTCAGGACCTCGACCGTTGCGGGCCGATCGCCGGAGCGACCGGCCCGCGCCAGCCATCGGTCTGGGCCGGACCGGCTCAGTCGCCGATCTGGGCCTCGAGCTGCTCGGAGTAGTCGATCACGTCACCCTGGGGCACCCAGCTGGTTCCCTCACGCTTGACGAACTGGAGCTGGCTCAGGCCGAACGGATCCTTCTCACCGTCGGTGCTCCAGGTGATGCCCTCGAGCTGGAGCCCGTAGGTCACGTCATCCTGGAACCAGGCGGTGTTCATCACCGTGGAGCGATCCAGCTCGGGCGAGGCCTGGAGCAACTGGACCAGGTAGGCACCGAAGCCCCAACCTGCCGCGACATTGAGGTCGTTCAGGTCGGCTTCGCTCAGACCAGCAGCGGCACCCTGCTCCTTGAACTCGACAACTGCCGGCTCCGAGGCGCTGGCGGGGTCACCCGGATCGTAGGTGGCTCGCGTCGAGAGCATGCCCTCGGCGGCAGGACCCGCGATGTCCATGAGCGTCTTGGACGAGCAGGTGAGCGTCATGTAGGTCGTCGGGGCCCAGCCGGAGTCCTTGACCGCCTTGAGTGCGTTGGCGCAGGGCAGGGCCGTCACGCCGAGCAGCAGGGCGTCGGCTCCTGAGCTGGCCAGGGTCGTCACCTGGCCCTGCGGATTGGACTCGGTCTTGGGATCGAAGTTCTGCTCCTCGACGATCGTGATGTCTGTGCCCTCGATCGCCTTCTTGAACGCCGTCACGTAGGACTCACCGAACGAGTCGTTCTGGGCGAGCAGGGCGACCTTTGCGGTCGGCTGGTTCTGCTCGAGGTAGTCGGCGAACGCGATCGCCTCGAGTGAGTAGTTGGGCAGACCGTTGATGATCCACGGGTCGTTGGCCGGGTCACCGAACCCGGGATAGCCCGTGGCAACCGCCAGGTTGGGCACGCACAGGCCCTGTTCGGCCAGGAACTGGCTGACCTGCAGGTTGTTCTCGGTGCCGACCATGCCGACCAGGGCGAACACCTCGTCTGTGTTGACCAGGGTCTCGACGTTGGCTCGGGTCTTCTCGGGCAGGTACTGGTCGTCGAGCGACTTCAGCACCAGATTGCGGCCGTCGATCCCCCCCTGGTCGTTTGCGTACTTGAACGACGCGTCGATTCCGACCCTCACCTTGTCGAACACCGAGTAGAGCCCGGACTGCGGCAACGAGTTGCCGATCAGGATCGTGTCGTCGGTGATCCCCTGGGTCGCGTCGTAGTTCTCGCACATCGCCGGATCGGCGAGGTTGGTGGCCTCTTCTGTCGTGTCGTCGGTGCCGGAGCCGTCGGATCCGGAACCGTCGGATCCGCCCTCGTCGTCCCGGCCGCCGCACGCAGCGGCGACGAGTGAGAGTGCGAGCAGCAGGGCGGCAAGACCCTTCCATCGCTGTGTGCTGTTCATCGGTGTCCTCCTGGGTAGGACAGCGGTGACGAGCACCGCTGCAGATGATGTGATCGAGTCTGTCAGGCGTTGACCGGCTCGGGAGTGGCGGTCCGCTCGGCGCGGCTGCGTCGCAGGCGGGCCTGGGTCTTGCGGTACACCCCGACGATCCCACCGGGAGCGATGAGCATGATGATGATCAGCACGAACCCGAAGATCACCTGCGAGTAGCGCTGGTTCTCGGCCGGTATCGCTTCGCGCAGGTACACGATGATGAACGCGCCGATCACGGGTCCGATGATGCTGTTCGCACCGCCGAGCACAGCGGCGACGAGAAGTGTGATCGAGAGCGCGATCGTGAACGACGTGGGTGACACCTGGTTGTTGAGCACCGCGAACATCCAGCCGCCCACCGCGGCGATCGAGGCCGACAGCCCGAAGGTGACGACCTTGTAGCGCGACACGTGCACACCGGCCACCTCTGCCGCAGTCTCGTTGTCCCGGATGGCTACGAGCGCCCTACCGACCCGTGACGAGACCAGGTTGCGGACCAACAGGAAGCACACCACCGCGAGCACCAGGAACACGTAGTAGCGCCACTGGTCGTCGGCCAGACCGGTCCACCCGGGAGCGCGGAACCCGGCGGTGAAGAGGTACTTGCGCCGGCCGACCTCTTCGAGCACCGCCCAGTCGCCGTACCCCTCACGGGGGATCAGGCCACGCCCGACGGTCGTGCCGGTGATGTCTCCCAGGCGAACCACGATCTGGGGGAACAACGTCGCGAGCGCCAGCGTGACCAACGCCAGGTAGATGCCGGTGATCCGCAGCGCGGGCAGTCCGACCACCAGGCCGACGACGAAGGTGAAGACCACGGCCACGATCCCCGCCATCAGATAGGAGACGTCGTAGTCCACCGTCAGGATCATCGTGATGTAGGCGCCCATCCCCAGGAACGCACCGTGACCGAGTGAGATCTGGCCGTTGAATCCGGTGAGGAGCGCCAGCCCGAGCGCTGCCACGGCGATGTAGATGACCTCGCTCAGCCGGTTCACGTCTCCTGCGGCCAGCACCTGTGGGGCAGCGACGGCGAGCGCTGCCAGCACGGTCCACAGCGCCACACGCCACCAGACGATTCCACCGGGAGCACCGCCGGGCGTCCCTGCGGCCATCAGGCTCTCCCCACCTTGGCGGTACCGAACAGACCTTGTGGCCGTACGAGCAAGACGATGAGCACGAGCAGGAAGCCGGGCAGCAGCCGCAGGTCTGGACCGATCAGGTCGACGTATCCGACGACGAGCTCGGAGACGACGCCGATTATGAGACCTCCGACGACCGCACCGATCGGGCTGTCGAACCCGCCGAGCGTCGCTGCCGCGAAGGCGTAGATCAGCACGATCTGCATCATGTTCTTGTCGACCGCGACAGACGACGCGGTGAACGTGCCGGCGAGCGAGCCGATCGCCGCGGCCAGGCCCCATCCGACCATCAGCGTGGTGGTGACCTTGATCCCTGCCAGCGCGGCCGACTCCTGGTTGGACGTGACCGCACGCAGCGCCAAGCCGAGCTTGGTGCGCTGGAACAGCAGGTTGAACACGACGACCAGCACGCCGAGCACCGCCAGCAGGCCGATGACCTGAACGGCGATCCCGGCCCCGAAGATCTCGATCCGTCCGTTGCCGAACACACGCGGCACGGCTTTGGCGTTCGTCCCCCAGATGATGCCCGCGCCGTCGTTGAGCATCAGGAACAGACCGATCGTGACCATGACCACCGCCAGCGGGTTCGCCTGGGTGCCACCGAGGCGGACGATCAGCAGTTGGTAGAGCACCGCTCCCACGACGAACCCGATGAAGAGCGAAGCGATCGATGCGACCCACCAGGGCAGTCCGGCGTCGAAGAGGTTCCACGCCACGAAGGTGGTGAACATGGCGATCTCGCCCTGGGCGAAGTTCAGCATTCCCGACGCTCGGAAGATGATCACGATGGCGAGAGCGAGGATCGCGTAGATCGCTCCGGCCTGGAGGCCGTCGAACACACGCTGGATGAACAGCTGCACGGTCTCAGACCCCCAGGTAGGCGCGACGCACGACGTCGTCCGATCGAAGCTCCTCGGCGGTTCCCGCCGCGACGATCGTGCCGGTCTCGAGCACGTATCCGCGGTGGGCGATCTCCAGAGCCAGGTTGGCGTTCTGTTCGACGACGAGCACGGTCGTGCCGAGCTCGGTGTTGACCGCCGTGATGCGTTCGAACACGTCGCGGGTGACCAGCGGGGCGAGGCCCAGCGAGGGCTCGTCGAGCAACAGGAGCTTGGGTCGCGACATGAGCGCGCGGGCGATCGCGAGCATCTGCTGCTCACCACCGCTCATCGATCCTGCGGTCTGGTCGACGCGCTCCCTCAGGCGGGGGAAGACTTCGAACCACCGGTCGATGTCGGCTGCGACCTCGGAAGCCGGTCGGGTGAACCCGCCGACGCGCAGGTTCTCGTGCACGGTGAGCTCGGGGAAGGTGCCGCGCCCCTGGGGCACGTGGGCGACTCCCAGGCGGACCAGGTCCTCGGGTTTGCGGCCGGTCACGTCGGCGCCCTCGAACAGGACCTTCCCCTTCGCTGGGATCATCCCCGACAGTGCGCGCAGGGTCGTGGTCTTGCCCGAACCGTTGGCGCCCAGGACCACGACGATCTCGCCGGCGCCGACCGACAGGTCCAACCCTTCGAGCACCTTCACCGGCCCGTAGCCGGCGCTGAGACCGTGGACCTCCAACAGGGTGGCATCGGCGCTCATGCGCTGCTCCCCAGGTAGGCGGCGATGACCGCCGGGTCGTTCTGCACTTCCTCGGGGTTGCCGTCGGCGATCTTCTGACCGAACTCCATCACGACGACGTGGTCCGAGATGCCCATGACCATGCCCATGTGGTGCTCGACCAACAGGACTGTGAGGGAGAACTCGTCGCGCAACAACTGGATGGTCCGGCCCAGCTCGTCGACCTCGCTGTGGGTCAGACCGCTGGCCGGCTCGTCGAGCATCAGCAGACGGGGCCGCGAGATCAGCGCCCGTGCCAACTCGATGCGTTTGAGCGTGCCGTAGGGCAGACCCGCGGCCGGTGCCTGGGCTACGCGCTCGAGGCCGAGGCGACCCAGCACCTCCATCGCCTCGGAGCGCAGCTTCTTCTCACGGGCACGGACCGGCACTCCGAACATCGCGCTGACGAATCCGCCGGTCGTGTGGGCGTGGGCGCCGACCATCACGTTGTCGAGCACGCTGAGCCCCTGGACCAGGGCCAGGTTCTGGAACGTCCTGGCGATCCCCAGCTCGGCGATGCGGTGCGGTGCCAGCGCCAGCAGGTCCTCGCCGTCGAAGGTGACCGTCCCCTCGTCTGCCTCGTAGAGGCGGCTGATCACGTTGAACAGCGTGGTCTTGCCGGCACCGTTGGGGCCTATCGAGCGCGCAGATCTGGCCCTGATCGATGTCGAAGGTGAGGCCGTCGAGCGCGGTCACACCGCCGAAGCGCACACGGATGCCGGCCACCTCGAGAAGCGCCATCGGTTGCGGTCCACCTCCCCTCTCCGCAGCGGGCATACCCCTGTGTCCGGTGCGGAGACCCGACAGTAGCCTGCCGGCCGGCGGATGCACACGACTACCGACGGCCCGCCCGAACGTCCGTGCCCGACCGCGGCTGCTCAGCTACGTCGGGCTCCCATGAACAGCTCTCGCAGCTCCTCGTAGGACTCGACCACTCGTCCGGCGCCGAGCACCACCGACTCGAGCGGCTGGCGCACCAGTCGGACCGGAACCTCGGTCTCCTTCTCCAGCCGCAGGTCGAGGCCCTTGAGCATCGAACCGCCACCGACCAGGTGGATGCCGTGTTCGATCAGGTCCTGGGCGAGCTCGGGGGGAGCCTCGGCCACGCAGCTCAGCACCGAATCGACCATCGTGTTGACCGGCTCGGCGATCGCGGCACGGACCTCCTCGGCCGAGAGGATCACCGTCTTGGGGAGCCCTGACATCAGCTCACGACCGCGGACCTCGGCACGCACCTCGTCGGGTGTGGGGTACGCGGAACCGATCAGGATCTTGATCTCCTCGGCGGTCTGCTCGCCGATGGCGATGCCGTACTCCCGCCGTATGTGGGTTATCACGGCCGCGTCGATGTCGAACGAACCGACTCTGACCGCCTGGAGCGCGACCACTCCGCCCAGCGAGATGAGCGCTGTCTCGGAGGTGCCTCCACCGATGTCGACGACCATGTTCGCCATGGGTTGATGGATCGGCAGGCCGGAACCGACCGCTGCAGCCATGGGCTGCTCGATCAGCTGCGCCTCGGTCGCCCCGGCTCGGCGGGCCGCCTCGGTGACAGCCCGCTTCTCGACGGCGGTGATCGCCGACGGCACGCATATGACCACCCGCGGTCGGTTGAAGCGGTTGACGCCCACCCGCTTGAGCAGCAGGCGGATCATCTCCTGGGTGACCTCGAAGTCGGTGATCGCTCCCTTGCGCAGCGGCCGGACCGCGACGATGTAGCTCGGGGTACGCCCGATCATCTTCCAGGCGTCGCGACCCATCGCGAGCACTTCGTTCGTGCGCGCAGTTGAGCGCGATGACGGAAGGCTCGTTCAACACGATGCCCTCACCTCGCGCGTAGACCAACGTGTTGGCCGTGCCGAGATCGATCGCCAGGTCCCTGCCCAGTTCAGGCTCCCCGACCGCGCCGGTCGTCGGCCGGCTCCTCGGGTGCGAGTGCGCTCATCTTGTGGTGGAACTCCTCCACCGACGACCGCGGGGACGTCGGCGACGGCCGGTTGCGAAGCCATAGGACCACCAGGCCCGCACAGCTCAACACGACCGCGATCAGGAGGTAGACCACGTTGCTCACCGGGCCCATCGTAGGGAAGATCCGACCGCGCGCCCCACCACGGTCGAGCTGTGCACCACGCGACCCGCGGACGCGACCCCGGTTCCGGTCGGTAACGTCGTCGCCATGATCGGCGCCGACGACCCGGGAGCCGGCCCGGATCCAGATCCTCGGGCCATCGACAGCGGACGTTGCTGGACTCATCCGAGCGAGGCCGGCATGGCCGACCGGGGACGGACCGACAAGCGCCGGACCACTCTGATCGCCTCGGGGGTCCTGCTCGGCGGGGTGTGCCTCCTGCTCTCGGGGTTCGTGATGGGCGGGGTCGACCGTTCCGCCACCGCCACCTCGATCACCGCCCCGCGCGAGCGGGCGTTGGGTTCGGTCGCGCTGATCACCGCGGTCGAGGACGGCGTCAGCCGCTCGGGCACCGGAGTAGTCCTCGACGATCGTGGCCATCTGCTGGTTGATTCATCTGCCGTCGACGACGCCGACGAGCTGTGGGTGCGCTGTGCCGACGGTGAGCTCCAGCCGGCGAAGCTGGTCGCCACCGACCCCGTGAACCAGCTGTCGGTGCTGGAACCGGACTCCCCGAGCGGCGTTGCGGTGTCCATCTCACGCCGCATCCCGACCGACGGGACCCGGCTGCAGATGATCAAGGCTGCGGCGACAGCGGACGTCAGCGTCGTGTTGTCCGTCAGCGGCACCGGACCGCGCCGCTCATACGTTCCGAAGCTGATCGACCTTGCGCCGGTCGACGATCCGGCGACGTTCACCGCCACGGCTGCGGGTCCACTTCCCCTCGACGAATCCCACGGTGCGATGGTGTTCGACGAGTCGGGCCACCTGGCGGGTGTGGTCATCGACGACTCGGCCGATGGCGCGCGGCCCGTGCTGCGTGTCGCTGCCGCAGGCGACATCGCCGCCGCGGCGCAGCGTCTTCTCAGCCAACGGGACTGAGCCCGACGCGGTCGCGCGGCACACCGCTCGGCCGTTGACCCTACGATCGGGGTGTGAGCAACTTCTTCCCGTTCGGTGGCGGCACCTCGGGTGACGACGATCCGTTCGCGGCGATGAACATGTTCCTCCAGGACATGTCCCGGATGTTCTCCGGGCAGGGTTCGGGCAGTTGGGACGCGGCCGGACAGTTGGCTGGCTCGATCGCCGACGAGGGCCGCTCCGAGCCGAACGTCGACCCCGCCGAGCGCCAGGCGATCGAACAGCTCACTCGGGTCGCCGAGCTACAGGTCGGCGGGATCACCGGCCGCCGGATCGACGACCCCCTCCGCACCGAGCCACTCACCCGGGCCCAGTGGGCACGAAGGTTCCTCGACGACGAACGCCCGCTCCTGGAGCAGCTGTCGGGTTCGATCGGCGCCGCCCTCCAGGCCCAGCTGGGCGAGCTCGACGCCGACGGTGACGGCTTGGGCGACCTTGGTCTGCCCCAGATGCCCGGCATGTCGCCCGAGGCGATGCTGCGTCAGATGATGCAGCTGATGGGCCCGATGCTGCTCGGCATGATGGCCGGCAGCACCGCCGGGCACTTGGGCACACGAGCGCTCGGGCACTACGAGTTGCCGTTGTCGCGACCGGCCGCCGGCCCGCTCACGATGGCGCTGTCGAACGTCGACGGGTTCGCCGACGACTGGAGTCTCCCCCGCGACGGCATCCGACTCTGGGTCTGCTGCTCCGACGTCGCACACCACCAGGTGCTCACCCTCCCCCACGTGCGCAGCCATCTGGACGGCCTGCTCGAGCGGTATGTCTCGGCCTTCTCCGAGGACCCCGAGCAGATCGAGCTGCGAATGCGCGACCTGGGGATCGAGGACATGCTCGGCTCCGGCGGCTCCGAACCGGAGCTCGAGGCACTGCAGCGCCTGGCCGGCGACCCCGAGGTCCTGCTCGGCGCCATGCAGTCCGACGAGCAGCGCGAGCTGATGCCCCGGATCGAAGCGGTCGTCGCTACCGTCGAGGGCTACGTCGACTGGGTGCTCGACCAGATCGGCGCACGCCTCATCCCCGAGTACGACCGGGCGACCGAGGCGTTGAGACGCCGCCGCGTGGAAGCGGGACCTGCCAGCCGGTTCGTCGAGCGGCTGTTCGGCCTCGAGCTCTCACAGGCGACATTCGACCGCGGCTCTGCGTTCGTCGACGGTGTGGTCGAGCGCGCCGGTGCCTCGGCGCTGGAACAGCTCTGGGCGGATGCCGAGCACCTGCCGACACCGGCGGAGCTCGAGGCACCGGGTCTGTGGTTGGCGAGAGTCGGTATCGACGGCGACCAGCTGGACCTTGGTGAGGTCAGCTTCGAGGTTCCTGACTTCCCGGACCTGGACGCCTGAGCCGCTGCGACTTCTCCCACGCCCGGCGACCGACCGCTCGTGCCCCGGGCAGACGCCGCGGCGACTCCCCCCGCTGCACCGCCCGGTTGGCCGACCAGTAGAAGACCGCCGATGCGATCGACAGCGCGGCGACGATGACGCCACCGAGTCGGGTGCCCATGGCGATCACGACCGGTAGAGCGGCGCCCAGCACCCAGATCATCTGGAAGCGCGACTCGAAGCGGGCGAACGCCCGCCCCCGGTTGGCGTCGGGTGCGTCACGCTGGACCACGGCATCGAAGGCCTGCTTTCCCGAGGCTGCGGCGACCGCCACGGCGAACGCGAGCCGTGGCCTGACCCGCCAGCCCGTGCATGGCCACCGCACAGATGCCCCCGACACCCGCCAGGGCGACCGCTCCCAGCAGCAGGTGCTCCTCGGCGTCGATGTGGCGCCGTACGTAGGGTGCCGCGCTCGCCCCGACCAGGCCGCCGATCCCGGTGAGAGCGACGATGACACCGAAGTGCCAGACGGGGGGCGCTCCCACCGGCGCCAGATCAGCAGGGTCGACGGGCGCACCGGGCACCGCTGCGGCCCGACCGGCGACAGCTCCCAGACGCGGCGTCGTGGCGGCGCCCCTGAGCACGAACGCGAGCAGGAACGTGACGAACCCGACGACCCAGCGGATGGTACCCATGGCGGACGCGGCCGACAGGACCCCCGCGCTGCGCAGCTCCTCTCGTTCGGCGAGGTCGGGGGGCTCGCCGGCGACGGTGGTGACCGGAACACGCAGCGATGCCACCGATGCGGCCACGAAGACGACCGCCGCCAGCAGCGCCACGGCTCCCGGTGAGACGACCCACAGAACCAGCGCCCCGGGTAGACCGGCAGCGAACGCTGCGATGCCCGACAACACCTGCAACTTGGAGTTGGCCTCGACCAGGGCATGGTCGCCGATCACGACGGTGGGCACGAGTGCCGCCTTGGCGACGTTGTAGGACTTGGACAACACCAGCATGGCGAACGCTTCGGGGTAGAGCACCAGGCTCTCGGTGCCGGCACTCGACACCATGAGCAGGGCGACCGCTGCTCTGGCCATGCACGAACCGATCAGCAGCGCACGACGCCCACCGGGCATGCGGTCCATCATCGGCCCGATGAGGGGACCGACCAGAGCGAAGGGGGCCATGGTGAACAGGAGGTACAGCGCGATCCGCCAGCGCGTGCCCGCAGGGTCGATCGAGAAGAACAACGAGCCGGCGAGCACCAGCGCAACCAGGGCATCGCCCCCTGTGGCGAGGACGTGGGTGACAGCGAGACGCCCGAAGCCCGTCGAGGTGTCGAAGCGCCCCTGACCACCACGGGTCACCCGGTGACGCGGAGCGGGGTCGGGGGTCGTCACCGGATCAATGGTACGGGCCGGCACCGACAGCGCAGCCCGGGAACCGGCCCGACCGCACGCCACGGCGAACACCCGGTGCGGGTGCGTCGGTCAGCGCGGCAAGCTGAACTTGTAGCCGAGTCCACGGATGGTCACGATCCGGGTGGGCCGTGCCGGATCCGGCTCGATCTTGGAGCGCAGCCGCTTGACGTGGACGTCAAGGGTCTTCGTGTCACCCACGTAGTCGCTGCCCCACACCCTGTCGATCAGCGTCGCCCGCGGCAGGACCCGCCCGGCGTTCTCCATCAGGAGTGCCAGCAGCTCGAACTCCTTGAGCGGCAGCGACACGAGGGTGCCGTCCACCCGGACCTCGTGGCTGTCTGCGTCCAGCTCGACACCGTCCAGCTCGACGATGTCGCGTGCAGCCAGCCCGGCGAGCTCACCCGCACCACGATCGCCAGCGCCGCCGCGACGTCGCAGCACCGCGCGGATCCGGGCGACCAGCTCGCGGAGCCGGTACGGCTTGGTCACGTAGTCATCGGCGCCCACCTCGAGAGCGACGACGGTGTCGATCTCGGCCGACTTGGCGGTGACCATGATGATCGGCACGTCGGTTCGCCGACGCAGCTCCCGGCACACGTCGACTCCCGAGATGCTCGGGAGCATCACGTCCAACAGCACGAGGTCCGGGGCCGACCCGGTCGAACATCTCGAGGGCCTCGGCTCCGTCGCGGGCGACCTTGACGTCGAACCCTTCCCGCCCGAGGCCCACCTCGAGCGCGTCGATGAAGGCCTCTTCGTCCTCGACCACCAGTACCGTCAGCGTGGCGCTCATCGGGCCTCCCGGTTCGGGTCGGGCAACCAGATCGTGAACGTCGTGCCCACCCCCTCGGTCGACTCGACGGTCACTTCACCGCCGTGGTTGTTGGCGATGTGGCGCACGATCGCCAGACCGAGCCCGGTCCCGCCGGTGCCGACGCGAGCGGGCACGGTCGACCCGGTAGAAGCGCTCGAAGATCCTGTCCAGGTCGCGGCGTGGGATGCCCACGCCTTCGTCATGTACCGCCATCTCGATGCGCCCGACGGTCGTGGCTGCGGTGATCCGCACGACTGCACCCGGCGAGGAGTACTTGACCGCGTTGTCGATCAGGTTGAACAGGGCCGAGACGAGCTGGCGGCCGATCTCCGCGCAGCAGGAGGCCGTCCTCGACCCGGCGTCACCATCTCGATCCGGGCGTTCTCCGCCGCGGGTGCCATGCGAGCGACCGCCTCGGCGATCACGTCGGCAGCGTCGAGCAGGACCAGGTCGCGGTCCACCCCGAACTCGATGCTGCTCAGCTCGAGCAGGTCGTCGACGGTTCTGCTGACACGCTCGGCCTCGAGGGTCATGCGTGCAGCCATCCGATCGACGATCTGCAGGTCGGTCTCGCCCCTGATCGTCTCGGCCAGCAGACCCAGCGCGCCGATCGGGGTCTTCAGCTCGTGGCTGATGTTGGCCACGAAGTCGCGCCTGCACCGTCTCGGTGCGGCGTTCGAGGGTCTGGTCCTCGACCACGACAAAGGCACCGGTGCCGTCCAGGAATGGCCTGGCGTGGACCATGAACGTCTGTGCCGGCGGACCGAACAAGTCGACCTCACGACGCCGCGCTGGTGCCGTTCAGCGCAGCGCTGAGCTCCTCCTGCAGGGCGGCCTCGACCAGGACCAGCGCGTCGCGTGCTTCCAGGTAGCCCGCAGCCACCCGGTTGCGGAACAGTTCGGTCCTGTTCTCGTCGCAGACGACCACGCCCTGGTCGATCCGGTCGAGCGCCTGGACCACCGGAGCAAGCAGGTCGTCGTCGCGGCGCTCGGCAACCGAGTCTGATCCGGGATCCGTCGTGGGCAACTCGTTCACCTCCGCTGCAGTTCGACCGCCAGGCACGGCCCGTCGACCGAGCGCGAAGCAGACGGCACCCACCACCAGGACGACGATCAGCCATGCGGCCGTCATCGTCGATCGGGCCGATGCACTCAGGACTCCGGGTCGGTGTGCGGGTCCTGACCCGGGCCGTCACCGGGCGCAGCGTCCACGTCCGGGCCCGGATCGACCGCCGGATAGGGCACAGCACCCGAGTCGGGTCCTGCCACGACGACCGGAGCGGAACCTTCGCCCGCGGTCGCCTCGGCCTCGCGCGAGGCGCTGGCGCGCCGAGCCGGTCTTCTCGGGCAACCAGCCCGTCACCATGTAGAGCACCCGTTCGCCGATGTTCACCGCGTGGTCGCCGATGCGCTCGTAGTAGCGCCGCGATCATCGCCATCTGCACTGCACCCTGGAGCGCCAGAGCCGTCTCGGAGTGCGACTGGAAGATCGCCTGGACGTACTGGACCTGGAGCTCGTCGAGGCGGTCGTCGATGTCGTCGAGCGCAGCGGCGAGAGAGGTGTCGGCATCCACGTAGGAGTCGATGGCGGTGCGGATCAGGAAGGCCGCCTCGATGCCCATCTGTTCGATGATCCCCCGTATCTGGGGGCCGAACTCGACGTCATAGATCCGACGTGACGCCTTGCAGACGTTCACCATCAGGTCGGCGGAGCGTTCGAGCTCGCTGATGATGCGCAGGGTCGTCAGCAGGAATCGCAGATCGCCTGCGATCGGCGACTGCAACGCGAGCATGCGACAGCAACGCTCTTCCAACTCGAGGCAGAAGTCGTCGATGACGTCGTCGCCGTCTATCAACTCCTGGGCGGCGTGCAGGTCTCGATCGAGCAGTGCGGCCGTTCCTCGCCCGATCGCCTCGGAGGTCATCGCCCCGAGACGGATCACGTCGCCGCGGAGGTCCTCCATCTCCTGGTGGAACTCGACACGGAGCTCGTTCATCCTCACTCCTGCCTTCTGTCGTTCGCCGCGCCGGTCACCCGAACCGGCCGGTGATGTAGTTCTCGGTCCGCTCGTCGAGCGGGTTGGAGAAGATCTTGTCGGTACGGTCGAACTCGACGAGCAGGCCGGTGCGGACGTCGCTCTCGGGGTTCACCTCGGTCGAGTGAAGAACGCCGTGGCGGTCGCTCACCCGGGCCGCCTGCTGCATGTTGTGGGTCACGATCACGATCGTGTAGTCGGTCTTGATCTCGGTGCATGAGGTCCTCGATGCGCGCCGTGGCGATCGGGTCGAGCGCCGAGCACGGCTCGTCCATGAGGATCGACCTCCGGGTCGACGGCGATCGCCCTGGCGATGCAGAGGCGCTGCTGCTGACCGCCCGACATGCCGAGCGCAGACGGCCTTGAGGCGGTCCTTGACCTCGTCCCAGAGCGCGGCGCGACGCAAGGAGCGTCTCGACGATCTCGTCGAGCTCGTCCTTGCTTGCGGACCCCGGCGATGCGGGGTCCGTAGGCGACGTTGTCGTAGATCGACTTGGGGAACGGGTTCGGCTTCTGGAACACCATGCCGATACGGCGGCGCACCTCGACCGGGTTGACCTTCTCGCCGTACAGGTCGACGCCGTGGTAGTCGATCGATCCCTCGACCCGCGCGCCGTCGATCAGGTCGTTCATGCGGTTGAAGCAACGCAGCACCGTCGTCTTGCCGCAGCCGGACGGGCCGATGAAGGCGGTGATCTCGTGCTGGCGGACGTCCATCGACACGTTCGCGCACCGCCCGGTAGGCGCCGTAGTAGACGTGCAGGTCGTTCGACCTTGAACACGACCGGATGCAGTGGCTCCTCGGTCGGCTCGGGCGTCGGGCTCCACGATGAGCGACGCCAGGCTCTGCCCGGCCGCTTCGAGCGGAACGGAAGGCACGGGGATGGTCGCTGAGGGGTCGGGCATCTGCAGCGGCACGTCGGGCACCGTCGCAGCGGGGGGAGCGACGTCAGCTGGGCTGGTGTCGGAGGACATCTGTCGGGGCTCCTGGTCGGGTTCCGGATCGGACATCTTCGTCGGGTCCTCCATCACGCCTGGGTGATCGCGAACCGGCGGCTGATGCCACGGGCAGCGAGTGTCAGGACGAGGACGATCCCTACGAGGGTAACTGCTGCGCCCCAGGCAAGCTGGGTGGCGATGGTGCCGCCGTTCTGCAGCTGTGAGTAGATCTGCGCAGAGAGGGTGGTGTTCTGGCCGCGGTAGGACCAGTTGGTCGTGGTGACGAAACCGATGGTGAACACCACCGGCGCCGTCTCCCCCGCCGCACGGGCGACCGCGAGCAGACAACCCGAGGTGATCCCGGCGATCGCTGCGGGTAGCACGACCTTGACCGTCGTCTTCCAAGTGCGGGTCCCGAGCGCGGCCGATGCCTCGCGCAGCGAGTTGGGCACGAGCCTGAGCATCTCCTCGGTCGAGCGCACCACGATCGGCAGCATCAGACAGGCCAGTGCGAGCGAGGCGGCGAAGGCCGACTTGCCCGCCGTACCGAAGCGGAGCGACCCAGATCGAGTAGATGAACACACCCATGACGACCGATGGCACACCGACCATCACGTCGGTCATGAAGCGGATGAAGCGCGCCAGGCGTCCGTTCTTGCCGTACTCGTTCAGGTAGACGGCACCCATCACCCCGAGCGGGATGGCCATGACGGAGGCACCTAGAACGGTGAGGAACGTACCCACGATCGCGGGCTGCATGCCCTCGACGACCGATTCGCTGGAGCTGCCGGCGGCGCATTCCTCGGGGTCACCGAACCCCAGTGCGCACAGGTCCTCGTTGCCTGCCAGGTCGGCGCGGCTGACGTCGCCGGGGATCGGCTGGGTCCACCAGTCGGCGTCGAGGACCACACCGATGCCCTTCGACACGACGTCGACGCCCATGATCACGAGCGGCAGGGCCGCAACGAGGAACGCGGCGACCATCGCGACGCCCGCGGCCGAGTTGGTCGCCCTGCGCCGACGTGACATGTTCGCCCCTGACAGGTCCTCTCGGATCTGTCGGGTCGAGCGCTCGGCGTCGGCCCGGGTCGGAGCATCCTGGACACTCATGACGTTCCCTTCATGCGTCGATCCACCACCACGACCATGCGGCGGGCAGAGACGTTGATCAGCACGGTCAACACGAACAGGCAGACTCCGAGACCGATGAGTGCCGAACGGTAGACACCACCGGCCTCGGAGAGGCTCCGGAAGATCTGCGCGGGCATGGTCTCGCCTCGGCCGAACAGGTTCGCCGAGATCTGCGGAGAGGCGCCGATGAGCAACGCCACGGCGACGGTCTCGCCCATCGCCCGGCCCAGACCCAGCATCACCGCACCGGTCATGCCGCCGCTCGAGTGCGGCAGCACGACACCCTTGATCATCTCCCAACGCGTCGCACCGAGTGCCAGCGCGCCGGACTTGTCGTTGACCGGCACGGTGGCGAACACCTCGCGGGTCACCGCGGTGATGATCGGTGTGATCATCAGAGCGAGAATCAGCCCTGCGCTCATGAAGCTGGATCCGGAGCCCTGCTGGAACAACACGTTGAGCACCGGGATCCCCGACACTGCGTCGGCGATCGAGTTGAACACGCCCTGGAACACGGGGATGAGCGTGTAGAAGCCCCAGAGACCGAACACGACCGACGGAACCGCCGCGAGCAGGTCTATCACCAGGGTGATGCTGCTGCGCATGCGGCGGTGGGCCAGCTCGGTGATGAACAGGGCGATACCGACGCTGACGGGAACAGCGAACAGCACGGCGATGAGCGACACGACGACGGTGCCGTAGACGAGTGGGAGGATCCCGTAGAGCCCTTCGGACGGCACCCACTCGGTCCCGAGGAAGTAGTCGAGACCGAGCTCGCTGAACGCCGGCCACGCCTGGTTGGTGGTCGTGAGCGCGATCAGCAGGAGGATCAGAAGGACCGTTGCTCCTGCTGCGAGTGCGACGCGGCGGAAGGTCCGGTCGGCGCGCGCACCGTGACCCTCCTGGGTCAACGGAGCCGTGTCCTTGGACAGGACCGGTTCTGCTTCGAGTTGCAGTGTCATCAGTGCCCAGTCGTTCGGGCCCTGTCAGCGGGGCCTGGGTGGGGGAAGGACATGCGGTTCGACCGAACTGCTCGTCGGCACGCTATTGGTTCGCCGCCGGTCGGGAACAAGCTGGGGCATGCCTGTTCCCGACCGGCCAGCGATCAACCAGCGATCTGATCGA
The DNA here is from genome assembly GCA_037045265.1 of Microthrixaceae bacterium. Taxonomy (GTDB): domain Bacteria; phylum Actinomycetota; class Acidimicrobiia; order Acidimicrobiales; family Microtrichaceae; genus JBAOHV01. The sequence goes on along the minus strand of JBAOHV010000030.1, from coordinate 39,320 downwards.
TCTGTTCGATCGCCTTGGCCGCCAGGGACTCGGGCAGAGCCACGTATCCGGTCTTAGCCGCCTGGGCCTGACCGGTGGTGAGCACGTAGCGCAGGTAGGTCCGCAGGCTCTCGGCGATGGCCGGATCCGACTGCTCGGTCAGCACCAGGACGAACGTCGGCGCGGTGATCGGGTAGTCCTCGGCCCCACTGCCGTTGAGCGGGTTGTAGGTGAGGTCGTCGTTGATCGTCGCGTCCTCGAGCGCTGCCTGCACCCCGGCGACGCCGGGAGCGATGTAGTTGCCCGAAGAGTTCTGGATCTTCGCCATGGAGAGCCCCGCCTTGCCGGCGTCGGCGAGGTCGACGTAGCCGATCGCTCCTGCGGTCTGCTTGATGACCTCGGCCACACCCGAGTTCTTCTCGGCGCCCTGGGTGGCTGCGGGCCAGTTGACCTCGTCACCGCTGTCGAGGGTCCACACGTCGGGTGCGGCGGCCTTCAGGTACTTGGTGAAGTTGTTGGTGGTGCCGGAGCCGTCCGAGCGGTGCACGACGGTGATCGGGGTCGAGGGCAGATCGGCGTCGGGGTTGTCCGCAGCGATCTTCTCGTCGTCCCAGGTCGTGATCTGTGCCTGGAAGATCCCGGCTATCACGTCGGGGCTCATCTGGAGGGTGTCGACGCCGTCCAGGTTGTACGAGACCGTGATCGGAGCGGCGACGGTCGGGAAGAACAGTCGGCGCCGAAGCGAAGGTCTCACCGTCCTTGGGCAGCGAGTCGGAGCCGGCGAAGTCGACGGTCCCGTTGGCGAGCTGGTTGCGTCCGTCGGACGAACCGCTCTTGGTGTAGGTGACGATCTCGGATCCGTGGACGCCGTTGAAGTCGGTGTTCACGGCCTGGTAGAAGGCGTCGGGGAACGAAGCTCCGCCGCCGGCGATCTCCGCGGTGAGCGCCTCGATGTCGGCATCACTCGGCGCGTCGGCGTTCGCCTCATCCGCCGTCGTCGTGGTGGAGGTCTCGTTCGAGCCGGTGTCGTCACTGCTGCTGCACGCGAACGCGACGAGCGACAGGGCGACCAGGGTGGCTGCGAGCAGCAGCGACCTACCGGTCCGGGTCGTGACAGTCATTCAGCTTCTCCTCTGGATGGGGGGTCTTGCCGGGCGGACCACGGTGGTCACCGGCGAAGGAGAAGCTAGGCAGCGCCGCTGAACGCCCTCGGGCGCCGAGGTGAACGACAGGTGAACGGTTCGGCAACTCTCAGCCGGTGCCGGTCAGAGAGCGAAGAACGCCTCGACCACCGAGATGTCAGATGGGTTCGCTCCCAGCTCCACGAACTCCGAGCGGTCGACCCACCGGATCTCGTCCACCTCGTCGCCCGCCACGAAGCCGGCGTCCCCGGCGACGGTCATGGCCCACCAGCGCACCCTCTTGTCCTCACCCCTGGGGGTCACGTAGCGCACGCTCGGTAGCTCGTCGCCGAGCTCGCAACGCAATCCGGTCTCCTCTGCCACCTCACGCAGAGCCGTGTCGCGGTCGGACTCGTCTCGGTGGGCCTTTCCCTTGGGGAGGCTCCAGTCGTCGTAGCGGGGCCTGTGCACCACCACGAACTCGCGTCGTCCTGCACGGTCCCGCCAGACCAGACCGCCTCCCGCGCGCGACCTTGGTGGGCTTCTCTCGTCCAGGCATCGCCACGCCGCTCAGCGCAGGTCGACCGCAGCGCGCTTGATCGCCAGCTGCTGCAGCTCGAGATGGGCTTCGAGGGTGTTGCGACGCGTCACCCTGGACCACACGTCGTCATCGAGGGTCCAGGCGAGCGTGTCGTCGCCCAGACCGATCTCGAGGATCTCGTCGAGTCGGCCCCGCAGGTTCGCGTCGAGCACCGGCACCATCGCCTCGACGCGGCGGTCCAGGTTGCGGGGCATGAGATCCGCGGAACCCATGTAGTGAACCGGCTCACCGGGGCCGGCGCCGTTGGCGAACCGGTAGATCCGCGAATGCTCCAGGTATCGACCGACGACGCTGCGAACCGTGATGTTCTCCGAGAGGCCCGGCACCGCTGCGCGCAGACAGCAGATGCCGCGCACCAGCAGTTCGACCCGCACCCCGTCGGCGGACGCCTCGTAGAGCTCGTCGATCATGTCGGCGTCCACCAGGCTGTTCATCTTCATGACGATGTGGCCGGTGCCGGACGGGGCGCGACGCTCGCGCCGGATCAGCTCGGTCAACCCTGCCCGCAGCGTGTGCGGCGCGCACGAGGAGCTCCGCGGTAGTGGACGTCACGTGCGTAGCCGGTGAGGTAGTTGAACAGCTGGCTCAGGTCCGAACCGATGCTGTGTTCGGCGGTCAGCAACCCGATGTCCTCGTAGAGCCGAGCGGTGCGGGAGTTGTAGTTACCGGTGCCGATGTGGCAGTAGCGACGCACTCCGTCGCCCTCCTCACGCACGACGAGGCAGGTCTTGGTGTGGGTCTTGAGCCCGACCAACCCGTAGACGACGTGCACGCCGGCCTGCTCCAGGCGACGTGCCCACTCGATGTTGCGCTCCTCGTCGAAGCGGGCCTTCAGCTCGACCAGGGCGACGACCTGCTTGCCCTCCTCGGCTGCGTGGATGAGCGAACCCACGATCGGGCTGTCACCGGAGGTCCGGTACAGCGTCAGCTTGATCGTCAGCACCTTCGGGTCGTTCGCCGCCTGGCGGATGAACTCCTCGACCGACGTCACGAAGCTGTCGTAGGGGTGCTGGACCAGGATGTCGCCGGCGGCGATCGCGGCGAAGATCGCCCGCTCGTCGTCCTCGTCGGGCGCCAGGCGGCGCTGGGTGACCGGCACGAAGTCCGGGTACTTCAGCTCCGGGCGGTCCATGTCGTGCACGGCGAACAGCCCGCTCAGATCGACCGGCGCCGAGTGCGCCGAGACGTCTTCGTCGCGCAGCTCGAGCTCCTCACGGATCAGCTCGAGGGTGTCGGCGGAGATGTCGTCCTCGACCTCGAGTCGGACTGCCTTGCCGAACCGGCGGCGCCGCAGCTCGAGCTCGATCGCCGCGAGCAGGTCGTCGGCCTCTTCGTCCTCGACGGTCAGGTCCGCGTTGCGGGTGACCCGGAACGCGACGCTGTCGAGCACCTCCATACCGGGGAAGAGCTGATCCAGGTGCGCAGCTATGACCTGTTCGAGCGGCACGAACCGCTCCCCATCGGGCATGACGACGAAGCGCGGCAACAACGACGGCACCTTGACGCGGGCGAAGCGACGCTCCCCCGTCTGGGGATCACCGACGATGACACCCAGGTTCAGCGACAGCGTCGAGATGTACGGGAACGGGTGCCCGGGGTCGACGGCCAGTGGTGTGAGCACCGGGAAGATCCGTCGCTGGAACTGCTCGGCGAGCCACTCGCGGTCGTCCTCGTCGAGCTGCGACCAGGTCGAGAACCGGATTCCGGCGTCGGCCAGTCCCCGACAGACCGGGCCCAGGAAGATCTCGTCGGCGTGTGAACTGAGCTCGCCGGCGCGCTCCAGGATCGCTTCGAGCTGCTGTGAGGCGGTCAGGCCGTCGACGCTGCGCCGGGTGACTCCGGCCGCGACCCGCTCCTTCAGCCCGGCCACGCGCACCTGGAAGAACTCGTCCAGGTTCTGGCTGAAGATCGCCAGGAACTTCACCCGCTCCAACAGCGGTGTGGCGGGATCCTCGGCGAGTGCGAGCACCCGTGCGTTGAAGTCCAGCCAGGACAGCTCGCGGTTCAGGTACCGGCTCTCGTCGTCGCTCATCGCCGCCGACACTAGCGACGGTTCAGAGGCGAGGTTTGCGCGTCAGCGCCCCTGGTCGTCGTCGCCGAGGTCCCACACGAGCTCGATCAGCTCACGCTCGGCGTCGCGGTTCACCCGCTCCTTGTTGCGCCGGAACTGCGGGTCGTGCGGCGGCAGCAACATCAGCCGGGCATGCACGCGGGCGGAGAAGTCGTCGATGAGCTGCTGGTCGCCGTAGTCGGAGCGGATCTCCCAATGGGGAGCCACGGGACCCAGGTAGACGATCGTCGCCTGGGCAACAGGCGGCTCGGTGGGCACTTCTGTGTCGATCGCTCGGTCCTCAGACATGGGTCGCCAGCATACTGCCGGCGACCCGTGCCGTTGGAACGACCTCAGTTGCTGCCCAGCGTCGCGGTGACCGTCTGCTCCTGGCCGCTGCGCTCGATGGTCACCTCTATGCGGTCGCCGGGGTCGTTGGCGCGGACCGCCTCGCCCACGTCCGCCGAGGTGCGTACGCGCTTGGCCGTCGACCGCGACGATCACGTCGCCGGCCTGGAGCCCTGCGGTGTCGGCGCCCGAGCCCGACTCGACCCGCTGGACGAACGCGCCCGCCGTGGCCGTGATCGCGAAGCGCTGCAGCACCGTCGGCGACACGGAGGCCACGTCGACGGTCTCGACTCCGAGCACCGGCCGGTTGCCGGCCACCTCACGACCGGCCTTCAGGTCATCGATGATCGAGGTGATCGAATCGATCGAGAGGGCGAAGCCGACGTTCTGGGCATCGGCGAGGATCGCCGTGTTGACCCCGACGACCTGGCCGGCGGAGTTGAGCAGCGGGCCACCGGAGTTGCCGGGGTTGATCGCCGCGTCGGTCTGGATCAGGTCGGTCAGCACCATGCCGTCACCGGCGGAGATGGACCGGCCGGTGGCCGAGACGATGCCTGTGGTGACGCTCGGCTCGTCGCCCAGGTTGAGGGCGTTGCCGATCGCCACGACGTCGTCACCCACCTGCAGATCGTCGGACCGTCCCAGCTCGGCGGGAGTGACCGGCGAGGTCAGACCTTCTGCCTTGACCAGCGCCACGTCGTACTCGGCCGCCGAGCCGATCACCCTCGCCTCGGTGCTACGGCCGTCGGCGAAGTCGACCTGGATCGTCTGAGCACCATCGATCACGTGGGCGTTGGTGAGGACAAGTCCGTCCTCGGTAAGCACGATCCCCGAACCCGCCGCCTCACCCTGTCGGGTACCGGTGTGTATCGACACGACCGACGGGCTCACCTTGTCGAGCAGGGCCTTTATGTCGAGGCTGTCCCCGGCGATCGTGTTCGCCGGTCGGGACGACTCGGTTGCCACCTCCTGCGCCGTCGGGACGGTCGAGGTGTTGTCGTCCCACATTGCGGCCGAGACGAGCCCACCGGCGACGATCGCCCCGACGAGTCCGCCCACGAGAGCGGAGCGGATGCCGCCGCCGCGTCGACGGTCATCGCCGTTGCCGGTGCTCCCGCTGCCGGTGCTCCCGCTGCCTGCGCCTGCGCCAAGGGGTGGCGGGGTGGGGGGAACCGGTCCGCCACCGGCCGGCCCACCGGTGTAGGTCGGTGTTCCCAGCGGCTGGGGCGGTGCCGTCACCGGCGCCCACGGCTGGCCGTAGGTGGGGCCGGCGGGCCCGGGGGGCGGAGTGGCCATCGGGCCTGCGAGTGGCGGCGCCGACGGGACCGGTTGCGTCGATTGCGTCGATTGCGTCGGTTGCGTCGGTTGCGTCGGGATGGGGACCGGGTGCGCCGCTGCCGGGGGGACCGCTACCGGGGGGATCGCTGCCGCAGCGGTGGGCCGGGTGGCCGGATCGTGGCTCGTGGAGGGGTCGTGGTTCGACATGTCGACGAGTATGGGGCATCTCGCAGCGCTGTCGAGTGTGCGTGCCCCGGGGGCATAGAAGCCTCTCAGTGCAACGTGTGGGCCGCCACAGGTCGGACAGCTCCCGGGTTGGCTCTGAGACCCTGCTCAGTACCTCGCGAAACCGATGGAACAAATCGGGTGTTCACAGCGTCAGACTCATCACTATGAAGGCACGAAACCTCGAGACCGAATGGATGGCCGCAGGCAACTGCGCCAATGAGAAGCCGAGCCTCTTCTTCCCCTCGGACGGCGTCGGAGTGGACCGCGCCCGTCAGGTGTGCGTCGGCTGCCCCGTCAAGACCGAGTGTCTGGAATACGCCCTGGCCAACCGTATCGACCACGGCGTCTGGGGCGGAACCTCGGAACGTGAGCGCCGCCGGATCATCAAGGCACGCGCCCGCGAGCGGGTGTCGGCTCTCAGCTGACAACCACCCACCTGAACGGCGAATGACACGGCACTCAGGGTCGGAGTTGCCGTGTCAGGCGTCGGAGGTGCTGTCCTTCTTCGCGTCGGCCTTCTTCGCGTCGGCCTTCTTCTCGTCAGCCTTCTCGGCTGCTTCTTCCGACTCTCCCTCGGAGATGCCGGCCTTGAACTCCTTCTGGGCCTGTCCCAGGCTGCGTGCCAGCTTGGGGATCTGAGACCCACCAAAGAGAACCAGGGCGACGACCACGACGATGATCCACTCGTTGCCACTGAACATGCGCGCGAGCCTACAGGGTGCACCGCCGGATCACAGTTCGGCCGCGTTCGCAGTCCCCGGAGGGAACGTGACTCCACCCAACCCACAGCCGCCGTCGGAGCGGGACACCGCGGCGCTGCGCGCCCTGATCCGGGCAAGACGCCGGGCGCTGGGCGGGTCGGAGCGCCGAGCCGCCGAGCGCACGATCACGGCCCTGCTGGTCGACGTTGGGGAGCTGCTGTGTGGCCCGGAGCAGCCCGGGCGTCCCCCTCTGGATGTGGGCTGGTACCTGGCGACCGATGGCGAGGTCGACCTCGGCGGAGTTGTCGACGAGCTGCGCGACAGGGGCCACCGCCTCTGGCTGCCGGTGGTGGGCCCGGACACGACGATGAGATTTCGTCGCTGGGAGCCCCGCACGGAGATGACGACCAACCGATACGGAATCCCCGAACCGGTTGCATCCGCCGACGACCCGACCGCTGAACGGCCCGCGTCGGGGCTCGATGTCGTGATCGTGCCGTCGGTGGTGCTCGACCGTGTGGGACACCGCGTGGGGTTCGGTGCCGGCTACTACGACCGGGCGCTAGCGGACGCGACGGTCACGACGATCGGGGTCGGCTTCGCCGTGCAGCTCGTCGAAGAGCTGACACCCCAGCCGTGGGATGTGACCCTCGACGTGGTCGTCACCGACGAAGGCGTCATACGCCTCGGAGCAACCTGAACCACCTGGCCACCTGCTGGCGCTACGAACCGCCGGCGTTCTGGCTGAACGGCGACTGGCCTCAGGCCGTGCGGGTCTGCTGCGCTGCCCTGGCGAGCGCCGCGCTGGCGGCGGATGCGACGACGCTCACGCTCGCTCAGGCCACCCCAGATGCCGAACTTCTCACCGTTCTGGAGCGCGTACTCGAGGCAGTCCTCACGCACAACGCACCCCTGGCAGACGGCCTTGGCCTCTTTGGTGGAGGCGCCGCGCTCCGGGAAGAACAGATCGGGATCGACTCCGAGACAGTTGGCGAACATCTGCCAGCTCTCGACGTCACCGGCCTCGTCCACGTTCGCCATGTCGTCCTCCCTGCCCTCGATCATCTCGCTCCACTCATTGCCCGTCCTGCCCAACCCCCCAGCTGAACGGGAACCGACGTCACGTCGTTGTAATTACATCGGTGTAAGACGACATTCTGACCGTGTGCTGCCAGAAACGCAAGGTGGTTCTGTGACCGCCGCCACCGAGGGCGCCGGATCCACCCGTCAGCGTCGGGAGCGGAGCATCTCGCGTCGCTGTTCGATGAAGTCGACGAGCACGTAGTCACCCAGCGTCTGGGGAGTCGTGAAGAACGCCCGCCCGCCGTTCAGCTGGGTCAGCCGTTCGATGAAGTGCTGGAGACTGCGGTCCGGGTCGAGCATGAAGGTGTTGATCCGGATGTCGTCACGGGTGCAGCGCGCCACCTCGAGCAGCGTCGCGTCGACGGTCTCCTGCACCGGCGGGTAGTGGAACTCGGGCTCGCCGTAGGCGTTGATGTGGGCGGTCGGTTCACCATCGGTGATCATGATGATCTGCTTGGTCCCGCTCTGACGGGACAGAAGCTCGCGTGCCAACTGGAAGCCGTGCTGCATGTTCGTGCCGTAGACGAAGTCCCAGCTCACCTCGGGCAGCTGTTGGGGGGTCAACACCCTGGCCACCTCGGAGAACCCGACCAGACCCAGGTAGTCGCGGGGGTACTGCATCGAGATCAGCGAATGCAGCGCCATCGCGACCTTCTTCGCCGGCAGGAAGTTGTCGCGCATCGGCATCGACAGCGACAGGTCGAGCATCAACACGGTGGAGGAACGCACGACGTGCTCTGTCTGTTCGACCTCGAAGTCGTCGGGCAACAGCCGCACCGGAGAGCCCTCGCCGCGGACGATCGCGTTGCGGATCGTCCGTTCGATGCTCAGGTTGAACGGATCGCCCCACTCGTAGGGCTTGGTCTGGTAGGTGCGCTCGTGACCCGTTCCACGAGCTTCCATCTCGTGGCGGCCCAGCTGGTCGCGGTCGAGCTTGCGGAACAGCTCGGCCAGAGCGTTCTGTCCCAGCTTTCGCATGCCGCGCGGCGTCAGCTCGGTGCGACCCTCGCGCTGCTCGATCAGCCCGGCCTCGGTGAGCATCCGGGTCAGCTCCGACATGCGCTCCAGGCTGGCGGCCGACTCGTCACCCAGCAGGTCACGCACACGGTCCAGGTCGGCCTCGGCCAGAGCGCCCGGGTTCGGGGCGCCGCGCATGAGCTGCTCCAGCTGGTCCAGGTCGCCCAGCTCACCCATCAGGGCGTTCGCGCTCCCCATGTCGAGCGGGTCCATGCCTTCGAACCGGTAGCTCGCGTCCCAACCCATGTCGGGGAACGCCTGGCGGAGGTTCTGTCCGAGCTGGTCGACCTGCCAGCGCAGGTCCATGTCCTCGAGAAGCTGGTCCGACAACCCCTGGAGCTGTGCCCGCTGCTCCGGGGTCATCGAGTTGAGCATCGCCTGAGCGGCCGCCATGCGCCGAGCCATGACCTCGAGCAGCTCGTCCAGGGTCTGTGGGTTCTCGGGGAAGAAGTCGCCGTGGCGTTCCATGAACCCGTCGAAGTCCGGTTCCTCGCCGGCCGAGCGCTGCTCGAGCATGTCGTTCAGCTCGGCCATCATGTCCTTCATGCGGGCCATGTCCTCGGGCGACATAGAGCTCATGGCCCCGGACATCTGGTCGACGGTCTGCTGCATCAGCTGCTGACGCAAGCGGTCGATCAGGTCGTCGAAACGCTGCTGCGCGTCGACGGACGCGAAGTCGTAGTGCTCGAGCCCCTTGACCTGCCCTGCCAGGTCCGGCGGCAACATGTCGAGCTCCAGGTGCTTGCCCGCGACCGACTGCTCGGTCAGCTCGGAGCGCCGCTCGTCACCCGAGTCACGGGCGGCCTCGGCCTGGCGGTCGAGCTCGGCGCGCTCGTCGGCGACCAGCTCACGGAGCTCCCTGGCGATGTCGTCGTAGACACCGCCCAGGTCGAAGCGCTCGAGCGTCTCCTCACGGCGCTGGCGGATCTTGTCGAGCATCTCGCGGATGCCCTCGATCCGCTCTCCGTTGCGGTCCTGGAACCCCTGCTGCATCATCCGGCGCAGGGCCGAGCTCAGGTCGCCGTGGTAGAGCAGGTCGTCGGTCAGCTGCTCCATCACGTCGAACGCGTCGACGTCGAACCCTTGCTGGGTCCCGTCCCAGGGCGAGTACCGGAACCGGGGTCGGCTCATGCCCCGAGGCTACTTCCCGCCACCGGCGACACAGGGGTCGTCATCGACACGCGATGTCGCTGAGGACCCGGAGAATCGTGGGCGCTGGAGCTGGACCTACGCCCTGGCCCGATACTGGGCGCGGGCGCCGACGGAGTCCTTGTTGAGCCGCTTCGACAGGTGCAACCCCTCGAGGACCAGTTCGACTGCAGACGCCACCGCAGCCGGGTGCGCGTCGTCGCCGACGAGCTCCACGACCGGCAACCGCAGTGACGGCAGCGATTCGAGCAGTGCCAGGTAGTCCGCCGATGCGACGTCCTCGCCGGTCTCGACCGGGCCATGTGATTCGAGAGCCGCAACCACCGCGACCAGGTTCTCGGGACTGACCCGCTCACGGAAGACGGTCAGGATGGCGCTACGGATCAGGTGGTCGAGGATCTGGCCCTCACGGCCCTCCTCCAGCGTCTCGATCTCGATCTTGCCAGCCGTCGAAGCAGGCAGCGCCTCCAGGTCGCACACACGGGGCACGACCATGTCCTCGCCGGCCAGCAGCGTCCGCCGGGCTGCGTTGGCGACCATCACCTCGTGGTTCGACACCGACAGGCGCACCGACACTCCCGAACGCTGCGAGATGTGCGGGCTCTGGCGTGCCAGCTGCGACAGCGTCGCGATCACGTCGTCCATGTGCTCGGGAACGCTGACGGTGATGCCCTCGGCGGCGAACGGCTCCGCCTCCTGGCGCACGATCTCGACCTCGGTCTCGACGTCGAGCGGATAGTGGGTGCGCACCTGGGACCCGAAGCGGTCCTTGAGAGGCGTGATGAGACGGCCGCGGTTCGTGTAGTCCTCGGGGTTGGCCGAGGCGACGAGCAGCAGGTCGAGAGGCAGGTGGAACTTGTAGCCACGGATCTGCACGTCGCGCTCCTCGAGCACGTTCAGCAGACCGACCTGGATGCGCTCGGCCAGGTCGGGCAGCTCGTTGATCGCGAAGATGCCGCGGTTGGTGCGCGGCACCAGACCGAAGTGCAGGGTCTCCAGGTCCGACAGGTGGCGCCCCTCGGCAACCTTGATCGGGTCGACCTCACCGATGAGGTCCGCGATCGCCGTGTCGGGGGTGGCCAGCTTCTCGGCGAAACGGGTCGAGCGGTGGACCCAGTCGACAGGCGTGTCCTCGGCCATCTCGGCGACCAGTCCGACGCCGTGCGGCGAGACGGGAGCGTAGGGGTCGTCGTTGATCTCGGATCCGGCGACTATCGGCATCCACTCGTCGAGCAGCTCGACGAGCGAGCGGATCATGCGGGTCTTCGCCTGGCCGCGCTCGCCCAGGAAGATGACGTCGTGGCCGGCGAGCAGCGCGTTCTCGAGCTGCGGGAAGACGGTGTCGCGGTAGCCGAGAACCTCGGGGAACAGCGCCTGACCGGAACGGATCCTGGCGGTCGCGTTGCGGCGGATCTCGGCCTTGACCGGCTCGCTCACCCACCCCGAGCCACGCAGCGCACCGAGCGTCCTGGGCAGTGTCGGCGGCGGGGTGTGGACGGGCGTCTGCGACATGGGCCGCAGGCTAGCTGCGCCCCCTGACGGGTCGCGGGGCGAGGACGAGCGACACCCAGTCGCCCTCGGCCGCCGAGTCGACCAGCTGCAAGATGTCGAGCGCCGCTACGACGCGATCGACCTGCTCGGCGAGCACCCCGCCCACGACCATGGCCCCACCCGGCGCCAACCTGGCAGCAAGGTCCGCACCGAGGTCCTCGAGGATCGGGGCCAGGAGGTTCGCGAGCACCAGGTCGAAGGTGCCCGCCACGTCGGACAGCGCCGAGTCGTCCACCGTGAGGCGGTCAGACACCCCGTTGCGGTGCGCAGCGACAGCGGTGGCCTCCACCGCGACCGGGTCCACGTCGATCGCCCGCACCGATCCCGCGCCGAGCAGCAGAGCGGCAACCCCGAGCACGCCGGTGCCGCAGCCGACATCCAGCACGGTGGCGGCACCGGGCGCCCGGCCCTCGAGCAGCTCCAGACATAGGCGGGTGCTGGCGTGACTGCCCGTGCCGAAGGCATGGCCGGCACCGACCCGCACGACCACGTCGCCGTCGCGTGCATCCGCACAAGACACCCCGGGGCGATCTCGGGCGCGGGGATGGTGGGACCCAGGACCGTGGTCGCCGGAATGGTGGTCGCCGGGATCGGGACCGCCGGGATCGCCGGGATCCGCCGATTCCGGGCTGGTCGGTGTGGCCCGGACGACGAGCCGACGACCGCAGCGAACCGTCGTCGGTGGAGCTGCCCACGACGCAGCACTGTCCGCCGGGCCCAGAACCCGCCGCGCCTCGCGGCAGTCCGTCGACCGCGCCGGCGGGAACGTCCGCCACCAACTCGGACCCACCCCCGGGCGCCTCACGCTCGAGCACCGCCGAGGCGCCGAGCATGAAGAGCCGGTCCGCGACCAGCGCAGGGTCGACCATCGCAGGGTCGGCGTCGCTCAACGGGACAGCGACGACCACTACAGGGGTTTTCTCCACGGCCGGACCCTACGGCGTCGAGCGGTCGGGCCTTCGCCGCCGCTTGGTTGGTGGGCCCTTTTCGGGCGCACTAGCTTCGACGGTGGAGCGCTCGACTGAGGCAGAGCGCCCCACGGAGGAGATGCATGACCGCAGCGATCGAGCGCCGATCAGGGGCAGACGCCCCGCAGGTGAACCCCCGGCGCAAGAAGACCTCGTTCTGGCCCGCCGAGTTCTACTCGTCCGCCGTCGGCAAGAAGTGGGTCATGGCGCTCACCGGTGTCGGACTGATGGGCTTCGTGTTCGTCCACATGATCGGGCAACCTGAAGATGTTCCTCGGTCGCACCGAGTTCGACCACTACGCCGAAGGGCTCCGGTCGTTGCTCTACCCGATCATGCCGCACGGCGTCGTTCTGTGGGGCTTCCGCATCGGGTTGATCGTCATGTTCTTCCTGCACATCGCCTCGGCGATCTCGCTGACCCGCATGAACCAGCCGCGCCCGGCCGATCAAGTACCAGTCGAGCCGCGACTACATCGCCGTCAGCTTCGCATCGCGCACGATGCGCTGGACCGGCATCATCGTCGCCCTCTACCTGCTGTTCCACCTGGCCGACCTGACCTGGGGCTACGCCAACCCGGACTTCGTGCGTGGTGCCGCCTACGACAACCTGGTCGCCAGCTTCGAGCGCGTCCCGGTGGCGATCATCTACATCGTCGCCAACATCGCTCTCGGCATCCACCTGTTCCACGGCGGCTGGTCGATGTTCCAGTCGATGGGACTCAACAGCCCCCGCTACAACGGCGCCCGCCGCCTGTTCGCCGCTGGTTTCGCCGTGACCGTGGCCGGCATCAACTGCCTGTTCCCGATCGCCGTGCTCGCCGGCATCGTGCACTGAACCGGCCGAACCGGCTCACCCGCGAACCGGCTCACCCGTAACCCGGCTCACCCGCTACCGACCGATCTCGACAATCCGACGAACCACCAGGAACGCTGACGTGGCATTGACGCTCGATTCCAAGATCCCCTCCGGCCCCCTCGCCGAGAAGTGGACCAAGCACAAGTTCGACCTGAAGCTGGTCAACCCCTCGAACCGTCGCAAGTTCGACGTCATCGTCGTCGGGTCCGGGCTTGCCGGCGCCGGCGCAGCTGCGTCGCTCGGTGAAGCCGGCTACAACGTCAAGGTCTTCACGTACCACGACTCCCCTCGTCGGGCGCACTCGATCGCCGCGCAGGGAGGCATCAACGCCGCCAAGAACTACAAGAACGACGGCGACAGCGTCCACCGTCTCTTCTACGACACCGTCAAGGGCGGCGACTACCGGGCCCGCGAGGGCAACGTGCACCGCCTGGCCGAGGTCTCGGTCAACATCATCGACCAGGCCACCGCCCAGGGTGTGCCGTTCGCCCGCGAGTACGGCGGGCTGCTCGACAACCGCTCCTTCGGCGGCGCGCAGGTGGCCCGCACGTTCTACGCCCGCGGCCAGACCGGCCAGCAGCTGCTGCTCGGCGCCTACCAGGCGATGGCCCGCCAGATCCACCTGGGCTCCGTCGAGCTCTACAACCGCATGGACGTCCAGGACGTCGTCGTGCACGACGGCCGCGCCGTCGGCATCGTCGCCCGTGACCTGCTGACCGGCGAGATGAGCGCCCACTCGGCCCACGCGGTGCTCCTGTGCACCGGCGGCTACGGCAACGTCTACTTCCTGTCGACCAACGCCAAGAACTGCAACGTGACCGCCACCTGGCGTGCCCACAAGAAGGGTGCGGCGTTCGCCAACCCCTGCTACACCCAGATCCACCCCACCTGCATCCCCCCCGCCGACGAGTTCCAGTCGAAGCTGACGCTCATGTCGGAGTCGCTGCGCAACGACGGGCGCATCTGGGTGCCGAACAGCGCGGACGAAGCCCGCGAGGCCGGCGACATCCCCGACTCGGACCGCGACTACTTCCTGGAGCGCAAGTACCCGGCGTTCGGGAACCTGGTCCCCCGCGACGTCGCTTCGCGCAACGCCAAGACCGTCGTCGACGAAGGCCGCGGCGTCGGCCCGCTCAAGAACGGTGTCTACCTGGACTTCAGCGCCGCGATCGAGCGCTTCGGCGAGGACACGATCAAGGCCCGCTACGGGAACCTGTTCGACATGTACGAGCGCATAACCGGTGAGAACCCCTACCAGGTTCCAATGCGCATCTACCCCGCCACCCACTACACGATGGGCGGGCTGTGGGTGGACTACAACCTGCAGACCACCATCCCCGGGCTCTTCGCGCTGGGCGAGGCGAACTTCTCGGACCACGGCGCCAACCGTCTGGGCGCCTCGGCGCTCATGCAGGGCCTGGCCGACGGCTACTTCGTCGCACCGGCGACCGTCGCCGGCTACGTGTCCGGGCTGCTCGGCGAGTCGCCGCTCGAGACCAGCCATCAGGCGTTCACCACGTCGCTGGCTGACTGCCAATCCCGCTCCGAGCAGCTTCTGGCGGTCAAGGGAACCCGTTCGGTCGACGACTTCCACCGCGAGCTCGGGCGCATCGTCTGGGACTACTGCGGCATGGCCCGCAACAAGTCCGGCCTCGAGAAGGCCCTGTCGGACATCCCCGCGCTGCGAGAGTCGTACTGGTCCGACGTCAAGGTCCTCGGCGACGGCGAGAGCTTCAACCAATCGCTCGAGAAGGCCCTGCGGGTCGCCGACTTCATGGAGTTCGCCGAGCTCAAGGTGCGCGACGCGCTGCACCGCGAGGAGTCATGCGGCGGCCACTTCCGCGAGGAGCACCAGACCGAGGAGGGCGAGGCCAAGCGCGACGACGAGAACTTCGCCTACGTCGCGGCGTGGGAGTACGCCGGTCCCGACATCCAGAACGACGCGGTGCTCAACAAGGAACCGCTCGTGTTCGAGAACGTCCAGCTGACCCAGCGCAGCTACAAGTAAGCGTCACGGAGAGAACCACCCATGGCCAAGATGCTCAACCTGAAGCTGAAGGTGTGGCGCCAGACCTCGGCGCACGAACACGGCTTCTTCGAGGACTACACGACGACAGTCGCCGACGACGCCTCGTTCCTCGAGATGCTCGACTACGTCAACGAGCAGCTGATCACCGACGACCGCGAGCCGATCGCGTTCGACCACGACTGCCGCGAAGGCATCTGCGGCAGCTGCGGGCTGATGATCAACGGTCAGGCGCACGGGCCCCAGCAGGGCACCGCGACCTGCCAGCTCCACATGCGCAAGTTCGCCGACGGTGACGAGATCGTCATCGAACCGTGGCGCGCGGCAGGCTTCCCGATCATCAAGGACCTGGCGGTCAACCGCGCAGCGTTCGACCGGATCGTCGAGGCGGGCGGCTACATCTCGGTCAACACCGGCGCTGCCCCCGACGCCAACATCATCCCGGTGCCCAAGGACACTGCCGACTCCTCTATGGACGCCGCGGCGTGCATCGGCTGTGGCGCCTGTGTGGCCGCTTGTCCGAACTCGGCCGCGAACCTCTTCACCGCCGCGAAGATGCAGCACCTGAACCTGCTGCCCCAGGGCCAGGCCGAGCGATACGCCCGTGCCGAGTCGATGGTCGAGACGATGGAGGAGTTCTTCGGCTCCTGCACCAACCACGGGGAGTGCCAGGAGGCCTGCCCGAAGGAGATCTCTATCGACTTCATCGCCATGATGAATCGTGACTACCTGAAGGCGAAGTTCGTCAACCGTCGCCGCCTCGGCCAGAAGAAGGTCGGCTGATCATCGGACGGGCCGGTCTGACCGCCTTGGTGCTGGCTGTCGTGGTCACGGTAGCCGGCACCGGCTGCGCGTCCGGCGGGCGCAGCGCCCAGGCATCGCTAGACAGCGAGCCGCGCCCGTCGACCCGCTCCGAGCTGGACGACCCCGGCGGTGATCCAGATGATGGTCCTGACGACACCGTGCCCGAGTACGGCATGCCCGAGCTCACGGTCCCCGACCTTTCAGTCCCCGACCTGTCAGTCCCGGACCTGTCGATTCCCGGCGCCGAAGCGACCGAGCAGTGCATGGACCTGACCGAGGCGTACGTCGAGCTCGTGGTGCTGTCGTACGACAGCAACGCCGAGGCCAAGGCACCGGCGTTGTTCGACACCCTCGCTGCGGAAGCCCCGAGGAATGTGATCCCGTCGCTCGAGTACATACGCGACGCCGTGGTCGACGCGTCCGACGATGGCGCACTCGGAGCGACCACGTTGTTCCTCGACGCCGACTTCAACAAGGCCAACGAAACGGTCCTCGACTGGTTGGCCGGCGTCTGCCAACCAGGCTGACGTACCCACTGCGTTCGGTCGGAACGTCTGTAGGTCAGTCCATAGGGGCGAACTGGGGCACGGGGCGATTCGGGGGCTGGTTCCACTCGATCCAGCCGGCGCCCTTGCGGCCGTCGGCGGCGCTCACCCGACACATCGCCCTGGGGAAGCGGCTCTGTCGACCATCGGGGTGCACCAGCAGCACGGGCGAGAACGCCACCGGCTCGAAGTCGAGCGTCAGGTCTCCGATACGGGTTCGGGTGGCTACCGGGAGCCCGTCAGCGCTCTCGTCGGCCTGGATGCGCACCGCGTCGTGTTCGACGAAGTGGGTCGAAGCGGGCGCAAGCTCGTAGGCGACCCCCCACGGGTCGTCGCCGAAGAACCCTCCCGCCGAATGCCAACGCGTCCCGTCCTCCAGGCGGCCGGCGGTCCAGCTCCAACCGATCGACCACCAGTCACGGGCCGCGCCCCACGAGTGGTCCCGCTGTCCCCAGCCGTCGACGATGATCGTCTCCCTGCCGACCTGCACCCTGCCGTGGACGCGACACGGGATCTCATAGCGCGGGGTCACGTCGGGCCACATGTAGGACGCCCTGTCGGTCTCGAAATCCAGCTCGAAGCCGAACGGCACCCGTTCCCCGCGGGGCTCGGGTCGATACATCTCGGTCGAGTCGTCGACGCGCAGGGCAAAGGCCTCGAGGTTGATCGACATGTGCTCGTTCGGAGTCTCGACGACGTGGTCCGCCCAGAGTCCGTCGTAGCGGAGGTCGAGCGACGAGTCGGAGCGCGGCATGGGCACGTCGTGCTCGATCACGGTGACGAGCGGACGGTCTGGCCCGACGAGGCAAGCCCAATACCAGACCCGGTCGAGGTTCGGGTAGAAGCCGATGCGGACGTAGCCGCCGACTGACAGATCCTCGCTGAACCAGTCGAGGTAGTAAGACTCGTTCCACAGCTCGGTGTCGTCCGGGGTGTGGCGCTGTTCATCGCGCGGATCGAGATCTCCCATGTGGGCAGTCTGACACCCGCGGGCGACACCGCGCCGCGCCGGTAGTGTTGGCGCCGTGGTCCAGTACCTGAGCGACGAATGGTTGGACGAGGCCGGCTCCGCGCTGGCCGCTACGACGGTCGGTACCGGCGAGGAGCCGGTGGTCCTGCAGTACGAGGTGACTGCGGCGCCCGGCGGCAAACGAACCTACTCGCTGACGTTCGACGACGGCCACGTCGTCCTGGCGAAGGGATCGCGCAAGGACGCCACGACGAGCTTCTCGCTCGACTACGACGTCGCGGTGGCAGTTGCGCGCGGCGAGCTGTCTGCGCAGACAGCCTTCATGCAGGGACGACTGAAGCTCGGCGGTGACGTGATGATGCTTGTGCGCCAGCACCATCTGCTGGACGGCGTGACCGACGCGCTGGCCGACCTGCGCGACCGCACCGAGTACTGATCGACTCCGAGCACTGATCTACACCGGCTGGCGCTGCCGAGATGCCCGAGCTACCCGAGATCCAGGCCCACGCCGAGCGGCTGACCGAGCAGTTCGGTGGTGCCGTGCTCGAGCGGTTCACACCGCTGTCGTTCTCGGTGCTCAAGACGGTCGAACCCCGCCCCGACGCAGCCGTCGGAGTCGCGCTCGATCGGGTCGGGCGGCGAGGCAAGTTCCTGCTGCTCGAGTTCGGAGACCTGACCTTCGCGGTGCACCTGATGCAGGGCGGACGCCTTGTGCCCGACGAGAAGCAGTCCGCCAAGCCCCGCAACGGCATGGCGCGCTGGTGCTTCACCGACGGCCGGGCGCTGCTGCTGACCGAGGCCGGCAAGGAGCGCAAGGCCGGGGTGTGGGTGCTGGCGGGCGACCCTCTCGCCCAGCCGCCACTCGACGGGCTGGGAATCGATGCCGACGTTGTGACCCGGGAGCAGCTGGTGCTCGCCCTTCGCTCGAAGAACCAGCGGCTACACGGCTTCCTGCGAGACCAGCACGGCCTGGCAGGCCTGGGTCGGATGCTCGCGAACGAGATCTGCCATCGGGCCAGGCTGTCGCCGTTCGCGATGACCGCAAAGCTCAGCGACGACGAGGTCGGTCGGCTCGCGTCGGCGATCCACGCCTGCATCGCCGATGCGCTTGGCCACGAGCGGACCCTCGAACAGATGTCTAAGTCGGCCGACCGACCGGGGGCGGTGCATCGCCGCAAGGGGTCTGTCTGCCCGGTGTGCGGTGACACGGTGCGGGCGGTCGAGTACTCGGCCTACGAGGTCGACTACTGCCCCACCTGTCAGACCGCCGGCAAGGTGCTCGCCGACAACACCACGTCGAAGTTCCTCAAGTGAGAAGCTGAGAGCGCGTCGGCAACCAAGAAACGACCTTGCCAAACCGTCGCGTTTTTCACAACGGATTGGCAAGGTCGAGAGTCTGGGTGAGTCGCTCCCTGGCCTCAGATCAGGCCTAGCTCCCTGACCGCGTCGCGTTCCTCGGCCAGCTCGGCGACCGAGGCGTCGATCTTGGAGCGGGAGAACTCGTCGATCTCGAGGCCCTGGACGATCTCGTAGCGCCCATCCACGCACACGCATGGGAAGGAGCTGATGAGCCCCTCTGGCACGCCGTAGGAGCCGTCCGACGGGATGGCCATCGACACCCAGTCACCCTCGGGCGTGCCCAGGTGCCAGTCGTGGATGTGGTCGATCGCTGCCGACGCAGCCGACGCCGCCGACGACGCTCCGCGGGCGTCGATGATCGCGGCGCCGCGCTTCGCCACGGTCGGGATGTAGGTCGTGTCGTACCAGTCCTGGTCTCCGACAGCCTCGTAGGCGTTGCGGCCCCCCACCTCGGCATGGAACAGGTCCGGGTACTGCGTCGTCGAGTGGTTGCCCCAGATCGTCATCTTCTTGACGTCCGACACCGCCACATCCAGGCGCTGGGCGAGCTGCGCCTTGGCCCGGTTGTGGTCCAGGCGGGTCATGGCGGTGAATCGGCCCGGCTCGAGCCCGGCCGCGTTGTTCATGGCGATGAGCGAGTTCGTGTTGGCCGGGTTGCCGACCACGAGGACCTTGATGTCCTTGGCGGCAGAGCGACCGAGCGCCTCGCCCTGGGGCTTGAAGATGCCGCCGTTGGCCGACAGCAGATCGGAGCGCTCCATACCCGCCTTGCGGGGCATGGCGCCGACGAGCAGCGCGACACCGGCATCGCCGAAGGCCACGTCGGGGTCGTCGGTGCGCACGATGTCGGACAGCAGCGGGAACGCACAGTCCTCGAGCTCCATCGCCACGCCCTCGAGCGCGCCCAGAGCCGGGGTGATCTCGAGCAGCTGCAGGATGACCGGCTGGTCCTCGCCGAGCATCGCTCCGCTGGCGATGCGGAACAGCAGCGAGTAGCCGATCTGGCCTGCGGCTCCGGTTACGGCGACACGGATGGGGGTCTTCGACACGTTGGCTCCTTCGAGCGATTCGGGGTGCGTCACGGCTCCTTCCGGCCGCCGCGACAAGGCGGCCCGAGCCTACCGAGGCCCACCAGGTGCCGCGTAACCAGCCGAGCTGGTGTTGCCCACCCACGACTCGTAGAGCCGTCCGTAGACACCGCCCTGGGCGACGAGCTCTTCGTGGGTACCGGTCTGCACGATCCGCCCGGCATCGAACACGACCACCAGATCGGCCGCCTCAGCGGTCGACAACCGGTGAGCGATGGACACGGTCGTGCGTCCCTCCGCAAGGTGGCCGAGGGCGACAGCCAGGGCACGTTCCGTCTCGGGGTCCACTGCCGAGGTCGCCTCGTCCAGGATCAACAACCCCGGGTCGGCCAGCTGCGCCCTGGCGAGTGCCACGAGCTGGCGCTCCCCCACCGACAAGGCGTCGCCGCGTTCGCCGACCTGTGTGTCGAGCCCGTCGGGCAGGTCATCCACCCACCAGTCGAGCGCAAGATCAGCGAACGCGGCATCGACCTCGGCGTCGGCGGCTTCGGGACGACCCATCCGCACGTTCTCACGCACGGTCGTCTCGAACAGGAACCCGTCCTGGGGAACGAGTCGGATCGCGGTCGCACGCGACACCCCGGACACTTCACGCAGGTCCGTTCCACCGATGAGCACCCGCCCACCGGTCGGGTCCGCCAGACGCGAAAGCAGCTTGGCCAGGGTCGTCTTGCCCGACCCCGTCTCGCCGACGATCGCCACGTTCACACCGGCGGGCAGGATCAGCGAGACGTCGCAGAGTACCGGCCGCCCCGGCTCGTACTCGAAGGCCACCGACTCGACCGCCACGTCGAGCGCGCCGGCTCCGAGCGTCACACCGGGGTCGGGCTCGACGACGTCGACGGGCTCGTCCAACAGGTTCAGCACCTTGCGCCAGCCGGCCAGCGCTGTCTGGGTCTGGTCGAGCACCTCGCCGATCTCGGCCACCGGCTGCACGATCAGGTTCGCCAGGAACACGACCGCGATCAACGTCGCCGCCGACAACCCCCACTCCGGCCCCCACCAGACCCCGACACCGACGACCGCCGCCAGCGTCAGGCCGCTGAAGATGTCGGAGATCGGGAACATGATGGCGAAGAAGAACCGGGCCCTCAGCTGCGAGCGGTACTGCCGGTCGATCGCCCGATTGAGGCGCCGACGGGCGGCCGCGACGTTCGCGTAGGCACGAACGACCTGGATGCCGGTGACGGTCTCGCTGATCTCGCTGAGCGTGTCCGACACCCGGGTGCGCAGATCGTCATAGGCACGAAGCTGGCGCTTCTGGACCAGCTTCATGACCGGGATGATCGGGGCGATCACGATCAGCGTCACGATCGCCAGCTGCCAGCTGTAGATCGCTATAGCCACCACGGCCACAGCGATGATCGTCAGGTTGACTACCCACGACACCGCCCCCCACGAGGCGAACTGCGCCAGCGTCTCGATGTCGGATGTGACCCGGGCGACCAGCACTCCGCGCTTGGCCTCGTTGTGGTGCGCCATGCTCAGCCGGTGCACGTGGGAGAACGCGCGGGTGCGCAACCCGTAGATCACGTTCTCCGAGGTGCGCATGACCCTCAGGTAGGTGAACCCGTTGAGCACCGACAAGGCGACCATCGCGGTCGCCGCGGCGGCCCCGGCGCCCAGGATGAAGCCCCATTCCGGCTCACCGTTCGACACACCCCGCGACAGGATCTGCTGGATCGCGATAGGGATCACGACCTTGCCGCCGGCCATCGTGAGCGCCATCAGGATCGACACACCCAGCCCGGCGCGCAGCTCGGGGGTGGCACGCACTCCGGCGCGCAGCACGTCGAGAGCCTTCACCTCGACCTCTTCGTCACCTACGACCTTGCCAGCGACCCTCATCGCAGAACCCCGCTCATCGCAGCGCCCCGTCGGGATCGAGGTCCTCGGGCAGGTCGGGATCGTCGGCGAACGCCTCGTCGTGTTCGGCCTGCTCCGCAGCCTCGTACGCCGTGACGAGCGCTACGTAGTCCGGATCGGCGAGCAACTCCGAGTGGCTCCCCTGCCCCCTGACCCGCCCCTGCTCCAGGTGAACGACCCTGTCGGCCAACAGGATCGTCGACAGACGGTGCGCAACGACCAGCATGGTCGTGTCGCCCTCACGCAGGCCGGCCAGGATCTCCGACTCGATCACCGGGTCAACCGCCGAGGTCGCATCGTCGAGCACCAGCAACCGCGGCGTACCGGCCAACGCACGCGCCAGCGCCACCCGCTGGCGTTGACCGCCCGACAGCGTCACCCCGCGCTCGCCGACCACCGTGTCGGCACCACCAGGCAACCGGTCGACGAAGCGCGCCGCACGGGCACGATCCAGGGCGTCGAGCACTTCGACGTCACCGAGCCCGCGGCTCATCGCCACGTTGTCGTGGATCGACTCTGCGAACAGGAAGCTCTCCTGGAACGCCAATGAAACCGCGGACCGCAGCTCGTCGGGGTCGACCCGGTCGATCGCCACACCGCCGACACGGATCTCGCCGTCACCAGGCTCGTCGAGTCGCACCAGCAGGTTCGCCAGCGTCGACTTGCCCGACCCGGTCGAGCCGACCAGCGCGAGCACCTCACCCGGCTCGGCACGGAAGGTGACGTCGCTCAGCACCGTGTTGTCGCCGTAGGCGAAACCGACGTGGTCGACCTCGAGCGCCAACGGCCCGGCCGGCAGCGACTCGGCACCGATCGCGGTCCGACCCGACTCGGCACGGTCGATCTCCTCCCGGGTCGATCGCTCCCGGGGAGCGCCGGAGGCATCGACGAACGAGGCCGACTCGAGCGACGCCAGGCCCTGCGCAGCGGGGTCGGTGGGCTCGTCGAGCAGCCGGTCGACGCGTTCGACCGACACGACCGAGCGGGGCATCGACTCGAACATGAACCCGACGATGCGCATCGGGAACGCCAGCCAGCCGAACAAGGCGACCGCCTGCACCAGCTGGCCGGGAGTCGCGTGACCGGAGTCGATGCGCCAGGCGCCGGCGACCAGCAGCGCGATCGTGCCCAGGTTCGGCAGCAGGTCGATCAGGGGCTGGTACCTGGCCGTCATGCCGGCAACGACGAGCCGGTCGGTACGCAGCCGCGACGCAGCGGCGCCGAAGCGTTCGTCCTCGGCGACCTCACGGCCCAGCGTCTTGACCGCCAGCGCCCCCTCGAAGCTCTCGTGCGCGATCGAGGCGACATCACCCAGGCGTGCCTGCACGATGGCCGCCGGGCCGTTCACCTTGTTGGTGTAGTAGCGGCTCAGCAGGGCCAGCAGCGGGAACAGCACCAGCGCGACGGCGGCGAACACGACGTCGGTGCTGAACAGGCTGACCAGCGACACCGCCAGCAGGGTGATTACACCGATCGAGAAGGGCAGCGGCATGAGCAGCTGGGTGCCGGTGGTGACGTCGACATCGGCGTTGGCGAGCAACCGCCCGGTCGGGTGGCCGCGGTATGACGACATGGGCATGGTCAGGAGTCGGTCGGTCACCTGGCGGCGGATCGACGCCTGCATGCGCGTCTCGGTGAGCGAGCCGTACCAGCGGCGCACGACGACCGACAGGCCACGCAGCACCGACACCACGACGAGCGCCGCCACCGCCAGCCAGACCGTCGACGCGCTGACCCCCTGGTCGAACGCTGGGCCGATGACCTCGTCGGTGATCCTGCCCAGCACGTAGGTGGCTGCCACGACCAACAGCGCCCAGGCGACACCGCCGACGAGCGACAGGGCGAACGGGCCGGGGTGCATGCGCACGAACCGGACGATCAGCTTGATGCCCTGCCCAGTGGTCGACCGCTCGATAGCTGCCGCTTCTGCCCCGGCAAGAGCGTCGGACTGGGCCGCGCCCGGCTCGCCGACCGACGGGATCTCGTCGTCGGGCGCGGAGTCGGATGGGTGTGCGACTGCGGTCACCTGGCTGACAACACCTTGTGGTCGACGGACGTTCCACCGTAGTCAGCAACCGTGCGCGCAACGGTGCGGATTCGCGGGCGCAGGCGAGATGCCGGAGACAGCAGGTGCTCCCGGCCGGGACACCGACCGGGAGCACCTGAGTTGAACCGTCCTGAGTTGCTGTGGCGGCGCCCACACCGGGCACCGCCAAGGATCACACGGTACCTGTGCAGGCGCCGCCGGCTGCGACGTTCCACGGGTCGAAGTCGACACCGGCGGTCGTGGTGCTGGCGCCGGGCGTGTTCGGCCCAGCGGCGCCGCCCCAGAAGTTGCACTCGGCGGTGATGTCGTTGGGTCGCGGCCCGCCTACCTCGTTCCAGCGCACACCGATCTTGGGCACGTCGACCAGCCCGACGCCGCTCCAGGTTCCACCGTCGAAGTTGTTGTTCGTGATCGTCGGGGTGACCGTCGCGGCTCCACAAGGGGCAGCGACGAAGAACTGGATGCCCGAGCGGTTGCCAGCGAACGTGTTCCCGGTGAACGTGTTGGGAACCGAGGCGACGTTGGTGCCGTCACACACCTGGTTGAACACGCCGGAACCGAAGTTCGACACGACGTTGCCCTGGATCGTGTTGCCGCCCGAGGTGATCACCACACCGGCCGGCGACCATGTGGTCGAATCCCAGCCGGCGGCGTCGAGCGTGTTGTTCTGGATCGTGACCGTGTTCGGGAACGGGCCGCCCTGGTACTCGTTGACCCAGATCGCCCGGTTGGTCACGTGCGTGATCGCGTTGTCACGCACCGTTGCCGACACGACCGGGTTGGCGGCGTCGAACTGGGTGACGTCGATCATGGTGCGGAAGTTCGCGAACGCGTTGTCGCTGATCACGTAGGTGCCCGACATGACCATCACCGCGGCGTCGGTCATGTCCGTGCAGTCGTAGCCGCAGTTCGAGGTCCACGGGCCACCGTTGAAGATGTTGTTGCGGACCGACACGGAGGTGCCTCCGAACAACCCCACCAGATGATGCGTCGGAGCGCTCATCAGCGCTGCGTCGCCCTGCGGGTCGATCGTGAAACCGTCGACGGTCACGTTGAACTCGCCGGCGCTCGACGGATGTGGTTCGCCGGGGGTGCGGAACCCCTTGACGGTCGACTCGGCCACGCGGGGCGTGGTGGTCGTGCCGATCTTGCGGCCCTTGTTGTTGCCCTCGAAAACGAGCGGCTTGTCGACGATGACCATCTCCGGGTAGGTACCCGGCCCGACGTGCACAGTCTCACCAGCGACGGCCTGGGAGACCGCGTAGGTGATCGTCAGACACGGGTTGGCCTTCTTCGAGCAGTTGCCCGAGTCGACCCCGGTCTGAGCGTTGACGTAGCGGCCGTTGTCAGGCGCCGGCGGTGTGCCGCACGCGCTCACGACCAGTGCCGCTACGGCGCACGCGCCGAGCAGCAGGTTCCGTGCTGATCTCATGATTCCCCCTTGGTGGCCGGCGCCCGTCGCCCGGCCGACCAGGGGAGTGTAATCAGGAACTCAGAGCTGGATCGACTTGGTCTCGAGGAACTCCTCGAGGCCCCAACGGCCGCGCTCACGGGTGTTGCCCGACTGCTTGTAGCCGCCGAAGGGCGCCTCGGTGTTGAACGCACCGCCGTTGATGTCGACCTGGCCGGTGCGCATCCTTCGAGCGACGGCCTTGGCCCGCTCGACGTCGGCGGACTGGACCGCCCCCGCCAGGCCGAAGACGGTGCCGTTGGCGATGCGCACCGCGTCGTCGTCGTCGTCGTAGGCGATGATCGACAGCACCGGGCCGAAGATCTCCTCCTGGGCGATCGTCATCTCCGGGGTGACCCCGGTGAACACGGTCGGCTGCACGTAGTAGCCCTTGTCGAAGCCCTCGGGGGCTTCGGCGCCGCCGACGACGACGGTTGCGCCCTCGTCGATGCCCTTCTGGATGTAGCTCCTGGACGGTCTTCTGCTGTGAGCGCGAGACCATCGGGCCGAGGCTGTGGAAGATGTCGGGCTCGTCGGCGTGCGGGTCGACGAGCGTGACCAGCGAGGCCTCGGCGACGATCGCGTCGACGAACTCCTGCTCACGCGAGCGCGGGACGAGCAGGCGGGTGAGCGCCGAGCAGGTCTGGCCCGAGTTGAGGAAGCAGCCGAACACGGCACCCAGGGCGACCGCGGCGGGATCGGCGTCGTCGAGCACGACGTTCGCGGACTTGCCGCCGAGCTCGAGGCCGACGCCGCTTGACCGGTGTCGGCGGCGTCCTTGGACACCTGCGCGCCGACCGGGCCGGAGCCGGTGAGCGAGACCATGTCGACGTCGGGGTGCTTGGCGATCGCCTCGCCGACCTCGCCACCGGGGCCGGTGACCAGGTTGAACACGCCCGGCGGGCAGGCCGACCTCGTCGATCACCTCGGTCAGGATGATCGCGTTGAGAGGCGTGATGCTGGCCGGCTTGAGCACGATCGTGCAACCGGCGGCCAGGGCCGGTCCGACCTTGCAGACGATCAGGTACAGCGGGTAGTTCCACGGCGTGACCGCGCCGACCACGCCGATCGGCTCGCGCACCACCAGGCTGTTGCCGACCTGGGTCTCCCAGTCGAACTCCTCGGCGATGCGGGCGTAGGTGTCCCAGTCGCCGACCGACAGCCCGGCCTGGACCATCTCGGCGAACGCCTTGGGCGAGCCGACCTCGCCCGAGATCACCTCGGCGATCTCACTGAACCGGGCGGTGAGTCCGGCGCCGATGTCGCGCAGGTACTTGGCGCGCACGTCGACAGGGGTGGTCGACCACGAGTCGAACGCTTCCCTGGCCGCGGCGACGGCCAGGTCGACGTCTTCGCGGCCGCCCTGGGCGACCTTGGCCATGACTTCCTCGGTCGAGGAGTCGATCACGTCGGTGCGGGCCTTGCCGGCGACCGGCGGCACCCATGCACCGTTGATGTAGAGGTTGTCGTAGACCTTCACATGTCCCCCAATGTCGGCCGCCGCTCCGTCGGGCGGCCTCGTCGACTGGTCGAACAGTAGCCGTCGGCTGGGACAGCGTGGACCCGGCACCCTTTCGGATCCACTTGTCTGCAACCTGTATACTCTCGGCCTGATCGCACGCCCCCGACAGAACAGGTGCAGAGATGGCCAAGATCAAGGTGCAGAACCCCGTCGTCGAGCTCGACGGCGACGAGATGACCCGCATCATCTGGGACTTCATCAAGGACCAGCTGATCCTGCCCTACCTGGACGTCGATCTGAAGTACTACGACCTGTCGATCGAGTACCGCGACGCCACCGACGACCAGGTCACGATCGACGTCGCCGAACGCGATCAAGCAGCACGGCGTCGGCGTGAAGTGCGCCACGATCACCCCCGACGAGGCCCGCGTCGAGGAGTTCGGCCTGAAGAAGATGTGGCGCTCCCCCAACGGGACCATCCGCAACATCCTGGGCGGCGTCGTGTTCCGCGAGCCGATCATCTGCTCGAACATCCCGCGCCTGGTGCCGGGGTGGACCAAGCCGATCGTCATCGGCCGTCACGCCCACGGCGACCAGTACCGCGCCACCGACTTCAAGGCGCCCTCGGCCGGAACGGTCACCATCACCTACACGCCCGTCGGACGGCTCCGCCCCGATCGAACACGAGATCGTGCAGATCCCCGAGGGCGGCGGCGTCGTGATGGGCATGTACAACTTCGACGACTCGATCCGCGACTTCGCCCGGGCCTCGTTCCGCTACGGCCTGCAGCGCAACTACCCGGTCTACCTGTCGACCAAGAACACGATCCTCAAGGCCTACGACGGGCAGTTCAAGGACCTGTTCCAGGAGGTCTTCGACACCGAGTTCGCAGCCGAGTTCGCCGCTGCCGGGCTCACCTACGAGCACCGCCTGATCGACGACATGGTCGCCGCGGCGATGAAGTGGGACGGCGGCTACGTCTGGGCGTGCAAGAACTACGACGGCGACGTGCAGTCAGACATCGTCGCCCAGGGCTTCGGTTCGCTCGGGCTCATGACGTCGGTGCTCATGACGCCCGACGGCCAGACCGTCGAGGCCGAGGCCGCGCACGGCACGGTGACCCGCCACTACCGCGAGCACCAGTTGGGCAACCCGACGTCGACCAACCCGATCGCGTCGATCTTCGCCTGGACCCGCGGGCTCGCCCACCGGGGCAAGCTCGACGCCACCCCAGAGGTCACCGCGTTCGCCGAGGCGCTCGAGGCCGTCTGCGTCGCAGACCGTCGAGAGCGGCAAGATGACCAAGGACCTGGCGCTGCTCGTCGGCAAGGACCAGCCGTGGCAGACCACCCAGGAGTTCCTGGCGACCCTGGACGAGAACCTCCAAGCTCGCATGGCCCGGCCCTGACCACGGTTGCGAGCAGTTCCCTGCCTCGGCGCCGGAGCGGAGTCGATCCGCTCCGGCGCCGAGCGTCAGGAGGACCACCGATGGTCCACCTGTCAGCCGGAACCGAGCCTCAGACCGGCGTCGGGCAGTTGACTGTGTAGTCCCAGACCGTGCCTGAGCCCTGACCGGTGACCACCACCGTGATCGAGGTTGCAGAACCGGCAGGAACTGCCACCGTTGCAGAACCTGCACCCGGACCAGCTATCACGATCGGATTCCCGTCCGGGCCCGTCCATGTGCCGGCGCTCCCACGCCAGCCGGTGTCGTAGATCAGCGCTCCTTCGTAGTACACCTCGAAGTGGTCCGGCTGAGAGAAGGCGTCGAACTCGAACAGGAACGAGGTCGGTCCTGCCGTTCCGAGGCCGTGCCCCGTCGTCGTCACTCCGGCACCGCCGGACTGCGTCCCCGTGTTGCACTGCTGAGGTGGAACTGTCGGCGTCGTCGGCGGTGGGCAGCTTGTTGCCCATGTTCGCCACGTTGGGCGCTGCTGGACCGGCGTTGACCGTCGGACACGGGGCTGGCAGTTGTTCGCCACGTTGAGCGCGGCTGAGCCGGAGTCGGCCGACAGACACGGCGGCTGGCAGTTGTTCGCCGCCTTGAGCTCCGCTGCGCCGGCCCCAGCTGAGGTCACACAGGGATTCAGGTGGTTGGTTGTGCTGGTGAGTTAGGTGCGCAGGCGACGGCCAATCCGACCAACGCCACGACGGCGAGGACAACGCCGAAGTGGCGTCGCCAATTGTTCTCCCCCATGAGCTTCTCCCATTTCACGCGGAATCGGAGCATCTCCCCACCCCGCTCGTGAACGTAGCCCTGCCCGTCATGTCCATGTCGTGCAAACCATTGCGCGCACCACGATTTTTCGGGATCAGGGGCCGGGGGACCCGGTGGTGGTAGTCGTGGACCGCTCGTCGGATGCGGCGAGCACCGACGCACAGCCGGTGCTACCGCAGCGCAGCCAGCGAAGCACGTCGACCTGGCGACCGAGCGCCGGCACCGGCACCGGGCCGCTCGTGTCGACGTCACCGAACATGACCCGCGCGGTCAGGCGCTCGACCCCGTCGATCGTGGCGACCAGCTCGACGGTGCGAGAGCTCGCCGGGGTGCAGCACACGATCCCCATAGAGGCGCCCGGCGCCATCGTGCTCCCCAGTCCGTGCAGGACCAGGTCCTGGGAGAACAGCGGCGCGGTCGTCGCCGGCCCGTTCCAGTTGATGTCCAGGTCCGCCAGCGGCATCCACGTACGCCCGTACACGTTGAAGCTCGCGCTCGACGCGCCGCCGGCGGCGTCGAGCGTCACCGTCGACGTCTCGGCACGCGAGTACGTGTTGGTCACCGTGGTGAGCTGCACGCTGTCGATGTCGGGCGGCGAGATCTGCCACACCGGCAGGGCCGGGTTGTGGATCAGCGACCGGAAGCAACGGCCGGGCATTCCCGCCGGATAGTCCGGCACGCAGGTCATCTCGAAGCGCAGCCGCAGGGTGACACCGTTCAGGTCCGAGGCCGAGTCGAACGGCATCGTGTTGCAGTTCGACGCCGACGGGTCCTCGAGGTTGGTGTCGAGCAGGTTGAACGCGATCTCCTGGTCCGAGTTCATGCCCTGGCCCTGCACGATGCAGCGGGCACCTGTCGGCGAGCGGAGCTCCAGACTCACCCGGCCGGGAAGCCTGAACGATTCCGGTGGCAGGTCCGCAGGCCATCCGGCCGGCGACGTGAGCGAGCTCGGCTGGATGCGGACCACCGCTCGCAACGTGCGCAGCTCGGGGTCGACGCTCGGGTCCGACGAGTTCAACAGGCCCGGGAACTGGAACCCGCTGAGGGTCATCTCGTGCACGAACGGCCGGGCCGGCGTGATGCTGCCACTGGGGTCTGCGACGGCACAGACGAAGTCGTCGCACGGCATGACCGGCTCGGCAGCGGCGCCACCTGTCACCGCCGCGGCACCGGGGTTGGTCCAGTCGCTCGACTGCACTCCCGAGGCTGACACCCGGCCGCTCACGGCGTTCACCTCGATGGCGGCGGAGTCGACGACCAACTGGGTCCGAGGGTTGAGCAGCGGAAAGGTCATGTCCATCCGGTGCTCGACGCGGATCCGACCGCTGTCGAGCTGCGCCTGGGTCAGTGCCGTGGTCGAACACCCGCCCGGCATCGTCTTGAGGTCGAACGAAGCGGTCATGTCGCCGTTCGGCATGCCGTCCACGAAGTCGGTCCGGCACAGCTCGGCACCGCCACCCGCAAACAGGATGAACATGGCTCTGGCGGTCGGTCACCAGGTTGTTCGGCGGATTCTCGGTGCGCGGTGATCATCACCCGCAGCGACTGGATCGGGGCCAGACCACTGGTCGACAGGTTCAGGTCGTAGATCCGACGCGGTCTGCAGGGCCCGCTGATACCGCTCGGGTAGTCGGAAGCTGCGGGGTAGGTGAACCCGGTGAGGATCGACCCGACACGGCAGCGGAACGGGAGGTTGATGTTGTTGGCCGGGCCCGGGTTGCGCACGATCGACGTGACGGTGACCTCGGTCGGCACAGCGGTCTGCTGGTAGAGCGCCGGGTGCGGGTCGAGCGGGTTGCCGCTCGCGTCGGTGCCGGCCGGCCGGTTCGGGCACACCGCTACACGGCCGCCCGTGTGGGTCAGCCGTGTCCAGCCTGCGAGGACCAGAGTCGTGCCCGACGACGACGTGTCGCACAGCTGGGCATCGGCGTCCGCAACCAGCGCGGCCTCTGCCTGCACGCCGCCGGCACCCCAGCCCGAGGCGGCACCGAACACGTAGTACGAGCCTCGATCGGCGAAGCGCAACTCGGTCCCCTGGAACGAGTAGACGCCCGGACTGAAGTGGAAAGTCTTGTTGCGACACGCCGCCTGGCTGCCGTCGGTCAGGCGGCTGACCGCGGTGGTCGCGGCGCTCGGGTAGGTGCCCGGGGTGAAGGTGACCACAGGCGCCCGCACCGCACGTAGCTGGGACCACCGGAGTGGCGGTCGGGGCGACGATGCCGGCCGTGTCACCGGTCGGCCGGGCGTCGACCGCCGCGGCCTGGGCAACGCCGCAGCTCGGCGAGGCGTCCATGTCGGCTATCTGTCCGGCGCCGTTGCCGGGGTCGCCGTCGAGCATCCCGCAGTCGGTCCCGCCGGCTCCGCCGATCCCCGCAGCGCCCTGGTTGTAGTCACCGCCCACCTCGACCGCCGGGGCGCCGCTCGTCGGGTTGCGCAGCGCCGCAGAGCCCGAGCGGACCGTCACGCCCGACGAGAAGCGCAACGGTTCGGATCCCGAGTGGACCAGTGAGATGTTCGAGGTGTCCGAACCCGACGGCACCGACCCGATCGCCGAGCTCCACGGCAGACAGCCGGTCGGTCGCGCCCGCCCGAGCAGTCGGTGGTGAGCGCGCTGCGCAGCGCGCCCTGGTAGCCGTCGCCGCCGACGATGCGGACCTGGTCGGCGGCAGTGTCGTTGCCGGGCACCGACGAGCAGCTCACGTCGACGCTCACGTCGTCGCCTGTTCCGGTGGTCTGCTGGTCGAAGGCGATGCCGTTCATCAGCGGTGTGGTCGGGTCGCACTGCTCGGTGCGCAGGCGGTTGATGGCGGTCTCGATCGCCGCGTCAGCAGCGCGGGACTCACGGGCCGAGCGCTCCTGGGCGTCGGTCACCCTCATCGTGACGAGCATCAGGCCGAACAGCGCGCCGATGAGGATCGAGGTCACCGCTATCACTGCGAGCACCATCATCAGGGCGAACCCACCCTGTGGCCGCGGCCGCGATTGGACCGACGACGCGAACGTCAGCAGCGATCGGCCCGGCCCTGCAGGCAGCACCGCGGGCGATCCAGCGGACGTCGCTGCGGGCATCACGGCAGGGCTCCGGTCACGTCGAGGTAGTCGCTCCACGCGACGGTTCCCCCGGCCGACGCCTCGACCCCGACCCGGGCGAGCGTGCGGGTGCCGGCCCCGACGCACAAGGCCGGCGGGCAGGTTGTAGGTCGGGTTCTCGCTGGCCGCGACGGCCTGGTTGAGAAGCGACCGGGCGCAGCCGTTGCTCGTCGACTCGAGGTCGACCAGGTAGCGGCGCGCACCCGGTCGGGGATCCCAGCGCAGGATCGACCCCTCGGTCCGCACGTTGGCCGGCGCGGCGACCGCTCCCGGCCAGCACCGCCTGGCCTGCCCACGTGCCGGTGCGACCCTGGGTGTCGGTCACGACTAGGCGCACCGCGTATGTGCCCGGCC
This sequence comes from Microthrixaceae bacterium, assembly GCA_037045265.1. Taxonomy (GTDB): domain Bacteria; phylum Actinomycetota; class Acidimicrobiia; order Acidimicrobiales; family Microtrichaceae; genus JBAOHV01. The sequence continues at coordinate 7,110 of JBAOHV010000030.1, read as the reverse complement.
CGGGGAACGTGGCGTTGGCGATCTGGCCTGTCGCGGTGCCCGCCAACAGGCCCAGGGTCCACTGGTAGCTGGCGATGTCGCCGGTCGATGCCGAAGCGTCGAGAACGGCGACGGTCGAGCTCTGCGGGGTGACCGTCGCCCGCGCGACCGGTGATCCGGGCACGGTGGTGGTGCTCGGATCGGTCGGGATGGTCGGGTCTGTGGGATCGGTCGGCGGGGTGCCGTCAGCGGCCAACACCTCGACGAAGGTCGTGGCGCTCGACGTCGCACCGTCGTCGTCGAGCACGTTCAGCTCTACGACGAGTCCCCCGATTGCCCAGGCCTCGGGCACGAGCGTGACCGTGGGGGTGCTGAACGTCACCTGACGGGTGGGGTCGTCGGCGCCGGAGACGACCCAGTTCCAGGCGACGATCGAGCCGTCGGGGTCCTGGGTGCCGGACGCGTCGAGCGTGATCGGTGTCGACGGTCGCCCGCGCTGTCAGCGGGGTGGCCGCCAGCGACACGATCGGCTGGCGGTTCTGAACTGTCACCAGGCGATAGGTGCTCGTCGACCCGCCACGGGAGTCGGTGACGGTCAGGCGGATCCAGTAGTCACCGGCGCTCGGCAGGGTGATCGTCGGCGTCGCGCCGGTCTGACCGGCGTCGATCGGCGCGCCGGAGCCGTCGGGTCCGGTGGGCAACTCCCAGCGGAACGACAGGTCGGAACCGTCGACCGCCCCGTCGGGGTCACGCGACGCCGCAGCGCTCGAGCGCGACCTCGGTAGCCTGCGAACCGCTACCGAGTCGCCGCTGGGTGACGACGTCGATGCGCGCGACGGGCAGGAAGTTGCCGGTGGCGTCCACGGTGAGCGAGCGGGTGTCGGTGCGGCGGGTGGCGCTCAGCTCGACTGTCCGACCGACCTCGGTGGCCACGACCAGGCGCACCTGACGACACGGTGCGTCGGGATCGCCGTTGGCGAGCGTCGGCGACGAACAGATCACCCGGGTCCTGGCAGGATCGTCGATCACACCGGAGAGGATCTGACGTTCACCGACGAGCACACCGGTGCTCGCGGAGCACTCGGTGCGCCAGATGCTCGAGCCGTCACCGTCGTCGGCGGGAGCGACCGAGTAGATGACCTTGACCGGTTCGACCGCCTGACTCAACAGGACGACGAGCTGGCGGCCGCCCTGGCCGGCGACCCCGCCGGCGCACGCCTGGCGCCATGTGTCCCACTGACCGCCGACGGCCTGGGCGCCCTGGTAGTCGTCGGCGGCGCCGGCGACGACGACGTCGTCGGGGAACGACGCCCGCAACAGGTCGGAGTGGGCGGTGGCGAGCATGCCGTCGCGCTGGACGGGCTGCTGGCCCAGCACCAGGATCATCCAGGCGGTCAGCGGACCGATGATCAGCATGGTCAACGCCAGCACGAGGATCAGCTCGAGCAGCGTGTAGCCGCCCTGGCCACCTCGGGCCCTGAGCGAGGGGCGACCCTGTCGCCGGTACGGACGGTCGGCGCCGATCATCGGTTCCGCTTCACGATCTGGGCCTGGCGGTCACGCTCGCCCCATTCGGCACGCACCGTCAGGAGCTGGGTGCCGCCATCGGTCCCCGGGCAGTCGTCCACGTACGAATCTGTCGCCGGGTTCCAGTACTCGACATCTGCGACCTGCACCTGCACGGCGCTCGACGGCTGCCACAGGTCGCTCGACGTGTCGTAGTCGGGCGCCGTCGACGCGGTGCAGGGTTGGTAGCCGACCGATTTGAGGCTCTCGGCGTAGTTGCTGGCGGCGTGGTCTACCTGCTGCTGTTCGTAGGTCATGCGATTGGTGCGCACGAGGGTCAGGAACCCGGCCGCGAGTCCCAGGACGACGATCGACACGAGCATGACTGCGATGATGATCTCGATCAGGCTCGTACCCGTCTGCGAGCGCGACGAGCAGAGGTGAAGTCGCCAGCCCTCGCCATGTGCACTCCCCCGTCGCACCGAATCAGTCGCCTCTCCCACCGATGCGGACGCCCCACGCCCGCTGCCTGGAACCCTCCTGTCCGCAGGCTCGGAGGACCAGTCTGGTGCCAGGATGAGGACCGGTCAATGAGGCGGACCCCCACCGCTCTCAGGGACCGCTTGTGGTCGGGGGTGCTGTGGTCGGGGGTGCTGTTACCTGGGTGCCGAGCACCACGGCGGATCCAGGATCCGCACAGCCGCCACCTCCACAGAAGCGCCAGTCGAGGATGCTCACCGCGCGTCGGATCGTCGCCACGTCCGGTGGCCGCCCACCGCTGCCGGGCGGGCCGACGTAGACGAACGCCTCGGCGGCCAGGGCGTTGTCCACCGCTGCCTGGAGGCGCAGGGTCGTCACGGCTGGCGGGGTGCAGCAGACGACGCCCATGGCTGCGCCGTCGTGCTGCTGTGAGCCGAGCGCGTGCACCGCGGTGGTACCGCCGAAGATGGGCAGGTCGGTCACCGCTCCACGCCAGTGCAGGTCGATGTCCATCAGCGCCAGAAGCGTGTCACCGAACACGTTGAACGAGCTGCCCTGAGCGCCGGCTGACGCGTCGATCGTGATCTGGGCGACCGGCGCGGGCGGCACCGAGTCCGAGGTCACCTGGAGGGCAACCTGGTCCCACTCGGGCAGGGTGACCTGGTTGCAGCGCCCGGTGAACGGGTTGACCGGCGCTCGGGTCGAGTTGAACCACATGCAGTCCGACCGGAAGGTGACGGTGATCGACGAGCCGACCAGGTCACCGAACGTCGCGACCGCAGCCCGGCAGGTACCACCCTCCTCGAACAGGTCGACCATCGTCGTGCGCATCGACCGGTGATACCCGTCGTGACGCACGGAGCACGCAGGTCCCACACCTCCGGCCAGGTTCAGGTCGATGCGCACCCAGGTCTCGTCGACCGGAAGCGACGCCCAGCTGTTCCCTGTCGATCGGCTGTCGAACTGGACGGCGAGGCTCTCTACGTGGTCGGTGGCAGGCCGACCAGCGGCAGCGACTGGGTCGAAGCCGTTGATCGTGAACGACCGTTCGGTGTCGGGCAGGTCGTCACGGCAACGCTCGTCGGAGACTATGCAGCTGTGCGGCTGGGAGACGTCGCTGACGTTCGTCGCGTCGCGGCTCAACAGGTTGGCCGCGTTGCGCCAAAGCGACGACGTCGCGTTCGCACCACGCGGACGTCGTCGCGTTGAGGCGCAGAGCGACATCGCCGATCGTCCACGAGATGCTGCACCCGGCGGCGCATCGTCCGATCAGGCTGCCGCCGTCGGGATCGACCACGATGTGGCTGACCGTGACCGTCGCTGCTTCGAACACGGCTGCTGTGCGTCCAGCGAGCGCCGTCGCGCACGTGCCGTGGGCGAGCAGGTCGATCACCGTGTACTGCCCGTTGGTGCGACCGCTCGGCAGCGAGCCCGTGTTGCAGTCGATCGCTCCGCTCTGGACCCGCACCGAGATGTTGCGTCGGGCCTGATGCACCGGCGGCGACTCCGACGACTCGATGAGCAGCAGACGCGTTGTCGAGTGGAGCGGTGCCGGTCGCCGCCCACTGGGTCTGGAACGTGCGTGTGCGCTGCGCCGTGCTGCAGTAGAAGATGCCGCAGCGAGTGCCGACCGGCCCGAGCACCCTGTTGGCGGGCAGGTTGTCGGACACGAGCACCGGCTGGGACGGCGCCGTGCTCGACTGCACGATCGCCGGCAGCGGCTCGTCGGTCGCGTTCCACGCCGGACAGATCGACACCCGCCCGGCGCGGTGGCGCAACGTGGTGCGCGCCGAGAGCTGCAGGCTCGCCCCGGCCTCGCCGGCGTCGCAGGCCCGGGGGAACGAGCTCGGCGGGCGCGCCGCTGGCGGCGTCCCAGCCGTTGGCGGCGCCGAAGACGACCTTGGCGGTCGGGTCGTCGATCACCAGGGCGTGGCGGTCCGCGGCGGGCGCACCCGCGTCGGACACGTCGAAGGAGTACTTGCCGGGCCGGAACCAGAAGGTGCGCTCGGGGCACGACCCGTCCATCAGGTTGTTGATGGCCGCGGTGTCGACCGCGTCGTAGCGGCCGGCGTCGAACACGATCGTCGTCGGATCGGAGCCACACGCCGGGACGCTGCGCTCACTGATCGAGTCGCCGGGCGAGTAGATCGACCCGTCACGGGCGGGCAGTGCCCGCGGCGGCGGCGCTGTCGCACTCGGGAGTCTGGTCGCGGTCCGACACGCTGCGTTCGACCTGGCCCACCGACCGGCGACGTCGTGCCGCAGGCGTTCGCCTGGCGTGGCGCCCGGGCCCGGCGAGCCCCTGGACGTACTGGCCGGTCGCCCGCACCGCCGGCACGTCGCCCGCTGGCTGCGGTCGACTCGACCGACGCGCCGCGTCGCACGGTCACGTCGGACTCGAAGCGCAGCGGGTCGGACGCCGGTGGACACGAGCGTCGGGGAGCCGACGCCACCGCCGGGCACAGCGATGGCGCCGTCGTAGTCGTCGCCGGTGATCTCGACCGCCGCGCCGCCCAGGGGATCCGGAGAAGGCGGCGCGGACGGGTCGGGAGGAAGTGGCAGCGGGTCACAGCTCAGCTGGACGCTGGACCGCCGGCGTGCCCGCGCCGGTCTCGGCGGGGAAGTCGACGTCGCTGTCGGGCACGTCGTTGCACGGGTTCGGGGCGACGCTGCGCGTCAGGCGGCCGAGCCCCGCTTCGAGCGCTCCGTCGGCGGCACGCTGCTCGGCTGCGACCCTGGGCGCGGGCCTGGGTGAGCCGCATCGACACCATCGAGTAGCCGAGCAGCGCGCTCACGACCATCGTCGTGACGAACAGCACGATCGAGCACCAGCATCAGCGCCGCGCCCCGCTGCCCGCCGACGCCGCTGACCGCCGCGCCTGCTGCCCACCGCCGCCTCGCTGCCGATCGCCACGCCGCGGGTCTCCTGGCCAGCACCGAGTGTTCATGGCCGCACCCCCGGTGCCGACGTCTGACTCCAGGTCGATCCCGTCCGGAACCGCACCGTCGCCGCGACCGGCGCCGGCCCGCAGGTCCCGCCTGGCACGGCGAAGCTCGGCAGCACCCGACGCCGCGACGCTCACGTCGGTCACCGCCGAAGGCGCGCCGTTGCAGGTGACGCTCACCCGGAACTCGACCGCGCCCGGGACCGGCCCGATCAGCACGGTCTGACCCAGCCCAGGTGGGCGCGGCGGGCACCCGCAAGGTGCCTGGGACCGCCACGACCCGTTCTGCGGTCGCGGTCGCCCCGGAGTCGTCGGTGACGGTCAGGCGCACCGTGTAGGAACCGGGGTCGGTGAACACGTGGGTCGGAGAGGCGACCGGTGCCGGTCCAGCCCGGCAGCCCGAAGTGGCCGAAGTCCCACTGCCCAGGCGACGATCGTGCCGTCGGCGTCGCTCGATCCGGTGGAGCGCAGCGCCACGGCCGCGGGCGCGTCACCGACGCCACCCGAGATGCTGATCGCCGCGACCGGCGCGGCGTTGACCCGGAACGAGACGGGGGTGCCGATCGGCTGGTTGGTGTCGTCGAGGCGCAGGATCGTGTACTCGCCCTGCTGGCCGGCCACGAACGAGTACCGCAGCGAGGTGCCTCCGTCGACGGCGACGACGGTGCCGTCGGCGCGTCGCAGCTGCCACGACGTGCCGCTCGTCGAGGTGCCCTCGGGCACCGAGAAGCGCACTTCGAGCGGCGCCAGCGCGGCGCCGACGGAACCGACCACCGGAGCTCCCGAACCGGTGATCACGGGTTCGGGAGTGATCGCGATGCCGACCGGGATCTGCGACACGTCGATCAGGGCGATCTGGCGCACGCGGGCGTCGGTGCCGCCGAGCGCGTCGCTGACCGTCAGGGTGATCTGGCGCAGCCCGCGGGGTGTGTCGACGGGGAACACGTGGGTGACGCACCCGCCCCGAGCGCAGCACCGGGTTGCCGGCGGAGTCAGGGCCCAGGTTCCACTCGTAGGTGAGCGCGGCGGACGGGTCGTCGGGGTCGACGCTGCCGGTGGCGTCGAAGGTGAACTCCTGCACCCCACGCACACCCGACTCGGGGCTGATCGCCACCGCCGCGACCGGGAAGCGGTTGACGATGCGCACGGTGACCGCGGCGACGTTGGTCGGCGCCGCCCTCGTCGCTGACACGCAGGACGACGGTCTTCTCGCCGAGGGTGTCGAAGGTGTAGCTGACGGTCTGCGCCGGTGCGGGTCTCGGTCGTGGTGCCGACGGGGAACTGCCACTGGCGTTCGACGATCGTGCCGTCCGGGTCGAGCGACACGGACGAGTCGAACGTGATCGCCTGGCCGACGTAGCCGACGTACTGGTCGACGCTGATCTGGGCGATCGGGGGACGGTTGTCGCCGCCCGGCAGCCCGATCGTGGCCGAGTTCGCCCGGCGGGTCGCGGCGAGCACGATCGGCGACGGGCCTGCTGTCGCCGTGACGCGGCGCTGCGGGCACCAGGCTCAGCTGCACACGCCGGTTGTCTGGCGTCGGCGCACGCAGCCGCCGGGGTCGGTGCAGGAGTGGTGTCGGTAGGGCAGCGACCCCGCACCGTCCCGGGGTCGACCTGGTCGAACAGCTCCGACGCCGATTCCAGGTTGCCGTCCGGCGCGCACACCCTTCGCCACAGGCTGCGGGTGTCGTCTCCCGAGGACGGGTCCGACGTGCGTGCCTCGCTGTAGACGATACGGGTCGGGTCCGCTCCCCCGGCGACGACCGCCAGGCGCACCACCCCGCCCGCCCCGCCGTCGCGCCCGCCGCCCACGCAGTCACCCCCCGACGGTGAGATCGTGCGGGCCGACGCGACGTCACGTGTGAACACCGAGTGCACGCTGCCGGTGCCGATGGCGTTCGACAGCGTGGCGCGGGCGTCGGCCTGGGCGCGCATGGTTCGCGATCAGCCAGGTGGTGAGCGGGCCGACGATGATGACGGTGATCGCCAGGGCCAACAGCACCTCGATCAGGGTCACGCCGCGCTGATCGCAGGTCCGGCCGGTGTCGGTGTGCGGGCCTTCTCACGGCTCCGGCTCCGTCCACTGCTCCTCGGCGATCACCACCGAGGCGGTCCGTGGCGTCCAGCCCGGCCCCTCGACGCGAACCGTCAGCCGCTGGCGGCCCTGGTCAGCGCCGCTCGGGCAGGTGGAGCGGAAC
>JBAOHV010000029.1:0-49451 GCA_037045265.1 Microthrixaceae bacterium | reverse complement strand
GTGCCTCACACACTTTGAGCGCTTGGAGATGTTTGGTGCCTCACACACTTTGAGCGCATGATCCCAGGCCTGGGAGAAGGCTTGCCTCTTCATGGAAGGCAAGATCGACATGGCTGCTCGACGTCAGGTCACGAACAAGCTGCGCGACGCATACCGCAGAGGCTCCAAGGCTGACAAGGGCCAGATCTTGGATCAGGTCGTGGACACCACCGGGATGGGCCGCTCGACTGCTCGTCGTTTGCTGAGTGGCCCTGCAGCTCCCAGACCCCAAAGACCAGATCGACAAGCGCTCGGTGAAATCCCGCCTCTACAGCGACGACACCCGCGCTGTTGCTCGAGCACGTGTGGATGCTCATGGGCATGCCATGTGGGAAGTACTTCGTGGTGATGCGCGACCTGTGGCTTCCTTTGCTCGAAGCGGCCGGCGACTTGGACAAGCCATTCGCCACAGAAGCGGCCCGGGCCGAACTGATGGCGATGTCAGCAGCCACCGTGGACCGCTACCTGCGCCCGGCCCGTGACCGGATGCGGATCAAAGGCATCTCCACAACAAGGGCGGCGCCGAAGCTGCGCAACTCGATCAAGATCCGAACCGTCGGCGACGAACGCGATGACCGCCCCGGAGCGATCGAAGCCGACACGGTCGCGCACTGCGGACCGACCTACATCGGTGAGTTCGCCCGCACCCTCACCATGACCGACATGGTCACCGGCTGGACCGAGAACACCTCGATCCGCAACAACGCCTCGCTGTGGATCACCCAAGCTGTTGAGGACCTGCAGGCCAGTTTCCCGTTCCCGTTGGTCAGCTTCGACTCAGACAACGGATCAGAGTTCATCAACCACGACGTCGCCGGGTGGCTCCAAGACCGAGACATCGCCCAGACACGATCACGGCCCTACCGCAAGAACGACCAGGCAACCGTCGAGTCCAAGAACAACCACGTCGTGCGCAAGCACGCCTTCTACTGGCGCTACGACACGCCCGAAGAACTCACGTTGCTCAACGAGCTGTGGCCGCTGGTGTCGCTCCGGCTGAACTTCTTCACCCCGACCCGCAAACCCATCGACTACCGCACCGGCCCAGACGGCCGGCGCCGACGCGTCTACGACGACCCCAAGACCCCCTGGCAGCGCGTCCTCGACGCCGAGATCCTCACCGAGAACCGCATCGCTGAGGTCCAAGCCCGGATCCACGGCACCAACCCCGCCGACCTCACTCGCCAGATCAACCACATCCAGGCCCAGCTCACCGCCGCCGCTAGAGCCAAGACCGAAGCCATCGCCGCAGCGAAGCCCCTCGATCTGGAATCCTTACAACCGTCGATCAACCGATTGACACCCACCAAACGCAAGCCCTCAAGCGCTCAAAGTGTGTGAGGCACCACCAACCCCCACGCGCTCACTTTCACGTGAGGCACCTCGGGAAAACTTCGATGATGGGTCGACACGAACGCCGAGCCGGAGCTTTCGCTGAGCCTCTCGGCTACTCGCCGATCAGTTCGCGGTCGAAGACCATGCCTCTGCCTTCGCAGGTGGGGCACGGGCCCGACAGCGACTCCATGAGACCCTCGCCGATGCGCTTGCGGGTCATCTCCACCAGACCCAGTTCGGAGATGTCGAAGACCTGGGTGCGGGTCTTGTCCCGGGCCAGCGCCTTGCGGAACGTCTGGATCACGGTCTCGCGGTTGGCTTTGATCTCCATGTCGATGAAGTCGATCACGATGATTCCGCCGATGTCTCGCAGGCGGAGCTGGTGGGCCACCTCCTCGGCGGCCTCCAGGTTGTTGCGGAACACCGTCTCTTCGAGGCTGGACTTGCCCACGTTCTTGCCGGTGTTGACGTCGATCACCGTGAGCGCTTCGGTGCGTTCGATGATCAGCGAACCGCCCGAGGGCAGCCACACCTTTCGATCCAGAGCCTTGTGGAGCTGTTCGTGGACGTGGTGGGTCTCAAATATCGGCAGGTCGCCGTGGGCGGCGGGGTCGTAGCGCTCGACGCGGTCCACCAGCGCCGGGGAGAAGCTGCGCACGTAGTCGCGCACCTCCTCGAACAGCTTGTCGTCGTCGATGACCACCTGGCGGTAGTCCTGGTTGAACTCCTCACGGATGACCCGTACCGCCATGTCGGGCTCCTGGTAGAGCAGGGCCGGTGCCTGAGAACGGGCGGCCAGGGCTTCGATCTGGGACCACTGGGTGGCCAGGCGTTGGACGTCTCGTTCTAGTTCCTCGGCGGAGATGCCTTCGGCCGCGGTGCGCACGATCAGGCCGTGTCCCTCAGGGCGCACCTTGTCCAGGACCGTGCGCAGCCGCTTGCGCTCGTTGTCTGGGAGGCGCTTGGAGATCCCGTAGGTGGTGCTGTTGGGCACCAGCACCACGAACCGTCCCGGAATCGACACCTCCTGGGTGAGGCGGGCGCCTTTGGCTCCGATCGGGTTCTTGGTGACCTGGCACAGGATCGTTTGACGGGCCCGCAGGATCTGTTCGATCCGGACGTCTTCGGCCTTGCCCTCGAAATCGTCGGGATCCAGACGGGTGTCACCCCGGTACAGCACTGCGTTCTTGGGGGTGCCGATGTCTATGAAGGCCGCCTCCATGCCCGGCAACACGTTCTGGACCTTGCCCAGGTAGATGTTTCCGTGGATCTGGTTGATGCCGTCGGTCGGGCGAGACACGTAGTGCTCGATCAGCGAACGCCCCTCGAGCACGGCGATCTGGGTGGCGGCGGGCTGGACATGAACCGCCATCAGGTATCGCCCGACCGGCCGTCCCTTGCGCTCGCGCCCCCGGCGTTTGCGCAGGGTCTTCTCGTCGAGGTTGATGGGGGCGTCGTCGGTCACCGCCGTCACCGGTGGGCCCGCCGCTCCCCCGCGGCCGCCACGGCGCCGGCCTGGCTCGCCCGGGCCGCTGGACCCCGCCGCGCCTCCCGCGGTCGCATCCTTGGACCGTGGGGAACCACCGCTGGGCCCGCCGTTGTTTCGGCGAGCGGGCGTCTCGGAACCGGCGGCGCCAACGGGAGCTTCGTCGGTCATCTCGATATCGGCAACGCCTCCGGTACCGGTACCGGCACCACCACGGCCACGTCCACCCCGACGCCGCTTGCGTTTGGGCCCCTCCCCGCTGGCGTCAGCGGTGGCAGGTCCGTCCGCCCCACCCACAGGACCGACCGGAGCCGGCCTGGTGTCGCCGATCTGAGGCTTCCGAGGTGGTACCGCGGCGTTGGGCGCGGTGGACTCGACCGGCGCCCGACTCTCCCTCGCGACCGCGGCCTTGTCGACATCGCTACGACCCTCGACCGAACCGGGCCCGATAGCGGACCCAGAACGCCTGGGCTGGCTCCCCCCGGGTGAGGTCGACGATGACGAGGGCGATGCAGGACCGGTCGATTCCCGACGGTCGCGGGCTGGTGTTGCGCCCGTCGACTCGTCGGAACCGGACCCGACCTCGGACCCGGTCTCATCGACGCCTTCGGGACGGGGTCGGTTGCGGTTGCGTCCGCCGCGAGAACCACGTCGCCGTCTCTTGGCCGCGCCTTCACCCGTTCCCCCGTCTGTGGAGGGCCGGGCATCGGGACCCTGCGAGCCCGAGCGGTCGGGTTCGGCGGCTTCCTCCGAACCCGTTGGGGCATTCACCTTCGGCGGGGTGGCACCGCTCTCGCCGGCTTGGTTCGGCCTCGGCGAGGCGACCGCACCGCCGGGGTCGCGTTCGGCCTTGGTTGCCGACTCTGGTTTTGGGCCGGACGGTGGGGTCGAAGCCTGGGGCGATGTTTCAGTTGGGGGTGTCGGGCTGGAGCCGGGAACCGGCTGTTCGGGATGGGGCCCTGAGTCCGTATCGGACATGTTGGAGATCCTCTCTCATGACGCACGCGCCTCGGCGTGCGGCGCCGACGCGGCCTCGGCACGAACCTCGAGGGGTTCATGCCGGGCGCCGTCGAGCAGCATCCACTGGTTGGTGCGCCGCACCCGGCCTTCCTCCCACGCGGGGTCGAGCACGGCGATGAGCTCGCCGATACGCAGACCGCGTGGCTGGGTGGCCAGGTGGGCACGAATCTGGGTTCCGGCATCGGTAGGACCGACGACGGAAAGATCGAGAAGGTACGGGCGGACGTCGTCGGTCACCGACTTGCCCTTGCGTTCACGGGTGACCGAGATCTCGTCTGCAGCCAAGGCACGTTCGATGGCCTCGGCCGCGGCCGAAGGTGAGGCACCGCGGAGCTCCACCTCCCAAGAACAGCTCACCACCGCCTGTTGGAGCGACTCCAACGAGGTCGAGATGACCCCGATGGCGGTGACGTCTATCCCAACGGGCAGCGCGTCGGTCAGTGGTGACACGAGACCGTCCAGGTCGGACTCGGCTGGAGCGTTGGGAGCTTCGGTGTCTATGTCCACGTCCAGGTACTCGGCCAGCGACTCGTGACCGGTCGACAGGGCCAAACCGAAGTGCATCCGCGGTCGGGGCGAGAACCCCTGGGAGTACGCCACCGGCAGACCGACCCGGCGGATGGCGCGCTCCCACACTCGGGCCAGGTCACGGTGACTGGTCCAGCGGATCTTGCCCACCTTCTGGAAGCGGATCCTGATTCTCATCGCCGCGGTCTCACCCGCTCGCACCGGCAGCGACCGCGGCATCGGACCGGGCAGGCCGGGTGGCCAGCAGGGTTACGGGGACCTCGCCCCCGACGGTCAGATCCTGACCGGTGCCCTGGGATCCACCAGCGGGGGGAACCGCCGAGGCCACCACGTGCTCCACGCCGTAACCGGTGCAGGCGCCGCAGTCGTAGCAAGGGGTCCAGCGACAGTCTTCGAGGCCGACCTCGTTGAGGGCATCGCGCCACTCCATCCACAAGAAGTCCCGGTGCAGGCCCGCCGAGATGTGATCCCAAGGCAACGCCTCGTGCTCTTCACGATGGCGGTAGACGTACTGCTCCAGGGTCAGGCCTTGGCGCTCGAGGGCGTCCAGCCACAACTGGAGGTCGAACTTCTCGGTCCATTCCTGGAAGGTGCCGCCATGGCGCCAAACGTCCTCGATCACCGCACCCAGCCGTCTATCGCCCCGGCTGACGATGCCCTCGGCTGCCGAGGCCCGAGGGTCGTGCCACTTGAGCTTGACGGCATGGTCGCGACGAAGCTCGTCACGCAGCAGGTTGATCTTGCGCCGTAGCTCCTCTTGGGTGTTCTGCCCGAACCATTGGAACGGCGTGAACGCCTTCGGCACGAAACCACCGACGCTGATCGTGACCGATGGGCTCTTGTGATACTCCCGACCGATGGCGACCACGTTGCGGGCCAGGCTGGCGATCCCCAGCGTGTCCTCGTCGGTCTCGGTGGGGAGACCGGTGAGGAAGTAGAGCTTCATGCGCCGCCAGCCCTGGGAGTAGGCCGAGCGCACCGCGGCGTAGAGGTCCTCTTCTCGCACCAGCTTGTTGATGACCTGGCGCATGCGCCAGGTACCCGCCTCGGGAGCGAACGTGAGGCCGGTGCGTCGGGCCTTGCCGATCTGCCCGGCGATGCCCACCGTGAAGGCATCTACCCGCAACGACGGCAGCGACACCGACACCTGGCCGCCGAACTCCGGATCGTTGACGGTCTCGCTGACCACCTGTTCGATCCCCGAGAAGTCGGCCGTAGAGAGCGACGTGAGGGCCACCTCGTCGTACCCGGTCCGCCTGAGCCCGTCGGCCACCATGGTCCGGACCTGGTCGGCGGGCCGTTCCCGAACGGGGCGGGTGATCATGCCGGCCTGACAGAACCGACAACCCCGGGTGCATCCCCGGAACACCTCGACGTTCAGGCGGTCGTGCACCACCTCGGTCAGCGGTACCAGTTGCTGGCGCGGATAGGGCCATTCAGCCAGGTCGGGCAGCGTCCGCTTCTCGACGACGGGCGGGGCCGCCGAATCGAGCGGAACGGTCTCGACGAGACGGCCATCAGCGTCGTAGATGGCCTCGTACAGCGACGGCACGTACACACCGGCGATTCCGGCCAGGTCTCGCAGAACACCTAGGCGGTCGGGCTTTCCGGCAACCCTCCAGGCCGCCACCACCTCGGTGATCTCGCCGACCACCTCTTCGCCGTCGCCCAGCACCACGAAATCGACGAAATCGGCGATGGGCTCGGGGTTGTATGTGCAGTGTCCACCGACCCCGATGAGGAGGTGTCCAGGTTCACGGTCGACCGAGCGGATCGGTACCCCGGCCAGGTCGATCAGGTTCACCAGGTTGGTGTAGGTGAGCTCGGCCGACAGGTTGAAGGCCATGATGTCGAAGTCGGCAGCGGCGCGGTGGCTGTCTACCGAGAACAACGGGACATCCTCCAGCCGCATCAGATCTTCGAGATCGATCCACGGCGCGTAGGTGCGCTCGGCCACCCCCAACGGGTGTTCGTTGATGATCTCCCGCAGGATCTGAAGACCCTGGTTGGGGAGACCGATCTCGTAGGTGTCGGGGTAGCCCAGCAACCAGGCCGCCGCCTCGGGACGGTGCTCAGGGGTCTGGGCACCGTCTTCGCAACCGATGTAGCGGGCTGGCTTCTGGACCTTCCCGAGCAACGGCTCGAGCCGGTTCCACACAGTCATGACGGCCGGGATTCTATCGGCCCGCAATCGGCCTCGGCTTCATCTTCCTCCATGGCCAAGCGGGATGCGACGGACGCACCTCACATGGGGTCACCGTAGATGCAGTCCAAGGGGCCCTCTACCGCGTACTCCGAGGTTGTGTGGTTGACGGTGAGCGTACCAATAGCTGCGTAGTCGCCGCTGAAGCCCCCGCTCCATGCACCGTTGCCGTCGTAGGCCGTGACTGAAATTACGTATTCGGTCAACGGGTCTAGGCCCACGAGAGTGCATGCACTGGTGTAGCCGGAAACCCGAGCCACCTCAACTCCGTCCACATCAATCCGGTACTCGGAGATGTAGCCCCCCTCGTCCGGCGGATCCGCCAATGACCATTCAACGTCCGTACCAAGGTAGCTGTCCGATGCAGTGACCTGTGATCCTGCCGGAAAGGTCGGGGCGCACACGCTCGCGACGACTGCCAGAACCGCAATGGTCAAGGCCACAAGAAACTTCTTCACAGCTCAGCTCCTCCGAAAAACTGCCGGCGGCCAACAACTCGGCCGTGCCAACCACACTACCTGAGACACACGTACAGTGGCAACGCGACCACGCTGCGACTCGCGGCCTTCGGATGAGCTCCGAAAAGAGGTTGGACTAGTGCTGGCGTGGCGGGTCAGGTGAAGCGGCGCATGTGGACGCTCAGGACCAGGCCGATGCTCAGGCACATGGTGAGCAGCGCCGAGCCGCCGTAGCTCATGAACGGGAGGGGGATGCCGGTGATGGGCATGATGCCGATGGTCATGCCGATGTTCTCGAAGCTCTGGATGACGATCATCACCATGATCCCCGTACACAACAACATCCCGAAGTCGTCACGGGCCAACTGAGCGGTTCTCCACACCCGCCACACGATCACACCGAGGCCGGCGATCAGCCCAGCCCCACCCAAGAAGCCGAGCTGCTCACCCACCACGGTGAAGATGAAGTCGGTGCGCTGTTCGGGTACGAAGGCGTTGTTGGTCTGAGTTCCGTTGAACAGGCCCTGACCGGTGAACCCGCCCGACCCGATGGCCAACTTGGCCTGTTCGAGGTTGTATCGGGCCTTCTCCTCCCTTTCCGAGGTGGCGGCCTGGTCTTGACGGACATAGGTGGTGAGCCGGGCCACCTGATAATCCTTGAGAACGCCTGATGTCAGCACCAACGTGGTGACCACCACCGCCCCCAAGGCCAAGACGCCGAGCAGGCGAGGCCGAACCCCCGACACCAGCAGCAGGGCGAACGCCACCGCCACCGAGACCAGCGTGGTCCCGAGGTCGGGCTGGAGCATGACCAAGCCCATCGGCAAGCCACACAGCCCTAGCAGCATCAGCACCCGGGTGTTGTCGAGATCACCGCGGAACTGAGAGGCCAGGCCCACGAACCCGACGATCATGCCGAGCTTGGCCATCTCAGAAGGCTGGAGCTGGAACGGTCCGATCTGGAACCAGCCCTGTGTACCGCTGCGGCTCTCACCCACCCCGGGGATCAAAACCAACAACAACAACAGAACCGACCCCCCGTAGATGAAGGGCCAGTAATCCCGCAGCCTCCGGTAGTCGAAGAGGGCGGTGCCCACCATCAACACCGCGCCGATGATCATGAACATGACCACCCGCTTGACGAAGCTGGTGTCATAGGGCGGCACCGGACCACGGGTAACGCTGTAGACCATCAGGGCCCCGAAGGTGGTCACCACACCCACCGCGGCCACCAGCACCCAGTCGACGTGGCGCAACGGCGACGCCGGATTGGTCCGGAAGCTCGCCATCGGGCGGCTGGTGGTCGAGGTGCCTCCCGCTCTCGGGGGCGGGGTGCGGGGGCGATACCGGGTGGCAGCCATCAGTCCGCACCGCCCTGGCCGATGGAATCGGTCCTCGCCGCCGCGGTATCGGCATCGATGTAGCCGCGACGTGGGACCTCGAAGCCGCCCGGTTCATCCTGGACGATCTCGCCGGACGCGATCGGTTCGAGGATCATGTAGGTGGCGGGCGCTGCTGATTGTGAACCGAAACCGCCACCCTCGATCATCACCGACACCACCAGAGTGTTGTCGGGGTTGGGCCCGTAGGCCACGAACAGCGAGTTGTCCCGCTTCTGGTCGTCTCCATCGCCGACCTCGGCGGTACCGGTCTTGCCCGACACCGCGAACGTGCTCATCGGGAAGGATGAGAAGGTGCTGTAGGCGGTTCCCGACGGGGACTGAGTGACGCCTGCGAACCCTTGGAGGAAAGCCGGTCGCCAATCCCGCCAGTCGATGGTGCGGGTGATGACCGCCTCGAACGGCTCGACCAGCACCGCACTGTTGGCCCGCGCCACGTGGCTCAGCACCGACGGCCGGTAAAGCCGGCCTTCGGGGTTGGCCAGGGCGCTGTAGGCCATGGCCGACTGGAGGGGCGTGACCAACGTGTCGAACTGGCCGATGGCCACATCAGCGCTGTAGCCGACCTTCCAACGCCGGGCGTCCTGCCAGGACGCCTCGTCGTTGTCGTAGTTGTCCCGGCTGCGCTCCCACAACGAGTCGGCGAGCTGACGGTTGCTCTCCGGTGTCGGCACCCGGCCTGCGCTCTCACCGGTCAGGTCGATTCCGGTACGGGCCCCGTAGCCCAGCTTCATGATCTCCTGCTGGAAGGCGTCCTCGGCGACGTCGCCGTTGGCGCTGAGGTAGTACGCGGCCTCACCGATCTTGTAGTAGTAGACGTCGCTCGACACGGTCAGCGCGGTGGGCAGGGTGATGTAGCCGTGACCGGCTCCGCCACCCGAGTTCTTCTTGAGGCAGCCATCGGTGTTGCGGGGCGGGTTGCAGAGCTGGTGGGTCCCGGGGTCAGCCACCGCCACGTCGGGTTCGATGATGCCCAGGCTCAGCGCGGCATAGCTGGAAGCCAACTTGAACGTCGATGCCGCCGGATAGGCCTCCTGGATGGCACGGTTGGACAACACCTTGGTCTCTGGGATCGGTGAGCTGGGCCCACAGGTCCTGGCTGATGCCTCCGACCAGCTCGGCGGGGTCATAGGTCGGCCACGAGGCCATGGCCCGGACCTGACCGTTGCGAGGGTCGACCACCACCGCGGCACCTGAGGTGGCCCGGGAACCCGACCGGGCCAGTTGGGCCGCCAAGGCTTCTTCGGTCTTGTACTGGATGCGGATGTCGATCGACAGGTGAACGTCGTCGCCGGGTCGAGGATCCACCCGCTGATCGATCAACTCCCGCACGATCCGTCCCGCGCTGTCGACCTCGTACACCTGGCGACCCGGCGTACCCCGCAGGTACTGCTCGTAGGTGGCCTCCACCCCGGTCTTGCCGATCTCATCGGCCTGTTCGTAGGGCTTGTCCGGGTCGTTCTCCTTGTCGAAGGCGGCCCACTGCTCATCAGACAGAGGGCCGACGTAACCGAGAAGGTGCGCAGCGAGCGACCCATAGGGGTAGGCGCGCACGGTCTGACGTTCCACCACCACCGCCGGGAACAAGTGGGCCTGCTCGCTCAGGAAGATCTCGGTCTCCACCGGGATGTCCTCGGCCACCGGTATCGGCCGGAAGTGGTTGAACCGGCTGTCGTTGAGACGACGCTCTAGGAACTTCACATCCACGACCGGTTGAGCCGGCTCGGCATCGGCTTCTTCACCGCTGGCATCGCCTTGGCCACCTTGGTCGTCTTGTCCACTCCCGGATTCGTCTTCCTCGGCGTCTACCTCGCTGTCACCCTCGCCTTCGCCCTCGGCGCTGGGGTCACGGCTCAGCGCCGAGGCCAAGCGTTCGAGCATGGCCTTCTGCACGGGCTCGTCGAGATCTCGATACTGCTGCCAGTCGATGGCCACCACCACCGACACCCGATTGTCCACCATCACCACGTTGTGACGGTCCAGGATCCGCCCCCGAGGCGCGGGGATGATCACGGTTCGGGTGGCGTTGTTGGCCACCTGGACACCGGCGTCTACCCCCTCCACCACCTGGAGGATCCACAGCCGAGCGAACAGCGCACCGAAGAGCGACAACGCAGCCACAGCCAAGATGCCGAGGCGGTGCCGGTGGTCGGGAGTGGTCATCGGAGGAAGTAGGGGTGACGGGCGTCGGCCTCGTCTTGGCGGGCCCAACGCATGGCCCGCACCACGATCGGTGCCAGGACGGTGTTGACCGCCGCTACCACGACGACGATAGCGGTGAGGGGTGGCCCGGCGAACGCGGCCTGACCCAGCACCTCGGCCACCAGCGCATACATGACCATGCCCGCTGCCGAACCGACCGCCACCACCACCGGGCCGATCCACGGCGCAGACCGCACAACCGACGAGCCCACCGCCCCAACGGTGTAACCAACCAGGGTGTAGACGAACGCCGACAACCCCAACGGTGTGGACAGCACCAGGTCATAGGCCAACCCGGCGCTGAACCCGATGACCGCACCCCGGTCGGCGCCGCACACGAAGCCACCGACCACCGCCACCAGGATCATGACATCGGGCCGCGCCCCATCGAAGGAGAAGCGCGAGAAGAGCGAGACCTGGAGCACGAGAGCGGTGAAGACCACCGCTCCGAGCCGGGCCGGGTTCACTTTGGCGGGTCCTTCAGCACGACCTTCACGTAGACCGAGGCCAGGTCGGCCAGCGGCTCCACCTCCAGGGTGGTCCCCTGACCGGGCACGGTGTCGACCTTGGTCACCTTGCCGATCTTGAGGTCCTTGGGGAACGGCGACCGCTCCACGCCGCTGGTGTAGACCCAGTCCCCCACCTTGGCCCGGTTGACCTCCACCGAATCGATGAGCAGCGGACGGTTGCGACCTTGTCCTTGGGCCACGGCCCGAGTTCCGTCGGCCAATCGCACCCCGACCTGGAAGTCGGCAGTGGTGATCAAGCGTGACGGTCGAGCGGCCTCCGCTGGTGGTCTTGATCCGGCCGAACACGGCGTTGCCGGTGGTGACCACCGCCATACCGGCTTTGACCCCGTCGCCACTGCCCTGGTCGATCTCCACCGAGTGGTCGAAGTTGCTGAGGGGAGCAGACACCACTTCGGCGGTGAGCAGCCGAAGGCCTTCCACCGATCACGCCGTTCAACCGCTCCAGGTCACGGACCTTGGCCGTCAGCCGAGCGATGTCGGCTTCTTGGCCGGCCACCGCCGCCAGCTCGGCGCGCAGGCGGTCGTTCTCGGACTTCAGCTCGCCGTACCCGAAGGCGCCCTTCCAGCCGTTGGAGAACGGCTCCAGCATGGCATCGGCCCCCGAGCGGACCGGGCTGAAGACGCTGGCCAACACGTTGCGGATCGGCCGCAAAGGCCCGGTGCCAGGCAGGTCGAGAACCAGCAGCGACACCGCGGTCAGGAGCAGCAACCCGAAGGTGGCTCGAGAACGCGGTGTGCTCGACGAACGGCGGGGGAAGGCCAAGAAACCAGTGGGGGGAGAGCGGGGACGGAGACGGTCCGACCAGCAGCCGGATCAGTGCAGGGAGTTGGCGGAGAACAGAACACCCTTGAGGGCCTCGAACTCCTCCAACGACTGCCCTGAACCTATCGCTACGCAGTCCAAAGGATTGGGCGCGATCACGATGGGCATCCCCGTCTCATGGGTGAGGCGGGCATCGAGGCCGTGCAGAAGTGCGCCGCCGCCAGCCAGAACGATCCCGGTCTCCATGATGTCGGCGGCCAGCTCCGGCGGGGTCTTGTCCAAGGTGACCTTGACGGCGTCACAGATGGCCGCCACCGGCTCCTCGATGGCCTCGCGGATCTCTTCGGTGGTGGTCACGATGGTCTTGGGAAGCCCGGTGATCAGGTCTCGCCCGTGGATCTCGGCGTGCAGTTCTTCTTGCAGCGCCCAGGCCGAACCGAGGGCGATCTTCACCTCTTCGGCCGTGCGCTCGCCCAGAGCCAGGCTGTATTCCTTCTTGATGAACTGGATGATGGCGTCGTCCAGTTCGTCTCCACCGACCCGGACCGACTGGCTCGACACGATGCCACCCAGGGAGATCACCGCCACCTCGGTGGTCCCACCGCCGATGTCGACGATCATGTTGCCAGCCGGTTCTTGCACCGGAAGGCCGGCACCGATGGCGGCGGCCATTGGTTCTTCGATGATGTAGGCGGGCTTGCGGGCCCCGGCGTACTCGGCGGCCTCTCGGACGGCACGCTGCTCCACGCCGGTGATGCCAGACGGAACGCAGATGACCATGCGGGGCTTGGCCCACCGGCGCTGATGCACCCGGTGGATGAAGTACCGCAGCATCTTCTCGCAGATCTCGAAGTCGGCGATGACGCCGTCTTTGAGGGGGCGGATGGCCTGGATGTGAGCCGGTGTGCGCCCGATCATCCGCTTGGCCTCGAGGCCCACCGCCAACGGACGGCCGTCTTTGACGTTGACCGCCACCACCGAGGGCTCGTTGAGCACGATCAGCCGCAGTCGGCCAGTTCGGCCTGGACGTCGACGAGCCGCGAATGCACAGCGGAGAAGGTGACGCTCTCGCCGATCACCGCGGCTGCGCGCGCCACCAGATCACCGGCGGAGCCGTCGTCGGACAGCAACGACGACGCGGTCTGCGCTGCTCGGCGGTGCTCAACAGCCGACGACAGCAGCTCCTCCTCCTCGGCCAGCAGGTCGACCTCCCCGGGGACGGGGGCGACGGCGTCGATCTCGTCGACCTGGAACTGGCAGAGGTCGAGCTCCCGTGCGCGGGCCCTCTCGTCGCCGCCCAGCTCGGCAATCGCCTCGCGGGCGGCAGTGACCGCCCGGCGAGCGGCCAGGAACTCCGACCGGTCGATCCCGGCGAAGCGGTCCAGCAGCGTCGCGCTGGGTCCGCGGTTGCAGCAGCGCCTGCTGCCGCGTGCTGACCGTGCAGTTCGAGCATCGCCGAGCCGATCTCGGCCAGGTTGGCAGCGGTGGCAAGCTCGCCGTTCACGTAGGCCCGCGATCTGCCGGTCGCCGGGACGCACCGCCGCAGCACCCATTCGGTCTCGCCGACCACGAACAGTCCCTCGACCACCGCCTCGTCAGCGCCGACACGCACCCGGGACGGGTCAGCCTTGTTGCCCAGCAGCAGGTTCAGCGCCTCGACGACCATCGTCTTGCCGGCGCCCGTCTCTCCGGTGAGCGCCACCATGCCAGAGCGCAGGGGGATGCGCGCCTCGGGGATCACTCCCAGGTTCTTCACCGCCAGTTCGACCAGCACGCGGGTTCACCGTAGATGACGCGGACCATCGCCCCGCACCTCGCCAGGCGCCAGCTCTCTCCCAGACCGATCAACCCCCAGACCGATCAACCCCCAGACCGATCAGCGCTGTGCAAGCTGGAACTTCGAACGCAGCACCGCATGGAAGTCATGGGAGCCAAAGGTGACAAGTCGTGCCGGACGATCAGAGGCGCTGCACGCGACGGCGTCGCCCGGCTCCAGCGCCGAAGCGGTCCTGCCGTCCACGGACAGGCCGGCGGGACGCTCACCCCCCACGGTGACGCGCACTTCGCAATCGGGGCGGAGCACCAGAGCGCGGTCGAAGAGCATGTGGGCTGCCACGGGTGCCATGAGAACGGCGTGGTGGCGAGGGTCGACGATCGGCCCACCGGCGGAGAACGCATACGCGGTCGACCCTGTCGGTGTCGCGAGGATGAGCCCGTCGCTCACATACGAGGTGAAGGGTTGACCGTCGAGCTCGACATCCAGGCGCACTGTGTGGCCCATCTGGGACTTCTCGACGACGGCCTCGTTCAGCGCCCGGAGTCGTGACGTGACAGTTCCGGAGCGCTGTACCGCGACCTGCAGTCGCATGCGCTCCTCGATGCGGTACGAACCTGCCAGGAACCGCTTCAACGCCATGCGAACACCGGATGGCTCGACCTCGGTCAGGTACCCGAGCTGGCCCAGGTTCACCCCGAGCACCGGAACGCCTTCGTCGGCGACCAGATCGACCGCGCGCAGCATGGTGCCGTCGCCGCCGAGGCTCAACAGGAGGTCGAGGCCGATGGCCAGATCGCTCTCGTCCACACCGAGGTCAGGACAACACAGCTGCCCGGCGTCCGCCGCCAGGAGCCGGACCTCGTGATCGCGTGCGAGCAGCCACTCGACTGTGAACAGTGCCAGATCCGGCGCCCGCTCCGGGTGCATGACGAGTCCGATGGTGCTCAAGACACGACCTCGGTCGTAGCTGACCGAACGTCATCGGTTTCCGCTGCATCGGTGTCAGCGTCCACCGCTTCGATGCCTGCCCGGTGGAGGGCGTCGACCACGAGATCCCCGAGCTGCTCGTCGCTCAGCCGGCCGGCGCCGCCGCTGAGGCCGCCCTCGACCGGGCCGCAGGGGTCAGGGCCGCCGACCTTGGCGAGGTGCAGGAGGAACTCGACGTTCCCGTCGGCACCCCGCAGGGGCGATACCGCCAGCCCGAGCACCGACGCGCCGTGCTCCTCGGCGCTGTGCACTACCTCTTGCACCGCCTGCTCCCACAACGAAGGGTCCGAGATGACGCCCCGCCCCCGGCTCGCCTCGCGGCGGTCTGCCTCGAACTGCGGCTTCACCAGGAGCACGAGCCAGCCGCCATCTCGGCAGCAGCCGACGAGCACGCCCATCACCTTGGTCAGCGAGATGAACGAGAGGTCCGCCACCGCAGCATCGAACGGGCCCAAGTCGCCCGGATCGACATGGCGCAGGTTGGTCCTTTCGAGCACCGTGACGCGGACGTCGTTGCGCAGACGCTCGTGCAGCTGACCGTGGCCGACGTCCAGGGCGACCACGGAGTCGGCCCCGTTCTGGAGGAGCGCATCGGTGAATCCGCCCGTGGACGCCCCTGCATCGAGCACCCTCGCGCCGCTGGGGTCGAGCCCGAACTGCTCGAGGGCACCGGCGAGCTTCTCCCCTCCCCGCCCCACGAAACGCGGTCCGTCCCCGACCACGATCACGGGCTCACCAGCGTCGACCTGTCGGGCCGCCTTGGCCGCAGGGGCACCGCCGACGAGCACCTTGCCGGACTCGATGAGGACGCGCGCATGGGCGCGGCTGTCGGCCAGTCCGCGTCGTACGAGTTCAGCGTCGAGGCATCGGCGCACCCGCTCAGCCTACTGAGCCGACGATGTGGACCAACGTCGCAAGATCGGGCGCGATCCAGCTCGGCGATGGCCGGACCGGAAGGCTGTCCGGTCCGGTCACGCCACTCAGCACCAGCGCGAACCTCGCTCCGAGCCGGAGCGCCAGTTCGCCATCGGTATCCGCCTTGTCGCCCACCACCACGTCGACCTGGCCGAATCGCTCCTGGAGCAGTTGCACCATCGCCGGGTGCGGCTTTCCCGTCACTTCGGCGGCGACCTCCGCCGTTGTGGCGACCGCGGCGACCAGCGCTCCGTTGCCCGGCAGCAGTCGATCCCCGTCGGGCCCGCACACGGGGTAGGTCGGGTCGTCGTTGGTCGCCAGGAACAACGCCCCCAAGCGGACCGCCGCGGCTGCCATCCCGACGCGTGAGCGGTCCCAGCGGTGGGTGCCACCGACCACCACGACGTCGACCCGGGGAACCGAGCCGTCGGGCAGATCGAACACGTCGATCGCCTCGAGCCCACTCGCGGCGATGACCGCCACCAGGGACTCGTCTCCCAGCACCAGCACGCTCGAGCCCTCGGGACAACGTGACGCCGCCGCCTCGGCCGAAGTCACCACCGGGATCTCCGGAACTCCGAGCCGTGCCAGGGTCCGCCCCTTCACCGCCGGCGACTGGGCATGGTTGGTGCAGGCGACCACCTGGTGCCCTGCGGCGAGCAGCGCAGACACAGCGCGGTCCGAGCCATCGACGATCCGGTCACCACGCCAGACGACTCCGTCGAGATCCAGTACCCAGGTGGACATTCCGGCCACCATTGCACACTCCTCGGCAGTCCCGGAGTGGTCCGGTCGCCTGACGCTGTGACACCCTTTCGCGTACGAGAGGGACCCGACGTAGAACATCGGGTCGACGACGTCGCAAGGAGCGAGTGTGGACGAGCAGCAGCTGAACAAGGTCGCGAACGACGAAGGCTTCATCGCAGCGCTGGATCAGAGCGGTGGCAGCACCCCCAAGGCACTGAAGCTGTACGGAGTCGAGGAGAGCGAGTACTCCGGTGACGACGAGATGTTCGACCTGATCCACGGTATGCGCACCAGGATCATGACCAGCTCGAGCTTCGGCGGTGACCGTGTGCTCGGCGCGATCCTCTTCGAACAGACCATGGACCGTGAGGTCGAGGGCAAGGGCACGGCCGAGTACCTCTGGAACGTGAAGCAGGTCGTGCCGTTCCTCAAGGTGGACAAGGGTCTCGCAGACGAGGTCGACGGCTCACAGGTGATGAAGCCGATTCCAGGCCTCGACGAGCTCTGCCAGCGTGCAGCTGCCAAGGGCGTGTTCGGAACAAAGATGCGCTCGGTCATCAAGGTTGCGAACGAAGCCGGTATCACCGCCAACGTCGCTCAGCAGTTCGACTTCGGACGACAGATCCTGGCCAACGGCCTGGTTCCGATCATCGAGCCCGAGGTCGACATCAACAGCCCGTCCAAGGCCGAGGCCGAGGTCCTTCTCAAAGGCCGCATCCTGGCCGAGCTCGACACCATCCCCGACGGCCAGCGGATCATGTTGAAACTGACCCTTCCCGAGACCGACGGCTTCTACGACGACGTCGTCGCTCATCCGAAGGTGCTGCGCGTCGTGGCGCTGTCCGGCGGCTACAGCCGTGAAGAGGCCAACGCCCGCCTCGCCCGCAACCCCGGCGTCATCGCAAGCTTCTCGCGTGCCCTGACCGAGGGTCTGAGCGCCAAGCAGAGCGACGCGGAGTTCGACGCGGCTCTCGACGCCTCGATCGGTTCGATCTTCGACGCCTCACGCAGCTGAACCCGACCCTCTGAGCCGGCAATCCTGCTCGCTTCTGTGGTGCGTCATCGCGGTGGTCACCGCGATGACGCACCACAGAACCCGTTTTGGGCCCAGCGCCTCACGGGCCGCGACTGACGGGCCGCGACTCACTGGTACGAGCTTGGCGAAGGTCAGTCGAGCGATGCTGCCCGCTCAGCCGCGTCCAGGTACTCGGGGTCGACGTGAAGGACGCGCAGGAACATCGATCTGGCCTGGGGCACGTCGCCTGCACGTTCATAGAGATCGCCCAGAGCGTAAGCCCGCCGCAGGTGGTGCTCCTGCGGCTCACGGGGCATGCGGAAGCCCTTGGCGAGCAGTCTGATCGCGCCGGCCAGGTCACCTTGGTCGGCACGCGCGCCTGCGACGACGATCCGACCCTCTGCCACCAGCGCGCCGCTCGGGGATGCTTCGCGAAGCTCCTCCCACAGGCGCTCGACTTCGCCGTACCTGCCAAGCGCACGCTGGCAATCGGCTAGGACGGGGTGCTGCTCGGTGCTCCCACCGCTCAGTTCGACGAAGGCATTCAGTTCGCGCGCGGCGTCCTTCCATCGACCGAGCCGATAGAGGGTGAGGCCGTACAGCTCTCGCGCCTCCGCCAGATCTGGGACCTCCTTGACGATCGGCGAGAGGATCTGGCGCGCCTCACCGAAGCGTTCCCCAGCAAAAGCGGTAGCGGCGTCCCCAAGTCGTGCCTCGAGTCGCTCAGCGCGTTTCGCGCCCACTAGATCGACGAGCTTCGGCGCGCTGACCTTGATGCGATCGACCTTGCCCTCGGACTTGGCGCGCCGAGCCCGTGAGGGGCGAGACGAAGCCGGACCCTCGTCGATCCAGAGATCGACCTCGGGTTGTTGGGTGAAAGCTGCCTCATCCCTCCTCGGGGGACGAGGGCGCCGCGGGGGTGGGGCCGGAACGGGCCTGTCGTCACGACGACCGGTACTGGAACGAGCGCGCCCGGTCTCACGTCGAGCCCCGGACGCTGAAGGCCCTCCACTCCGCGCGCCGTCGGCCGAACTCTCCCGCCGGGGTCCAGCGCGCCGTCCGTCGCCCGGACGCGACCTCTCAGAACCACGACTCGTCTCCGAGGTTCGCCGAGCGCCATCGGAGCGCCTCGGCCCAGAACCGCCGCTGCCGCGTGAAGCGCCACTCGAGCCCGCGGATCTGCTCGAGCCAGAACCGCCCCCCCGTGAACCGCCAGATCCAGCACCGGGTGATCCGCTGCCACCACGAGGCTTACGCGTCGGGCTGTTCTGGTTCGAGGGAGGCATGCGTGTTCCTAGTGTCCGACGGGGAAATGCCACGCTAGCCGCCCGCCGGCCCCACCTACCATCCGAACGACGTGCCATCCCCGCCAACAGGTCGCGATCGCAGAGCGACGAAGAGCATCGCGACGAAAACGCAAAGAACGGGACCCAAGGGTCCCGCTCTTCAGCGAAAGAAATCCGGCGGCGTCCTACTCTCCCAGGGACGCTCGTCCCAAGTACCATCGGCGCTGGAGGGCTTAACTTCCGTGTTCGGGATGGGAACGGGTGTGACCCCTCCGCTATGGCCACCGAAAATCAGTTGTCAACTACGAGCGGCGATCCGGTGACCCGGATCTGCGGCGTCTCGAGGACTTCATAGCGAGCACGAACGACTTCGTATGCTTGAACACTGCGTGTACAAACCCAAGCCCTCGGCCGATTAGTACCGGTCAGCTGAATGCATTACTGCACTTACACTTCCGGCCTATCAACGTGGTGTTATGCCACAGGCCTTACCAGGTTAACCCTGTGGGTAGATTCATCTTGGAATGAGTTTCCCGCTTAGATGCTTTCAGCGGTTATCTCGTCCGTAGGTCGCTAACCAGCCATGCCCTTGGCAGGACAACTGGCACACGAGAGCTACGTCCATCCCGGTCCTCTCGTACTAGGGACAGCTTTCCTCAATCTACCTACGGCTGCAGAGGATAGGGACCGAACTGTCTCACGACGTTCTAAACCCAGCTCGCGTACCGCTTTAATGGGCGAACAGCCCAACCCTTGGGACCTGCTTCAGCCCCAGGATGCGATGAGCCGACATCGAGGTGCCAAACCTTCCCGTCGATATGGACTCTTGGGGAAGATTAGCCTGTTATCCCCGGGGTACCTTTTATCCGTTGAGCGACGGCGCTTCCACACGCAACCGCCGGATCACTATGCCCAGCTTTCGCTCCTGCTCGACCTGTCAGTCTCGCAGTCAAGCTCCCTTTTGCCATTGCACTCGACGCCTGATTGCCAACCAGGCTGAGGGAACCTTTGGGCGCCTCCGTTACATTTTAGGAGGCGACCGCCCCAGTCAAACTACCCGCCTGACGCTGTCCCCGACCCGGATAACGGGTCTGGGTTAGAGGCTCGCCATACGCAGGGTGGTATTTCAAGGTTGACTCCACACTGGCTGGCGCCAATGCTTCCTAGTCTCCCACCTATCCTACACAACGCATAACAAACCCCAACATCAAGTTATAGTAAAGGTCCACGGGGTCTTTCCGTCCTTCTGCAGCTAACGAGCATCTTTACTCGTACTTCAATTTCGCTGAGTCTCTGGTTGAGACAGTTGGGAAGTCGTTACGCCATTCGTGCAGGTCGGAACTTACCCGACAAGGAATTTCGCTACCTTAGGACCGTTATAGTTACGGCCGCCGTTTACTGGGGCTTAGGTTCAGAGCTTCGCCCGAGGGCTAACCCTTCCCCGTAACCTTCCAGCACCGGGCAGGCGTCACAGCGTATACAGCGCCTTACGGCTTCGCACGCTGCTGTGTTTTTAGTAAACAGTCGCTTCCCACAATTTTGTGCCACCTCTTCGAGCTCCGGCAGCAAGTGCCATCACCCTAACGAGGTCCTCCTTCTCCCGAAGTTACGGAGGCATTTTGCCGAGTTCCTTAACCAGAGTTATCTCAATCGCCTTGGTATTCTCTACCTGTCCACCTGTGTTGGTTTGGGGTACGGGCACCACATGAACTCACCGCTGGGCTTTTCTAGGCAGCATAGGATCAGTGACTTCCCCTGAAGCGGGTCCGTATCACGTCTCAGGCTACATGAGGTCCGGATTTGCCTAGACCTCGCCCTACACGCTTACCCCGGGACAACCATCGCCCGGGATCACCTACCTTCCTGCGTCCCCCTACGGCTTTCCGCCTACAGGTGGGTCGGTTCGTACAACGGCGTAAACGCCAGAGACAGCCCCTTAGCAACCAGTGATTGGAATTGGCGCGGATGTGGTGGTACCGGAATATCAACCGGTTGTGCATCGACTACGCCTCTCGGCCTCGCCTTAGCTCCCGACTCACCCTGGGTGGATTAGCCTTCCCCAGGAACCCTTGGACATCCGGCGGAGGGGTTTCTCACCCCTCTTTCGCTACTCATGCCAACATTCTCACTCGACCACGCTCCACGACCGGTTACCCTGCCGCTTCGCTGCGAGATCGACGCTCCGCTACCGCGTCGTCACTAAGGACGCACCCGTGGCTTCGGCTCCAGACTTGAGCCCCGTTACATTGTCCGCGCAAGATCACTCGACCAGTGAGCTGTTACGCACTCTTTCAAGGGTGGCTGCTTCTAAGCCAACCTCCTGGCTGTCTTCGCAATCTCACATCGTTTACCACTTAGTCTGGAATTAGGGGCCTTAGCCGACGATCTGGGCTGTTTCCCTCTCGACCCCGAAGCTCATCCCCCGGGGTCTCACTGCTGCACTCTGGATCCGTGGCATTCGGAGTTTGGTTGGGGTCGGTAAGCTTGTAGGCCCCCTAACCCATCCAGTGCTCTACCTCCACGGATGAACATGCAACGCTGCACCTAAATGCATTTCGCGGAGAACCAGCTATCACCGGGTTTGCTTGGCCTTTCACCCCTATCCACAGGTCATCCGCCCAGTTTTCAACCTAGGTCGGTTCGCGCCTCCACGAGGTCTTACCCTCGCTTCACACTGCCCATGGATAGATCACCCGGCTTCGGGTCTACAGCATGCGACTATACGCCCTATTCAGACTCGCTTTCGCTCCGGCTTCCCCTCACGGGTTAACCTTGCCACATACCGTAACTCGTTGGCTCATTCTTCAAAAGGCACGCCATCGCCGTCCGAAGACGGCTTTGACTGCTTGTAGACCAACGGTTTCAGGTACTATTTCACTCCCCTCCCGGGGTACTTTTCACCTTTCCCTCACGGTACTAGTTCACTATCGGTCGATGAGGAATACTTAGCCTTACGAGGTGGTCCTCGCAGATTCACGCCGACTTTCTCGGATTCGGCGTTACTCGGGAGCATTGATCAGAGACTGCATGAGTTTCGTGTACGGGGCCGTTACCCTCTGCGGCGCGACTTTCCAGACGCTTCCACTACTCAGCAGCTTTGTAACTCTGTGCAGGTCCTACGCTCCTGCCATCATGTCCCACAACCCCGAACTGGCAACGCCGTAGGGCTATCACACCAGTTCGGTTTAGGCTCTTCCGCGTTCGCTCGCCGCTACTGACGGAGTCACTGTTGTTTTCCTTTCCTCAGGGTACTGAGATGTTTCAATTCCCCTGGTTCCCTCTACCCGCCCTATGTGTTCAGGCGGGAGTAACACCCCATGACGGGTGCTGGGTTGCCCCATTCAGAAATCCACGGATCGAAGGTTGGTCGGCACCTCCCCGTGGCTTATCGCAGCCTCCCACGTCTTTCATCGGTTCTCATCGCCAAGGCATCCACCGTTGGCCCTTAATAACTTGGGTATTGCATACAAAGATGCTCGTGCTCGCTATGAAATTCTCAAGAAACGCCGGCGAGCAAGGAGCTCGCACCAGGAAGGCGGACGCGCCGAAGCCCCCGCGAACGGGGACGGCTGCGCACCTTCACAACGGAAGACAGGACGGGTACCAGCTGACTCGAGCGCACTCTTGTGCGATCGAGCGATGCCAGAGCACCAGACGAGTGCATCAACTGGGTGTCCAGACTCGACACGGAACAAATGTCCGTGAACCGAGCGGAATTGGACTCCTTAGAAAGGAGGTGATCCAGCCGCACCTTCCGGTACGGCTACCTTGTTACGACTTCACCCCAATCGCTAACCCCACCTTCGGCAGCTCCGTCCCCGAGGGGTTCGGCCACTGACTTCGGGTGTTGCCAACTTTCGTGGTGTGACGGGCGGTGTGTACAAGGCCCGGGAACGTATTCACCCCGGCGTTGCTGATCCGGGATTACTAGCGACTCCAGCTTCATGAAGTCGAGTTGCAGACTTCAATCCGAACTGAGACTGGCTTTTTGGGATTCGCTCGACCTCGCGGTTTCGCAGCCCTTTGTACCAGCCATTGTAGCATGTTTGCAGCCCTAGACATAAGGGGCATGATGACTTGACGTCGTCCCCACCTTCCTCCGAGTTGACCCCGGCAGTCTCCCACGAGTCCCCACCATTACGTGCTGGCAACATAGGATAAGGGTTGCGCTCGTTGCGGGACTTAACCCAACATCTCACGACACGAGCTGACGACAGCCATGCACCACCTATCGCAGGCCCCGAAGGACACCACATCTCTGTGGCTGTTCCTGCGTAGTTCAACCTAGGTAAGGTTCTTCGCGTTGCCTCGAATTAAGCAACATGCTCCG
Organism: Microthrixaceae bacterium; assembly: GCA_037045265.1. Lineage (GTDB taxonomy): Bacteria > Actinomycetota > Acidimicrobiia > Acidimicrobiales > Microtrichaceae > JBAOHV01. The sequence continues at coordinate 26,430 of JBAOHV010000029.1, read as the reverse complement.
CCGCTTGTGCGGGCCCCCGTCAATTCCTTTGAGTTTTAGCCTTGCGGCCGTACTCCCCAGGCGGGGCACTTAATGCGTTAGCTACGGCACGGAAAGGGTTGATCCTCCCCACACCTAGTGCCCAACGTTTACGGTGTGGACTACCAGGGTATCTAATCCTGTTTGCTACCCACACTTTCGCTCCTCAGCGTCAATACCAGCCCAGAGTGCCGCCTTCGCCGCTGGTGTTCTTCCTGATATCTGCGCATTTCACCGCTACACCAGGAGTTCCACACTCCCCTACTGGATTCTAGTCACAGCAGTATCGAGGTGGCCTCTCCGAGTTGAGCTCGGAGCTTTCACACCCGACTTACTGAACCGCCTACGAGCTCTTTACGCCCAATGATTCCGGACAACGCTCGCCCCCTACGTATTACCGCGGCTGCTGGCACGTAGTTAGCCGGGGCTTCTTCTGCAGGTACCGTCATTTTCGTCCCTGCTGAAAGCGGTTTACAACCACGAAGGCCGTCATCCCGCACGCGGCGTTGCTGCGTCAGGCTTTCGCCCATTGCGCAAGATTCCCCACTGCTGCCTCCCGTAGGAGTCTGGGCCGTGTCTCAGTCCCAGTGTGGCTGATCGTTCTCTCAAACCAGCTACCCGTCGTTGCCTTGGTGGGCCGTTACCCCACCAACAAGCTGATAGGCCGCGAGACCCTCTCAGAGCGAAATTCTTTCTTCACTCGACCATGCGATCGTGTGAAGGTATGCGGTATTAGCTCGAGTTTCCCCGAGTTATTCCCCACTCCGAGGCAGGTTTCTCACGTGTTACTCACCCGTTCGCCACTAGGTCTTCAGGGAGCAAGCTCCCATGGACCTCGTTCGACTTGCATGTGTTAGGCACGCCGCCAGCGTTCGTCCTGAGCCAGGATCAAACTCTCCATCGAGATCATTGGAATCCTGATCCTTCCGAAGAAGCGTCAGCTCTCCGCAAATCGAAGAGCCGGCATCGGAGACCGGAAGCTCCGACACCAACTGGCACAGTTCTGGCATTCCCCACCGGTGTGAACCGACGGGGTGTTGTCCGTTATGTGCATTAAAAGGTTATTGACTGGGTCTGCCTCATACGTTCGCTTCCGAACGTACGGCAGCCCGCACTCGCCTATTTGGCATCCTGTCTTCCGTTGTCAAGAAACGCTTGCCACCGACTGTCGGGGGCGTCAGCTGGAACTTGGCCTGACCAGTGGTTCCGATGGTTGCTCCCACCGGCCGTATTCGGTCGTGCGGGGCGAGGAGAGAACTTACGTCGTCGTCCCGGGGAATGTCAACTCGCTAGCCGAGAGACGCCCGTCACACGATTGCCGGAGTGATTCCTCGCCCGCCGGGCTCAGGACCGCTTCCACCAGGTGGTGGGAGGTCCGTGCCTCGCCGGAGCAGGATGAACCTACCGTGCACCAGGTCGTTCGCTCGAATCGGCTCGTCCCCACGGTCGGCCAGCGAAACCTGGTTCACGTAGTAGCCCGCCGGCGTACGTCGTACATCGCCCTTGGACGGGGCCAGACGCCGTAGCGGCTAAAAGGTCGACCGGCCGCCGCTCCCGAACAGGTCCGACTCGGCGAGTCGCGGTCGTCGGGTACCTCGGCAGCGAGCAGCTCGAACGCCGGGGCGTCCAGTCCGCTCGAGTGGCTGCCCGAAGAGAACCGAGGATGCCTCCTGCACCTGCGCCGCCACCGTGGCACCGTGCACCAAGGTCGTGATCTCTGTAGCCACCCGGCGCTGTCCCTCTCTGCTGGCAGGGTTCTGCTCGTGGAGCACGACCGGTGCCGACGGATCTCGTCGAGAGGAACCGTCGTCAGGCGTAGCAGCAGCGTCTCGACGTCGGAGTCGGCGACGTTGAGCAGGTGCTGGTACATCCGATATGGGCTGGTCCGCTCCGCGGACAGCCAGATGTTCTCTCCCTCGCTCTTACCGAACTTGGTGCCATCGGATCGTACGATCAGCGGTGCGGTCCAGCCATGCACGATGTCTGCAGTAACCCGTCGCACCAGGTCGACACCCGCGGCGATGTTCCCCCACTGGTCTGAGCCCGCCACCTGTAGGTCGCAACCCATTTCGCGGTGCAGCACCAGGAAGTCGTGCGCCTGGAGCAGCATGTAGGAGAACTCCGTGTAGGAGATGCCGGTGTCCCGGTCCATCCGCGACCGCACGGAGTCCCTGGCGAGCATCGTGTTGATCGTCACGTGCTTGCCGACGTCACGGAGGAAGTCGAGGACGCTCAGGTCCTCGGTCCAGGAACGGTTGTCGACCAGGCGAGCGGCGTTTGGCGCGTCGCCGGTGTCGAGGAAGCGCCCCAGCTGTGCTCCGATGCTCGACCGGTTGTGGTCCAGCACCTCTGTATCGAGGAACTGACGCTCGCTGGAGCGGCCGGACGGGGTCGCCGATCATCCCGGTCGCTCCTCCGACCAGGGCGATGGGAGCGTGACCCGCCGACTGGAAACGGCGCAGGAGCATGATCGACTGGAGGTTCCCGATGTGCAGCGAGTCCGCTGTCGGATCGAATCCGCAGTAGAGCGTCACCGGCCCGGAGTCGAGACGCCGGCCGAGGTCTCCGACATCGGTGCTGTCCTGGCGGAGGCCCCGCTCGGTCAGCTCCGCGATCAACTCGGTGCCGCTGGGCATCTGATCCACTCCTGGTTCGCTCTCGACTCACTCGCGTCGACCACTCCGGCGACGGAGACGGCGACTCGGACGAAAGGTGATCGTACCGGGCTGAGGGCCGTCTCACCGAGACGCAGCGGGCGAGTGCCGTATGCCACCGGCCGGTAGACGCCGGGTACCACAATGATGGGGTGCGTCGGTCCTCTCGGTTCACCGCAATCCTCATCGGCATAGGGATCATCGCGGTCGTCCTGCGGCTCGAGCGCTCGCGACGCCGCCACCGGTGGCCCTGCCCGTGAACGCCCAACCATCGGCCATCTACGACGCGAACGGAACGCTGATCACCGTGCTCGCCGAGGAGAACCGCCAGAACGTCGCGTTCGAACAGATCCCCAGGTCGCTCCAGGACGCCGTGGTTGCGATCGAGGACGCACGGTTCTGGACCCACAACGGCGTCGACCCGCGTGCAATCCTGCGGGCGGCGGGCCGCAACGCCGAGGCGGGCTCCGTGGCCGAAGGCGGATCGACGATCACCCAGCAGTACGTGAAGATCGCACTGCTGACCCCCGAGCAGACCCTGGGCCGCAAGATGGAGGAAGCCACCACGGCGCTGGCCCTCGAGCGGAACTACTCCAAGCAGCTGATACCTCGAGCTCTATCTGAACACGATCTACTTCGGCAACGGCGCCTACGGCGTCGGTGCCGCCGCCGAGGAGTACTTCGGTGTCGAGGTGCAGGACCTGACACTCGAACAGTCGGCGCTGCTCGCAGGGATCATCCAGGCGCCGTCGCGTCACGACCCACGCATCAATCCCGAGGGCGCGCTGCGAGCGGCGCAACCTGGTGATCGGCGAGATGCTCGAGCAGAACCTGATCACGGCCCAACAGGCAGACCAGGCGAGAGCGACACCGATCACACTCGCGCCGGAACGGCCGGCACCCACCACCAGGCACTACGCGGCACCGCACTTCGTGGACGAGGTCAAGGCCTGGTTGCTGAACGACTCCGATGCGCTGGGCGAGACCAGGGCCGAGCGCCGGCAGGCTCTCCTACGTGGTGGTCTGCGGATCGAGACGACCATCGACCTGGACCTGCAGGCCAAGGCGGAACAGGCGGTGTCCGCGGTGCTGCCCGGCCAGGGGACGGACCGCCGGACCCCCGATGCAGCCCTGGTGTCGGTCGATCCCCGCTCCGGGTACGTGCGGGCCATGGTCGGTGGGTACGACTACTGGGGCACCCACTCCTATCGTCAGGCGAACCTGGCAGCCGGTAGCGGCCGTCAGACCGGATCGGCGTTCAAACCGATAGTGATGGCCGCGGCGCTGGAGAACGGGGTCTCGCCGTCGAAGACCTTCAACGCCCCTTCGGCCACCGAGATCCGCATCCCCGGAGGGATCTGGCGGGTGAAGGGAGGCGGTATCGGCGCAGGAACCATGGCCGAGTGCACAGTCGTCTCGTCCAACACCTGCTACGCCAACATCATGATGGACCCCGACGTCGGGCCAGAACGATCCGTCGAGATGGCCGAGGCACTCGGGGTCGTGTCGACCGAGGTGGAGCCGAACCCCGCCATCGTGCTCGGGGCAAACAACGCCACGGTCCAGGACATGGCCTCGGTCTACGCGACGTTCGCCAACGACGGTGTGTACGTGCCGCCGGTCCTGGTGACCAGGATCACTGGGCCGGACGGCGCGGTCATATACCAGCACGCGCACCAGCAGCGAAGAGCGATGTCGTCTGCCAACGTCCGCGAAGTAGCGGGAGCCCTCGAAGGTGTCATCCAGCGCGGCACCGGCGACAGGGCCGAGATCGGCCGCCCGGCGGGCGGCAAGACCGGATCCGCTCAGAACAACAGCGACGCCTGGTTCACCGGTTTCACCCAACAGCTGGCCACGGCGGTCTGGGTCGGGTTCGCGGAGCCACGGACCGCTGCCAACGGAACCCGTCAGCTCGTCTCCATGAGCCCGCCGAACACACGCATCGTCGTGTACGGAGGCACGTACCCTGCGCAGATCTGGTCGAGGTTCATGCGGTCGGCTCTCGAAGGCGTCGAGCCGACGCCGTTGATGGACCCGCTGACGATCCCTGCCCCGACGACGACGATTCCTGCGCCCAACACCGATTTCGGTGAGCCGGTGCTGCCGGTCGAACACGTGACCGTTCCCGATCTCTCCGGAGTCGACTCGTCGACCGCGGCTTCCCGCGTCAAGCGTGCCGGTCTCGAGACAGAGAGGGTGACGCTCACCACCGCGGGCGCCCAGCCCGGGATGGTGGCAAACCAGAGCCCAGCCCCGGGAAGCAGGATGCCGAGGGGTTCATCGGTCTGGATCGAAGTCACTGCCCTTCCGACGACAACGACCACCACGACCGCCACGACCACGACCACCGCGACACCCGAGGACGACGAGGCCGACTGAGCCCTGTACGGGTCCAAGTGGCAGAATCGGGCACCATGACATCGCCGACCACTCCCCCGTCATCCGGCGAGTTCGACGAGGCCGAGCCGCGTCCGCGATCGGCGGGTTGCGTTCACCGTCACCCTCCTTGCTGTCGCAGTGCTCCTCGGCAGCTGGATCTACGTCCTCTTCTTCTACGACCCAGGCCTGCTGATCGACGAGCTGGCTGATCGCAGCTTCCCCACCGCTGCAGAGCAGGTCTGTGCGGCAGCCAGAGCTGAGTTCGACGAACTCCAACCAGCGGATCAGGCCCGCAGCGCCCAGGAACGCGCTGCCACGTGGTCGCGCAGAGCAACGACATCCTCACCCGGATGATCGCGGATCTACGACCTCTCGCACCGACCACTCCCGAGCAGGTGGCTTCGGGGGTCGAAGGAGTGGCTCGGCGACTGGGAGACCTACATAGGCGACCGTCGCCTCTACGTGGAGGAGCTCCGTATCGATGACGACGCCAGGTTCCTCGAGACCGTGAAGGGCTCCGACACCAAGGGGATAAGCCGTGCGATCAACTCGTTCGCACAGGTGAACCGGATGGAGTCGTGCATGACCCCCGGCGACGTCAGCTGACGCCACTGAGCCCGGCCTCGCGGGCGGCCGCCATCCCCGCCCGCGCCAACCGGATGATCCCGTCCTCGTCAGCGATCACCTCGAGCTCGGCGAGGGTCACCCAGCGCAGGTCGAGCGATTCGTGGTTGCCCAGTAGCGCCGCGCCCGGAGGGGCGAGGACCACGAAGCGCAGGTCGAGGTGCAGGTGCTCTCCGAGTTGGTCCCCGTGGTCGACTGCGTGCACGTCCAGGTCGACGGCCGGAAGCAGCACCCGCAGCCCGGCGAGACCCGTCTCCTCGCTCGCTTCTCTCAGCGCCACCGTCGCCAGGTTCGTGTCGCCGTCGGCATGACCGCCGGGCTGGAGCCAGCGGCGGAGCTTGCGGTGCAACAGGACCACCACCTTCGAGAGCTGGTGGTCGATCACCAGGGTGGAACCGGTCAGATGGCCCGGCGCTGTGGCGCGGTGGGCCAGTCTGGCGCCGTGCTGGTCGAGCAGGGACAGGACCTGAGCACGGCCTCGCGCCCCGTGGTCGGGCAATCGTGCCGCCATGATCAGATCGCGGGCCACTCGCTCTGAGCGCGACGACCTGAGACGGATGTCGTCGCGTTCGAGCAGTTCCCACTGCTGGGGACCGCGGTGCAACCATCGCCTGATGGCCTTCCTCTGGACACCCACGGGTTGCCGGCGACAGCGAAGCGCCACCTTCGGTCTTTCGCCCGGGTGATGCCGACGCGTGTGGTCACGAGTGGCGAGTCCGGAGGATCAACCCCGTCGTGCACCAGCGTCATCGGCGACAACGGCTCGAGCAGGTCGATACCGTCGAACTCCGGCTCGACCCCCAGGGCAGCGCCGAGCTTCCCGGGCCCGTTGCAGAGGTCCACCGCCCGCTTCGCCAGCGGTCTCACGGCCGCCATCAGGTCCTCCCCGGCGACGGGTTCGACCGCCCGCACCAGCGCAGCGGCCGCCACGTCGGATTCACCCAGCACCACGTTCATGCACCAGTGGATCCCGTAGGACCGGTAGACGTAGAGAAGGCCGGCACGGCCGTACATCGTCTCGTTGCGGGTACGTCGACCACGCCACGCGTGACTCGCCGGGTCCGACTCGCCGCCGTAGGCCTCGACTTCGACGATGCGTCCTGCACGACCGTCGTCACGGACGAGGACCTTGTTGAGCAGCGATGCTGCCAACTGATCCACCGGGGCACCACGCAGAGCGTCGGCAGGCACCGGAGCGGTTCCGGGTAGCTGGAACACGGTGAGCAGGACTGATCCTCAGACGGCCCACCGGAGTCGCCGTTCGGCAACTGCTTCGGCGAGCCGCTGGCGTTGGATCGTCACCGGTCCCGGGCCACCGCTGCCCGGTGTGGTGCGCTGACGCACCGCAACTCCCGGTGCCAGGAGAGCGACACCGGCTTCCCCCAGGCGGGGTTCCTCTGCGACCAGATCGACCAGCGGCACACCGTCGTCGAGCGAGCGGCGCACCAGTGCACCGACCACGGCGTGCGCCTCACGGAACGGGACTCCGCAGCGGACCAGGTGTTCCGCCAGGTCCGTCGCTGCCGCGAACGGCGAGTCCGCCGTGGAACGCATGCGCTCGGTGTTGAACACCAGGGTCCGGTACAGACCGGCCATCGCCCCCAGACCCAGCCGTACGGTGTCGAGCGCGTCGAACAGCGGTTCCTTGTCCTCCTGCAGGTCACGGTTGTACGCCAGCGGAAGCGACTTCATGGTCGCCAGGAACCCGGTCAGGTCACCGATGATGCGCCCGGCCTTGCCGCGAGCCAGCTCGGCGATATCAGGGTTCTTCTTCTGCGGGAGCATCGACGAGCCGGTGGCATAGGCGTCGTCGAGCCGAGCGAACCCGAACTCCTCGGTGCTCCACAGCACCACCTCCTCGCCCATGCGCGACAGGTGCAGCCCGATCAGGCTGAGCACGAACAGCGACTCGGCGACGAAGTCACGGTCCGATGTCGCGTCGAGGGAGTTCTCGAAACGGGCTGCGAACCCGAGCTCCGCTGCCACTCCGTCGGGATCGAGCGGGAGGGACGACCCTGCCAGCGCGGCCGCTGCCCAGCGGCGACACATCGACGCGCTGGCGGCAATCGGACAGGCGGTCCACGTCTCGCAGCAGCGCCCACGCGTGTGCCATGAGGTGATGGGCCAGCAACACGGGCTGGGCGTGCTGGAGATGGGTGTAGCCGGGCAGGTACACGGCATCGTCGCCGGTTCCCGCCTCGTCGGCACGGGTGGCGAGCACGTCGACGAGTTCGAGCACCCGCTGCGCGATCAGGCCGAGCTGGCTTCGCACGTGGTGTCGGAACGCGGTCGCGAACCTGGTCGTTGCGCGACCGTCCGGTGTGCAGCTTGGCGCCTGCCTCACCGGCGAGCTCGGTCGCCCGCCGCTCGATAAGGGTGTGTACGTCCTCGTCGGACGCGATCGGAGTCAGCTCACCGGCGCGGTACTCCATCTCGACGGTGTCGAGCGCTGCGAGCACCCGGGCCAGCTCGTCGTCGTTGAGCAGGCCCCCGCGGTGCAGGCCACGCACGTGCGCCTTGGAGCAACGGATGTCGTCGAAGATCAGGCGCTGGTCGTAGCTGAGGCTCTCGGTGAACTCGACGAGCTCAGCCGCTGGGCCAGATTCGAAGCGCCCGTGCCAGAGCTGCTGGCGTTCGTCCCCGATGGATCCGTCGGTGCCCACCATCAGGTGTTCGATCCAGGGCCCTGGACCCCGGACCAGGTCTGCACACCCAGGCCCCAGATCCGCACGAACCCCTCGGAGTCGGCGTGACGGAAGCGGTCGGCGGCGTCGTAGGTCGCCAGTCCGTAGTCGTACAGCGAGCGTGGCGCACGGCGCCCCACCACGAAGCACCGGTTGGGCTCGAGCTTCAGGCGCACCTCACCCGTCACGTGCTCCTGCGAGGAATCCACGAACGCGTCGAGAGCGTCACGCAACGGTGAGAACCAGAGCCCGTCGTAGACGAGCTCTGCGTAGCGGTGCTGGAGGCGGATCTTCTCGCGCTGCAGGTCGCGTTCCAGGGTGATCGCCTCGAGATCCTTGTGGGCGAGGATCAGGGCGAGCGCACCCGGCGCCTCGTAGGTCTCACGGCTCTTGATGCCAACACGACGGTTCTCGACCATGTCGAGGCGACCCCAGCCGTACGAGCCGACGACGTGGTTCAGTTCGATGATCAGCTCGAAGAGCGGCATGGTGCGCCCGTCCAGAGAGACCGCCACGCCCTGCTCGAACCCGATGACGATCTCGCGGGGTTCGGTCTCACTCTGACGTGTCATCTCCCACACACCAGCCGGTGGCTCGGCCCAGGGGTCCTCCATCTCGCCGCATTCGATCGCCCGGCCGAACAGGTTGTCGTCGATGGAGTAGAGCTTCTCCTTGGTGGCACCAACGGGGATCTCGTGGATCGCTGCGTACTCGATGCGAGTCCTCGCGGGTGAAGCCCCAGTTGCGCACCGGTGCGACCAGCTCGAGGTCGGGCGCGAGCGCCATGGCCGAGACCTCGAAGCGAACCTGGTCGTTGCCCTTGCCGGTGCAACCGTGGGCAACCCCGTCGGCGCCGTACTTGCGGGCGAGCCGCCACCTGGTGCTTCACGATCAACGGGCGTGACAGCGCCGACACGAGTGGGTACTGGTCCTCGTAGAGCGCGTTCGCCTTGATGATCGGTGCCAGGAAGTCACGGGCGAACTCCTCGCGCAGGTCGAGCTGCTCGTAGGCGATCGCTCCGGCGCCGAGGGCCTTCTCCCGATTGCCTTCCAGCGTGCCTTCCTGGCCGACGTCGGCGGAGAGGCACACGACCTCGACGCCCATGTTCTCGATCATCCAGCGGACGGCGACGGAGGTGTCGAGCCCTCCTGAGTACGCCAGCACGACGCGTTGTGCCATTGGTGTCAGCTCCAGTTAGTTGTGTGTCAGGTGGATCGGGGTTCAGCCGAGGCCGGCGAGCTCGTTGACGCGACCGGCGACCGCCGCGCCCATCGCCCTTCGTCGAGATCAACAGAAGTGTGTCATCTCCGGCGATGGTGCCGAGCACTCCGCTCGAGGCCGGCCCGGTCGATGGCCGAGCCGACGACGTGGGCCGAGCCGGGCGGTGTCCTCACCACCACCAGGTCTCCTGAGCGGGCCACCTCGACCACCCAGTCGCCGAGCACGCGGCGCAGGTGGTCCGCGGGCGCGATCTGCTCCGCGAGGCAGCTCCGGGATCGCGTACGCCGTCTCCCCGCCCGGGATGCGGACCTTGATGGCGCCGAGCTCCTCGAGGTCGCGCGACACGGTCGAAACGTTCACCTCGACGCCCTCTGCGGCGAGCAGGTCGACCAGGTGCGCCTGGTTGGTCACCTGGTGCTGCTCGAGCAGCCCCGCGATGCGATGCTGGCGCTGGGCCTTGTTCGGACGGCTCAACTCGGCCCCTCGGAGAGCAGCCATGCGATCAGGCCACGCTTGGTGTGCATGCGGTTCTGCGCCTGTCGCCAGATCCGACTCCGTTGCCCGTCGAGCACTCCGTCGGTGGCTTCGTCGCCACGGTGGGCCGGAAGACAGTGCAGGAAGATCGCCCGCGCCGACGCCCGACCCATCAGGTCCTCGTCGACACGCCAGCCGTCGAAGGCCCGCGTGCGGATCGCCTGCTCCTCCTCCTGGCCCATCGAGTACCAGGCATCCGTGTAGACGACGTCAGCGCCGACCACGGCCTCGGCCGGGTCCTCGATGACCTCGACGACACATCCCGCCGAGGCGAGACGTCGAACCGATGCGTCGTCGAAGCCGTATCCCGGCGGGTTCGACACCCTGAAGGTCATCCCTACCAGCGAGCAGGCGATCCCGAGGGAACGGGCGACGTTGTTGGCGTCACCGACGTAGGTGACGACCACGTCGTCGAAGGTGGCCGAACTCCTGGCGGATGGTCAGCAGGTCGGCGAGCGCCTGGACGGGGTGCGCCTCGTCGGAGAGCAGGTTGATGACCGGCACCGACGACACCGCTGCCAGACGCTCGACCTTGTGGTGCTCGAACACCGCGGGCACCGATGACGGCCGCGTAGCCGGCGAACAGCCTGCCGAGACGTCCTCGGCCGACTCCCGTGTGTCGATGCCGACCTCCTCGTTGCGCAGGGTGATCGGATGCCCTCCGAGCTGGAAGACGGCCATCTCGGCCGATGTCCGGGTGCGCGCCGAGGGCTTCTCGAACAACAGGACCGCCCCGCGGCCTTCGAGCACGCGGGGCAGATCGTTCTGTTCGGAGAGGTCGAGCACCCCCAGCAGCTCGTCGCGGGTGAGGTCGTCGATCTCGAGCAGGTGTCGCATCAGGTTGGCTCCGGTGTTGCGTCGTTCGCGTCGACGAGCTCGTCGAGCGTCGCCGACAGAACGGTCACGGCATGGTCGATCTCATCGTCGGAGATCAGCAGGCTGGGCGCCAGGCGCAGGGCTGTGGGCGTGACGGCGTTCACCACCAGCGAACGTTCGAGCAGCAACGAGGCGATCGTCGCCGCCGGGACGCCGGTGCGGTCGACGTCGATCTCGACAGCCAGCAGCAGTCCGAGCCCACGTACGGCACGCACTGCGGACAGCTCGGACAGTCGGGCGGACAGCTGCGCCCCCTTGGTCTCGGCGAGCGAGGCGACGTCGTTCTCGGCCATCACCGCGAGCACGGCCCTGGCCGCGGCGGCGGCGAACGGCTGGCCGCCGTAGGTCGTGCGCGTGATCACCCGGCTCGAAGGCGGCGGCGACCTCGTCCCGTGCCCAACATGCACCGATCGGCACTCCGTTGCCCAGCGCCTTGGCCATCGTCACGACATCGGGCACGACCCCGAAGTGCTGGTGTGCGAACCAGCGCGCCGCGTGCGTCCGAGCCCCGTCTGGACCTCGTCCACCATGAACAGCACTCCGCGCTCGTCGCAGATGCGCCTCACGCCGGCGAAGTACTCGATGCTGGCGGGGTTCACCCCGCCTTCGCCCTGAACAGGTTCGAGCAGCACCGCCGCGACGGTGTCGTCGATCGCTGCCTCGAGCTGGTCGAGGTCATCCCAAGCGACGTGTCGGAAACCTTCGGGAAGCGGCTGGAACGCCTCGTGCTTGGCTGGGGCTGGCCGGTGCGCGTGCAACGTCGGCGAGCGTCCGGCCGTGGAAGCTGCCGTAGGCGCTGACCACCACGTGACGCCCCCGCCCACCGAACTTCCGAGCGAGCTTGATCGCTGCATTCGTTCGGCCTCGGCGCCGGAGTTGCAGAAGAAGACCTGTCCCCCGCCGCCGAGCAGCTCGGTCGAGGGTCTGTGCGAGCGGGCCAGTTCGTGCTCGGTGCCGAACAGGTTCGACACGTGCAGCAAGCTGCCTGGACTGCTCGGCGATCGCTTCGGCGACCGCCGGGTGGCTGTGGCCGAGCGCAGGTGACAGCCAGGCCCTGAGAGCAGGTCCAGGTAGCGGCGTGCCGTCGCGATCCCACAGCCAGGAGCCCTCGCCCCGGACGAACATCACCTGCGGAGCGCCGTAGGTGGGCATGAGCGGGCAGCGGGTCACGTCAGCCGGCGCTCCCATGGCCGACGGCGTGAGTCGGGGCCGATCGCCGCGCTCATGACGTCTTCTCCGCACGCCCGCTGACGACCATCGTCCCAACTCCGGCGTGGGTGAGCAGCTCGAGCAGCAGCACGTGGGAGATGCCGCCCGTCGAGCAGGTGCGCCGAGCCGACTCCGGCGCCGATGGCGTGCGAGGCAGGCTGTCGATCTTCGGGATCATGCCCCCCAGAGATGACGCCGTCGTCGATCAGCTCGACGGACCTCGTCGCGTGCCCACCGCCGTGATGAGCGATGCCGGGATCGTCCACGTCGGCGAGCAGCCCGGGCACGTCGGTGAGGAAGATCGAGCTTCTCGGCGACCGATGCTCTGGCGCTATCTCGGTCGCTGCGGTCGTCGGCGTTGATGTTGTAGGGCCTGGCCCGGACTCGTCGGCACCGATCGTCGCGATGACCGGGATCAGGTCCATCGGTGATGGTGCCGCTCGATCAACTCGTGCGGTTGACCGCGGTGACCGACCCGACGAACCCGAGCTCGGGATCGCTGCGCTTCGGCGGTCATCGAGGAGCACCGCGTCGGTCGCCCGACAGGCCGAGCGGCCACGGGGCCGTGCATGTTGATAGCGGAGACGATGTCGCGAGTTGACCTTGCCGATGAGCACCATGCTGGGCCACGTCGAGGGTGTCGGCGTCGGTGACCCGGCGGCCGTCGACGGAACTCGGACTCCATGCCGATCCGGCGGTCCATGAGCTCGCCGATCTGCGGGCCCACCGCCGTGCACCACGACGGGTCGCATGCCCACCCGCGTGCAGCATGCACGATGTCCTTCGCGAAGTCCGAGCAAGAGCTCGGGGCGCGACATGGCGTTGCCACCGAACTTCACCACCACGACCGCACCGCGGAACTGCTCGATGTAGGGCAGGGCCTGAAGGAGGACATCGACCGCGACTGACGGGTCGTGGTGGGCCTCGCCGGGCCATTGGTCGCTCATGGGTACGTCCCGATCGTCGAGAGTCCGGTGGTCTCGTCGAGTCCGAGGACCAGGTTGGCGCACTGCACCGCTGCACCTGAGGCACCCTTGCCGAGGTTGTCGATCGCTGCGAGGGCGATGACGGTCCCGGTGCGATCGTCGACCCTGGCGGTCAGGTGAGCAGCGTTCGACCCGAGCGTCGCCTTGGTGGAGGGTGGGCGTTCGTCCACCACCACGAATGGTTCGTCGTCGGTAGAAGTCGTCGAGACAGCCGAGCACGTCGGCGGTCGACAGCCCGTCCACCGCCGGAACTGCATAGCAGGTGGCGAGGATCCCCCGGTTCATGGGCACGAGGTGGGGGGTGAAGATCACCGTTGCGCCGATGTTCATCTCCATCTCTGGTGTGTGGCGGTGGTCGAGCAGCCCGTAGGCGGTGACGTCCTCGTCGACGGCGCAGAACGTGTTGGTCGGTTTGGGTGGACGCCCGGCGCCCGACACACCCGAGGCGGCGTCGACGATGACACGGTCGGTCCCCACCAACCCGGCACGTACGAGCGGGGCCATGGGCAGCGAGGCCGACGTCGGGTAGCAACCCGGGGTGGCGACCAGCCTGGTCGTGGCGAGCTGCTCGCGGTACAGCTCGGGCAGCCCGTAGACGAAGCGGTCCAGCAGCTCCGGGCACGTGTGCGCTGCGCCGTACCACTGGACGTAGTCGGCCGAGCTACGCAGCCGGAAGTCGGCGCCCAGGTCGACGACGGAGACGTCGTGGTCGATGAGTGTGGGGACGATCTGCTGGCTGGTGCCATGGGGCAGGCCCAGGAACACGAGCTCCACGCCGTCGAGCAGCTCTGGGCTCCACGGGACGAAGACCTCTTCCGGGTAGCCTCCCGCCAGGCTCGGGTACAGCTGCGCAATCCGGTTGCCCGCCTGGGAGTCCCCGGTGGCGAAGACCACGTTCAGTTCCGGGTGCGAGTGACACAGGCGCAGCAGTTCCACGCCCGTGTAGCCCGATGCACCGATGATGCCGACGTCGATCATGGATCCACCCTAGCGCACATTCATGCATGGCGCTGCAATACTTTGCGCTCAACCGGAGGATGACGGGCTTTCTCAGCCTCGCAGCTCAGCCCCGTGCGTCTCCGCTGCGGCCTGGATCATCGCCGATCTCGCACCCGCGACCTCGGCGTCGGTCAGGGTCCGGTCCAGCTCCTGGAAGCGGACCCTGAACGCCAGGCTCTTGCGGTCACCACCGAGCTGTTCCGAGCGGAAGACGTCGAAGAGCTCGATGCTGACCGGTGCGACGTCGCCGGGCGCAGCGAACAGGGTTCGGTGCAGTTCTGCCGCAGGGAGCCCATCGTCGACGACGAAGGCGAGGTCGATGTCGGACGAAGGGAACCGTGACACGGGCCTGGCGAGCGCCGGCGCGGAGTCCAGGCCCACCACCGCGTCGACATCGAGCTGGACCCAGCCGACGCGTTCTGAGATGTCATGGGCCGCCAGGACCGAAGGGTGGACCTCGCCCACCTGACCCACCTCGACTCCACGGGCCATCACCACCGCGCTACGGCCCGGGTGAAGACCCGGGAGCGGGCGGGCGACGAGATCCACAGCGGAGAGCTCGGCCATGGTGTCATACCAGCGGCCGACGCTGCGTAGCAGAAGCTCGACCAGCTCCACCGCCCGGGACGCTTCCTGGCCCACGAGGACCACGCCCAGGTGTTCCTTCTCGCCGGAAAGGACGCGTCCGGCGAGCTCCGACTCGGCGACGTCGGTGAGGACTCCCCGATCGCCGATGGCGAACACCCTCCCCATCTCGAAGAGTCGTACGCCCGACATGCGGTGTCGCTCGTTGTACGCGACGGCCTTGAGCAGTCCGGGCAGCAGCGACGTGCGAAGGATCGACTCCTCGGCAGCGAGGGGGTTGGCCAACACGAGACCGTCAGCGTCGAGCCCGCAGCGTTCCAGGTCGCCCGGCGCCAGGAAGGGCATCGGCATGGCTTCGGACAGCCCGGCACCGATCAACGCTCGCCTGAGCGTGCGACGATCCCGCTGGCGTGGGCTGAGCGCACCGGTGCGCGGAGAGACGGGCACCGATCGCTCGATGTTCGAAAAGCCGAAGTGACGACCGATCTCCTCGATCACGTCGACCTCGATGGTCGAATCAGGACGCCATGTCGGGACTGTGACGAGAAGCTCATCGCCGGCGGACTCACAGCCGTAGCCGATGGGCTCTATCAGCAACGCCATCTCCTCGGACGACAACGCTGTTCCGAGCGGCGCGTTGACTCTCGCAGGACGCACCTGCACGACCACACGAGCGGGGCGGTCCCCTTCGACGTCGATGACGCCGGGGTGCAGCTGCGATCCGACGATCTCACCGAGCAGCTGAGCGAAGCGCTGCGCAGCGATGGGTGCGATCTCGGGGTCGGCTCCGCGCTTGAACCGAAGTGACGCCTCGGAATGGAGGTTGAGCCGGGCCGACGTCGCCGCCACCGCAGCGGGGTCCCACCAGGCCGCTTCGAAGAGCACCTCAGACGTCGCGGCCGATATCTCCGTCGATGCCCCGCCCATGACGCCGGCGATGCCGATGGCGCTGTCGTTCGCATCGACGATCACCCCGTCGTCGGCGCACAACGTGCGCTCCACGTCGTCGAGGGTGCGGATCGTCTCGCCGTCACGGGCCCAGCGCACACCGATCGCGCCGTCGGGCAGCTTCGCCAGGTCGTAGGCGTGGTTCGGCTGGCCGAGCTCGAGCATCACGTAGTTGGAGACGTCCACGACGTTGTTGATCGGGCGCATGCCCGCCGCCAACAGCCGCTGAGCCATCCAGCGCGGCGACGCACCGAGGGCGACACCGGAGACCACCCGGGCCAGGAAGCGCCCGCACAGGTCGGGGGCGTGGATCGTGACACTGCACATGCCGGCTGCGTCGGAACCCCGGGTGTCGGACGGGAACGAGGGAAGCTCGAACGCGACACGCTGGTGCGCAGCGAGGTCCCGGGCCACGCCCATGATGCTCAGGGTGTCGGGCCGGTTGGGCAGCGCATCGAACTCGTAGGCGATGTCCTCGGTGATCCCGAGCGCATCGGTGATCGGGGTCCCGGGAACCATGTCCTGCGACAGGATCAACAGACCGGCGTGGTCGTCGCCGAGCTCGAGCTCCGCCGCGGAGCAGAGCATCCCGTTGCTCTCCTGGCCGCGCATCTTGCGTCGAGCGATCTCCATGCCGTTCGGCATGACGGTCCCGATCGTGGCCAGAGGAACCAGATCACCGGCGGCCATGTTCGACGCGCCACAGCAGATCTGCAGTGCGTTTCCGTCACCGAGGTCGACGTCGACGAGGCGGATGCGGTCCGCGTCGGGGTGCTGGCGGACCTCGAGCACCTTGGCGACGACGATCCCGTCGATGCCCTCGCCGATGCGGGTCACGGACTCGAGCTCCATGCCGAGCTCGGTCAGCTGCTCGGCGATCTGGTCGGGGTCGCCCTCGATCGGGGCGAACTCACGGAGCCAGGACAGCAGGACCTTCATCGTGGGGTAACCATCCGGTGTCGTCGGTACATGGAAGCGGGTGGGCGCAGCGTGGCCGGGTCAGAACTGCGAGAGGAAGCGGATGTCGTTGGTGATGTACTCACGCAGATCCTCGACCTGGTGACGGATCTTCGCCAGGCGATCGATGCCGAACCCGAACGCGAACCCGGACCACTCCTCGGGGTCGAGCCCACCGGCACGCAGCACGTGCGGGTGAACCATCCCGCACCCGCCGAGCTCCAGCCACGACCCGTCGGGGGCGGAGACGTCGAACTCGGCGGAAGGTTCGGTGAACGGGAAGTAGGACGGACGCAGGCGGCTGGTCATCTGCTG
Organism: Microthrixaceae bacterium; assembly: GCA_037045265.1. Taxonomy (GTDB): domain Bacteria; phylum Actinomycetota; class Acidimicrobiia; order Acidimicrobiales; family Microtrichaceae; genus JBAOHV01. Next base: position 9,440 of record JBAOHV010000029.1, on the reverse strand, counting down.
GCCGAAGTACGCCCTGGTGAACTCGTCGATCGTGCCGGCGAGGTCCCCCATGGAGATCCCCCGGTCGATGACCAGCCCTTCGATCTGATGGAACACCGGCAGGTGCGTGGCGTCGGCGGTGTCGCGGCGGTAGACGCGCCCGGGGCACACGACGTAGATCGGCGGGCCGTCGCCGGTGCGAACGGCCTCGAGCATGGTGCGGACCTGCACCGGAGAGGTGTGCGTGCGCAGAACCAGCTCGCCCTCCCCCACTCCGTCGAGCTCGGAGGTGTCCAGGTAGAGCGTGTCCCACATCGAGCGTGCAGGGTGGGCCCGGGGCAGGTTGAGCGCCTCGAAGTTGAACCAGTCGGTCTCGACCTCTGGCCCGTCAGCGACGGCGAACCCCATTCCGCAGAACACGTCCTCGAGACGCTCCCAGGTCTGGGTGACGACATGGGAGTGACCGACGTCGACCTTGCCGAGCGCCTCGGTCAGATCCAGCCGCTCGGCGGCGAGACGTGCGTCCAGCGCTTCGCCGTCGAGCTGCGATCGGCGGGTGGCGATGGCCTCGACCAGTCGATCGCGCGCCTCGTTCAGCTCGGCACCGAACATCCGCCGCTGGTCCGGATCCATGTCACGCATCGTGGCTTTGACGCGCGCTGAGACGCGACTTCTTGCCGGTGAGCTCCAACTCCAGATGGTGAAGCGACTCGAGGTCCTGTGCGGCGGCGACGCGCACAGCGCCGTCGTCTGCGATCTCGTCCGGCCTGCCCTGGGATTCGGTGCTCACGTTGGTTCTCCGGTCGCGGCCTGATCGTGGTTCGACGGACCGCCATTGTGGCCCAGTGGAGTACGGGCCCCGCCACTCGGTTCAGTCCCCACGGCCGTCGCCGTCCGTCGGCGTCGCTGCCGAGCCGCTTCGAACGCCACCAGGGACCCGGCCACCGCGGCGTTCAACGACTCGACGCTGCCCTCCATGGGCACGGTGACCAGGTGATCACAGAGGCCCAGGTCCTGTTCAGCCAGCCCGTGCGCCTCGCTCCCGACCACGATCCCGACCGCTGCGTCCATCGCCGCGTCCTCAGGCGTCGAGCCGCCTGCACCGGCTGTTCCCACCAGCGGCACCGATGACAGCGCAGCGACCGGGGCGAGATCCGCCAGACTGTCGCAGCGAGGGGTCGGGACCCGGAAGACCGCCCCAGCGGTGGCACGGACGGTCTTCGGGTTGAACACGTCCGCGCATCCACCGACGAGTACTACGGCTGCGCAACCAGACGCCTCTGCGCTCCGAACGAGAGTCCCCACGTTCCCGGGATCGGAAACGTCGACGAGCACCAGGATCGGACGTGAGCACTCTGCTGCGAGTTGCACCGAGGCATGCAGGTCGAAAACAGGCTGTTGCACCACGGCGACGACGTCCTGGGGCGTTGCAAGGTCGAGCACCTTGGCCAGCACCCCCGTACGCACCTGTCGCACCGAGACGCCCGCGTCTGTTGCGGCCGCGACGACCTGGTCGCTCGTCCCCCGCTTGGCATCTTCTTCGACGTACACCGCTCGCAGCGCCAGCGGGGAATCGAGGGCCTCGGCGAGGAGCACCGGCCCGTCGACCAGGAACAACCCTTCGGCGGAACGCACGCTGCGGCGCCTCGAGAGGCGCCGCAGCAACTGCAGTTCTGGGTTCGACGACCCCAGCGGGTTCAGCTTTCGGCCCCCACAGCGGGTGCAGCGTCGAGCGCCGACTTGGCTGCTTCGACCAACGACCCGAACGCGGCGTCGTCGCGCACGGCCAGGTCAGCGAGGACCTTACGGTCGACATCGATATCGGCGAGCTTCAGACCGTTGATGAACCGGCTGTAGGAGATGCCGTGGTTGCGGCAGCCGGCGTTGATGCGCTGGATCCAGAGCTTGCGCATCTCACCCTTGCGGGCTCGACGATCACGGAAGGCGTACTGCCCTGCGTGCATGACCGCTTCGTTGGCAGCGCGGAAGGACCGACTGCGGTTGCCGTAGTAGCCCTTGGCCTTGCCGAGCACTGCGCGGCGATTCTTCTTGGCGTGAACTCCACCCTTGACACGTGCCATCGGGAGGCTCCTTTCGTGGGGTCGGGCTCAGATGCCGAGCTGCTTGCGGGCGCGACGGTCGTCGCCCTTGGAGAGTTCGAAGTCGCCGGTGAGGGCACGCTTGCGGCGCGATGACTTCTTCCCGAGGATGTGGTTCAGATTCGCCTTGCGGCGGGTGAGCTTGCCGGTGCCAGTCACCTTGTAGCGCTTCTTGGCGCCGGACCGGGTCTTCATCTTGGGCATGGTGGTTCCTCGTCGTGATGCGCCGCCCTTGGGGGCGGGGAGGCGGGATGGGCGCGGTGCGCCGGGACTTGTGCTGGCCGGATGGTCCGTCGAGGTTCAGGTCGCCTCGGCGACCGGAGCGACCGCTTCGGCGACCGGAGCGGACGGGACCTGAGCAGGTTCGGCAGCGACTGCGTCGGGTTGCTCGCCAGGTTCACCTGTCGGGTCCACCGTTGCGGCCGCATCCTTGCGGGCCTTCTCCTGGGCCTTCTTGTCGGGGCCCAGGACCATGGTCATGTTGCGTCCGTCCTGTTTGGGCATGACCTCGACCTTGCCCACGTCGGCAACCTCTTCGGCCACCCTGTCGAGGATCCGGCGCCCCAGCTCGGGGTGCTGCATCTCCCGACCACGGAACATGATCGTGATCTTGACCTTGTGGCCCTCACCCAGGAACTGCGAGACCTTGCGGGTCTTGGTGTCGAAGTCGCCGCCACCGATCTTGGGGCGGTACTTCATCTCCTTGACCACGATGTTGGTCGCCTTCTTGCGGGACTCCTTGGCCCGCTGCTGCTCCTCGTACTTGAACTTGGTGAAGTTCATGATCCTGCACACCGGCGGGTTGGCGTCAGGTGGCGACCTCGACCAGGTCGAGCTCCATCGAACGTGCGATGTTCAACGCCTCCGGTAGGGCTTTGATACCCAACTGATTCCCGTCGGGATCGATCAGCCGAACTTCGCGTGCTCGGATCCTGTCGTTGACCCGGGTCTCGTCACCGTGTGCAGCAGCTATTGCCCGTCACTCCTCAACATCACGTCCTTTCTGCAGGGATCGCGGTCCGTACTCTCTTGAAACCGTGCGCACCGCCCGAGACGTCGTCCCGGGGCCGACATGGGCCCGAGAACGAAACGGGCGGATGCCGGAGCACCCGCCGACCACGCACGATCGAGGATCGTCCGTGGAACTGTGATCCCGATCGCACAGGTCGTGGTCGGGAGGGGCGGGAGCCCGCTTGCTCGGTTGTGGCCGCTACTGTACCAGCGCACCAGCGCCGGGCCAGCATCGGCGTGTTCGACGAGCTCTGGAGACCCGATCATGAGTTCCCTGTGGACCCCCGACGGCGAGCGGCCGGTCGAGTCGCCCCGATGACGCTGATGCGGACCCCGGCGCGGCAGGAGCGGCAGCGCGAACGAGCCGCTGCGAGCAGCGGCTCAGGCCCTCGGCATCGACCTGGACACGCTCTCCGGCGAGGAGCGCCAGGAGCTCGCAGCGGAGCTCGCCGAGATGATGCGGGTGCGCCGCGAGATCGCCGCCGCGCCCGCCGCTGAGATGATCGCCAACCATCTGATCCGCTTCCTGGATCTGGCCACGATCTACCTGGAGGGCGAACCACCGGCGTTCGCCGAGGCCGCAACCGCCATCGAGGCCTTCCGCTGTGTGCTCGACGGCCTCGGCGACCGCCTCGGCGATCACCGCCCCATGCTGACCGAGGCGCTCGGCCAGGTGCAGATGATGTTCGTCCAGGTGAAACAGGCCAACGAGAGACCACACTCCCGACGCCTGATCGGGCCGACTCAGCTCGAGCGGACCGCGACCGCCTCCCACCGCCCCGACCGTCCCGCCACGACCGCGAACGTCACCGCGGCGCCGACCACGATGGAGCGGGTGCCGTCAGCGATGGCGGTGCAGTGGAACGGGTGGACCGCACCGTCTGTCGGTGGTCGACCTCGCCGAGTCCCACGTGGTCGTCGAAGGCCGAACCGCGCCGACGTAGATGGGCCTGGACGCCATCTCGAGCAGTCTCAGTGGACGATCTTGGACAGCGGGAGCTCGATGATGTCGGTGGCGCCGGCGTCCGACGAGCGCCGGGATCAGGACGTGTTGATGCTCGTTCTTGGGCACGACGGTCTCGACCGCGTAGCCCGCTGCCGCCGTAGAGCTCGTTCACGGTCGGGGTCTTCATGGCCGGCAGCACGGCCGATGACCGTCGTCGAGAGCGCTCGGGGACCGACGTTCAGCTTCACCAGCACCTTGCCGCGGGCCTCCAGCACGCCGAGCGAGCAGCGTCAGGACCTGCTCCATCGCGTGGCGCCTTCTCGGGGTCGGCGTAGGCGGCGGGGTTGGCGACCAGCTCGGTGTAGGAGATCAGCACCGTCGTCGATGATCCTGCAGCCCCGCAGCACGCAGCGCCCGACCGGTCTCGGTGATCTCGATGATGCAGTCGACGATGTCGGGCACCTTGGCCTCGGTGGCGCCGTAGGACAGCCGGATGTCGGCGTCGATCGCCGCGTGACGTCGAAGTAGCGGCGGGTGATGCTCCATGTACTCGGTCGAGACCCGCACACCCGGCGGGTAGGTCCTCGGCGCTACGGTAGGGCGAGTCCTCGGGCACCGCGACGCACGACGCTTGCATCGGGCTTGCTGGTGGCCTTGGAGTAGCGCAGCTCACCCAGGCTGACACGACGTCGCTCGAACCGGTCTCCTCGACCCAGTCGCGCCCGGTGATGCCCAGGTCGAACAGGCCGTCGGCAACGTACGTGGGGATCTCCTGGGGGCGCAGGATACGCAACGCTTCGATGCGAGGATCGTCGATGGTCGCGGAGTAGCTCACCGCAGGAGCTGCGCTGCACCGTGAGGTCGGCGCTGCCGCGAACAGCTCCATGGTCGCCTTCTCGAGCGACCCCTTGGGGAGTACGAGCTTGAGCACGGCGCCGAAGTTAGCCGGGTCCGGAATCCACCACGAATGAGTACACGGTGGTCGCCTGCGCGAAGAACCGGCCGAGGTTAGCGAACGAAGTTCCACTTGTCGCGGATGGTCGACTCTGCTTGACTGCAACCCAGCCCGGCACGGAACCGTGTCGCTGGGGAGGGCGTGTCACCGAGGGGCAGACACGTTGGCAACAGAACCTGAGATCCATCGGAGCGGAACATCCAACCCCTCTCCAGATCGGACACGGCCTTCCAGGGTGACCGCAAGTCGAGAAGCAGCGGCCCCAGTCACCGTGTCGGCGACGACACGGCATGCCGGCCTCACCTTCACGAGCGGAGGCAAGTCATGACGATGACCTCGCCTCGCCTGGACATCCACCTGAGCGAACAGCTCGTGGTCGACGAGCCCGCATCCTCGATCTTCTTCGACCTGTACCTGGAGGTGTTCGGTCCGCTCAAGTACGCAGCAGCGGCACGCCACATCCTCGCCCGCGAGGAGTGGGACGAGGAGATGGCCGACGACCGCGTGATGAAGATCGTGGCGTGGCACGAAGACCAACCGGTAGGCATCTCGTTGGTAGCACTCGACCTGAAAGCCGTTCCCTGGGTGTCCCCAGAGTTCTACCAGGTCCGCTACCCGGGTCGACCCGTCTACTACTGCGGGATCAGCTTGGTGCTACCCGACTATCAGGGACTGTCGTTGTTCAGCAGGATGATGCGTCGGGGCTTCGATCGTGTCCGTCGCGACGGTGCCATCGCCGCGTGGGACTGCGCCATGCGTCACGCGGGAGCAGACCGGACTGATCGAGAAGCTCATCTCAGTGCCGAACGGTGAGTTCCCACTGGTGCCCGAGGCCGTCGATACACAGACCTACTTCGTCGTCGACACGTGTCCGCCTACACCGGAAACTCTGGATGTGGTCATAGACCTCCGGGAACAAGAAGGGGTCGAACCCATCAGCTGGACCTGACCGCTCGGCTCACGGATCAGGCGTCTGGGAACCATGGCTCGGACATGTAAGGAGCGAGCACCAGCGCTCCCACCGGGGAGCCCTCGCAACGACCCCCCACCACAACTGACTTCTGGTCAAGGTGCTCCATCGCAGCGACTGGCGCAAAGGTCACTGAGCGAAGCCGCAAGTTCCTCGCGGACGGTGTCCTCGCTGCGACCCTCATGCTCCACGAACAATCCTCGGCCATCGCTCGGGTCCTGCACCCACGCGACACCGGCCCAGGCTTCTTCTCCCAGGCGCTCGGCGCTCTCGAAGGCCCACACGGCGTAGAGCCGATCGCCCCAACCGGACGACGCCGACCACACGGGATCCATAGCGAAGGTCGATCTCCAACTGATCAGCAACGGTGACCACACTCGCCGGGGGAATCACACTGGACAGACGCACCAGGTTGAAGTTGGCGACACCAACAGCGATCAACGCTGCATCGAAAGACGACAAGGAGGTTGACCCGTGCCCGAGAGCTCCTGCGACCGGGATGACGAGGGAGGTCTGCCGCTCGGTGGCGGACTCGTTGATGTGAAGGGACATGGCACGAAATTAGCGAGGAGCCGGTGCCCATCCGCGGACCCTCGTGACAGCGATCCGGGGGACCTCGAGTCTGGGGAACCCCATCGCCACTGTGCCCCGGCGAGCAATCGAGCAGGGCTACCGCCGTCACCCGCTCCCCTGGTCGCCGCCGGCTGGTGGATCGCCACGCTTGCGACCCTGGTCGTGCTCGACGACCTGACCTTCGGCCCGTTCTTCTGGGCGATCTCCCGGCTCCGCGGAGCGGGAGCGGCGGTAGCGGCGGTGTACATCATCTACGTTCCGGTCCAGGTGTACCTCGTTCACCGAGCGACCGAGCCCGAAGCTTCGGGGCGGTTCGCCACGTTCTTCCTGAGCCGCCTTCGAGTGGAACGGCGCTCCGAAGCCATCGCCGAACGCGAGGAAGCGCTGCACGGACGCGTGCTGGGGACCGGCTCGGCGGTGGCACTCTCACTCGTGATCGGCGGTGTTCTGCCCCTGCTGCTGTTGTGGCGACGCGGCTTTCCCCCGAGTGTTCCTGCGTCGGCTGTCCTACCTCACTGCGACCCTGTACGCTACCGAGTTTCGCGTTGTTGCACGGACTGCTACCAGCGTTGATCTGAGCATTCCCAGAGCACCATCCGCTGCACCTCTGCAGACGAAGTCCTCAACCCGGCATGGAAGATGCCGATCGGTCAGGGAAGCAACCTGATCGAGGACTGAGATGGCGACAGCATCCGGCACGCCGGAGACAAACCTGGACAAGTCGCTCCAGAGCCACGCGTCGCTACACAGGTTCCTCTTCTTCACTGCAGCCTGCTTCATCGGCATCGTGCTGCTACCGCTCGACCTGAAGGAGCTGACGTTCGCTTTGTTCGGCGTCGGCACGATCGGTTCGCTGTTGGTGCGGGCACGACATATCCCACGGCCCGCACGGCGGCCGGTCACGCTGATCGCCATCGCAGGAATCGGATCGGTGAGCGGAGGGATCGTCCGCGGAGTTCACTCGGACATCTCGGGAGTTGAGTTCCCCACCCCCTCGCCTGCCGACCCGCTGTATCTGATCGCCTACCTCCTGTTCATCACGGCGATCCTGCTCATCGTCAGGCTTCGAGTAAGTCGGATCCCCTTCGACGCGAAGCTTGACGCTCTCGTGGGGACCTTGGCCGCAGGCCTCGTCCAATCGGCACCACTGTCCTCATCCCCTACATCCAGAAGGATTCGGTCCCACCGGCCGAGTTGTGGACGAACTTGGTGTTCAGCACGCTGAGCCTGGCCATGGTCTCGGCCGCCGTGCTGGCCCTCGTCGCCGGCTCAACACCGTCGGTGAGCAACCGGCTGATGGCGGTCGGACTGATCGCCGTATTCGCTACCGACATAGCTGCGGTCAAGGTCTCGGGTGGCAGTCTGAGCGCCGGGGCCGAGATCCTGCCAGCGTTCGCGGTGCTTGCATTCGGCGGCGCCGGACTCTTCCACCCTTCGGTCATCCACATAGCGGACCGACCGTCCGGCGAGAACATGCGTCGACGATTGACACGCCGGCGGGTCACAGTGCTCGCACTCGCGCTTCTCACCCCGCCTGTTCTCATGATCTCGGCGGCGCTGAACTTCGAAGCCAACGTGCTGATCATGCTGCCCGCGGTGATCTCGCTAGCTCTGACGCCGCTGGTGGTCACCCGCCTCGGCCGGCTGGTGCGCCAGAACGAGGAGCTGGCCGCGCTCGAGTCCAGCCTGCGTGAGGTGGGTGAGCGGCTGGTGAGCGCCGAGACCACGGACGACGTCGCCCGCGTCATCACCGTCGGCGCAGAACACATCCTGCAGGACTGCCTGGCTACAGGCGGCCTCGTGTTGGATCTGCTGGACGACGATGCGCTGGAGCGCTCTGGCGACCTCTCGCTGACGGTCGCCACGCTTCGCGCCGATCTGCTGGCCGACGGCCCGCCGGACTCAACCAGGCTGGTATCACTCCCGAGCGACACCGAGGAGATGCACTCGCAGGCGGGACTGGTCGTGGTTCAGCGTGAGATCAAGGCCGCCCTCATCCTGGTCACCACGCGCCGCTTGAGCGACGACGAGACAAATGCAGTCTCGGCTCTCTGCCGGGAGACCGCCATCGCCCTCCGCGCGGTCGAGCAGACGGAGATCCAGGTGAAGCAGCGCAGCGAGGCGCGTTTCGCCTCGCTGATCGACAACTCCTCCGACATCGTGGCCGTGCTGAACGAAAGGCTCGAGCTCGGGTATGTGTCGCCAGTGGCCACCCGCCTGCTCGGCTTCGAGCTCGATCGCCTCGAGGACATCGACGTGCTGCGCCTCATCCATCCAGACGATCGCGACACTGCAACCGCACTGATCACCGAGGGATCCAGTTCGGCGCACGAGAGAGCGCTGAGTTGCGCCTCCACCACGCCGACGGCACCTTCCGGTGGTTCGATGTCAACGGCACCGACTAGTGCAAGGTTCCGGTAGACGTCCCCTGCATCGCTCGACACCCGTTTGGAGAGATCGGAATCCGTGCCAGACTCGTGTGCATGTTCAGAGGAGAGCGCAGCGCCATGACCCCCAACGCTCGCGGGCGTGCCGATCCGGGACCATCGCCGGCGGCGGGAAGCCGCACCCTGCCGGCGGCCGCCGCCGGCATCGCTGCCGAGATGGCCGGCTTCCAGCGCGAAATGTTGCGCTTCGCGGTGCTGCAGTTGCGCGATCAGGCCAGCGCCGAAGACGCCGTGCAGGAGGCGATGCTCGCCGCCCTGCAGGGAGCCGACCGCTTTGCCGAGCGGGCCAAGCTCAAGACCTGGGTGTTTTCGATTCTCAGGAACAAGATCGTCGACATCATCCGGCGGCGAGTGCGCGAGCCCAGCTATCAGGCGCCCGAAACGGAGATCGATGACGCCGATTTCGACCCGCTGTTCAGCGCCAACGGACACTGGCACAGCGACAGCCGACCGGCGGGGA
>JBAOHV010000028.1:0-15684 GCA_037045265.1 Microthrixaceae bacterium | reverse complement strand
CAGCGACCCATCCAGCACGTCTCGGTACTCGTGGCCGAAACCGGTCGAGCCGCGGTAGTTGACGTCCACGACGGCGAATCCACGGGTGGTCCAGAACTGGACGCTCGGCGAGAACTCGGGCGCGCGCGGCCGCGGTGGGTCCGCCATGGATCCGCACCACGAGCGGCGGCACTTCGCCCGCCGGAGCCTCGTGGTCGCCGCTGACCGGCAGGTAGAGAAGAACGCGTGGGCCGCGTCGCCGTGGGCCGGGTCACCGGCCGGCACATGGTCGCTCAATGCCGAGGGCCCGGTCCCGAACGTGATCGCGGTCGGGACCGACACCCATCCGGGATCGAGCGGCGCGTCGACCGGGCGCAGGTCCACCGCTGCATCGTCGTGGTCCGGTTCGGCCGCCAGGTCGAGAAGCCACACCGACGACGGGCGGGTGGCATCGGCTCCGACGATCACGACATGGTCGTCGAGCGTGGCGACGTACTCGACCGAGCTGAACCGGGGGCCGGGCGGCGCGCAGCGCTGGCCGGTCGTCGGATCGAGCAGCCACACAGAGTCGATCCCGCCGCTCGACACGGCGAGCACCAGCCGACCGTCACCGCAGAATGCATAGCGGTGTCCGCCGGCGACCCAACAGCGGCTCGCCGACCTCCTCACCCACCTCCCCACCACCGAGAACCGCCAGGTCGAGATCATCTCCAGACCCCCACGAGGGCAGCCCCGGGGATGAGGCGGCACCGAAGGTGCCACCAGCCGTCGGCGTCGTCGCACCAATGGAGCTGCCCGCCGGGGGACCATTCGGGCAGACACACAGACACGGAGCGGCCCAGTCCGAGCGATTCGCCACCGTCGCGTCCGCCTGCGACCCGGCGGCGATCGACCACAGCTGCGCCTTCATCGCCGAGCGAAAGGCGCCCGGCCCACAACTCCGCCGCATCCCATGGCATGTCCGGGTGATCCCAGCGCAGCCAGGCGACGAGAGTGCCGTCGGGCGACACCGCCGGCGCGGCTACGAAATCGCCTCCTCCGTGCTCATCAGCGCCGACGATCACCCACTGGCGACGGTCCCTGACGCGGACGACGACCAGCTCGTTGCGGGCTTCGGGGTACTCCCGGCCGAGCTCGTCTACGTGGGCCTCGCGCTCGGCCACCACCCACTCGCCGCCATCGACCGGTCTGCCGCTCGCGTACCGCCACCCGATCGCCACCGGCGGTGCCCCGGTAAGTGCCCTCGGGACACCCGTGCGTGACGGATCCGCGATCGGCTCGACGCGCATCATCTGCTGGGTGGAGTCGTCCACCCAGTCGACATGACCGTCGCCACACCAGAACGCCCCGCCGCCATACTCGTTGACCCTGCTGCGCACGCTGACCGTGTCGCCGCACACGTCGACCCGGTTACCCGACGCACCCGCAGCGACCAGCGCCACACGCCCCCTCTCGTGCGGCCTGGACTCGGCCCACCAGACGACCGGCGCGCCGGAACCGTCGCTGGTGACACCGACCCCGGAGAAGCGCGTGGCGCCGGCTGCGGCCTGCTCGGGCCCCAGCGGTGAGTGCCAGGCACCGTACGGCGCGACGATCCTCGCCGCGCTCACGGGCGTCCGGTGACCAGACGGGCGAGCCGGTCGATCCCCTCCTCGAGGTCTTCGTCACCGAGCGCGAACGAGAAGCGGCCGTAGCCGGGTGAGCCGAACGCCTCGCCAGGGACGAAGGCGACCTTCGCCTCCTCGAGCACCAGATCGGCGAGCTCGACCGTGCTCGAGGCGTTGCGACCGGCCAAGTCGACACCGAGCAGGCCCGTCAGGTTGGGGTACGCGTAGAAGGCGCCCTCGGGCTCCTGACAGCTGATGCCCGGGATGTCTGCCAGCAAGCGGTGCATCGTGCGGCGACGACGGTCGAACACCGCCCGCATCTCCTCCACAGCCGACAGGTCGCCGCTGACCGCCGCCAGCGCGGCGCGCTGCGCGACGTTGCACACGTTGGAGGTCAGGTGCGTCTGGAGGTTGGTGGCGGCCTTGACCACGTCGGCGGGGCCGATCAGCCAGCCGACACGCCAGCCGGTCATGGCGTAGGTCTTGGCGACACCGTTGAGTATCACGCACTGCTCAGCCAGCTCCGGTACGACCGCCTGGATCGAATGGTGCTTTGCGTCGCCGTAGACGAGGTGCTCGTAGATCTCATCGGTGATGACCACGATTCCGTGCTCGACGGCCCACCGCCCGATCGCCTCGATCTCGTCGCGCGGGTAGACCGCGCCGGTCGGGTTAGAGGGCGAGACGAACACGAGGGCCTTGGTGCGTGGTGTGCGCGCCGCCTCGAGCTGCTCGACGGTGACGCGGAACCCGGTCGACTCGTCGGTGGGCAGCATCACGGGAACCCCGCCGGCGAGGGCGATCGGCTCCGGGTAGGTCGTCCAGAACGGAGCCGGCAGGAGCACCTCGTCGCCCTCGTCGACCAGGACGGTGAAGGCTGCGTACACGGCGTGCTTGCCGCCGTTTGTGACGACCACCTGCGACGGGTCGATGGCCACGCCCGAGTCACGCAGCGTCTTCGCTGCGATCGCTTCCTTGAGCTCGGGAAGACCCGCTGCCGGCGTGTAACGGTGGGTCCTGGGGTCACGACACGCAGCCGCAGCGGCCTCGACGATGTAGTCCGGCGTGGCGAAGTCGGGCTCGCCCGCCCCGAAGCCGATCACCGGCTCGCCGGCGGCCTTCAGAGCCTTGGCCTTCGAGTCGACGGCGAGCGTGGCCGACGGCGTGATCGCTGCGACTCTGGCCGAGATGCGGGACCGGGAGGGTTCGGGGGACGGGGTCGACATGGCCGAGACGCTACCGCCGGTCCCCTGACGTCTCCGAACGGGTTCGCCCCGGCCCGTCGCGCCCGCGAGAATCAACACGTGAGCATCCCTGACATCGCGATCCCCGACGACCTCCTGCCCCACGACGGCCGCTTCGGATGTGGTCCATCCCGGATCCGCCCGGAGTCGATCGAGATGCTGGCGGGGTCCGCTCCGCACTACATGGGAACGAGCCACCGGCAGGCGGGGGTTCGCTTCAAGGTCGGCGAACTGCGCAACGGCCTGGCCGAGATGTTCGCGCTCCCCGACGGCTACGAGGTGTTGCTCGGCAACGGTGGCACAACGGCGTTCTGGGACGCGGCGACGTTCGGTCTGATCGACCAGCGCAGTCAGCACCTCCACTTCGGCGAGTTCTCCTCGAAGTTCGGCAAGGCGGCCGCCGCGGCTCCCCACATTGGAGAGCCGCAGATCATCAGCGCGGAGCCCGGCGATCACCCCCTGCCCGAGGCCGCAGCTGGTATCGACGCCTACTGCCTCACCCACAACGAGACATCCACCGGTGTCGCCATGGCGCTCGAGCGGCCGGAGGGAGCCGATGACGATTCGCTGGTGCTGGTCGATGCCACCTCGGCGGCCGGCGGTCTGCGCTTCGATCCGAACCAGGTGGACGTCTACTACTTCGCCCCGCAGAAGTGCCTGGCATCGGACGGAGGGCTCTGGATCGCTGCGTGCTCCCCACAGGCGATCGAACGTATCGAGCGCATCGCAGCGTCCGACCGCTGGGTGCCGGCGTTCTTCGACCTGGGCATCGCTCTCGAGAACTCCCGCAAGGACCAGACCTACAACACACCCGCCCTGGCCACGCTCTTCCTGGCGACCGAGCAGGTGAACTGGGTCAACGAGCACGGCGGTCTGGAGTTCGCGGCCCGACGTTGCGACCAGTCGGCTGCGTCGATCTACGGCTGGGCCGACGCCCATGGTGCAGCCACACCGTTCGTGTCCGATCCCGCCAAGCGTTCACACGTCGTCGCGACGATCGACTTCGACGACACCATCGACGCAGCGACGGTTGCGGCGGTGCTGCGGAGCAACGGCATCATCGACGTCGAGCCGTACCGCAAACTGGGCCGCAACCAGTTGCGCGTCGCCATGTTCCCGGCGGTCGACCCCGACGACGTCGCGGCGCTCACGACCTGCATCGACCACGTCGTGGGCGAACTCGGCTGAGCCGACCTGGCACAATCACCCCCGAAGGGCCGCCAGCCGGCTGCCCGGCACCGGGGGGGAACGCCATGTCGAGCGACGTCGTCGCAGGGATCCGCGAAGAGCTGACCGGCCCGGGAGGCCAGTTCGAGGTCGTCGTCGAGACCATCGACGGCCACCCGATCAAGGTGTACAAGGACCGGTTCGCGAACCTGAGGGTCGTCGCGGAGTTCGCCGCTGCGCACGGCGACAAGGAGTTCCTCGTCCACGGCGACAGCCGGATCAGCTTCTCCGACTTCCTCGCCGCGTCGAACTCGTTGAGCAACGCCCTGGGCGCCGTCGGGGTCGGCCACGGCGACCGGGTCGCGGTGCTCGCACAGAACTGCCCGGAGTGGTGCATGACGTTCTGGGGCACCATCGACATCGGTGCGGTGCTGGTCGGCCTCAACAGCTGGTGGAGCGCCGACGAGATCATCTACGGGCTCCGGGACTCCGGCGCCAGGGTTCTCGTCGTCGATGCCCGCCGTCTCGAGCGGATCGCCGACGCGGTCGGCGAGATCGAGACGCTGGAGCGGATCTACCTGATCGACGCCGACCCATCCGAGCTCGTCACCGACCGATCAGGCCCGGCCGGCTCATCAGGCCCGGTGCTCCTGCCGTTCAGGGACCTGACGTCGTGTCCTACCGGCGAGTTCCCCGACGAGCCCGTCGACGAGAGCGACCCGGCGGTCATCTTCTACACCTCCGGCACGACGGGTCGTCCCAAGGGTGCCGTGAGCACCCACCGCTCGATGGTGGCGAACCTACAGAACACGGCCTTCCTGCTGACCGCCGGGGCGATGGCTTCGGCGGCCACCCGAGCGACCGGGACCGACGCCACACCGGCTAGTCACGGAGGTCAACCGGTAGCGCTCTTCACCGCACCGCTGTTCCACGTTGCCGGGTGCCACTCGACCCTGGTTGTCGGACTGATGGGCGGACTCAAGCTCATCATGGTCGAAGGCAGGTTCGACCCGGTGAAGGCGCTGTCGCTGATCGAGGCCGAGCGGGTCACGATATGGAGTGCCGTCCCGACCATGGTGTGGAGGGTCTGCGAAGCTCCGCAGCGACACGACTACGACACATCCACCGTCACCTCGGTCGGCTTCGGCGGGTCGCCGTCGGCCGGCGAGATGCAGCGACGGGTCAGGGAGACGTTCCCGAACCTGAAGGCGACCACCAACGCATACGGGCTGACCGAGTCGAGTTCGGTCGCCACGACGCTCAGCGGCGACGACGCGCTGCGCAAGCCCGACTCCGTGGGGCAACCGGTCCCCACGGTCGACGTCGCGATCGCAGCCCCCGACGGCAGCCACCTCGGGTCGGGCGAGACCGGTGAGGTCCTGCTGCGCGGACCGATCATCATGGCGGGCTACTGGAACAAGCCTGAGGCGACGGCCTCGACGATCATCGACGGCTGGCTGCACACCGGTGACGTCGGCCATCTCGACGACGAGGGCTACCTGTACATAACCGACCGCGCCAAGGACATGCTGATCCGCGGCGGCGAGAACGTCTACTGCGTCGAGATAGAGAACCGTCTGGTCGAGCACCCCGACATCGCCGACGCGGCTGTGATCGGGGTCCCCCACGACTCGCTCGGCGAGGAGGTGAAGGCGGTGATCGAGGTGGTCGACGGATCCGACCCGAGCGACGCCGAGATACGTCAGTGGGTGGCGCAGACACTGGCGTCGTACAAGGTGCCGACCCAGATCCAACGCTGGGACACCAAGTTGCCCCGCAACGCGTCAGGCAAGCTGCTCAAGAACGTGCTGCGTGGCGAAGGCCATGTGAGCTTCGCCGAGACGATGTGAGCACCCTGTGACCGAAGCACTGCTGCCCGACGGAGACCACGACGCCTTCGTCATCGACGTCCACGACGCCACCGAAGAAGGCCGACGCACCCAGCGGCTGGAGCTGACGGTGATCGCCGGCGAGGCCAAGGGCTCCGTCGTGGCGGTGCTCGTCGACTCGCCCCTGGGCGATCAGATGGACCTGATAGGCATGCCGGCGACGATCACCGTGCGCAACGGCGAACCCTCGGTCACCATCGACCGCTGATCACCCCGCCGCTGATCATCGGGCTGCTGCAGCGAAGCCTCGGTCCAGGTCGGCGATGATGTCGGCGACGTCCTCGATGCCGACGGAGAGACGGACCAGGCCCGGCTCGACCCCGGCGCCACGCTGCTCCTCGTCGTTGAGCTGGCTGTGGGTGGTCGACGCGGGGTGTACGACGAGGCTGCGGACGTCGCCGAGGTTGGCGACGTGGCTGTGCAGCGTCAGCCCCTCGACGAAGCGACGCCCGGCGTCACGACCGCCCTTGATCACGAACGCGGGGACCGAGCTCGCGCCCTTGGGCGCGTACTTCTTGGCCCGTTCGTGCCAGGGGCTCGACTCCAGGCCTGCGTAGGCGACCGACTCGACCTGGTCGTGGGCTTCCAGGTACCTGGCCACGGCGAGAGCGTTGGACACGTGGCGCTCCATGCGCAGCGAGAGTGTCTCGATGCCCTGGATCAGCAGGAACGCGTTGAAGGGCGAGACGGCGGCACCGATGTCGCGCAGCAGCTGTACGCGGGCCTTGACGATGTAGGAGCCGGGGCCGAGAGCTGGCCAGTAGGACAGGCCGTGGTAGCTGGGATCGGGCTCGGTGAACTGGGGGAACTTGTCGTTCTGGGAGAAGTCGAAGCTGCCGCCGTCGACGATCACACCTGCGATGGCAGTGCCGTGACCGCCCAGGAACTTGGTCGCCGAGTGCACGACGATGTCGGCCCCGTGGGCCAGGGGGTTGATCAGATAGGGCGATGCGACGGTGTTGTCCACGATCAACGGCACACCGTTCGCGTGGGCAAGGTCGGCTACGGCGGTGATGTCGAGGATGTCGTTCTTGGGGTTGCCGATCGACTCGGCGTAGAACGCCTTGGTGTTGGGGCGCACGGCCGCGGCCCAGGAGTCCAGATCGTCGGGGTCCTCCACGAAGGACACCTCGATGCCCAACTTGGGCAGCGTGTAGTGGAACAGGTTGTAGGTGCCGCCGTACAGGGCGGCGGAGCTGACGATGTGGCTGCCCGCCTCGGCCAGGTTGAGTATGGCGATCGTCTCGGCCGACTGACCCGAGGCGACCACGAGGGCTCCGGGTAGACCGACCGCTGTGTCGGGCGCACCTTCCAGGCTGGCCACCCGAGCCTCGACCACAGCCTGGGTGGGGTTCATGATCCGGGTGTAGATGTTGCCGATCTCGCTGAGCGCGAACAGGTTGGCCGCGTGGTCGGTGTCACGGAACTGGTAGGCGGTCGTCTGGTAGATCGGAGTAGCGCGTGAACCTGTCGTCGGGTCCGGCGCTGCGCCCGCATGGATCTGACGGGTGTCGAATCCCCACTGCTCACTCATCGATTCTCCTGTTCCCGGTCCGAGGTCGCTACCGGTTCGCACGACCGGCAGCCACCATAGGACACGGAATCCCGACCAACAAGGTCATATTTAGACTCGAGGTCACGGTCAGACAACATGGTCCTGTTCAGGGGGAGGGACCGGTGAACCGCGGAGAGGTCGGCTCGGAGAGTCAGCCGATGACGTGGACGCCGCGGCGGGCAATGGCCAGGCGTCTGGTCCGACCCGCGGGCAGCCCCCTGGCAAGCGAATCGACCGCTCCCCCACCGACCTGTCCAGTCGCCTCGACCAGGGCAGCGACGGTGGGGCCCGAACCCGACAGCCACGCCGCCAGCACTTCGCCACGGCCGAGCAGCACCTCCAGCGCCTCGGCTACGTCCGGACGTGCGGCCAACCTCGCCGGCTGGTGCACCCGATCCTCGCAAGCGGTGCGGAGCGCGGCGACGTCGCCGGCGCCGAGCGCGGCGACCCACAGAGCCGCTCGACCGATCGAGAAGGCGGCGTCGCTCAGCTTCACCGTGTCACCGAGGGCCCCTCGCGACTGACGGGTGGACGTGGCGGCATCCGGCCACCACACCAGCACATCGAGTCCCTCCGGCACGACGAGACCGACGACGACGTCGTCCACGGCGACCGTGATGCCGCCGAGCGCCGAGGCCGCCGCGTTGTCGGCGTGGCCCTCCAACTCGGTGGCGATCCGGCGTGCGGCGACGACGGCCGCATCGTGGTCCGACCGCTCACCTCCTCTGTGACGGACGCCGAGATAGGCACCTCCAACACGTGCAGCGCCCGAGAACCCCAGGCCGCGCCCGGGCGGGATCGGACTGCGCCACCAGAGCGGCGCGTCGGGGCCGCCACCGGCGGCGACGTAGGCCGAAGCGGCCGGGTGGCCCTGCTCGACCGCTAGCCACCCGTCGGCGGGCTTCTCACCCACCGCCAGGTCGAACGGCATGTCGAGTGCCATTCCGAGGCAGTCGAAACCCGGGCCCAGGTTCGCCGACGATGCCGGAGCGGAGACGATCATCGCGCCGCGGCGGCGACTCAGTCGCCGCCCGAGATGTCCTCTACCTTGACCTTGCCGGCCGAGATCCAAGGCATCATCGCCCGGAGCTGAGCACCGACCTGCTCGATCTGATGGTCCTTGCCCTTCTGACGCAGGGCCTCGAAGTTCTCGCCTCCCGAGCGGATCTCGTCGACGAACTGCTCAGCGAAGCGGCCGGATCGGATGTCCTCGAGGGCCGCCTTCATCTCGGCCTTGACCGCCGGGTTGATGATGCGCGGCCCGGTCACCAGGTCGCCGTACTCGGCGGTGGTCGAGATCGAGTAGCGCATGCCCGAGATGCCCTGCTCGTACATGAGGTCGACGATGAGCTTGAGCTCGTGCAGGCACTCGAAGTAGGCCGACTCGGGTTGGTAGCCGGCCTCGACCAGCGTCTCGAACCCGGCTTGGACGAGTGCGGTAAGGCCGCCGCACAACACGACCTGCTCCCCGAACAGGTCCGTCTCGGTCTCCTCCTCGAAGGTGGTCTCGAGCACGCCGGCGCGGGTGCCACCGATGGCATCGGCGTAGGAGAGCGCCAGTGCCTTGGCGTTGCCGGTAGCGTCCTGGGCTACTGCTATCAGGCACGGCACACCGCCACCCTCGGTGTAGGTACGGCGCACCAGGTGGCCGGGGCCCTTGGGCGCGACCATCGCAACATCGACACCGGCGGGTGCCTTCACGTAGCCGAAGCGCACGTTGAAGCCGTGGGCGAAGAACAGCGCGTCGCCGTCGTTCAGGTTCGGCGCCACTTCGGAGTCGTAGATCGGGCCGATCTCGGTGTCGGGCAGCAGCATCATGATCAGGTCGGCCTCGCCAGCAGCGGTCGCCACGTCGACGACCCTCAGGCCCGCCTCCTCGGCCTTGGCACGCGACGAACTGCCCTCGCGCAGACCTACCCGCACGTCGACGCCCGATTCCTTCAGGTTCAGTGCGTGGGCATGCCCCTGGGAGCCGTACCCCAGCACCGCAACCTTGCGACCCGCGATGATGCTCGGGTCGGCGTCCTTCTCGTAGTAGACGTTGGCCATCGACTCGTTCTAGCCGACGATCAGATGACCGGGCGAACCCCATCGCCGGACATGAGCGATGGCAAGGGTCACGACAATCTGGGGAAGCTCTCAGATACCCTGGCTACATGAAACGACACTCCTCCCGACTGCTACTTCCTGCGGCCGTCGCGATCGCGGTCCTGGCCGCGGCGTGCGGTGGCGGTTCGGACAGCGCAGACTCCAAGGCCAAGGCGTCATCGGGCTCGATCGACGACGTCAAGAAGGCCACCGTCCAGATCCTCGCCGAGGGTGAGATACGCGACTTCGAGGGCTCCACGAACTTCCAGGGATCCGGATCAGGCTTCGTGGTCGACCCGGCCGGGTTCATCGTGACCAACAACCACGTGGTCACGGGTGCCGGCTCGCTCAAGGTGCTCCTGGACGGCAGCGACGACGAGCTTCCGGCCAAGATCATCGGCGTCTCGGAGTGCAACGACCTCGCCGTCATCCAGCTGACCGACGAGGACAAGTACCAGACTCTCAGCTGGTCCAAGGTGGAAGCCGAGCCACCGCTCGAGGTGTACGCGGCCGGCTTCCCGCTCGGTGACCCCGAGTTCACCATGACCAAGGGTGTGGTGAGCAAGGCCGAGACCAACGGCGACACCAGCTGGGCCTCGGTGCGAAAGGTCATCGAGCACGACGCCGCGATCCAACCCGGGAACTCGGGTGGCCCGCTGGTCGACGAGAAGGGCGGCGTGGTCGGCGTCAACTACGCCGGAGGTGACCCTGGAACTGGCACCTCGCAGTACTTCGCCATCAACGCCTCGAACGCCGAGAAGGTCGTCGAGAAGCTCCGCAAGGGCGACGACGAGTCGATCGGGGTCAACGGCCAGGCGATCGTCGACGAAGAGGGCGGCATCGCAGGCGTGTACGTCCGTGGCGTCGCACCGGGCGGTATCGCATCCGAGGCCGGAGTCAAGGCCGGCGACCTGATCACCCACCTCGGTGGGGTTCCGCTCGAGAGCGGCACCATGGCGGAGTACTGCGACGTGATCCGCTCCAACGACCTGACGGACGCGATCGACATCCGGGTGATCCGCACCGACACCGAAGAGGTGCTCGAGGGTGAGCTGAACGGCGACGAGCTCGTAGCGACCTTCTCGTTCGCCAGCGAGCTCGGCTCCAACGTGCCCGAGACGTCCGCATCCGAGGCACCGTCGACCACCTACGTCGAACTGACCGACGACACCAGCTCGCTGATCGTTCGGGTGCCGTCGAACTGGTCCGACACCGACACGTCCTCCCAGGACATCATTGGTGACGGCACCATGTCGCCGGCCATCCAGGCCGCTCCGAGCCTGGACGCCTTCTACAGCGACACCGGCCCGGGTCTGGGCATGTTCCTGATCGACAACCCCAATGGTGTCGGCGCCGAAGAGCTGCTCAGCTCGGTGGCATCCTCGGTGGACTGCACCGAGTCCAACCGAGCGGACTACTCCGACCCGGTCTTCACCGGCCGCTACGCCGAGTTCGACTGCGAGACGGTGCTCGGACTCGTCGTGGTCGCCGTACCGGACAACGACCCGTCCAAGATCGTGATGGTCATCGCCACCGCCGCCAGCCAGGCGGACCTACGGGCGATCGACGAGATCCTGGCGTCGTTCAACATCCTCTGATCCTCGGATCGACGACGAAGGGCCTCCCGGTTTCCCGGGAGGCCCTTCACGCGTGATGGTTAGCTCGAGCAGGTCGGTCAGCCGGCGCTGCGCAGCCCCGCGCCGGGCGAGCGCTCGAGCTTCGGCAGAGCCACCCGACCGGTCCGCTGCAGGTCGATGATCCCGTAGGGCGCGAGCAACTGCTCCAGATCGTCGAGCCGCTCAGGGTGCTCGTCGAGTGACAGCATCAGCTCGTCGTGGCCGACGTCGATGATGCGCCCACCGAAGACACCTATCAGCTCGATGATCTCGCTGCGGGCGGCGGGCGGCGCCTTCACCGTCACCATCATCAGCTCGCGTTCGATCGAGTCACGGGGGTCGAGCTCGGAGATCTTGATGACGTGGATCAGCTTGTTCAGCTGCTTGACGATCTGCTCCAGCGGGGCGTTCTCGACGTCCACCACGACGGTGATCCGGCTGAAGCGCTCGTCGTCGGTCGGTGCGACAGCGAGCGAGTAGATGTTGTACCCACGACGGGCGAACAGGCTGGAGACCCTTGCGAGCACCCCTGTGCGGTTCTCCACCAGCACCGACAGCACGTGGTGACGAGGGGCCCGGGATCCGGCTCGGCGCATGTTCATGGACTGCAGGGCCATCAGGCTTCCTCTCCCTGGATCGAGCCGTCGGCCACGATCGGTCCGACGACGATCTCGTCGTTGGTCTTGCCGGCCGGAACCATCGGGAAGACCTTCTCCGAGGCGTCGGTGCGGAACTCGAGCACGACCGGACGGTCGTCGATCTCGTTGGCCTTGTCGATGGCGGGACCGACCTCGTCGGGTGACTCGACCCGCAGCGCTATGCAGCCCATCGCCTCGGCCCACTTCACGTAGTCGGGCAGGTCCGGTGACAGGTAGACCTCGGAGTAGCGCTCCTCGTAGAACATCTCCTGCCACTGGCGCACCATGCCCAGGTAGGCGTTGTTGAGGATCGCGATCTTGACCGGGATGCGTTCGGTCGAAGCCGTGACCAGCTCCTGGGCGGTCATCTGGAAGCAGCCGTCACCATCGACCGCCCAGACCGTGCGGTCCGGGTCGACCGACCTTGGCGCCGATCGCCGCGGGCACCGAGAAGCCCATGGTGCCGAGGCCACCGGAGTTCACCCACGTGTACGGGTGGTTGAACTTCCAGTACTGGCTGGCCCACATCTGGTGCTGGCCGACGCCCGAGGCGACGATCGTGTCCTCGGGCGAACGGTCTCGCAGCTGCTCGAGCACGAACTGGGGCTTGAGCGGTCCGCCGTCGTCGGACTGCTCGTAGACCAGCGGGTACTTCTCCTGCCAGCCCGACAGCAGTCTGGCGCCACGGGGTGAGATCGACCGTCGACTCCGACCCACCGAGTGCTCGGACAGCGCGGATCAGCTCCTCGATGACGAGTCGGCAGTCGCCGACGATCGGGACGTCGGGGCGACGCACCTTGCCGAGCTCGGCGGGGTCGACGTCCACGTGGATGATCTTGGCGTCGGGAGCGAACCCGGCGAGCTTGCCGGTGACCCGGTCGTCGAAGCGACTACCGAGAGCGATGAGCAGATCGGACTGCTGCATCGCTGTGACGGCCGTGTAGTTGCCGTGCATTCCCGGCATGCCCAGACAGAGCGGGTGGTCGTCGGGGAAAGCGCCACGGGCCATGAGCGTGGTGACCACGGGGATGCCGGTCAGCTCGGCGAGCTCGCGCAGAGCCTCGGCCGCCCGCGCCTTGAGGATGCCGCCGCCCGCGTAGATGACAGGTCGGCTCGCCGCTGTGATCAGAGCGGCCGCCTCCTTGATCTTGCGGGGATGGCCCTTGCTGGTCGGCTTGTAGCCCGGCAGGCTCGACGCCACATCGGCATCGGTCGGCCAGTGCCAGTCCATCGCCGAGTTCGGGTTGGTCGGGTCGACGATGTCCTTGGGGATGTCGACCAGCACCGGGCCGGGTCGACCGGTCGTCGCGATGTGGAATGCCTGGCGGATGGCCAACGGGATGTCCTCGGCGCGGGTGACCAGCTCGTTGTGCTTCGTGACCCCTCGGGTGATGCCCGTGATGTCGCACTCCTGGAACGCATCGGTGCCGATGGCAACGCTGGGCACCTGACCGGTGATGCAGACCATCGGCGTCGAGTCCATGTATGCGTTCGCTAGAGGAGTGACGATGTTCGTGGCACCCGGCCCCGAGGTCACCATCGCCACACCCGGTCGCCCGGTCGCAAGGGCGAATCCCTCGGCCATGTGTCCGGCACCCTGCTCGTGACGGACGAGCACGTGACGGATGGGGCTGTCGAGGATCGGGTCGTAGACCGGCAGGATCGCCCCACCGGGCAGGCCGAAGATCACTTCGACCCCTTCGAGCTCGAGGGAGCGGATCAGTGCGTCACCACCGTTGGTGTTCATGTCGGAATCCCTGTGTGGCAGATGGCGGGTGGGCGGGCGAAAAACACAACGACCTCCCGTCGGGGAGGTCGAGGGCACTGATGCAGGCTGGAGCGGTCCAGTCGTGCCCTCAGGCGGGTACGAGGAGAAGGGCCGCTTCGCGCATCCCCACCAGTCTGGCGCGTCGCGGCGCCGGTTGCCAACCACCCGGCTACGGTCAGGTGGATGGACCACTGGGCGATAGTCCTCGGCGTAGCCGTCGTCGCACTGGCCGGGACACGCGAGCTCGTCCGGTGGCGTGGCCGCCGCTGGCACAAGAACGGCCCGCGCGGCGACCGCTGACCGCTGACCGACGATCGCCACGGATCAGCGAGCCGGGGTCACCAACTCGATCAGGCGATCCTCGTTGCCGCTCAGTCGGGCGACCGCAAGAGACACGGCAGCCCAGAGCACCAGTGCCCCGACCAGCGGGGCGCCGAGTGCCGCGAGGGTGGCCCATGACGCCGAGGAACCTGACGCCAGGTAGACAGCGATCCCGACCGGCAGCGAGGTGATCGCCAGCACGGTCATGCACGCTGTGAGCGCCAGACCCGCGACACAGCCCTGACCCGTGTCTCCGGCGGCGAGGGGGTTGGGGCTGTCGGGCATGGCCACCGGGGCGAGCGTCGCACTGGCCACCGCCACTCCGGAAGCGCCCAGGACAGAGCCGAACGCGACGAGCCACCCGGCGACGACCCACTGCCACCCACCGGTGAGAACCGCGAGCACGACCGGGAGCACCAAAGCAGGCACGGTCATGACCGCGAGCGACGACACCACCTTGCCGCGCACGAGCGTGCGCCCGTCGGCCCCGGCACAGACCTCGGCCCACACGGCCGGGCCGTCCATGCCGAACGCGTTGTTGCCGTCGAACAGCACGGCGAAGTGAAGCACTCCACCGACGAGGACGATCCGGGGATCGGCGGACGGGTCGAGCACCGGTCCGATCAGGAAGACCCCCGCCCCGATCGCCAGAGCCGAGATCGTGTTGACCGCCTGGCGGGGCGTGCGAACCTTCGTCCGCAGGGTCCGCTCTGCCATCGCTCCGACTCGACCCGCGGGCAGTACCCGTCTCATGTCGGGCAGCAACGTTCGTCGTCGCCTCGCCTCGCCCCCACCGGGTCGGGGCGAGCTCAACGCCAGGCGGTGGGTGCTCCACACGCTCAGGGCGAGCAGGACAGGCAGCCAACTGATTCCCAACAGGAGGTGGACCAGCGCCGCGGACGTGTCGTCGGCACCGGCGATCGCCTCACCCAACTGGCCGGGTGGTGTCCACCGGGCGACGCCGGAGAGCGAGTCCCAGCGGTCCTGGGTCCACGCAGCGGTGTCCCGTGCCACCACCTGGACCACGACCCAGGCCATGAGTGCCGACAGGGCCGCAGCCACCTGAGCGACCTGTTGGAGCCGGCCGGTGGCCAGCGCCCCGAGGACGTTCGCGAACGTGCGGCTGAACAGCAGCAGCGTCACCCACCAGGCCAGAACCGCCGCGACGACCACCACCGCTGCCGAGGCGCCGGTCGACGCCCACCCGCCGACGATGCCGATTCCGCTCAGAACCGCCAGCAGCGACGGCGGTCCGATCGCCGCGGCAACCAGCACTCCGACACCCAGCTCCCAGCGCCCCAAGGGCTCGGTGGCCAGGTTGCGGGGGTCGAGCGACGACTCGACCCCCGTAGCAGCCGACACGAGCCCGATGCCGAACACCGAGACCGGCAGCAGCACGACCACGATGTCCGCGCCGATGCCGTCGCGGCTGCTGACCCCGAGTCCCCAGAGTGCTGAGCACGCCACGACACCGATGAATGCCGACACGACGATCGCCAGGACCGACTGGATGCGCTGACCGGTCGTCCCACGCAAGCTGCCCAGGAGCAGGTGCCACTTGAGCGAAGCGATCGTCGACGCAGCCCGCACCGTGCTCACCGGGCGCCGCTGTCCCACCGAACTCCGCCGTGTCACGGCGCGGTTCGGTCGAGCCAGCCGAGACTCGACGGGTCCACGCCCTGCGCGCCGACCATGGCGATGAACGCGTCCTCCAGGCGGCCGCCGCCGCGAACCTGCTCGACGGGGCCTGCGGCGAGGAGAGTGCCGCGCGCCATCACCGCGACGTGGTCGCACATGCGCTCGACCAGATCC
>JBAOHV010000027.1:0-31238 GCA_037045265.1 Microthrixaceae bacterium | reverse complement strand
CCGACCCGTTCGGCGCACAGCAAACGGTCTTCCTTGACCGTTGCGGAGGGCGCGCTGGCTCGGACATCTGCAGCGACGCGCTCTTGCGTGAGGCGATCGAACTTGCGCATGGGCGCCGTCACCTGACGATCATGCACGGTGACCCGGTCGATGTCGCAGCCTCGCGGCAACTCTCCGAGTTTTACGAGGAGCTGCGTCAGTTGGCGGCCGGCTGCGAGTGGGTTCGGGTGCGTGGGAACGCCGAGTACGTCACCGTCACCGTCGGCGGAGCGTTCGCGGAAGAGCAGGTCGCGCTGTTCGAGGCGGCCGCGGCGTTCGCGAACCCGGGGAACTGGACGATCGTCGCCTCGCCTTTGCCGCCGCTCAGCTGACGGTGCTGGAGGTGCGCTGCGATCGGAGCTCGTTGTAGAGCGCGGTTGTGGCGGGCGACGGTTCGGCCTCGAGGTCATCGAGGTACACGCACAGTTCCTCGTACGCGCCGACGAGGCCTCGGGTGTTGCCAGCGTGCGCCTCGAGTCGCATGCGGAGCCGGTAGATGTGCTCGTCGCCGGGAAGCCCGCGCAGCCCTCGACTGATGGCGTGGCGGGCGAGGTCGTGCTGGCCGGCTTCCAGAGCGAGAGCCACGAGTCGGTCGACCGCTTGTTCGATGACGCGAGCCGCCTCGGCGACGTCCTGGTCCCGATGCGCCCAGTCGTAGCCAACGGCGTCGAACGGAGGACCCTCGACGAGCGCGAGCGCATCGCGCAGTGTTGCCATCGCTTCGGTCGACGACATCTCGTCTGCCGCCGTGACCGCTCTGCGAAGCAGGTCGAGGTCTGTAGTGACACGCGGGTGGAGTCGGAGCGTGCCGTGTGAACGGTCGGCCGCTGGCATGACGGGGCTTCCGTCGTCGAGGTCGCCGAGCGCCCGCCTGACTGCAGCGACGAAGTTCCACACTGTCTTCGGCTCGACAGGCTTGCCTCCCCACAGCGCGTCCTGTGCCGCCGAGGCAGCGAGCGTCCCTCCTCGGCAGGCGAGGAGAACGGCGAGGATGAGCTCGCGTCGACCTATGTCGGGCCGGTCGGGGATGGACGGGACGCCGAGCACGCGCACGATCAGTTCTGGCCCTGACGACTCCGTCGCGAACAGCTGGCCGTCCGCGTCGGTGACTGGCTCGGCTGGCATCTCCGTTGGCGCGACGTCGGTCGTCTGATCCGCAGCGAAGTCGACCGAGAAGACATGGGTGGTGCTCACGGCGGATTCATGTCCATTGACCCGATGGACGATGTCGAGGTCGACCTCGACGAGAGATGGCGTTCCATCGCTCGGGGCCCCGTCGGGCGCATACGGCCCAAGCGCCGAGGGATCGATGACGTCAGGTCCGACTTCCGGAAGGTCCATGACGGCTGCCGTTGCGACGGCGAGGGCGTCGGCTGTCGCTGTCTCGAGCCGGACCGGTGTGAAGTCGATGCCGAGGGGCTCGAGCCGGGCCGACGCCCCGTCAACTGAGATCTCGATTCGTGCTCCGCTGTCTGCCACCGCGGCACTACTCGATGCCATCACGAGGGCTGCGCCTCGGCGCGGCGCGAACGTGGCAGCTGCCGAATCGTGGTGGTTGCCGGTGACAACGACGGTGGCCTCGATCGGCGCTGAGCCTCCGACGCGTGCCCGGAACGTGTCAGTTTTCGAGTCGTGGCGGATCGCTGAGTTCACGGAGTCGATTGCGTTCGCCGCTGTCGCGATCGCATCCGTGAGTGTCTGCGCTGTCAGGCGGTGGCGCAGAGCGACGAGAGGGTCGACGTCGACGTCGACGATGGAGACGTAGGCGTCCGCGAGATCGTTGCCACACGCAAGTTCGAGCGCGACGGAGCGGAGGAAGGCGGCGGTGCACTCGGAAGGACCGGCAACGGCGATGGTGCCAAACGCTTCGAGATCGATCAGGAGTTGGCGGCCTTCGCGCTGTCCGATGGTGACGAGTGCGGGGATGCCGGCTGGGAGCTCATCGGGTGGCACGGGGCTCTCGGCGTCATAGTCCAAGCGCCATGCCCATCCGCCGTCGGCGGCGCGCCAGGCGCCAACGGTCGATGCTTGCTGTGGCATGTCCCAGAGGATCTCGATGCCGGCCTGCTCGGAGAGTTCGACGGCCAGCGGAGCGCCGGTGACCTTCCGCGGGTCGAGGTCTCGTATCAGCGCGGCGATCTGTTGGCCGGCCCATCGGACCAGCGGGACGTCGGCTGCCGCGACGACGGCGATCTCGGCATCGCTCGGGATCGCGGCGGCGACCGCTGATCCACGGGTCGCTCGCCGACGCCTGAGCCACCGCAGCCGAAGAGCGAGGCCGGTGCTCAGCGCTGTGGCTCCCGCGAGCCCAACGAGAACGGGTGTCGCGCCTCCTCCGTTGCTGCTTGTCGGTGTCTCCGTGTCGCTGGGCGAAGCCGGCACCGACACGACCGGCGCAGGTCCTGTGGTCGCCGGCGCTGGCAGCGCCGTAGTGGTTGTCGGGGTTGGCGGTGCAGCGGTGGTCGGCGGTGGGGTTGTCGTCGGCGGGGTCTCGCTCGGCGCGGTCTCGGTCTCGATGACCTCCGTCGTCTGCTCCGGTTCAGCAGGCGCGCCGGGATCGGTCCCGGGCTCCTCCGTTGCGGATTCCTGCACTGTGGGGATGGCGAGGTTCCAGCCCACGACGATGAGGTCGGGGTCCGTGAGCCGCCTGCCGTCGGGTTGCACGCGATCGCCGTTGGCCTCGAACAGCTCGGGGTAGCGAGATGGGTCGCCGAGGTAGTGGTCGGCGATCGAGGAGAGTGTGTCGCCTCGTTGCACGACGTGTACGACCTCCGCTGCGTCTGTCGTCTCGACCGGCGACTGGAGCGCCGGAATTCTGCGGCGCACCGGGTAGGCGCAGCTGCCAGCCCGGCACGATCAGTTCGGGGTTGGTCCACGATCGACCGTCCGGCTGGGGAAGCCCGCGGTTGATCTCGTACAGCTCGCGCCACCGCAACCCATCGCCCAGGTGCGCCTCGGCGAGGCTCCATGGGCTGTCCCCGCGTTCGACCTCGATCACCGGTGCGGCGTCCTGTGGATCGTTCGTCGGGGCGCTCTCATCGGAGCTGCTCGCGTCGTAGGTCGTCCTTGCCGAGGCGATGGTCACCTCAATGACATGACCGGGTTGGGGCGACTCGTGCGCGAACGAGGCCGGGGTGACAGTTGCCGCGGTGGCTCGGGGGACAGAGGCGTAGGAGGGTCCCGCACTCTGGAGCAGGCTCAGCATCAGCAGGACCCCGGCGACGAGGGTCCGAGCGGATCGTTGGAACGGCCCGGCGAACGCGATTCTTGGCGCTTGGATGCCGCGGATGCCGGCGACGAACTCGACGACCACCGCAGCAGCGAACGTCGCCCATGCGACCCACGCCGCCAACGTGAGCACGACGAACACCGTCGTGTCCGACACGGCGGTGTCGCTGAGCCGATCCAACCAATCGGAGCTCGGCGAGCCAGGGAGGCGCCCCCACGACGAGAGGAGAATCGGCAGTCCGCCGAGCAGTGCTGCGAGTGCAGCGAGGCTCGCTACTCCGCGAGTGACCGCTCGCAGGCGGTTCATGGCAACTCGACCTTCACGATGTTCACGGTCGAGGTGGCCGTGAAGCTGGCGGTCTCCGCTCCGGCGAGGCGGAGCAGTTGGAGGCTGGTCGCGCTGGTGACCGTGACCGTGATGGTCTCGTCGGTGATCGCGACAGTGCCGGTTGCGTCATGCGCAGCGAGGTAGTCGAGTGCGGCCTGTTCGGCTGCGACGGGGTCGAGAACTGTGAGCCCCTGCACAGCCGCCGCGGAGTCGAGTTCCTGCGCTCCAGCGCGGGCGGCAGAACTGGCCAGAGCGAAGGCGTCACTTCGGGCACGGAGCATGGTGCCGCCGTCGATTACGAGGCCGATGATGAGCACGCAGGCAACGGTCGCGCTGATGGCCCAGACGGTGACCGATCCTCGATCGTCGCGGAGGTCGACACGGCGGCTTCGCCTGAGGGCGTTCATGGCGTGCGCTCCCGGAACGCGTCGCGAACCTCGCTCGCCGATCCGGAGATCGAGAGGCTGCCGGGGAGCGGGAGCACCGACGCTTCCTGTAGGTCGGCGGAGCAGGTGACGGTCACTTCGATCATGTCGTCGGCGATTGATGCGTCCATTGACATGGAGCGACACGATGGCGAACCGACGTCGAGCGTCGCGGCGACGGTGCGCTCGACCTCGGCGAGCCGGCTCTGCGGATCCCTGGCGATCGACAGGTCACGTGCAGCCATGCGCGCCGCCGCGTCCACGTCGGCGCGAGCGTTGCTGACCCGCCCAACGGCGATCACGCCGAGAAGCAGCAGCCCGAACAGCGGAGCGAGGATGACCAGCTCGACCGACACCGAGCCACGGTCGGAACGGGCGGCGGTCACGGCTCGATCCGTTCCGTCGGTGCGTCCACGGTGACCGACACGGTGAACGACACTCCCGGCAGGATCGACACGACCCGGCCCGAGACGGTCACCGACGACACAGCTGCGGTGCGGGTTGCATCGACGTTGCGGTTCTCGAGCCCGCCACCGGACTGGTCGAGGAACTCGGACGCGACACCGATGCCCTCGCCCGGCGATCCGTTGATCGTGCGGACGTGATCCAGTCCATGGCGCGCGGCGGTCTGGGCGACGGCGCGGGTGTGGTACCAGACGCCAACCTGCACAACCATGAGCAACAGCAGCACCATGGCCGCGGACGCGATGACGAACTCGACGGTCGACGAACCGCGATCACGCGCCGACCCGTATCCGGCCGCGCCGTCGGGGCGCGCTCGTGCGTCGCGCGGCGGATCGAGCCCGCAGCCGTTGCGATGCCGTCGCACCGCGATTCCTGTCAGAGCTCGAGACCGGCGATCTTGATGTCGACGGCCGCTGCGATTGCTGCCATCGCTGCGATGGCGATGGCCGCGGCGGCCGCGACGATGATCACCTTCTCGACGATCTCGCCGCGGTCCGCCTCTTCGGCGGCGCGTGCTCGTACTTCGATGAGTTGTGTCTGGAACCAGACGATGATCGCTGTCATTGCTGTTGCCTTTCTCCGTACCGGGGTTGTGGGCCGGCCTTTCTGTCATTGGAAGAGGACGTAGATCGCAGGGAAGCCGAGGAAGATCATGAAACCGAGCAGCAGCAGGGTGGCCGGGATGCCCATGCGCTCGGTGATCGATGCGGCATCCCGCTCGGCGTTGGCTGTCAGGCGTTCGCGGATCGACTTGGCCTTCGAGGACACCGTGTCGCGTACGGCAGCACCCTCGTCGCCTGCCAGCGATAGCGCGGCCGCAAGCTCGGTCAGGTCGGTCAGGTCGCACTCATCGGCAAGGCGGGAGAGCGCCTCCCACGGTGTCTCGCCGCGCACGTAACCCGTGCGGAGGGTTGCTTGCAGTTCGGCGAACGGCCAGCCATCGCCCGCCGCGGCAGCGGTCTGGATCGAGGCATCGATCCCTCGGCCACTCGCCAGGCACATGCCGGCCACGTCGCAGAACGAACCGAGGGCGTGAGAGAACATGCGTCGCCGTTCGGCCGCCTGCGTGCGGACGGTGCGGATGGAACTGACCGCGCCAAGTGCTGCGCCGGCGACCGCGAGCCAGAACGGAATGCCGATCGGAATGTGGACTCCCACGAGGTATCCGCCTGCTGCGACGACGGGCGCCCACAGGAATCCACACAGCGTGTAGACGACGATCAGAGCGGCCTGTTCGTCCGGGGCTCGACGGAGCACCCGCAGGTCGGTGCGCATCGAGGCGATGATTCGTTCGACCGGCCCGATTCGCCGCGCCCACATCCCCACCCGAACGTCGACGTTGTCGCGTTCGGGAGCGATCTCGACCACCGGCTGGCCGAGTCGCATGAGCGTCTGTGCAAGCGGTGGCCGAGCGGGGGTCCAGCCGCTCCACATCAACCAGACGCCGCCACCGGTCGCGGCGCCTGCGAGTACAACGGCAGTGAGCGAACTCATGCGGCACCGCCAGTAGCGTTGGTGAGATAGCGCGGGACCGGGTTGGAGCGCCCCATCCGGTGCATCCACCAGAGACCGGCAGCCCAGTAGAAGCCAACGGCGGCCAGCACCACTTGCCCGACAGCGTTGTCGTAGGGCTCGAGGTAGCGCCGGGAGAAGATCGCCAGCAGACCGACGAAGCCGCCGATGATCAGCGCCGTGTACTTGAGCGCGGCACGAGGGCGTTCCCGCGCGACGGCGATGCGTCGATGCGATTCAGCCTCTGCGTATGCAGCGGCTGCGAGGTCAGCGAGGACTTCACGCACGCGCCGCCCGCCCGTGGTGGACGTCAGTCGCAGCGCCGTGACGACGAGATCGCCGAGTGGATGGTCGAGATCGGCGGCGAGATCGTCGAGCACGTCTCCGAGCGGTTCGCTGGTCAGCCGCTGCGCCATGCGCTTGATCTCGGGGCGTATTGCAACGGGCGCGGCAGCGGCGGTCGCGACGAGGACTCCTTCGACACCTCGGGCGGTGCCCATCGAGTCGCGCAGCATCTCGGTCCACAGCGCGATGGCCTCGGTGCGTGCCTCGTGGCGTTCACGGTCGGCGCGACGGGGCATGGCGGCGATGGCCCATCCGGCAAAGCCGGCGCCGATCGCCGCGACCGGCCAGCGTGTCAGGATCAGCACGAGCAGACCAGCACAAGCGGCTGCAATCACACGGTCGCGTTCGAGCACGGCCCGCGCCCGAAGGGCCGGTTGCCGCTTGGCGATTGGTGCGGGCACTGGGCGCCATGAGGCAAGCGCCAGCCAGAGTCCCCCGGCGATGAGCGCGCCGCAGAGCGCTGCGAGCGCTGTCACCACGCACCCCGCTCGTGGAGTGACGGGTCGTAGCCATGGGCGACGAGTTCGTCGAGCAGTCTGACTGGGATCGGCGAGGTCGGGTTCGGTGTGGCCACACCGTCAGGGCTGGCGCCGAACCAGACGTCGGTCACCACCTGCCCAGTGTCCGCGTCGTAGTGGTCGACGTGTCGGATCTCGGAGACGACCCGTCGCCCGTCACGAGTCTTCGAGAGGAAGACGACTGCGTCGAGCGCCAATGATGCGAGCTGCATGACGTCGCCGGTGGCCCAGTCGCGTCCGCCCGCTCGGGCGTAGACCGACATGCGAGGGAACACTGACCATGACGAGTCGGCGTGGATGGTGCACATCGAGCCGGCGATGCCCTGGCTCATCGCTTCCAGCATGTCGATGACTTCGGGGCCTCTTACTTCGCCGACCACGATGCGATCTGGCGTGAACCGCTTGATCGTTCGGGACAGGTCGGCGAGGGTGACGCCCCCGACGCCCTCGCTGTTCGGCGGTCGTTCGAGGAACACGAGGACTTGGTCGTGCCGTTCGGGCATCCGGTCCAAGTGCAGCTCGGGTTCCTGCTCCAGCACCACGACACGTTCCGACCGCTCGCAATCGTGCAGCAGCGCCCGCAGCAGCGTGGTCTTACCGACGCCCTGCCCGCCGCAGATGAGCAGGTTCCACCGGGCAGCGACGAAGGCCTTGAGCAATGAAGCGATGCCACGGTCGTACATGCCTCGACGGACGAGGTTGTCCTGGTCGGCGTCCACCAGCAGATGCCGGCGGATCGTCATGTATGGCCGAGGTGTCACCCACGCGGCGGCAGCCAGACGTGAACCGTCGGGAAGTTGCAGATCGAGGCGTGGGTGGGCCGGGGTGAACTCGCGCTCCATGTGGCCGCCCCGCCGAGCCATCGCCTGGATCATCGCGATCAGCTCTGCATCGGAGGCTGCGATTGGATCGGCGCGCTCGACGACACCGTCGATGGTGACGAGGCGCACGTCGTCGCAGCCGTTCACGTGCAGATCGGTGACATCGCGGCGCTCGAGCAGCCGGTCGATTGCAGGCGCCGTCGAGAACGCGGCCGCAAGCACCGACTCGGTGACCTCGTCCTCTTCGACCTCGGAGATCTGTGGCTCGCCGAGGCGCAGCGCCGTGCGCGCACGCACATCGAGTTCACGCCGCACGATCGCTCTCGCCATCTGACGCTGATCGGCTTCGTCCGGTGGTCGCCGACCCTCGTCGGAACAGCGACGCAGGTAGTCGCCGATCTCGTCCGCGACGAGCCGCCGCAGCGTTACTTCGATGCGTTCAACGCCGAGGTCAGGCATGAGCACCCACCTCCTCCGGCACCCATGTCGAGAGCGAGTCGACGAACGAGCGGATCGACCGGCCGTGCGCCGACCGACGCCACCACCTCGAAGGTCCGCCAGTGATCAGCGCCTGAGCGCCGCGCTGGTCCCATGCGATCGACCCAGCCACGGGGACATCGAGCTCGCCGGCGACCTCGCCGGGGCTGTAGCCGCGGTCGCCGATCAGCACGCCAACGACGGGTACCCCAAGCGAGTCCCGAAGAGCGTTGATCGTTCCTCGACTGTGAGCGACACCGCCAAGCGTTGGAGCCAGCGCCACGGCGACCACGTCGCATCCCGCCAGTCGGCCTGCGGTTGGCTGCGCACGGTTCCAGCGGCCGCCGTCGAGCACCACCGAACCGCCCTCGCCCCGCATCGCCGGGGCCAGCCGATTGCCGATCGCCATCAACGTCGATGCCGCCTGTTCGCCACCGGTCGGTGCCAGCACGACACGCAACCCGGGGTGCACCTCAGCTGCGTGCTCGGCGAGCACCCCGTTCGGGTCCGCCATGTGACGTAGTGCCCCGGCGACCCTGATGAGCCCGGGCTCGCCGATCGGGCACACCCAACACTCGACATCACCGCCAGCCGGATCGAGCTCCACGGCGATCGCATCCATGACCGCAGCGGCCCCGATGGCCAGCGTCGTCACCCCCGGCGACCCTTTGGCACTCACCAGTCCCAGTCGCATCGTCAGTCCCCCAGCACCACGATCGTGACCCGACGGTCTGCGGCGGCGGCAGAAACTCGGGCGGCCTCGGACCGAGCGACGACGACCTCGACGGGTCGGTCCCCGCTCGACGACACCTCGCCGCCGATCCCGGCGATCCACCCGGGTACCTCAGCGACGGTGCCGTTGGTTCCCGCAGCCGGTCGGATGACGACCGACACCGCGGCTCCACGGGTCATGCCCGTAGTCGGCGAATCACCTGGCCCGACCAACACGCCCACGATCGCCTCGGCGGCCGTCACGAGTCGATCACCGGCGGGCAACAACTGCCCGTCGATGAGCAGGCCGCCGGCCACGATGTCGGTCGAGGCGACCCGCCCCACCAAGTCGTCGAGGCGCGATGCAGGGATCGAGGCAACGTCGGTGTCCTCGCCGATGGTGACGACCCTGAGGTCGCTCCGCTCGATCACGTCGAACCTCCCAATGTCGGATGCAACGGCCAGCACCTCGACTCGGTCGTCGGCCGAGAGGTAGAGCGAGGCAAACAGCCATCCGCCGACCACCGCAGCGAACACACCTCCACCGATGCGGCCCCATCGCCGCCGCACCGGGTCCTTCTTCTGGCCAGCAACCGTCGCCTGCCGTGCAGCTCGGTTTGCCGACTCCGTGGATCCCGATCCGTTGCGGCGAGTCATCGTCGTACTCATGGTGTCTCCCCACCTTCGATCACGGTCTGAACCTCCGCGACTGGCCGCGCCACATCGGTCGAGCGCGTCACCGCCGCAAGTGACCCAGACGCACCCGTCGTTGCCGTCCACGAGATCGACCACGACACCGACGCCTGCCCGGGCCAAGCCGATGGACGATCGTTTGCTCCGGTACGGGTCGTGTAGGTCCAGGCGCACGCGCCCGGCGCGCCCGCCTGGGCCTCGGGCGTTCCAGCGCTCGCTGTGAAGCGAGTTCCCGAGCCGGCACATTGCACCGTCTGTGCGCCCGGCTCGCCCGGCCGGAACGTCAGCTGAGGCGTAGCGGTGACGGTCACGCACAGACCACCCGCGCACTCGGTCTCGGTCACGACGCCGGTCCAGTTCACGACGGCGACGAACACGGGAACGCCGATGATCGACGCGGTGCCCGCTGGTGGTGATGACTCGACAACGGGTTGCGGCAGTTCACCGACAAGTCGGCCTCGTGCGATGGTGGCCAACGTTCCGGGCGTGGCTGCGATCACCCACCGGAAGTTGAAGGTGGTTCGGCCATCAGCGCACTCCCAGGATTGCCACACGACGTCAACGCCTTCCGGCGGGCGGTCCAGTCCGAAGTCGCCGTAGATCGTTGGGTCCTCGATGTCGTAGCCGAGGTTGACCCAATAGCACTCGGGAGGCGGGCCGCCGCCCGAGTCGCCAGGCGTAGCAGGGGTGCCGGGCGTCGGCACGTCCCACTCGATGCAGTAGCCACGCGGTGACCACTCGACGCACTGGTTGACATCTTGCGCCATCGCCGCCGTGGGCGCGGTCACCAACAGACCGACTGTGGCGCCGATGGCAGCGACGCAGGTGCGCGTTCGCATTACGAATCCCCGGGCCGCGGGCAGTTATCGGGCGGTGCCTCGGTCAGATCACGAAGCAGCCAGTCGTCACCTACTCGCACGACGACGACCTCGCCACCGTTGACGCCGCCCTGGGACTCGAGCGCCGCACCGCTGCTGTCGACGATCTGGATCGAGGTGATCGTGCACACCTTCGCCACCGCCTCGGTCTCGCTGCGGAACTCGACCGATTGCACGGTTGAGTCGTACATCGCTCCTCGCGGCCCGGCGCGGTAGAAGCGGCCAGCAGCGGCCTCGCTCGCCCAGAATCCGAGTGCCCCGGTCGCAAATGCGCTGTTCTCAGGGAAGAGAGCCAGGTAGCGGCCGACCAGTGCGTCGTCGACGTTCGAAGCGACGCTCGGGTTGGTGAGGATCTCGGCGACCACCGCGTCGTACGAGTCGACGAGCTGCTCGATGGTTGGTTGCAGGCTCTCGCTCGTGACGACCGTGCTCGGCGGCGACGTCGACGGTGCCGCGCTGGTTGACGGAGCGTTCGTCGTTGGTGCCGGCGTCGAACTCGGAGCAACTGTCGAGGATGGCGCGGAGCTGGCTGTGGCTGTTGTGTTCGGTGCCTGCGAGTCGGTCGTCGGCCCGGCCGCGCCGTCACCCGAGCATCCGCTTGCCAGCACGCCGGCCGTCAGCACGATTGCAATCAGTCGACCTCTCACCACGGAACCATCACCCCCACGACGAAGCCGAGCGCGAGTCCCGGCACGAACGGAATGGTCGGCTGCGCTGACGTGAGGTGCCGACGAGTCACCCTCGCGATCACGGCGATGCAGCCACCGATCACGCACGCCAAGACGATCATGACTGCGCCAGCACGCCACGAGACGGCGGCTGCGGCGGCGAATGCAACGACGGTGACTTTCAGGTCACCGAACGCGATCGCCCCGGGCAGCGCCAGCCAAAGCGCGCCGAGCAAGAGTGCGACGACAGATGCGCCCTCGACGGCCCGGAGCAGCGGGCTCCACTCGTCGTGCCACCACGACGCACCGATCAGGCTCGCGGCAGTCAGACCAGCGAACGCCCTCACGTGCTTGGCGGGGAGCCGGTGGGAGACCGCATCCGCGGTTGCGAGAGCGGCAAGCCCGACCCCAGCGACGAGGGAACTCAGGGTGGGTGCGTCGGGTCGTGTAGTCAGGATGAGAGCTGCAGCGATCGAGGGCGCGGCGGCCGAGGCCCACGACGCGCGGCGGTCGTGACGCCGGCGGGCAGGGATGGTCAGCGCTTGGCCGATTCCCATCTCTGGCCCCTGGGCAACTCGACAGATCGACGCGCCCGAAGGGCGCGTTGGGCGGAGGCGTGGTGCTTGCACACCATGGAACCCACCCCGCTCAGGTGCGGAGCGCGACAACTCGGTCGAGGGAGCCGGTGACCAGGCCGCGGAAGACCGACGAACTGTCCCTGCAGTCCAGTGACTGCACCCCGATCGAGTTGGCTGAGCATCGTCGCCCTTCCCCCATCCCGACCGCCGCAGGAGCGGCAGCTGAGCACGAATAGTACTGCACAAAACTGCGGGCGCAAGAAAAGCGCTGAGCAGGTAATTCCTGCACACGGGCCGCTTCGCCTATGGTGGTCCCAATGACCTACGCCGCGGATGGGCAGCGGCGACGGGGTCGCCCGC
Organism: Microthrixaceae bacterium; assembly: GCA_037045265.1. Classification (GTDB taxonomy): domain Bacteria; phylum Actinomycetota; class Acidimicrobiia; order Acidimicrobiales; family Microtrichaceae; genus JBAOHV01. The sequence continues at coordinate 19,192 of JBAOHV010000027.1, read as the reverse complement.
CGCGTATCAGCCGCGACGACATCGTCGATGCTGCCTGCAAGCTCGGAATCGAGAATCTCACCATGGCCGCCGTGGCCGAGCGCCTCGGCGTCACTCATCAATCCTTGTACGGCTGGGTGCAGGACCGCGATGAGCTGATCGACCTGGTGTCGGATCGCCTGATTCGCCGACTAGAGATCGTCCCGCCCGCCGACCCTGCGGACTGGCGTGACTCCCTTCGGTCTTACGCCAACGGTCTTCGCCGCCTCGCCGACGAGATGCCAGGGTTTGCGGCCGCTGGCCTGGGCCGGTTCCGGATGAGTGACGGTTTCGTGAAGCTCAACCACGCCTTCGTACTCATGCTCACCGGCGTAGGTTTCGAGCCGTCGTTTGCGCAGCGGGTGTACGACACGCTGAACACATCGCTCCTGGGTTGGATTGCTCGTGAGGAGGCGGTCGCCGTGAATCGCCTTCAGGCAGCCGGTGCAACCTCCCTGGAGGGGATGGATGCCGCCGGTGCGCCTCTCGTCGCTGTGTCGGAGCTGCGTTCCCCTGCAGACGAGCGATTCGAGTTCCTCGTGCATACCTTCCTGGCCGGATTGCCGAATCCGCCGCACCGATCGGCTGTGTCCGACCCCGCGATGGTCGTTGACCTGAGTGAGGTGCTTGTCACGCACTCGGTCCGGGCGCCGTAGGCGACCCGCGTTCCGTCGCAGATTCGTGTGCCTGAGGCGCCGCAGCGCGCAGCCTTTCAGCTCGGAGTTCGTCCTCGAAGCTCCGGGATCCGACGTTCTGACGTTCGCCTCGGACGACGAAAGGCGGGCGAACTGCTGTCGACTTCTCTAGACTGCTGCAATGGCGAGGATGGTGGACCCCGATGACCTGATCGGTGCTGCAGAGGTGCAGGCCATTCTCCGTCTGTCCCATCCGAGCAGCGTGACGACCTATCTCAAGCGCTACCCGGACTTCCCGCGGCCGGTGGTGGATCGCAGCGATAGCCGAGTTCGGCTGTGGCAGCGGCAGGACATCCTCCGCTGGCAGCAAGAACGCGAAGCACGGCCATGAGTAGCAGCGAGATCGTGCCGGGCGACCGCAGTGGCGGAGCGACGACGAGTCACACCATCATCGTCCCCGCGCTCGTTGAGCTACTCAGATATGTCGACCGATCCGCGGCCTGCTTCGGCGTACGAGCAAGCCGTGCTCGAGCAGAACATCCTCGGTAAGAGCACCGCCGGATCACGACGACGAACGCTTCGCTACCTGCGCGAGCTCTACCTCCTGCGTCCTGATTCAACGTTGTTCCGTGCGCTTCGAGACCTATGGACGGACGACCCGAACGGCCAGCCGCTTCTTGCGTGCTTGTGCGCGCTCGCCCGCGATGCCGTGTATCGCGCCAGTGCTGCGGCAGTGTTCGACTTCGAACCAGGGGATGAGGTGACGAGCGTGGCGTTCGCAGCGGCGGCCGAGAAGACGTTCCCGACGGCCTACAGCACGGCGACGTTGGCCAAGATCGGCCGGAACACGTTTGCCTCCTGGGGCCAGACAGGTCACCTCGTGACTCGTGCTCGCACCGAGAAGGTCCGCCAGCGGGCTACGTGCACGCCGTCGACAGTTGCCTATGCGTTGCTGCTCGGTCACCTCGAGGGTGTTGAGGGGCCGGCCCTCTTCGACACCATCTGGGCGCGAGTCCTCGATCAGCCACGGCATCAGCTGATCGAGCTGGCCTCAGTGGCGTCGCAACGTTCATTGATCGATCTGCGCAACAGTGGTGGGGTCATCGAAGTGGGCTTCAGCGAGCTCCTTCGGCCATTCGAAGGGCAGCTGGTGTGAGCCGCATCGACGACCTGATCAGCAACTACCAGCGGTTCACCAGACTCCCTTGGCCCACGGGCCTGGCACCCGCCCAGCGCGTCTGGATGGCGGTGTACTCGCCGGACGACGAGCGCCGACTGCGGCTGCATCTCCAGGAGTTCGACACTGCGTCCAAGGCGGCTGGCCACGAGTGGGCATTGATCGACATCACCAACGCATTCGAGAAGTGGATGGCGGATCACGAATACCGCGAGGCCTACTTCGAGAATCCGAAGCTGATCCAACCCGAGATGGCCGGCTTCGTCGACACGCTCGTTGCCGATGTGCGCCAGCAACTCCTCGAGCTGAGCACACCGAACTCAATCGTCGGCCTCATCGGCGCGGGAAGCCTGTTCGGGCTCGGCGATCGCGTGAAGGTGTCGACCTTGGTGGACCGGATCGAAGACCTGATAGCAGGCCGCCTGCTCGTGTTCTTCCCGGGCGAGGTCGAACAGAACAACTACCGCCTCCTCAACGGGCGAGACGGATGGAACTACCACGCTGTGCTCATCACAGCCGACAAGGGGGCGGTCCTGTGACCTTGACCAATCGAGATGTGTTCGCCGTCGATCCGACCTTGCGCGACATCCCCAACCTCGGCGTGGCCAAGGTCAAGAACCCCGAGGATGACGGCGACTGGGCGACCCTCGAATGGGAGTTGACCAGCTTCGTGTGTGAGGGGGAGTACGAGCGTGGGCTCGAGCGGATCCTCGACCAGTTCCTCGGCCACCTCGCACAACCCGAGCAACCAGCTGTGTGGGTCAGCGGCTTCTACGGCAGCGGCAAATCCCACCTCATGCGCGTTCTCGAGTACCTGTGGCGCGACTATCCGCTTCCATCAGGAGCTTCGGCTCGGTCTCTAACGACCCTGCCCGCTGACATCGTGGCGCACCTCAAAGAGCTGTCTGCTGCGGGCAAGCGCGGTGGCGGCTTGTGGTCGGCGGCAGGAACGCTCGGGTCGGGTGCCTCTGGGTCGGTTCGGCTGGCATTCCTCGGGGTCGTGTTCGACGCGGCTGGCCTCCCGCAGCAATACGGCCCGGCGCGCCTTGCTCTCTGGCTCCATCAAGAGGGGCTCTACGACGAAGTGCGAGCCAAGATCGAGTCGAAGGGCAAGAGCCTGACGCACGAGCTTCGAAACCTCTACGTCTCGCCTGTGCTCGCACAGGCACTGATCGACGCGGGCGCGACGTTCGGCACCACACCAGGAGCAGTGAGCGCAGCCCTGCAAGCTCAGTTCCCGATGGTGGACGACATCGATCGGGCCCAGATGCTCAACGTCATGGAGGACGTTCTGCGCCTGCAGGGCACGGTCGCGGGCAAGATCCCGTTGACCCTGATCGTCCTCGATGAGATGCAGCAGTTCATCAATGACGACAACAAGGTTGCCGAGCAGGTTCAGTACATCGCTGAGGACTGCGCCTCGCGATTCAACAGTCAGGTCTTGGTGGTCGCCACCGGCCAGGCCGCGCTCACAGCGAACCCGACGCTCCAGAAGCTCATCGATCGGTTCTCGGTCACCGTCGCTCTGTCGGATACCGACGTTGAAACCGTCGTCCGCAAGGTCGTGCTCCGCAAGAAGGCCGACAAGGTGGCCGACATCGAGGCTGCACTTGGCAAAGCCTCCGGTGAGATAGACCGGCAACTCGGTGGCACACGGCTGGAGGCGAAAGGCGCCGACAAGGCGACGATCGTGGCCGACTACCCGCTCCTGCCCACCCGCCGTCGATTCTGGGAACGGGCCCTACGGGCGATCGACAAGGCAGGCAAAGCAGGGGTACTGCGAACGCAACTGAAGATCGTCCACGAGGCCGCCCGCAGCGTTGCCGACAAGCCCCTCGGCACGGTCATCGGCGGCGACTTCGTCTTCCGCTCCGAGTCCGCCAGCATGTTGCAGAGCGGCGTGCTCTTGAAGGAGATCGACGAGCTGATTCGAGCGCTCGACGACGGCTCCGCCGACGGAGAGCTCAAGTCCCGCGCCGCATCACTTGTGTTCGTCATCTCCCAGCTCCCCCACGACGGAGTCGGCGACATGGGTGTGCGTGCAACCGCTCCGGTGATCGCCGACCTTCTCGTCGAAGATCTCGCTCTCGACGGCGCAAGGCTCAGAAAAGACGTGCCCCGCATCCTCGAAGAACTCGTCGAGCAGGGCCGGGTGATGAAGCTCGGCGAGGAGTTCCGGCTCCAGACGGCCGAGGGTGCAGAGTGGACGCAGGAGTTCAACCAACGCCGGACCTCCATCCGTGCCGACGCCGCACGGATGTCGTCGCTTCGGAACGATTGGCTCCAGCGGGCGATCGACAACGAACTTGCTGGACTCAAACTTCTCCACGGCAAGAGCAAGGAATCCAGGAAGCTCACCCGACACTGGGGAGATGACACACCCAAGATCGACGGTGCAACCGTCCCCGTGTGGATCCGCGACGAATGGGGGGTGACCGAAGCCAAAGTTCGAGAAGCGGCCGCCGCAGCCGGCAACGACAATCCCACCGTGTTCGTGCTGCTTCCGAAAATCGACGCGGAAGCCATCGCCGACACGCTGGCGAGTTTCGCAGCCGCCACTGACACGGCAAGCCAGCGGCCGGAACCCCAAACCGACGAAGGCCGCCAAGCCAAGCAAGGCATGCAGTCCAGAATGCTCGAAGGCCAACAGCGGCTCGCGAGCCTGTTCGCGGCGGTGATCGCCAAGTCGAGGGTCTTCCAAGGCGGCGGCAATGAGCTCACCACGAGCACGCTGCGAGATGCCGTGGAAACCGCCGGCAACCACTCCCTCGCTCGGCTGTTTCCAAAGTTCTTGGCCGCAGACGATCCCGCGTGGAGCAAGGTCATCACCAAGGCCCGGGAAGGGGCACCCGACGCCCTCGCCGTCGTTGGCTGGCAAGGGGAGATCCCGGCGAACCCCGTCTGCAAAGAGGTGCTTGCACGGACGTCCGGGTCCGGGACCAAGGGCAGCGATCTCCAGCGCGACCTCGGAGACGCGCCCTATGGGTGGCCCAAAGATGCCGTCGACGGCGCACTACTCGCGTTGCTCGCAAGCGGCAACCTTCGCGCCGAACGCGACGGCCATGCCGTCGACGGTCCAAAGGAGCTGCCCGCCACTCAGATTGGTAAGGCAACCTTTTTCAAAGAGGACGAACCCCCTACGAAGCAGGAGCAGCTTGCCGTCCGGGGTGTGCTGACCGAGGCAAACGTTCCGTACATCGCCGGCAAGGAGGGCGTCGCCATCAGCGGGCTGGTTCAGCATCTCCTCGACCTCGCCACCCGTGCGGGAGGCCCCCCGCCCTGGCCAGAGCCACCCGATACATCGCACATCGTTGGTATCGGTGCACTGGTGGGCAATCAACAAGTTCGAGCCGTTGCGGAACATGCGGAACAGCTCCGCCAGGACACCAAAGCATGGTCTGCCGCCGCAGCACAGCGGCCAGGTCGAGAGCAGGCGTGGATGACGCTCGATCGGCTCCTCGCCCATGCTGCCGCGCTCGAAGTGACCGAAGCCATAAAGGTGCAGCGCGACGCAGTCGAGACCGCGCGATTGCTGATGCACACACCGGACCCGGTGGCACCGCTCATCAAAGACCTGGCTGATTCGCTTCGCACTGCCGTGATCCACGCCGCGAACGCTGCGAAAGAGGACCAGGCGAACGCACTCGCAGACATCGAGGCATCGGCCGAGTGGCAGCAACTCGGCCAGGCCGATCGTCAGTCGCTCCTGGCCTCGTCGGGGCTGTCCATCGCAGACATCCCATCCGTTGGATCCGACGAGGAACTGCTGAGAGCGCTCGACTCCATGCCCCTTAACGCCTGGGGAGAGCGCCGCCAGGCCGTCCCCGCCAAAGTCGCGGCCGTCCGGCAGGCTGCGGCCAAGAAACTTGAGCCCAAGTCCGTGACTGTCACCGCACCTTCTGCGACTCTGCGCACCGAATCCGATGTCGACGCCTATTTGGTCGGCCTGCGTGAACAGCTCCTCCGACACATCGCCGATGGCGAGACCATCATCATCTGAGGATCGAAACCGTGCCTGTACTCACATCTCACCAACGGAAACTTCTTGAGGACGCCTGTACCAAGGGTCGGCGCGCCTCAGAACAGGCCGTCCGGGCAGCGCTCACGTCGCTGGCAATCACCAACGAGCGCCCGCCTTCCCACCTCAACGACGGCGATCGCCAACTTCGCCGGGGGTTGCGAGCCAAGGCACGTCAGCTCGGCGACAATTCTGAAGATCTCAGGCTGCTTGTCACCGAGTGCGCCTACGAGCAATGGCACCGGTTGCTGTTTGCCCGGTTCCTCGCAGAGAACAACCTGCTCATCCACCCCGAGTACCGTGCCCCCGTCACCGTCGACGACTGCGAGGAGCTCGCCGATTCGCTAGGTGAGCCCGACGGGTGGTCGGTCGCCGCGCGCTTCGCGTCAGAAATCCTCCCCGGCATCTTCAGAGTCGAAGACCCCTGCGTTCAGTTGCGCCTCCCACCAGAAGGACGCCTCGCGCTTGAAGGCATTCTGGCTGCCCTTCCGTCGAGTGTGTTCGCTGCCGCCGACTCCCTCGGTTGGGTCTACCAGTACTGGCAGAAGGACAGAAAGGATGAGGTCAACGCGTCAGAAGTCAGGATTGGCGGAGCGGACATCGGCCCGGTGACGCAGCTTTTCACTGAGAACTACATGGTCCGCTTTCTACTGGACAACTCACTGGGAGCGTGGTGGGCAGCACGCCACCCAAACAGTCCACTTACGGACGAATTCGGCTACCTGCGCCGGGCCGCCGACGGCAGTATCGCAGCTGGCAAATTTGACGTCTGGCCCAGCACCGTCGCCGAAGTAACGGTCATGGACCCGTGCTGTGGGTCAGGTCACTTTCTCGTTGAAGCATTCTCGATGCTCTGGCCAATGCGAGCGGAGGAGGAAGGACTCTCGCCGATTGCCGCTCAGGACGCAGTCCTGCGCGACAACTTGTTCGGCCTGGAGCTGGACCCCCGGTGTGTGCAGATCGCCATGCTCGCGCTGGCTCTGCACGCGTGGAAGGCAGGCGGAGGATGGCGGGAGCTGCCCGTGCCGAATATCGCCTGCTCTGGGATCCCCGTAAAGGCCGGCGTGAACGAGTGGAAGGAATTGGCAGCAGGTGACGACCGAATGGAGCAGGCCCTTGTGCGGCTTCACATTTTGTTTCGGCACGCCGAAACGTTGGGCAGCTTAATTAACCCCAAACGCACGAGCGAGATAGCTGATGGGTCAGGGCTGCAGCGGTCATTTGACGAGGTCGATTGGGAGGACGTGGCTCCTATTCTGCAGAAGGCACAACAGGGGGAACGCGACGATCCCGCTGCGATGGTGCTTGGCGCCGATGCCAGTGGAATAGCTCGCGCTGCGGACCTTCTGTCTCGTAAGTACACCCTTCTGGTTACGAACGTTCCGTATCTCGGATTGCAAACTGCAGATCCTGTGCTGGTCTCCTATTGTGAGGCTCGGTACCCCAACGCCGCGTATGACTTGGCGACGGTGTTCCTGGAGCGGTGCAGGGAGATGTCGCAGGGAAGCATCGCCGCAGTTACACAGCTCAACTGGTCATTCCTTGCTCGGTTCTCAACCTTCCGCCGCTCCTGGTTGGCGGAGACGTCAACTCATGCGTTCTGCATCCTCGGACCGGGGGCATTTTCCGCAATCTCGGGCGAGGTCGTGCAAGCGCTCCTGACTATCAGCTCGGCTTCGGGAGACGCGTCGGACGTCTTCGCTCTCGACCTCAGGAGTGATCGGGGTCTCAAGGCGAAGGAGGAGGCGCTTCGGTCGAAGGCCCTCGTGCATCTGAGCCAAACGGCGTTCCGTTCGAGGCCCGACACCCTCTTGTCCTTGGGCGCTAGTGACGTGTCTCCGCTCTCGGAATTTGCCGACAGCTGGCAGGGGCTCGTTACTGGCGATCGTGCCCGCTTCGTTCTGAGCTTCTGGGAGGTGGCAGCTGAATCGTCGACCTGGGCGCGGCTTGTCACCGCACCAGGCTCCACAGCTGACTTCTGTGGTCGAGAGTCGTTACTTAGGTGGGAGAGTGGCACCGGTTCCCTCATCAGGGACTCCAGTGCGCACAACTTCAATCCTCCCAGCGTGGTGGGAACTCCCGGGGTGCTGGTGAGTGAAGGAAGTCTTTCTGCCACTCTCTACCAGGGCGAGTTTTTCAACCAGGCGAGCGTCCCGCTGATTCCGCACAACTCGTCAGATTTGGCAGCACTCTGGTGCTTCGCGTCCTCCCCGTCGTTCGCGGAAGAAGTTCGAAAGATCAACAACAAGATCATCGTTGGGGCGGGCTACATGATCAAGGTGCCCTTCGACGCCCCACACTGGCGGGCGGTTGCCGCTCAGCGATTCCCCGACGGGTTGCCGGCCCCGTCGTCTGCTGACCCGACGCAGTGGTTATTCGATGGACGACCGTCCGGGTCGACTGCTCCGCTACAGGTTGCAGTCGCGCGCTTGGTGGGTTATCGATGGCCAGAGCAGCTCGAATCGGACAGCCTGGACAGTCTGGCTGACGCCGATGGAATCGTTTGTCTTCCGTCGGTTGCGGGCGAGTCGGCTGCAACTGAGCGACTCCAGCAAATGCTCAGCGTGGCGTTTGGGCAAGCGTGGTCGCAAGCGAAGCAGAAGGAGCTGCTGCAGAGGACCGGGAGCAAGAAGAATCTCTCTGACTGGCTTCGTGACGACTTCTTCAAGCAGCACTGTGTGCTGTTTGGGCACCGGCCATTCATCTGGCACGTCTGGGACGGCCTGCGCGACGGATTCGCAGCATTGGTGAACTACCACCAACTCGATCGCAAGACGCTGGAGAAGCTCACCTACACGTACCTCGGCGACTGGATCGAGCGTCAGCGTGCCGAGGCGCGGGATGACAGGCCTGGGGCTGAAGCGCGCCTGGCGGCAGCGTCGAAGCTCCGCCGGTCGCTAGAGCTCATCCTCGACGGTGAGCCTCCGTATGACATCTACGTGCGGTGGAAGCCGCTGTCTGAGCAGCCGATCGGGTGGAACCCGGACATGAACGACGGCGTGAGGGTCAACGTCCGGCCGTTTGTGGAGGCTGGTGTCCTGCGATCTTCGTTCAACGTTCACTGGCGTAAGGATCGAGGGACAAACCCCGATGGTTCAGAGCGATTGAACGATGTTCACTGCACCGCCGCCGAGAAGCGTGCAGCAAAGGGAGCTCCAACGTGAGCGAGACGCTCCTTGATCGTCTCGCCGCTGTGCTCGACGCGGCGGCGACTAGCGATGGAAACGTCTTCGCCCCGCCGGTGGCTCTGTTGTGGCCGGACAAGGCTCGACATTGGGAGAGCGCGATCAGTCGCCTCCGCGAGCGGCGCCGGGTAATCACCTTGGCCTCGCACGACCCGGAGGGTGGGCGAGGGCCGGCGTTCTGGTTGCGCTGCGTAATGGCTGGCACGGTCGAGTTTGACGGGCCTGCTGGTCTGCCTGTCGTCTACCTGCCGGGTGTATCCCGCGACGATCTTCGATCGGCCGCATCGGACGATCAGCGCTTGGCGCCGCTGGTTTCACTGCAACACCGGAGCCAGTGGTTCACGCAGAGCAGTGGCAAGGACTGGACTGTTCGAGCGCTGCTGACGAACAACGAGCGCGGCCTCGGCCTGAGTGTCGCGGGCGACGACTCAACTGCCCAGTCACTTATCGCAGGCCTCGATCATTTGGTTCGTGAGCCGATCTCGCGTCTCGAAGGCAGGCATATCGATGCGACCTTCATCAATGCGTTGCTCAACCCCGACCCGGTGCGCCTCCTGCTGCGTTGGATCGATGACCCAAGCGCCGTGCAACACGAGCTCGGCGGTGCCGCATGGGACGCGTTTGTCGCACAGTGCAAGACCGACTACGGCTTCAATCCCGCCTCGGCTGGCGTGATCGAGGCAGCGCGTCGACTCGGTGGGGGTGAGGGGGCGTGGCAGCAGGTGTGGCAGCGCTTCAGGGAGTCGCCGGCGGAGTACCCGGGTGTGCCGAGCCGGCTGCGTGAGGCGCAGCCCGCGCAGCTCATCTTGTCGAGCCCGGGTTCATGGCCCGGTCCGGCAGCGGATGCGGAAGAGGCGCTGCGAGATGCATTGACCGGAGTGGAGCACTTACCTGCGAGCAATGCGCGGCAGGTGGTGCTGAAGCTGGAGGAGGAGCACAAGGCTCGCCGCGGCTACGTGTGGGCTGACCTCGGGTGGACGCCTCTCGCCTTGGCGCTGGAGCACCTCGCGGAGATCGCTCGCGGCACCGCCTCGACGAGCCCTTCTGGCTCCGTTGGCGAGATCAGTGGGTGGTACGCCGCCAACGGGTGGAAGGTCGACCGTTCGGTCCTGCGAGCGTTGGAAGAAGTCGATCGCCAGGCGGATCTTGCGGCCGTATCGTCCACGTTGACGGCGATCTACCGGCCGTGGCTCGATCACGGAGCGAAGGCGCTGTTGGACGCGGTGGGACCGGCGGCCAACTCCGGCAGCTACGTCGCCACCGCCGCCCCGAAGCTCCTGACCGGAGAGGTCGTGGTTTTCGTCGATGGGCTTCGCCTCGACGTCGCCCATTTACTTGTCGAACGACTGGATGGCGCAGGGGCCCTGGTGTCGACGACGGTGGGTCTAGCAGCGCTGCCAACGGTCACCCAGACCGCAAAGCCCGTGCTCGTCCCGATCGACCAGTCTCTCCTGGGGCCAGGAGCGGCTCTCGACGCCTGCCGGGCGACGAGCGGCGCTACGGCCGGCGTACAGGTGCTGCGCTCTCTGCTGGACGTGGTAGGCGTGCAGGTGCTGGGACCACACGAAACCGGTGATCCGAGCGGCCGAGCGTGGACCGAGACCGGCGAAGTTGACCACAAGGGACACGACCTTGGAGTCCGCCTCGCCCACGAGATCAACGACGAGGTGTCGCGCATCGCCCGCAGGATTCGGGACTTGCTCGACGCTGGCTGGTCAACGGTCACGGTTGTCACCGACCACGGATGGGTGCTGCTGCCATCCGGGCTTCCGAAGAACGAGGGCCTGCCGGTTGCTGCCACCGTGTCGAAGAAGGGCCGGTGCGCAAGAGTGAAGGATGGTGCATCCGTTGATGTTCCAACGGTGCCCTGGCACTGGGACAAGGATGTGCGGATAGCGGTCGCTCCGGGGATCTCATGCTTCGAGGCCAACCAGACCTACGAGCATGGTGGCGTCAGCCCCCAAGAGTGCATCGTGCCGCGACTGACCGTGCGTACCGCCGCAACCGCATCGATTTCGCGGGCCGAGATCACCAGCGTCAAGTGGCGCGGTCTCACACTGGTCGTCGAGTTCACCGATCTTCCTGATGGCGCGAGGGTTGATCTGCGTCGTCACGCTGGTGATCCAGGGTCGAGCATCGCCGATCTCGCTCGGCTGACCGGTGGGACTGGCAAGGTGATTCTCCTGGTCGAGGATGATGACCTCGAAGGTCAGCTCGCACAGCTGGTCGTAGTCGGAGCTGACGGCTCCCTTCTCCTCCAACGCGAAACAACTGTGGGACAGAATCGATGACTGACCTCGACGCACTCGACACCCTCGCCGCCGGAGCGTTCGACGGTTACCTCGTTAAGAAGGACCTCGCCCAGCAGTTCCGCGGCCAGTACCCGGTGCCGACCTACGTCGGCGAGTTCATGCTGGGCCGCTATTGCGCCACGACCGACCCGGATGAGATCGCCGCGGGACTGGAGATGGTGCAGCAGTCGATGCGAGACCGAACGGTGCGTGCCGGCGAGGAGGAGCTGTTCAAGCATCGTGCGCGGGAGAAGGGGCGGGTAAAGATCATCGACCTGCTCCGGGCACGGCTCGACTCGAAGAGCGACGCGTACAAGGCCGAGCTGCCGAGCCTGCAGCTGAACGACATCCACATCTCCGCTGAACTTGTCGATGCCCACCAACGGATGCTCACCGGGGGCTTCTACGCCGAGGTAACGCTGGAGTACATCGCAGCTCTCGCCAAGGATCAAGGGGGACAACCGTTTCGCGTCGAAGCCATCCGACCGATTCAGATGTCCTCGCGTGACGCGCTCGGCACGTTCACTGCCGGCCGTGCCCAGTTCACGCTCGATCAGTGGCGCGACCTGCTGCTCCGCAGTGTTGGATTCGAACCCAGCCGACTGAGTCGCCGTGAGCAAGACATCCTGATTGCCCGGATGGTCCCGTTCGTCGTCCGCAACTACAACGCTGTTGAACTCGGCCCGCGCGGCACCGGCAAGTCCCACCTGTTCCAACAGGTGTCGCCGTACGCACACCTCGTGTCGGGCGGCAAAGCGACGATCGCCAACATGTTCGTCAACATGAACACGGGTCGACGCGGCCTCGTCGCCCAATACGACGTCATCTGCTTCGACGAGGTCTCCGGCGTCTCCTTCGACCAGAAGGAAGGCGTGAACATCCTCAAGGGCTACATGGAGTCCGGAGAGTTCAGCCGAGGCCGTGAATCGATCCGCGCCGAGGGCGGAATCGTGATGGTCGGCAACTTCGATGTCGACGTCGACACCCAGCTCAGAGTCGGACACCTGCTGGCGCCCCTGCCGAAGGAGATGCGCGACGACACCGCGTTCATGGACCGCATCCATGCCTACCTGCCCGGTTGGGACGTTCCCAAGCTCGACCCCTCGTATTTCACCGCACACTTCGGCTTCGTCAGCGACTACCTCGCCGAGGTCTGGAGTCAACTCCGCCGCACTACGCGCCTCGACGTGCTCCAGGGCCGGCTCGAGTGGGGCACCGCACTGAGCGGGCGTGATCGCAAGGCTGCCAACAACACCGTCGACGGACTCCTCCGGCTTCTGTACCCGAACCCGGAGATGGAAGTCCCGGATGACTTCCTGGAGTGGGCCGCCACGCTCGCCCTCGAGATGCGTCGACGGGTGAAGGAAGCTCAGGCGTTCATCGGCGCCGCCGAGTTCGGCAAGGTCGATCTCTCGTATCGGATCGGCGACGCCGCGGACACGATCGTCTACTGCGATGAGTCCGTGCGGCACCGACTGCGGATGGAGAGCGAGGTCGACGCTCATCCGGTCGACAGTCAAACCGCCGACGGCGAAGTGCTGCCTGCACCTGATCCGAAGGAGGTGTCGTCGAACACCCCGGCGCCGCGACTTCACCGCAGGCGACACGATCGGCGGCCGGTTCGAGGTCGAAGAAGTGCTCGGCGCTGGCGGCTTCTCCAAGGTCTACCGAGTTCGCGATGTCGTCGAGGGCGTTGAGCGGGCATTGAAGCTGTTCGACAACGCCGCCGGCTACGACGCTGTTCGCCGTGAGATCAGCGCGCTCCGCAAGGTCCATCACCCCAACGTCGTGAAAGTGATCTGGGCCGACCGCACCGATCACGGCGAGTGGTACCTCATCATGGAGTACATCGAGGGTGAGCTCCTCGCCGACTACACGACTGGCAAGAAGCAGCTTCGCGATCGGGAGTCCGTCGACGTAGCCCTCGACGTCCTCAGCGCACTCGTTGCGATCCATCCCGACAGTGAGCGCCTCGACGCGCTCGACCTGAAGAAGCGAGAGGGTGAGATCACCGCCGATGAGTACGACGAGTTGATGTCGCTCAGCGAGAACGCGCTGGTTCATCGAGATATCAAGCCGCAGAACATCATGCTGACGCGTGCAGGCGCGAAGCTGCTGGACTTCAACATCGCCTCACGAGTCGGTGATCCGGTCCGCACCGTGTCGGGCACGCCGCCGTATCAGCCGCCCGATGCGAACCTCACTCGGTGGGATGTATCCACCGACCTCTTCGCTGTTGGCGTCACGCTCTACGAGCTGCTTTGCGATGGGCAGCACCCCTACCTCCAAGCCCGGCCGACGCTCGACGTCGAACCACGCGACCCACGCCAGTTCCGCACGGATCTCAACGCAGGTCTCGCCGAGCTCCTCCTCCGCGCCTGCGCGCCTGATCGCAACGTTCGCTTCCAGACGGCAATTGAGATGAAGGTCGCGCTCGAAACTATTCGGGCTTCGTTGTGACCCGAACGGCAAGCGGCCCGCCCCTCGTGGTTGACCTGTCGAATCTCTGCCGCGACTCGCGCTTGCTCCCTGTCGGTGTGCGAGCCGACGCGACGCTGCTCGATCAATTCGTGGAAGCGCTCATGGACAGCGACATCGAGTTCGGCGCAGTTCGCGAAGTGGCGGATCGAAGCCTTCCCTCCTTGCTCCACCCGGCTGGCAAGCGCCGGTTGCGGGAGTTGGAACAGAGCGGATCATTGGAGTACAGCTCCATCGCCGATGAACGTCTCCTCGAACTCGCTTTCGGCGCCCAGGCAACCGCCAGCACGCTGGTCGCCTCGATGGATAGCTTCGACGACTTCCGGCGTACCTACCCCGCCATCCAAGGGACCACCGATCGATTCGTGGGTTGGGAGCCCGGACCTGACCAGACGATTCGCCCGTTCCTGCGGGACATGGGAGTGCACACCCACCATCGATTGTCGAGGAAGGAAGAGAGCGCCGAGTTGAAAGCCCGGCGCCTCCGACGACAGAGCGTTATCCGACGCGCCGCCGAGACGTACTTCCGATGCAGCAACCCGCATTGCCTGCTTGCGCAGCTCTGGCCGGAGCGCCTCCCGGAGCTACCGCGCTTCGACGATCGTGCCGACGAGTTCGTGTGCCCGAGCTGTGACCGGTCGCTGGTTGTCGGCGAGCCGCGATCGGCGGCCTCCCAACTCATCGTTTTCCTACATGGCGAGGAGCGCCTCCGCCTGCTGCTCGAGGAAGGTGACCGGGTGGTGGTCGGCCGAAACGACTCGAAGGGATGCGTCGGCCTCGAATCGCGATTGCCCGCCGGTGGCGTCGATGCTGTCAGCCGCTGTCACGTCGCCTTCACACGCAAAGCCGGGAGGGTCGAGGTAGAGGACCTCAAGTCGCGAAACGGAAGCATGATGCGCTGGATCGACGGCACCCAGGATGATGTTCGATTGGCCCCTGGCGTTCCACAGGTCGTCGGCCAGCGCAATGCTGTGGCGATCCCGTCGGGGATCACCATCGAGTTGTCCGGTCGCGTTCTGCCGCTCGACGGAGAGCGGCCGCCGGATGCCGACGACTTCGCGGTTGACGACCGAGCGACGCGCCTCTTGGTGGCGAGACCATGATCTCGGTTCGGATCAGCGCAGCGACGCACACCGGAGCGGTGAGACGCCGCAACGAGGACTGCGTCGGTGCGACCGACTTGCGGGCATCGTCGGTTGACGGCGAGGTCGTCTCCGTCGTCATTTCCGGTGGGTCGTGTATTGCCGTTGTGGCCGACGGACTTGGCGGCCACCCCAGCGGTGACGTCGCAAGTCGGTTGGCCGTTCAGCAAATCATCGGCGCCAACCCGGCCGATCCAGATGCTCTGGTGAAGGCGTTCCACGCCGCAAACGAAGCGATCTACGACGCAATGTCCGAGCCTTGTGGTTCGCTGGAGATGGGGTCCACCGCGGCGGCCGTGCTCCTGCGCACCGACGGCATCGCTGTCGCCAACGTGGGTGACAGCGCGGTGTTCGAGTTCATGGACGGCCGGCTCGTTCAGCTCAGCACCGATGATGTTCCGACGCGCGGCGGACAACTGCCCGGCCTCCCTTCGACGGTCGTGACCCAGACGCTCGGTGGCCGGCGCGAGCCAGTCAACATCGAACCGAATCTCTACAGCGACGAGTTCGGGGCCGCCCGAAGCGTGCTGATGTGCACCGATGGACTGACGAACTTCGTCACCCGAGACCGCATTGCCGGTGCTCTGCGAGAGACGTGCGGGGTACAGGCCGTTGAAGCCCTTCTTCGTCTGGCGCTCGACGCCGGCGGTCGGGACAACGTGACTGTTTTGCTCATGGAGCCCGTGAGAGTCGGCGATGTCTCGATCAGCGAAGTAGGCCCCGGGTGAGGATCTCATCGATCATCATCTCCAACCACCAGCGGGTTGCCGACTTCCACATCGATGTCCGCGACCACGCCGTTCTCGTCGGTCCCAATGCGGCGGGCAAGTCGACAGTGCTTCGACTGCTCGATGGGCTGCTCGGAGCATCCTGGAACCAGCTCGTGGCGTCCTTGGACCCAAATCAGCTCAGAGACCCATCGAAGCCCATGCTCGTTGAAGTCAGGCTTGAGGGCCTTGATGCGGACGACAAAGCTCACTTCGCCGACAAGATCGAAGTCGGCACCGGTGCTGCAAGTGGCAGTGTGTGGCTCACCGTTCGCCTCACGGCCGAGGTCTCAGCGATCGACCCAGAGCGACTGGACATCAAGCGATCGTTCGTGAAGCCGATGGTGGACGACGCTCCGGTGAACCGAGAGGACCTGCGCCACATTGGTTGGTCATACCTGCCGGCGAACCGTTCTCCCGATCGGGATCTGGGCAGCGGGCGAACGAGCGCTGTTCGGTCCCTGCTACGGGCGGTCACTCTCGACCCAACCGAAGCGAAGGCCATCCAAGATGAGCTGAAAGACCTCAGTGACACGCTCAAGGCGTCGCCCGCTCTGACGACGCTTCGCGAGGACCTCGCCCGTGAGTTGAGCGGGCTGTTCCCCGAGCCGATCGACAAGGATGAAGTCGTAGTCGATCTGCCCGGCTCGTCCGCTGGTGAGCCGCTTGGTGATCTCGATCTGCAGTTCGATCGCAACGGCGTACGCACCCCGCTCTCAGCGCAGTCGGACGGGCTGAGGTCTTTGTCGGTTGTCGCCGTTCAGTTGTTGGCGAGACGCACTGCCCGCATCCTTGCCATCGATGAGCCGGAGATACACCTGCATCCTCGGGGTCAGGCCAACCTTGCGCAACTCCTAGCGTCTGCACCTGGCCAACGACTGGTCGCGACCCACGCGCCATCGGTCCTCGCTCGGTTCACGCCTGATCAAGCGGTGGCCTTGACATCCGGCGGTGCTCGGCAGCTCCCTGCATCGGCGTACGCCAACGACCCCAAGGGCCGCCAGCACTGGTGGGTCGAGTCGGCGCTCGAACCCCTGACCGCCGAGCGCATCGTTTTCGTCGAGGGCATTTCGGACCGAATCATCGTGCATGCGGTTGCCCGCTTGCTTGGCATCGAACTGGACCGGCTGGGTGTCACGGTCGTGGCGTTGAATGGTGCCAGCAATTTCAAGCCTGCGATCCGCCTTTTCGGACCGACTGGCTTCGGCATCCAGCTGCTTGGGCTCGTCGACCAGAACGAGGCACCGATTCCTGCTGCCGCCCTCGGCGTCACCGTCGCAGACCTTCCGATCCACGACGTTCTGGTTTGCGTCGGTGATCTTGAGGAGGAGTATGCGTCGGCGCTAGGTGTTGTCGACATCGTCGGTCTCCTTGATCGCGTCCGGCTTGTTCACCGAAGCGGGAATCAAGGCGGCCGCCGCAGTTGGCGACATCAGCTTGATTTCTCCCGCCGACCTAGCGAAGTTCGTTCTCCGAAAGAACAAGGTCGAGGCCGCCGCAGCGCTCGGAGAGGGCATGACGCCGGCGCAGGCAGGTGCGCTCACAACCGTCAGCGCTCTTGTTCAGAGGGCGGTCCGGTAGTGACCGTGATGGACGCGGACGAGTGGTGCGAGCTCGACTCGTTGGCGGACACACTCATCATCGCACCGCCCGGATGCGGGAAGACCGAGCTGCTCGCCCGGCGGTCGGCGGCATGCATCCGAAATGGAGTCTTGCCGGTTGGTCGCCGAATTCTTGCTCTGACATTCACCAACAAGGCTCGGGACAACCTCGCGGCCCGCCTCGCCCATCACGCAGGCGCTCACTTCCGCACGCATGTCACCGTGATGAATTTCCACGGGCTCGGGCTTCATCTCTACAGCCGGCACAGGTATGTGCTCGACGACTTGGTTCGCGAACTCCTGCCCGACGATCGGGCGCTCCGGGCAATCGAAAGGCGAGCGTTCGAAGAACACAACGTGCCGCGCGGAGCGCAGCAGGAGATGCGCCTCGTGATTCGGGAGGCGAAATCGGGGCCTCGGTCCGATGCAGAGGTGCTCGAGTACATCGATGAGACAGGGTCTGCTGCTGCGCTCTTCTATGAGAGCCAGCTCCGAGCCGAGTCACGTATGGACCACGACGACGTACTGCGATTCGGTCTCCGGATTCTGCAGAACGAGGACGTCGCCAATCTCTACGCAGAGCGGTACGCGTACGTCCTCGTCGACGAGGCGCAGGACCTGACAAGAGTCCAGTACGACATGATCGAGTCGATCGGTTCTGGCTGCACCGTGTTTGCCGGCGACCGAGCGCAGGGGATCTATTCCTTCGCCGGTGCCGACCCTGCCTGGGTGTTTGCTCGCATCCATGACCGGCAGCCGCACCACGTCCAGCTCGAGAAGTCGTATCGCTCCTCGCCGGAGGTGCTCGCTGTGGTGAGCGCGATCGCCATGCAGCTCGGAGCTTCCCCGCTTGTCTCCGCTGATCCTGATCGATGGGCAGGACTGGGCTGCGCGACCCTCGCCTGTTTCGGCGATCAGACCGCCGAAGCGTCATGGTTGCTCGACCGGATCAAGGATTGGCAGGCCACGGCGCTCGGCGAGGACCCACCTCGTGAGATCACCATCGGGGTACTTACGAGGATGAAGCCCGGAGGCCGGCGAGATGTCTTCCTCGAGCACGCTCGATCTGCCGACGTCGGGGTCGAGACGTGGGATCACCCACTCCACCGTCCGGAGGTTGTCCGGTTGCTTCGGAAGCATCTCGACGGTGTCCTCAGCACTGTGCCCGTTCCTCGCGATCAGGTGGAGGAGCTGTATCTGCGCTGCTTCACCGAAGTGCCGCCAGAGAACGCGTCAACGCTCATCGACCTCCGCGATGCAGCAGATGAACTGGCGGATCTGATCCACGAGGAGAGCCTTCGAAACCTGGTCGAGCGGATCCGGATCGGCAGCGACGTCGACCTGCCCGTTGGTCCCGGCGTCCATCTGCTCACGGGGCACAGCGGGAAGGGACAGGGATTCGACAAGGTCATCGTGATGGGGTTCGAAGAAGGCCAGATACCCAGCTTCTTTGTGAAGGGTCGGCCGGACTCCGATCCCGAGGTGCAGGAGGAACTCGCCTTGCTGCATGTCATGGCCTCCCGGGCCAAGGAGGAACTGGTGTTCACGCTGTGCGAAGTGACGAACGGCTATCGGCAACGACCCTCGCGCTGGCTGCCAGTCGTGGAGCCGCACGTCGTTCGGGCGCCATGACTCGGGTAGCAGTCGGGGAGGGAACCTTGCGGGAAACTGCGAACGCTGGTCGTCCACTTCGGCGCCGGCGTCTCCAGGCTGGCAGGCTACGTACCGCTGCCGGTGCGTCGCCGGATGTCAGCAGCGTGCTAGCACGACTTGCGCACACTGCCTCCTACGGGGTCCCACGAACGGAGAGCGCTTTGAGGTGAAAAGTGCGTCTGACCAGGACGCACGCCACCGCACACCGCCGGGACCGCACGACAGTC
>JBAOHV010000026.1:0-140896 GCA_037045265.1 Microthrixaceae bacterium | reverse complement strand
GGTCTTGCCATCGCTGTGAAAGGTAAGAGCGTCACCAACACACTCGTCCCCATAGGTCGTCTCGACACCGGATGGGACCGACGCAAGCTTCTGCCATCCGGCCCGGACGTCCTTCGGATCCAAGCGGATCGCGACGCCGTGCAGTGTCATTCTCACAGTTGCGTCACCCGCACCCTGGACCGGGACCTGCCGCCACGGCACCAGAACCGCCAAGTCGCCTGTGAAGCACCGAAAGGCCGTCTCACTATCGGAATAGGGCGACTCTGGCACCTGCTGCACCGTTCCGTCGCCCGAAACCACGTAGGCCACCGAGCCGACCTCGAACCATGCGAAGGCCTGTGGCGACCGGCCTACCGCTACCTCCGTATCGGCGGCCACGCTAACCGACGGGCCTTTCAACGGGCGCCAGGACGATAGATCCGCATCCAGAGTCGAGAACTCGAGTCGGCCATTCCCCAGGCACTCCGAGTCGCATCGAATGGACGCCATGACGATCGAGTCACCAGCGCTTGCCAGCATCGAAGGGCCGGCTGGCGGGTCTGGCAGCTCTTGCCAACCGCCGTCGCTCCTCCGGAGGAAGGCCAGCTTCTTCGAGAGGTCGTCGGGAGCAGCAGTCAGGACGACCAAGTCGTCGCCCAGGCCAGCCGCCGATGAGACGCCGACACTTAGGTCGGGTTCAGCTCGTTGGCTCTCGCCTGAACCGTTGGTCGACTGCGACTCACTCGGGTCGCCGCATCCAGCCAAGCCGATCAGGAGGACGAGCAGCGCGCAGACGGCGACGCGGGGAAGATCGCCCCCTGCGATCGTCCGCCGAGCGACAGGAAGGAGCGCATCCGTCCACGCAAACACCGTCTTGGTCATCAGCAGCCCTTCCCGTGCACCTACCCGACCTGTCTACACCTTCGCCGCCAATGCGTTGACGGCCGGTTGCGCGCCCGAATGCCGAACGGCTCCGTCGAGGGGGTTACCGCGAGCCGACCAATAGCGGACCTCTCGCGGACCGCACGGGCGTCGCGGCCCCGTAGGGATGGCCATCGACGCCGTCACGACCAGAGCTGATCCCCGCCTGCACCACCGACCCAGCCGCAGAGCCCTCAACTCGCCCGTCCCAACACACTCGTAGGCGGAGGAGCGCGAGATGCCGAGCATCTGCGCTGCCTCCTCCACCGTCACCGTCCACCGATCCATCGCGACCTCCCAGGTCCGACACGCACCGGCGAACATCACCGGTACCCCTCCTATGCGCGTGGAACCGGCGACCGTGTGGAAGAAGCCCGGGAGAATCTGCCGATCGGCAGCAATGACAGGCTGACCACACCTGAACCCGAACCTGACCAACGTCGATGGTCAGGCCTGACCATCTCGACCGCACCCTCGACCAGAGTCTCGACCGCAACCGCCGTTTACCGGTCAACAGACCCCGTTTCAGCGACGTTCACCGGTGACCACGCTCGACCAACAAGGGCGTTGAGGGTGAACGTCGCCTCGGGCAGGTCGGCGACGTGACCTTGGACAGGGCGAACTGCGAGTGAGACCGAGGGTTCCCATGACCCTCGACTGACCTGACACCAGCTGGCGACAGGTCCGGCGCGTGGGGCGGGCGGGAATCGAACCCGCGCGCCTCCGATTATGAGTCCGATTCGAGCTGTCCGACAGATTCGGGCAGGTCCGTAGAACCCAGTCCTGGCAAGGAACTCGTCCGGCCCGCGAGTTGCCGGGACGTCGAGCACCGACGCGTTCGTTGGATGGATCCTTGGATGCGAGACCCCGGACCAACACCGCAGTCACCGGGTCTCACATCCGCGATCGTCCGATCCGCCCGAGGCCGCCGGCGCAGCGACTGTCAACCGAATCTGCAGCAGACCCGAACCTGCAGCAGACCCCTTTACGGCGCGCTCGCTACAGCAGACCGAGCGATAGACGACCGTCGATGACGAATCCCCCGATTTCATCACTTACAGTGTCGAAGTCGAGCGATAGGCCCTCGCCACCGATCGATCGAACAGCACTGTCCCGGACAATTTCTTCAACATCTGCCCGCGATCGAGTAGGCACCGTGCCGAGTGGCAATCACCCAATGAGTGCCTACAAGTTCTGGGACCGGCTTCGCACCGGTCCCGGGAATTGCGTCCCCGAGTCCGCTCGCGATCTCTCGGACAAGCAATTCTTCAAGCTCTTCGCTCGTCCCAACCCTAATCTGACTGCCGTCAGTCACAGAAGCCCTCCTACTAAAGGGTGCCGGTCGGACTGCATGGAATGCCAAGGTCCTTGTCCAGGCGATACCCGAGCGAGAGTGGGTCCTTGCCCCGGATGTAAGAACTCACCACGTTGCCGGTCTTGTTGTTAACAATCACCACGACGCTGAATCGGATGACCTCGCCGATCTTCAGGCCCGAGCGTCTCTCCACAACGGCGCACGTCATCTGCGCGCCATATGAGTCGTGCTCTTTGTTGGGCCGGGGATCGAATACGCGAATGCGTGGGGCCGTGCTAAGCACGTAGCGGATCGAGTAGAGATCGCTCTCATCCAAGAAGCCCTTCTTGCCGTAGTGATCCTTCGCAATGTGACGGTAGCCCCACTTCTTGGCGCTTGACCCGCAACGAAGGTTCGCATCTTTCACCTGGAACCAAGAGAACTGACGAGCAGGGTAATACTCGACCACGACTTCGGTGTCCCCGCCCGGCGGGCGGGTCTGTCAGGAACTTTGTGTAACCGGCGTGATCTGATGGTCCGCAGCTGAGCGCTGTGGGCTCGAAAGGATTGCGCTCATGACGAAGCGAACGACAGGAGACGACGCGTCGCCGGATCTGCCGGTGCCTGCTGGCGGGGACCCGGCGTCGATGGACGAGTGGGCAGCTCGTCTGGTCGACCAGGCCCGCGCCGACGGTGTCGCGTTGACCGGCGACGGCGGGCTGCTCACCGATCTGATGCGTCACGTGTTGCAGCGGGGACTCGAGGTCGAGCTCTCCGAGCACCTGGGCTACGAACGTCACGCTGTCGAGGGTAGAGGGTCGGGCAACTCGCGCAACGGCTCGTACCCGAAGACGATCACGACCGAGGTCGGCGAGGTCGAAGTCCTGATGCCGAGGGACCGAGCGGGGACGTTCGAACCGGTCACGATCCCCAAGCATCAACGCCGCCTCGACGGGCTCACCGGCAACGTCATCTCGCTCTACGCGAAGGGCATGACGACCGGTGACATCCAAGCGCACCTGGCGGAGATCTACGACACCGACATCTCCCGGGAGACGATCTCGAAGATCACCGACGCGATCGTCGAGGACATGGTCGCCTGGCAAAACCGGCCCCTCGACCCGATCTACGCCGTGTTGTTGATCGACGCGATCGTCATCAAGGTCCGCGGTTCGCAGGTCGCGAACCGGCCCGTCTACGTGGCGATCGGCGTGAACCTCGACGGTGAACGCGACGTGCTCGGCCTCTGGCTCGGACCATCCGGGGTGAGGGCGCGAAGCAGTGGGCGACGATGCTCACCGAGCTGCGCAACCGTGGTGTCGCCGATGCGCTCATCGTGTGCTGCGACGGACTGAAGGGGCTCCCGGAGTCGATCCGCACCACGTGGCCCGACGCGACCGTGCAGACCTGTGTCGTGCACATGGTGCGCAACTCGCTGCGCTACGCGTCGAAGAAGCACTGGCAGACGATCGTCAAGGAGATGCGCCAGATCTACGAAGCGCCGACGGTCGAGGCCGCCGAGTCGGCGTTCGCCGAGTTCTCCGAGCACTGGGCCGACACCTACCCGGCGATGATCCGGTCGTGGGAGAACTCGTGGGCCGAGTTCGTGCCGTTCCTCGAGTTCCCAGCCGAGCTCCGAAAGGTCGTCTACACCACCAACGCGATCGAGAGCCTGAACGCGAGGTTCCGTCGGGCGGTGCGTCACCGAGGCCACTTCCCCAACGAACAAGCAGCCCTCAAGGTCCTCTACCTCGTCGCCACGCAGCGTCGACCGAACCGCCAGGACCTCACCGGCCGGATCAACGGCTGGAAGACCATCCTCAACGCCCTTACCGTGCACTACGGCGACCGGATCGCCGACCACATCTGATGAACACCATCACGCCCGGTTACACAAAGAATCTGACAGACCCTCTCCTTGGGCTCACCCGATGAACCCCAGAGGGTTCATCGGAGGAAACCCCGCGGCTCCGCTCAGAGCGCGACAGCGATCGCTCGGGACACGCCGAAGAGCTCAGAGGTGCCCGTCGATTCGACCATCGGGCGCCGACGACATGCGTCAGCCGACACGCGGACGAGTCGCTCGCCAACCCGTCTCGTACGCGGCAGCCTCGGCCAGCTCACCGACGTAGCGGCCGAGGGTGAGTCCCGAGGTCGAGTGCCGCTGCACGCAACGAGCCCCAGTCGATCGTCACTCGGCATCGATGCGAAGGAACCGCTGTCCGGGGCGACGGACTCCGCCTCACCCGGCGAGCGGCGACGACGCGTGCGACGGCCGGCCCGACACCTTTCCCCCTTCAAGTGCCCCTACCTCGATCCGGATCAGTTCGCCGAGCCACCACACCAACCACAAGCGGCGCCGGACCGCTTCACGCTTCAGCGCCGCCCACGCCTCGTCGTCGACGTCGATGCGCACCGGTCGACCCCGACGAGACCCATCCGCGCTGCCAGCGCGCCGCTCCAACCGGCGACGCTCGCGCTCGGCACGCCGCTCCAAGGCCAGGACCTTCTGCTCCACCTGGAACCGCTCCCGCCGCAACCACGCCTGCTCCTCATACAGGGCGTGGCGCCGCTCGAACAGCTCCTTGAACCGGGCCAGCTTGGCCCGCTCCTCCTCCACCCGAGCCTCCACACCGACCAGCAGCCGTTCCTCGTCCGCGATCGCCTCACCGAGACGCTCAGGGCTCGACCAACTCGACCCACCAGGTCGCCGGACAGAAGCCGCCGGCGGCTCGTGATCATGGGACGGCCAGCTCACGACACGCCCCGGATCGCCGGCTGCACACGCTTCCACCCGCTGCTTCCGCTTGTTCCGCCTGCGGAACAAGCCAGTCTGTGCCCATCCCTGACCACGCCGGGAACGACGACTCGACCGCACACGAACACCGAGCGGCACGCCCGCCGGGGACAACCGAGGACGAGGGCGGCGTGTCGAGCGTTGGCTGCAGGATCGCTCAGCGCTCAGCACGGCGACTCGGTCTACGACTCGGGGTCGCTGCTGCGCCTGACGTGCCGCCCAGGAGCTCCTCGAGCGCCGAGCGAGGCACCACCAACCGCCGACCCAGCCGCAAGCGCCCTCAACTCGCCCCGCCGCACGCACTCGTACGCCGACGAGCGCGAGATGCCGAGCATCTGCGCTGCCTCCTCCACCGTCACCGTCCACCGATCCATCGCGACCTCCCAGGTCCGACACGCACCGGCGAACATCACCGGTACCCCTCCTATGCGCGTGGAGACCGGCGACGGCGAGGAAGAAGCCCGGGAGAATCTGCCGATCGGCAGCAATGACAGGCTGACCACACCTGAACCCGAACCTGACCAACGTCGATGGTCAGCCCCAACCATCTCGACCGCACCCTCGACCAGAGTCTCGACCGCAACCGCCGTTCACCGGTCAACAGACCCCATTTCAGCGACGTTCACCGGTGACCACGCTCGACCAACAAGGGCGTTGAGGGTGAACGTCGCCTCGGGCAGGTCGGCGACGTGACCTTGGACAGGTCGAACTGCGAGTGCGACCGAGGGTTCACATGACCCTCGACTGACCAGACACCAGCTGGCCACAGGTCCGGCGCGTGGGGCGGGCGGGAATCGAACCCGCGCGCCTCCGATTATGAGTCGGGTGCTCTAACCACTGAGCTACCGCCCCGCGCCGACCAGCGATGCTACGGCAGCGGCCAGCGCACGATCGGCATCAGCGACGTTGCCGGTGTAGTACTTCGCCGCCACGGACGGATCGTGACCTGCTCGCATCGCGACCTGGGCGGCGGAGAACCCGAGATCCTGCCCGTAGGTCTCCATGAACTTTCGCAGCGAGTGCAGGTCCAGGTGCCCGAGCCCGCAGCGCTCGCGCAGTCGCACGAAGTACTGCGTCACGGAGTCGGGCTTCCACGGCTCTGACCCGTCCGGGCTGTCGGAGAACAGGTAGGCATCGGGGCGCAGTTCCGCGTCGACGTCGCTCGCCCGTGTGCGCATCATCTCGACGTGCGATTCGAGCATCGCGACCGTTCGGTCGTCGAGCGCGACGTGACGGACCCGACGGTTCTTCGTCGGGATCTCCTCGATCGGCCGGCCGGGGAGCGCAGCGATGCTCCACCCCACCCGCAGCACCTGGCCGTCCAGGTCGACGTCACGCCCCAGGCGCAGCCCACACAGCTCCGCTCGGCGCAGCCCGGTGACTGCGAGGAGCAGGATCACCGTCTCGTACTCCGGGCGGCGCGATCGGCGCGCTTCCTCCACGAGCTTCTGGACGTCACCCGGTGTGGGAACGACCGGTGCCGGGTTCGGGATCGCCGGCGGCTCGGCCCACTGCGCCGGGCTGGAGTCACGCCACCCCCACCGGCACGCCTGGGTGAACATCGACGAGAGGCAGGCATGGATCTGGTAGACGCTGCGCGGCTTGAGCCCTCGCGCCTGGTGCTCTCGGTACAGGTCGGTCAGCGTCTTGGTCGTGACCTTCGTGACCCGCATCTTCGCCAACGTCGGCTCGATGTTGCGTCGGTACGTCCGGCGGTAGCAGTGGATCGTGTTCGGCGACCGGCCCTTTCGTTCGAGCTCAAGGATCCACTCCTCGAACAGGTCGCCCACCGTTGCGTTGGTGCCGTCGTGCTGGCCGTGGCTCGCTTCGACCAGCAGCTCCGCCCGGGCGAGCTTCGCCTCACGCAGCGTGCCGTGGAACGTGCGACTCGTCTGGCGACGACGGCCGGTGACCGGATCACGGCCCGACTCCACGACCAACTCCCACACCCCCGGTGACCGCTCACGCATCCCGGGCGCCTTCCTCAGCGCTGCCATGGAGGCAAACTACACCCATGAATGTTGGATTTGTGTGGGATTTCTTGGATCTGAAACTCGAAAACCCTGCAATTGCAGGCGTTGACGCGTATGTGTCAACAGATTATGAGTCGCCTGCTCTGACCAACTGAGCTACCGGCCCCGAACGGCGCAGCGTACCGGCCCTGAGCCTCCACCTCGGCGGCTACCGTGGGACCCACCTGACCGGAGGTGCCTCATGACGTCCGATGCTCGATCCTGATCCTGGTGGTGTCGCTCGTCGGCGTCGTGGCGATCGGCGTGTTCGCCTTCACCCGTTCGACGCAAGCGCAGCGACGTCCGACACACCAGTGTCGACGACCCCGGCCTGGACCATCGGAAGAACTGACGATGTCCAAGTGGTGGTGCAGCTCATCGACGTCGCAAGCGACTCGGCGCCGGCACCGAGCAGCAGGGTGACCGCGGCCCCGACCGGCGTTCAGCCCCGCAGAACCAACCGGTTATCGGCTGTACTGATCGTTCTCGTCCTCGTCGGATTGGTCGGCGGCTTCTTCGTCACGATGGTCGTCGAGCGGTCCGAGCTCAGCCCGCCATGCACCACAGAGACTTCACGCGCCCTGAGATTGCAGGCCGGAAGCCTTGTCGAGCCGCGCCTGACCCGGACGCGACGGAACCCCTGCCGTAGCAGGGGTTCCGCTTGCGCTCCGGGGGTGAGGCTCGAACTCACGACCCGCTGATTAACAGTCAGCTGCTCTGCCAACTGAGCTACCCCGGAAGGCGCTGGACGACCCGAACGCCGGGCGATCCGGCCGTCATTGGCAAGCGGGCACGATAGCAGTGCCGGGGGCGAGTCTGGAATCGCGAACCGCTCTCCTGTCAGTCGGCCCGCAGATAGTCCTCGAGCTTCTGACGACGCTGCGGGTGGCGCAGTTTCGCCAGCGTCTTCGATTCGATCTGACGAATGCGCTCACGGGTGACGCCGAACTGGCGGCCGACCTCCTCGAGCGTCTGCGGCTGGTTCCCGTCAAGACCAAATCGCATCCGCACGACTTCCTTCTCACGGTCGGAGAGCTCGTCGAGGGCAGACATGATCTGCTCCGACAGCGAGTTGGCGGTAGCGACATCGGCCGGCATCACCGCGTGCTGATCCTCGATGAAGTCGGCGAGGTGACTGTCGTCCTCGTCACCCACGGGCGAGTCCAGAGACAGTGGGTCCTGGGAGATCCGCATGATCTCACGGACGCGCTGGGGGGTCAGCTCCGTCTTCTCGGCGAGCTCCTCTATCGTCGGTTCCCGTTCCAGCTCGACCATCAGGATCCGCTGGTGACGGTGGACCTTGTTGATCGACTCGACCATGTGGACAGGGATGCGGATGGTACGGGCCTGATCCGCGATCGCACGGGTGATCGCCTGACGTATCCACCACGTTGCGTAGGTGGAGAACTTGAAGCCCTTGGTGTAGTCGAACTTCTCGACTGCTCGCATGAGCCCGAGGTTGCCCTCCTGGATCAGGTCCAGGATCTGCATGCCACGGCCGAGGTACCGCTTGGCGATCGACACGACCAGCCTCAGGTTCGCCTGGGTCAGCTCCTGCTTGGCCCGCTCCCCATCCCTGACGGTGCGACGCAACGATGCTCGCTCGGACGCCTCCAGCCTGTCGATCTCTCCGGACGCATTCAGGTCCGCCAGCCGCTCCTCGGCGAAGACGCCCGCCTCGATGCGCTTCGCCAGGTCGACCTCCTCGGATGCGACGAGGAGCGGGACCTGGCCGATCTCGCGCAGGTACATCCGTACCGGATCCGAGGTCCCGGCTCCCCCGGTGCCTCCGGGAAGCGTCACCGGACGCGGCTTCTTGCGAGACGTCCGCACCCCACGTCGACGAACCAGGTCCCCCGCTGGGCCGTCGACCGGATCGACGGCTCCGTCCTCGCCGGTCGCCGGCGACGAAGCCGACTCACCCTCCAAGAGGTCGGCCGCAGGGTCTTCTTCGGGGTCGACGTCGACCCGGATGGACACGCCTCTCTCTTCCCAGAAGCTGCGGGTGTCGGCCATGACCTGATCGGTCATCTCCTCGCGCAGCACCGAGAGCGCGTCATCGATCTGGAGCTCACCGCCGTTGCCGTCGGCGTGGGCCTGCAGCCCGTCGATCTCGTTCACCGGCACTGTCTGCCAGATGGTCACCCAGCGTCACCCCTGATCAGTCACTCGTCGACGATCCGCGAGCCAATCTAGCAACTGCTCGAGGGTTTCCACCTCTGCCTTCGAGCTTCGCAGCTCATCGAGCGAACGCTTGAGCCACGCGATCGACGCGCTGTAGGCCAGCGGGTCCTCGGCCACCCGGGTCTCCGCCTCGAGCTCGCCCAGCACCACCCGTCCGACCTCGGTGGCGAGACGCGACAGCACGTCGTTCCACGAGGCATCGGACGTCTCGACGACCAGGCGGCGCAGCAGCGCGGCCACATCGGTGTCGGCCGACTCGATCGCAGCTCCGACAGAGTCGGCCGACACGAGCTCCACGTAGGCAGCCCGTGTGAGCGGGTGCGAGAACAACGAAGGATCCAGGAACTCGACGGCGATGGCCGGATTGTTGATCGCCACCTTCAGCGCCTCGGTCTCCACGCCATCGTGGACAGGTTGGGCGCGCCTGGGTTCCGCCGCGTCGAAGGGCCCGCGTTCGTCGCCCCACTCCGGGGGTTCCTGGGGCAGGGGCTCGTCTCCTGACCAGCCCTGACCTTCGCCCCTAGCGGGCTTCCGTCCGGCCTCTCGCCGCACCTCATTCGATGCCGGGTCCGGCCTGGGAGACCGAAGAACCTTCTCCAGACGATCTCGCAACGCAGCCGAATCGATCCGGCAGCGGTCGGCCACTGTCATCACGTACTGGTCACGAACCAGCGGGTCGGGATGTTCCGCCACCACCGCCAAGGCGGCCTCGGCCGCTCGTGCCCTTCCCTCTGCAGATTCCATCCTGGCGCCGGCAAGGACCCTCTCCACCCGGAACTCCAGGAACGGTGTCGCCTGCTCGACAGCCGCTCGCAAGGCGTCCGGATCGGTCCGGGCCATCTCGTCGGGGTCGCTGCCTGCCGGCAGAGCCACGACCGCCACCTCGATGTCGTGGGTGCGCTCCCACGCGTACACGCGGTCAGCAGCGGTCTGGCCGGCGTCGTCGGCGTCGTAGGCCAGCACCAGTCGACGGGTGAACCGCTTGAGCTGTCGAACGTGCTCCTCGGTCAACGCCGTCCCGCAGGTGGCCACGGCGCGGGGCACTCCAGCGCGGTGGAACCCGATCACGTCGGTGTAGCCCTCACAGATCACGACCTCGCCGTGGTTCACAGCGTCGGCCTTGGCCCAGTTGAGCCCGTAGAGCACTCGGGACTTGCTGTAGAGGTCGTTGTCGCGTGAGTTCTGGTACTTCGGTCCGTCGGCCTCAGGGAGCTTTCGTCCGCCGAATCCGACCACCCTTGCGCGCTCGTCCATGATCGGGAAGAGGATCCGGGCGCGGAAGAAGTCCTGGAGCCGACCTGCCTTGTTCTGGAAGCCCAGGCCTGCTGCCTCCAGGTCTTCACGCGAGACCCTGAGCGACCTGGCCATGGCATCCCATGCGTCGGGAGCCCAACCGATCCGGTAGTGGGCGACCTCGTCGGCATCGAAGCCGCGACCCCGCAGGTAGCGGCGGGCCGCCGCGGCGTCCGGGCCGTTGCGAAGTCGCTCGTGGTACCAGTCCGCGGCCCTGTCGGTCAGCTCGAAAAGCCTCGCCTGGCGCTTGCGGCCCTCACCTTCGTCCCGCTCCGTGTAGCGCAGGGTGATGCCGGCGCGATTGGCCAGGGACTCGACCGCCCCGACGAAGTCCAACTGCTCCTTCTCACGCAGGAACGTGATCGCGTCCCCCGACGCCTTGCAGCCGAAGCAGTGGTAGAAGCCCTCTTCGGCGTTGACCGAGAAGCTCGGTGTCTTCTCGTTGTGGAAGGGACACAGCCCGCTCCAGCGCCGCCCGACACGCTTGAGCTGGGTGTACTGCGATATCACAGCCACCAGATCGGTGGCCTCGCGCACCCGTGCGATGTCCTCGTCGACGATTCCCACAGCGCTCGGATGCTATCGGCGGTCCGTGGCCACGGCCCGGGGGCCGCTACCCGCGCCCGGCGGTGACATCTGCGGCACGGACATGCGATGCAGCTCGTCTCAGCTCAGCCGCTCACGCAGGTAGGCGCCCACTTCGGCGATCGCTATGCGTTCCTGCACCATCGAGTCACGCTCGCGCACCGTCACCGAGCGGTCCTCGAGGCTGTCGAAGTCGTAGGTGACGCAGTACGGCGTGCCGATCTCGTCCTGGCGGCGGTAGCGACGACCGATCGCCTGGGTCTCGTCGTAGTCGCACATGAAGCTGCCCCGCAGTTCGGCCGCCAGCTCGCGGGCGGGAACCGACAGCTCAGGCTTCTTGGAGAGAGGCAGCACCGCTACCTTGTAGGGAGCGATCCGGTGGTGCAGTCGCAGAACGGTGCGGGTCTCGCCGTTGACCTCTTCCTCGTCGTAGGCAGCCATCAGGAACGCCATTGCGGTCCGGGTGGCACCCGCAGCCGGCTCGATCACGTGAGGCACCCAGCGCTCGTTGGCCGCCTGGTCGTACCACTCGAGGCGCTCCCCGGAGTGTGTCGCATGCTGTGTCAGGTCGTAGTCACCGCGGTTGGCGATGCCCTCGAGCTCGTCCCACCCCCACGGGAACAGGAACTCCACGTCGGAGGTGCCCGACGAGTAGTGGGACAGTTCGTCGTCGCCGTGTGGACGCAGACGCAGGAGGGATTCCGGCATGCCGTGATCCAGGTACCACCGGTAGCGCTCGCCGCACCAGTACTCGTACCACTGCTGGGCCTCCGCAGGCGGAACGAAGAACTCCATCTCCATCTGCTCGAACTCGCGGGTCCGGAAGACGAACTTGCCCGGGGGTGATCTCGTTGCGGAAGGACTTGCCGATCTGCGCTATGCCGAACGGTGGGCGCATCCGGGTCGTGTCGATCACGTTCTTGAAGTTGATGAACATGCCCTGGGCCGTCTCGGGCCGCAGGTATGCGACCGCTGGCGGCATCCTCGACGGGCCCTGCCTGGGTCTTGAACATCAGGTTGAAGTGCCGCGGCTCGGTGAAGGTGCCCCGCTTGGCGCAGCCCGGGCACTGGTCCGGGTCCTCCAGCTTGTCGAGACGCCAGCGCTGCTTGCAGTTGGTGCAGTCCACGAGCGGGTCGGTGAAGTTGGCCAGGTGGCCCGATGCCTCCCACACGGCCGGCGGCGAGAGGATCGAGGCGTCCAGGCCGACGACGTCGCCGCGCAGCTGCACCATCGAACGCCACCATGCGTCCTTGACGTTGCGCAGCAGCAGCACCCCGACAGGCCCGTAGTCGTAAGTGGAGCGGAACCCGCCGTAGATCTCGGCCGACGGATAGACGAACCCACGACGCTTGGTCAGGTTCACGATCTTGTCGAACAGCTCTGGCGATGCTGCTGGGGCTGTCCCCTTCGACACTGTCTCCTCAGGCGATGGCTCCACTGGCGATGACATGGAGCGACACGCTACCGGCCCCGCTGATGGTCCCAGTACTGCTGATCACCGACGGCGAGCGAAGATCCGCCGCGGATCGCACATCGGCCGATACCGTGCGAGTCGCGGAAGCGACCTTCCGAGGACCAGAGGACACCGATGACCGACTCCTACCCACCACCGCCCCCGGGCGACGACCAGCCTTCCCATCAGCCTCCTCCCGCACCTCCCGCACCGGCTCAGCCTCCGGCTCCCGGCCAATGGGGTGCGCCGCCTCCCGGGCCTCCGATCGCTCCCCCTGCACCGGGAACCTTCGGCTCACCACCGGCGTACGGCAGCCCTCCTCCATCTCTGACACCCGGCTACCCGACACCCGGCTACCCGACACCCGGCAACCCCGGGCGGCTACGGAGCTGGAGGCCAGATCCCCGCACAGCCCTACCAGTACGGCAAAGGCGTACCCAACCAGGTAGCGCTCGCCGAGCCCGGCAAGCGCATCATCGCCCGCATCATCGACTGGCTGATCATGTTCGCCATCCTCGTTCCGATGTACTTCCTGCTGATCGGCCTCGGCACGTCCAGCTCCGGTTCGGACGCGGCCAGCGGACTGTTCCTCGGCGGGATGTTCATGTTCATGATCCTCGCCACCGTCGGACAGGTCGCATACGAGGTCGCCTTCATCGCCATCAAGGGCCAGACGCCGGGCAAGATGGCCATGAAGGTGCGCGTCGTGCGCCACAGCGACGGGCAGATCCCCGGTTGGGGTCCGGCGTTCATGCGTTGGCTCCCGAACCTCGTCGGCCTCGTCCCCTGCGTGGGCAGCCTCCTGAGCCTCGGCCTCATGATCTGGGCGCTGGTCAACCTGTTCAGCAACCCGCTGCGTCAGACACCGTTCGACCTGGCCGCCAAGACCGTCGTGGTCAACGCCTGATCCACCGACTCGCCCCGGACCCACGTCCATCCAGACAACTCCCATCCCCGACAGGAGAGCTCCATGAGTGACCCCAACTTCCCACCGCCACCCGGCGGAAACCAACCACCACCGCCACCGCCTGGCGGGATGCCACCGGCCGCACCGCCGCCGGCCGGTCCCCCACCGGGCAGCTTCGGCGGGGGCGGCGGCTTCACCCCTCCACCGGCCCAGCCATACGGCGGCACCGGTGGCGGCCAGATGCCGTCTCTCGACGTCGGAGCCGCCATCAGCTACGGATGGAAGAAGTTCACCGAGAACGTCGGCGCCTTCATCCTGCTGATGGTGTCCGTATTCGTGGTCGGGATCCTCGTCGGCATCCTCCGTGCAGTTCTCACACCCAACGACGGCGGGTTCCTGGTCTTCATCTGGTCGTCGCTGCTCGGCGCGGTGGCCTACGTGATCATGTGGATCGTGCAGGCAGGCGTCTGGCGCGCCGGGCTGGGTGTCACGCGTGGTCAGGAACCGGCGGTGTCGCAGCTGACCCAGACCGACAACATCGTTCCCTACATCCTGACGGTGATCCTGGTCGGCCTCGGCGCATTCGTCGGGTTCGTCCTCTGCTTCATCCCTGGAATCATCTGGTTGATATTCACCGCCTACGCACCGCTCCTGGCGCTCGACAAGGGCATGGATCCGGTAGAAGCGATCCAGACGAGCATCAACTGGGTGAAGGACAACTTCGGTCAGGTCTTCGTGATCCTGCTCGTGTCGTACCTGATCTACCTGGCAGGTGCGTGCCTCTGCGGAGTCGGGCTCCTGGTCTCGGCCCCGGTCGCTCTGGTCGCCATCATCTACAGCTACCGCGCACTCACAAACGAGCCGGTCGTTCCCTGACCCGACCAGCCATCACGACCAGCCGGTCAAACCACGATCGACGGGGGCCCACGGGCCCCCGTCGTCGCGTATCGGAGTCCGTTCGTCGCCTCAGTTGTGAAGTAGACGCAGGGACTTCAACCGTCGCTCGACGTGCGCCTCGAGGCTCGTCGTGGCCAGCCCCTCGACCTCGTGGGTGACGGCGTCCTCCGGCAGGTCGAGGACTGCGTTCAGCCCACCGTTGAGCACCGCCCTGCTGACCGCCAGCGCAGGATCGGAGACGCTGCGGCCCCCACCGCAGCTACGACAGCGCACTCCCCCGGCTTCGACAGCCCAGTACAGCGGGCCGCCGTCCTCATCGCACTCGACGCACCGGTCGAGCTCAGGAGCGAGGCCCTCCGAGCGCGAGCAGCTTCAGGTAGAAAGCGGCAGAGACCATCGGCGGGTTCCGCTCCTCGATGACTCCGAGCCCACCGGCGAGCATGTCGAACAACCGCGGGGTCGGCTCCCGGTCCTGGGTCACCTGCTCCACCGCTTCGAGCAACGAGGAAGCACGTGACAGACGCGACAGGTCCTCACGGGTCCGGTGGTACGGGATGACCGTCTCGGCCTGGGTGACGATGTCCAGCTCACCCCTGCCCTCGTGCAGCTGGACCTGGATGTGACTGCCCGGCTCGAGACGGGAACCGAACTTGGACGTCGTCCGCCGAACCCCCTTGGCCACACCCCTGACCTTGCCATGAGCCCTGGTGTAGAGGACGACCACCCGGTCGGCCTCACCCAGCTTGTGGGTGCGCAACACGATCGCGGTATCCCGGTAGAGGCTCACTGCTCCAAGTCTCGCATCAGGACGAGTCTCGCATCAGTTGGAGCCACTCAGTTGGAGCCACTCAGTTGGAGCCGTCGACCTCGTTCAGCCCACCGAAGCGGCGGTCACGACGCTGGTACTCGTCGATCGCCGCGTACAGGTCGCCACGGCGGAAGTCGGGCCAGAGGACGTCGGTGAAGACCAGCTCCGCGTATGCGAGCTCCCACAACAGGAAGTTCGACATCCGGTACTCGCCCGACGTCCTCACCATCAGCTCCGGGTCGGGCATGGTCGGGTCGTAGAGGTGTGCCCGGATCGTCTTCTCGGTGACCTTGTCGGCCTTTACACCCGACGCGACGATCTGGCGGACAGCGTCGACGATCTCGGCCCGCCCGCCGTAGTTGAACGCCATCGACACGGTCATGGCCGTGTTGTCGCCGGTCAGTTCCAGCGTCTCGTCGATCCGCCGCAGGATGCGCTTGGGGACCCGCCAGTCGCGCCGCCCCAGGAACTGCATCTTGATGTTCTTGGCGTGCAACTCGTCGCGGCGGGTCAGCAGCAGACGCTCGTTGAAGTTCATGAGGAAGCGGACCTCGTCGACGGGCCGCTTCCAGTTCTCGGTGGAGAACGCATACACGGTGAGCCAGCGGATCCCGGCTTCGTGGGCACCCCAGATGGTGTCCATCAGAGCTTCCTCGCCCGCGGCGTGCCCGTCTGTGCGCGGCAGTCCGCGGCGCTGTGCCCACCGGCCGTTGCCGTCCATGACGACCGCGACGTGAGTGGGGATTCGCGTCCGGTCCAGCTCGCTCAGATCCACGCTCCGCACGGTACCCGACCCCAGGGCAGATCCAGGTAACCCGCTGGGGGAGCTGGGACACCCGGGCTCAGTAGCCCAGACGTTCCAACGAAGCCGCCTTGGACTGCCAGTCCTTGTCGACGGTTACGTGCAACTCGATGAACGCACCCGGCGGCAGCTGCGCCCTGACGCGGGTGCCCACCTCTTTGAGGACCGAGCCACCCTTGCCGATCACGATGCCCTTCTGGGAGTCGCGTTCGACGATGATCTCGACCCTGATCCTCGGCCACTCCCACTCGGCCACGCGGGTGGCTATCGAGTGCGGCAGCTCCTCTCGGGTCACCGCCAGCAACTGCTCGCGCACCAGTTCGGCAACCATGAACGGTTCGGGAACGTCGGTCACTTCGTCCACCGGGTACCAACGCGGGCCTTCGGGCAGTCGGCCGAGCAGGTACTCGACGAGCTGATCCACGCCGTCGCCGGTCCGTGCGGAGACCGGGAAGTACTCGGCGAAGCCGAACTCGGACGCAGCCGCCAGCTGGGTCATGATCCGCTCGGGCTGGGTGCGGTCGATCTTGTTGACCACCAGGACCGAGTCCTTCGGTAGCCGCTCGGCCACGAATCGGTCACCCGGCCCGATCGAGGCGTGGGCCTCGACCAGGAGACAGGCGACATCGATCCCGTCGAGCGCGGTGGTGGCGGTGTCGTTGAGCCGCTCCCCCATGAGCGTGCGCGGCTTGTGGATACCCGGGGTGTCGACGAACACGATCTGCGCATCACGACGGTGCAGCACCCCCCGTATCTGGTGACGCGTGGTCTGAGGCTTGTCAGACACGATCGACACCTTCTGACCGAGGATGCGGTTCAGGAGCGTGGACTTGCCGACGTTGGGGCGGCCGACGATCGTCACGAAACCGGAGCGAAACCCCTCGGGTACGTCGTCATCGGAGGCGATCCCTGCGGCGGCGAGCATCGCGTCGAGATCAGTGGTGGCGCCCTCGTCGGCGCCGTCGGCAGCGACCGGGCGACTCACGCTGGTTCCTCGGCGTCAGCCATCTCGGCCTGCGCGGCGTGCACCAAACGGACCCGCGTCACGCGCCGGCCATCGACGCGTTCGACGATGACCTTCACCGCGGCCTCCTCGACGCTCACCTCGTCGCCCGCCACGGGTACCCGGCCGAGCAGCTCGAAGACCATGCCACCCAGCGAGTCGTAGGTCCCCTCGGGAAGGGTGAGGCCGAGCTCCTCGTTCAGGTCGTCGACGTTGAGCGTGGCGTTGACTAGCACGTCACCGTTCGGCAGCTGTTCCACGTTGGGCACCTCGTCGTCGAACTCGTCGGCGATCTCGCCCACCAGTTCCTCGAGCAGGTCCTCGAGCGTGGCGACTCCAGCGGTGCCGCCGTACTCGTCGACCACTATCGCCATGTGTGTCCGCCGTGACTGCATCTCGGCCAGGAGCTCTGCAACACGCTTGGTCTCGGGCACGAACATGGCCGGACGCGCAAGGTCGCGGACCGGCTGTCTCAGGTCGCCCTGTCGCTCGGCGCGCACCAGGTCCTTGATGTAGACGATCCCTGCGATGTCGTCGGCGTTCTCGCCGTACACGGGGATGCGCGACAGCCCCTTCGATATGGCCAGGTCGATGCAGTCGCCGATCGTGGCATCGGCTCCGGCGGTGATCATGTCGGTGCGGGGCACCATGATCTCGCGCACGACCGTGTCGCCGAAGTCGATGATCGACTCGATCAGGTCCCGCTCGGACTCTTCGATCACTGCGTGCTCCATCGCCTCTTCGGCCAGGGCGAGGATCTCCTCCTCGGTGACGAACGGGCCCTTCTTGAGGCCCTTGCCGGGAAGGATGATGTTGGCCACCCCTATGAGTGCCCGGGCCGGCAGCCGCAGGATCCAACCGGCGAACTCGACCATCGGCGCTGTCAACAGCGCGGCGCGTTCGGTGTGCTGCAGAGCCCAGGTCTTCGGGGCTGCCTCGGCGATGACGAACAGGACGAGAACGTTGACGACTATGCCGATGGCCACGCCTGCCGCTCCGAACAGTCGGGCGGCGAGCACACCGACGAGGGCGGACTGGATCGTCTGGACGATGTTGACCGACAGGTAGATCGAGTTGAGGTCGCGCTCCAGGTTCTCGACGATGCGCAGCACCCGACCGCCGCCCCGCGGCTGGGTCTGGGCCAGCGCAACGGCACGCGAGCGGGTCATCCGCGTGATCGATGTCTCCGCCAGCGCCAGGACGGCGGCAAGGAGCGTCATCACGATGATCACCACGAACATGGCGATGTCGGCGCTTGTCATGTCGTCGATTCACCCCATGGATCGCGGGCCGGGGACCCGTGCAGCTCGCACAGAAGCTGCCGCTCCCGTTCCCACATCGCCGCCCGCTCGTCCTCACTCACGTGGTCCCAGCCTGCCAGGTGCAGACCGCCGTGCACGACCAGCAAAGCCAGTTCGTCCTCGACCGTTCCCGTGTGGGTCGGTGCCTGCAGAGAGGCGACCGACGGGCACAGGACGACGTCGCCGATCAGCTCCGCGCCTGCGGATACCCCGTCGACGGGGAAGCTCAGCACGTCGGTGGGCGAACCGTCGCCCCCCAGGTGCTCGGCCTTGAGCTCTGCGATCCGGTCAGAGTCCACGAGGAACAGTGAGGCCTCGGCACCGTCGGGGGCGCCTTCGGCCACCAGGACGCCGGCCAGCAATCGACACAGGGCGTCCTGGTCGACGTCGGTCAGCTCGACTGTCCTGTCGTCGGTTGCGCTCACCACGGGACCCGTCCACGACGGAGGCTCGCCCGCGGCGTCGAGGGCCGGGGTGAGGCTCATGGGCTCGTCTCGCCGTGTCGTTCGTAAGCGTCGACGATCTGCTGGACGATGCGGTGTCGCACCACGTCACGACCGGTGAGCCGCACGAAGGAGAGGCCGTCGATCCCCGACAGGATCGCCTCGACCCGGGCCAGACCCGAACGCCCGCCGGGCACGTCGATCTGGGTCGTGTCGCCCGTGATGACCGCCTTGGAGCCGAACCCGATGCGTGTCAGGAACATCTTCATCTGTTCGGGTGTGGTGTTCTGCGCCTCGTCGAGGATGATGAACGAGTTGTTGAGGGTTCGGCCGCGCATGAACGCCAGCGGCGCCACCTCGACCACGCCCCGCTCGAGCAGCTTCTGCGCACCCTCGGCCCCGGTCATGTCGTTGAGAGCGTCGTAGAGCGGGCGCAGGTACGGGTCGACCTTGGCCATCAGATCACCCGGGAGGAACCCCAGACGCTCACCTGCCTCGACCGCAGGCCGGGTCAGCACGATGCGCTCGACCTCTTTCGCCTGGAGTGACTGCACGGCCATCGCCACGGCCAGCCACGACTTGCCCGTGCCGGCCGGGCCGATCCCGAAGGTGATCGTGTTGGCACCGATGGCGTCGACGTAGCGCTTCTGGCCCGACGTCTTGGGCCTGACCCTGCCACCCCTCGAGGTGCGGAGGAGCTCAGCGGTGAGCACCTCGGACGGGGACTCGTCTGCCTTGACCATGTCGATCGTGCGACGGATCGATGCCGGCTCGAGGCGGTGTCCTGCCTCGAGCAGTACGACGAGCTCGCCGAAGAGCCTTCCGACCACTGTCGCGTCGGGACCGAGGATCGAGATCTCGTTGCCCCGGACGGTTATGGAGGTGCCGGCGAACGCCTCCTCGATCTGGTCGAGCAACTCGTCACGCGGCCCGAGCAGGTCGGCCATCAGATGGTTGCCAGGCACCCGGACGAGGGTCCGGAGTGTGTCGTCGGTGGCTGTGCCGCTGAGGCCACCGGACGAGTCTGGCTCTCCGGAGATGTCGAGAGGTTGCATTGCAGAGCACAGTGTAGTGGTGAACCCGAGTGACGAAGAGGGCGAGATTCCGTCTGCGGGCGACCCGGCCGAGTCGCTCGCGACGCACGCTCGTCGCGAGAGCGCCGCGCTCGAGAGGCGACGGCGCGACGCGATCGGGCAGCGCGCCGTCGAGTCCAGGTCGATCACCGCCACACTCGTCGGCGCACTCGACCGGCATGCGGTGATCCACGCGCACGGCTGGAGCGAACCGTTGACGGGGACCGTCGTGGCTGTGGGCGCGGACGTGGTCGAGCTGCTGGTCGGCACCACGAACTGGTTCGTGTCGATCGACTCGATCCACGCGGTCGGCGTGGCGGCGGGCGCAAGCGTCGGCGATCCTGGCGAGAGGTCCTCGACCTCCATTGCTGACGTCATCACCGACCTCGCCGACGAGGAACTGCCGGTCGTCCTGGTACTCACATCCGGTCAGAGGATCGGCGGCACACCGGTCGCGCATGGCGAGACATTGGTCATGTCAGGAAACGACGACACGGCGATCGTGGTCGAGCTCTCCGCGATAGCAGGCCTGGGTGTCAGACGACGCTGACCGCCCGCTGTGCGCCGGTTCAGCTCAGATCGACCTCTTCCTCCACCGGCTCTGACTCGAGCGTGCCCGGAACGATCCGGCTGCGCTCGATGAAGTCCGCGACCTCGCTCTCCTTGAGCCGGATCACCCGACCCAGTCGATAGGCCGGGATCCGCCCATCATCGATGAAGCGATAGAGGGTCCGAGGCGTGATGCCGAGGCGCCGTGCGCTCTCCTTGGTGTTCAGCCACTCGATGTCCGCTGTGCTCACGGGCGACACCGTATCCCTGCCGGGTCGCGCGTTTCATGCCCTAACAGCACTTGAAGACACCTTCAGTATCTATTTTACCTTGTTGACACGTTTCGATCATTTTCATACCTTCTCGCAGATACCGAGAGAGGAATCCCGACGTGGGTGAGAAGGCCGACCAGGAAATCGAAGACCCAGGTGTGGAGCGCACGGGACGGGCCAGGCGACGTATGCGACGCATAGGCGCAACGCGGCGCCCGACCGGCCGGTCCGTGTTCGGTGGTGCACTGGTGGCCACCGCTGCGATCGGTGTCCTCCTGTCGCAGAGAGCGGCGACTGCTGCACCCACGACCGCCTACGTAGTAGCCGTGAGACCGGTTCCGGCAGGGGCATCGCTGAGTGCTGCAGATCTCGGAACCGTCACGGCGGAGCTCCCCGACGACGCCACCACGATCCGCAGAGAAGATGCCGAGGACCTCCTCGGGCGCACCACTCGAGTCCCGCTGCGGCCGATGGACCTGGTCCGCAACGGCGACGTCTTCGAGCGGGGCCGGTTCGCAGCTGGCGCCAACAACGAGGTCGTTCTCGACCTGCCGCCAGCGGCAGCCATGCAGGGAGCTCTCGACGCGGGCGACCGTGTCACGGTGCTGTCGACTGACCCGAACTCGACCGGCACGACGACGGTGGCGACAGGCGTACTGGTCACCTCGGTGAAGGGGGACGACGACGATGCGATCGGCCAGAACGGAGGTGTTCGGGTCCGGGTCGGTGTTGCCGATCTGGCCACTGCCGAAGCGATCGTCGATGCCGCGATCCGCTCCGACGTCACCCTGGTGCTCCCAGCGCCCGGCCCTGGTTCCGTCACGGAGGTGGAGCGATGAGCAGCGACCGGTTCGTGGTCGTCGGAGTCACCCGTGCCCGTGCCCGATGGGTGGCCGACCTGGCCCGCTGGTCCACCGACGGGGCTGCACCGATCGAGTTCATCAGCTGTCTCACCGCTACAGAGGCCGGCGCCGTCCTGGGCACCGGCCGAAGGGTCTCCGCTCTCCTGCTCGATGCCAGGGGGCCAGGGATCGACCGCGATCTGATCGACGCCGCGTCGAACGCCGGCATCCCCAGCATGGTGGTCACCGACGGGAGCGTCCACCGCGACTGGGATGCCCTCGGCTGCGCCGCCGTGGTCGACGACCGACTGGACCCCCGGACGCTGGTGGATCTCCTGCACCGCCACTCCCGCCCTGTGAGCCCGGCACGGCGCCCCGGCAGATCGATACTCGGCGAACCGCCGCGCAGCAGCGGACTGGTCCTCGCTGTCACCGGTGCCGGAGGAAGCGGTGCGAGCACGACCGCCATGGCACTGGCACAGGCCGCAGCCGGCGACGGTAGCGGCGCCGACGGATCCGTCGCGCTCGATCGACGGATGCGCCCGCGGATCTCTCGCCATGTACCACCACGTCGGCGATGTCGTCCCGGGGCTCCCCGAGCTCGTCGAGGCACACCGCTCCGACCGGCTCGACCCCGACGAGGTCAGGAGCCTGATGTTCGAGGTCCCGACCCGCGGCTACTCCGTCCTCCTCGGCCGGCGTCGGATCTCCGACTGGGTGACCTTGCGACGTCGTTCCGTCGACGCTGCGATCGACGCCATGTGCCGCACCTGCTCGACGGTTGTCGTCGACATCGATGCCCAGCTCGACAACCAGGCCGACACCGGCTCTGCCGATGTCGAGGACCGCCACTCCGTCAACCTTGCGGCCGTTGAACGGGCCCATCTGATACTGGTGGTCGGTCGAGGCGACCTGCACGGTCTCCACGGCCTCACCGCTGTGGTCGAGGACCTGCTCGACGCCGGTGCACCGGCGCACCGCCTGATACCGGTGATCTCCCATGCCCCCCGCTCGACGGCCCGCCGGATGATGCTGTCCGGCCAGGTCGCGAAGCTGTTCGACAGCGATCGGCACACCGACATCCAGCCCCCTGTGCTGCTGCGCTCCACACGCTCCCTGGACGATGTCCACGACCGGGTCGACCCCATGCCGTCCTCCCTAGTGGACACCCTTGCCCGTCACGTCCTCGACATCGCCGATTCGCTCCCCCACCGACCTGAGCGGAACCAGGCCCGAGGCTTCGAGCAGATCCGCCCCGGTGAGCTCGGAACCGATATCGAGGACCGCATACAGCTGTTCAACCGAACGGGAAGCGAAGTCGCATGAGCGCACCGTCGACCCGCAGCTCCGCCGCATCGCCACTTCAGCGCGTCGAACACGAGGTCCAGCTCCGCGCGAACCCGCGAGCTCCTCGACGTGGACGAGCCCCAGGGCCGGGCACAACTCCGCCGGCTGATCGGCGAAGTGATCGAGGAACACCAGGCCGCCCACCGAAGGGGCCGTGTCAACGACGGTCTCGTCGATCCCGAAGGTATGGCCGAGCGGGCGTTCCGCAACCTCGCCCGCTACGGACCGTTGACCGATCTGCTCACTGACGACGACGTCTGGGAGATCATGATCAACGCCCCCAGCGAGATCTTCGTTCGTCGCCACTCGGGAGGCAGCCGCTACCACCACGAGGTCTTCCACGACGACGACCACGTGGCCAGGACGCTCACGAAGCTGCTCGAGGACGCAGCGTCCTCGCATCGCAAGCTCGACCCCACAGAGGGGCTCCAGGACGCCCAACTCGACGACGGTTCTCGGCTCCACATCGTGCACGGCGACCTGAGCCGCGGGAACCACCTCATGGTGAACATCCGCAAGTTCACCGGCGTGGCGATCAGCTCACTGGAGGAGCTGGTGCGACGTGAGACGCTCTCACCGCAGGCGGCCCGCTTCCTCGCTGCCGCGGTGAGGGCCCGCATGAGCATCGTGTTCGCAGGTGCACCCGGCGCCGGCAAGACCACCCTGCTGTCGTGCTGCGCGGCCGAGCTGGAGCCGTCCCTCCGCGTCGTCATCGCCGAGGAGGTGTTCGAGGCGGACGTCCCGCTCGCCAACATCGCGAGCCTCCAGACCCGCCCCGCCAGGGCCGACCGCCCCGAGGTCGACCTGCGCCGACTCGTCGCCGGATTCCTGCGCATGGCACCAGACGTCGCGATCGTCGGCGAGGTCCGCGACCGCGAGGCGATGCCACTTCTACTGACCCTCTCATCGGGCGTGACCGGCTACACGACGATCCACGCGGCCTCGGCACGCCAGGCACTCACCAGATTGAGGTTCATCGCCCAGCTCTCAGATTCGCATCAGCTTCCGGTTGCAGCGCTGAACAACCTGGTGAGCGACGCGATCGACCTCGTTGTCCACTCCGAACGTGGCCCCGAAGGGCCACGAGTCACGTCGATCCTGGCTGTCGAGGACCTGACGGCGGGCGCGGATGCCGTGCAGTTCACCACCACCGAGCTGTTCAGCCGTACCCGGTCCGACGGCCCCCTCCGCCCGACCGGGCTGCTCCCGATGCGAGCCATCGAACGACTCGAGCGGGCCGGTATCGACGGACGGGAGCTCCTCGACGGGGCGGTGACCCAGCGATGATCGCGCTGCTCCTGGCAACCCTCGCAGCAGGGGGCACCTACCTGATGGTCTGGAGCGAGCGCCGCTCCGACCGATCCCCGATCGACCTGCGCACCCGGGTTGCTGCACGCGGCCGACTGCTCCTCGACCAGGC
Organism: Microthrixaceae bacterium; assembly: GCA_037045265.1. Taxonomy (GTDB): domain Bacteria; phylum Actinomycetota; class Acidimicrobiia; order Acidimicrobiales; family Microtrichaceae; genus JBAOHV01. The sequence continues at coordinate 116,713 of JBAOHV010000026.1, read as the reverse complement.
CGGGCTCGACGGTGTGAGCCTCGTGCAGTTCCTGCTCGCTTCCGCTCTCGTCGGCGCGGCGGCCGCGATCCCCGCTCTGGTCCTCTTCGGTGTCGGCCTGCCCGCAATGCTCGTGGCAGGTGCGGGAGCAGTCGTTCCAGCGACGTCGTGGAGGTCCCGACGAGCCGCACGGCGGCGGGCAGCTCGCGCTGGGTGGCCGCGCCTGATCGAAGAGCTCAGGGTCCTGACCGGGTCAGCAGGGCGCTCGATCCCACAGGCTCTGCTCGAGGTAGGCCTCCGGGGCCCCGAGGAGCTCCACTCTGCGTTCGCTTCGGCCCAGCGCGAGTGGGCCCTCACGACTGACTTCCCCCGCACCGTCGCCGAGCTCAAACGACAGCTCGCCGACCCGACCGCCGATGCAACCTGCGAGACCCTGCTCGTGGCCGCCGACGTCGGCGGCGACCTCGACGCCCGTCTGGCGGCTCTGGCCGAGGACCGTCGCCAGGACCTCGCGGGGCGCCGAGAAGCCGAAGCGCGCCAGTCGGGAGCCAGGTTCGCCCGGGTGTTCGTGATCCTCGTGCCCGCGGGCATGGCTCTCGCCGGCCTGAGCGTCGGGGACGGCCGCGCCGCCTATCAGACTCCGACCGGGCAGGCGCTCGTCGCTGTGGGGCTGCTCGCCATGGGTGGCTGCTGGTGGTGGGCCAGCCGTGTCATGCGGCTCCCCGAGCAGCGAAGGGTGTTCGACCGATGATGCTGCCGATCGCATGGGTGCTCCTGGCCCTGGGCTTCACCTTCGTGCTCGGAGAGGCTCCGTGGTTCCGCCGTGCCGGCGTCGTCGACCGCCTCGCCCCCTACCGACGTCATCGACCCACCGACCCCACCCGCCGCACCTCGGAATCGATCAGAGCCGTGCTCGCTCCTGGCATCGAACGATGGGGCGAGCGGGCGTCGTCCATGCTCGGCGTCCGCCAGCAGCTGTCGACCAGGCTCGAGCAAGCGGGCTGGTCGGTCGACCCGACGTCGTTCCGGATGCGCCAGGCGGCCTTCGCGGGAGTGACCTTCGTCGCCGGGGCGGCGTTCACCGTGGCCCTCACCCCCCGTCCGGTCGTAGCTGTGGTCGCCATCGTCGGGCTACCGCTACTTGCCGCTCTGATCGAGGAGCGCCGCCTGGACTCAGCGGTCGAGGAACGCCGCTCCCGCCGGCAAGAGGAGCTTCCCGTCGTGACCGAACAACTCGGACTGCTCCTCTCGGCCGGGTACTCCGTCCCGAGCGCCCTCAACCGCCTTGCCCAGCGCGGCGACGGCACCATCGCCTCGGATCTGCGAGCAGTCAGCCGCAGGATCCGCCAGGGGCTCAGCACCAATGCCGCTCTCGCGGAATGGGCCGACGACAGTGGAGTCGACGCGATCGGCCGTCTCGTAGCCGTGCTGCGACTTCACGACGATGCCGGTGATCTGGGTCAGCTCGTGTCGCAGGAAGCACGCAGTGCCCGCGCAGCGATGCACCGGGATCTGCTCGAGACGATCGAGCGGCGGTCCCAGCTCGTGTGGGTCCCGGTGACGGTCGCGACCCTCCTACCCGGCCTGATCTTCCTGGCGGTGCCCTTCACCTCGGCCATGGCACAGGTGGCCGGTGGTTGAACCTGCGCAAGGTCCAGCCGGCGACACCCACAGAACCGACAAGCAAAGAACGACCCCGGAGGTCGACATGGAACAGCACACCGACAGCGACACGAACCTCGGCAGCGACACGAACCTCGGCAGCGGAGCAGTCCTCTGCGCGGACAAGGCTGCGCGCAGAGGAACTCGAGCGCGTGGCGAACGCGGCGAAGGGGTCATCTCGACCGCGATCGCGGTCCTGATCGTCGCGTTCCTCGGCATCGGCCTGTGGACCGGGTTCGACTCGATGATGAACTCGGCCACCGACAGGACCCGTGCCCAGGTGGAGCAGATCGGCGGATGACCGATCAGCACGACGACTGCCTACTCATCCGAGTCAGACAGATCGGGCGTCGGGGGGAACGCGGCTCCGGACTCCTGAGCACCGTGTTCGGGGTCGCCGCAGTCGCCGCGACGATCGGGCTCGCCGCGAACATATGCGTCGGGCTCTGGGAGCGGAGCACCGTCGATGCCGTCGCCTACGACGCTGCGCGCGACATAGCCACCGCACCGGCCGACTCGAACCGCGCGGCCGTGGCGGCGAGGGTCATCGACGACGCCCGCGATTCACTCGGAAGCCATGGTGGCCAGGTCCGGCTCGACCTCGAGTCGTTGGACGACGACCGGGTCGTGCTGCGGCTGCGCTCCGCCGGTGTAGCGCTCCTTCCTGCGATGATCGACGGGGGCCCGGTCGTGGGCGCCCTCGACCGCACCATCTCTGTGAGGGTCGAACGACCATGACCCCTGTTCGCGGACGCAATCAGGGCGGCTTCGTGGGCGGCGGAGACGGAATCCTGTTCGGCTTGTTGATCCTCATCGCAGGCTCGCTCGCGGTGCTCAACATCTGGTCGATCATCGACACCAGGGCTGCTCTCGATGCAGCTGCACGGGAGTACATGCGCAGCTACACCGAAGCGTCCACACCACAGGAGGCGAGCTCGGCTGGAGAACGGGCAGCCCTCGAGGTCCTGCTGCGCCGCGGGACCCCGTTGTCAGGGGTTCGCATCACAGCGCCCGACACCGGCCGGTTCGGGCCTTGTGAGCCCGCGACCGTCACGCTCGAGGCCGAGGCTCCAGCCAGCGCGCCTCCCGTTCCTCGACGACCTGGGTGCCCGCCAGATCCGGGTGTCACACCGCGAGATCGTCGACCCACACAGGGAGATGACCAGTGGCCCGAGCCATGATCCGACCACCACGCCCTGCGGTGCTGACTGAGCCCCGACGTCCGGAGTCCGCGAGCGCGTTGATGCTCGTACCGGCGATGATGCTCGTCCTCATCTGCCTCGGCACCATCGCCATAGACCTCGCTCTGCTCCACGGCGCACACCGCTCAGCGCATCGGATCGTCTCTGCCGCTGCCGACGACGCAGCAGCGATGATCGACACCGAGGAGCTCCAACGAAGCGGCGAGCTCGTCGTCGACCCCGCACGAGCGCTTCGGGTCGTCGACGCCCACATGCGTACCGCTCGACTCCCCGGAGAGCTGGCATCGGAACCGTCGGTGCGCATCGGTCGCGACGGTTCCACAGTCACGGTCACGGTGGAGCTCCTCGTCGCGCACGTGATGCTGCGAGCCGTACCCGGACGGTCCGAACACGAACGGGTCGTGGTCACCGCCACCGCCAGGCTGAACCGATGAGCGGCGGCACCCGGGTGCACCGGCTCACGGTCAGCGGGATGGCGCTGGTGGCCAAGAGCGCTCGGGGCGGATCTCGTCAGCACCTACGACGCGAAGCCGAGCTTCTCGACCACCTTCGAGGTCTGCCCGTGGTCGAGCTCATCGCTCTGCGCGACTCCGACGACAGGACCGACCTCGTCACCCTCGACGCCGGCGACCGCGACCTCTCCCGACCCGACGGGCTGACGCCCGAACAACTCCTGGCCGCACTGGCCGACACTGCCGCCGCCGTGGCCGAGCTTCACGCCGCCGGGTGGACACACGGCGCTCTGTGCGCCCAACACGTCGTGGTCGGCGGCGGCGGAACCGTGCGGCTCTGTTCGCTCGGGTCCGCGGCAGTGCGCTGCGACAACGGAGGAGGAGCCGGAGCTGCCGCACGAAGCGACGTGCAGCAGCTCGTCTCGATGATCGACCACGTCCTTCACCACCGCGACGACTCGTGGAGCCCCTCGACCGCTTGGGCATACCGCTCAGCAGAGCGACGTTTCCGACGGGAGCTCGAACGGTCCAATACGGCCGCGACGAAGTCCCCCGTGCCCGGGTCCGCAGCAGAGCTATCCGACATCCTCGAGGTCCTCGCTGGCGAGGACCTCCGGCGCGTGTCGGTGTCACCGCTCAGCGGACGCCCGCTCCGACTCGTCGGCGCCGCAGTCGGGGTAGGGGTACTCGGACTGACGTGGGGAGCGGTCGCCGCCGGCCAGGATGGTGACCAGCACCCATCGAAGGGCCCTGCTCCGCTGTCCTCGGACCCCACAGATCCGTGTTCCGCCGAAGTCGCCGCGGAACCCTCGACGGCCACCGGGCCCGACCTCGACGAGGATGGCTGCCCCGACCATGTCGAAGTCGTCGACAACATCCTCACCGTGGGCGGCCACAGCTTCCGTGCGGGTCAGCCCGGGGACCAGGTGGTGGTGGCACCGATCACCTGCGACGCGCCTCCGCAGGTGATCCTCTTCCGCCCCTCTTCGTCCGAGCTGTTCGTCTTCGACGAGTGGCCGGGATCCGCTGCGTCAGCAACAGCCCAGCACTTGGGCACCTACCCCGGCGCGGTCTCGCTCGGCGTCCACGAGACCGACGGCTGCACCCGCGCTGTCCCGATCGACGCCCAAGGCACATCGGTTCCCGAGGAGAAGCCATGACCGTCATCGAAGATCGAGCCAGCGGCCACCGTGGGGCTCACCACATCACCCCGCGGGACGCCCGCGATCCACGCCACCGGAGAAGTGCTCGGCGGTTCAGGCGTCGCCAACTCCTGCGCGCAACGGCCACATGCTCGGCCTCATCCGTAGCTCTCGCAGCGCTGTGGGTGAACCGCCCGCCCGCTCCGGACTGGCACAGCTTCACGGGACCCAACACCGCCACCTGGGACGTGGTCGGTCTCGTGGGGTCGACGCTCGTGGTCGTCACTGCCGCTGCACTGGCCTACCTGGCGGCGATCGCGGGAGCGAACCTGATCATAGGGATGGCCACGAAAGCGCCCAGACGCTCGGGTCGCCAGGCGGGCCGAGCGGTGCGGCTGACCCGTCGGGCCACACCCCGATGGCTGGCGGCGGCCGCGGTCAGCATCGCCGCAGCATCGGCGAGCGTACCCAGCGCAGGGGCGGCCGAAGGTCCCACCGATCCGGCTACCGTGAAGCTCGAAGCCTTGGCCGACGACGCCGTTCCGGCATCCAGGGGCTCGGCGCGCACGATGCTCCCATGGGCGACCGAAGCGAGAAGCCGGCCCTCAACAGCCGCCTCGACCACATCCACCATCGCAGCACCGACAGCACCGACAGCACCGACAGCGGCGGCCCCGACCGTGACAGCACCGGCGCCGCCGTCACCGGACGGGGAAGCACCAGGGGCTCACTCGGTCGGACCGGGTGAGCACTTCTGGGCGATAGCAGAGCGGATCGTCGCAGAGCGCGGCCACCAGGAGCCGGTCGAGCACTACTGGTCGAGGTTGGTCGAGGCGAACCGCGACCGCCTCGTCGACCGGTCCGACCCTTCGCTCCTGCACGTCGGCCAGCTCATCGCCATCCCCGATTGAGGCACCATCCCCGATCGAGGCGCCTGGGAAGGCACCATCCCCGGGAAGGGACACAGTCAGCCGAGACGAAGGCCCAGCTCATCGAGACGCCGGTCGGCCGCGTCCTCGGTCACACCCAGGATGCATGCGATCGCCCGCATGTCGTCACGGCGGATGGTGAGGACGCGACCGTTGAAGTCCTGGCGCTGCACCTGGATCATCCGCAGGTACCGCGACAGCATCTCGGAGTCGGCGCCGCCCAGACCCTCGAGACGTGTGAGGTCGATCTTCGCCCCGCCGTCGAGGTCTCGTCGCACCGGCAGCTCCTCGGCCACATCTTCATCGCCGGGCAGGAGTTGATCGACCGGAACCTTGTAGAAGCGGGCCAACCGCTGCAGCCGGGGCACCGAGATGGCGCGTTCGCCGCGCTCGTAGGCGCCTAGGACCGATGCCTTGAACTCCTGGGCCGAGATCGACTCGACCTCCTGCAGAGACAGTCGCTTCTGCCGCCGGATGTGACGCAACCGCTCCCCCACCGCCTTTGAGTAGCGGCCGTCGCGCAGCTCGTCGTCATCGATCAGTTCCACGCTCATCGTTCCCGCTCGACCCTTCCCGGGTGGATCCGGGCAACTCGCCCGTTCGGCCACCCGGCCGATCCCGCGATCTCACTCTGCGTCAACATAGCGGCTCGATCCATGAGGAGAACTCCCCAGAGAACCACTCTGTGTGATGGGCCTTCTGGGCAAGTGCCAGCGGCAGTCAGGTCTCTTCGCTCGGGAGCAGCCCCGCGTGGCGCGTCGCCAGCAGCACACCGGCGGTGATCGCTGCCGTCTCGGCCCGAAGCACGTTGTCACCCAGGCCGACGCGGTCAGGTCCTCGGCCCTCTGCACCCGAGACCCACCCCTGCTCCTCCAGGTCCGACGGGTCCCAGCCGCCCTCGGGCCCGATCAGCACGGCGGTGTCAGAAGCACCCAGGGGTCGGCCTCCAGCGTCAGCAATGACTGCGCCTTCCGCCAACAGCGAGCTCAGGGTCGCCGTCGCCACCTTCGGCAACCAGAGCCGTCGACACTGCGTGCATGCTTCGGCAGCGACGCGCTGTAGTCGCTCGACGTTGCGGGCGGACCGCTCGTCGTCCCAGCGCACCACCGACCGCCGTGCCGTGAACAACACGATCCGGTCGATACCCAGCTCTGTCAGCTTCTGCACCACGAGCTCGGGCTTGTGTCCCTTCACGAGCGCGAACCCGACGGCGAGCTCCGGTGACGGTCGAATCTCTCTGCTCACCGGGCCGAGCGGCTCCACCGCATCTGCACCGTCGAAACGACAGGCGACCCATCCACCGCCGCCGTCGGTCGCACACACCGTCGCGCCGTCACGAAGCCGCAGCACTCGCCCGAGGTGGTGAGCAGCATCCCTGTCCAGGACCGGTTCAGCCAGGTCCTCGACGAGGACCTGGGCATCGGCTCTCCGCCACGGTGCCGATGTCGTGGCGGGCACTGACCAGGCCCCACCCACCGACGGGTCCGTCACGTCAGCTCTTGAACGGAGCGGTGAACCGCGAGAAGAAGCCTTCCTTGGCGTCTGCCACGGATTCGCCCCTCACGACTGCGTATTGGCGCAACAGGTCTTCGGACTCCTCGTCGAGCGAGGTCGGGATGGCGACGTTGACCCGGACCATCAGATCGCCCCTGCCACGACCGTCCAGACGCGGCACGCCCTTGCCCTTGATCTTGAACACCTTGCCGACCTGGGTACCGCGCGGGATCTCGAGCTCCTCGATCCCGTCGAGGGTCTCGAGCGGGAGCGCCGCTCCCAGGGTCGCCTGAACCATCGACACGTCGAGGTCACGCACCAGGTCGTCTCCCTGACGCACGAAGTGCTCGTGGGGCTTGACCCGAAGCCGCACGTAGAGATCGCCAGGCGGTCCCCCGCGGAGCCCCACCGCGCCGCGCCCTGTAAGCCGCAGGGTGGAACCGTCGTCGACCCCCTTGGGAACGTCGACGGTGTAGGTCTTGTCCTCGACCTGCCGACCGTCCCCGTTGCAGGCTGTGCACGGTGAGGGCAGGTACTGGCCCATGCCACCGCAGCGGCGGCACACCGACGCCGACATCATCTGCCCCAGGACGGTCTGTCTGACCACCCGGACCTCGCCCGTTCCACCGCAGTCGGGACACTGATCAGCGGTCGTGCCCGGCTGTGCACCGGTCGAACCGCACTCGTCACAGGAGACCGCCGTCCTCACCGAGACGTCGCACTGGCAACCGAAAACTGCATCCGTGAACTCGAGCACCGCTCGTGCGTCGAGGTCTTCGCCGCGGGGTGGGCCGGTCGGGCCGCGTTGGCGTCCTCCTCCGAACGGACTGCCACCGCCGAAGAAGGAGTCGAAGAGGTCACCGAGGCCCCCGACGCCGGATCCGAACGGGTCCGAGAGATCGAAGCCGTTGGCACTTCCGTAGCGGTCGTAGCGCTCCCGCTTGTCGGGGTCGGAGAGGATCTCGTAGGCCGCGGAGAGGTCCTTGAACCGCGCCTCGGCCTCGGGGTCGTCCGGATTCGCGTCGGGGTGCGACTCCCGTGCCAGCTTCCGGTAGGCCTTCTTGAGCTCCTCGGGCCCGACGTCGGGTGTGACGCCGAGCACCTCGTACAGATCGGTCACGTCAGCCCTCGCTAAGGAGTCGACTCAGACGCTGGCTGACGACCGCAACGGCCGAGAGCGTCTCCGGATAGTTCATGCGCGTCGGGCCGAGCACGGCGATAGCGCCCGCCGGCTCGCCGTCAGCCTGGTAGGGGGCGACCACCAGCGAGCAGTCGGCAAGTGGAGCGACACCGCTCTCGGAGCCGATCGCGACCGCCAGCCCGTTGTCGACCAGCTCCTTGAGGAGGCTCACCACCACGAACTGCTGCTCGAGGATGCCGAGGACCGCCTCGATGGTCTCCCTGGCATCGAAGCTTCCAGCGAGCCTGGACCTGCCGTCGACGAACACCCGCTGAGACTCGGTCTCGGCGGCCTCCTGGAGCGCCGCTGAGACCGCTTGAGCGAGTGCCGCGCCAGTCAGCCCCACAGGCGGCTCCCACGATGCCAGCTCACGCAAGGAGCATCCGGCGGCTACCTCGGCCAAGAGCCTCTGCGCAGCGGCGAGCACCTCCGGGTCGACGTCGGAGTCCAGCTCGACCGTTCGCTTGAGCACCACGCCGTTGCTCATGACCAGAACACCCAGCAACGTTCGTGGCGACAAGTCGATGAGCTGGACCGACCTTATGGTTGCCAGGTCGGCCGGTTCGCCGACGACGACCGCGGTGGTTCCGGTCACGTCGGCGAGCAGGCGGCTCGTCTCCGAGAGCATCTGCTCGAGCTCTCCATGGGTCGTCGCGAAGAACTCGCGGACGAGACGGATGTTCGTGGGGCTGAGCGGCCCGGGACCGGCGAGGCTGTCGACGAAGTAGCGGTAGCCCTTCTCGGTCGGGACACGCCCCGCACTCGTGTGGGGCTGCGCCAGATACCCGTCGCGCTCCAACTGGGTCATGTCGTTGCGCACGGTCGCGGAGGACACGGCCACATCGCTGAGTGCCGAGATCGACGACGACCCGACGGGCTGGGCGGTCTCGATGTACTGCTGCACCACGGCGCGCAGGATCGCCGCCTTGCGGTTGTCCAGGTTGCGCTGGTCCTGACGGTCCTCCGACATTGGCACTCAGTCTACGTGAGTGCCAACCCCTGGACGCGTTCTGCGGAGGTGTGCCCTCCACCCACACCACACCCTTCTCCCTTGCATATCGAACACATGTTCGATATCATGAAATCCATGGCGGCTGGGGAGCCCACAACTTCTGGATCCGACGCTTCCGCGTCTTCACGAGACCTGATCACCATGGTCGACTCGCTCCGCACGTCCGTCGACGAGCTCGCGGACATGCAGGTCGATGGCTTTCCGATCCAACAGGTCGGTGCTCTCATCCAACGGATCGAAGCCGCTCGCGCAGTCCTCGATGTCGCCGCATCGGCGATCATCGGCAGGTTCGACGCCGAGGGTGGCGCTGCCCACGACGGACTCCGCTCGACCAACTCCTGGCTGCAGCAGCACGCTCAGATGAGCTCGGCCACCGCCACCAAGCGGGTGCGGGTCGCCCGGGCCCTTCGCCACCTACCGGACCTCGCCGAGCGCTGCCGCAGCGGCCGTCTGACTGCTGACCAGGCTGACGTGTTCGCCCGCAGCCGCAACGAGCGCACGGAAGAAGCGATGTCGCACGACGAGTCGGCGCTGGCAGACCTTGCCGAGCGGCTCCGTCCTGACGACTTCGCACGGGAGATGCGCGCTTGGGCGGAGATGGTCGACACCGATGGAGCCGAGCCCGAGCCCGGCCACCGCGGGCGGTCCTTCAGCTTCGTGCAGACGCTCGACGATTCGTGGACCGGACGCTTGGACCTGGGCTCGGCCGACGGGTTGTTCGTCGATTCGGCGATCGAGGCAATGGCCGAATCGCTGTGGCGCACCGAAGATCGATCCACCGACGGCGAGCGTCGCAGCAGGAGTCAGCGCCGTGCTGACGCACTGGTGGAGCTGATTCGCCGCGGGTGCGCCAAGCAACGAGCCGGGGCATCGGCAGTGGTGCCCACATTGCACCTGATCCTCGACGCCGGCGATCTCGAGGCCGGCCGTGGCGCCGACACCCCCGGCGGACACCACATCGGTCCAGCTGGCACCGACCGGCTCACATGCGATGGAGCCGCCGTCGAAGTTGTCCGCGACCGTCACACAGGTGCCGTGCTCGACTGGGGCCGCCGCCGTCGACTCGTCACTCGCACCCAGCGTGCTGCTCTCGCCCTGCGGGACAAGGGATGCAGCTTCCCGGGTTGTGGCGCCGCACCATCGGAGTGCGATGCCCACCACATGCGACCGTGGAGGGACGGTGGCGCCAGCGACATGTCGAACCTGACGCTCGCGTGCTGGTCGACGCACCACCACCTTGTCCATGAGGGAGGCTGGTGCGTGCGTCCCGACGAACATGGCATGCCGCAATGGCTGCGGCCCGACGGCACTGTCGTCGGGCGTGGCACCGGCTGGCCATCGCAGCTCGTCCATCCGGGTACAGGACCGCCAGACCCTGGTTTGCCGCCGGACCCGAGTGTGCCGCCGGACCCGAGTGTGGCGCCGGACCCGGGTGTGGCCGATGTGGACCTCGAACGGGTGGACCATTCGGATCATACGGCCGTCAGTCGATCTGGCCCCGTGGAACCAGTCCTCGACGAGGAGGAGCTGACCCGCCGCGCCCGCCAGCGCGCCTACTCCCTCCGCACCGCCGCCTGACGCAGCACTCACCAACTCGCGGTGAAGCTCCACCACCCGCCGCCCAGCGAGCGGAAGCTGGGCGACTCCATGGGCCCTGCGACATCGGACGGCTGCCCTTCAGGCAGGTAGAGCAGCCCGGCATCGTCGAACAGCGCTCCGTCGATGTCGTAGAGGAACACTGCGCCGTCGCGGACCACGACCGAGCTGAGCGGGAAACCGGCAATCGACTCGGGCGTGACCACATCGGGTCGGCCCTCGGCCAGCAGCGACTCCGCGTAGTCGGTGAGCTGACCCCGCGAGAGCTCGACGCGGAGACGCAGCGGGGCGTCGAGCAACCTGGCTCCCAGCAGAAGGACAGCGACGATCGGCACCACCGCCAGCGACGTCACCAACGGCAGGGTGACCTTCCGAGCGCCTTTTCGCACTGTACGAACCGCGGCCACCACCCCGAGCACGATCCACACGAACCCCATCAGTGCCAATCCGGCCAGGCTTGCTGCCCAAGCGAAGAAGCGCAGCCCCGGAACTGCGATCGACCACAGGTAGACGGAAGCCAGCACGACGGTCGTGCCCAGGTACAACGCCGTCAGCTGCCACCCCGGGCGAAGGCCGTCATCAGCCGGGGGCTGGGTGAACGCTGGGTCGTCCCAGCCGACCGATGGATCTACGTGACGCAACGGGGGCTCCTCTCGCCGTCCCCGTCAGGAGAACACGCTCGAGGACCACACTACGCCCTCCTACTCATCCAGTTTCAGAGCAGACGTGAAGGCCTCGGACGGGACCTCCACCCGTCCCAGGTTCTTCATTCGCTTCTTGCCCTTCTTCTGCTTCTCGAGCAGCTTGCGCTTGCGCGACACGTCGCCGCCGTAGAGCTTCGCCGTGACATCCTTGCGATACGCCTTGACCGTCTGCCTACTGAGGATCCGACTGCCGATCGCTGCCTGGATCGGCACATCGAACTGCTGGCGGGGAATCAGCTCCTTGAGCTTGTCGGCCATCTTCTTGCCGTAGTCGTAGGACTTGTCCTTGTGGACGATCGCACTGAAGGCGTCGACTGGTTCACCAGCGATCAGCACGTCGACCTTGACCAGGTCTCCCGGCTCGTCACCGATGGGCTCGTAGTCCAGGCTCGCGTAGCCCTGACTCCGGCTCTTCATCTGATCGAAGAAGTCGGTCACCACTTCGGCCAGTGGCATCTTGTAATGGATCTCGAGCCGCTCCGGGCTCAGGTACTCCATCTTGATCATCTCGCCCCGACGGCTCTGGCAGAGGTCCATGAGCGCGCCCGTGAAGCTCGAAGGAGTGATCACGGTGACCTTGAGGAACGGTTCCAGGATCCTGTCGATGCTCCCGGGATCGGGCATGTCCGCCGGGTTGTCGATCTCGAGCTCGACCCCGTCCGACCTGACGACCCGGTACTCCACCGAGGGGGCCGTTGCGATCAGGTTCAGGTCGTACTCACGCTCCAGCCGTTCCCTCACGATCTCCATGTGCAACAGCCCGAGGAAACCGCAGCGGAAACCGAACCCCAGCGCTCCCGACGTCTCCGGCTCGTACGTGAAGGAGCTGTCGTTGAGGCGGAGCTTCTCGAGCGACTCGCGCAGGTCCTCGAACTCGTCACCGTCGACCGGGTACAGACCACAGAACACCATCGGTTTGGGGTCCTTGTATCCGTCCAGCGGAGCGTCGGCCGGCCGTGAAGCCTCGGTGACCGTCTCGCCTGAGCGCGCCTCGCCCACGTCCTTGATCCCGGCAATCAGGTAGCCGACCTCGCCCGGCCCCAACGACTGGACCGGCGTGTTGTCGGGCAGACGCACACCGACCTCGAGCGCCTCGTAGGTGGAACCGGCCTGCATGAAACGCAGCTTCGAACCGGTGCGCAGGTTGCCGTTGACAACCCGGATGGAGCTCACCACACCGCGGTACTGGTCGAAGTGCGAGTCGAAGATCAGCCCCTGCAACGGTGACGAAGCGTCACCCTCCGGCGCAGGGATCCGATCCACCACGGCCTCGAGGACGTCGCCGACACCCTCGCCCGTCTTGGCCGATATGCGCAGGATGTCACCGGCAGGAATGCCGAGCACCTGCTCGATCTCTGCCGCGTAGGTGTCAGGGTCGGCTGCAGGCAAGTCGATCTTGTTGAGGACGGCGACCATCTCGAGATCGTTCTCTAGCGCCAGATAGCAGTTCGCAAGCGTCTGGGCCTCTATCCCCTGCGAAGCGTCCACGACGAGGATGACGCCCTCACAGGCAGCGAGCGAACGCGAGACCTCGTAGCCGAAGTCGACGTGGCCGGGCGTGTCGATCAGGTTGATCACATGGTCACGGTGGTTCAACCGCACCGACTGGAGCTTGATGGTGATGCCCCGCTCGCGTTCGATGTCCATCGAGTCCAGGTACTGGGCGCGCATCTCCCGTGGATCGACGGCTCCGCACATCTCGAGCATGCGATCCGCGAGCGTCGACTTTCCATGGTCGATGTGGGCGATGATGGAGATGTTGCGGATGCGGCTCAACTCGGTCACGACGTAGCCCATTCTGCCCGCTGCCCCGGCCCATGCCAGCATCGACCCCGGCGAAGGTGACGTCCCGACCCAGGACGGCTAACCTCTACCGGTTCCCTGAACCCCCACGCGAAGAGATCGACCACACCAATGGCGAACATCAAGAGCCAGATCAAGCGCAACCGCACCAACGAAGCCGCCCGCGAGCGCAACAAGTCCGTGCGGTCCGAGGTGAAGACCCGCACCAAGTCCGCTGAGACAGCTATCGCCGAAGGCGCCGATGACGCCGCGGAGCTCACCCGAGCCGCCATCAAGGCCATCGACACCGCTGCCACCAAGGGCGTCTACCACCAGAACGCCGCGGCCCGCCGCAAGTCCCGCCTGACGCGCAGCCTCAACCAGTCCCGGGCCAGCTGAGCTCCCGGTCCGAGCGGGCTCTTCTCCGAGAGCCGACTCCTGGACGCAGCCCGGTCCTGGTGGCCGGGCTGTTTCGCGCCCCGGCAGACCACGCCGGCCTGGTCTGCTACCTCAGCGACGCTGCTGCTTCCTTCCTGACAGCGCGGCCAGACGAGCTACCAGGGTCTCGAGGACCGCTGTCCCGCTCTGCTCCGTGCGACCGCGCAGGTCAACATCTGCAGCAGCGACCAGCCGGTTCGCCCTGGCTATCCTGTCGCTCCCCAACTTCCTGGCCTGGGCCAGCGCCTTCTTGGCAGGGAAGGTCGAGCCCTTGATCCCGAGGAGCTCCGCGGCCGCCCGCTCGTCGCGTGCTCCCGAACCGTCAAGGCGCAACATGCGTTCGACATGGGTCTGCAACGTGACCATCACCTGCAACGGGTGTCGCGCTCCGTTGCCGAGCAGGCGGTGCAGATTCGTCACCGACCCGCCGATGTCGCCACTGTCGATCGCGTCGGTCAGGTCCCACGGTGGCACCGCACCCGCCTCACCCAGGTACGGCTCGACGTCGTCGGGATCGAGCCGACCCGTACCGAACGTCGCGTCCAGCACCGTGAGGACCCCACCGAGGCGGTTCAGGTCATCGCCCAGACGCTCGACGATCAGCTTGCGGGCCCGTGGGGTCAACTGGACCGAAGCCGCGTCCATCTGCTCGTTCGCCCACATCTCGCGGCCCTTGCCACCGGGCAGCCCGCAGTTGTGGACCTCGCCGCCCGCCGACTTGATCGCGTCTGCGAGCTTCTTGGGCACCGGATTCAGCTTGCTCTGAGGGTTGACTGCACGCTCCCACACGAGCACCAGCGTCGAGTCGGGGGCCGGATCGGCCAGGTAGGCGGCGAGCGGAGCGACGTCATCTGTGACGAAGCGACCAGCGTTTCGGGCGACCACGATCCGCGCCCCGAACATCGACACGGTGGACGCGGCGATCAGCGCGTCGCCCACCGAGTAGTCGTCGCCGCTGAACTCGCTGAGCACCTCGTTGCGGTCGCTGTCCCCCACCAGGCGGTCGACCAGATCCCGGGCGCCGTCAGCGAGAAGGACCTCGTCACCGCCCTTGACCAGATGGATCGGCACGTGGTCACCCATCAGCACCTGACCTGTCCGGCCTGCCTGGCCTGACGCTCGAGCAGTTCCGCGACTATGTCGGCAGTGCGACGAGCCCCCCTGACATCGTGCGCCCTCAGGACCCGACAGCCCAGGGTGATACCGAGGACGTGCGCAGCGTGGCTGGCCTCACGGCGGTCGCCCACCTCGAGGTCGAGCAGCTCGCCCAGGAACCGCTTGTTGGACGCCGAAAGGAACGCGGCGTAGCCCAGCGCAGCGAGCTGGTCCGAAGTGCGTAGGAGCTCCAGGGACTGTGGCTCCGTCTTGCCCAGGTCCAGGCCGTCGTCGACCATGATCCGGGCACTCGGGATCCCTGCATCCAAGGCCATCCGGGCACGGTCGTGGAGGAACCCGCGGACATCGGCGCACAGGTCGTCGTAGACGGGTTCCGGGTCCGCGATACGCGGCCCCAGCCGGATGTGGGTGGCCACGACACTCGCTCCGAACTCCGCACAGATCGGCAGGTACTCGGGATCTGCAAACCCCGAGATGTCGTTGCCGACAGCGCCTCCTGCCTCGAGAGAGGCACGCAGCACCACCGGGTTCCAGGTGTCCACCGAGATCGGCACGTCGAAACGGTCACGCAGGGCGGCGACCGCAGGAACGACCCGCTCGAGCTCCTCCTCGGTTCCGACCTCGGGCCCCGGGCCCGCCTTGACGCCACCGACGTCGAGGAAGTCGGCACCGGCCTCCACCAGTGCTGCGGCCTTGGCGAGGAAGCCGTCGAAGTCGAAGTACTGCCCGCCGTCGAAGAAGGAGTCAGGTGTCCGGTTGAGGATCCCCATCACCAACGCCCGGTGGGTTATGTCGTACCGGTGGTCCGGACCCAGCTCCAGGATCACCCGCCCAACCTACACGGCCGCTCAGACGGGCTGATCTCCGCCAGACCGTCGCGGACCACGACGTCCACGCCACCGACGCTCAAGGTCGTGGGCCCCAGCATCGGACCCTCATCCAGGCGACGACGGACCGTCCACTGCTCGGCGATCGCCGCTGCCGCCCGACCAGCGCCCCGGCCGACCACCAGCACGTCGATCCGCCGCAGACCAGAGGTGGACGCCGCCGACAGCGCCTCGCCGCCATCCGCCTCGCGTCCCACCCGGAGCACCACTCCGCCACACGCGCCCACCACCGCATCAACTCCCGCTGCCGGTCGGCTGACCCCGACGCTCGGTGGAGTCGGCCAGCACGACAGGGCCAGGACCAGCACTGCACCTGCGACCGAGAGCCGCTGACAGACCCGGACCCACGGCCTCCGCTCGGGATCGGCAACGCCGGTTCTGGCCTGCCTGATCCTCATCATCGGCGACACGGCCCCGAGACCCGCTACGAGCGCCAGTCGTCCTGGCCCGATCGGGCGACATGGAACCGACGACGCGACTCCGGCGACCAGGTCGACCCACGTGACCGCCGACCGAGCCGGCATCTGGAGCACTGCTGCCATCGGTTCCGCGACCAGTCCCGCCACCACGCCGACCGTCATCCCGAGCACCATGACCACTCCTGCCACGGGCACCGCCAGGAGGTTGGCTGGCACCGACATCGGCGAAGGGGTCGAACCGATGGACGCCAGCAGCGGCGCGGTGGCCAGTTGGGCGGTGATGGTCGCTGCCAGTGGAGCCCTGAGCCACCGTGGCCCGGGCAGGTGCGGTGCCAACGCAGGACCCACCAGCACCAGGGCGAGCGTCGCGGTGACCGAAAGGGCGAAGCCGAGCGAGTGCACCATCAGCGGGTCCACGACCAGCAGCACGACCACCGCGACAGCCAGCGCCCGAGCCGTGTGCAGCGACCGTCCACTCGACAGGGACGCCGCTACCACTGCCGCCATCACCGATGCCCGCATGACGGACGGGTCAGCGCGTGTGACCAGCACGAAGAAGACGAGCACGACACATGTCGCCACCCAGCGACCACGCCTTCCGATGCGGGTCAGCAGCGGCGAGAAGAGGATCAGCACGAACCCGACGTTCTGTCCGGACACCGCGCTCAGATGAGTCAGCCCGGCAGTGACGAACCGGAACTCACGCAGCTCCGACAGATCCCGGTCGTCGCCGATGACCATGCCCAGGTACAAGGGGCGCCGTTCGTCTTCGAACGAACGTGATCCGTCCGAGAGCACCTGTCTGGCACCGTTCGCCAACCGGTACCACGGCGCCGCACGCGGGCCCCGCTCCATGTGGCGCACCATCAGGCGACCGGCGAGGTGGTTGGAGCGGACCCAGCCGATAGGGGCGTTGCGCAGAGGCCGGGGACGACCGTCGACGATCACGTGGTCGCCGGTGGCGAGCGATGACAGCGTCCTCCCCTGCTCGTGGTCGACCGAGGCGGCATACCGGCGACTCCCCACCGACAGGAGTACCTGCCAACCGAAGTCCGACCTGCGCGGGTCACCCACGAGCACCGCAACACCTTCCACATCGGCCGGCAGGTCGGTACCGAGCGCCCTCATCTGCTCGCCCGAGTTGGCACCGACGAACAGCACCGCTGCCGCGGCCAGGAGCATCGGCTCGCGGATCGCCGACGCCCCGCACGCCAACACCACCGCAACGATGAGCGCAGCCGTCGGGTCGACAGGCAACGTGAACCAACCAGCCGCGACCGTTGCCCCTGCAGCACACAGGAAGGCCACGTCGGTGCGCTGCAGCGACCGGGTCCGCATGGGCTGGCTGCCATCGCCGGCCTGGCCCGCATCGGCCTGGCCCGCATCGGCCTGGGCCGCCCTCAACTGCCCACGACCACCAGATCGCGCATCGACTCGAGCTTGGCCTCACCGATTCCGCGTACGTCGAGCAGGTCGTCGACACTCCGGAACGGGCCCTCCTTCTCACGGTGGCTGATTATCGAAGCGGCGGTCGCCGGGCCGACCCCGGGAAGGGAGTCGAGCTCCTGAGCGGTCGCCTTGTTCAAGTCGATCGGCGAGGCACGCGGGCTGCCGGCTGTGTCACCGGCTGTGTCACCGGCCGCGCCACCCGGGGTCGTCCCGCTGGAGACGATCTCGACCGGCGGTTCCTGACCCACGACGGGCACCACCACCCTCTGCCCGTCCTCGAGCGGCGCCGCCAGGTTCACACGGTCCGGATCAGCGTCGGTGCGGAGTCCACCGGCAGCGGTGACCGCGTCGACCACCCTGCTCCCAGCGCCCAGTTCAACCACCCCGGGCGAGGCCACCGCACCCACGACATGCACTACGACCATGCCGTCGGAGTCCACGGCCGGCAGTTCAGCAGCCGTTGAGGACCCGGCTGCGGACGAACCAGCCGCGGACGAACCGGCCGCGGACGACCCGGCGCTCGTACCACTCGATTCCGAAGCCGAAGCAGAGGTAGCTATCGGGAGGCGCTCATCGATCGGGGCAGGCCTGCGGAACGCCACGACGGCCAGCACCGCGGCCGCCACGACAAGGAACGGGACTGCACGCAACCACCCGCGGCGGGGGGCGGGTGAACCGCTGTCGCGCACCAGCCGGTCCAACACCGCCTGTGCCCGGCCGGAGACGTCAGCTCCCGCGGCCACCTCTGCTCTTCGATCGCCGGTCGGCCCGTCGATCTCCATCGGGTTCCCTGTCGGTCAGCGGCACGACTCGTGCGGACTCAGGGGGAAGACCACCGACGGTAGCCGGAGAGGCAGGCGGACAGGCCCGTGCCAGGCGGGTCGCGCCGCCCGGTCCGCGCTGTCACCTAGAACAGCTGGGCGCTGAGCCTGCGGCGCCAGTCGGCCTTCGTAGGGTCGTCGTCCGTGAGCAGTTCGAGCAGGTCGATGAACTCCCGCCTCGCATCGTCGTCGACCTTGACGGATCCGAGGAGCTCCGCAAGACGGTCCTCCATGCCCGCGGCGGCCAGCGGGCCGCGGCGTGCGAGTGCGGCTACGCGGCGGGTGTCTGCCGACTCGGGGATGCGCTCGAGCAGAGCCAGTGCCTCGTCGCCACGCTCCTCGCCTGCATACAGCTCCGCCAACGACACGATGGCCTCGACGTTGTCGGCCTCGAGCTCCAGGGCGGCTACCAGCGACGCCTCGTCGCCCGCCTCGATCAGCCTCTCTACCTCGCTCAGCTCCTTGGCAGGCAGGAGGCGTTGCACGAACTCCCTGACCTTGTCCTCGGGCAACGCACCCAGGAACGAGTCGACCGGCCGACCGTCCCTGATCGCGTGCACTGCCGGGATCGACTGGGCACGGAAGGCCTGTGCGATGGCCGGATTGGCGTCGACGTCGACCTTGGCGAGCTCCACCTGCCCCTCGGTCTCGGCCACCACCGCCTCGATGATCGGACCGAGCGTCCGGCACGGTCCGCACCACTCGGCCCACAGGTCGACCACTACCGGCACCACCGCCGAACGATCGATGACAGCGGTCTGGAAAGTGGCATCGGTGACGTCGACCATGACCGGAGTGTACGGGCCCGGCTTCGACGTCCGCGAACGAGGCGCTGCCACTAGCGTGATCTCCCCGCCCCACCGCCACGACCCGACCCGGAGCGCGCCGTGACCGACGCAACCGACCGATCAGCAGCTGCAGTGAGCACCGCCGTTCCCGAAGGGATCGACGCGACCGCGGTCACCGACTGGTTCGCCCGGCACGTACCCCGGGCGGCGGCACCGCTCGAGTTCGCGCTGATCGCCGGGGGGCATTCGAACCTCACCTACTCGGTGACCGACGTCGACGCGAACCGTTGGGTGCTGCGCCGGCCACCTCTCCGCCAGGTGCTGGCCACAGCACACGACATGTCCCGCGAGCACACGATCATCTCGGCGCTCGGCCGGACCGACGTCCCGGTCCCGCCGACGGTGGGGCTCTGCGAGGATCCAGCGGTCAACGGTGCCCCGTTCTACGTGATGGACTTCGTCGATGGCAGGGTCATCCGCTCCCACGATGACGCCGCAGCGCTCGACACCGCCCAGCGGTCGCGTGCAGGCGAGTCGATCGTCGACGTGCTCGCGTCGATACACGCCGTCGACGTCGACCGTGTGGGACTCGGCCAACTCGGCCGCAAGGAGGACTACGTCGCCCGCCAGCTCAAGCGCTGGTACACCCAGTTCCAGGGTTCGGACGCGCAGGTCGAGGGCGGCCTGGGCCTGCGGGTGGTGCACGACGTGCACGACCTGCTGTCCACCTCGATCCCGTCCCAGGGCCCCGCGACGATCGTGCACGGCGACTACCGGCTCGACAACTGCATGCTCGCTGACGACGGCTCCATCGCCGCTGTTCTCGACTGGGAGATCTGCACTCTCGGCGACCCGCTCGCCGACGTCGGACTCCTGTGGGTCTACTGGTCCGACCCCGACGAGGACGCGGTGATGCCACAGGCTTCACCCACCGCGCTAGACGGGTTCCCCCGCAAGCGCGATCTGGTCGATCGCTACGGTCAGGAGTCAGGCCGAGACCTTTCTGACCTGCCGTTCTTCGTGGCGTTCGGGTACTGGAAGCTCATGTGCATCATCGCCGGGGTCTACGCGCGCTACGTGGGCGGGGCCATGGGTGACGTGCCCGAGCAGACCATCTCAGGATTCCGGTTCATGCTCGACCGCCTGGCAGAGCTGACCCACGACGCCTCCAAGGAGATCCAATGAGCGACGACCCCCTCGTCGAGGTGCAGTTCGTCCCGGACCTCACCGAACCGGTGATGATCGTCGCCCTGGACGGATGGATCGACTCCGGTGGGGGCGGCGCCAACGCCATGGCGGCACTGGTGAGCGCCACGAACGCCGAGACGATCGCCGAGTTCGATGCCGACAGGTTGCTGGACCACCGCTCGCGGCGACCGATCATGCATCTGGTCAACGGTCTGGTGACGGGGCTGACCTGGCCGGGGATCGAGCTGCGTGCCGGCACCGACGGCGTCGGCAACGACGTGCTGGCGCTGGTCGGCGCCGAACCCGACTACGAGTGGCAGGCGTTCGCCGACGCCGTCGTGGACATAGCGGATGACCACGAATGCCGGATGATCGTCACCCTCGGCGCCTACCCCGCTCCAGTTGCTCACACCCGTCCAACGGCCTTGTCCATCACGACTTCGTCGGCGGAGCTGTCCGGTTCCCTGCACGGCTACGTCCGCGGCACCCTTGACGTGCCGGCGGGCATCCACACCGTGATCGACGTCGCAGCGAACGGTGCGGGACTGCCGACGCTCGGGTTGTGGGCGCAGGTACCGCACTACGTCGCATCGATGCCCTATCCAGCCGCGAGCGTCGCGTTGCTGGAAGGTCTCGGTGACGTCGCCGGGCTGCAGATAGACGCGGGCCAGCTGTCGTCCGACGCCCGCGGCACTCGCATACGCCTGGACGAGCTCGTCGCCGAGAACCCCGAGCACCGGACGATGATCAGCCAGCTCGAGGAACTGATGGACCAGGGTCTGGGCGGTCCCGACGACGCTCCGACGATCGACTTCGACCGACTTCCCAGCGGCGACGAACTGGCCGAGGAGCTCCAGGAGTTCCTGCGCGACCACCCGGGCGACTCCTGAGAGACCGGGCGACGATCATTCCCTGGGGAGAGGCTCGTAGTCGGTGAGCGTCACGCCTGGCGGCAGCTCCGTGTAGACGGTCACCGCACCATCGGGGTCGAACACCTTCGGCTCCGACTCGGGCCATTGGCCGGGAAGGTACCGCTTGCCGCCGTCCACATAGGTCCAGAGTCCGCTGGCGTCCTTGCCCGTCTCGTCCACCCCCCGGGCGTCCGCGTCCCACCAGACCTCGGTCTGGTCGTCGACCCCGGCGTAGTCGACTCCGGGCCAGATGCCACGCTCCCCCCACGAGATCTGGGGTGAGAGGACGTTGCCGGGGACGATCTCCGCACCGAAGATGACCCGCTGGAACATCTCGTGGGTGAGCTCGGTCCCCGCCCCCTGGAAGACCGAGTAGAGGAACTGGAGGTTCGGCAGGATCAGCGGCGCGGTCGACGTGGCCGGCGGGCTCTCCCCGTAGTACCAGCGATACAGCGACGCTGCACCGGCCACCGACGGCGATACGCGGGCGAAGAGGTTCGACGGTCCGAAGGCATGGCGCCACTGCTCCTGGTCGTATGTACGCCCGAAGATCGAGGTGTCGACCAGGGCGGAGCCGGTTATGACCCATTCGGGGTAGTAGTCCTGAGCCGTGGCGTTCCTGGTGAGCGCTTGGGGTGCGAGCGGGTCACCGACGAAGAGGATGCTGGTGACTCGCTTCGACTTCATCCGGGCGAGCATCTCCCTGGCCTGACCGCCGAGCGATATCGGGTCCGAGTACGAAGCCACATCGGCGAAGGTCACCCCGTGTTCGTCCGCGAGGGTCTCCTCCAGCCGCGAGCGCAGCTCCTCGGCCTCGGTCCCCGACGACAGGTAGATGAGCCCGAAGCGTCGCTCCTGACCGTTGACGTCGTCCCCGCCGAAAGCAGCTTCCCTGCCGGCCAGACGTTTGCCCACGTACTCGGCGACCATCGACTGGGACTGTCCGGTGTTCTTCTGCAGGTCCCACACGTAGGGCGCACGCTCCTCGTACCACTCCGTGGTCCGACCGGGCACGCAGGTGACGCACATCACCTGGTTCGCAGCGAGGGTCTCGGCGAACGCATCGGTCAGCGCCGGCCCACCGATGACGGCGAACGGCTCGATGTCACGGGCGATCGTCTCGGCGTCGGTCGTGGCGGCCACAGCATCGCTGATGGAGCCTGTCGCGTCGTAGCGGACCAGCTCGACGCGTCGGCCGTAGGTCTCGAAGTAGCGACTGAGGAGCTCGCTGTAGCCCTGATAGGTCTCGAAGGTGTCGGTCGGGGTGTCGTCAGCACCGACCTGTCGGTATATGAAGCTCAGGATCGGGTCGTTCTCCTGGGGAACGTAGACCACTACCCGGATCGAGTCGGCGGTCACGCCGGTGGCTGTCGCCCCACCGGCGGGGCCGTCGTAGGGAGCGAAGCAACCCGGTGGTGGGCCCAACGGCAGGGCGAGCACGCCGCGCTCGACGTCGCAGCGCTCACCCCAGTCGATCTCGCCGACCTGACCGCGGGCCTCGGCGACCGAGAACGGCAGCACACCCGCAGGCAGCTCGACGTCGGCCGGATCCCCGCCGGCCGACGAGCTGCCGGCCTGGTGGTACCGACGGAGGTGCCCCGGCCGATTCCTGGGGCGCACCCGTCGCGATGAGCGCCGCGACGAGCCCTGCCAGCACCACGAGCACGACTGCCGGACCGATTCGAGCGAGTCTCCGTGTGCGCTCGGTGCCTGCTGGATCGTTCATCGCCCTCACTCGACGCTCCCCCCGATAGGCCCTGTCACGGTTCCAGAACGGTGCACTGCCGCAAGGTCGTCTCCCAGGTATGAAGCGACGACGCGCTGGTCGCCGAGCACTTCCCCAGATCGCCCCTCGGCGATGACCGAACCCGCCTCGAGCGCGATCAGACGGTCGCAGACCGATGCGACCAGAGGCATGTCATGTTCGATGATGACCATCGCGCAGCCGAGCTCCTCGCGGATCCGCAACAAGGTCCCACCGAGCTGCTCGACGTCGCGTTGGGCGACGCCGGCGGCCGGCTCGTCCAACAGGAGCACTTCGGGCTGATGCGCGACCGCGCAGGCGAACTCCACGATACGCCGCGTACCGATCGACAGCTCCGACGTGAAGGCGTCACGGTGTTGCCCGAGTCCGAACAGGTCGATCAGCTCCGCCACCCGGCGCTGCACCGCCATCTCGCTGTCGTACGCGGCCGGCAGATACAGGGCGGGGTTGAGCAGGTCACGCACGATCGCCGATCGCTCCAGCAGCGACAGCGACGGTCTCGGTCACCGTCAAACCTGCGAAGAGCTGTCCACCCTGGAACGTCCGGCCCAGGCCAGCGCGGGCGCGTTCGTGGGGAGAGCGTGTCGAGACGTCGACCCCTCCGATACGGACTCGTCCACCGTCCAGCGGCTGATAGCCGCAGATCAGGTCGAGGAGCGTGGTCTTGCCCGCACCGTTCTGGCCGATCAGCCCGACGATCTCGGCAGATGCGACAGCGAAGCTGACGTCGTTCACCGCCGAGACCCCACCGAAACGCCGGGTCACCGACGTGAGCTCCAACGCAGGCTCCCCTGACTCGTCCGCAACCCCGGGTGTCGCTGCAACTATCTCGTCCGCGGATGTGGTGGAAACGCCGGTCGCGGCCTCGGCCAGGAAGGCCACGCGGAGCAGTTCCGGATGTTCGACCAGTTCGTGCGCTGGTCCGGCGTAGCGGATGTGCCCGCGTTCGATGAACACCACGCTCGTCGCGATGTCCAGCGCCACGTTGAGCGACTGCTCGACGAGCACCACCGTGGTGCCCTCGGCGGCGACCCTTCGGACGATGTCCGCCAGTTGGCCGACCACCACCGGAGCGAGCCCCATGCTGAGCTCGTCGACCAACAGGAGCTTCGGGCGCGACAGCAGCGCCATTGCCAGCGCGAGCATCTGCTGCTGGCCACCGGAGAGGTTCACCGCCGGCTCATCGAGCCGGTCCCCGAGAACCGGGAACACCTCGAGCACCTCGTCGATACGCACGGCGAGCTCGTGGTGATCACGGCGCAGCTGCCAACCCGCTGCGCGGAGGTTCTCGGCGACGCTGAGAGACGGGAACGTCCCAGCGCCCCCGGGAACCAGCGCCACGCCGAGTGACGCGATCTCGTTCGGCGGTGCGTGGGTGATGTCGCGACCGTCCAGGATGATCGCACCGAAGTCGGCCTCGGCCAGACCCGAGATCGCACGGATCAGCGTCGACTTGCCCGCCCCGTTCGTGCCAAGGACTGCGAGCACCTCACCCTCGGCAACCTCGAAGTCGATGTCGTGGAGGACCCTCACCGGCCCGTAGCCAACCTGGACGTCCTTCACGACCAACAGCTTCGAACGACCGTCCTCACGTTCGACCAGTGCCTGCGATCGGGCCGCCGACGCCCGCCAGGCGTCGTTGATGTCGCGCTCCACGACGGACCCGCCGGTCGAGATGATCACCCCGCCCACGGCGAGGATCGGCACCATGACCAGCATTCCCTGACGGATCCCGAACGAGTCCGACACCCAGCCGATGAGCGGCAACATGGCGAGCCCCGGTATCGCCCACCACGCAGCGATCGAGAAACCGACCGACCGGGCCCGGGCCGGGATGGCCAGCGACAGGGTGGCGAACAGGCCGGGCAACAGGATTGCCAGGACGCTCGTCAGCGCTATGTTCGCCAAGATCGTCAACGGCAGCGTCGGTGCCAGCGCGAAACATGCGACCAGTGCCGAGCACGCGAAGGCAACGCCGCGCAGCAGCTTGAAGATCAGGTGCGGGCCTCGCAGGAACAGCCGGGTTCCCAGCCGCGCGCCCACTGCCAGGCCGAAGAACTGGAACGGCTCGGCCACCGCGGCCAGGTAGCCGCGCTCCAGCTCGTCGAGCCGGTAGACCTCCTCGTAGAGGAGCCCGGCGAGCGAGATGAAGCCGACGACCGCGACCGCCAGGAACGGCACCGAGTACCACATCCGCCGCAGCACATCGATCTTCCACAGGAGCCGCCACGCCTCACCGAAGCTCGGCGGTGTCTCGGCCGTCTCGGCGACGTGCTCGCTCGCTCCCGCCGCACGGCGTTCCTGTACGCCCCTGACCGGGTCACGCAGACGCAGACCCAATGCCACCAGCACGACGGTCGGCACGGCGAACACGAAGAACGGGACCCGCCAGCTGAACGCCGCGGCGAGCCCACCTGCGAGCAGGGGTCCCGCGAAGTTCCCCAGCACGTTGGCTGCGCGGTGGAACGAGAACACCGCTGGGCGGCGCTCCACTGCGTACCAGTCCGACAGCAGCGCGTTGTGGGTCGGATCCACCACCGCGCGTCCGATCCCGGTACCGACACGGGCGACGACGAGCATCCAGATCGCTGTCGCCGCGCCGGTCATGACCGAGAACACCGCCCAGGCGGACGCTCCGGCGAGCGTGATCGCCACCCTGTTGCCGCGGATCGGACACGATCGCGATGGGCATCTGCATCAGGAGCGCGCCCAGCGCCGTGACGCCGACGAGTGCCAGCACGCCGGTGTTGGACATGGCGAAGGCATCGCGGATGTTCGGTAGGAGTATTCCGAACCCGGTGCGGTCGAGCTCGTCCACTGCGTTCAGCCCGAACAGGATGAGCAGAGGGAACACCGGCCCGTCGCCGACCATCGTCCGCAGCGAGCGACCGGGTCGACGTAGCGCCGCTGCCCATCCACGCAGGTTCACGATCCCCCGTGAGGACTCCCGCAGGTCGCCCAGGGTGATGTGATCGGAGTGGCTCATTGCGCCTCGACCTCCACGTCGGAGCGATCGGAGTCGGATCCGTCAGCGCCGGATCCTTCAGCGTGCCGGGCTACCCGTCGGAGCCAGGTGTCACGCCCCCTCCAGAACAGGCCCGACAGCCCGTCGGGCAGGACCAGCAGCACAGCCAGGACTCCGAGGCCAGTGGCGAGCACCGACCAGGGAGCAGGGAGCAGCCACTGGGAGCCACGCTGGAACACGGCACCCAGGACGGCTCCGGTCAGGCTGCCCAAACCGCCGATCACCGTTGCCACGAACACCGTGAGGCTCTCCTCGGCGCTGTAGGTGACCGAACGGAACGATGCCTGGTGTATCACCATGACCACCCCGGCCCAGGACGCCACGAAGCCCGAGAGCGCGAACGCAGCGAGCTTGGCGCGGGTGGGGTCGACCCCGAACGCCGCTGCACCTTCCTCGTTGTCGCGCAGCGCCACCATCGACGCGGCCACTGCGGCTCCGTCGTATTCCACGCAGCGCCACGAATACGACGAGGAGCACCGCCAGCGCGAAGTAGTAGAGCCGCATAGGAGTATCGAGCGCTATGCGCCCGAAGAGCGCAGGCCGTTCGAAGGATCCGCTCGGGATGACCCCGACCGCTCGATTCGAGAACACCCACTCCGACGCGGCGAGTGAGACCGCGAGAGTCGTGACAGCCAGGTACAGGCCCCGTAGGCGCAGTGCCGGCAATCCGACCACCACGGCGACGACCGCGCCGAGCGGACCGGCGATCATCATCGACACGAACGGATCCCAACCGCGTTCGACCGTGCACCATGCCCCGACCGCCGCGCCGACGCCGACGAACACCATCTGGCCGAGCGACACCTGACCCGACCAGCCGGTGAGCACGACCACCGACGTGCCGATGATCGCGAAGACCACCACGACGCCGGCCTTCAGCTGTCCATTGGTGCCCAGGGCCAGCGGACCGATCACCACCAGCACGGCCAGGGCCGCGCCGACCGCCCAGCGGGCGAGCCGGACGACGCCGAGCCGCGCCACCGCGGTCGGCACCCTGCGTACCTCGGTCGTCGCCGCGAAGCTCGCCGAGTCGTCACGGTCGGCTCGAGTGGCTCCCCGTCGTTGGATCAGCAGGTTGGCGATGATCAGCGCGGCGAGGATCGGCGCCACCAGTGCCACGTCCCCGGTGTTCCAACGGATGCCGGTCTCCAGCAGTCCGAGCGATACCGCCGTGACGGCGATGACCACCATGTGGGTCATGCGTCCGATCACGAGCGCGGCCATGGCACGCAGCACGATCGCCAGACCGGTACCGACGCCGAACGGCAGGTTGGTGACCCCGGCGGTGAGACAGACCGAGACGAAGGACAGCAGCGATGCGAGTGTCCAGACCTGTGCCTCGAGTCGCCGGACCGGGATACCCAGCGCCGCCAGCGCGATCCGGTCGGTCAGCAGCGGCGCGGACCGCTGTGCCGGTGTCGGTCAGGCGGAGGAAACCGGCAAGCCCCGCGATCAGCAGCGGAGCTACGACCAGGGCGATCAGGTCGTTCGCGTCGAAGTTGACCTCTCCGACGGTGAAGGTGAGCTCGAAAGGCGCTGGCAGACTGCGGATCGCCGGCCCCTCGCCCCACGCCTGTGGCAGCAGCAGCGCAGCGAAGCCCAGCACCTGCGCAAGTCCCAGCGTCGCCACCGTCAACTGCAGCCTGGGAGCCCGCTGGAAGCGCCGTACGACGAGCACGTCCGCGAGCAGACCGACGAGCGCGGCGGTTGCGAACCCAGCTGTCAGCCCGACGATCCATGGCAGTCCGACCACTGTCACCAGGAGGACGCTCAACGTCGCGGGGAACACCCCGAGGTCACCCTGGGCGAAGTTGACGACGCGGTTCGACCGCCACACGAGCGCCAGGCCGACGGCGCCGAGCGAGCCGAGCAGCCCGATGATCAGCCCCGAAAAGGCCGCGCCCACCGGCACAGGGAAGAAGAGGAGTTGGACGGCGAGTATCAGCGCCGCGGGGGCGAACAGCCACGCGTCGGCCCGCGACGTCAGCACTCTCCCCCCTCGTACGGACAAACGCCACCCCCGAATGCGCGCACTTGTCGCTGGTCACCCCGTGTCGGGGCGACCGTAGTACGAGCGGGTCAGCTCAGGCGGGACAGCTCCCCCGAGGCGTACTGCTGCTTGCAGGCAGAGCGCTGGAGCTTGCCCGACGAGGTCTTGGGCACGGTGCCGGGCTCGACGAGCACGACCTCCTTGGGCGGTATGCCCACCGTGTCGTTGACGACCCGGGTCACATCCCGGGCGATACCGACAGGATCGTCGCCTCGGGCTTCGGCCACCACGATGATGTTCTGGGCACCGTGGCGGCCCTCTTTCCCGAAGGCGATGATGTTGCCCGGACGGACACCGGCGACCTCACCCGCGGCCTTCTCGACGTCCTGGGGGTAGATGTTGCGCCCGCCGACGATGATCACGTCCTTGATACGACCGCAAACCACGAGCTGGCCGTCGACGGTGTACGCCAGATCGCCGGTGTGCAACCACCCGTCGATGATCAACGAGTCGGTCGAGTCGGCATCCTCGTAGTAGCCGCTGGTCAGCGAGTTGCCGGTGATGCGCAGCTCGCCCACCTCACGCTCGGAGCAGGACTCGCCCGATTCGGGATCGACCACCGACACCTCGAGCCCCGGCACGGCCCTACCGAGCACTACGAGCTCGGTCGCTCCGCCGCTACCGGGTTCGACCGCTATGGCCTTGCGATCGTTCTCGAGCGCCTGACGGTCGACCCAGTCCGTCTGCAGGCCCGCGCCCGGCTCCGGGAACGTACCGGCGATGCATACCTCGGCCATCCCGAACGCCGGGAAGGCGCCCTTCGGGGAGAGCCCGAAGCGCTCACCGGCGGCGAAGAACCCCCGGTAGGTATCGGGGTCTACGGGCTCGGCACCGTTGAGCCAGATACGCATGCTCGACAGGTCGAGCTCCTCATCGGTTCGATTGAGCGCACGCGCCGCAAGTGCATACGAGAAGTTCGGGCCGGCCGTACCGGTCCCTCCGAACTCGCTGATCAGACGCAGCCACCGGATCGGCCGTGCCAGGAAGTCCTGCGGGGCGGCCTGCACCAGGGTGCAGCCGAGCGACATCGGGATTGTCAACAGACCGACCAGGCCCATGTCGTGGTACAGCGGCAACCAGGAAACGATCACGTCCTCGGGGACGATCTCGGCGGCCTTCCACGCCCCGTCCAAGTTGTTGCAGATCGCCCGGTGCGACAGCATCACTCCCTTGGGCTCCGAAGTCGAGCCCGAGGTGAACTGCAGCACCGCGAGCGAGTCGGGGTCGCTGTCGGGACGCCGGTAGGAGTCCTCGCCCGGTTCACCGTCGGCGAAGAGCTCATCGAGGGTGACGAAGGGCGGGTCGCCCGGTGCGGGCTCGATGAACGCCGCCAGGTCGGCATCGATGACGACGATGCGGGTGTTCGAACGATGGATGCGGGCGCGTGTCTGGGCGATGAACTGATCAAGCGCCGCCATCCGCATGGGCAGCGGCATCGTCACCAGCGCTGCACCGGTCAGCCAGGTGGCCTGGATGGTGGTGATCAGCCGCTGCGTCGTCGGGCCGATCAGTGCCACGTGATCCCCCGGACGCACGCCCCGGGCCTGGAGCCCCGCCGCGGCCGCCCGCGCGTCGCGGTGCAGGTCGTCCCAGCCGATCGTGACGGTGTCGTCCCCGTTGGCGAAGGTCACCGTCCCCCGGGGATCAGCAGCGATGGACTCGATTCGATCGATGAGCGACAGCACGGTTGTCTGACCTTCCCGTGGACGTTGCGGTTACCGGCCCGATGCTCAGACGACGATGTTCACCAGCTTGGGAGGCCGTGCGATCACCTTACGCGGCTCGCTGGAACCGAGTTGTGCGAGCACCTTCTCCGAGCCCATCGCTGCCTCGATGCAGGTGGACTCGTCGGCGTCGGCGGCCACCTCGATGCGGTCCCGCACCTTGCCGTTGAGCTGCACGACCATGGTCACCGACTCCTCGACCAGCATCGCCGGGTCGGCCACCGGCCATCGGCTCCGGTGGATGTGGGCAGGCACCGCTGGGTCGGCCCGGCCCGCTCCCTCGTCCTGACTACGCAGGGACCAGAGCTCGGCTGTGACGTGAGGGCATGCTGGAGCCAGCAGTCGTAGCAGCGTGTCCACGGCGTCGGTGAGGGTCGCCGCGTGCGCACCCTCACCAGACTGCACATACCGGTAGAGGTCGTTGACGAACGCCATGTAGCGCGAGACAGCGACGTTGTAGGACCAGCGGTCGAACGAGTCGGTTATGTCCGCCACCAGCCGGTGCGTTGCACGAACGATGAGCTCGTCGGCAGCGCTGCGCTCTCCGCTGCGTGACGCGACCGCCAGGTCGGACCCGGGCACGGCGAGGCGCCAGAGCCGGTGCAGGAACTTGGAGCAGCCCTCCAGGCCGACGTCCTCCCAGTCGACGTCGTCCTCGGGCGGCTTCACCTGGAGGTGTGCCAGACGCAGCGTGTCTGCACCGAGGGTGTCGATGATCTCCTCGGGTGCGACCAGGTTGCCCTTGGACTTGGACATCTTGGCGCCGTCGAGGCGGATCATGCCTTGGGTGAACAGCCGTTGGAAGGGCTCGCGCAGCTCGGCCGGGACCAGACCGAGGTCCGACAGCGCCTTGGTGAAGAACCTGGCGTACATCAGGTGCAGCACCGCGTGCTCGGCACCGCCGATGTACTGGTCGACGGGCATCCATGCCTCGACCGCGTCACGACGGAACGGCAACTCGTCGGACCACGGGTCACAGAAGCGCAGGTAGTACCAGGAGCTGTCGACGAACGTGTCCATCGTGTCGGTCTCACGGCACGCCGGTCCCCCACAGGACGGGCAGGGCGTGTTCAGGAAGCCCTCGTGGAACTGCAACGGCGATTGGCCGGTCGGCATGAACTCGACGTCGTCGGGGGCGAGGACCGGCAGTTGGTCCTCGCTCAGCGCGACGATCCCGCAGTCGTCGCAGTACACGATCGGGATCGGGCACCCCCAGAAGCGCTGGCGTGACAGCAGCCAGTCCCTCAGCCGGAAGTTGACTCGCCGCTCGCCGATGCCCGTGGACGACAGCCACTCGATGGCAGCTTCCTTCGCCTCTGGAACGGACAGGCCGTTCAGCACGGGCCCGCCACCGGTCCTGGCCCCGTCTGCCCCTGCCCCGTCTGCCCCTGCCCCGCCTGCCGCGGCCGGCGAGTTCACGTGGGCACCGTCGCCGCCGTAGGCCTCTCCGTCCCAGCCGACGGGGCGCTCGACGGTCTGGATGATCTCCAACCCGAACGCGGTCGCGAACTCCCAGTCGCGCTGGTCCTCACCCGGGACAGCCATGACCGCGCCGGTGCCGTAGGTCGCCAGCACGTAGTCGGCCAGGTACACCGGAACCGGCCTGCCCGTGAACGGGTTGCGGGCGAAGGCGCCGGTGAAGCAGCCCCGCTCGGCAATGTTGCGCTCGGTCGACAGCCGGTCGATCTCGGATGTGCGCCGGGCCAGTTCGATGAACTCATCGACCTCGCTGCGACGCTCCGGCGAGGTGATCGTGCCCACGAGAGGATGCTCGGGCGCCAGGACGCAGAAGGTCATGCCGAAGCTGGTGTCGGGACGCGTGGTGAAGACCCGGAATCCGAGCGGCTGGCCGTCGGGGCCGCTCACCGACCCACCTGACGGGTCGACGACGTCCATCGCGAACTCGACGCCTTCGGAGCGGCCGATCCAGTTTCGCTGCTGGACCACCACGCGATCGGGCCAGTCCACCGTGTCCAGGTCGTCGAGCAGCTGCTGCGCGTAGTCGGTGATGCGGAAGTACCACTGCTCCAGGTCGCGCTTCTCGACCACCGCGCCGGAACGCTCGGCCGTGCCGTCGGGCAGCACCTGTTCGTTGGCCAGCACGGTCTGGTCGACCGGGTCCCAATTCACCGGCGCGGCCTTGCGGTAGACCAGCCCGGCGTTCAGGAACTGCAGGAAGATCCACTGCGTCCAGCGGATGTACTCGGGGTCGTGACTGCGGACCTCACGGCGCCAGTCGTAGACCCCACCGATGCGGGTGATCGAGCTGCGCAGCTGCTCGATGCGCTCGTCGGTGAACTCACGCGGATGACGACCGGTCTTGATCGCCGCGTTCTCGGCCGGCAGCCCGAAGCTGTCGAACCCCATCGGCGACAGGACGGCGTCGCCACGCATCGTGCGGTAGCGGGTCAGCAGGTCGCCGAAGGTGTAGTTGCGGACGTGACCCATGTGCGCAGCACCCGACGGGTACGGGTACATGCACAACACGTAGTAGCGGTCCCGCGGATCGTCGTTGTCGACCTCGTAGGTGCGGTCCTCCCGCCAGAACTCCTGCCAACGCGGTTCGATGGCCTGCGGGTCGTAGGTGGCGTAGGACGGGCCGTCGTCGGTGGCGCCGCGGTCGGCGGAGGGCAGGTCGGACATCCCCGGATCGTACCGATGCCCACGACACCACCCCGAACCCGGGTTTTCACGCGTGACCCGGCTCCCACTAGTGTCTGCGTCCCTACGGGGCCGTAGCTCAGTTGGCTAGAGCGCTTCCATGGCATGGAAGAGGTCGTGAGTTCGATTCTCATCGGCTCCACTCGGAGAAGACCGTAGGTACGAGGGTCCGGCCGCCAAGGCCGGGCCCTCGTCGCTTTCTCCGGCGCGTCGAGCAGGGCAAGTGGTTACGGTTTCTCACCATGAGGTTGGACGACGTCGGGGCCAGCAACATCGAGGTGCGACGAGGCGGCGCTGGCGGCAAGGCAGCCATCGGCGGCGGGCTCGGTCTGGGTGGACTGATCCTGGTCGTCATCGTCAGCCTGCTGTCGGGCAACGGCGGCGGCGAGGACATCGGCACGGTCCTGGACCAGCTCCAGACCGGCGAAGGCTTGTCGGTCGAGGGAGAAACCGTGCGAGGTGACTCGCTCGAGGGCCAGGAGCTCTTCGGCGCCCGGATGATGACTCTCCTGGACGGGTACTGGGCCGATCAGGCCGAACCGCTCGGGTTCCGGTTCGTAGCGCCGAGTCTCGTGGTCTTCGACAGCCCGACCCAGACCGGCGGCTGCGGTGTCGGCCAACCCGCTGCGGGGCCCTTCTACTGTCCCGCGGACCAGAAGGTCTACATCGACTTCGGCTTCTACCAGCGCCTCGAAGCGGAGCTCGGTTTCGAGGGCGACTTCGCCATGGCCTACGTGCTGGCACACGAGTACGGCCACCACGTCCAGAACCTGCTCGGAGTGATGGACCGTCGCGGGGGCGGCAACGCCCAGTCTGTCCGGGTGGAACTGCAGGCGGACTGCCTCGCGGGGCATGGGCCAGCCGGGCCAACACCGAGGGCCGACTCGAAGCAGGCGACTTCGACGAGGCGATCAGCGCCGCCAACGCGGTGGGCGACGACGCGATCCAGGGGGCAGCAGCGAACCGCGACACGTTCACCCACGGATCCTCGTCCGAACGTGAGCAGTGGTTCCGTCAGGGCTTCGAGTCGGCAGACCCGGCCACATGCCGGACCGGTGCCTGATCTCGAGGCGAGCTCCGCACCGCCGAGCGATCAGTCGTTCTGCCAGTCGAGCTTCGGTGCGTCGGAGTAGAGCCGCTCGACCCGGTAGTAGTCGCGCTCTTCGGCGTGGAACACGTGCACGATGAGGTCCGCGTAGTCGAGCAGCACCCAACGGCGCTCGGCCAGACCCTCGACCGCACGGGGCTTGAGGCCATGGAGCTCGGCGAGCTGCTCCTCGACCTCGTCGACCACTGCCTTGACCAGCCGGGAGTTGGACGCGGTGGCGATGACGAACCACCCGCAGATCCCCAGCAGGTCGCCGACGTCGAGAACGACGATGTCGGTCGCGCCCTTCTCATCGGCAGCACGGGCCGCCGCCACGGCCAGCTCCTGCGAACTGGACCCTCCGCCCACGTGCTCTCCGCCACGTACTCTCCGCCCACGTACTCTCCGCCCACGTACTCTCCGCCCACGTACTCGGCGCTCATCCGTGACCCAACCGATCTGCGCCGATCACGACGACCACGTCGACGTTCGTCGTGTCCACCTCGGTGCTGACCGCTGTTGCGGTGACACCGAGAGCGGTGGCGATCTGTTCGGCGGCTACTCGAGCGTCCTCGCGAGCCCATTCGACCCTGGTCCGGGAGACCTCGAAGCTCTCGGCATTGCCCGTGAAGGCAACCTCACCGTTCGCCCCGACGACCGTCGGAGCGACCGTCTGCAATGCCGCCGGGTCATCCGTGCCGTTGAGCAACTCGACCCGTGCGCGTTGACCCGGGAAGGCCGAGATCGGGAACGGAACCTCCGCCGCGACCCAACTCGGCATGGACATCTGGTCGATCCGGTACAGGGTGACCGGAGGGGACACGTTCAGCGGTACGGCGAGCATCGGAACGACCGAGAACTGGGCTCCACCGTCGGCGCGCACCTCGTCGAGCAGCTCGATCGCGGCTGCCAGATCCTCGTCGTCAGGTCGGGCCTCGTCGTCGGACTCGGCTCCGGTCGACGGCGACCCGGTGCCCGATACCTGCTCCCCTGCCCCTGCCTCGCCCAGGAGGGCCTTCCAGACGAGCTCCTGGCGGAGTGCACGGTTCGATTCGGAGTCACGGAACCCGTAGAACGAGAGGAACTCGGCGATCTCGTCGGGCTCGAGCGTCAGCTCGCCGGACGGGTAGCGCACCGCAGCGTCGTCGTCCGATGTGCCTTCGAGCACGTCGTCGGCCAGCTCGATCGTGACGGCACCGGTGCCTGCTGCCAGATCCCCGATGACCGACGTCGGCACCGTCAGAGCTGCGGTCGTTCCGAACGACAGGTCGGTACCGAGCCGGAGTCGCAGCACGTCGATCCCTCCGTCGGCGAAGACCTCGGCGGCAGAGGCCGGCTGGGCGCCCTCGAACTCCCACAAGGTGGTGAACGCCGGGATCGGCGAGATCGTGCGACTGCCGTCGCCCCGATCGACCACCAACAACATGCCCGTCAGGTGGTGACCCTCCTCGGAGGTCGGAGGGGCGACGGATCCTGGCGCCGGCGGAGCGTTCGAGGTGAACGCCAGGAGCGTCACCGAAGTCGGCTTGACCGCCGCGACGTAGCCAGGCGCGGTCGGGGTCGGTGACCTTGTCGTTCGACCCGCCGGTTATGCGCAGCGCAGCGGACCAACCTGCCCACGCAAGCGCCACCAGGGCGACGACGAACAACGCGGTCATACCTGCCTGGACCGCGAGCAGCTTGCGGTCACGCCGGCGCCGACGTGTAACCCGTCCACGACGGACGACCGGCTGGACCGTATCGCCGGCGCTGCCGCCCGAAGGATCCGGAGCCGACCCGACTGGGTGTTCCGCTGGCGCCACCGTCATCCCGGCTCACGATAGAGGCCGAGCTCCCGGACCAGCGAGACCACGGGGTCGGCAACGAGGAACCGGAGCGAGCGTCCCGCTGCGCCACGGCGTCGGAGATCGGTCGAGGAGACCTCGAGGCGCGGCACCTCCAGGGCGACCCCGGCGAAGCCGGCGGGCAGGGAGCTGGCGGTCCCGGGCCTGTCCACGACGACCAGATGACAGAGGGCTGCCACATCGTGGGGGCGATGCCACGTGTGGAGCAGCGAGGCCGCATCTGCCCCGAGGATCAGGTGGAGCTCGGCCTCGGGATCGGAGCGAGCAAGGTCAGCGAGTGTGTCCACCGTGTAGGAGGGGCCGCCACGGACCACCTCGATGTCGCTCGCCTCGACCCCGTCGACTCCCTCGACCGCCCGCCGCACCATCTCCAACCTGATCGCAGCGGGGGTGATGGTCCGTGAGCCGACCTTCTGCCAGGGTTCGTTCGCCACCACCATCAGCACGAGGTCAAGCTCGAGCTGCTCGAGCACGTCGATGGCCGTCACCAGGTGACCGACGTGGGGCGGATCGAAGGTGCCGCCGAGCACGCCGACCCGTCGGGCGGCGCCGGGTCCTCGATGAGCGCCGGGTCGGCGATGAGCGGAGCCGGTCGGCATCGCGGGAGTGTAGGTGCAACGATCCGGTTCCAGAACTTTCATCTCCTGCTATCTCAACTCGACCCGCACCCGGCCGATACCAACCTCGTCGGAGAAAACC
Source organism: Microthrixaceae bacterium (assembly GCA_037045265.1). Classification (GTDB taxonomy): domain Bacteria; phylum Actinomycetota; class Acidimicrobiia; order Acidimicrobiales; family Microtrichaceae; genus JBAOHV01. The sequence goes on along the minus strand of JBAOHV010000026.1, from coordinate 80,707 downwards.
AACCTCCGACACGAGGAAGGTGTTGAGACCCATGAGCGACTCCGTAGGGATGTACCTCAACGAGATCGGCATGGTGGCGCTGCTCACCGCCGACGAGGAACGCGAGCTGTCCCAGATCATCGAGCTGGGAGCACAGGCCCGCCTGCGCCGTGAGGCCGGCGAGAACGGCCGCGAGATCCGGCGTGCGATCGCCGCGGCCGACGCGGCCAAGGACCGCTTCATCCGGGCCGAACCTGCGACTGGTCGTGAGCGTCGCCCGCCGCTACCCGCTGCCCCCCGGGCATGGAGCTGCTCGATCTGGTCCAGGAGGGGAACCTCGGCCTGGAGCACGCGGTCGACAAGTTCGACTGGCGCAAGGGGTTCAAGTTCTCGACCTATGCGACGTTCTGGATCCGACAGGCCATCGGCCGGGCGCTGGACCAGAAGGCGTCCCTGGTGCGTCTGCCGGGCGACCGGTCCGCAGGCCTGCGTGCGGCGCTGCGCCAGGTCTCGGGTGACGGCGACGAGCTGGACGACGAGAACGCCCGACTCCACCGCCTGACCACTCCGACCTCGCTCGACCGCACGGTCGGCGATGACGACTCGAACGAGCTCGTCGACCTGCTCGCCTGCCAGAAGGCCGGTCCCGAGGACCTGCTGCTCGACGCCGAGCACGCTCGGAGTGGCTCAACGGACTGCTCGACGTGCTGGATCCCCGGGCCCGCTCCGGCGGTGGAGCAGCGCTTCGGGCTGACCGACGGCCAGCGCCGCAGCTACCGCGAGGTCGGGGAGAACCTGGGAGTGACCGCCGAGGCCGCCCGCCGGCTCGTCAAGCGTGCGGTCAACACGGTGCGCGACCGGGCGATGGCCGCGGCCTCCTGACCGGGGGACAACCCCACCACCACGACGCCGGGCCGCATCATTCGGGTCGAGGGTCGGCGTGCTTACGCTGGACCGGTGATCCGATCCCTCCTGCGACCGTGGACGAGCGCCACGACCTGGTGGAGCCTGGTGCTGCTCGTCACCGGCTTCTTCACCGGGAACATCACCACGGTCGTGGTGGCCGCCGGGGTGGCGACCGTGCTCGGGATCGCCGTCGTGGTCCCCCTGGCGTTGCTCGCGGCGTGGCTGCTGTTCCTGGTGGGACACGGGATGGCGACGGTCGAACGGTCGCGCTACCTGGCCTACACCGGCCTCGACCTCGTCGATCCAGGACCACCCCTCGACGGTCACAACGCATGGACGCGGTTCCTGGGCCGCTTCCGGTCGCCGGGACGGTGGCGCGAGCTCATCTACCTGCTGTTGCGGCTCCCGGTCTCGACGGTGCTGATGACGCTCGCACTGGTGGTCTGGGCCGGTTCGGTGGCGCTCGTCGCACTCCCCCTCTACGTGGACGACCTGCCGGGCGGAGCGGCGGAGTTCTGGCTCTTCACCATCGGTCCGGGCCCCGGCGCCTGGCTCGCCGCGCTCGTCGGTGTGGCACTGCTGGTGCAGCTGGCACCCTGGGTGACCGTCGAACTGGCCAAGGCCGACGTCGCCTTCGGTCGGTCCCTGCTCGCCCACGGCGCGGCGACCGAGATCGAACAACAGGTCGTCCGACTCGAGACCAGCCGCGTCGCCGCACTCGACAGCGCCGAGGCCGAGCGGCGGCGCATCGAGCGTGACCTGCACGACGGCGCCCAACAGCGCCTGATCGCGGCAGCCATGGATCTCGGTGTCGCCCGGGAACGACTCGTGTCCGACCCCGAGGCGGGGCGGGAGCTGGTCGCCCACGCGCACGAAGAGGTCAAGGCGGCGCTGCGCGAGCTGCGCGACCTGGTGCGTGGGATCCACCCGGTCATCCTCGAGGACCGGGGACTCGACGCCGCGCTGTCGGCGGTCGTCGCCCGCTCCCCCGTCCCCGTCCAGCTCCGGGTCACCGCGTCGCCACGGCCGTCGCCGGCCGTGGAGAGCGCCGCCTACTTCATCGTCTGCGAGGCGCTGGCGAACGTCGCCCGCCACGCCGCGGCCCGCCACGCCTCGGTGCAGATCGTCGTGCACGACTCGGTGCTGCGCATCGAGGTGCACGACGACGGCCACGGCGGGGCCGACCCCACCCGCGGCACCGGACTGACCGGGCTCGCCGACCGGGTCGCCGCGCTCGGCGGCACCATCGCCATCGACAGCCCGTCGGGTGGCCCGACCGACCTCAGGGTGGAGATCCCATGCGCATCGTGATCGCCGAGGACAGCGTGCTGCTCCAGGCAGGACTGGTCAGGTTCCTGACCGAGCAGGGCCACGAGGTGGTGGCGGCCGTCGGCGACGCGCCGTCGCTGCTGGAGGCGGTCGCCGACCACCGGCCGGCGCTGGCGGTGGTGGACGTGCGCATGCCGCCGACCCACACCGACGATGGGCTGCGGGCCGCCCTGGAGATCCGCTCGTCCTGGCCCGAGGTCGCGATCCTGGTGCTGTCGCAGTACGTCGAGGAGCAGTACGCGAGCGAGCTGCTCGCCGATGACCGCGGCGGGTTGGGCTACCTGCTCAAGGACCGCATCGCGGACGTCGGTGAGTTCCAGGCAGCGGTCGAGCGGGTCGGCTCGGGAGCGACCGTGCTCGACCCCGAGGTGGTGGCACAGATCCTGGCCCGTTCCCGCCGTCAGGACCCGCTGGCACGTCTCTCCCCCCGGGAGCGGGAGGTGCTCGGGCTGATGGCGGAGGGTCGCAGCAACTCGGCGATCGCCGCCGAGCTCGTCGTGAGCGACGGCGCGGTCGAGAAGCACGTGAGCAACATCTTCAGCAAGCTCGACCTGCCCCCGGCGGCCAACGACCACCGCCGGGTCCTGGCCGTGTTGCGGTGGTTGGAGTCATGACCGTGCGCCGGGCATGGTGGATCGGTGGCTCGGTCGTGACCGCCGTCGTGCTGGTGTGGGGCCTGGTCCAGGTGGTCGGGGTGCTCGGACGTTCGACCGAGTCCGTCGCGGTGACCCGCAGTTCCACCGGCGTCGAGGAGCTGGTGGTGGACCTCGCCGGTGGCTCGGTCGAGATCCGCGGCACCGACCGCGACGAGCTGCGCGTCCGTGGCGAGGTGACCAGCGGGCTGACGACCACATCGCACCGCGAGGAGCTGGAGGGGTCACGTTTCGTCGTCGCCTCGGCGTGCACCGGCGGGCCGCTCTCGTCGTTCTGCGAGGTCGACCACGTCATCGAGGTGCCCAGCGACCTGTCCGTCGTGGTGCGCTCGTCCGACACGGCCGTCACGCTCGTGGGCCTGGACGGCCGCGTGGACGTCGAGACCTCCGACGCCGCCGTGCGCGGTGAGCGCCTGACCGGGCCCGAGGTGCGGATCGAGACCTCGAACTCCGAGGTGGAGCTGCGTGGCGTGCGTGCGCCGGCCACCCGGGTGCGCACCTCGAACGCCGCCGTGACGACGACCTTCGACGAGCCGGTCGACGAGGTCGACGTCGACACCTCCAACGAGGCCATCGAGATCGTGCTGGCCGACACCGCCGATCCGTACGCCGTGGACCTGGACACCTCGAACGGCGCCCAGACGATCTCCGTGCGCACCGATCCGACCGCGACGCGGCGGGTCACGGCGCGCACCAGCAACGACGACATCACGGTGCGCTACCCCGGGAGCGACTGATCGCCGGCGGCACCGGCGGGGTGCACTCCCCCCGCCGCCGGGTGGGGATGTCCCCACCCCCTGACGCCGGGCCACTCCATCGAAGCTGCCGCCGGGAGTTCGTACGGTCGATCCAGTCCACGACAGGAGCGACCGATGACCATCACGACCTTCCCCCCGGCCACCTCGTTGACGGCGGCCCGCACCGTCGGAGCGGTCAAGACCTACGGCGACGGCGACACCGCCGTGCAGGCCCTGGCCGGTGTCGACGCGGAGTTCCCCGCGGGGCGCTTCACCGCGATCATGGGCCCGTCCGGGTCGGGCAAGTCGACGCTGATGCACTGCGTCGCCGGGCTCGACACGCTGACCTCGGGCCAGGTGTTCCTGGGTGACACCGAGCTGGGATCGCTCGACGACCGCAGCCTGACGCTGCTGCGGCGTGAGCGGGTCGGGTTCGTGTTCCAGGCGTTCAACCTGATCCCCACCCTCACCGCGCTGGAGAACATCGTGCTGCCGATGACCCTCGGTGGGACCGCTCCCGACGAGGCATGGATCGACCTGGTGGTGCGGACCGTCGGACTCGGCGACCGTCTCTCGCACCGCCCCTCGGAGCTCTCCGGCGGACAGCAGCAGCGGGTCGCGGTCGCACGGGCGCTGGCGAGCCGACCAGCGGTCGTGTTCGCCGACGAACCGACCGGCAACCTGGACTCGCGGTCGGGGGCCGAGGTCCTGTCGTTCCTGCAGACGGCCGTCCGCGACCACGGTCAGACCGTCGTGATGGTGACCCACGACCCGGCGGCCGCCGCGCATGCGGACGCCGTGCTGTTCCTGGCGGACGGGCGCATCGTCGACCACATGGAGGACCCCACCTCCCAGCGGGTGCTCGACCGGATGAAGTCGTTCGGCGACTGACCGCGCCCCACCGCCCCGCCGCCCCACCGCCCCGCCAACCCACCGCCCCACCGCCCCACCGAATCGACTCCCGGAGACCTCAGATGTGGAACATCAGCGTGAACAACCTGCGGGCGCACTGGCGCCGCGTCCTGCGAACCTGCTCGGCGGTGCTGCTGGGCGTCGCGTTCCTGTCCGGCACGCTGGTGCTCGGCGACACCATGAGGGCCGGCTTCGGCGAGGCCTTCGACGCCGCCTACTCGGGCACCGACGTCGTGGTGCAGGGCGCGGCGACGGTCGGCAGCGACCTCACCACCCAGGAGCGGATCGTGCCCAGCGACGTGCTGGACCAGGTGCGGTCGATCGACGGTGTGGCCACCGCCGTCGGGTGGATCGAGGGACCCGCACAGGTCACCGGCGCCGACGGTGAGCCGATCGGCGGCGAGGGCCCACCCCTGGCGGGGGGCAACTGGGTGGACGATCCCTCGAACCCCTACCAGCTGGCCGAGGGACGGGCGCCGAGTGCGCCAGGAGAGGTCGTCATCGACCGCGGCACCGCGCGCACCGGGTCGCTGCAGGTCGGTGACACCACGACGGTCCGCACACCGACGCCCGTGCCGGCCACCGTGGTGGGCATCGTCACGTTCGGCCAGGAGGACTCGCTCGGCGGTTCCGGCTACACGGGCTTCACCGACGCCGACGCCCGGACGCACCTCCTCGGCGGCGACCCCGGGAGCACCAGCATCACCGTCCGGGCGAGCGAGGGCGTCGACCCCGCCGAGCTGCGCGACCGGGTCGCCGCGGTGCTGCCGGAGGGGTTCGAGGCCCTCACCGGCGAGCAGGCCAGCGTCCGGGCGACCGAGCAGGTCGGTGACGAGTTCCTCGACGTGTTCGAGATCTTCCTGCTCGCCTTCACCGGCATCGCGCTGCTGGTCGCCGGGTTCAGCATCTACAACACCTTCTCGGTGGTCCTGGCCCAGCGCACCCGCGAGTCGGCCCTGCTGCGCGCCGTCGGCGCCACCCGGGCCCAGGTGCTGGGGGCGATCGCGGTCGAGTCCGTCGCGGTCGGCATCGCGGCGTCGATCGGCGGCGTCCTGGTGGGTCTGGGTCTGGCGGCGGGGCTCAGCGAGCTGATGGCGGGGATCGGAGTGGAGCTGCCCGGCGGCCTGACTGTGGAGGCCTCCAGCCTGGCGGTCGCCGGCGTCGTCGGTCTGGTGGTCACGATCCTGGCCAGCCTGGTGCCCGCCGTGCGGGCGTCGCGGGTCGCGCCACTGGCGGCACTGCGCGAGTCGTCGGTGGACCGCAGCGGCGTGTCGATCGCTCGGGCGGTGTTCGGCTCGATCCTGACGGCCCTCGGCGTGGGGGTGGTCCTCGTCGCCGCCCTGGGCGACCTCGACGGCGCCCTGACGCTCGTGGGCTACGGCACCCTGGCCTGCGTGGTGGGCGTGATCGTGCTCGGCCCGGTGGTCGCCCGGCCGATGGCGCGGATCCTGGGTGTGCCGCTCATGGCGCGACCGGCGACCGGCGGGCTGGCGTGTGGCAACGCCATGCGCAACCCCCGACGCACCGCCGGCACGGCGTCCGCACTGATGATCGGCGTGGCGGTCGTCGCGCTGTTCACCGTCGTCGGCTCGTCGGTGTCGGCGATGATCCGTGACCAGGTGGTGGGCTCGATCAGCTCCGACCTGTTGATCGTCGACGAGGGGTTCAGCGGCGCCGGCATGAGCACCGACCTGGCCGGGGACCTCGAGGCGCTGGACGAGGTCGACGTCGCGGTCGGCATGGGGTACGGCGCAGCGTTGTTCGACGGTGAGGAGCAGGAGTTCGCCGTCACCGAGCCGGGTCCGTTCGGTCGCTCCCTCGACGCCGGCGTCACCTCCGGGTCGATCGAGGGGCTCGACGACGACCAGATCGCGCTGTCGGCCGAGCTGGCCGACAGCGGTGGCTACGCACTCGGTGACCGCGTCGAGGTGACCTTCATCGACGGCACCGTGGTGCCGCTCGAGGTCGGCGCGGTCTACCAGGAGGCGGCCCTGGCCGAAGCGGCGATCATGCCGCGAGCCACCTGGGCCGAGCACGCCGCGATGGACCTCGACGCCGTCGTGGCGATCACGCTCGCCGACGGCGTCGGACTCGACCAGGGTGCTGACGCGGTCGACGAGGTGACGCGGACCTACGGCGCACCCGTGTCCCAGACCCTCGACGAGTACGCGGACGACGTGGCCGGACAGATCAACCAGCTGCTCGGCATCGTCTACGTGCTGCTGGCGCTGTCGATCGTGATCGCCCTGATGGGGATCGCGAACACCCTGTCCCTGTCGATCCACGAACGCACCCGGGAGCTCGGCCTGCTGCGAGCGATCGGGCAGACCCGCGGCCAGCTGCGTGCGATGGTGCGCGGCGAGTCGGTGCTCATCGCGGTGTTCGGCACACTCGGCGGGATCGCGCTGGGCCTGTTCGTGGCGTGGGGCCTGGTCAGCTCGATGGACGACGTGATGCAGAGCAGCACCGTGTTCAGCGCGCCGGTCACCCAGCTGGCCGCGATCGCGGCCATCGGCGCCGCCGCCGGCGTGGCAGCTGCCGCACGCCCCGCCCGACGGGCCGCCCGGCTCGACGTGCTCGGCGCCATCGCGAGCGACTGAGCCACGCGGCCCCGGGTCGGCGCCGGTTACCGGCTTCGGCCCGGGGCAGGCGCGCCGGTAGCCTGTCGGGTGATGTCCGACACCACCCCCCGCTCCGCGTCGCCGGCCGACTGGTCGCCGCAGTCCTGGCGCTCCCGAGAGGCCGCCCAGCAGCCCGACTGGCCCGACCCGGGTGAGCTCGACGCTGCGCTCAAGGTGCTGGCCGGCTATCCGCCGCTGGTGTTCGCCGGGGAGTCACGGGCCCTCACCGGCGCCCTGGCAGGTGTGGCCGAGGGCAGGGCGTTCCTCCTGCAGGCCGGTGACTGCGCGGAGTCCTTCGAAGCCTTCTCCGCCGACTCGATCCGCGAGCGCCTCAAGGTCATCCTCCAGATGGCCGTCGTGCTCACCTACTCGGCCGGGGTGCCGACGGTGAAGGTGGGCCGCATCGCGGGCCAGTACGCCAAGCCGCGGTCCTCGGGCACCGAGACCATCGAGGGGATCGAGCTGCCCAGCTTCCGCGGGCACCTGGTCAACGACATCGAGTTCACCGCCGCGGCCCGGACACCCGTGCCGGACCGTCTGCTGCAGGCGTACCACCAGTCGGCATCGACCCTGAACCTGCTGCGCGCCTTCACCACCGGCGGTTTCGCGGACCTGTCGCGGGTGCACCAGTGGAACCAGGAGTTCGTGGCGTCCAGCCCCGAGGGGCAGCGCTACGAGCAGCTGGCGTCGGAGATCGAACGAGCGCTGCGGTTCATGGAGGCGTGCGGGCTCGACCACGACACCGTGCCCGCCCTGCACCAGACCGACGTGTGGACGAGCCACGAGGCGCTGGTGCTCGGCTACGAGGAGGCGCTGACCCGCAAGGACTCCCTCACCGGCGACTGGTACGACTGCTCGGCGCACATGGTGTGGATCGGTGAGCGCACCCGGCAGCTCGACGGGGCGCACATCGAGTTCTTCCGCGGCATCGGCAATCCCGTCGGCTGCAAGGTCGGCCCGACCGCGACCCCCGACGAGGTCCTCGAGCTGTGCAACGCGCTCAACCCCGACCGGGTGCCGGGCCGACTGACGCTCATCACCCGCATGGGCGCCGAGGCCATCACCGACGGGCTGCGCCCGTTGCTGCGGGCCGTGCGCGACGCCGGTCACCCGGTGGTGTGGGCCTGCGACCCGATGCACGGCAACACGTTCACCGCACCGTCGGGGCGCAAGACCCGTCACTTCGACGCGATCCTCGCCGAGATCCGCGGCTTCTTCGATGCCCACGCGGCCGAGGGCACCTGGCCCGGCGGTGTGCACGTGGAGCTCACGGGCGACGACGTCACGGAGTGCCTCGGTGGCGCCGACGCGCTGCTCGACGACGATCTGGGTCTGCGCTACGAGACCATGTGCGACCCCCGCCTGAACGGCCGCCAGTCACTGGACCTGGCGTTCCGCGTGGCGGAGCTGCTGCGCAAGGGCTGAGTGGCGGAGCTGCTGCGCAAGGGCTGAGCGGCAGAACCACCTCGCGGGCAGTGGCCGCTGACAGACTCTCGGGCGACACCTGCGTGAGGAGCCCGGACATGGCCAGGACCCGACCCACCCGTCGATCGATGACGCTCGTCGCGGCCCTGGTGGCCCTCGCTGCGATGGTGCACGCGGGACCCGCCGCGGCAGCGCCGGCGACGCCGCTCTTCGGCGGCATCCTCGCGACCGTGCCCATCGAGGTGAACGGCAGCTACGTCCCCCTGCCGACGTACTGCGACGGCGACATCGACGTGGTCTGGTACGGCGTCGGCGCCGCCCCGGACGCCCGCTGGCTGGGCCTGAACCTGGCGCCGCCGACCGTCGAGTTCTCCCGGGTGGCCATGTCGGTGTCCGGGACCTACCGGCCGTTCGTGGGCGACTTCGACGGCGACGGCTGTGAGGACATCTTCTGGTACTCGCCGGGTGCGGCACCCGACTACGTCTGGTACCTCGCACCCGATGACAGCTACACCACCGTCGCGGTCAGCGTCAGCGGGAACTACGTCCCGGTGGTCGGTCACTTCAGCGCGGGGCCGGCGCAGGACATCTACTGGTACGCACCCGGTTCCGGGGCCGAGTCCATCTGGACCGGCAACGTCGGGCGCTCCTTCACGCCGTCGATCGCACCGCAGGTGAACGGGACCTACTCACCGTTCGTGTTCAGCGACAGCACCGTCATCTGGTACGCACCGGGCGCCGCACAGGACTACGTGACGTACCCGCTGGCGGGCAGCGCCACGCCGAGCGGCAGCGACCAGACCACCATCAACGGCACCTACCGCCCGTTCAGCCTCGGCGGCACCCCGGTGCTCTACGCGCCCGGGGTCGGCACCGACCGCCTGGTGACGTCGATCGACGGGGGCGGGCCGGTCGTCACGGTGCAGACGCTGCCCGGCAGCATCAACGGCGACTACGTCGTGGGAGCGAGCGGCACCGTCGGCCTCGGGGTCCTGCACGTACCGGGTCCGGGCCAGGACCTCCTCCTCGTGAGCTGAGCCCGCCGCGACGTCCGGTCGGCCCGGCGACCTCCGGTCCGCCACCGACGACCGCGGCGCCAGCAGAATGGCGCAGCACTTCGTCGGGGAGGTCCACCGTGCGTCCACGTTCGTTCCGAGCCCTGCTGGTCGCGGCGCTGACCGTGACCACGACGTTGTCGATGACACCGCCGGGCACCGCCGCCGCGGCGGAGAGCACACCCGTGTTCGGCGGTCGCTTCAGCACGATCCCCATCGATGTCGGAGGGTCGTACACGCCGCTGCCCCTGTTCTGCGGTGGCGCTCCCGACATCCTCTGGTACGCCGCGGGCGCGGCGATGGATGTCTGGTGGCGTGACGTGGACACGTCGGGTCCGTCGGTGAGCTACGTCAACTGGGAGCTGTTCGTGTCGGGGAACTACCGCCCGTTCACCGGCGACTTCGACGGCGACAACTGCGACGACGTCGTCTGGTACTCACCGGGGCCGGCCCCGGACTACGTGTGGTACTTCGCTGCGGACCACAGCTACACGCAGGTCGCGGTGTCGGTGAACGGCGACTACGTACCGATCGTCGGCAACTTCGAGAGCTCGGACCTGCGACAGGACATCTACTGGTACGCGCCGGGTTCCGGCGCCGAGTCGATCTGGCTGGGCAACGGATCCCGCACCTTCACCTCCACCACCGCGCCACAGGTGAGCGGGACCTACGCACCTGTGCCGCTGGGCAGCACCAGCGTGCTCTGGTACGCCCCGGGCACCGCCCAGGACTACGTCACCACCGTCGAGGCCGGCTCGACCACACCGACGTCGAGCGTGCGCACGACCATCAACGGCCAGTACCGCCCGTTCGGCGTGGGACGGACTCCCGTGCTCCACGCACCCGGCCCGGGCACCGACTACGTGGTGACCGGACTCGGCGCGGCGCTGCCCGACGGATCGGTCCCGCTCACGACCACGCCGGGGGCGATCAACGGAGCGTTCGTCGCCGGCAACGGAGCCCGGGTGGAGTTGGCGGTGCTGCACGCTCCCGGCCCGGCGCGGGACTACCTGATCGGGTCCTGAGGCGCTCGCCGACAGGTCCCCGCTCCCCCAGTGGACCGGCTGACACACTGTCCCGGAGACCTGCGTCAGGAGTCCTGAGATGGCCAGCACCCGACCGTCCCGCCGCTGCATCGCTGTCGTGGCGACCCTGGTCGTCCTCGCGGCGGCCGCCCATGCGGGACCCGTCTCGGCGACCTCGAGCCCGATCTTCGGCGGTCAGTTCGACACCATCCCGATCACGGTCAACGGCAGCTACACGCCGTTGCCGCTGCACTGCTTCGAATCGTACTTCGACGTGTTGTGGTACGGCCGGGGCTCGGCGCCGGACTCGCGCTGGCTCGACGTCGACCTCGCCGCCACACCGGCAGTGACCTCCACCAAGGTGCCGGCGACGGTGTCGGGCGACTACCGGCCCTTCGTCGGCGACTTCGACGGCGACAACTGCGACGACATCTTCTGGTACGCCCCGGGCCCCGCCCCGGACTTCGTCTGGTACTTCGCTCCCGACCACAGCTACACCTCCGGTGGCGGTGACGGTGAACGGCGACTACGTGCCGATCGTGGGCGCCTTCTCGGGCGGGCCCGGACCTGCGACAGGACATCTACTGGTACTCGCCCGGTGCTGGACGCGGAGTCCATGTGGCTCGGCAACGGCTCTCGCACTCTTCGTGCCCTCGGTCGCTCCCCAGGTCAACGGCACCTACACGCCGGTGCCTGTTCAACGTGCACCATCTGTGCTCTGGTACGCCCCGGGCACTGCACAGGACTACGTGACGTACCCGGTCGGGGCGGCACGCACCGTCCCGACGTCGAGCGGCGCACGACGATCAACGGTCAGTACCGCCCGTTCAGCCTGGACGGCCCCGTACTCCACGCACCCGGCCCGGGCCCGACTACGTGGTCATCGGCTCGGCGCGGCGCTGCCCGACGGCTCCTTCCCGCTCGACGACCGCGCCGGGTTCGTTGAACGGCACGTTCGTCACCGGGACCACCGCGAGCGTCGGCGCCTTCGGCGATCCTGCACGCACCCGGACCAGCACAGGACTACGTGATCGGCTGTGGCCTGACCGGGGCCCCACCGGACCACACCGCTGTCCGGACAATTCCCGACTGGATCGGTCGTGAATCCGCGCTATTGTTGACCTGCCTGATCAGGTTTGTCCGCGATTCCGCGTCCCAGTCCGGAGCACCCCATGAGCACGATCGAGATCGACACCGACGGCGAAGTGGTCACCGGCCCGGACGCTCCCGCCGGGGTGGACCCCGGCATGGTGGCCGACATCCGCAAGTTCGAGGCCTGCCTCGCCGGGTACCTGGCCGGCGACATCGACGAGGACGTCTTCAAGGTCTTCCGCCTGGCCAACGGCGTCTACGGGCAGCGCCAGGGCGGCCACAACCAGATGATCCGCATCAAGGCGCCGTACGGGGCGATCACCCCGACCCAGCTCGACGCGCTGGCGACGGTGTCGGAGAAGTACAGCCGCAGCTGGGGCCACCTCACCACCCGCCAGAACGTGCAGTTCCACTTCGTCGACCTCGAGCGCGTGCCGGACCTGCTCTGGGACCTGGCGAAGGTGGGGTTGACCACGCGTGAGGCGTGCTCGGACACGGTGCGCAACGTCATGGGGTGCCACCTGGCCGGGGCGTGCCCGCACGAGGTGCTCGACATCCAGCCGTGGGCCGATGCCACCTTCTGGCACTTCCTGCGCAACCCGATCTCGCAGCGGCTCCCCCGCAAGTTCAAGATCAACTTCTCCGGCTGCGCCACGGACTGCGGTCAGGCGATGTTCAACGACGTCGGGGTCATCGCGGTCAACCGGACGTCGCCCGACGGCACCTCCGAGGCCGGCTTCCGCGTCTTCGTCGCCGGCGGCCTGGGCGCCAACCCGCACCCTGCGCTCGCGCTCGAGGAGTTCACCACCCGCGAGGAGCTGCTGCCGACGATCGAGGCCTGCGTGCGGGTCTTCGAGCAGACCGGCAACCGTGACAACAAGCTGCGCGCCCGCATGAAGTGGGTCGTCGACGAGCTGGGCTTCGAGGAGCTCCAGCGGCGCATCTTCGCGTCCCGCAAGTTCCTGATGGCCAGCTCCTCCTGGCCGGGCGGCATCCCCACGCAGGTCGCCGAGCTCGGCGATGCGCCCGCCGGACGCGGGGGTACCGAGGTCACCCCCGTCGGACAGGGACAGCCCGTGTTCCTCACCGGCACGACCCCCCAGCAGCGCTGGACCGAGTCCAACGTGGTGCGCGGCATCGCCAAGGGCACCGTGTCGGCGCTCGCCTGGTCCCGTCTCGGCGACGTCACCGCGGCGCAGTTCCGGGGCATCGCGGCCATCAGCCGCGACTTCGACGCCGAGGTGCGCATCACCAACCGCCAGAACTTCGTGCTGCGCGGCCTGACCGACGAGCAGCTGCCCGCGCTCTACGAGCGCCTCGCGGCGATCGACATGGCCGAACCCGGAGCGGAGCTGAGCCGCGACGTGGTGGCCTGCCCGGGCGCGGACACCTGCAACCTCGCCGTGACGCAGTCCCGCGGCCTGGCGAGCGCGATCGGCGAGGCGCTCGAGTCCGCCGGTCTGGCAGAGGTCGAAGGTGTGCGCACCAACATCTCGGGCTGCACCAACTCCTGCGGCCAGCACCACATCGCCGACATCGGCTTCTTCGGGGCGGAGCGTCGGGCCCACGGACGGTCGGCGCCCGGCTACCAGATGCTCCTGGGCGGCCACGTCGGGGACGAGAAGATCGAGTTCGGGGCGAAGGCGCTGCGGCTGCCCGCCAAGGCGGCGCCGCAGGCGGTCGTCCGGGTGGTCGGGCGGTACGCGACCGAGCGCGAGCACGGCGAGACCTTCCAGGCCTGGCTCGAGCGGGTGGGTGGCGCCAAGGAGGTCGCCGAGGGGCTGGCCGACCTCGACGAGTTCCCCACCCCGGAGATCGGTCCCGAGTTCTACGTCGACTTCGGCGAGACCGGCCCGTACGAGAAGTCCCTCGGCGAGTCGGAGTGCGCGGTCTGATGTCGCTCACACTCACCGCCACCAACGAGTCGCCCGAGCCGTTGCCGGGTCCGTTCACCGCCACGCAGTTCACCGACGACGAGCTCGCCGAGCTGAACGTCGAGTTCGAGCAGCTGCCCGCGTCGAAGATCGTGCAGTGGGCGACCGACAACTTCGGTCCCCTGATGGGGCTCGCCGCCTCGATGACGGACTCGGTGCTGATCGACCTCGCCGTGAAGGTCGCCCCCGCGATCGAGGTCGTGTTCATCGACACCGGCTACCACTTCCCCGAGACGCTCGAGACCGTCGAGGTGGTGCGCCGCCGCTACGGCCTCAACCTGCGCATCATGACCGTCGCAGCCCACGACGAGGAGCTCTGGAAGGTCGACCCCGGCAACTGCTGCTCGGCGGTGAAGGTCGGCCAGCTCGACCGTGCGCTCGCCGGCAAGGCGGCCTGGATGTCGGGCCTGCGTCGCGACGAGGCACCCTCACGGGCGAACGCACCGATCGTCGGCCGCGACCTGCGCGGCCTCATCAAGGTCAACCCCCTGGCCAACTGGACCGCTGCGGACGTCGACGAGTACATCGCCCGCCACGACGTGCCGGTCAACCCCTTGACGCTGCAGGGCTACCCGTCGATCGGCTGCATGCCGTGCACCAAGCCCGTGGCGCCGGGCGAGGATCCCCGCTCCGGGCGTTGGTCGGGGCGCGACAAGACCGAGTGCGGCCTGCACGTCAGCTGACTCACTCCGGCTGGTCGATCTCCCGGGGCAGCGTCTCGGGCGTCGCCGGCTTGCCGTCGGTGCCCATGGGGTGGTCGTTGTCGAACCACTCGGGCCCGGGCCACATCCAGTCGTCGGAGATGACCAGGTTGCCCGTGTCACGACGGGCGAACCCCTCGGGGTGGTGGTAGTCGCGGTATCCGTCGCCGCTGCGCGGCCGTCCGGGCATCTGGAACCCGTCGCCCGAGTGCCGGCCCTTCTTGGAGAACGGACCGAACTTCGGCGAGTCGGAGTTCGGGACCATGCCCACGTGGTAGTCCCCGATCTCGTACTCCTTGATGTTCTGCACGGTCCACATGCCGTACACCAGCCACATCAGCTGCATCGACGCCTCGTTGTCGACGTGCGCGTACCCGTAGACCCATCGGGCGTTGGGGAAGTACTCGTCGACCGCCGCGCCCATCTCGTAGGCCATGGTGATGCCGACGGCGTTGCGGCGGAAGTCCTCGTGCACCCACAGGTCGAAGAGGAAGATCTCGTCCTTGGCCAGCTGGATGGGCAGCAGGCCGCGCCGTCCGTCGCCCGGGATCGACGACTCGCTGGTGAGCCACATCTTGCCGATCGCCTTGTCGGTCGGCTTGTGGATCGCGAGGATCACCACTGCGCCGCGGGCGAAGGGCCCCTTCATGAGCTCGAGGCGCTTGGCGGACTCGAGCTCGACCAGGTGCCGGTCGGTGGGGTCGAACACGACCTTGAAGTAGAAGTCGTCACCGGCGGAGATGATCTCGTCCGCGATCAACGGCAGCGGCCGCACCACGATGGCGCACTCCGAGACACGTGGCGTGAGGTCCTCGACCTTGCCCTTGACCTTGTCCACGAACGACATCTGTCCCCCTGCCTGTCCGACCCTGTCGGCGCGGGCTGGGTGCCCGCAGCCGAGTCGAGGGTAACGATACGGCAGGGCGATCACCACCACGCCCGAGCCGGGTTCAGCGATGGATGGCGCTCGGGCCCGATTGACAGTCGTCCGTGACGGCGACCACGATGGCGGTCGTGAGTCAGACGACCGACGCAGATTCGACCAGCCCAGGGCTGGTGACCGCGATGGACGCCGACGAGACGCTCCCCACGCGGCTGATGGTGCTCGGACTGGCCCACCGTGACGGCAGCGTGCACGGTCCGGAGCTCTACCGGGTGGCCGGCGAGTGCGGCATCGGGATCGAGACCGTGCGCTCCTGCCTCCGGCGCCTGAGCGCCGAAGGCATCTTCGTGCGCGAGGGAGAAGGGCGCGACGCCGTGTTCCGTGCGACCCCCGCAGGGCGGTCGTTGCTGGACGTGACCCAGCAGCGGCACCTGCTGGCCTACGCACAGGACGCCGCTGGGCGAGGCTGGGACCGCCGCTGGCGCCTCGTCTCCTTCGCCATCCCCGAGACCATGCGCACCGCCCGCGACGCCTTCCGCGACCACCTGCTCGCGCTCGGCGGCGCCAGCGTCCAGCCGGGGGTCTACGTCTCCCCCCACCGCTGGGACGACGACATCCGCGCCGAGGCCGACCGGCTCGGCCTCACCGAGCACGTCGCGCTCGCCAGCACCGACGACCTGTCCGTCGGCGGCGTCACCGACCCGCGTGAGCTCGTGGCCCGACTGTGGCCGTTGGACGACCTCGCGGCGGCCTACCGGAGCTTCATCGCGACCTACGAGGGCGTGCCGGCGCAGCTCGAGGCGATGCGACGGCGCGGTGAGCGGATCAGCGAGCACGAGTTCCTGCCCGGCGTCCTGCACCTGGCGATCCGGTTCAACTCCTGCTTCGAGGCCGACCCCCTGCTGCCGCCCGAGCTCCTCCCCCGCCCGTGGCCCGGCAAGGATGCCCGCGAGCTGCTCGCCCGCTGCCGCAAGCTGGGCGTGCTGGCACGGGAGGACAAGGACGGCCCGGCGCTGTACCGGGTGTTCGACGACGCGATCGCCCATCTTCCCTGAGCGAGCGGCGCCGGTGGCCCGCGAGCGCGGGATCAGCACTTGGGCGGAACCGACCGCCGATGGGTCGATCTGGTCCGAGATGGGGAGTCGTCAGCCGTTGCACTGCTCGAGGAGCAGTCGGGTGGGTTCGTCGTCGTCGCCGGTGACCATGGTGGCTCGCATGACGCTGCTGGCGTCGTCGATCGTGGCCTGTGCTCGATCGATGCGTCGACCGAACAGGGTCGTCGAAGTGACGTCCGGGGGGCTGCCGTAGTCAGCGGCTGCGTCGCGGATCTGGTCCACGTAGGTGGCGAACACGTCGTCGGGGTCGCCGGTGATGTCGAGCGCGGCGAGGAACCCGCCCTGGCAGATCGGCTGATCGATCGGCGCAGCGAGCCGGGAGCCCGCGGCCAAGGTGGGCCCGCCCGTGCCGGCCATCGTGTCGAGCGGGGCACCGACGTCCAGGTCGGGCGGGTCCATGGCGACCTCGGTGCTCGGCGGGCGGACCCGCGTCGCGACCAGCGGTTGCAGGTCGAACTGTCCGGTTCCGATCGGACGTGGTTCGGTGCCCTCGGCGAGCTGCCGGACCTCGATCAGTCCGGTGGAGGTCGGAGGGTCGAGCGCGAGCCGCTGTTCGGTGCTGATGGTGATCTCCTCGATGACGCCGTCGTCGTCGCGGTAGCCGGAGGCAGCGCAGTTGATCGATGATGGCTCGACCCCTTCGGGGAGCGGTTCGAACGGAGCGGGGAACTCCTGGCCCTCGATCGTCTGCTCGTCGGGTACGGCGTAGCACGGGTCCACCGTGGAGGACCCCAGCTCGAACCCCGCCGCCCGAGCCTGGGCCACCAGGTCGGTGAACGTCGACACCGGATCCTGGGGCCGAAGGCGGGCGATCCAGCCCGGACCGTCACCGTTGAAGCCCTCGCTCGGGCCTGGCGGGGCGAGCAGCACCGCGTCGTCGGGCACGGTGAACCCACCTGCGATCGGCGTGCCCGGCCCGAGCACGGCCACCTCACCGCTCACCGGCGCGCCGGATCCTTCCGGCTCCGCCGCCGGGTCACCGCACGCAACCGGCACCGACGCAAGAGCCGCCACGACCGCTCCGAGCCACCATCGACGTGGCCGACCTCGAGACTCTCGATGCACGCTCGCCTCCCTCGCTCCCACATCCGACCGTAGCCAGCCCTACGACGCCGCAGCGACACCCGGGGAACCGTCATTCGGCGTCCGCCGGTCGGCCTGCACGCGTCCGCGCTCATCTCGACCGGTGTTCGAGGTCCTACGCTCTGGGGCATGACCGAATGGACCGAGATCGAGCGAACATCCCTGGACGTCGTCGACCTGGTCTCCCGGGGGTCGGGAGCAGAGGACCTGGCGAAGGTGGATGTCGGCCTCTCTGCGGTGCCGCCGTACGGGTGGGTCGAGTACTTCCGCCAACCGACCGGGGTCACGGTTCCGGCGGACCTGCACCCGTCGCTCGCTCAGGACCGGGTCTCGTTCTCGGCACCCGTGTCCGACCTCGAACAGTTCGTGGAGGCGCTGGACAGCTTCATCAGCCAGGCCAACCGTCGCTACGTCACCAATGACGTGGCGCGGTTGGAGCACCAGCACCGCGTTCGCGAGGGCCGAACGCAGGAGGGCGAAGATCGCCAGACCCGGCTCGAACAGCTGCAACGTCGAGCCAAGGACCTCTGAGCGGAGCGGCACGCGCCAGCTCTGTTCGAGCAGCACACAGCTGCCGAGGTCAGCCGGTGGCGAGGTCGGCGGTGTCCGGACGAGCGCCGTAGCGGCGGCCGTCGCGCTTGACCCGGTACATCGCCTCGTCGGCGAGACGGATGAGCTCGTCGGCACCCAGCCCCGGGCGCGCCATCGCCGCTCCGACGCTCAGCCGCAGCGGCACGCCGTCGGGAGCCAGCGAACCCACCGCGTGGCACAGCCGCGCCATGATGCTCGACAGCGTCTCGGGCGCCTCCAGGTCGGGGCACACGAGCACGAACTCGTCGCCCCCGACGTGGGCGATCAGGTCGTTCTCGCGGGTGTTCGCCCGCAGGACATCCGCGACGTCGACCAGCAGCTGATCACCGGTGGTGTGCCCGTAGCGGTCGTTGACGTGCTTGAAGTAGTCCAGGTCGCAGTACAGGACACCGAGGTCCCGCGATGATCCGGAACCTGCCGCATCACGGTCGTGGCGTCGCAGGGTCGTGTCGAACTGGCGGTAGAGCTCGGCGCGGTTCATGAGACCGGTGAGCGGATCGGTGCGCGCCTGCTGGTGCAGGTGCGCCTCGGCGAGGCAGCGCCGGAGCGTGGCCATCAGCGTCGAGGCCAGCACCACGACCAGGTCCACGTTCGCGTCGTCCCACTTGCGCCACTGCGGACCGAACGCCAACCGGGCGACGGCCCACGGGGCTCGGGGTGACAGCGGCACCTCCACCACGGCCTGGGAACGCAGCGCGACCAGGCGATCCCTGGCCGGTGAGTCGGGCAGGTCGTCGATGTCGGTGGTGAAGCACAGCAGTTGGGCCGCGGTCTGCTCGAGGGGCCACAGGGGCTCGAACGGCTCCCACTGCGCGCTGGCCACCGAGGTCATCCGGACCACCGGCCAGCGTGCGCCGATGCGCAGGTCGGCGTCGGACTCCTCCCAGGCCAGTTCGACGAGCTCGGCGCCGACCACACCGGCCAGGTCCTGCAGGTAGCGCTCGACCAGGGCGTCGACGTCGTCCCACGGCACCGACGAGCACTCCAGCGACGCCATCCGGATCAGCTGCTCGATGCGGCGCCGACGTCCCATCAGCTCGTCGCGGTCACCCGTGGCGCGGATCGCCAGCACCAGCCATGCGCCGTCGGTCCCGTCGCCCGCCTCGCCCTCGACGGTCAGACCGTTGACCTCGCACTCGATCCAGTGGCCGTCGTTGTGGCGGATGCGGAACACCGCCGGCTGGTGGTAGCCGGTCGATCGGCTCGCCTCGGACACGGCTCCCGCAGCAGCGACCAGGTCGTCGGGGTGCACGAAGTCCCAGATGGCGGACCCCACGTGGTCATCGGGCGCGAAGCCCAGCACTCGCCGCACCGAGTCGCTCGCGAAGCGGACCGACCCCGCAGGGTCGACCACGACCATCATGTCCGGGCAGTGCTGCGCGGCGAACCCCGCCAGTGCGGACTCGTCGACCGGAACGGTCGTTGCTACCCCATTGCTCACCCGATCGTGATCGGCACGATCGGAGGTCGGGTTGAAGATTCCGAACGTGGGTCAGATCTCCGGCGGAACGGTCAGACCAGGTGGTCGACGAACCGCTCGAGCTGGCGCAGGTTCCGGCACTCGAACGCTCCGTCGCAGTGGGTGGCGTACTCCCCCACGATCGAGTCGCCGGTGTCCCAGTAGGCGCGCGGCTCCGGGTTGAGCCAGTAGGTGTGGCGTGCCCGGGCCTTGATCTCCTTGATCACCCAGCTGTTGGAGGCGTGGTAGTTGTTCCGAGCGTCACCGAGGATGATCACCGTGGTCTTGGGGCCCACGTCCCGCCCGTAGCGCTGCCAGAACACCTCGAACGCGTGGCCGTAGTCCGAGTGCCCGTCGACCCAGACGACGTCGGCCTCGCTGTTCACCCGATGGATGGCCTCGACGATGTCGTCGGTTCCTTCGAAGAACCTGGTCACCTCGTCGATGCCGTCGATGAACACGAAGCTGCGCACCTTCGAGAACTGACCCGAGATCGCGTACACCAGGTGCAACGTGAACCGCGCGAAGGCCGCGACCGAACCGGAGATGTCGGCGATGACGAAGATCTCGGGCTTCGCGGGGCGGGGGTACTTGAACTTCGGCTCGGCGGGCACGCCGCCATAGCTCAGCGAGTGGCGGACGGTGTTGCGGAAGTCCAACGCACCCTTGCGCCCGTGTCGGCGCTTGCGGGCCAGTCGCACCGCCAGGCGTCGGGTGAGCGGCTGCAGCGCCTTGCGCAGCTGGACCATCTCGTCGCGGCTGGCGTGCATGAAGTCGATGTCCTCGGGCAGCGGCTTGCGCAGCGTCTTGGCCATCGCCTCGACGCCACGGTCGGCCACGAGTCGACGGCGGATCTCGGCCTCGATCTCCTTGCGGAACTCCTCGATGCGGTGCTCGTACTCGTCGCGCTCCAGTCGCTCCTCGAGCGAGGTGAGCTGCTCGGGGGCCTCCTCGCGGGCGGCCTCCATCAGGCGCTCGAGCATGCCGTCGAGATCCAGGTTCCGCAGCGTCCGGTACAGGTAGTAGGTGCCACCCACGGGACGACCCGGCTCCATGCCGGCGAACCGCTTCACGGACTGGCGCGCCATCGCACGCATCATCGCCTGGTCGCCCTTCAGCAAGGACTTGTAGAGCATCTCGGCGAGCTCCTCGGGGCTGAGCCCCTCGCCGGAACCCTGCCCCGCCTGGCCGGCAGCGTCGCCGGAGCCCTCGGGCAGCTCCATCTGGTCCTGGTCGTCCAGGTCGAGCAGGTCGACCGCATCGGGGTCGAGCGACCACTGCGCGCCGCGCAGCGAGAAGTACACCTCGAACACCGTCTCGAAGGCCCGCCAGTGCGAGTGGTTCTTCACCAGGGTCGCGGCCGAGGGCGTACTTGAACGCCTCGCGGTCGTCGAGGGGGATGTGGCGCACGGCCTCCATCGCGTCCAGGTTCTCGGTGAGGCTCACCGGCAGGCCCGCCTGCCGGAGCTCGACGATGAAGCCCGCCAGCAGGTCCAGCAGCGGCTGGCCGGCCTGCAGCACCTCGGCGGGCAGATCGGCGGTCCGCCCGTCGGGCTCGACGGTGCTCACGACCTCAGGCCCCGCCCGAGAGCAGGCCGGTCCCCTGGGAGAACGCCTTCTCCTCGGTGGCCAGCTCCTTGACCACCTTGGCGATGTCGCTCTGGTACTTCAGCAGGATGTTGACGGTGCTGGTGGCGGTCTCGGCATCGATCTGGTCGACGCCCAGCAGCACGAGGGTGCGTGCCCAGTCGATCGTCTCGGACACCGACGGCGCCTTCTTCAGCTCCAGCTGGCGGATCGAACGCACGACGCGGGCGATCTGGTCGGCGAGCGACTCGGTGAGTCCGGGCACCTTGGTCAGCACGATCTCCTTCTCGCGGTCCATCTCGGGGTAGTCGACGTGCAGGTACAGGCACCGGCGCTTGAGCGCCTCGGAGAGCTCGCGGGTGTTGTTGGAGGTGAGGAACACCATCGGGATCTGACGTGCCGTCGATCGTGCCCAGCTCCGGGATCGACACCTGGTAGTCGGAGAGGATCTCGAGCAGCAGCGCCTCGGTCTCGACCTCGACGCGGTCGACCTCGTCGATCAGCAGCACGACGGGGTCCTCGGCGCGGATCGCCTCGAGCAGGGGGCGCTCCAGCAGGAAGTCGTCGCGAGAAGATGTCGTCGGAGATGTCCTCCCAGCCCTCGCCGTCGCCGTCGTCGAGTCGGCCTTGGTCGGCCTGGATGCGCAGCAGCTGCTTCTTGTAGTTCCACTCGTACAGCGCCTTGGACTCGTCGAGGCCCTCGTAGCACTGCAGGCGGATCAGGCGGGCTCCGAGCGACCTCGGCCACCGACTTGGCCAGCTGGGTCTTGCCGGTGCCGGCCGGACCCTCGACCAGGATCGGCTTGCCCAGGCGGTCGGCCAGGTAGACGATGCCGGCGATGCCCTCGTCGGAGAGGTAGTCGACGGAGCGGAGCTGCTCACGCAGGGCGGGCACGGAACCGAACCGCTCCCCGGCGACCGGGGTGGTGGCGTCGGGGGAGGCAGCGTCCGATGAGGCGGCGGTCGTGGTCATCGCGCGAGGTTACCGACCGACTTGACCGGCCGGTCAATCGTGTATCCGACGCACCGGGCACCGGCCTACCCTGCGGGCATGAGCGCTCAGCTGGTCGCCAGGGGCCTCGCCGCCGGACACGGTGCGCGGGTCCTGTTCGCCGACCTCGACCTGGTCGCTCGCCCCTGGGCACGTGCTCGGTGTGGTCGGGCCCAACGGCGCCGGCAAGTCCACGCTGCTGCGCCTGCTGTCGGGCGCGGACACCCCGGCATCGGGCACCGTGTCACGCACCCCACCCGGACGCGACGCGTGGGACTGTTGCCCCAGGAGACCGAGCGTCGCCCGGGTGAGACCGTGGCAGCGCACCTCGCCCGCCGCACAGGGGTGAGCGCGGCCCAGGTCGAGCTCGACGCAGCGACCGAGGCCCTCGCGCGACGGCGACGCCGGCTCGGACGACCGCTACTCGTCGGCGCTCGAGCGCTGGCTCGCCCTCGGTGCGGCCGACCTCGAGGAGCGGGTGGCGCGCGGCGGCGGCCCAGGTGGGCCTCGACGTCGGGCAGGACCAGGAGATGTCCACGCTGTCGGGCGGGCAGGCGGCCCGGGTGAGCGCTGGCCGCGCTCCTGCTCAGCCGCTTCGACGTGCTCCTGCTCGACGAGCCCACCAACGACCTGGACCTCGCCGGCCTGAGCGCCTGCTCGAGGACTTCGTGCGCCGGACCGCACGGCGCCGGTCGCCGTGATCAGCCACGACCGCGAGTTCCTGGCGCGCACCGTGACCGAGGTGCTGGAGCTGGACCTGCACCAGCAGCAGTGGCACCTGCACGGCGGCGGCTACGACGCCTACCTGCGCGAGCGCGAGCGCTCGCCGACAGGCCGCACGGGAGCGCTACGAGGACTACGCGCGGGACCGTCGACGACCTCACCGAACGGGCCCGGATGCAGCGGGGCTGGGCCGACAAGGGCGCCCGCACCGCCCGGCGCGACCAGTCCGAGAAGGACAAGTTCATCCGCCACCACAACATCGCGACCAGCGAGCAGCTGGCGGCGAAGGCTCGCCGGACCGACAAGATGATCGAGCGCCTCGAGGAGGTCGAGGAACCACGCAAGGAATGGGACGCTGCGGCTCTCCGATCGCACAGGCACCTCCGTCGGGTCGCGTCGTGGCGACCCTGGACGGCGCGGTGGTCGACCGCGGCACCTTCCGCCTCGGACCGGTCACCGCTGCAGGTCGACCGTGGCGACCGTGTCGCGGTGACGGGGCCCAACGGGTCCGGCAAGTCCACCCTGCTGGGCCTCCTGCTCGGCACCGTCGACCCCGACCGGGGCGACCGCCACGCGTGGGCGCCTCGGTCGCAGGTCGGCGAGGTCGACCAGGCACGGCAGCTGTTCCTGCGAGGACGCGACGTTGCTCGACTCGTTCTGTGCGGCGCTGCCCGATGCCACGACCTCGGAGGTCCGCACCCTCCTGGCCAAGTTCGGGCTGCGCGGCCGACCACGTCGGTCGGCCCGCAGCGAGCGCTCTCGCCCGGCGAGCGCACCCGCGCCGCGCTGGCGCTGCTCCAGGCCCGCGGGGTCAACCTGCTGGTGCTCGACGAGCCCACCAACCACCTGGACCTGCCCGCCATCGAGCAGCTCGAGGACGGCGCTCGAGTCCTACGACGGCACCGTCGTGCTGGTCAGCCACGACCGCCGGCTGCTCGACTCGTTCCGCAGCACGCGGCACCTGGAGCTGGACCACGGCCAGGTGGTCGAGCTCCCCGTCGAGGGCCTCCGGTAGCGTCGGGCGCACGCAGACCAGGAGGGCACAGCATGATCAAGGGCTTCAAGGAGTTCATCCTGCGGGGCAACGTCGTGGACCTCGCCGTCGGCATCGTCGTCGGCGCCGCGTTCGGTGCGGTCGTGACCTCGTTCGTCAACGACGTGCTGATGGCCTTCATCGGCGCGGTCGTCGGCAAGCCGAGCTTCAACGACCTGACCTTCACCGTCGGTGACGGCATCATCTACTACGGACGGTTCCTGACCGTGCTGATCAACTTCCTGCTCGTGGCCGTCGCGGTCTACTTCGTGGTCGTGGTCCCCATGAACATGCTCGCCGAGCGACACGCTCGCGGCCAGGAGACCGACGTCGAGCCGACGAACGAGGAGCGGATGGTCGCGCTGCTCGAGCAGATCGCCCAGCAGCAGCGCTGAGCGCAGCCGACCGTCAGGCCTCGACCACGACCTCGCATCCCAGCTGCTGGGACAGCAGCGAGCTGCGGTGGTCCGCCGAGTAGCGCTCCAGCGTGAGGTCGCCGTCGTCCTCCACCGCCACCAGCCGCAGCACGGCGCGCCCGTCCTCGACCCGGACCTCGACCTGGTCCACCGCACCGTCGTGGTTGCGGTCCAACCCGATCGCGACCCGCAGCACACCGGCCATCGACCGGACACGGTGTCGATCGGCCTCGGCCAACGCAGCGAACTCGGCGTGCTTGTCCTCCGACGGCTGGCTCTTGCGGTGGTACCGCGCGACCTGGGCGATCAGCTCGATCTCGCGGTCGGTGAACCCCATCAGGTGCTCGGAGTTCCGGATGACGTAGTAGCTGTGCTTGTGGTGCCCGGAGTGCGAGACGAACAGCCCGACGTTGCTCAGCAGCGCGGCAGCCTCGAGCAGCTCCCGTTCCGCGTCGCCCAGGCCGAGCCGGTCACCCAGACGCGTCGTGGAGCTGCAGCGCCAGGCGCGCCACCTGCAGCGAGTGCTCGGGGTCGTCGTCGCAGAGCTCCATCAGGTGGAACACCGAGCTGCGACGGAGCTCCGAGAGGTGGTGCAGCGTGCCGCCCCGCAACCGGTGCAGCGCGTCGAGCAGCACCCCTTCCCGCAACGCGTACTCCGAGATGGTCAGGTCCTCGATGCCCAGGGTGGCGCAGACCTGCTCGAGCACGACGCCGCCACCGACGAGGATGTCGGCCCGGGACGGATCGATGCCCGCCAGCTTGCGGCGTTCCTCCACGGTCGGGGCGGCGGCGAGCTCCTCGATGACGGCGGTCAGCTCGGCCGAGGTGATCGTCGCGGCGTTGAGCGACTGCGGCAGCGGCTCCTCACGCCGGGTCAGCACCATCGCCGCCAGGGCCTCGGCGGTGCCCGACGACGCCACCGCGATGTCGTGGTGGAGCTGTGCGGTGTCGTGCACCATCGGCGCGAGCCGGCCCCGCACGTAGGTCCGACAACGTGCGAGTGCGTCACCCTCGACGACCCCTTCGGGGAAGAAGCGGCGGGTCATGCGCAACGACCCCAGCTTGATCGAGCACGCGTAGCTGGCGACGCCGCGCTCGCCGATGAGCACCTCGGTCGACCCGCCGCCGACGTCGATCAACGCGGAGCCGCCGGTCGAAGACCGGGAGGGCCTGCAGGACGCCGAGCTGGATCAGCCGGGCCTCCTCGTAGCCGGAGATGACCTGGACCTCGACGCCGGCCTCGTCGCGCGCCCGGCGCAGGAACTCCTCGGCGTTGGTCGCCTCCCGCACCGCGGACGTCGCCACCGCGTACACCGGTGCGTCGAACGAGTCGGCCAGCGAACGGCAGCGGTCGAGGGCGGCGACGCCGCGGTCGATCGCGTCGGGTTCGAGCACCTTCATCTCGCCCTGGCCCGATCCCAGCCGGACCATCTCCTTCTGGCGGGTGACCACCTCGAAGCGGTCGTTCGCCGCGGGACCGCGGGCGATCAGCATGTGGACCGAGTTGGTGCCGATGTCGATGGCAGCGAGGGCGTCGGGCACCGGCCCGGCGCCGCGATCATCGGCGACCGAGCTCATGGCGGGCAGTGTAGGGCCGCCGCCCGGCATCGCCGACCGGCGCTCAGGTGCCACAGAAGGTGCGATACGGCGCTGCGTCCTCCGGCGCCCCCTCGGCGTAGGCCGCCGCGCCGTCCCGGGCGTCGTACGGGAGCCCGGACGATCTCCACCAGCTCGGTGAACGGAGCCATGTCGCCCGCGGTGGCGGCGTCCAGCGCCGCCTCGACGAGGTGGTTGCGGGGCACGTACACGGGGTTGACCCGGTCCATCGCCGCCGCGGTGACCAGCGGATCGTCGCCCGACTCGGCCCGACGCGCCGCCCAGCGGCTCGACCAGTCGTCGAACGGTGCAGGATCGCCGAACAACCCCCGGACGACCGTCGCTGTCACCCGGACCGCGTCGGACAGCGATCGCATGGCTCGGGTGAGGTCGACACGCTGCGCGGCGAGCAGGTCCAACAGGTCCACCACGAGCGCCCGGTCCTCGTCGGAGCATCCGTCCGGGCCGGGCTCCAGCCCGAGCTTCTCGCACATGCCGGATGCCCATCGTCGTTCGTAGGCCACCGGGTAGCCCTCGAGCACCTCGGTCGCTGCAGCGACCGCCGCATCGGTGTCCGGGCCGAGCAACGGCAGCAGTGCCTCGGCCAGGCGTGCGAGGTTCCACAGCGTGATCGTCGGCTGGTTGCCGAAGGCGTAGCGACCGCCGTGGTCGATCGAGCTGAACACCGTCGCCGGGTCGTAGACGTCCAGGAACGCACACGGCCCGTAGTCGATCGTCTCACCCGAGATCGTGACGTTGTCGGTGTTCATGACACCGTGCACGAACCCGAGCTGCATCCAGCGGGCGACCAGGGCTGCCTGCACCTCGGCCACTGCGGCGAGCAGGGCGAGATAGGGCTGCTCCGCCTCGGCTGCCGTCGGGTGGTGACGGGCGATCGCGTAGTCGGCCAGCTGCCGGACGAGCTCCGGTCCGCCGTTCGCCGCGGCGTACTCGAAGGTGCCCACCCGCAGGTGGCTCGCCGCGACCCTCGCCAGCACCGCGCCGGGCAGCATCGTCTCGCGGGCCACCTGCGCGCCGGTCGCCACCACTGCGAGCGACCGGGTCGTCGGCACGCCCAGCGCGTACATGGCCTCGGAGATCACGTACTCGCGCAGCATCGGCCCGACCGCCGCCAACCCGTCACCGCCGCGGGCGAACGGGGTGCGACCCGATCCCTTCAGGTGCAGGTCGCGACGATCGCCGTGCGTGTCGACCACCTCGCCGAGCAGCAGGGCCCGGCCGTCACCGAGTCGCGGCGAGTACCCGCCGAACTGGTGGCCGGCGTAGGCCTGCGCGACCGGCTCGGCGCCCTGCGGCACGACGTTGCCGACGAGCACCGCCACGCCCTCGTCGGTGCGCAGCGAGTCCGGGTCGGCACCGAGCTCGGCGGCCAGTGGCTCGTTGAGCACCAACAGCCTGGGTGCGGGGGCGGCGGCGGCCTGCCACGGCTGGTAGAGGCCGGGCAGCTCGCGCACGAAGGTGTTGTCGAACCGGAGGATCGAGGGTGCGGCGACGGTCACCTGCACGAGGCTAACTGCGCTCGGTGCGGAGCCCCGGGCGCGCGCTTGGTAGACCGTGGGCATGGAGACTCCGACGGCCTGCCCCATCTGCACGATGACCGACGTGGTGCTGGTGGAGCCGGGCCGGGTGGAATGCGTCACGTGCGGTCACGAGTGGTCCGTCGACGACGGCACCGACGGCCTGGGCGAGGTGCGCGACGCCTTCGGCAACCTCCTCTCCGACGGCGACTCGGTGGCACTGGTGAAGGACCTGAAGCTGAAGGGCAGCTCGGACACCATCAAGGTCGGGACCCGCATCTCGAACATCCGCCTCGTCGCGGGCGACCACGAGGTCGACTGCAAGTTCGAGGGCAGGGGCATCCTGTTGAAGGCGGAGTTCCTCAAGAAGGTGTGAGCGGCGTGCGACGCGACGACCGGTGCGCGCCACGACGGGTGCGGGTGCCCGGGGTCGCGTGCGACGATGGTCGTCGTGCGACCACCGGACGGGCATGACCGCTCCTGACGACGATCCGCCCCCGGGCTGGAACGACCACTGGGCGCGGCTGTGGGCCGCGGAGGACCGCGGCGCGCTGATCCCCTGTCGCGTGGTGCGCATCGACAAGGGCGGCATCACGGTGTCGTCCCACCCCGGCGACGAGCGACTGGTCGTCGCCGCCAAGACCGCGCGCAAGGTGGTCGTGGGTGACGTGTGCGGGCTGGACGAGCCCGCCGGCCGCGTCGAGGTGATCCTGCCGCGGCGCACGGTGTTCGAGCGCCGCTCGCCCGGGGTGTCACGCGACCAGCTCCAGCTGCGCTCACGCCCGGTCGCCGCCAACATGGACCTGGTCTACGTCCTGCAGCCGCTCGATCCCGGCCTGAACACCGGTCGACTCGCGCGGGAGCTCGTGCTCGCATGGGAGAGCGGCGCGACACCGGTCGTCGTGCTGACCAAGGCCGACCTCGTCGACGAGGCGACGGCTCGGCGACAACGTGACGATGCACGGCGGTTCGCCCCGGGCGTCGAGGTGCACTGCATCTCGACGCGTTCCGACGGCGGGCTCGCAGCGCTGTCCGAGCTGCACGGCCCCGGCCACGTGATCGCGCTGCTCGGTGCATCGGGGGCGGGGAAGTCGACGCTGGTCAACGCACTGGCCGGCCACCACGTGCAGCTCACCGCGGAGGTGCGCGATTCGGACCGCCGTGGCCGTCACACGACCAGCGCCGGTCAGATGGTGCAGCTGGCCGACGGCGCGCTGCTGATCGACACCCCGGGCATCCGAGGCGTGGGCCTGTGGTCCTCGGACGACGGGATGGAACGCGCCTTCGCCGACCTGGCCCCCTACGTGCAGCAGTGCCGCTTCGACGACTGCACGCACACCACCGAGCCCGGCTGCGGCCTCGTCGCAGCGATCGCTTCCGGCGAGATCGGTGCCGACCGGGTGGAGGTGTGGCGATCGCTCGTCCAGGAGCTCGAGGACCTCGAGGCCGGTCTCGAGGTCCGGGGGCGCGAGCGCACGCGGCAGACCAACCAGCGTTCACGGCGCAAGGTCCGACGACGTGACGAGTACAGCGTCGACGAGGCCGACGACATCGACGACGACGAGTAGCGGCGGGGGCCGCTGCCGGACCGGCCCGGGTCAGGCGTCGTAGGCAGCGGTGATGTCCCGGGCCGCGGCGGCCACCGCGTCGCCGTGCTGCCGCCCCGGCGACCGGCCGAGGCGTTCGATGGGGCCCGACACGCTGACCGCGGCGAGGATCCGGCCGTCGCGTCCGACCACCGGCGCCGACACCGACGCCACGCCGGGCTCGCGCTCCCCCACCGTGGCCAGCCATCCGGTTCGTGTGTGCTCCCCCGACAGCGCCCGCCCCGCCGAGCCGCGGTCCATCGGCAGGGCAGCTCCCACGGGGACGATCGTGCGCAACCCGTGGGGCGACTCCACCGCGGCGACGCACACCCGCGACTCGCCGTCACGCACGTACAGCTGCACGGACTCGCCCGTGGTGTCGCGCAGGACCGACATCGCCGGGCGGGCCGCTGCGGCGAGCGGATACTGCTCGGCTGCGGCGCGCCCGAGCGCGACCAGGTGCAGTCCCAGGGCGAAACGGCCGTCGTCCAGGCGACGCAACATCCCGTGTGACTCGAGGGCCACTGCGAGGCGGTGCGCGGTGGCACGACTCAGCCCCGTGCGTTCCACCAGCTCGGCGAGCGAGCACGGCGCGACGGCGACGAGCTGCAGGATCGAGAACGACTTGTCGACCACCCCGACGCCGCTTACAGTGTGTTCCATCAGTCGGGAATGTTATCCCACATACTGAGATCACGCCACCCCGGTCGGAGGACCCCCGATGAGCGACACCACTCCCACCACACTCGCCGAGAAGGTCTGGAACCGCCACGTCGTGCGGTCCGCAGAGGGTGAGCCGGACCTGCTCTACATCGACCTGCACCTGGTGCACGAGGTGACCTCCCCGCAGGCCTTCGACGGGCTCCGCCTGACCGGACGCAACGTGCGCCGGCCCGACCTCACCCTCGCGACCGATGGACCACAACGTCCCCACCGACGCACATCGACCAGCCGATCGCGCGATCCGATCTCGCCGCAAGCAGGTCGACACGCTGCGGGCCAACTGCCGCCGAGTTCGGCATCGTCGATGCACCCGATGGGCGTCGACCCGGCCAGGGCATCGTGCACGTCATCGGCCCGGAGCAGGGCTACACCCAGCCGGGCATGACGATCGTGTGCGGCGACTCGCACACGTCGACCCACGGAGCGTTCGGCGCGCTGGCGTTCGGCATCGGCACCTCCGAGGTCGAGCACGTCCTGGCCACCCAGACCCTGCCCCAGGCCACGCCCGAAGACCCTGGCGGTCAACGTCGACGGCGAGCTCCGTCCCGGGCGTGACGGCCAAGGACGTCATCCTGGCGATCCTGGGCGTGCTGGGCACCGTCGGGCGGCATGGGCTACGTCGCGCGAGTACACGCGGCGCGGCCATCCGCGTCGCTGTCGATGGAAGGCCGCATGACGGTCTGCAACATGTCGATCGAGGCGGGGGCCAAGGCCGGCCTGATCGCGCCGGACGACGATCACCTTCGCACTACCTCGAGGGGCGGCCCCATGCGCCCGCAGGGCGCAGCGCTGGGACGCGGCGGTCGCCGACTGGCGCACCCTGGTCACCGACGACGGGCGCCACCTTCGACAAGGAGGTGTTCCTCGACGCGTCGACGATCGAGCCGTTCAGGTCACCGTGGGGCACCAACCCCGGGCAGGTCATCCCGATGTCCGGCTCCGTGCCCGCCCCCGACGCCTTCGACGACCAGGTCGAGCGCGATGCCGCCGAGCGAGCACTGGAGTACATGGGCCTCGACGCCGGGCACGCCCTTCAAGGACGTCGCCGGTCGACACGATCTTCATCGGCTCCTGCACCAACGGTCGCATCGAGGACCTGCGAGCGGTCGCCGAGGTCGCTCGCGGGCGACGCAGGTCGCCGAGGGCGTGCGCACGCTGGTCGTGCCCGGATCCCATGCGGTGCGAAGGCCCAGGCCGAGCTCGAGGGGCTGGACCGGGTGCTTCATCGACGCCGGGTTCGACTGGCGCGAGCCCGGGTGCTCGATGTGCCTCGCGATGAACCCCGACAAGCTCGCTCCCGGGCGAGCGCTGCGCGTCCACCTCGAACCGCAACTTCGAGGGGCGCCAGGGTCGTGGCGGGCGCACCCACCTGGTCGTCCCCCGCCGTCGCCGCCGCCACGGCCATCGCCGGCCGCTTCGCCACCCCCGACGACCTCTGAGCCCCACTCCCGCCGAGAAGGAACACCCACCATGGACGCAGTTCGCATCATCACCGGCACCGTGGTGCCGCTCGACCGCTCCGACGTCGACACCGATCAGATCATCCCGAGCGACTGGCTGAAGCAGGTCGAGCGCACCGGCTTCGAGAAGGGCCTGTTCTCGGAGTGGCGCGACGAGCCCAGCTTCGTGCTCAACCGCGAGGAGCACGCCGGCGCCTCGATCCTGGTCGCCGGCCCCAACTTCGGCACCGGATCCAGCCGTGAGCACGCCGTGTGGGCCATCCAGCAGTACGGGTTCCAGGCCGTCATCTCCCCGCGGTTCGGCGACATCTTCGCCAACAACTCCACCAAGAACGGCCTGGTCGCGGTCGAGGTCTCGCCCGAGGTCGGCCGACAGCTGCTCGACGCGATCCAGGCCGATCCCACGACCACGGTCGTCGTCGACGTCGAGCGCCGCGTGCTCGAGGTCCCCTCCCTCGGCCTGGTCGAGTCCTTCCCGCTGTCGGACTCCGTGCAGCACCGGTTCCTCGAGGGACTCGACGACATCGGCCTCGCGCTCGGACACGCGGACGAGATCACGGCCTTCGAGACGACGCGGCCGGCGTGGATGCCGACCGCGAGCTGACGCCGGACTCGGCCGTGCCGGCCATGCCGACACCCGCTGACCTCATCGGTTCCTGGGACCTCGTGTCCTGGGACTTCGCGGTCGACGGCCACCCGCGGCCGCACGGCTTCGGCGACCGGGTGCGCGGCCAGCTGCTCTACCTGGCCGACGGGCACATGTCCGCGATCCTGTCGGATCCCGATCGAGCCCCGACGTCGGCCGAGCCGCTCGCTGCTGCGCCCGAGCACGAGCGCGCCGAGGCGGCGCGGGCCTACGTGTCCTACGGGGGCACCTGGTCCCTGCGGGGTGACGAGGTCGTCCACCACGTGGCGTTCTGCCTCCTGCCCAACTGGGTCGGCACGGATCTGGTGCGCACGGTGGGTTGGCAGGACCGACAGCTCGTCCTGTCCACCGCGCCGGAGCAGGACACGTTGGGGCGGACCGTCACCAACCGCCTCGTGTGGCGTCGCGCCGGATGAGGTCGGAGTGGCTGGCGTCCCGGCCGGCCTGACCGGGTCCGGCGAGCAACGCGACCTGGGCCGCACCGGCCCTCGTCGCGGTCGCCGGGGTGCTCGGCCTGCTCATCGCGCTGCGGGTGCGACCCGACACGCTCTACGACGACGCCGCGATCACCTTCCGCTACGCCGCTCGTCTCGCCGACGGGCTGGGCTTCACCTACAACGACGGTGACCGCACCGGGGGCGCCAGTGCGCCGTTGTACACGCTGGTGCTGGCGCTCGGCGCCGCGATCGGGATCCGCCCCGAAGTGGCCGCGGCGGCGTTGTCGGTACCGATGTTCGCCGGCGCGGTGGCGGTGGCGACCTGGCTCGGCTGCCGCATCGGCGGGCTGGTCGCAGGGGCGACGACGGCAGTGGTGCTCCTGACGGGCAGCGTGTTCCAGACCTTGATGCTGTCGGGGATGGAGTCCGCGTTCGCCGCGCTGCTCGGCCTCTGCGCGCTGGCGGCGCTGAGCCGCGGGCACACGATGGTGGCCGCGGTCCTGGTGGGCCTGGCGATCGTCAACCGGATGGATGCCGCAGCGCTCGCGCTCGCCGTCCTGGCGGGGATCGGCGCCGTCGACCGGCGGGTGCCGTGGAAGGAGGCGGCCGCGACCGCAGCGGTCGCCCTCCCCTGGTTCGTGTTCGCCACCTGGTACCTGGGATCGCCGGTGCCGTTCAGCGCGACGCAGAAGCTGGCGGGGCGTTCGGGCACCTGGGACCGCGACCCGACCTGGGTGCTGTCGGCGATCACCGGTCGCCACGGTGCCCTCGTCCTGGTCCTGGCAGCCGCCTCGACCCTGCTCGTGGCCGCCGGCCTGCGAGCACGGGCCTGGCCGACCGGCGCACATCTGGCGGCGCTCCTCTGGCTCGCCGTCCACGTCGCCGCCTACAGCGTGCTCGACTTCGGCGCGCCCTACCCGTGGTACTCCACGGTGGCCATCCCGCTGGCGGCCGTCGCAGCGGGCACGTCGGTCGCGGCACTCGCCGACGGCGTGCGCCGACACGGGTGGTCGTCGACCTGGGGCGTCGGCACTGCCGTCACCCTGGTGGGACTGCTGGTCTCACTGGCACCGGGGATCGGTTCGACCGTCGGCGACGTCGTGACGCCGCCTCCCGAGCGCACCGCGCGGGCTGCTCGATGCCACCCGCGCGGACGCCGGCCGGTGGGTCGCCGATCGGGCGGCACCCGGCGAGGTCGTGCGGACGTGCTTCGGCTGGGTGGCCTACGAGGTCGCCGACCACGCCATCGACGAGGTGTGTCCGCTCAACACCAGGGAGCCGGTCGACGAGGCGACGTGGGTGGTCGACTCGCCCGGACCCGGCGGGGCGGCCCTGGACGTCACCGGCTACGTCCGGGTGGCGGAGTTCACGCGGACCGGCCCGGACGGGGTCGAGGTGGCCAGCATCGTCTACCGCTCGGAGTGAGCCGGTGGCCGCACCACCCTGCCCGGCGCCCAGTCCTCCCGGTGGTCGTCACGGCGGACCGCCGGGCGGAAGGTCACGCTGATCCGGGGGCCGCCGCGGCGGTCACGAGGGACGCAGTGCTCCCAGTGGTGCTGGCAGGCGCCGCCCATGACCAGCAGGTCGCCACCGGCAGGGGCGAAGGGCACGCTCGATCCACCGCCCTTCGGGCGCAGCAGGAACCGACGCGTCGAACCCAGTGAGACGATGGCGACCGGCGGGTCCTTGTGGGCCCGACCGATGCGGTCGGCGTGCCAGGCCACCGCATCGTCACCGTCGCGGTACCAGTTGCACCAGATCCCGCCCATGCCCACGCCGTAGCGCCGCGAGAGGTCCGTGGCCATGCGCCGGACGATCGCCGGCGTGCGCGGACCGTCGACCCGCATCCCGGCCGACAGGCGTGGCTCGGCCACCATCCGGCCGTACATCGGCCGCTCGGCGTGGTGCCAAATGTCGGCGTGTGCGAGGCGGTCGTAGAGCTCCAGCTGACCACCGAGCCAGCCGTGGACCTGGTCCACCCAGCAGTGGGCGTCCAGCCGGGTCCTGTGGGTCGCCTGGTCGACGCGCAGCTCGAGATCACCCGCCCCGAACAACGACCCCTGCATCTCGGACACGGTCCCAGCGTAGTCGAACGCCTGTTCGATCCCCGGAAGATCTCCGCCCGATCGGGAACCAGCCCGGCCGCGTGCTCGTCGGAGCATCCGACACCGCACGGCCGGGGAGGCCCGCATGCACCGCACGCCCAGCACGTCCAGTTCATCCAGCATCAGGCTCACGCCATCGGTCCGCGCCGGCCGGGGCACCCGCCGGGTGGCCTCGGTGGCCACTGCGGTGGTCGCGACCCTCGTCCTCGGCGCGTGCACGGCGGACTGGGATCCCGCCCAGTGGGATCTCGAGCTGCCGGCGGCCGCGTCCATCTCGGAGCTCCGGAGGGCCGACGACTGCGACTCCTTGGTGGACGCCGCGCGACCGATGCTCGCCAGTGCCGTCGACTCGATGTGGCCCGATGACGACGCCGGGTGGTTCTCCGGTGGCAGCGATGCCGAGGACTCCTCGGCATCGCCGCAGGAGGGCCTGCAACGGTCCGCCGGTGGCCCCGCGTCGACCGTGGCGCCGGCGCCGGCGACAGCGGGAGGCGCCGACGGTGCAGCGACGTCGGACGCCGGCACGGATGCCGGCACGGTGATCGGCACCAACAACCAGGAGCAGGGCGTCGACGAGGCCGACCTCGTCAAGACCGACGGCCGACGGCTGGTCTCGGTCGTCAACGGGGTGCTGCGGGTCATCGAGCTCGACGGCTCGCCCACGATCGACGGCACGCTCGACCTGTCCCCACGCTGGCGCGACCGATCTGTTCCTGCGCGGCGACTCGGTGCTCGTGCTCGGCACCAGCTACGGCGATGCCATGTACGGCGACGGCATGTACGGCGGCATGCCCTCCGGGGAGGGGGACATGGCCGTGCCGGAGGTCGGAGCCCCCGAGACCCTCGCGCCCGACACGACGGTGCCCGACACGACCGTGCCAGAGACGACCGTGCCAGCGACGACGGTGCCCGACGACTCCACCACGACGACGGTCCCGGTCGCGACGACCAGCACCACCACGCACCACCACGAGCACGACGATGCCGGTCACTCGCCCGGCCTTCCCCGTGGCCACGACCCTGACGCTGGTGTCGCTGTCGGACCCTGCCGCACCGGTCGTCACCGCCAGCGCCGATCTGGAGGGCTCGATGGTGACCGCGAGGGAGCAGGGCGGTCGCGCCCGGGTGGTCGTCCAGGGCAACCCCGTCGGCATGGAGCAGCTGTCCATGTCGGGCTCGCGTGAGGCTGCGGCGGCCGTGGTCGACGAGCTGGACGCCGATGACCTGCTCCCGAGGGTGTCGACGGACGGACGCGTCGATCCGGTCGGCGGCTGCGACGACGTGCTGCTGGCCACGAGCACGACGGTGGCGCCAGCCGGCGGGGACCAGTACCTGCCGACGGGCCAGGTGAGCACCGTGACCGTGCTCACGGTCGGTGACGACCTGACCGACCTGCAACCGGTCAGCGTGCAGGGCAACGCCGAGACGGTCTACGCCTCGACCGACTCGCTGTTCGTCGCGTCCTCGTCGTGGGACGAGGCAGGCTCCCGCACCGACGTGCACCGCTTCGCGCTGTCCGGCGCCGGACCAGCGGAGTACACCGGGTCGGGTCGGGCGCCCGGACACCTGCTCGACCAGTTCTCGCTGTCCGAACGTGACGGTGCGCTGCGGCTCGTGACGACGCTCGACGGCACCGGCACGCCGATGCCGATCGAGCCAGGGGGCGGGATGGCGATCGAGGACCGCGCCGCGTTCGGTGCCAGCTCGGCTCGCCTGACGGTGCTCGACACCGACGGCGCCCTGGACGAGATCGGTCACCTCGACGGCATGGGCATCGGCGAACAGGTCCAGTCGGTGCGCTTCCTCGACGACGTCGCCTACGTCGTGACGTTCCGCCAGACCGATCCGCTGTACGCGATCGACCTGAGCGACCCGCGAGCACCGCAGCTGCTCGGACAGCTGAAGATCCCCGGCTTCTCGGAGTACCTGCACCCCGTGGGAGACGGCCTGCTGCTCGGGGTCGGCCGACAGGTCGACCCCGACACGGGCATGGACGAGGGCCTCAAGATCTCGCTGTTCGACGTCGCCGACCCCGCCCGGATGACCGAGATCGACCAGATCGTGCTCCCGACGGCCTCGAGCGAGGTCAGCTTCGACCACCGTGCCTTCCTCTGGGACCCCACCCGGTCGCACGCGGTCATCCCGGTGGAGGGTTTCTGTGGCACCCCGACCTCCGGGGTGTTCTGTGACGGACCCACCAGGGGCGCAGCGCTGGTCGTCGGGGCGACCCGTGGCGGCCTGACGGAGGTCGGCCGGTTCAGCCACGAGCCGTCGCCGGGGTGGGCGCTGCAGCCGACCCGGTCGGTGCTGGTCGACGACGATCTGTGGAGCGTGTCGATCGCGGCGGTCGGCCGCACCGACGCGGACACGCCGAGCTCGGTCGACCTGCTCCCCTTCTGAGCGGCGGTGCCGCCCGGCCGTGCCGTCAGGCGGTGACGGCGGCGACGGAGACGACCCCGTCGGTGGACCGCAGGGCCTCCTGGACCTCGGCGGGCACCGCACGATCGGTGGCCAGCACCATCAGCGCCTTGGCACCCTCCGGCGACGAGCCCACGGCCATGTCGTCGATGTTGACCCCGGCCTCGCCGACGAGCGTGCCGACCTTGCCGATCATGCCCGGCTGGTCGCTGTTGCGGACCACGAGCAGGTGCTTCGCCGGCGGGACGTCCACGGTGTGGTCGTCGATCATCACGACCGACGGGGTGGCCTTCAGACCGACGAGCGTGCCGGCGATGCTGTGGCCCCCGCCCCGGATGGTGACCAGGTTCACGTAGTCGCGCGCCGTCGTGGTCGACGTCGGACGGATCTCCAGCCCCTGCTCCTCGGCGACCTGCGGTGCGTTGACGTAGGACACCGGCTCACCCGAGGTGACCGAGAAGAAGCCCTTGAGGGTCGACAGGGTGAGGATCCGAGTGTCGTACTCGGCGATCTGGCCCTGGTACTCGATCTCCAGGCCGTCGGAGCACTCGCCGCACAGTCCGGCGAAGATGCGTCCGAGCTGCTCCGCGAGCGCCAGGTAGGGGCGCACGGTCTCGGAGGCCTCGGCGGCGGACACGTTCACCGCGTAGGGCACGAAGTCACCGGCGAGCGCGAGCTCGACCATGTCGGCGATGGTGTCGCCGGCCTTGTCCTGCGCCTCGGCGGTCGAGGCGCCGAGGTGCGGGGTGACCACGACCTGGTCCAGCTCGAAGAGGGGCGACTCGGTGGTCGGCTCGGTGGCGAACACGTCGATGGCGGCACCGGCGATGGTCCCGTCCGCGACCGCGGCAGCGAGCGCCGCTTCGTCGATGATCCCGCCACGGGCGACGTTGACGACGCGCAGCGACGGCTTCGCACGGGCCAGCATCGCCGCGTCGATCAGGCCGGCGGTCTCGGGGGTCTTGGCCAGGTGCAGGGTGATGAAGTCGGATCGCGCCATGAGCTCTTCGAGCGGCAGCAGCTCGACCGACAGCTGACGGGCGCGGTCCTCGGACACGAACGGGTCGTAGGCGACGAGCTTCATGCCGAACGCCAGCGCTCGCTGGGCCACCAGCTTGCCGATGCGACCCAGGCCGATGATGCCGAGCGTCTTGTCGGACAGCTCGACACCGGTCCACTTCGAGCGCTCCCAGCGGCCCGCCTTGAGGGCGGCGGAGGCCTGGGGCACGTTGCGGGCCTGCGACAGCAACAACGCCATCGTGTGCTCCGCAGCGGAGAGGGTGTTGGACTGCGGGGCGTTCACCACCATGACGCCGCGCTCGGTGGCGGCGGCCACGTCGACGTTGTCCAGGCCGATGCCGGCCCGGCCGACGGCGATCAGGTCGGTGCCGGCAGCCAGCACCTCGGCGGTCACCTGTGTGGCGGACCGGATGATCAGCGTGTGGGCGCCGGGGATCACCTCGAGCAGCTGCTCGGGGGACAACCCCTCCTGCACGTCGACCTCATGGCCTGCGTCACGCAGACGCTGCAGGCCGCCATCGGCGATCTTCTCGGTGACCAGGACTCGCATCGGACCATCCTGCCCGTTCGGTCCGCGCACCGGCCAGCCCACCACGGGGGTCGGGCGTCACCCGACGGCGACCTCCGCAGGGCTCAGGCGGGCTCGAAGCCCAGCACCTCACCGTAGAACTCCAGCTCGGCCCGGAGCGCGGACACGATGGTCGCCGCCAGGTGGAACCCGTGGCCCTCGCCCTGGAACAGCAGGTAGCGGTGCGGCACCCCGTTGGCCTCGAGGGCCCGGACGAGGACCTCGGCCTGCGAGGGGGGCACGACCTTGTCCTCGGAGCCCTGCAGGAGCAGGACGGGTCGCGAGAGGCGGTCGGCATGGAACAGCGGCGACCGGGCCCGATACACCTCGGCGCCCTCGGGCAGCGGTGCGACCAGACCGTCGAGGTACCGGGACTCGAACTTGTGGGTGTCCGAGGCGAGGGCGGCGAGGTCGGTGACCCCGTACAGGCTGCACGCCCCCGCCAGGGCACCGTCGGCTCCCCAGTCGGCCTGGAAGCAGACCGCGGCGAGCGCGGTGAACCCGCCCGCCGAGCCGCCGCGGATGACGCAGCGCTCGCCGTCGACCAGCCCGCCGCCGGCCAGGTAGCGTGTGACCGCGATGCAGTCCTCGACATCGACCACACCCCAGCTGCCCCGCAGCTGGTCCCGGTAGTCCCGGCCGTAGCCGGTCGATCCCCGGTAGTTCACGTCGGCCACGGCGAACCCGCGTGTGGTCCAGAACTGCACGCTGGTCGAGAACTCGGGGCGGGCGGCGGCGGTGGGGCCACCGTGGATCCGCACGACCAGGGGTGGCAGGTCGCCGGGAGGCGCGACGTGGTCACCGCTCGCCGGCAGGTAGACCAGCGCATGGGCGACGGCCTCCTCGTCGTCGCCGACACCGGTCGGCACCTTCCCGGCGAGCGCGTCGCGTCCCGTGGGGAAGGTGATGGAGCGGGGCAGCGAGACCCACTCCGCTGCCAGCGGCGGCGCCGTGGGCCGGAGGTCGACCGCAGCGCCGGCGTCGTCGGGGTGCGCGGCCAGGTCGAGGCGCCACACCGAGGACGGGTGCGACGCGACGCCGCCCACCACGGCCACGGTGTCGCCGAGCGCCGCGACGTACTCCACCGAGGTGAAGGCCGGCCCCGGGAGCGTTGCACGCGTGCCGGTGGAGGGATCGAGCAGTCGGAGCGAGTCGATCCCACCCGCAGCGACGGCGATCACCACCCGCCCGTCGGCGCAGAAGGCGTACCGACGCCCGCCGGCGACCCAACGTGGCTCGCCGATCTCCTCACCGGGTCCGCCGCCACCGGCCACCGCGGTGGCGGGGTCGTCGCCCACCCCCTCGACGGGCAGGCCGACCGCTGGCGCAGCACGCAGGTGCCACCACCCGTCGGCGTCGTCGCACCACCAGAGCCGGCCCTCGGGGGACCACTCAGGAAGGCACACCGACACCGCCCGTTCCAGCCCGAGCGACACTCCGGCGACCGTTCCGCCCGCCACACGCCGACGGTCCACGACACCCGCACCGCGGTCGGAGAGCTCGAGTCGACCGGCCCAGAGCTCGGCCGCGTCCCAGGGCATGTCGGGGTGGTCCCAGCGCAGCCATGCGATCAGCGTGCCGTCGGGCGAGACCGTCGGTGCGGCCACGAAGTCGCCCGCGCCGTGAGCCACCGCATCGTCCGCGCCGACGCCGACCAGGACCCACTGCCGGCGATCCGCCGCTGCGCAGCGCCACCAGCTCGTTGCGCGCCCTCGGGCAGGGCTCGGCCGTGCTCGTCGGTGTGCGACTCGCGTTCTGCGACCACCCATGCGCCGCCACGCAGCGAGGAGCCGGACGCGAAGCGCCACGCCAGCGGTTGCGGAGGTGCCGCGGTCAACGGGACGGGCACGGACCGCGGCGGAGGTCGCGACCCGAGCGAACCTCGGCGCGTGAGATCTGCTGGGTGGCGTCGTCGACCCAGTCGACGTGACCGTCGCCGCACCAGAACGCACCGCCGCCGTACTCGTTGACGCGGCTGCGCAGGCACGCCGAGCGTGCGCAGACGTCGACGGGGGCACCTGCGCCCTGCGCGGCGACGCAGCGCGACGCTGGCCCGTGCTCCTCCGGTCGGGTCTCGGACCACCACACCACCGCCTCGCCGGAGGGGTCACGTGTGATGTCGAGCCCCGAGAACCGGGTCGCTCCGCTGGCTGCCTGCGACGGCGTCAGCGGAGAGGCCCAGGAACCGAACGCTGCGACGCGTGGCTCTCCGGACCCCGACGTGGTCACGCCCGACCGGTGACCAGACGGGCGAGCCGGTCGATGCCCTCCTCGAGGTCGTCGTCACCGAGCGCGAACGAGAAGCGGCCGTAGCCGGGTGATCCGAAGGCCTCGCCGGGCACGAAGGCCACCTTGGCCTCCTCCAGCACCAGGTCGGCGAGCTCGACCGTGCTGGCGGCGCTGCGACCGCTCAGGTCGACCCCGAGCAGCCCGGTCAGGTTCGGATAGGCGTAGAAGGCACCCTCGGGCTCCATGCACGACACCCCCGGGATGTCGGCCAGGAGACGGTGCATGGTGCGACGACGCCGGTCGAAGACCTGTCGCATCTCCTCGACGGCGGAGAGGTCGCCCGACACCGCGGCGAGCGCTGCTCGCTGGGCCACGTTGCAGACGTTCGAGGTGAGGTGGGTCTGGAGGTTGGTCGCACCCTTGACCACGTCGGCGGGTCCGATGAGCCACCCCACCCGCCAACCGGTCATGGCGTAGGTCTTGGCCACCCCGTTGAGGATCACGCACTGCTCGGCGATCTCGGGCACGACAGCCTGGATGGAGTGGTGCTCGTGCGTCGCCGTACACGAGGTGCTCGTAGATCTCGTCGGTGAGGACGCACGATCCCGTGCTCGACGGCCCACCGGCCGATCGCCTCGATCTCCTCGCGGTGGGTACACCGAACCGGTCGGGTTGGACGGCGAGACGAACACGAGCGCCTTGGTACGGGGCGTGCGGGCGGCCTCGAGCTGGTCGACGGTCACCCGGAAGCCCGGTGGACTCGTCGGTCGGCAGCACCACCGGCACCCCACCCGCCAGTGCGATCGGCTCCGGGTAGGTGGTCCAGAACGGCGCGGGCAGGAGGACCTCGTCGCCCTCGTCGACCAGGACGGCGAACGCCGAGTACACGGCGTGCTTGCCGCCGTTGGTCACCACCACCTGGCTCGGATCGATCTGCACGCCCGAGTCGCGCAGCGTCTTGGCCGCGATGGCCTCCTTCAGCTCCGGCAGGCCTGCGGCCGGTGTGTACCGGTGGTTCCGGGGATCCCGGCACGCAGCGGCCGCTGCCTCGACGATGTAGTCGGGAGTGGCGAAGTCGGGCTCGCCCGCGCCGAACCCGATGACCGGTTCTCCGGCGGCCTTGAGCGCCTTGGCCTTGGCAGTCGACGGCGAGGGTGGCCGACGGCGTGATGGCCGTCGACCCGCGCCGAGATGCGTGAGCGGGAGGGGGTGGACATGACCGCGACGCTCACCGTGCGGCCCTGACGGGCTCCGAACGGGTTCGCCCGCGCCGTTCCTTGCCGCGAGACTTGGCGCCGTGAGCGATCCCCGACATCGCCATCCCCGACGACCTCCTCCCCCACGACGGCCGCTTCGGCTGCGGCCCCTCCACGCATCCGCCCCGAGGCCGTCGAGATGCTGGCCGGATCAGCGTCGCACTACCTCGGCACCAGCCACCGCCAGGCACCGGTGCAGTTCAAGGTGAGCCGAGCTGCGCAACGGGCTCGCCGAGATGTTCGCCCTGCCCGACGGCTACGAGGTCCTGCTCGGCAACGGCGGCACCACCGCGTTCTGGGACGCCGCCACCTTCGGCCTGATCGACGCAGCGCAGCCAGCACCTGCACTTCGGCGAGTTCTCGTCGAAGTTCGGCGCTGCTGCTGCCGCGGCACCCCACCTGGGTGAGCCCCAGATCATCAGCACGCGACCCCGGGCGACCACCCCGCTGCCGGTCGCGACGGCGGGCGTCGACGCCTACTGCCTGACCCACAACGAGACCTCGACCGGCGTGGCGATGCCGCTCGAGCGTCCCGCCGGCGCCGACCAGGACGCCCTCGTGCTCGTCGACGCCACCTCGGCCGCCGGCGGGTTGCGCTTCGATCCGAACCAGGTCGACGTCTACTACTTCGCACCCCAGAAGTGCCTCGCCTCCGACGGCGGGCTCTGGATGGCCGCCGTGCTCGCCGGCGGCGCTCGAGCGCATCGAGCGCATCGCGGCGAGCGACCGGTGGGTGCCGGCGTTCCTGGACCTGCGGCATCGCCCTGGACAACTCCCGCAAGGACCAGACCTACAACACCCCGGCGCTGGCCACGCTGTTCCTGGCGACCGAGCAGGTCACCTGGGTGAACGAGAACGGCGGCCTGGAGTTCGCGGCCGGACGCTGCGACCGGTCGGCGGCGAACGTCTACGACTGGGCCGATGCCCACGCACTGGCGACCCCGTTCGTGACCGACCCGGCGAAGCGCTCCCACGTCGTGGCCACGATCGACTTCGACGCGAGCGTCGACGCCGCCACCGTCGCGGCGGTCCTGCGCAGCAACGGCATCATCGACGTCGAGCCGTACCGCAAGCTGGGACGCAACCAGCTGCGGGTCGCGCTGTTCCCGGCGATCGACCCCGACGACGTCGCGGCGCTGACCGCGTGCGTCGACCACGTCCTGGCCGCCCTGGCCTGATCCGCCCGGTCTCGGCGCGTCCGGCTGACCGACCTGACAGACTCGCCCCGAACACGTTCGATCCGACCGATCGTCCCAGGGGGAACTGACATGTCCAGCGACACCGTCGCGTCCATCCGCGCGCAGCTCACCGGGCCGGGCGGCCCGTTCGAGGTCGTCACCGAGGTCCTCGACGGCCAGGAGCTGAAGGTCTACAAGGACCGGTTCCCGAACCTGCGGGTGGTCGCGCAGTTCGCCGCCGCGCACGGCGACAAGGAGTTCCTGGTCTACGGCGACCGCCGCCTGACCTTCACCGACTTCCTGGCTGCGTCGAACTCGGTGAGCAACGGCCTGCTGGCAGCAGGGGTTCGCCACGGCGACCGCGTCGCGGTGCTCGCACAGAACAGCCCCGAGTGGTGCATGGCGTTCTGGGGCACCGTCGACATCGGCGCGGTGCTGGTGGGGCTCAACGGATGGTGGAACACCGACGAGATCATCTACGGCCTCGAGGACTCCGGAGCGAAGGTGCTCGTGGTGGACACCAAGCGCTTCGCCCGCATCGCGGACGCGGTCGACGGGATCGACACCCTCGAGCGTGTGTACCTGACCGACGCCGACCCCGAGGACCTGAGCGGGGGCTCCCACAGCCCCAAGCTGCGCCCGTTCGCCGAGCTCGTCGCCGCGCCGACCGAGGCGTTCCCCGACGTCCCCATCGACGAGGGCGACCACGCCGTCATCTTCTACACGTCCGGCACCACCGGGCGTCCGAAGGGCGCGATCAGCACCCACCGGTCGATGGTCGCGAACCTCCAGAACACCGTGTTCCTGCTGACGTCGTCGTCGATGGCGCAGGCCGCGGCTGCCGCAGAGGGCGAGGACGAGGGTGCCGCCCTGGTCCCTGCCGGCGGGCAGCCCGTGGCGTTGTTCACCGCACCCCTCTTCCACGTCGCGGGCTGCCACTCGACGCTGGTGGTCGGGATGATGGGCGGGCTGAAGCTGGTGATGCTCGAGGGACGCTTCGAGCCGACCAAGGCCCTGTCGCTGATCGAGGCCGAGGGAGTGACCCTGTGGACCGCCGTGCCGACCATGGTGTGGCGTGTGTGCGAGGCCCCGGAGCGGCACGACTACGACACCTCGACGGTCATCTCGGTGAGCTTCGGCGGCTCGCCGTCGGCCGAGGAGATGCAACGACGGGTCCGTGAGACCTTCCCCAACCTGAAGGCCACCACGAACGCCTACGGCCTCACCGAGTCGTCGTCGGTCGCGACCACGCTCACCGGGGCGGACTCGCTGCGCAAGCCCACCTCGGTCGGGCTGCCGATGCCGACCGTGGACCTCGCCATCGCCGGTCCCGACGGCACGCACCTCGGCCCCGACCAGACCGGCGAGGTCCTGCTGCGCGGTCCGATCATCATGCCCGGCTACTGGAACAAGCCCGAGGCCACGGCCTCGACGATCATCGACGGCTGGCTGCACACCGGCGACGTCGGCCACGTGGACGACGAGGGCTACCTGTTCATCACCGACCGCGCCAAGGACATGTTGATCCGCGGCGGGGAGAACATCTACTGCGTCGAGATCGAGAACCGCCTGGTCGAGCACCCCGGCGTCGCGGATGCCGCGGTGATCGGGGTGCCCCACGAGACACTCGGCGAAGAGGTCAAGGCGGTCATCGAGATCGCTCCCGGGACGGAGCCGTCGGACGCCGACCTGCAGCAGTGGGTGGGCGAGACGTTGGCGA
The DNA here is from genome assembly GCA_037045265.1 of Microthrixaceae bacterium. GTDB lineage: Bacteria > Actinomycetota > Acidimicrobiia > Acidimicrobiales > Microtrichaceae > JBAOHV01. The sequence goes on along the minus strand of JBAOHV010000026.1, from coordinate 35,977 downwards.
CCTTCAAGGTCCCGACCTACATCGAGCGCTGGGACGGCAAGCTGCCGCGCAACGCGTCGGGCAAGCTCCTCAAGAACGTCCTGCGGGGCGAGGGGCACGTGAGCTTCGCCGAGACCATGTAGGTCCGTCGGCGCCGCGCCGTGGGTCGAGCCCCACGCTGTGCGCGGTTCACATCAGGTTGCGTTCTTGGAAACACCGACGAAACAGGCGCTCCATACGGTGCGGCATCCCCTCGTGACCGACAGGTCGCGATCCGGGGTGGCCGCTCCGGCCCATGGAGCGGTCTTTCGGGCGAACCGGCTGCACAACGTCGGATTCCACAGTTCAGGAGGACACCCTGGTGCTCAGAAACCGCAAGGCGAAGCTGCTGGCCGGCTTGGTCGTAGCTGGAACGGTGTTGGCCACACCCGCCATCGCGATGGCACAGGATGCGCCGGTCTTCGACCCGGCAGCAGCCGTGCCGTCGGCCGTCGATGGCTTCGGCCTCAACCTGTTGTGGATCATCATCGGTGCCGCCCTGGTGATCTTCATGCAGGCCGGCTTCGCGATGGTCGAGACCGGCTTCTGCCGCTCGAAGCACGCAGCCCACGTGGTGACGACGAACCTGGCGATCTTCGGCCTGGGGTTCGTCGGCTTCTTCTTCATCGGCTTCCCGCTCATGTTCGGCGGCTACAGCTATGCCGGCTACTTCGGCTTCGACACCGCCCTCGGCAGCAGCCTGATCGGCAGCGGCAGCTGGACCTTCGCGTGGTGGTCGTGGGATGCATTCGCCCTGAGCGACATCCCGACCGCGCTGCTGCCCTCCGTCGCTGCGTTCTTCCTCTACATGGTGGCCTTCATGGACACCACCGCCACGATCCCCACCGGTTCGATGGCAGAGCGCTGGAAGTTCAAGAGCTTCATCGGCTGGGGCCTGTTCTGCGGCGCCATCTACTACCCGCTGTTCGGCGCCTGGACCTGGGGTGGTGGCTGGCTCTCGCAGCTCGGCAACAGCCTCGACCTGGGCTTCGGCTACGTCGACTTCGCCGGTTCCGGCATCGTGCACGCCACGGGCGGTGCCGCTGCGCTCGCCGGTGCGATCGTGCTCGGCCCACGCATCGGCAAGTACGGCAAGGACGGCAAGCCCCGTGCCCTGCCCGGCCACAACATCCCGATGGCCATGCTGGGTGTCTTCATCCTGCTGTTCGGCTGGTTCGGCTTCAACGCCGCCTCGACCTTCGCCGCCACCGACGTGCGCTTCACCGTCGCAGCGGTCAACACCGGCATCGCAGCGGCCTTCGGCCTCGTCTCGTGCATGTTCTACGTGATGAAGCGCCTCGGTAAGCCCGACCCGGCGATGATCGCCAACGGCATGCTGGCCGGCCTCGTCGCCATCACCGCACCGTGTGCGTTCGTGGACACCTGGGTCGCCGCCATCATCGGCGCCATCGCCGGCATCCTGGTCGTCGAGGCGGTGCTCTTCATCGAGAAGCGCGGCATCGACGACCCGGTCGGCGCAGTCGCCGTGCACGGCATCTGCGGCTCCTTCGGCGCCCTGGCCGTCGGCCTGTTCGCCAACGGCGAGTACGGCGGCCTCTGGAACGTCACCGAGACCGACCTCACCGCCGACAAGGGCGTCACGGGCATCTTCTACGACGTCTCCCTCGGCGGGAAGCAGCTCATCGCACAGGCCATCGCCGTCGTGGTGATCTGGACCGTGATGTTCGGCATCGCCTTCGCCTTCTTCAAGATCCAGTCCGCCGTGACCAAGGGCGGCATCCGCTCCTCGGTCGAGGACGAGCTGGTCGGCCTGGACTACCCGGAGATGGGCGTCACCGCCTACCCCGGCGATGCCTCCTTCTCCCTCGACGACATCGTCCTCGAGACCCTGCCCAAGGCACAGCAGGAAGAGGTCGCTGCCGGCAAGTCCTGAGCCCGGCCGGGGCTCCGGCCCCTCCGTGACTCACCACGATCGGTGCCCGCCCTCCCGGCCCGGGGGGCGGGCACCATCATGTCCGGCCGGCTTCGGCCGTGACGTGGACCGTCAGATCTCGGACCGAGGGGTGGCCAGCACGATCGTGTTGGCCACCTTGTCGTGGATGCCGCGGTAGAGGGTGTCGGCGACGGAGGTCAGGTAGATCACCGGCGGCAGGAAGAACAGCAGGCTGAAGGGGCCGCCCAGCAGGTACAGGAAGTACCAGATGCCCGGCACGATGGCCCGCAGGAAGGCCTCCCTCGGGGTCGGCAGCTCGCCCGTGGTCCACTCGACCGCGGTGGTGCGGAACAGCATCTTGCCGATCGTCCGACCGTTGCGGCTGATGAGCACCGTCTCGTAGACCACGAAGGTCACGGGGAAGATCAGCCGGACCCACAGTGGCGCCTCGACCCCGGAGTCGCTCCGATCGCCGAGGGCCAGCGCGATCACGTTCATCGGGATGAGGACGATGACCAGGTCGAGGATCCGCGCGGCTGCTCGTGACCCCCAGGCCCCGGGGGCGCCGAGGCGTCCACGGTCGGGGAGGTCGTCGCGGTGCATCGGGGTGGACGGGGGGTACGGGACGCCAGACGGTCGCCCGCTGCCGGGAAGCGGGGGTGTGTTCACGGCGACCACTCTGGTGGGGTGGCGCGCCCACCGCAATGTCAGCGGGCGCGGGCCGCGGTCGTAGCATGTCGTCGTGACCGATCCGGGCTCCCCCACCGACGACGCCGCGGCGCCTGCCCACGACGGCGCCGCCCTCCCCGATGGCGCCCACGACGCGCTGGTGATCGACGCCCACGACGGCACCGACGACCTCGGCCGACCCACCCAACGACTCGACCTGACCGTGGTCGCCGGTGTGTCGAAGGGACTGGTGGTGACGATCGTGACGGGCGTCCCGCTGGGCGACGAGATCGACCTCATCGGGATGCCCGCCACGATCACCGTGCGCGACGGCGAGCCGTCGGTCGTCATCGACGACTGACGGCTCGCCGCCGAGCTGGCTCAGCCCGCTGCTGCGGCGAAGCCCGTGTCGAGGTCGGCCAGGATGTCCTCGATCGACTCCAGCCCGACCGAGAGGCGGATCAGCCCCGGGTTGACGCCCTGAGAACTCCTGCTCGTCGCCGGTCAGCTGGCTGTGGGTCGTGGATGCCGGGTGGATGACCAGCGACCGCACGTCGCCGATGTTGGCCAGGTGGCTGTGCAGCTCCAGCGCCTCGACGAACTTCTTGCCGGCCTCACGGCCGCCCTTCAGCACGAACGACGGCACCGACCCGGCGCCCTTCGGGGTGTACCGCGCCACACGGTCGTGCCACCGGTTCGAGCTCAGCCCGGCGTAGTTGACCGACTCGACCTGGTCGTGGGCCTCGAGGTACTCCGCCACTGCCTGCGCGTTGGCGACGTGGCGGTCCATGCGCAGCGACAGCGTCTCGACCCCCTGCAGGACCAGGAAGGCGTTGAACGGCGAGATGGCGGCACCGATGTCACGCAGCAGCTGCACGCGCGCCTTGACGATGTAGGACCCCGCGCCCAGCGCCGGCCAGTAGGCCAGGCCGTGGTAGCTCGGATCGGGGTCGGTGAACTGCGGGAACTTGTCGTTCTGGGAGAAGTCGAACGAGCCGCCGTCGACGATGGCGCCGGCGATCGCGGTGCCGTGGCCGCCGAGGAACTTGGTCGCGGAGTGCACGACGATGTCGGCGCCGTGGGCCAGCGGGTTGATCAGGTACGGCGTGGCGACGGTGTTGTCGACGATGAGCGGGACGCCGTTCGCGTGTGCCAGCTCGGCGACCGCGGCGATGTCGAGGATGTCGTTGCGCGGGTTGCCGATGGACTCCGCGTAGAAGGCCTTGGTGTTGGGACGCACCGCTGCGGCCCACTCGTCGAGGTCGTCGGGATCCTCGACGAAGCTGACCTCGATGCCGAGCTTCGGCAGCGTGTAGTGGAACAGGTTGTAGGTGCCGCCGTACAACGACGCCGCCGACACGATGTGGCTGCCGGCCTCGGCGAGGTTGAGGATGGCGAAGGTCTCCGCCGCCTGGCCGGAGCTGACCACCAGCGCGCCGGGCAGCCCGACCGCGGTGTCGGGAGCACCCTCGAGCGAGGCGATCCGGGCCTCGAGCACGCCCTGGGTCGGGTTCATGATGCGGGTGTAGATGTTGCCGATCTCGGCCAGCGCGAACAGGTTCGCCGCATGGTCGCTGTCACGGAACTGGTACGCCGTGGTCTGGTAGATCGGCGTGGCTCGCGCGCCCGTCGTCGGGTCCGGCTCGGCGCCGGCGTGGATCTGGCGGGTGTCGAAACCCCACTGCTCGCTCATCTGTGCTCCTCGTTCGCGTTGCGCGGCCACGCGGATCGGACGCCGCGCGGGCGACACCCTAGGCGACCAATACCCGACCAACAAGGTCAGCTTTAGGGGTTGACGACCCTCACCCCGTTCGGGGCCACCGCCAGCCGACGGGTCCGCCCGGCCGACGGCAGTCCCGCTGCCAGCCCCGAGGTGTCGGCGTCCGCCGGCACCAGCGCGGCCACGGTCGGGCCCGAACCCGACAGCCACGCGGCCAGCACCGATTCGTCACCGAGCAGGTGCTCGAGGACCGCCGCGGTGTCGGGCCGGGCGGCCAGGCGGCCCGGTTGGTGGACACGATCCTGGCTGGCCTCGCGGAGCAGGCCGAGGTCGCCCTGCGCCACGGCGGCGACCCACATCGCCGCCCTGGCGATCGAGAACGCCGCGTCCGCCAGGGGCACCGCGTCGGGCAGGACCCGGCGCGATGCATCGGTCGAGGTGGACGACTCCGGCCACCACACCAGCAGCTCGATCCCGGCCGGCATCGTCCAGCGAGACGGCCCGCCCGCCTGCGGCCACCGTGAACCCGCCCAGGGCCGACGCGGCGGCGTTGTCGGCGTGCCCCTCCAGGTCGGCGGCGACCAGCAGCGCCGCCTCGGCCCCGTCGGCATGGCCGAGGTCGTCGAGGCGGGCGGCGAGGTAGGCGCCCAGCGACGCGGGCCGCGCCGGAGAAGCCCAACCCGCGGCCCGGTGGGATGGGGCTGCGCCACCACAGGGCGGCGTCGGGGTCACCTCCCGCGGCCACGAACGCGACGGTGGCGGGATGGCCCGGCTCCGCGGACAACCACCCCGCGCCGGGGCTGGCGTGCGCGGCGAGCTCGAACGGCAGCTCCACCGCCAGGCCCAGGCAGTCGAACCCTGGACCGAGGTTCGCTGACGAGGCGGGCGCGGCGACGATCACGTCTTCAGGCTGGCACTGATCGACCCAGGTCGGTCAGTCGCCGCCCGAGATGTCCTCGACCTTGACCTTGCCCGCCGAGATCCACGGCATCATCGAGCGCAGCTCCGCACCGACCTGCTCGATCTGGTGCGCCTTGCCCTGCTCGCGCAGCGCGTTGAAGTTGGCGCCGCCGGCCTGGACCTCGCCGACGAACTCGGTCGCGAACTCGCCGGACTGGATCTCGCCCAGGATCTTCTTCATCTCCGCCTTCACCGCTGCGTTGATCACGCGGGGGCCGCGGGTGAGGTCGCCGTACTCGGCGGTGGTCGAGATGGAGTAGCGCATGCCGGCGATGCCCTGCTCGTACATCAGGTCGACGATGAGCTTCAGCTCGTGGAGGCACTCGAAGTAGGCCGACTCGGGCTGGTAGCCCAGCCTCGACCAGCGTCTCGAAGCCGGCCTGGACCAGCGCCGTCAGGCCGCCGCAGAGCACGACCTGCTCCCCGAACAGGTCGGTCTCGGTCTCCTCCTCGAAGGTGGTCTCGAGCACGCCGGCGCGGCTGCCACCGATGGCATCCGCGTAGGACAGCGCCAGCGCCTTGGCGCCACCCGTGGCGTCCTGGGACACCGGCGATCAGACAGGGCACGCCGCCGCCCTCGGTGTAGGTGCGCCGCACCAGGTGACCGGGGCCCTTCGGGGCGACCATCGCCACGTCGACGCCGGCTCGGGGGCCTTCACGTAGCCGAACCGCACGTTGAAGCCGTGGGCGAAGAGCAGCGCGTCGCCGTCGTTCAGGTTCGGCGCCACGTCGGCGTCGTAGATCGGGCCGATCTCGGTGTCGGGCAGCAGCATCATGATGACGTCGGCCTCGGCGGACGCCGCGGCGCACGTCGAGCGACCCGCAGGCCGGCCTCCTCGGCCTTGGCCACGGGACGAGCTGCCCTCGCGCAGGCCCACCCGCACGTCGACACCCGACTCCTTCAGGTTCAGCGCGTGGGCGTGTCCCTGCGAGCCGTAGCCCAGCACCGCAACCTTGCGGCCGGCGATGATGCTCGGGTCCGCGTCCTTCTCGTAGTACACGTTGGCCATCGGTTCGTTCTAGCCGAGAGAGGCAGAACAGGGCGAACCCCGTATCGTGGAACGATGCTGATCCCCACGCTCCCCGACCGACGGACGCGTCGCACCCGGCGCGCGCCGCTGCACTCTCGGCCACCCTGCTCGCCGGCGTCGTGCTGGCCGCCTGCGGTGGCGGCGACGACTCCTCCTCCTCGGGGCAGGACGCCGATGCCCCCACCACCGAGGCGGTGTCGGAGGCGGCAGTCACCATCGGCAACGACGCCGTGGCCGACCTCGGGGTCACCAAGGACGAGGGCGTCTGCTTCGGATCGTCCCTCGTGGACTCCCTCGGCGAGGACGAGGCCCTCGCGCTCAACGACACCGACGCGGACTTCGACGAGCTGCCCGAGGCGCAGCTGACCGCGGTGCAGGTCGCGTTCAACGACTGCATCCCCGGATCCGTCATGGCCGAGGACATCGCCTCGGAGTTCTACTCGTCGATCGGTGCCTCGACCGAGCCCGATGCCGCGGTCCTGGAGTGCGTGGGCAGCGCTCTCGACGGACGGACGGGCGACGTGGCGCTCGAGGGCATGACCGTCGACACGGAGGACGCCAACCTGGACGTCACCGCCGAGGTGCTCGAGGGGTGCATCCCCGGCGAGGTCGTCACCGAGCTGTTCGTGACCTCGTTCTCGACCGCCGGACTCACCCAGGAGCAGGCCCGGTGCGCCGCCGAGCAGGTGTCGGGACAGATCTCGCTGGGCCAGCTCGTCGAGCTGGGCTCGTCCAGCGGCGAGCTCCCCCGGAGATCCAGGCCATCTCCGACGCCGCCATCAGCGCCTGCGTCTGAGTCCCGGCTGGGTCAGGCGTAGCCGTAGCGCAGGGCCGACGGGTAGGACCGCCACTCGTCCGAGCCCGTCCAGGCCCTGAGGTAGCGGTCGTTCGCCGTGGGGTCGATGTCGGCCTCCACGGCGAAGGGCTCCAGTCCCAGCGCGGCGTAGATCCGGTCGGCCTCCGCACGCGGCGACGCGATGAAGTCCTCGTAGCGCACGACGATCGCGCCCACCTGCTCCATGTCGGGCTGGGCCAGCGAGTACGCCCGCTCCCAGTGACGCAGGACGCGCAGCGACGGGTAGTAGCGGCGGACCGGGTTGCGGGAGCGCTGCATCTGCTTGCGCGTCGCCAGGGTGACCGCCACGGGGTGGCGCACCACGACCAGGAAGGCGGCATCGGGCCAAAGTGCCTTCAGGAACCGCAGCTGGAGCAGGTTGGGCGGTGACTTCTCGCAGCGCCACGGCGCCGACGGGTCGCTCCAGTACGGCGCCCAACCGGCCTCGATGCTCGCAGCGGACCCTGGCGACACGAGCGGCGAGTCCTCGGTGAGGCGGGCACCGTCACGGAAGGCGAACCGACCCCAGCCACCGTGGCGTCCGGCCGTCGGGTAGATCGACTGCAGGTGCTGGCCCTCGTCCTCGGCGACACCGGTCCCGACCAGGGACGCCACCTCGGGGTGTTGTCCCATCACGTTCGCGATGAGGTGGTCCCGCTGCGGTGCAGGCCACCGATGAAGAAGAATCTGCTCACGTCGTCTCCCACTGGACCGGTGGGAATCGACTCTACCGGCTGGTCCGGGCGCTTCCGACGTCCCGACCGGCGGCGATCAGCCGGCGGAGCGCAGGCCCGGCGCCGCGCAGGCGCTCCAGCTTGGGCAGCGCCACCCGGCCGGTGCGCTGGATGGTCGATGATGCCGTAGGGCCGCGAGCAGCTCCTCGAGGTCGTCGAGGCGTGTCGGGGTGCTCGTCGAGGCGAGAGCGTCAGCTCGTCGTGGCCGACGTCGATGATCCGGCCGTCGAAGACGCCGACGAGCTCGATGATCTGGCCGCGCACCGCCGGCGGCGGCCTTGACCGTGACCAGCATGCAGCTCGCGCTCGATCGAGTCGCCGGCGGGTCCAGCTCGGACGATCTTGATGACGTTGATCAGCTTGTTGAGCTGCTTGACGATCTGCTCGAGCGGCGCGGTCTCGACGTCGACGACGATCGGTGATGCGGCTGAAGCGCTCGTCGTCGGTCGGCGCGACGGCGAGCGAGTAGATGTTGTAGCCACGCCGGGCGAACAGGCTCGACGACGCGCGCGAGCACGCCGGCCTTGTTCTCCACCAGCACCGACAGCACGTGGTGCTTGGGCGGCTTCGGCCGCCACGGCGGGTGTCATCGACTGCGCGTCATCGCCGCGCTCCCCCTGGGTCGGGTCGACGACGATGTCGTCGTTGGTCTGGCCGGACGGCACCATCGGGAACACCTTCTCCGAGGCGTCGGTGCGGAACTCGAGCACGACCGGGCGGTCGTCGATCTCGTTCGCCTTGTCGATGGCCGGGCCGACCTCCTCGGGCGACTCGACCCGCAGTGCCGATGCAGCCCATGGCCTCGGCCCACTTCACGTAGTCGGGCAGGTCGGGCGACAGGTACACCTCGGAGTAGCGCTCCTCGTAGAACATCTCCTGCCACTGGCGCACCATGCCCAGGTAGGCGTTGTTGAGGATCGCGATCTTGACCGGGATGCGCTCGGTCGGCCGCGGTGACCAGCTCCTGGGCGGTCATCTGGAAGCAGCCGTCGCCGTCGACGGCCCACACCGTGCGGTCGGGGCGGCCGACCTTGGCGCCGATCGCGGCGGGGACCGAGAAGCCCATGGTGCCCAGGCCGCCGGAGTTCACCCAGGTGTAGGGGTGGTTGAACTTCCAGTACTGGCTGGTCCACATCTGGTGCTGGCCGACACCCGAGGCGACGATGCGTGTCCTCGGGCGAGCGGTCACGCAGCTGCTCGAGCACGTACTGCGGCTTGAGCAGCTCGCCGTCGGTCGGACTGCTCGTAGACCAGCGGGTACTTCTCCTGCCAGCCCGACAGCGTCTGGCGTCCACGGCGATCAGGTCGGCGCTGGCTCTCGGGCACCGCCGAGCGTCGTCGATCGCCTTGACGAGCTCCTCGATCACGAGCCGGCAGTCGCCGACGATCGGCACGTCGGGACGGCGGACCTTGCCGAGCTCGGCGGGGTCGATGTCGACGTGGATGATCTTGGCGTCCGGGGCGAACCCGTCGAGCTTGCCGGTGACCCGGTCGTCGAACCGACTGCCGAGCGCGATCAGCAGGTCGGCGCTGCTGCATGGCGGTGACGGCGGTGTAGTTGCCGTGCATGCCGGGCATGCCGAGGCACAGCGGGTGGTCGTCGGGGAAGGCACCCCGGGCCATCAGGGTGGTGACGACGGGGATGCCGGTCAGCTCGGCGAGCTCGCGCAGCGCCTCGGCGGCCCGCGCCTTGAGGATGCCGCCGCCGGCGTAGATCACCGGCTGGTGGGCCTGCGCGATCAGCGCGGCCGCCTCCTTGATCTTGCGGGGATGACCCTTGGTCGTGCGGCTTGTAGCCCGGCAGGCTGGACGCCACCTCGGCGTCGGTCGGCCAGTTCCAGTCCATCGCCGAGTTGGGGTTGGTCGGGTCGACGATGTCCTTGGGGATGTCGACGAGCACCGGGTCCGGGTCGGCCGGTCGTGGCGATGTGGAACGCCTGGCGGATGGCCAGCGGGATGTCCTCGGCGCGGGTGACCAGCTCGTTGTGCTTGGTGACCCCACGCGTGATGCCGGTGATGTCGCACTCCTGGAACGCGTCGGTGCCGATCGACCGCGGACGGGCACCTGGCCGGTGATGACGACCATCGGGACCGAGTCCATGTAGGCGTCGCACGAGCGGCGTGACGATGTTGGTCGCGCCGGGACCCGAGGTCACCATCGCCACGCCCGGGCGGCCGGTGGCGTGGGCGAAGCCCTCGGCCATGTGCCCCGCGCCCTGCTCGTGGCGCACCAGGACGTGGCGGATCGGGGCTGTCGAGGATCGGGTCGTACACCGGGAGGATCGCTCCGCCCGGGCAGGCCGAAGATCACCTCGACGCCCTCGAGCTCGAGGGAGCGGATCAGCGCTTCTCCACCGTTGGTGTTCATGTCGGTGTTCCTGTTGTCTGGGGTGTCGGCAGGTCGGGAGTGGTCAGGGTGGGCGGTGCAACGGCCCGGTGGCGAAAAACACAACGACCTCCCGTCAGGGGAGGTCGAGGGCACACGATCACATGCTGGAGTGATCCAGTCGTGTCCCTCAGGCGGGTACGAGGAGGCGGGCAACGGTGCGCATCACCGACAGTCTGCCCCGTCGATGCCCCGGTTGCCAACCACCCGGACTACGGTCCCGTCACGTGAACGGATGGGCGGTCGCAGCAGGGGTGGGGGTGCTGGCGGTCGCCGCGCGTCCGCGAGCTGGTGCGCTGGCGCGGTCGGCGCTGGCAGAAGTCCGGCCCCGCGGCTCGGACTGAGCCCGACCACGGCGCCGGCGAGGGCTCAGCGCGCCGGGGTGACCTTCTGGACCAACTGCTCCTCGGCACCGCGCAGCCGTGCGGTCGCGAGCGACGATGCCGCCCCAGAGCACGAGCACCCCGACGACCGGAGCGGCGAGGGCGACCACGTCGCGGCGACGGCCGCACGAGCTCGACGACGCCGCGAAGATGCCCGCGGCGACGGGCAGCGAGACGAGGCGCGAGCACGAACATGCACGTCGCGAGCATCAACCCCGCCACGCAGCCCTGACCCGTGTCGCCCGCCGCGAGCGGGTTGGGGCTGTCGGGCATGGCGACCGGCGCCAGCGTCGGCGCTGGCGACACGGCGACCCCCGCACGCGGCGAGCACCGACCCAGCGGCGACGAGCCAACCGGCCGGCGAGCCCACTCCCAGCCCCCCGGTCAGCGCGGCCATCCCGAGCGGGGAGGACCACCGCCGGCACCGCCATCACCGACCAACGAGGACATGACCTTGCCCCGGACCAGCACGCCGCCGTCCGCGCCGGTGGCCACCTCGGACCAGATCGCGGGCCCGTCCATGCCGAAGGCGTTGTTGCCGTCGAAGAGCACCGCGAAGTGCAACAGGCCCCCGACGATCACCATGCGGGGGTCCACGTCGTTGCCGAGCAGCGGCCCGAGCAGGAACACGCCGGCACCGATGGCGAGCGCGGTGACGGTGTTGACCGCCTGACGCGGGGTGCGGAACTTGGTGCGCACCGTGCGGGCGGTGATGGCCCCCGACGGGCGACGTCGGCAGCATCACGGGCCAGGCGCCCGGCCCGGCGAGACGCGACCGGTCCCGGCTGCGAGAGGTGCTAGCGACCGCCGGGGCGCGGCGCGCTCAGCGCCAGACGGTCGGTGGTGACGACGCTGGCCCACACCAGCAGCGGCAACCAGCTGATGCCGGCCAGGAGGTGCAGCAGTGCTGCGGCCGGATCGGTCGCCGTCGGCGATCGCGAGGCCCAGCTGGCCGGGAGGAGTCCACCGTGCCCAGTCCGCCAGCGTCTGCCACCGCTGCGGCGTCCCACCCGGTGGTGTCACGAGCGAGGACCTGCACCAGCACCCACGCCAACAGCGCCGGACGCCGTGGCCGCGACCTGTGCGATCTGCTGCAGCCGGCCGGTGGCGAGCGCACCGAGCAGGTTGGCGAAGGTCCGGCTGAACAACAGCAGCGTGAGCCACCACGCCAGCGACCGCCAGGCCGACCACCACCAGACGCGACCGCTCCCCCGCCGGACCAGCCCACGACGATGCCCGCCCCGGCCAGCATCGACAGCACGGTGGGTGGGCCCACGGCGGCAGCCGCCAGCATCCCGACGCCCGAGGGTCCAGCGACCGATCGGCTCCGAGGCGAGGTGGCGTGCGTCGATCGAGGACTCCACCCCGGTCGAGGCCGACAGGAGCCCGATGCCGAACACCACCACCGGCAGCAGCACGACGATCAGGTCGTCCACGATGCCACGCGCCCCGGCCGAGGCCCCACAGCAGCGCGAAGGCCACCACCCCGAGCCCGGCGGAGACCACCACCGCCATCACGGTCTGGATGCGCTGCTGGGTCCCGCCGCGCAGCCCGCCGAGCAGGAGGTGCCACTTCAGGGACGCGATGGTGCGGACCGAACGCAGCGACGGCGCCGGCTCCGGGCCGTTCACCGCGGGGTCGCGGTCGAGCCATGCCAGGTTCGCCGGGTCGACGTCCGGTGCGCCGATCATCGAGATGAACGCGTCCTCCAGCCGCCCGCCGCCGCGCAGCTGCTCGATCGGACCTGCGGCCAGCAGCGCTCCCCGTGCCATCACCGCGACGTAGTCGCACATGCGGTCGACGAGGTCCATGGCGTGTGAGGAGAACACCACCGTGCCGCCGGCCGACCGGTAGCGGTCGAGCATCGAGCGCACGGCCACGGCGGAGACGGGATCCACTCCCTCGAACGGCTCGTCGAGCAGGAGCACCGCCGGCCGGTGCAGCAGCGCCGCGGCGATGGCGGTCTTCTTGCGCATGCCGTGGCTGTACCCGCCGATCTGCTCGTCGGCCGAGTCGACCAGGTCCATGACGCCGATCAGCTGCTCGCTGCGCTCGTCGATCTGGGCGCGGGTCAGGCCCCGCAGCTGACCCAGGTGGGCCAGCAGCTCACGAGCGGTGAGCCGGTCGAACAGGTTGAGCGGGTCCGGCACGACGCCCAGGAGGCGGCGCACCGTGATGGTGTCGGCCCACGTGTCGTGCCCACCCACCCAGACCTGTCCTGCGTCGGGTCGCAGCAGCCCGGCGATCATCCGCAGCGTGGTCGTCTTGCCCGAGCCGTTCGGGCCGACCAGCCCGCAGAAGCTGCCGGTGGGCACGTCGAGGTCGAGCGAACCGACCGCGACGTGGTCGCCGAAGCGCTGGTGCAGCCCGCGGGCCACGATGGCGGGCCAGCCCGGCACGGTCTCGGTCACGGCGACACGGTCTCTGTCACGGCGATCAGTCTGGCCCACCGGCGGCCGCTCCACGGGCGCGCTCGGCAGGTCCGACTCGACCGCGCTTGTGCCGGCACGAGCCGTGGCCTAGATCGAGGGGGTGTCCGTCGGCGTCTACCCCGGGAGCTTCGACCCGCTCACCGTGGCCCACCTCACGGTCGCGCAGTGCGCGGTGCGCCAGCTCGAGCTCGATCGGATCGACCTGGCGATCTCGCGGGCGACGCTCGGCAAGGCGCACCTCGGCGACCACACCCTGGCGGATCGTGTGGCCGCGATCGAGCGGGCCGCGCGGACCCGCCCCTGGCTCGGCGTCGTGGTCCTCGACGCGTCGCTCGTGGCCGACATCGCGGCGGGCTACGACGCGGTGGTCATGGGCGCCGACAAGTGGGCCCAGGTCGTCGATCCCGTCTGGTACGGCGGGGATGCCGCGGCTCGCGACGCGGCCGTCCTGGCCCTGCCACGTGTCGCGGTGGCGCCCCGGGGGTCCGTGGAGGTCCCCGACGACCTGCGGCTCGTCGTGCCCGACCACATCGCGGACGTGTCGGCGACCGCCGTGCGCGAAGGACGCACCGACTGGGCGGCCGAGTGACCTCCGCAGCTCAGTCGCGCGGACGGATGCCCAGCGGCAGCGGCAGGGTGATCGCACCGACCTCGGCGCCCTGCGCCAGCGAGGCGTACTTGGCGAGCACGCCCTTGGTGTAGCGGGGCTCGGGCAGCTTCCAGTCCTGGCGTCGAGCATCGAGGGTCGCTTCGTCCACGAGCAGGTCGATCGTGTGGTTGCGCACGTCGATGCGGATCCGGTCGCCCTCCGCGACGAACGCGATCGGCCCGCCGTCGACCGCCTCGGGGGCGACGTGGCCGATGCAGAAGCCGTGCGTGCCACCCGAGAAACGACCATCGGTGATGAGGGCCGAGTCGCCGCCACGGCCGGCGCCCTTCATCGCGCCGGTGATGGCCAGCATCTCCCGCATGCCGGGGCCGCCCTTGGGCCCCTCGTAGCGGATGACCACGACGTCGCCGGCGTCGATCCGGCCGGCGAGGACGGCCTCCATGGCGTCGGCCTCGCCGTCGAACACGCGGGCGGGGCCCTCGAAGTCGTCGAAGTCGATGCCGGCGACCTTGACCACGGAGCCCTTCGGGGCGAGCGAGCCCTGCAGCACCGCGATGCCGCCCGAGGTCGTGGATCGGGTCGGACCACGCGTGGATGACCTCGCCGTCAGGAGCGGGGGGCTTGATCAGCTCGAGGTTCTCCGCGACGGTCCTGCCGGTGACGGTGATCTCGTCGCCGTGCAGCACGCCGGCCTCGGCCAGCATCTGCAGCACCACCGGCACACCACCCACCCGGTCGACGTCGAGCATGTGGTACGCGCCGTGCGGCTTCGTGTCCGCCAGGTGCGGCACCCGTGCCGCGACCTTGTTGAAGTCGTCGAGGTGCAGCTCGACCTCGGCCTCGTGGGCGATCGCGAGCAGGTGGAGCACCGCGTTGGTCGAGCCGCCGAGTGCCATCACGACCGCGATCGCGTTCTCGAACGCGCCCTTGGTGAGGATGTCGCGGGGGCGGATGTCCTCGCGCAGGAGGTTGAGCACCGCGACACCGGAGGCGTAGGCGTAGTCGTCACGGCGACGGTCGACCGCTGGCGCCGAGGCGGAGCCGGGCAGCGACAGGCCCAGGGCCTCGCCGACCGAGGCCATCGTGTTCGCGGTGAACATGCCGGCGCACGACCCGATGGTGGGGCAGGCGTTCTCCTCGATGTGGCGGAGCTCGTCCTCCTCGATGGATCCGGTCGCGTACGCACCGACGGCCTCGAACACCGACACGATGTCGAGCACCTGGCCGTTGTAGTTGCCGGGGAGCTTGGAGCCGCCGTAGAGGAACACCGACGGCAGGTTCAGCCGGGCCGAGGCCATCATCATCCCGGGGAGGGACTTGTCGCAGCCGGCGAAGGTGACCATGGCGTCGAACCGCTCGGCGTGCATGACGGTCTCGACGGAGTCCGCGATGACCTCACGGGAGACCAGCGACGCACGCATGCCCTCGTGCCCCATGGAGATGCCGTCGGACACCGCGATCGTGTTGAACTCGATCGGGTAGCCACCGGCCTCCCTCACGCCCTCCTTGGAGCGCTTGGCCAGCCGGTCCAGCGGCATGTTGCAGGGTGTGACCTCGTTCCAGGACGACACCACGCCGACCTGGGGCTTGTCCCAGTCGTCGTCGGTCATGCCGATGGCCCGCAGCATCGCCCGGGCAGGCGCCCGGTTCGGGAAGTCCGTGACCTCGTGGGAGCGGGTCTTCAGGTCCTGGGGGTCGCTCATGCCGACAGGGTACGCGATCAGCTCTCCGGTGCCCGAACGCGATTGCACGCCGTCTTGGGGGTCTCGACCGTCGTGCCGTCGGCCCTCACGTAGGCCACGAGGCAACGCTCGGTGAAGCCCGACCACCAGCCCGAGGGCTGGAAGCGGATGAAGGCGAGCTCGGCGCGCGCCTTGACGTTGACGAAGCCGTCGGTGTCGCGGACACGCTGGGCCAGCGATCCATCGGTCTGGACCGCAGCGCCGAACGCGAGGAAGTCCTCGGGCGTCGCGTCGTCGAGCAACTCCCCCAGCTCGGCGGCACGGTCGTCCATCGCTGCGTCCGCCGCCCGCCCTGCGAGGTACTTGCCGCCCACGACCACCACGACGGCCAGGACCACCAGCAGGGCGACGATCACCACGGCCTTGTTGTCCCGCACGACGTCCAGTCGTGAGGGCTTGTGCGGCGGGGCCAGCGAACGGCCGGACAGCAGCGGCGCCTGGAGGCTCGGTCGAGCTTCGGCCCGGGTCGAACGCTGACGACGGACCGGGGTGACCGGCGCTGGTTCCGCGGGGGGAACGACCGCGCCGGACTCGGCGGGTGGCATGACGGTGTCGGGCTCCTCACCGTGCGCGGTCATCGCACGATGATCGCTCAGAAGCGCACCCAGCACCACGGCAGCGGGTCGGTCGCCAACATCTCGTCGGCGCGCACGAGCGTCTCGGGGGATGCGGTGGCGCGACCGGCACGGGCGAGTCGGCGCACGGAGGAGCCGCCGAGCAGCAGGCTGCCCAGCTCCGAGACCCCGAGCTGCAGCTCGCACGGACCCTCGGTGCGCCGGCACGTCCCCACGCCCCGCTCGTCGACGACCAGCTCGAACGAGCCGCCCACCTGCGGCAGGAACGGGTCGTCCACGCCCACCACGAGCCGGCCGGGCGACGAGTAGCGGCGCGCCGCCAACAACGCGGCGACGTCGAGGGGACGGGCCCACAGGAGGTCCTGCTGCCAGTCGATGCCGACCTGTCGGGCGTCCAGGACCACGTCCCACAGCGGATGGTCGACCGCGATCGGTCCTGCCACCGTCGCGACGAGGTCGTGCTCGACGAGGGCTCGCCAGAGCGCCAGCTCGACCGCGACCGACTCCCCGACGAGCTCCCAGACCACCAGCGCGTGGTGCGCCTGGCCGGCGCTCCAGTCGTGGTCGACCTTGTAGATCGCGTAGCCGTCCGTGGCACCGGCATCGTCGCGGTGCACCATCACCAGGTGCCCGGCGGTGCCGCCGAGGTAGATGTCGGTGTCTCCGAGCACGGCGTCCCACCACGGGGCGGTCCGTGAGATGCCGCCGGCGACGCGCCGACGGACCCGCTCGTGCACGGCGGCGCAGGTCGGCCCCGACTCGCCACGCGGGAGCACGTGCAGGCTGCCACCCACCGCCGGCGCGTCGGATCGGAAGGCGACGCGGCGGGTGTCCACCCGCACCTGCCGCCAACTCGTGCAGGGCCCGTAGCCGAAGCGGCGGTAGATGCCGCCCTCGGACGCGTGCAGGATGGCGACCGGAACGCCCTGGGTGACCAACGAGCCCAGCTGCTCGCGCATCAACGCGGTGAGCACGCCCCGACGGCGGTGCGTCGGCACGACACCCACGTCGCTGACCGCTGCCGCCGCGACCTGCGCACCACCGGGGAGCGTCAGCTCGACGGCGTAGGAGCCCGCACCGCCGACGGCCTCGCCGTCCCACTCGGCAACGGCGTAGCGCGAGTGGTCGACCAGCGGTGCCTTGGCGGCGACCTGTGCGGGGTCGAAGGGGAAGCCGAACGCGGCGGCGTCGGCAGCGACGTAGGTCCGCAGCGCCTCGTCGGGGTCGTCGAAGGTGTCGAGGGTGCGGATCCGTGGCATCACCGCCGCCACGCTACGGACTCAGGGCCAGGGCTTGGCAGCGAATTGATCGCGGAGCTGGTACTTGAGCACCTTGCGCAGCGTCTCGTTGCGCGGCAGGGCATCGACGACCTCGAGCTGCTCGGGGGTCTTGAACCGGGTCAGACCCCTGGTCCCCGAGGTAGGCGACCATCTCGTCGAAGGTGATCGCCTCGCCGTCCGCCGGACGCTCGACGACCGCGCACACCCGCTCGCCCCGCTCGCGGTCGGGCAGGCCGACCACCGCCACGTCGCCGACGCCGGGGTGGGCGTAGAGGAGGTCCTCGATCTCCTTCGCGGAGATGTTCTCCCCCTTGCGGATGATGATGTCCTTCAGCCGGCCGGTGAGCACGACGTGGCCGTCGGGACGCAGATGGCCGACGTCGCCGGTGCGGAACCAGCCCTCGTCGTCGAAGGCCTCCGCCGTGAGCTCGGGGTTCGTGTAGCCCTTGGTCACCATCGGGCCCTTCACCCGCACCTCTCCGTCGACGCCGGGGGGCGCCTCGGCGCCGTCCTCGGTGACGATGCGGACGACCGCACCCGTGACCGGCCGGCCGGTGGTGTGGGCGAGCTGGTCCTCGGAGTCGGTCGGCGAGCCCTGGGTGATCATCGGGATCTCGGTCATGCCGTAGCCGTGGCAGATGTCGATGCCCATCTCGTCGCGGACCTCACGGAACAGCTCCGGCGGCAGCGGTGCACCGCCGCCCGACAACGCCCGCAACGTCGGGATGATCGGCTCGCCCGGCTGCTCGCGCTGGGCGGCCAGGAACATCTGGTAGAACGCCGTCGCTCCGCCGGCCATCGTCACGCCGTTGCGGCGGTAGAACGCGATGGCGTCGGCGGGCAGGAACGCCTCCACGATCGCCGCGGACATGCCGGTGACCAGCATCATCACCAGGTAGTCGGGACCGGCGATGTGGGCGTACGGGAACGCGATCGAGCCGACGTCGTCGGCGGTCATCTGCAGCGCGTCGGCCAGGCCACGACCACCGGCGATGAGGGTGGCGTCGGTGTGCTGCACGCCCTTGGGGTCCGACGTGGTCCCCGAGGTCGAGTAGATCCACCGCACCGGCTCGTCGCCGTCGGCGTGGTCGGGGGCGGGCGGCAGGGTCGAGGGATCGCCCTCGACGAGCCCGTCGACGCTCAGCACCGTCGGCGACGGGTCCATCTGGGCGGCGAGGCCCTGCGCCATCGCCGCGAAGTCGAAGCCCTTCCACGTGCCGGGGACGATGACGAGCTCCGCGCCGGTGTGGCGCATCACGAAGCCCAGCTCCTTCTCCCGGTACAGGTGCAGCACCGGGCACTGCACCGCGTCGAGGCGGGCCAGCGCGGCGGAGACCACGACCGAGTCGATCCGGGACGGCAGCTGCCACGTCACCCGGGTCCCTGCGCCGACACCTGCGGCGGCCAGGCCGGCGGCGACACGTTCCGCCCGGTCGCGGAACTCCCCGTAGGTGATCCTCGGATCCTCGGAGCTGCCGTCGCCCTCGGCGATGAGCATGGTGCGGTCGGGCGTCGCGGATCGCGCGCTCGTCGATGAGATGCCAGATCGTTGCCACGGCCGGAAAGCTAGCCCGCGGCCCCGGCGCCGAGCGTCGCTGCAGCACCGGGGCAGTTGACCGCCGCCCAGGTCACGATGGTCCTGTTGGCCTCCACCACCTGCGGCTCGGCCAGGATCTCCGCGGTGCGCCGTTGCGCGTCCGCGGCACCGGTGTTGAGCGAGGCGACACGCGTTCCAGACCTCCTGGACGGTCTGCATCGCGGGTCGCACCGCAGGCGGCGCGATGACCACCAGCTGGGCGAAGGTCGTGTCGACCAGCGTGACGAGCTGGGTCACTCCCGACGGGCTCGTCACCAGGCTGGCGACGTCGAACTCCTCGCTCAGCAGCGTCGAGAACGCCTCGCCGCTCAGCACCTTGCACAGGTCGGTGGCCTCGCTGATGGACTCCAGCTGGGCGATGAGCTCGTTGCCGCTCGCGCTGAGGCCGGTGGCATCGTCCTCGGGCGGTGCCGTCAGGACGTGGGCCCGGCACCGTGACGTCGGCCAGGGTCGTCGGCCATCTCGGTCGTCGGGGCATCCCGGGAGCAGCCGAGGGTGCAGGCCGATGCGACGAGCAGCGCCGCGACCGCGAGGCGCGCCACGCGTCCCACGACGCCACGTCCCATGACCCTGCGGCGTCCGGCCCGTCCCATGGGGATCAGGCTAGGAGGACTTGCGCGAGTTGAGCAGCGCGGTGACGACCTTGCCGTCGGCCTTGCCCTGGGTCGCCTTCATCACCTGACCGACGAAGAAGCCCGTGACCTTGCCGTCGCCCTCGCAGAAGCGCTGCCACTCCGCCGGGTGCGCGGCGATGAGCCCGTCGACGAGGCCGTCGAGCTCGGAGGAGTCCATCGCCTCGAACCCGTGCGACGCGGCGATCTGCTCGGGGTCACCTCCCGAGGCGACCAGATCGGCCAGCACCGTCTTGGTCTGCGTCGAGCTGAGCAGCCCGTCGACCTCCATCGTGACCAGCTTGGCGAAGGCCGCGGGGTCCAGGGCGCGGGCACGCTCGTCGGAGAGGTTGTGCTCGGCGTGGGTGATCGTGCGCACGGGGTCCGCGCCCGCCTCGATCGTCGCGAGGCACAGCTCGTCCAACCCGCGCTCCACGATCAGCGCGGTCTGCTCCAGCGGCGCTCCGGAGCGCTCGGCGAGCCGGTGGCGCCGGGCAGCGGGCAGCATCGGCAGCTCGCCGCGCACACGCTCGATCCACTCCGGGCCGGGGTCCAGCACGACCAGGTCCGGGTCGGGGAAGTACCGGTAGTCGTCCGAGCCCTCCTTGGAGCGCAGCTTGTGGGTGCGTCCCTCGTCCTCGTTCCAGTGGCGCGTCTGCTGCTCGATCCGCTCACCCGAGGTGATCAGGTCCACGTGGCGAGCTGCCTCGTACTCGATCGCCCGGCCGAGGCTGCGCAGCGAGTTGATGTTCTTGATCTCACAACGCGTGCCCAGCACGTCGCTGCCGCGCTCACGCACCGACACGTTGCAGTCGACGCGGAGGGACCCCTCCTCCATCTTGCCGTCGGAGGCACCGACCGCGACCAGGATCGAACGGAGCTCCGAGACGTACGCGCGCGCCTGCTCGGCGCTGCGCAGGTCGGGCTTGCCGACGATCTCGAGCAGCGGGACGCCCGCCCGGTTGTAGTCGACCAGGGAGTGCTCGGCGTCGTGGATGCGGCCGCCGCCCCCGATGTGGGTGGACTTGCCGGTGTCCTCCTCGAGGTGCGCACGCTCGATGCCCGCGATGCTGCCGTCGGGCAGCTCCAGCCATCCCTCGCCGTTGATCGGCAGGTCGAACTGGGAGATCTGGTAGTTCTTCGGCTGGTCCGGATAGAAGTAGTTCTTGCGGGCGAAGACCGATCGCTGCACCGTGCAGTTCAGGGCCAGGCCGACGCGGATGGCCAGCTCGACCGCTTGCTCGTTGAGCACGGGCAGCGACCCCGGCAGCCCGAGCGTGAGTGCGTCGATGTGGGTGTTGGTGTCCCCGCCGAACTCGTTCGTGGCGGACGAGAAGAGCTTCGTCCGCGTCGACAGCTCGGTGTGGACCTCGAGACCGATCACGATCTCCCAGCGGTCGAGGTCGACGGTGCTCATGCCAGGCTCCCTTCGAGCGCTGCGGCCACCCGGAACATGGGGACCTCGCCCAGCGTGGGGGCGAGCACCTGCACACCGACCGGCAGGCCGTCGTCGCCGACGCCGTAGGGCACCGACATGGCGGGGTGACCCGCCAGGTTCGTCGCGATGGTGCACACGTCGTTGAGGTACATCGCCATCGGATCCTCGGTCTTGGCGCCCAGCTCGAACGCCGTGGTCGGCGAGGTCGGCGACAACAGGGCGTCGAAGCGCTCGTAGGCGGTCTCGAAGTCGGCACGGATCAGCGTCCGCACCTTCAGCGCCGTGTTGTAGAAGGCGTCGTAGTAGCCCGCCGAGAGGGCGTAGGTGCCCAGCATGATCCGGCGCTTGACCTCGTCACCGAAGCCGGCGGTGCGCGTGAGCTCCATCATCTCGCCGGTGGTCGGCGCGTCGACCCGCAGGCCGTAGCGCACGCCGTCGTAGCGGGACAGGTTCGACGAGGCCTCGGCCGGGGCGACCAGGTAGTAGGCCGACAGCCCGAACGTCACCGCCGGGACGGACACCTCCTCGACCACGGCGCCGGCGGCCGTCAGCGCGTCGACCGCCGCCCGGACCCGGGCGGCGACGTCGGGGGCGATGCCCTCGCCCATCATCTCGGTGACCAGCCCGATGCGCAGCCCGGCGACGCCGTCGTCGAGGTGGGAGCTGACCTCGGGGAACGGCGAGGGGATGGAGGTCGAGTCGCCCGGGTCGTGCCCGCCGATGACCTCGCACACCGCCGCCGCGTCCGCGACCGTCGAGGCGAACGGACCCACCTGGTCGAGGGAGGAGCCGAAGGCGACCAGGCCGAGCCGACTGACCGTGCCGTAGGTCGGCTTGACGCCGACCACGCCGCACAGCGCTGCGGGCTGGCGGATCGAGCCGCCCGTGTCGGAGCCCAACGAGATCGGGCTGAAGCCGGCGGCGACGGCCGCGGCCGACCCGCCCGAGGATCCACCGGGCACCCGTGTGAGGTCGTGGGGGTTGCGGGTGGGGCCGAACGCGGAGTTCTCGGTCGAGGAGCCCATGGCGAACTCGTCGAGGTTGGTCTTGCCGACCATCACGGCGCCGGCTGCGGCGAGGCGCGTCACGACCGTGGCGTCGTAGGGCGGACGCCACCCCTCGAGGATGCGCGACGAGCACGTGGTCGGGATGCCCCGGGTGCAGAGGTTGTCCTTGATCGCCACGGGCACGCCGGCCAGGCGACCGGGGTCGCCGCCGTCGGACACGACGCGGTCCACCTCGGCCGCCGCGGCCCGGGCGTGGTCCTCGGTCAGCTCGTTGAAGGCGTGGATCTCGGGTTCGCGCTCGGCGATGCGGGCGTAGTGCTCGTCGAGCACGTCGGTGGCGCTGCGCTCGCCCGATCGGACCGCAGCGGCCAGGGCCAGGGCGGAGGGATGGCTCACGGCTCCTCCCCCAGCACCGGCGGGACGCGGAACTGGCCGTCCTCGGCCGCGGGCGCCGAGGCGAGGACCTCGTCGCGGTCGAACGGGACCCCCGGCACGTCCGCCCGCAGGACGTTGGTCAGCGGCACCGGGTGGGCCATCGGCTCGACCCCCGCGAGGTCGAGCGTCTCGAGGTCGGCGGCGTGCTCGAGCACTGCGGCGAGCTGGCCGGTGAAGCGTTCCAGCTCGTCGTCGGTGAGGCGCAGTCGGGCCAGCTTGGCCACCTTCTGCACGTCGGAGGTGGTGATGCGTTCGGTCATGGCGGCGCCGAGCCTACCGGGCGGCGTGGAAGCGGCCGCACGTCGGTATCGTGGCCGGGTGCCCGAGGACCGTCGTCGATCCCGCCTGCCGCTGATCCTGGGAGCGATCGCCCTCGTCGTGGTCGTCTGGCTCGTCGCCGTCGCGGTGCAGGTCTCGTCGATGGCCGCCGACGTCGCCAACGGCGTCGCCCACGTGGAGAAGGCCCGAGGTGGCACCAAGGACCTCATGTCGCTCGTCGGGTCCATCGGCGGCGACGACGACGACCGCGTGGTCGACGCGGGCGACGAGCTCGACGCCGGCGTGGAGGACTTCGATGCCGCGCTCGCCACCGCGGAGAGCCCGGTCCTCGCGCCGGTCAAGGTCCTTCCGGTGCTCGGTCGCCAGCTGCGCACCGCCACCACCCTGCTCGACAGCGCGGTGCAGGTCGGCAGCGACACCTCGGCCGCGATCGACCAGCTCCAGGAGATCGCAGGCGAACCCGCGGGGACCCCGGCGGACCGCCTCGCCGCGGTGCGTGCCAGCCAGGTGGTGCTCGACGAGCTCTCCGCCGACATCGCCGACCCCGACCTCGGCAGCGACACCGCCCTGATCGGGCCGGTCCGCGACGCCCGCGAGCGCTTCGTGGACCAGCTCACCCAGACCCGGACCACCGTCGAGTCGGCCAGCCTCAGCCTCGAGGGCGTCGGCGACCTGCTCGAGGGGCCCTCGACGTACCTCGTGCTGGCGTCCAACAACGCCGAGATGCGATCGGGGTCGGGCATGTTCCTGCAGGTCGGCACGGTGGCCATCGTCGACGGCGCGTTCCAGCTCTCGTCGTTCGTGCCCGCCCAGGACCTGTTCCTGGCCGAGCCGGGCTCGGAGCTCGACCCCGACATGGCGGCACGGTGGGGCGCGCTGGTGCCGAACCAGGAGTGGCGCAACCTGAACCTGTCGCCCCGCTTCGACGAGTCCGCCCGCATGGCCGCCGACATGTGGGCCGCGTCGGGACGGGGCGCGGTCGACGGCGTCATGGCCATCGACGTCGTCGCCCTCCAGCGCCTGCTCGAGCTGACCGGGCCCGTCGAGGTCCCCACCGACGACGGCGTGACGACCTTCGATGCCGACAACGTCCGCAAGCAGCTCCTGCGCAAGCAGTACGAGGACTTCGACCGACGGGTCGAGCGACGCGACCAGCTCGGGCAGGTGGCGTCGTCGGTGTTCGACGCCTTCAACCAGCGGCCCATCCCGGCCGCGGACCTCGTCGGCCTCATCGACCGCAGCGGCGCCGAGCGCCACCTCATGTTGTGGTCCAGCGACCCGGCGCAGCAGGCCGCGTGGGAGGAGCTGGGCGTGTCCGGCGTCCTGCCCCCTGACGCCCTCATGGTGTCCCTGATCAACCGTGGCGGCACCAAGCTCGACCCCTACATGCAGCTCCGGGCCACCCTCACGTCCTCCGACGAAGGTGACCACCGACGCGTCACGGTGACCGTCGACCTGGACAACACCGCCCCCGCCGGGCTCCCCCGCTACGTCGAGGGCCCCTACGCGGGCATCGACGCGGTCGCCGGTGAGTACATCGGCATCCTGAGCCTGTCGGTGCCCGGCACGGCGACCGAGCCCGCCACCTCGGCGGACGGCTTCGCCGTGGTCGGCCAGGACGGTCCGACCCGGGTCATCGGCGCCAACGTCGCGGTCCCGCGGGGCGAGCAACGCCAGGTGAGCATCTCGTTCGATCTGCCCCAGGACGTCGACGCCGTCCAGGTGACCTCGGGAGGGCGTGTCCCGGCCACCAGATGGACCGCCGGGGACCTGAGCTGGACCGAGCGCCGACCACGCACCGTGGCGCTCGACCCACTCGAATGACAACTGGGTGATTCCGCCTATTCAAAGGGGTTTCGAGCGTGGTACCTTCCATCTCATGAGCATCACCTCACGCACCCGAATCGCCCTCGCTGTGGCACTGGTCGGTGTCGGCACGGTCGCCGGCGCCGGCGTCGCCGGTGCACAGAGCAACGACCCGTACGTCAGCCCCTCCAGCGTCGTGAAGCCCGAGGTGCTGAGCAACACCGCGTCGAAGTCGGTGTCGAACGCCTCGGTCGAGTCCTCGCTGGCCTTCACCGGTGGCGATGCCGCCGGTCTGGCCGCCATCGGTGGCGTCGCCGTCGCCGCTGGCGCTGCGATCACCATCGCCCGCCGTCGCACCGTCGCCGCCTGAGCGACCGACGATCGACAACTGAACGTCTGACGAGGACCCGGGGCCACGGCCCCGGGTCCTCGCGCGTCAGACCGTCACCTTGGCGATGAACTCGAGCGACTTCTCGATGATCATGTCCCGATCGAAGTCGAGTGTCGCCACGTGGTAGCTGCGGTCGCAGCTGACCCGCTCCACCGGACCCGAGACCTGCTCGGCCAGGAAGTCGGAGTCACCCGGCGGCACGACGTGGTCCTCGGGGCTGGTGAACAACAGCAGCGGGCAGGTGATCCGCGCCAGGTCGGGCTGGATCTCGTTGGCGGCCTCGAACAACGACAGCAGCGGGCGCAGCGGCGTCTGCGGGTAGGCCGACTCGGGTGACGACGGATCGGCCACGTCCGATCCCAGTCCGTCCATGACCTCCGCGCCGTCGGCGACCAGGGTCTCGATGAAGCCGCGGACCTCGGGTGCGGCCTGGGTGGCCGGGTTCACGCAGACGATGCCGGCGATCTCCGGGTGGCGCGTCGCCAACCAGCAGGTGAGCGACCCACCCATGGACAGGCCGGCGACGACGACGTGGCGGCTTCGGGCGGCGAGACGCTGGTAGGCGGCCTCGGCGTCCGTGGACCAGTCGGTCCAGTTCGTGTCGAGCATGTCCTCCACGACGGTGCCGTGGCCCGACAGCAGCGGCATCTCGACACCGTGCCCGGCCGCCGCCACCGCGTCGGCCAGGGGCCGCACCGACTGCGGGTTGCCGGTGAAGCCGTGCAGGACCAGGACGCCCACCGGCCCGCCGTCGACCGACATGGGCTCGGCGCCCTCCATGATCTCGCTCATCCCGACTCCTGTGATCGTCGACCGGTTCGGCCCGGTGCAGGATCTTCACGGTACCCCGTGCCTGCGCGACGCAGCCCGAACTACGATGCCGGCGCCCGGCACCCACACCTGCCCGGGACGAGATGATCACAGGGGGATCAGATGGCGAAGTACATGTTCCTGACCGAGGAGTGGGTCGACGCAGCGAAGGCCATCCGCGAGGAGCACGCCGGCGACGCGCCGGCACCCGCGCATGTCGTGCGGATGAACCAGATCATCACCGAGGTCCCGTTCAGCGAGGATCCGATCCACGCGCACATGGACACCACCGACGGTGAGCTGAAGATGGACTTCGGTCACCTGGAGAGCCCCGACCTGACCGTGACCATCGACTACGTCACCGCCAAGGCGATCCTGGTCGAGGGCAACCCCCAGGCCGGCATGCAGGCCTTCATGGCCGGCAAGATCAAGGTCGAGGGCGACATGACCAAGCTCATGGCGATGTCGGCGGGTCCGGTCGATCCGGCCGCCGCCGAGGTGGCCGCCAAGATCCAGGACATCACCGAGTAGGTCGGATCAGCCTGCGGCTGCGGGAGGCGGCACCGCCGTCGACCGCAGCCGCAGGGCGACCACCATCCCGACCGCACTGACCCCGGCGCCGACGCCGTAGGCGATCCGGTACGAGCCGGCCAGACCGGCTCCGCCCAACGTCGCCACCTGGATCGTCTCGAGCAGGTTGATGCCGACCGTGGTGCCGATCTGTGCGAGCAGCTGCTGGGTCGCGCCGGCCACTCCCAGGTCGACGTCCTCGACCGAGTTCGCCACCGAGGCCGACACGCGGGGCAGCGACGCGCCGACCCCGATCCCCGACAGGGTGAGCGCCGTGACCACCAACCAGGTGGTCGGGTCGGGTGCGATGAGCGCGAACAGCGCCATCGAGATCGCCAGGGCCGCCATGCCCGAGGCGATCGCCGTCCGCGGTGAGATCCGTCCCGCCAGCATCCCGGCGACCGGTCCGGCGATCGCGAAGGTCAACGGGCGCGGGATCATCATGAGCGAGATGGCATCGGGGCCGAGCCCGCGCACCTCGGCCAGGAGCTTCGGCGTCAGCGTGAACCCACCCATGTAGCCGAACTGCATGAAGAACGAGACGAACACCGGCACCGCGAACCCGCTGCGCCGGAACCACGCCATCGGGATCAGCGGATGCTCCTGGTGGTGCTCCACCCGGATGAACCACCACGTCGACAGGCCTGTGAGCGCGAACGACGCGAGGACCCACGGCGAGGCGAAGCCCCACGCCGCGCCGCGGTCGATCCCGAACAGGAGCCAGCCGAGCAGCATGAACAGCACGGCCTGGCCGCGCACGTCGAAGTGGACCCCGGTGCGTCGCGGCGTGTCGGGGATGATGAACCACGCGAGCAGGGCCGACAGCGCCAACAGCGGCGCCTGGACCCAGAAGATCATGCGCCAGCCGACCTGCTCCACCAGTGGGCCACCGATCACCAGACCCACGACCGGACCGCCGGCGACGACCAACGACCAGAAGCCGAGTGCCTTCGAACGATCCTCGCGGTCGAACAGCCCGTTGATGATCGCGAGCGAGCTGGGCCCCGTCGCCGCTCCAGCCGTCGCGGCGAGCACCCGGAAGGCGATCAGGGACGGGCCCGACCACGCCAGGGCCGAGCAGACGACGAACACCGCCGAGATCGACATGCCCGCCAGGAAGACCCGGCGGTGGCCGTGCAGGTCGCCGAGCTTGCCGGCGGTGGTGCCGGTCAGCGCGAGCGCGATCGTCGGCCCGGAGATCAACCAGACGAGGCTCTCGACCGAGGCGCCGAGGTCGTCGGCGATCTGGGGGCGACTGACCGCCAGGATCGTGATGGTGCTCGCCACCCAGAACGTGCCGAACAGCACCGTGGCGGTGACGATCCAGGCGTAGCCGTTGCTGCGGCGCGCCCGACCCGCCGCGCGGCGCTGCAGCAGGAGCGGCCACGGCACGACCGACTCCTCGTCCACACCCGGCGCGTCGAGCGTCAGGGCCGAGATCGGGTCCTCGGTGTCGGGCCCCGTGACCCTGTCCCGGTCGTCGTCGGCGGGTTCCGGAGGGCGACGGGTGGGCATGACGGCGACGATCGTACTGTCGCCGGACGCGGAGAACCGTCGGCCCCGTTGGGGTGGCCGCCTCATCGCGGCGGCTGGGGAACACCACGTCCAGCTGACCACCCCAACGAGAACGACGGTTCCCGTTGGACATCAACCTACGGGGTGTCACACGCGGAGTGGTGGACCATCGCGCGCCCAGCGGTCGCGCGCTCCGTGGCGGGGTGCTGCTGCGGCGCGTCAGTTGCGGGTGAAGATCCGTACCGCGGTACCCCGCGGGTGCAGCTCGTTGGCCGGCGGGTCGGTCGCGAGGACCATCCCCGAGGGTGCGCCCTCGATGCCCGAGACCGTGAACCCGGCCTGCTCGAGCAGCTGGGCTGCGACGGCACCCGAGTTGTAGGTCACGTCGGGCACGGCGATGGGCGCAGGGCCCTTGGAGACCTCGAGCACGACCGCGGTGCCGCGCTCCAGCTCGGCGCCCGGGGCCTGGCTCACCGAGATCACGTACCCCTCCGGCACGACCTCGCTGAAGGACTCGTTCTGCTGTGCCGCGAGCTGGACCGCCTCGAGCGCCGCGACCGCGTCGGTGGCCCTCGCGCCCTGCAGTCCCTGCGGGACCGCCCTCGGAGCGGGGCCGTCCGACACGACGAGGTCGATCGTGGACTCCTTCGGCAGCCGACCCTGGCTGTCGATCGAGAGGGCAGCATCTGCCGGCGCCGCGCTGACGACCGCGCCCGCGGCGACCTCCTCGTCGACCGAGCGGGTGACGTCGCCGAGGACGAACCCTGCGTCGGCGAGCGCGGTCGCAGCCTCGGCCTCGGGCAGGCCGGCCACGGTGGGCACGACGGTCAGGGTCGGGCCCAACGAGACCGTGAGACGGAGCACCTCGCCCTCGGCGAGCGACTCCCCCACGGCCGGGTCCTGAGCCAGGACCTCACCCGGTTCGGTGCCGTCCCGGCGGTCCTCGGTGCTGTCGTCGACGGTCCAGCCGAGCTCCTCGGCCCCGGACGTGGCGGCTGCGACGTCCTCGCCCAGGAAGTCCGGCACGTCGTGGACGGGGACCCGGATCAGGAACCACCAGCCGGCAGCCGCTCCGGCGAGCAGCGCCAGCACCACCAGCACGGCCAGTGCCCTGCGACGGGCGGGTCGCGCCGGACGCTGGGACCGTTCGGCCACCGCCGCTGCCTTGCCGGCGGCTCGTTCGGCGGACGCGGCAGCCTTGTCCGCTGCGGCAGCGGCCTTGCGTTCGGCCCGTTCGTTGCGGCGCCGAGCCCGGGCGGAGAGGGCGGGGGCCGGGGCCGGGGTGCCCACGAGGGGGTCGACCGGACCGAACGACGTCGGCCGGGAGCCGACCAGCAGCTCGTGCTCCTCGGCCACCGTGATCGGCGAGCGTGTGCTGTCGAGCGCCGCCGGCTGGTCGGCGGCGGCCGGCGCTGCCGGCTCGACGGATGCCGACGTGTCGGGTGCGGCGAGCACCGGATCGGTCGCGTCGGGGTCCGCGGCTGCGGACGCCGGCTCGGAGGACGCCGGCCCGGCCGGCCCGGGCCCTGCGGGCTCGAGCGGCATCGGGGTGACCACGGGATCGGCCGGGTCGACCACCCGCGGGGGTGGTGTGTCGACCACCCGCGGGTCCGGCGTCGGCGCCCACTCCTCGATGCCCGTCTCGGGATCGAGCAGGCTGATGCCGCCGAGACCGGCGATGAGGTGCAACTCGGAGGTCTGCTCGCCGTCACCGAGGGTCGGCACGATCGGTAGCGGCTCGGGACGCTCGAGCTCCTCGGCGGCGGCCATCAGGCCGATCTCGAACTCGGCCGCCTCCGGGCGCTCGTCGGGGTCCAGCCGTCCGGCGCGTCGAGGACCGATCGCAGCCCGCCGAGCTCGGGGCCCAGCTCCAGGTCGCCCTGGGTGCGCAGCGCCAGCGTCGCCGCCGTCGTGTCGCCGCTGAAGGGCACGGCACCGGTCACGCACTCCACCAGGACCAGAGCGAGCGAGTAGACGTCGGACCGACCGTCCAACCGCCGACCCAACGCCTGCTCCGGCGATGCGTAGCGGGCCGTCCCCACGGCGATGCCGGTGGGCTCGGTCCACGAGGCCTCCGCGAGCGCACGCGCCAACCCGAAGTCCGCCAGGCGCAATCGGCCGTCCTCGTCGAAGAGCAGGTTGGCCGGCTTCACGTCCCGGTGGACGAGGCCCCGCTGGTGGGCGTGCGCGAGGGCTCGGGCGGCGTCGAGGCCGACGACCAGGGTCTGTGACGGGGTGAGCGGATCGCCACGGTCCAAGACGTTGCGGAGGCTCCCGCCGCCCAGGTACTCGGTGACCAGGTACGGCACGACGATGCCGTCGGCACGGTCCTCACCCCAGTCGAACACGGCCAGGATGTTGGGATGGCTCAGGGCGCTCGCAGCGCGGGCCTCGGCGCGGAAGCGGCGCAGGAACGCCTCGTCCTCGGCGAGCGCCTCGTGCAGCAGCTTGACCGCGACACGGCGGCGCAGCTGTGTGTCGACCGCCAGGAAGACCCGCGACGACGTACCGACACCGACCGGAGCGACCAGCCGATACCTTCCGCCGAGCACACGTCCGGTCTCTTCGGAGAGACGGGGGGACATCACGACGACCATGGTACCGCCGGCTACCACCGCCACCGGGGACGGGCTAGACCAAGCGGCGTGACCCCGTCGACCACCGAAGCCTCCCGCCGCCGACTCGGCGACGTGCCACGCCGCATCATCATCGCGGTGCTGATCCTCGGCGCGCTCGTCGGGATCTTCCTCACCGGACGCCTCGCGATCACCGGCGGCAACGAGGCCTCGGGAGCGCTGCCCGAGTCCGTCGACCGCCTGATCCCCGCCTCGGGCTCCGAGGTGCTGCGCCAGTCCCAGGTGGGCATCGACGTCGCCGACGGCTTCGACGCCTACCTGCAGATCAACGGGGTCGAGGTCCGCACGGCGGAGGACGGACTGATCAAGGACCTGGGAACCGGGCTGATCCTGTTCCAGCCGGGGCCGGACCGCCCCGTCGAGGAGCTCAACCCGAACCAGAACTGCGTCACGGCGTTCGTGTTCGACCAGCTCGAGGGCCCCACGACGGCCCAGCCGGTCACCTGGTGCTTCCAGGCCACCTGAGCCCGCTCCGACCGGGACGGCCGTCAGCTCAGCCGAGGAGGGCCGTCAGCTCCGCGATCGCCGCCGGCTCGTCGGTGGGCCGTGGTCCGATGAGCACCGCCTGCAGGCCCGCACGACGCGCGCCGACGACGTTGCCCGGAGCATCGTCGATGAAGGCGGTCTCGTGCGCTGCGGCGCCCAGGCGCTCGCAGCGACAGCTGGTAGATGCGGGCGTCCGGCTTGCGCATGCCCACCGCCGAGGAGTCCACGACGTCGTCGAACAGCTCGTCGAGCGGCAGCAGCGGACGCCAGAACTCGGCGAACTCGGCGGCGTTGTTGGTCAACAGGCCGGTGGCGATGCCACGGCCACGCAGCGAACGGCAGAACTCGACCATCTCGGAGCGGATGCCGCCCCCGCCGAGCGCCATGAGCAGGGCGATCGGGTCCAGCTCGGGCAGGCCGGCGGCGACCGACGCGGCGATGATCTCCGCACGGGCGGTCGCCAGGGAGATCTCGCCGCGCTCGAGGCGGTGCCAGGCGTGATCGGTGTCCTGGTCGTAGGAGCCGAACACGGTGTCGATCATGAGGTCGGGGGCGACGCCCATGTCGGTGGCCGCGGACTGCACCGCGGTGAACGGTGAGTCCACGAAGACCCCACCGAAGTCGAAGATGACCGCACGGACCGCCATCAGGAGCCTCCCTCTGCAGGTGGTTCGGCAGCCGCGCCGGGTGTCGGCACCCGCGAGCTCGCCCGTGCCGAGCAGCTCGTCGAACCCCTCTGCGGGCACGATCGGGACGCCGACCTCGGTGGCCTTGGCCAGCTTGGACGCGCCGGGGTCCTCCCCCACCACCAGGGCGAAGGTCTTCTTGGAGACGCTGCCGGGCGACTTGCCACCCCGCGCCTTGATGGCCTCGGCCGCCTCGTCGCGGCTGTAGCCCGGCACCGACCCGGTGACCACGACGGCCTTGCCGGCGAGCGTCTGGGGCAGCACGGAGCGCTCGGGCCCCGTCGGTGTTGACCCCGGCCGCGACCAGGCGGGCGACCAGGTCCTGGTTGACCGGCGTCGGCGAACCAGTCGTGCACGGACCGGGCGATCACCGGGACCGACACCGTCGACCGCGGACAGGTCGTCGATCGAGGCCTCCATGATGCCCTGGAGGCTGCCGAGCCCGGCGGCCAACGCCTCCGCTCCTGCGGCGCCCAGGTGCACGATGTTGAGACCGAACAGCAGGCTGGCCAGCGGCCGCTGCTTCGAGGCCTCGATGGCCTGGCGCGGAGGTTGTTGATCGACGCGTCCTTGTAGCCGGGCGAGCTCGGCGATGCGCTCGAAGTCGAGCGAGTAGATGTCGGCCAGGTCCGAGATCAGCCCGAGCTCGAGGAAGCTCGCGATCTGCTGCTCGCCGAGTCCGTCGATGTCCATGGCGCCCGCGCGACGCGAAGTGCGACACGGTCGCCCAGCGCTTCTGCGGGCAGCGCGGCGTTGAGGCACAGGTGCTGGGCCTCGCCCTCGGCGCGCACCAGCGGATGGCCGCACGACGGGCACCGGGTCGGGAACTGCCACTCGTCCAGCCCCTCGGGGCGCAGGTCGAGCACCGGGCCCGACCACCTCCGGGATGACGTCGCCCGCCTTGCGCACGATCACGGTGTCCGCCGGGCCGCACGTCCTTGTGGCGCACCTGGTCCTGGTTGTGCAGCGTGGCGAGACCGACCGTGGACCCGCCGACGAACACCGGCTCGAGCACCGCGAAGGGCGTCGCCTTGCCGGTGCGCCCGATCGACACCTGGATGTCGCGCAGGAGCGTGGTGCGCTCCTCGGGCGGGAGCTTGAACGCGATCGCCCATCGCGGCGCCTTGGCCGTCGTCGCCCAGCGCCTGCTGCACGGCCAGGTCGTCGACCTTCACCACGACGCCGTCGATCTCGTAGGGCAGCTCGTGGCGGTGCTCGACCCAGTGACGACAGAAGCCGTAGACCGCATCGAGGTCGTCGAAGGTCCGGGTCAGCGGGTTGACGGGGACACCGAGCGAGCCGAGCCAGTCCAGCGACGGCGGAGTGGCTGGACGGTGGCTCGACACCGACGACCTCGCCCAGCTGGTAGCACCACCATGCCAGGCCGCGGCCGGCGGTGATCTCGGGGTCCTTCTGTCGCAGCGAGCCCGCGCCCGGCGTTGCGTGGGTTCACCGGCACCGGCCGGGTGCGCCGGCCCGCGGCCTCGAGCTCGGCGTTGTCGGCCTCGGTGCGGCGCCGCAGCGCCTGGAACGCCTCGATCGGGAGGTAGATCTCGCCGCGGGCCTCGAGCACCTCGGGTGCGCCGGGACCGCAGCTGGTGTGGGCACGTCCGTCGATCCGGGCGACGTTCGCGGTGACGTCCTCGCCCGTGCGACCGTCGCCCCGGGTGGCGGCCTGCACGAACCGGCCGCGCTCGTAGCGGATGGAGACCGCCAGTCCGTCGATCTTCAACTCGCACACGTAGCGCACGGCGCCGTCGAGCCCCAGGTCGCCCAGCCGCTTGGCCGTGCGGCTGCCCCAGTCCTGCAGCTCCCCGAGGTCCATCGCGTTGTCCAGGCTCATCATCCGCTGGCGGTGCTCCACCGGCGCGAACTGCGCCGAGGCCGCGCCGCGCGACGGTCTGGGTGGGGCTGTCGGGAGTGACCAGGTCGGGGTGCTGGGACTCGAGGGGTGCGCAGGTCGCGCACGAGCGCGTCGTAGTCGGCGTCGGGGATGGTGGGCGCGTCCTGCTCGTAGTAGGCGCGGTCGTGCTGACGGATCTGCTCGCGCAGCCAGTCGACCCTGCCGGCGGGGTCGAGCTCGGCCGGGACCGGCCGCGGTCACGGGGCTGGAGGGAGTCACGGCGTCACCCTACCGAGCCGTCCCGACAGCGGAGCCCGGTCCGGTCGTGGCGCGCTCGGGCACCCAGCGTGAGCCAGCGCTCCGATGGCCTGGCGACGCACACGGGTGGCCAGCGAGTCGACCAGGTCGAGCACCCGCTCGGCCTGGGACACACCGAAGCTGGCCGAGGCCGTCGACGGGCCCCACCAGGCTCCGGCTGCGCAGCAGGAGCGGGTCCAGGCCGTCGCCCACGAGCTCGCACCACATCGCCGAGAGACGCCGCCACAGCAGCTCCTCGCTGGTGCCCAGGGGCTGGTCCACCGGCACCGCACCCCACACCAACCGACCGCCGCGGTCGAGGAAGTCGCCGAGCACGCCGGACCACCCCGCCAGGTCGCGGTCGACCGGCGCCGAGATCACCGAGACTCCCGAGGCGATCGACCGTCTCCCAGTCGGTTCGTCCCGGCACGTGCACGCCGATCAGCAGCTCGCCGGCGTCGGGATGCCCGTCGACGGCATCGACGTACGGGGTCAACAACGACAGCACCTCTGCGGGTGTGAGCGGGAAGGTCGGGTGCACCGCGCCGACGAGGCCCGGCTCGGAGGCGCACACGAGCACCACACCACCGGGCATGACCGAGCGGACCGCGCCCAACATGGCCTCGGCGCGGCGGGCGACGACGTGCTGTGCGATCCGCACGGCACGCACGGTCGGCACGCCGGCGGCACGCAGTCCCAGCGCCAGCGTGACCGGCCCGAGCAGGCTGACCCTCACGCCGACGTCGGGCGGATCCGACAGCCGAGCGACGAACTCGTGGAAGGCGGCGTACGAGTCGCCGACGAGGCCGACGGCCGGGAGCTCGTCCACGTGCGACGGGTCGCCGTCCACGAGGGCGGCTCCGGCCCGCAGGAGGCCGGGAGGGAGCACCTGCACGGCGTCCAGATCCTCGACCGCCTGGGCCAGCAACGACCCCGCGGTGGTGCCGAGGCTGGGGCTGCACGGGAAGGACGGCTGGGCCCGCAGGGCCATCCGTGCTGCCTCGACGGGGTCGTCGCAGGGCAGCGGACCGACCGAGGTGGCCAGGCCGAACGGCAACTCGATGCTCCCACCCATGTGGTCGTTGCTAGCGGTCGGCTCCGAAGGCGCGCAAGTCTGTAGGCGTGCACGCCTCCCCGATGACCTGGCTGACCCGACTCCTGTGGCTGACGCTGCCGATCACGCTCGGCGACCTGTTGGCGCAGTCCCTCGCAGATCGCAGCGATGCGGTGCAGGTGGTCGCGACGGTGCTGGCCTGGGGCCTCTGGGCCGCCGGGCTGCTCGCCGGTCTGGTCCGGGCGCCCTGGGCGCTGCTCGTGCTGAGGATCGTCACCCCCCTCGCCGTCGTCGGCGGCGCCGTGGCCCGCGGTGGGCGACACCCCCGAGCTGCTCGGATGGATCGGCCTGGCGACGGCCGCCGTCGCGGCGGTGGCCGCCATGTCGGCCGAGGTGGGCTACGAGTGCATCAACGGGGCGAGCTACGGCGACGAGGCCCGATTCCCACTGCGACCCCCCGCGGTCCTGCTGCTGGGCCCGATCGGGCTGGTGTGGGCCCTGACCGCCGTGCCGCTGCCCGTCGCCGCCCTCGCCCTGGCCGCGGAGCAGTGGGCGCTGGGCGGCGTCCTCGCCGTGCTCGGTGCCGGCGCGGCGTGGTGGGGTGTCCGGGTGCTGGCACGTCTGACGCGCCGGTGGTGCGTGTTCGTCCCCGCCGGCGTGACGTTGGTCGACGACATGGCCCTGGCGGAACCGACGCTGATGCGCAGCAAGGACATCGTCGCGGTCGGCCCGGCCGCGGTCGGCACCGATGCGCTCGACCTCAGCGCCGGCGCGACCCGGGCTGATCCTCCAGATCGACCTGAACGGCGCCCCGCGACTTCCTGCCCGCCGCACCGCGGGGCGGGGTGACCGAGCCGGTCAGCAGCGGCGTCGGTGCTGATCGCCCCGTCGCGGCCGGGTGCCCTGCTGCGCCACGCACGCGAGCGTGGCGTCGGCGTCGTCGGCAACACGGTCTGACCAGGGCTGTCGGCCGACCCGGGTGGCCGGCCGATCAGGGCCGGGGGCTGACGATCCCCCCGCCGACGACCACCTCGAGCGCACCCTGCGTGGTCGGCAGGTCGCGGTAGACCACCGCGCGCCTGCCCGGCAGCGACCCGCCGCTGCGGGTCCGTCCACCGCAGCTCCACGGTGCCGTCGTCGCCGACGGTACGCGCGGGCGGGTGCCGGGCGGCCGTGGGCCGAGCACTGCACCCGGACGTCGCCCTCGGTCGGTCCGTCCGCCCAGACCACCTGCGACACCACCAGA
>JBAOHV010000025.1:0-302799 GCA_037045265.1 Microthrixaceae bacterium | reverse complement strand
GTAAACAGCAGGTCAGGAGTTCGATTCTCCTCTCGGGCTCTGTTCAGACCCGCCGAAACCCTTGGAATTGCAGGGTTCTCGGCACATGGTCAGGTTGGTGTTCAGACCTGACCGTCACCGTGTCTCACGGAATCTCACCGACGTCTCACGAATCGGTGCGAGAACGGAGACAACGGGATGCAGGGCAGCAAGCGCAAGGGACGACGTCCGGGGACCTGGGAGCTGCGCGTCGACGCGGGTGAGGACCCGTTGACGCGCAAGCGTCAACAGAAGTCGGTGACCTTCCACGGCACCTCCCGCCAGGCCGACGTCGCGTTGGCCGAGCTGATCACCAAGTCGGCTCGTGGCCAGGTGTCGGTCGGCCAGCGCACCGTCGCGCACGCCGTCGAGGCGGGGCTGCGCCAGGCCGAGCTCGAAGGGCTCGAGCCGACGACGTTGCGCAACTACCGGACCTCGGCCGAGTGCCACGTGCTGCCGGCGCTCGGCTCACGTCGGCTGTCGCACCTGAGCGCCGAGCACCTCGACCGCTTCTACGGCGCGCTGGTCGAGGCCGGCTACTCACGCTCGACGGTGCGGGGCTGTCACGTGCTGTTGTGCCGGGTGCTCGACCAGGCGAAGCGCTGGGGCTGGGTCGCGGTCAACGTCGGCCGCGACGCGCGTCCTCCTCGGCAGCACACGTCGAACCCGAAGCCGGTGCCGATCGACGTGGCGAGGGCGATGATCGACGAGGCGGCGAAGGTGAACCCGACGCTCGCCACGCTGATCGTGCTCGCGGCCGACACCGGCGCCCGCCGGGGTGAGCTGTGCGCGCTGCGGTGGCGGCACGTCGACGTAGACGCGGGCACGCTGCGGATCGAGGCGGCGATCGGCGAGACGAACGTCGTCTACGAGAAGGACACCAAGACCCACCAGCACCGCACGGTCACGCTGTCGTCGTTCGCGCTCGACTGGCTGCTCGACCACCGGGACCGCCACGCCAAGGCGTGCCGCGCTGTGCGGCATCGAGCTGAGCGACGACGCGTACGTGCTCGCACCCGAGCCCGGCGGGCTGAAGCCGCTGCACCCGTCGCAGCGCGACACGAGCGTTCAGCCGCCTGCCGCGACCGGATGGAGCTACCGAGCTGGATCCACCTGCACGGCCTCCGCCACCTGCAGGTCACGCAGCTTCTCGATGCCGGCGTGCCGCTCCGCAGCGTCTCCGGCCGAGTCGGCCACCGGAACCCGTCGACCACCACGAACATCTACGCCCACTGGATCCAGGAGTCCGATGCTGGCTCGGCCGAGGTGGTCGACGGGCGGATCTGGAGGTGAGTGCCGAAGCACCCCGCCGTCGGGCCTTCGGTCTGTCAGCCTCCGCTCAAGTACGGGTGGGCGACGCGTCGCAGCCTCTCGCGCCAGGTGCGAAAGGTCGTCCACCGTGGTGTTCGGATCAAGCAGGCGGTAGCGGTAGACGAAGTCCGGGCTGAAGGCTCGCCAACCCTCATGATCCTTGGCCACCAGCGGTCCCGTGACCTTGTCGAACCTGAAGAGATCGCCGTAGCGCTCCTCCACGTAGCGCTCTCGTCGACCACGGTCTTCCTTCTCCCGACCTCGCCCGTTGCGCTCGGATCCCACCCGGACCGCCAGCCTCCACTGTCGGCCCTGCGCCTGCCAGCCGATGGTGTCTCCATCACTGTCGGGCACGTCCCAGAACTGCTCGAGGAGCGGCTCGCCTCGCGAGACATCGCCGGTGACCCCCTCCAACCCTGTCTCGGCGAGAAGCTGGGCCACTCGCTGACTCCGCAGCTTCGAGAACGCTGTTCGGAGTCGCACAGCATCGAGATCTGCAACCCAGTCGTCGGGGAGTCGATACGGATCCCCGGGACCGATCGAGGACACCTTGTGGGCCAGCGTGTCCAGCGTCATGAGCACGCCGGCGTAGCGCCGCAGCAGCTCCTGGCGATAGGGCAAGTCCTCTCCGGCGAGGTGCTCAGCCGCGAGCTGCAGAGCTGCACCAAGTTCGCCGAAGGATCGCCGGTGCCACGCACGGCCACCGAAGATCGCCTGGTCGCTCTCCCATCCCGGGTCGATGAGGCTGAGCAGCACGAAGACAGGCTCCGGATGGAGATGCGTCAGAGCAACGGGCGTGTAGCGCTCCAGCTGGTCAGGGTCGACGGCACTGAACACCTTGTTCTCGACGACGAGAGGCGCCCGGTCACACGTCTGGACGATCAGATCGAAGCTGTACTTCTCGCGCTGGGTACGAGCCGGCAGCACGCCGGGTTCGCGTCGGCTCCACGCAGCGAAGACGTTCGCCACCGACGGCTCGGCGTCGATGAACCAGGCCAACAGGTTGGAGTGGAGCAGCTCGCGGGCACCGAAGAGCGGCTCGCCTGCGAGATCCGCGCAGAGCGTTCCGATCTCCGACGTGAGGTCGACTCCGGCGTGCCTTGCCTCCCCAGCGGCCGGCCAGGAGTGTGAAGCGTTCTCGGCGCCGTTCCGACCGGCCACGATCGCCGACCAGTGCCGGTCGATGAGCCAGCTCACCGGGTAGAAGGCGTCTCCGTCGAACTGCGGATTCATCTCGGCCCAGAGCCTGGTGAGCGCTCGTACGGCTACACCGAGCTGCTCCCGGCGGGTGTCCGGGTTATCTGCCGCCGTGGCCGCATCGAGGCCGTGCCGTGCCGTTCGGCTCAACTCGTCGAACAGTTGGTCGACATCCTCCATCGGAACCTCCTCCACGACGGTGAACCTACTTGCAGCCCGAGACACCGAACCCGAGGGGGCTCGGTTGAAGGAGCCTCACGCCGACCGACCGGAGGGGCTCGGTGTCTGGTCAGACGTTTGGTAAGGGCTGACCAAGACCGGCGAGATGCCGAGCCTCCTCGGCCCCATCCGGAGATCGGCCCAGGAGCACCGGCTTCGCATCAGCGGGAAGGCTACCACGATGCTGCCCCGGCGGCCATCTCCTTCCGGGCGGAGCTGATCATCGGCTTCCAAGGCGTCGCCACCTTGGAGAGGTTCAGGGGGGGCATCAGGCATTGCAGCACTGCCGTCTCCACGTCGTTGAGCACGATCCCCGTCGGAGATGGCCAGACGGCGAGACGGAGGTGCCCAGCCATCCATCTGCTCAGCCGCGCGTCCCCCTCGGGCTCGAGCCCGAAGTTCGAGAAGTGGCCGGGCTTGGCCGGGTTCCTCGGACACGCCACGAGGTCGAGCTGGTCGACGAGCAACGCAGCCAGCGTTCGTCTCAGCGTGGACGACCCAGTGCGTCCGGCAGCGAAGTGCGTGCGCACATCGCGAGCGGCCAGGCTCGACTCCGACTTGCCGACGTACAGCGGCCGGTCATCCGGTGGCGAGCCGAGGCCGAGCTGACGCCACACCGAGCCGTCGCCGTGGAACCCATACAGCCCAGGTGCTGCCGGCACGGCTGCCGCAGCATCTTCGACGTTGAGTCCCGTCCGCACCAGGGCTCGGACCGCTTCGCTGACAAGGTCTTCACCCATGCGCGCAGACGATACGGGCCACGAAGCGCGCTGCGAGCGTTGGAGTCCTCGCCGCCGCGGGACGCTCGGCGGCAGTCGCGGATGGCTATCGGTCGGCGTGCAATCTGGCCCCAGAGGCCCGAAGCTTGGTGCGCTTGCGCAACAAGCCAGTCTGTGCCACTTCCTGACCACGTCCGAGTCTGCCGGATCGGAGCTGTCGTCAGCCGCCGAAGCGCTGCCCAGTCGAGATGTCGAACAAGTACCGGATGGCGAGCTGGGAGTATCGCTCGGCGACGACCCACACAACCACGACGCCAGCTCCCGAGATCATCGCGGCGAACGCCGGGAGCTTCGTACCCGGGACGGGCCGTGCGTCATCCCAGCGGCCCTCTGCGTCGAACAGGGCCATCAGAAACCGGATCACGTTCTCCCGGCGGTCGGGATCCGGCTCGACGGCGAGCCAAGGATCCAGGCTGTCCTCGAGCAGGGTCGGCTGGAAATTCACCCGGCCGAGCGGCGGAGGCGCTCCTCGAGGTCGCCAGCTGGCTGCTCGCCAGCTGCATCGAGACGCTCGACCTCCGCGACGAACTCGGGGGCCTTGGCCAGCGCCTCTGCCACAGCTGCGGCGGGGTCGGTCCCGTCCTTGACGGCCCGCTCGATGCGGTGCCGGGCGATCTCGCTGCGCAGTGCCTTCTCCGCCACCTGCGGTGCGTCCTCGCCGAACTCGGCGACGAACTCACGCACCACCTCGTCCGACAGATCGACCGTGCTCATGGCGTCAAGGGTACGCCTCGACGGGCCCGAGCCGACGGCGAGTTGCCGTGGTCAGGTGGCGGCACAGACTGGCAAGGTCCGCAAAAGCGGACCAAGCGGAGGCCAGGGACCCGGTTGTTGCTCGGTGACGATGCCGGCGAGCATCGAGGGGTCACGGGAGGCAGATGACGTCCGCACCATCGCGCCCGTAGCCTCATGGAGCGTCGCTACGGCGGCGGAGCGTGGCCGCAGGGAGAGCGGCCATCACGATGAGGAGGGCATCGACAATGGCAGAGCAGGAGACGGCGCCTGCCGGGTGGTACCCGGACACCGGCGGCACCCAGCTGCGCTGGTGGGACGGCTCCGCCTGGACGGACCACGTAGCACCAGTGCCGTCGGCAGATCCGGTCCCGGCGGTGGAGCTCGTCGCCGAGCGCAAGCGCGTCTACTCCCACGACATGCTGTACGTCACCGACGCCGCTGGGACGAAGGTCGGTCAGATCAACCTCGGGTCGGGCAAGGTCACGATGGACCTGCCGGAACGCCGGCCGGCGTTCGACCGGTTCGTCGCATCCTGGCGAGCCGAGAACACCGCGTCCTTGGAAGCGGACAAGACCCTCGCCGACGATCCCGGGTTGTCGACCGCCACCGTGGAGGACCAACCAGCCATCGGCATCGACGCGTCGCTCCCTCGCGAGGTGGTGGGCGAAGAGTCCGTTTGGCGGGACCTGTCCAAGAACCGAGCAGGGCAGGCGGTCCGGGAGCGTGCGGTCGAGCTGCGCGCCGAGGCACCGGTCAAGACTTTCGTCGCTCGGGTGTTCGGGGTGCACACCGATGAGCGCGCCTACCGCGTCGGTGCCGATGGCGAGGAAGGAGTCGCGTGGCGGTTGCGCAAGCTCGGCGACGGTTGGCACGTCCTGCACTCGGTGCCCGTCGGCGAGAAGGACAGCGACATCGACCACGTGGTCATCGGTCCGCCCGGAGTGTTCACCCTGAACACGAAGAACCACTCGCGCAAGAAGGTCTGGGTCGCCGAGAAGGCGTTCATGGTCAGCGGCCAGAAGACCAACTACCTGCGCAACTCACGACACGAGGCCGCACGGGCCTCCAAGCTCTTGACCACCGCGTGCGGGTTCGATGTTCAGGTCGAGCCGATCATCGTGGTCATCGCTGCAGAGCTGACCATCAAGGCCCAACCAACCGACGTCCACGTCGTGGCCCGCAAGCGCATCGGCAAGTGGCTCGAGCGTCGACCCGCGACCCTCTCCCCCGCAGCCGTCGAGGCGATCTACGAGATGGCTCGCCGCGACACCACCTGGCGAACCAGCTGACCACCATTTCGAGCGGCTACGCGACTGCCGCTGCAAACGCCGCGTACAGGTCCCCTGGCAGTGGGACGTCGAGCTCCCAGGTGATCGCCATCGGCTTCTCGCCGACGTGCCCTCGGTAGGTCGCGGGGCCGAGGAACCAGAAGGCGCGGTCGTCGGCTCGTTCGCGGGCGAAGAGCAGGATCGTCCGTCCGTCGCGCTCGTGGTTCCGGTACCGGAGGCCGGTCGCGCTGTCGCTCGCGGGTGGTCGACTGGGACTCCCAGTGGATGAGCGATCGGCTGATCGCGTAGTCGCGGTAGCGGGTGGTCGGCGAGAAGCCGCCGCTGCTCTTGTCGAGGGTGAAGGCGAAGATCTCGGCGTTGGCGGGCTTGGCCTCGTAGACGCCGCTCTGCCACGCGGCGATCTTGGCTCGGTCGCCGGCGAGGCCCATGGCGGCGAGGATCTCGATGCGGCTGTAGCGGGCGTGGATCTGCAGCGGTGCGTCCGGATGCGTGCGCGAGCGGTTGGTGGACGTGGTCGATCCGGTCCTCGAGCACGCCGAGCGTCTCGGCCAGCTCGGCGAGCACCTGCGGATGCGACCACACGAGGTCGACGCCGTCGCGCAGCGACGAGTCCTTGGTGAGCGCCTGGTCGGCGAGCGCAGCGACGAGCATCTGCACGAGCCGTCGTTCCCGCTCGGACACGGCGCCGAGGTCGGGCGCTGGGCCGGCCACGCAGGCGTCGGTAGGCCGCGAGGCGTTCGGCGTCGTCGAGGTGCAGCAGACGACCGACGGCTCGTCGCAGCGGTTCCTCGTTCGGCCCCGCCGGGAGGGTCTCGCCCTCCTGCGGCGTCGACCAGGTCGGACCAGCTCTTCGAGCCGGCGTACACGTCGGCGAGGTCGAGGCCGGTCTCGTCGAGGTACTCGGCGAGACCGATGCCGGGTCGCTCCCGGCGCAGTGAGCGCAGCTCGTCGACCTTCGCC
Organism: Microthrixaceae bacterium; assembly: GCA_037045265.1. GTDB lineage: Bacteria > Actinomycetota > Acidimicrobiia > Acidimicrobiales > Microtrichaceae > JBAOHV01. Next base: position 296,291 of record JBAOHV010000025.1, on the reverse strand, counting down.
GGCCAGCGCGACGGGATGGCCTCGCGCAGGCTCCTGATGCACGATCTCGGAGGCCTTCTGGTCGAGCTGCATGTTGCAGCCCGACGGCAGGAACGGGAACTGCGTCTGCACCGCTCGTTCGACGTCGCGGCGGGTGCCGCCGAGCAGGGCCCGGTAGCGGCGGTCGAAGCGGAACTCCTTGCGGTGGGTGCCGACGAAGTCGAGCACCGTGCAGTGCGGCTTGTTCTCCGCTCGGCGCAGGCCTCGGCCGAGCTGCTGGAGGAACAGCACCGGGCTCTCGGTGGGTCGGAGCATCAGCACCGTGTCGACGTTGGGGAGGTCGACGCCTTCGTTGAACAGGTCGACGGAGAACACGACCTTCACGTCGCCTGCCGCCAGGTCGCGCAGCGCCGCTCGCTCGTTCGTCGCGGGGGCTCTCGCCCGAGATCGCGACGGCCGGGATGCCGTGGTGGCTGAAGTGGCGGGCCATGAACGCGGCGTGCTCGACGCTCACGCAGAACCCGAGGCACCGCATCGAGGTGACGTCGACGTGCTCGTCGACCTGCTTCACGACGAGGCGGGCCCATGCGTCGGAGCTGGTGTAGCGGTTGGTGAGCGCCTCGGTCTCGTAGCCGCGTCCGCGTCGCCACGGGATGTCGGTGAGGTCGATGCCGTCGTGGATCCCGAAGTACAGGAACGGCGCGAGGTACTGCTGGTCGATCGCGTCCCACAGCCGCAGCTCCGCGGCGATGCGGTCGTCGAACCAGTGCAGGATCGGCATGCCGTCGCTGCGCTCGGGCGTCGCGGTGAGGCCGAGCAGCTCGACCGGCTGCACGTGGTCGAGCAGCCGCTGGTACGAGGTGCGCTGCGGCGTGGTGGAACTCGTCGACGATCACGACGTCGAAGTGGTCGGGTGGCAGGTCGGCCAGGCCGTTGGCGTTGAGGCTCTGGACCGAGGCGAAGACGTGGTCGAACCGTGTGGGGCGAGCGCCGCCGACCCACTTCTCGCCGAACGACGCGTCGCGCAGCGTGTGGCGGAACGTCGCGAGGCTCTGGTCGAGGATCTCCTCGCGGTGCGCGACGAACAGCAGCCTCGACCGGTCCAGCTGCGGCCGCAGCCGGGCGTAGTCGAGGGCCGCCATCACGGTCTTGCCGGTGCCGGTCGCGGAGACGAGCAGGTTGCGGTGGTGCCCTCGCTGCCGTGACACCTCGATGAGTTCGAGCAGCCGGGACTGGAACGGCAGCGGGCGGACCTCGATCGGGCTCAGGATCACGTGCGGGCCCGAGTCGGTCCGTCCGGCTCGCTGCTGCTCGGCGACGAACTGGTCCGGCGTCGTAGGGGACGAAGTCGCCGTTGGACCAGTAGCTGTCGAACACCGCGGCGAACTTGCCGAGCACGTCGGGGTTCCGGGCAGCCGACGCCCGGACGTTCCACTCGACCCCGGTGACCTGCGCCGAGTGCGTCAGGTTGGACGAGCCGACGTACGCGGTCGAGAAGCCGGAGCCGCGGTGGAACACCCAGGCCTTGGCGTGCAGCCGGGTCGTGCTGAGGTCGTACGACACCCGGACGTCCGCGCCGAGGTCGACGAGCCGGTCGAGGGCTGCCTGCTCGGTCGACCCCGTGTAGGTCGTGGTCAGCACCCGCAGCGAGCGGCCCTGTTCGCAATGGCGGCGGAGCGCGTCGACCAGCGGCGCGATGCCGCTGCGCCGGATGAACGCCATCACGACGTCGATCCGGTCGGCGGACTCGATCTCGGAGCGCAGCTGGCTCCACAGGTTCGGCTCGCCCGGCGCGTTCGTCAGCAGCGTCGTGTCGAGCAGCGGGATCAGCGGCTGGGCGATCGCCTCGGTGCTGCCATCGGGGCGGCGACCGAGGATCGCGTGCAGCACGGTCGCCGGATCGCTCGGAGCATCCGACGGGTCGACCTCGACGATCTCTCCGAGCCGATCGAGCAACGCCCGCGCCACCTCGATGCCGACTCGTGCTCGATCCGCTTCGCCGACGTCGTTGAGCGCCCGCTCGATCTGGCGACTCAGGTGCCAGGCGATCCGGTCCGGAGCCTCCGCCGCGTGGAGCGCCCGCTCGTCCGGGACCGCACCAGCGAGGGCCTGCAGCCGCGCCTTCAGGCCCTCGGTGACGAGCACCTCGTACAACCCCTCCCTCAGCTCCTCCACTCGCTCCACGCTACGGGCATCGGGTGGCGCCTGGACGCGATGTCGGGGCTGAGCGTCACAGCCCGGTGCCGTACCGTCGACGGCGCATCGGAGCGGAGGAGCAGACGTGGTCGATCCGGAGCTGGGAGCCGAGTTCAGTCGAGTACTTGAGGAGTGGCAGGCGCTCGGCCGCACGCTCGCCGACCTCACCGAGCGGCTCGCCATCGAGACGCTCGTCGACGTGCTGCCCGGCGCATCGGTGGTCGAGGTGCACGGCGAGTTCAACGAGGACTGGCTCCGGACCCTGCGCGTTCGCCGCGTCCTGACCGCCGACGGCACCGTCCTGTTCGACGTCGAGCAAGGTCACGAGGACCCTCAGGTCGAGACCGCAATCGACGAAGTGAACACGGAGTACCTCGACCTCCTCCTCGACCTCACCGGCGACACCTACATGGGAGCGTCGGCGATCAGGCTGGGTTGAGAGAGCCGCTGTGCCAACGGGCGGGAGGCCGGACAAACCTCCCTGCTCCCGGCTCAGCCTGATCTCTACGCTGGCGAGGTGATCCTGAAGGTCGAGGTGTCTCCTGACGTGCTGGTCAGGCTGAACGCAGCTGCGTCGGCACGGGGCGTGACTGTCGAGCAGTTCGCTGCCGACGCGCTCGCTCAGGCCGCGGTCTCCAACGGCGACGTGCTCCGAGTTGTCCGTGAGGTCATCGCTGAAGACCGAGAGATTCTCGACCGTCTTGCCGAAACGTGAAGCCCCCGGCCGAACGCAGCACCTCCGCCAACACCCCTCGAGCGAGGCTGAGTAAGTCCCTCTTTCCCCCGCCCGCGAATAGCTAAAGCCAAGGCGCCATCTCTTTAGTTAGAGTGGCTGGTCAGAAGACGGCCTTCAACAAGGAGCACCCATGCGACCGGGACGCGTTCACCTCGACCGAGCGAGGACGAGTCCGGAAGACGCCGGAGGGCTACTGGGCGTTCGTCCCCGCCGCTGCCCCTCGACGGCTCTCGCTGTCCGACGAGGTGGTCAAGCTGCTGGACGAGGCAACCGGGGCGGTACATCGCCTCGGCGGCGTCGGCCGCCTGATCCCCAATCCGCACCTGCTCATCGGGCCGCACCTCCGCTTGGAGGCGGTGCTGAGCTCGCGGATCGAGGGAACGAAGACCGACGTCGGCCAGCTGCTCCGTTTCGAGGCCGGGCAGGTTCCCTCACCTGATGCCGCCGACGACGCGACCGAGGTGACCAACTACATCGTCGCGATGGAGCACGGCTTGACGCGTGTGCGGGATGGCTTCCCCATTTCGGTCCGACTCTTCCGCGAGATGCACGAGCTGCTCCTCCAAGGAGCACGCGGCCAGCACCGGCGACCGGGCGAGCTACGCAAGAGCCCCGGTGTGGCTCGGGGGCGCCACGCTCGACGATGCCGTCTTCGTGCCTCCGCCACCCGACGAGATGCGCGACGCGCTCAGCGACCTGGAGAAGTTCCTCCACGAGACCGACCTCCCGCTGCTCGTACAACTGGCGATCGCGCACTACCAGTTCGAGGTGATCCACCCGTTCCTCGACGGCAACGGTCGCATCGGGCGACTGATGATCCCGCTGATGCTCGTGCTGCGCGACGCGCTGCCCCAGCCGCTGCTGTACCTCTCCGCGTTCTTCGAGCAGCACCGCAGCGAGTACTACGACCACCTGTTGATCACCAGCCAGATGCGGCGACCTCATGCCGTGGATCGCCTTCTTCCTTCGTGGTGTCCGTCAACAGGCACGCGACTCCGAGGAACGAACGGTCCGCCTGGTCGAGCTACAGCACCAGCTCCGCAACCAGCTGCTCGACGAGGGCCGGCCGAACTCCGGTCATCCGCCTAGCGGAGCAGCTCTTCGCAACACCTGTCGTCACCGCAGCGCGCGGTCGAAGCGATGATCGACGTCACGCCGACCGACCGCGCAGGCAGCGATCGACGCGCTCGTGGAGCGTGGTGACCTGACCGAGATCACCGGCCGAACCCGTGGGCGCGTCTACGAAGCGGGAGCGATCTTCGAAGCCGTCTACGGGCCGGTTCCGATCGAAGAATCGACCGTCCATCCGGAGCTTCCCTTCAGCTGAGCCATTCGCTGCTCTCCACCCACCGAAACGGCCGGGCAGCCCTCATCTCGCTTCGTTGAACGCCTCGCGCACCGACGTCGGGATTCGGCCCTTCGCGGAGATCTCGTGACCGTTGGCCAACGCCCAGGCGCGGATCTCCGCAGCGGTCGGAGCTGCCGGGGCCAATGGCCCAGCGGCGGGCAGTTCCGCGACACGTCCCGCCGCCGGCGCGTCCTGCGCGTGATGGGCGAGCGCCGCGCCCAAGAACCGGTAGGTCCACTCCTGTGCCAGCGGGCGGGTCTCGCAGAACACGATCGGCACGGACGGGAACCGGACCTGTGCACTCGGCCAGGCCTTCGGCCGACACCCCAGCGGCGCGACGAAGCTCGACTTGAACACCGCCGAGTAGCGGTCCTCGACGACCAGCGCGGCCCGCGGCAACTCGGCGAGTGCGGCCAGCAGGTAGCGCAGCTTGCCGGTCGGTCAGCGTCGAGGACAGATCGGCCAGGCTCTTGCGCTCGACCGCTGCCACGATCCGGCCGTCGTGCTCGACGCGCGTAGTCGCCTGCCGGCAGCGCCTGTCGTCGAGGTCGTCGCCTGCTGGGCGCTGAACTTCCACGGGTAGCGCTCGTGGCTGTCGACGAGGATCTCGAGCACTCAGCCCGGACGCCCGCCGCGGTCGGCGTGCTCACCGCCGGCCTGGCCTGCTTCGCCGTGCGAGCGCTCTGCCAGAAGATCACCTCGCGGCCCCGGGCCCGGGTGAAGACGAACTGCGACCGGTTCTCCCGGCCGCGGTCCAAGCACCAGGTCGATCGCCGCGCCGCGACGCGACACACGAGCGCACCGGCGACCCGCTCGACGACCTCGACCGAGTCGTCCCAGTCACTCGGCGACGGGTGGCAGTACACCTTCGCCGTGCGCGGCCAGGTGTCGCGCACCTTGAGCACCACACCGTGAGGGCCCAGCGGCAGCCGCACCAGATACGGCAACGCCGAATCCCCGTCCGGGTTGAGGGCGACGACGAAGTCCTCCACGGGTCACATCATCGCGTCAGTGGCAACGTCCAGTTCCAGTCTCACGGTTGAGGTCGTCCGACATTGAGTGGCCCCGACCTTGCGGGCCTCCGCGTCTCACGGTTTGTCTCACGAATCTCTGGACGAGCACGGAGATCGGGGCTTGAATCACGTGAGACGTCAGCGCAGATTCCCGGACATGGCGGGCCGCGACGGACCTGGGTGGACACTCGACCCACGACTTGTAAACAGCAGGTCAGGAGTTCGATTCTCCTCTCGGGCTCTAGATTCCAAGGGTTTTGGGCCCTCGGGACGCTCAAAATCTGGCGCTTGCTCATCCCTTGCTAATCCGCCGACCGTGACCGCCGTGTGGCTCCGGGCTCGATGCCGCGCTTAGGTCGCACGGGCGTGATGAACGGAGACGCCGTGCGCGGATCGGTGATGAAGCGGGGCTCGACGTGGACCTACGTCCTGTACCTGGGGCGCGACGCCTCGGGGAAGAAGCAGCAGAAGTGGGTCGGCGGCCACCGCACGAAGAAGGAGGCCGAGGACGCTCTGGTCGAGGCGCTGGAGCGGATGCGCACCGGCATGTGGGTCGACCCCGGCACGACGACGTTCGGAGAGTTCCTGACCGAGTGGCTCGCGGCGATGGAGTCGAACGTGCTCGACACGACCTACCGGGGCTACGAGCAGATGATCCGCAACTGGGTCGTGCCGCGCATCGGTGACGTTCGCCTGGTCGAGCTGTCACCCATGCACCTCCGCTCGCTGCAGACCGAGCTGCTGCGATCCGGGCGCGTCGACGGCGCCGGCGGACTCTCGGCGCGGTCGGTCGCCAGCTGCCGACGCACGTTGAAGAAGGCGCTGAAGGATGCGATGCGTTGGGGGCTGATCGCCCGCAACCCGATGGAGGCCGTCGACCCGCCACGCGTGGTCGAGGCCGAGATGACCATCTGGTCCGACGTGCAGACGCGCGCCTTCCTCGACGCCGTCGCTGATCACGAGCTCTACGCGATGTGGGTGCTGTTCCTCACCACCGGACTGCGCAGGGGCGAGATGGCTGCGCTCCGCTGGGAGGACGTCGATCTGGAGCGGGCCACGATGGCGGTGGTCCGCAACCGCGTGTCGGCGGGCCGAGGGCGAGCCGTCAGCGTGCACCAGCCGAAGACGCGGCGCGGGCGGCGGAACGTCGCGCTCGATGCGACCTCGGTCGAGGTGCTGCGTGCGCATCGCGCCGCTCAGTCGGCCGAGCGACTGCGCATCGGCCCAGCGTGGCTCGACTCAGGCTACGTGTTCTGCGGAGTGGATGGCGCGCCGCTGCACCCCGACACGATCACCGCGACCTTCCAGGCGATCATCCGCGACCTCGACGTCCCGCGGATCCGGCTGCACGACCTGCGCCACACCTCCGCAACGCTTGCGCTGAAGGCGGGCATCCACCCGAAGGTGGTGTCCGAACGGCTCGGCCATGCGACCGTCGGGCATCACCCTCGACCTGTACAGCCACGTGCTCGACGGCATGCAGGCGGAGGCAGCCGAGGAGATCGGTGCTGTGGTGTTCGGGCTCCGGCAGACACCGACACCTCACAGGTGGACCCTCCCCGAGACCAGCCGTCCCAGCTTCACCGCGTAGGACCGGGTTGTCGGCGTCGCTCCTCGGCGATGATCGGTTGACTCGCCAGTGGCTCGCTAACTGCAGGGCCTTCGCACCACCAACCTCAGGAACCGCTGCCCATCGCGCGCAGTCGATCAAGTAGGTCCGGCGTCGCCCGGAAGACGAACTTCTTCCCGATTCGCTGCTTGTTGAACAGCCCAAGACTCTCGAGACCGAGGAGATCGGTTCGGGCGGACTGGTAGGTGACCCCGTGACGTCGCTGCTGTGCGGTGATCGTGAAAGGCTCGCCCGGGTCGCGCAGCGCTGCGCCGACGATGGTGATCTGGCGATGGTTGAGGTGCGGCGAGCCGCTGATCAGGACCTCGATGTCGCGGGTCTCTTCGATCTTCCGTCGCAGGTAGTCGTGCAGGCTGTCGATGGCCCGCTTGATCACCTGGAGCTGGTAGATCACGAAGTAGGTGATGTCGTTGTCGTCGGTCTCGGAGTAGAGGTACGACTTCGCGTACTTGGCGGGTGCCTTCTTGAGGATGCTGGAGATAGACAGGTACTGGGTCAGCCAGTAGCCCTCGTGCAACATCGAACGGTAGAACAGCGCCCTGGCCGTGCGGCCGTTTCCGTCCACGAACGGGTGGTCGTACGCGAGCCAGAAGTGAACGATGATCGCCCGCACAACCGGATGGATGAAGCCGTCGATCTCTTGGCCATTGGCGAACGCACACATCCCTTGTAGACGGTCCGGCAGCTGATCCGCCGGTGGGGGGCGGTGCAGCAGCGTGTTGTCCTGCGGCCAGAACAGCGCGATGCGTTCCTCCTCGGTGCCTTGGATGCGCCCCGCGTCCGCAGGATCGTCCAGAGCGTCGGCCGTCACCGTCTCGTGAAGGCTCAGGACGGTCTCAACGTCTAGCGGTCGATCGGCGATCTCCTGGGCGACCTGCATCGCTCTGAAGTTGTTGACGATCATCTGCTCGCTTCGTCCGCGTGGCGCCCGTCCCGTTTGCAGCAGCTCCTTCGCGACGCGCCTCGTGGTGCTGGCGCCTTCGAGTTGGCTGGAGGTGATCGCCTCCTCGATGAGAGAACTGACCAGATAGCGATTGCTGGAGCGAAGGTTCGTCACGACTTCGTCCGCGAGAATCTGCCCGCCAGCCTGCTGGTCGATCAGGTGAACAAGCTTCTGAACTGCGTCGACGTTGCTGAACCGGAACGGCCGGCCGTCGGTCCCGACCAGCGGAAGCTCCCGCGCCATGCTGCGGCGTGCGAAGGCAGTCGACAGCCACCACCGCTGATGCGAGAGCCCTTCGGGTGGCTTCCGATGCCGCATCTCATCCCAGTGCAGGTATCTGCCCTTGTCGTCGACGGGGCGGGCACCGATCAGGAAGGAGGGGTCCTCTCGCGTCGCCTCGACGAGGATCTCGCTCAGGTCCGGCGGAGTCGCAGGCAGCTTCATGTCAATCTCCTACTAGCTGATGTCAGACTAGTAGGAGAGCCACCTCCGGTAACTACTATTCCGACATCACTTAGTAGCTGACTAGTACGACAGCCGTGTAGTTTGACCTTCGGGGTGGAAGATGGGTCGGAAGCGGCGTGCCGAACCCTGGCCTGTCCTCTGTGGTCCACGGCGGTGGCTCGCCTTGCTAATCCCCTGCTAACCCGCGGGGGCGAATCGGGTGGATCGAGGGGCACGGCGTGGACACGAGACCCTTGAGTTTGCGGGCTAAAGTCGACGCAGCCTCACGGTGTGGACGGTCCAAGGACGCCTTGTAAACAGCAGGTCAGGAGTTCGATTCTCCTCCCGGGCTCCATCAGGCGGGGAAAACCCCGCGAGAGCCAGCTGGGACTGTGGGAGCGCCTTCGGGCGCCCCACAGCCACGGTCCGACGACGACCCGAACACGCAACTAGGCGCGGCACGCGACGACGCGCCGCTTGACGGCGACGGGGTCGACGGGACCGTCGAGTCGTCCTGCCGGTCCGGCGAGCCCTGCGCATGGTCGGGCACGACCCTCGAACCGACGACGATGATCCGACACCGAAGAGCGCTGGGCACACCAAGCAGTACTACGGGATCAAGCTGCCGCAGCTGCTCGAGCCGGCGCGCTAACCCCGGGGGCGAAGCTCACCTCGACCAACGGGTCGTGGCCGGCGTCCGCAACGGTCACCGACGACGCCGAGATCGAGTACGCGGGCATCCCCTACACGAGCCCTTCGACCGCCGCCGGCGCGGTGAAGGGAGGAGCCGCGAACGGCTGGGACTTCTGGGCGGTCGAGACTGCCAGCGGCAAGGAGCCCCTGTCGGTGCTCCGGGAACGGTGCCGGGAACTCCTCGAGGGAAGCTGACCGCAGCGCCTGGCTGAGCTCGGTTTCCAGCGAAGAGGGCAACGGTCAGCAGCGGTCGGGCTACTCCTCTGTGATGGTGGACACCGCCGTCCAGCGGCCGTCGGTGTACTGCCAGCGCTTGCCCGCTTGTTCCTCAACGAGTTCGGGTGCGCGTTGGTCGCAGGGCTGCCAGGGGCGTTGAGAAACGCAGCGACTGTCTCGTCGCTGAGCACGTCGGAGAGCTCCACGGTGACCTCCCAGCCGGAGTGGACACAGCCGTGCAGTTCGCTCCCGCTCTCAGCCAGTGGGCAGGCCAGGTCATAGGGCGCCGCCGCGCTGGCGAGCATGGCTCGGGCCCGCCCGTCGAGGTCCTGCTCGCCGTAGTACACCCACGTGCTGCCGCCGCTGATGTCGTCGCCCTCGTAGCCGTAGAGCACAGGCCCGCTGCGGTACAGGCCGGTCTCCCACACCATCCCGGTCATCGACTCGGACATCCATGCGCCCAGCGACACGACCGGCTCCAGATCCAGATCCGGCACCAGTGTGAACCAGAACTGATCGCTGTCACTCAACGGGAACCATCGCCAGGGTGCACCGTTGAGCGTCACCGACAGCTCTGTCTTGGTCCAGCTCCACGCACTCCGGGTCGTAGACGTCACCTGTGGGCGTGTTCAACCCCGCCTCCAGCAACGGGTACGCCGCGGCATCAGGACGCAGCGAGTCGGCCACGACCCGCCACTCGTGCGCACTCGACGTAGCGAGCACGATGTCGGCACCAGTTCCGATCACATCCAGTTCGGGCAGCGAACGCCAACCGAGGTCCTCCACCGACATGTCGAGCCCACACTCGTCATCGAGTGTCACGACCAGCCGGCCATCGCCCTCACGGACCTCGGTGCGCTGCGCCATCTTTAGGGCTCCTCTCCACCCATCTCGCACCCATGAACCGCCCTGAGTTTGATGGAGGCTCGGTCTATTGGATTCCAACCCCGATAGGGTCGGCCTGTTGGGCAGCGTAGAACGCTGCTTCGAGTTCCGCTGGTGGGACGTCGCCGCAGTGGATGTGAGGCGGTCGTGGTTGAACCAGTGCACCAGGACAAGGTGGCGGGCTCGAACTCGTCGACATCGTCCCAGCCGGTGGTGTCGGGCCCGTAGACGCACTCGGCCTTGTAAAGCCCGTTCGTCGTTTCGGCGAGGGCATCGCAGGGCGGAGCGCCCTGTCCGCCAACTGCTGTCGTCGCACCATCAGCCACCTCCATCACCGTGAGGTGTTGCGACGACCGATTGAGTTCGCCTTGGACTCCGCGGTCGCTGTGATGGGTGAGCTGCTACAAGTCCGCGCCAGCGCGGCGACGGTTGTGGACCGCCATCTCCAACGCGTCGATCGCGAGGTCCGAGCGCAGCGATCGGGATGCGGTCAGGCACGTCTCCGGAGCGGAGCACCGGGCTCGACCGGGGACCTCTCGCGCTGACTCCGGGGCCGTCGGTTCTCCACATTGAGCTTGGAATGTAGCTTACAGAACGATACACTCCAAGCATGAAGGCGCTGGAAGCGACGCGTCTGCTCGAGGAGCTGTCGGCATCCCAGTGGGGGATGGTGACGACGGCGCAGGCGGCCGCGCACGGAGTTCCACGGCTCGACCTCTCCCGACTCTGCCAGTCCGGCCACCTCGAGCGGCTGGCACACGGGGTCTACCGCAATGCCGGGGCTCCCTCCGAGGAGTTCGAGAGCCTGCGGGCTACCTGGCTGGCCGCTGACCCATCGCACACCGCCGAACAACGCCTCCGAGACCTTTCGGGCGGTGTGGTCGTGATGGGTGCGTCGGCAGCCTCGCTGCACGGTGTCGGTGACCTGCCTGCCGATCGGCACGAATTCAGCGCTGCCTGTTCGTCGCCAGACCCAGACGGCGCGGGGTCACCTACCGCCGACGCGAGCTCGAACCCACCGACGTCACGATCGCCCACGGTCTCCCGGTGACCACGATCGAACGGACCATCGCCGACCTGGTCGAGGATCGGACCGACCTGAGCCTGGTTGCCGACGTGCTGCGCGACGCAGCACAGAGTCGGCGGCTCGACACCGAACGGCTGGCAGAACTGCTCGCTCCGCTCGCTGCGCGCAACCACCTGCGCAAGGGCGACGGCGACGCTCTGCTCCGTCACCTCACCGCACTAGCTGGTCTCGACACCGCCTCCCTCGTCGAGGAGATCTCGACATCGGACACGCTGAGCGCGCTGGTCGCCGCCGACAACCTGTCTCGCCTCTCGACACGTCGAACTGTCCAACCCAGTGATCGGCCCGGCGACCCAGGAGGCGCTCCGGGAGTTCAGCGAGTCCGTTGCCCGATCGGTGCAGCAGTCGCTGGCTCCCGCCCTTGAGGCATTCGCCGCATCCATCGAGATACCGCCGCTACCCGGGCTGGAAGCGGCACTCGCCAAGATGGCGGAACAGGTCTCGCTCAACCTGCCGACCCAGGACCTTCTCGCATCCTTCGGCAAGGAGTGGGCAGCCACGCTCACGAAGGCGGTCGCCGCTGCCGAAGCCGACCTACCGCAAGCGAGGACGGCCATCGAAGCTGCCCGCCACATCGAGGTGGAGGGCACCCGTGGATGAGCCCCAGCCGTACGCGACGGCCAAGGGAGTCGAGGACGCCATCAAGGCAGCTGCGAAGCGAGACAGCACAGACGACCCGGCCCTCACGACGAACGAACGCATCCGGCTGGAGTACTTCAACCGGTTCCTCAGCCGCGTCTTCTCCGACGGTCCGGACTCCGAATGGGTCCTCAAGGGCGGCACGGGCATGCTCGCCCGAGTGGCGTCGACCCGTTGGCCACTCGGGACATCGACCTCTACCGAGGGAGCTACGGGCTCGACGAGGCAGTCGAGGACCTGAGACGCCTGGCGGAACGCGATCTCGGCGATCACTTCCGGTTCGTCTACACCGGTCACCGAGCGATCCTTGCGGGCGAGGCGCAGCCCTACACCGACGGCTACCGCGTCGAGTTCGACACCTACATCGGCGCACAGAAGAAGAGCAGCATCGGTGTCGACCTATCCACCGGAGCGGGACTGACCGCCGAACCCACGATCACGGCTCCGGCCAGCGCACTCGACCTGCCTCGACTGGTGGGATTCGAGTACCGCCTGTACCCGGTGGTCGATCAGATCGCCGACAAGGTCTGCGCCACGATGCAGCGCTACGACGACCGGCCGTCGAGCCGGGAGAAGGACCTGGTGGACATCGTTGTCCTGGCCGTCACCCAGGACATCGACGGGACAGCCCTCACGACGGCCATCACCACCGAGAGCAGCCGACGCGAGATGGACCCCATCGAGCATTTCGTCGTTCCCGCCCAGTGGGGCCCCGCGTACAAGAAGCAGGCTCAGCGTGTCCCCTACTGCGCTGACGTCGTTGACGTCGACAACGCCCAGGAGCTCGCCTCGGCTCTCATCGATCCTGCGCTGGAGGGCACCGCAGCCGGGCTCACCTGGCGAGCTACAACAAGGGCGTGGGTTTCCTTGTAGCTCCGGCCGGGGGCTCAACACTCGTTGCACCTCCCCGTGGTGGCTCGATCCTGCTAATCCCTTGCTAATCCGCGGTGACGAATCAGGTGGATCGAGCGGCACGGCGTGGACGCGAATCCCTTGAGTTTCCGGGCTACAGTCGACGCAGCCTCACGGTGTGGACGGTCCAAGGACGCCTTGTAAACAGCAGGTCAGGAGTTCGATTCTCCTCTCGGGCTCTGTTCAGACCCGCCGAGACCCTTGGAATTGCAGGGTTCTCGGCATTTGGTCAGGTTGATGTTCAGACCCGACCGTCACCGTGTCTCACGGAATCTCACCGACGTCTCACGAATCGGTGCGAGAACGGAGACAACGGGATGCAGGGCAGCAAGCGCAAGGGACGACGGCCGGGGACCTGGGAGCTGCGCGTCGACGCGGGTGAGGACCCGTTGACGCGCAAGCGCCAACAGAAGTCGGTGACCTTCCACGGCACCTCGCGCCAGGCCGATGTCGCGTTGGCCGAGCTGATCACCAAGTCGGCTCGTGGTCAGGTGTCGGTGGGCCAGCGCACCGTGCAGTCGAGCTGCGCGCCGACGCACCGGTCAAGACCTTCGTGGCCCGAGTGTTCGGTGTGCACACCGACGAGCGCGCCTACCGCGTCGGAACCGATGGCGAGGAGGAAGTCGCGTGGCGCATGCGCAAGCTCGGCGACGGTTGGCACGTCCTGCACTCGGTGCCCGTCGGCGAGAAGGACAGCGACATCGACCACGTGGTCATCGGTCCGCCCGGAGTGTTCACCCTGAACACCAAGAACCACTCGCTCAGGAAGGTCTGGGTCGCGGAGAGGGCATTCATGGTCAGTGGCCAGAAGACGGGCTGTAGCGTTTGCGCTACAGTGCTGCTACGCTCGCTTGCGTGCACGATGTGGTCGAGACACTCGAGCGACGTCGGTCGGCGATGGGCATGTCGCGGACCGCGCTCGCAAGACGGGCGGGCGTGCACCGGGTGTCACTCGAACGCATCACGTCGCCTTCTGAGCCCAGCGACCCGCGGCTCGAGTCCGTCAGCCGGCTGGCCCACGCACTCGACTACTCGCTCGCGGCCATTCCCCGCCGTGAGGTGGTCCTGGACCGAGCGCTCGGCGCCGCTGTTGCCGAGGCGTTGACCGAGGACCCTGAGCGGATGATGTCCGCCGCTCGCGAACGCTTGGAGCGGTTCGGCACGGGTCAGCATCAGCAGCACTACACCCAGCTGTGGCTCGCCATCATCGACGCAGGGATCGACAAGGTGGTCGAGGTGCACCTCGACCCATCCCCGGATGCTGACGTGCTGCGATCCACGTCGCCGTTCGTGCCGATCCTGTCCAGCGAGGTCCGACAGGCCGTGCGGGCGGCCGTCAGGGTGATCGCCAAGTGAACCTCGAGGAGTTCGAGCACGCGATCAGGGCGGCCGCTGCAATCAGTGGCCACCGATCGTTCCTCGTCATCGGCTCCCAGTCGATCCTGCCGTGGACGACGATCCACGGCGACGTACCGCCGTCCGTCGCGATGTCGAACGAGGTCGATATCGCCGCGCCCGAACAGGGCGACCACGTGGACGAACTGGAGGCGATCGGTCGAGGCTCGGACTTCGAGGAGCGATTCGGCTTCTACGTGGACCCCGTGGACTGGGATACCGGCGACTTTCCATCTGGCTGGACGGATCGGCTGCTCACTTGGACCACCTCCGATGACCTCGCGGTGATGGTGCCCGAGCCCCACGACCTCGCCGCCGCGAAGCTGAGCGCCAGCCGCACCCAGGACATCGACTTCGTTGCGGCGCTTCTCCTCGCGCAGTGGCTCGACGTCGAAACCTTGCACGATCGCGTCCGGCTGCTGGCCGACCCCACCGCCGCCCTGGCGAGCCTTGCGCTCGCAGAGGGTCGGACGTCCGAGGACGACATTCTTCTCGAGGCGATGGCTCGCTTCGGCATCGCCTCACCTGGCCGATGCGGCAAGACCGTCGCAGGGACCCAACGCCCGTGCGTCCTGGAACCGCTCCACAGTGGCCGCTGCCGAAGTTCTCTCTAGCGCTCGGCGCGCACAGCTCGTTCGACCATCGGCGTCTCACGGTTTGTCTCACGAATCTCTGGACACGCGCGGATATCGGCGGTTGAATCGCGTGAGACGTCGACGCAGATTCCGCGACCTGGCGGGCCTGAACGGCACCAGATGGACAGTCGAGCCACGACTTGTAAAAGTCAGGTCAGGAGTTCGATTCTCCTCGGGCTCTGGATTCCAAGGGTTCTCGGCCCTCGGGATGCTCAGAATCCGGCGCTTGCCAATCTCTTGCCAATCCGCCGACCTTCCCCGCCGTCGTGGCTGACGGATCCAC
Organism: Microthrixaceae bacterium; assembly: GCA_037045265.1. GTDB lineage: Bacteria > Actinomycetota > Acidimicrobiia > Acidimicrobiales > Microtrichaceae > JBAOHV01. Next base: position 281,257 of record JBAOHV010000025.1, on the reverse strand, counting down.
CTCGCGCTTCAGATTCAGCTCGCAGCTTTCGACGAGCCGAGCGGCTGTCGGCTGAGCCATTCGCTGCTCTCCACCCACCGAAACGGCCGCGCAGCCCTCATCTCGCTTCGTCGAACGCCTCGCGCACCGCGGCCGGGATGCGGCCCTTCGCCGACATCTCGTGGCCGTTCGCCACAGCCCAGGCGCGGATCTCCGCAGCCGTCGGAGGTGCGGGAGCCAATGGCCCCGCTGTCGGAAGGTCCGAGGCGCGTTCCGCGCCCGGGGCATCCTCCGCGTCGTGGGCGAGCGCCGCGCCCAAGAACCTGTAGGTCCACTCCTGCGCCAACGGGCGGGTCTCGCAGAACACGATCGGCACGCCGGGGAACCGGACCTGCGCTTCGGCCAAGCCCTCGGCCAGAACCCCAGGAGTCACGTAGGTGGACTTGAACACTGCGGAATAGCGATCCTCGACGACGAGTGCAGCCCGCGGCAGTTCGTCGAGCGCTGCGAGCAGGTAGCGCAGCTTGCCGGTGGTCAGCGTCGAGGAAAGGTCGGCGAGGCTCTTGCGCTCGACCGCTGCCACGATCCCGCCGTCGCGCTCGACCGCGTAGTCACCCGCAGGCAAGGCCTGTCGTCGGGTCGTCGCCTGCTGGGCACTGAACTTCCATGCGTAGCGCTCGTGGCTGTCGACCAGGATCTCGAGCACCAGCCCCGAGGCGCGGCGGGTCGGAGTGTTCACCGACGGCCGCGCCTGCTTCGCCGTGCGAGCGCTCTGCCAGAAGATGACATCCCGACCTCGCGCCCGGGTGAAGACGAACTGCGACCGGCTCTCCCGGCCTCGGTCCAGCACCAAGTCGATCGCCGCGCCACGGCGCACACACGAGCGGACCGGCACGCGCTCCACGACCTCGACAGAGTCGTCCCAGTCCTGAGACGGATGGCAGTACACCTTCGCCGTGCGAGGCCAGGTTTCTCGCACCTTCAACACGACACCGCGAGGGCCCAGGGGCAGCCGCACCAGGAATGGCAGCGCCGAGTCACCGTCGGGGTTCCGGGCGACGACGAAGTCCTCCACGAGATCCATCTTCGCGTCATCCCGACTGGTTGCAGATGATCCGTCGCGCATGGCTGATCGTCGCACCGAGCGCGAGGTTCCGGGCGTGGCACACTGCTCTCATGTCTCGCTCACCGCTACGAACTGCTCTCGCCCCGATCGCTCTCGTCGCGGCCCTGGCGATCCTCATCTCCTGCTCCGACAGCAGCCAGGACGCGGCCGAGGACAACCGCGCCACGACCACCCAGCCGAATGGCGTCGACGCGTTGCGGCTGAACGAGATCCAGATGATCGGCAGCCACAACAGCTACAAGGAGAAGCCCCGTCCCGAGGTCAGCAGCGCTCTCCACGCTCTGGCACCGGACCTGGCGGCCGAGATCGAGTACGGCCACCTCCCGCTGGGCGAGCAGCTCGAGCACGGAGTACGACAGTTCGAGATCGACGTGTTCGCCGACCCGGACGGCGGGCTCTACGCAGACCCGGCGGCGCTGGAGATCCTCGACATCCAGGAGGCTCCCGACCCGGCCATGACTGAGCCCGGTTTCAAGGTCCAGCACATCCAGGACATCGACTTCGAGAGCACGTGCCCGACGTTCACGGGTTGTCTGACCGAGCTGGAGCAGTGGTCGTCGGCCAACCCTGATCACCTACCTGTCATGGTCATGGTCGAGACGAAGTCGGAGAGCATCGCAGAGGGTGCTGAAGGGCTCGGCTTCGAGATGCCGGACCTGGGCGTCGAGTTCGTGGATCCCCCCGACATGACCGCTGAGCTGTTCGACGAGCTCGAGGCAGAGGTGCTGTCGGTCTTCGACGCGGACCACCTGATCACCCCGGATGACGTGCGGGGTGATGCTGACACCCTCGAGGCTGCCGTGCTCGACGGCGGTTGGCCGACTCTCGGTGAGAGCCGCGGCAAGGTGATGTTCGCACTCGTCGACACCGGAGCCAGCAAGGACGTCTACACCGCCGATGCCCCGTCGTTGGAAGGGAAGCTGCTGTTCACATCGGGCACTCCAGGCGAGCCCGACGCCGCGTTCGTCCGGGTCGACGACTCGGTCGAGGATGCCGAGGACCTTCAGCGATTCGCTGAGGCCGGCTACCTGATCCGCACCCGAACCGACTCACCCGGCGTGCACGCTCCGGCCAACGACACATCGTGGCGGGACTCGGCGATGGCCAGCGGCGCCCACTACCTGTCCACCGACTACTACGTGGTCGACGAGTCGCTCGGAACCGGGTACCTCGTCCAACTGCCCGGTAGTGTCGTCGCCCGCTGCAACCCCGTGACCGCACCGCCGTCCTGCGACGACGAAATGCTCGCCGACGAACGCTGAGCTGCAAGGAGCTGCGGCCGCTGGCTCCAACGGACACGCCGATCACCGTTTCCGTGGTCCCCGCCCCTTGCAGGGCGTATACTCCCCTCCACAATGATCTGTCGGAGGGGACGGTCGTGAGCATTGTTGGTACGCGCGCTCGTAGGGGTGGCCGGAGGTTGTCGGTCGTCACGGTCACGGCGGCAGTTGCACTGTCGCTGGTCACCATGTCCTGTGCACCCGACTCGGGAGGTGGCTCGCACGGCGACCCCGGGCCCGGGACGACGTCACTCCCCGCCCCGACGGCCCGCCATGGCGAGACCTCGGTCGACCTCGCATGGGTGATCGAGGGCCCCACCGGCTCGACCTACGAGTGGGAGTGGCGCCGGAGCGGGGTCACCACTTGGACCAGCACAACGACGACCGAACCCAGCATCGAGGTGACCACGGGGCTGACCACCGGGTCGTTCCACTGGGCTCGGGTCCGCCACGTCGCACCCGACGGCACGACGAGCGAGTGGTCGAGCGGGGCGAAGTTCTTCTACGCCGACCTCACCCTGCCCGTGGTACGCATCGACACCGCCGGGGGCGCGCCGATCGTGGACAAGGAGAACTACCTCGACGCGTCGTTGAGCATCGATCCCAACGGCTCCGGTGACGCCGCATACTCTGGCGGCACCCGCATACGAGGGCGTGGCAACTCGACGTGGAGTGCTGCGAAGAAGCCGTACCGGATGAAGCTCACCACAGCCTCGTCGCTGCTCGGCATGCCGGCCGAGCGGGACTGGGTCCTGCTGGCGAACGCGTTCGATCCGAGCCACATGCGCAACCAGCTCGCCTTCGACCTGAGCCGCCGCACCGGTCTGGCCTAGACACCCGAGTTCCGTTACGTCGAGGTGGTGCTGAACGGCAGCTACGACGGCATATACATGCTCGGATCCCAGATCGAGGTCGGGCCCACCAGGGTGGACATCGCAGAGATGAGCGAGGACGACATCGCCGGAGAGGAGCTCACCGGCGGCTACCTGATGGAGTTCGACTTCCGGCTCAACCTCGCCGTGGACCCTGGGTTCGTCTCCTCAGACGGGGTCCAGGTGGAGATCAAGGATCCCGACCCGCCGACTCCCGAACAGCTCTCATACGTCAGCGGATACTTCAACTCCTTCGAGGCGGCCGTCCGTGGTTCGTCGTACCGCGATCCAGACACCGGCTACCGGGCCTACCTGAACGTGGACGCGTTCATCGACTGGTATCTGGTGGTCGAGATGGCCAAGCAACAGGACGGGATGTGGTCCAGCACGTTCGTGACCAAGCCACGCAACGGCAAGCTCACGTTCGGGCCGGTGTGGGACTTCGACCTGTCGATGGGTGCAGTCAACCACCTGACGCCTGGATGGCCCCCGGAAGGCTGGTGGATCAACCTTCCCCTCACCGGCCGGTGGCTGCCCCGGATCCTCGGCGACCCGGCAATGGACACGCAGGTGCGTCAGCGCTGGGACGAGCTCCGACCGGCCTTCCAGGAGGTGGTCGACGCGATCCCGACAACCGCTGCGACTATCGATCCGGCCCGCAGGACCGACGCTGCCCGCTGGGGAGTCTCGGTCGGGCCCGCGGACACCGACGCGAACCTTGAACGTTGGCTGGACAACCGGATCAGCTGGATGAACGGCAACCTCTGATACGCCTTGGACCAACTCGTGCACCTTGGACCGACCAGTGCGCCGTGGACCGACCTGATCCCGAGGACCGCTGTCGGCGAGCCTCAGAACTCAGGCATCGCCGGAGCAGACGGATGCCCGGGTTCGTTGGCAGGGTCACCCACTGCCAGGGTGCCGTCGAACCAGGGGTCGAGCTTCCAGTCGGGTACCGGAGGCTCCTCCCCTGCCGTCGGCACGAACGGTGACCGGTCGACCCGATGCCTCGGGTGCACGTAGCGCCTGCAATTCGGGAACGCAGCGGTGACCGCCACCCGCACGACCGCCTGCGCGCCGGTGTAGGTCCCGAGCAGCGGATCGTCGAGGAGCACGGATGCGATGCCATTGACGCGCAGTCGCGTACCCCCCTCGAAGTCCATGAAGAGCATCCCCACCGCAGGATTCACCGCCATGTTCCCCAGACTCAGGAACATGCCGTTTCCGTCGTAGCTGGGGAAGGTCAGCGTGTGCTCGTCCAGCACACGCACGAACCCCGGGTCTCCTGCCTTGTGCGAGCACTGCGGCTGGCCACGATCGTCGACCGTGGCCAGGAAGAACGTGTCGACGGCCTCGATGAACCTGCGGTACCCGCTCAGGTCGTTCGACGACACCTGCCCGAGCTTGTCGGCCAGCCGGCGAGTGTCGAAGCGGTCCTGAAGGTCGCGTTGACCTTCGTTGTACTGCAGTGCTCCTTGCAGTCCGTCGTCAGCCATGGCGGCACCCCCTCTTGACAGAGCCGACGCTACCGGAGGGCGAACCCTCGACGTCTCGAGCTTCTAAGCTGACCAGGTGGCCGTACCACGGGCGCTGATTCGACCGGACCCGTCGGCACGTGCCGCTGCAGTCGTGGTCCGCGACCGGGTCCGGGTCACGGTGCTGACGCCCCGACTGCTGCGCCTCGAGTACTCGGCCGACCGCAAGTTCGAGGACCGTGGTTCGATGACAGTCGTCAACCGTCGGTTCCCGGTCCCAGAGTTCGATGTCGCCGACAGCGCCGATGGGCTGGTCGTCGACACCGGCGAGGTGGAGCTGACCATCACCGACACGAGACGCATGCTCACCCGGGCGACCACGACTGCTCGGATCGGCAGCGGTCGCGGGGCCGTGAGATGGCGCCCGGGTGATCGGGCACGCGGCAACCTTGGTGGCACCACACGCACGCTCGACAACTGCCGCGGCAGAGAAGTTCGCGAGCTGGTCGACCTGGACGCCGACGGCAACCTGGTCTTCAGCGACTGGAACCGCTGGGAGGTGGATCCCGGGCTCCTGTCGCGCGACGGCTGGGTCGTGCTCGATGACTCGGCCGGGCCGGTGCTCGACCCGAGTGCCGGGCGGACCGGGCAAGGCAGCGGGCGGGGTTGGCCGACGGGACGACCGTCCGGACGCCGACAGGACCTCTACCTGTTCGCCCACGGCAACGACCATCGCGGAGCGCTGGCAGATGCTGCGAACCTGATCGGGCCCCAACCGCTCCCACCGCGGTACGCGTTCGGCTACTGGTACAGCCGCTTCTACGCCTACACGGACCGCGAGTTGCTCGGGATCGTCGACACGTTCGACACGATGGACGTGCCGCTCGACGTAGTGGTCGTCGACATGGACTGGCACCTGCCGGGCTGGACCGGGTACACGTGGGACCGCAGGTACTTCCCGGACCCGACAGACACGCTCGAGCGACTTCACCACAGAGGCCTCCACGTCACCCTCAACGTCCACCCGGCGGACGGGGTAGGACCTCACGAGGACGCACACGTCGCCATGTGCGCGGATCTCGGCCTGGATCCGAAGGCCACCGAGGCGATCCCCTTCGACGTGACCGATCCGGCGTTCATCGACGCCTACTTCACTCGCCTGCACCACCCCGAGGAGGAGCGGGGAGTCGACTTCTGGTGGATGGACTGGCAACAGGGCACGACCACGTCGCTCGATGGCCTGGATCCGCTGGCCTGGCTGAACGAGCTGCACTGGTTGGACCAGACGGAGAACCACGGCGATCGCCGCCCCCTGATCTTCAGCCGCTGGGGCGGTCTCGGAGATGCTCGCCACCCGATCGGGTTCTCAGGCGACACGTGGTCGACCTGGGACTCGTTGGCTCTGCAGCCCTGGTTCACCGCGACCGCTGCCAACGTCGGCTACGGCTACTGGAGCCACGACATCGGCGGCCACTACGGATCACCGCCGGACCCCGAGCTGTACGCCCGCTGGGTCCAGTTCGGCGCGTACTCACCGATCCTCCGCACGCACGCCACCAAGGACCCGGACCAGGAGCGACGCTTCTGGGAGTTCCCGGACCCGTACCGAACCGCCATGATCGACGCCGTACGGAACCGCTACGAGCTGGTGCCGTATCTGTACGGACAGTGCCGCGCCGCGGTCGACTCGGGGGGCAGCGCGCTGCGGCCGATGTACCACGACCACCCGGACCGCGATGCCGCTTACCAGGCCGACGGCCAGTACCTGTTCGGAGACTCGCTCATCGTCGCGCCGGTCGTGCAGCCGGTCGGTGAGGACTCGATGGCAGCAGCTCGGGTATGGCTGCCGAAGGGGCGCTGGTACGACACCGCTCTGGGTCAGGTGCTCAGCGTCCGCAAGGCTGCCGGCGAGTGGTTCGAACGTCGCTACCTGCTCGATGAAGTCCCGGTGTTCGCGGCGGACGGGGCTCTGATCCCCGGACAGGTAGGTGCACGCCGTCTCGACGGAGCGTGCTATCCCCATCTGCGGATCACCGCGTACCCAGGTGCCACCGGCTCCGCCAGGTTGTACGAGGACGACGGCGCCTCACCCGGCTACATGCACGGTGAGTCGGTGTGGATCGACCTTCGTCAGCGAAGCTCGGCGAAGTCCCGCACCGTGAAGTTGAGTCAAGCGCGAGGCGACTACCCCGGTTGGGCCCAGCACCGTCCCGTCGAGTTCCGGGTCGTCTCAGAGGCAGTGCCGACCAGGGTGGAGCTCGGCGGTCGGGAGCTACCCGGCGCGACTGCGGCCGACGGCTCCGGAGCCGCGGCCAGAGGGGTCGGGTGCGACGGGTACTGGTGGTATGACGCAGCGCGCTCGAGTGTGGTCGTGTGCGCTGCATCGGTCGACCTGAGATCCGGAACCACGTTGACTCTGCACCGAAACCCGGACCTGCCTCGCAATGCGTCCATCCTGATCGACGGCTTCACGGGTGTGGCCCGGCGACTGGACACGATCGCCGCTCTGATCGGTCAGGTGTCGCCGCCCTATCAGCTGCACGCCGAGGAACGCCTCGCTGTGGATCTCTCCCAGTCCGCCGCCCGGATCACCCGCGATCCAGCGACCATGTTCTCCGAGCTACGCCGGACTCGGTCGTCGCTGGGGCACTTGGGCCACGTCCTCGCCGAGTTCGAAGAAGCCTGGGGTCAAGCGGTCGCTCTGCTGTTCCCGGAACAGCGTGAGCGCTCGGTCGCTGCGGTGGCGCACGCCCGCGCTGTCCTGGCCACGACGCTGGAGCAGATCTGACTGAGTGCGGTTCAGTACGGCTGTCCAACTGACATGTGACCGCTATCACCGTCCTTGTGGACAGGCGGTCTGGCATCGTGAAACCAGGACTACCCGGAGGTGCCCATGCGCCGACCTCTCCCGACCGGCACTTGGGACGACGCCCCACCCGAGAAGGTCCGCGTGCTCGTCGAGTGCCCGCCCGAGCACACCCCGGATGTGATCGCAGGGATCCTGGAACGGAACGGCTACGCAGTCCGGACATGTGAGGGACCCGACAAGCGCCACCACTGCCCGCTCGTCACCACCGGTTCATGCAACCTGGTGTCGGGAGCGGATGTCGTGGTGAACCTCTTCGGCGGGTCGAACCCGCACACGAGCGAAGTGTTGACAGCCATCACCGACGAACGACGTCCACCGGCAGTCGTCACCGAGGTCCCTGCACCCGAGATCCAGCGCCGTGACGACTACGACAACTGGTGGTTCGACCGCGGGCGGGTCCACATCGTCGAAAGCCCCCTGACGACCGCCACCCTGCTAGCGGCGATCGAATCGACTCTGACGACGACGCAGAGAACAAACCGACAGGCTTGACTGTTTGTAGGTTCACCCCGATGATCGTCATGTGAGCACCACTCGCGTACCGCAGGAGGAGCGCAGCCGACTGATGCGCGTGCGTCTGCTCGACGCCGCGGTCGAGTGCCTGGTCGAGTGCGGCTACGCCGGCACCTCGACCACCATGGTCTCCGAACGCGCAGGCGTCTCCCGCGGTGCACAGCTGCACCACTTCCCTTCCAAGGCCGACTTGCTCGTCGCAGCGGTCGAACACCTGACACAGGTGCGCGGACAGGAGCTGACCGCCGCATCGGCGGCACAACCGCGGGATCGGCGCAGGGCGTTGCGGATGCTCGCCGACCACGTCACCTCGCCGGTGTTCGACGCCGCCTTGGAGCTGTGGGTGGCGGCGCGCACCGATCAGGAGCTTCGGGCCGCCGTCGCGCCTCTCGAACGTCGAATCGGACGCCAGACCCACGAGCTGGCAGTGGTCGCCCTCGGCGCCGACGAGTCCGTCCCCGGCACCCGCGAGCTCATCGAAGCGACCCTCGACATGATCCGCGGCCTGGGACTGGCCAAAGCTCTGAGCAACGACACACGGCGCAGGAACAGGGTGCTCGACCGCTGGGCAGTCGCCCTCGACCACGAACTCGGGCCACTGACCGATTCGGAGGAACCATGAGCGTTCTGGACGACGTGCTCGAAGACCTTGCCGCCGAGGGCGAGCAGCTGGAGCGATGGGTCGCTCCGCTGACCGATGAGCAGTGGCTCACACCGACTCCGGCGGCAGGGTGGGACATCGCCACCACCGTCGCCCACCTGGCTTGGACCGACGAGGTGGCGATCGTCGCCGCCACCGATCCCGACGGGTGGGAGCAGCTGGTGCTGTCGGCGATGGCCGACCCCGAGGGTTTCGTCGACGCCAATGCGTTCGCGGTCGCCGAGGCCGACCCGACGTCGCTGCTCGAACGCTGGCGAGATGCCAGGCTAGAGCTGCCCAAGACGCTGCGCTGGTATCCCGACGGGCAGAAGGTGCCCTGGTTCGGCCCGCCGATGTCACCCACTTCCATGGCGACCGCCAGGTTCATGGAGACGTGGGCGCACTCGTTCGACGTGGCCGAGGCGCTCGGAATCCAGGTCGAGCCGAACGATCGGGTCCGTCACGTCGTGCACCTGGGGGTTCGCACCCGGGACTTCGCGTTCGCGACACACCAGCTGGCCCCGCCCCCCGACGAGTTCCGTGTCGAGCTACGCGCCCCCTCCGGGGACGAGTGGAGCTGGGGGCCGGACGACGCGGCACAGTCGGTGACAGGTTCAGCCTGGGACTTCGCTCTGTTGGTCACGCACCGCCGCAACCGCGAGGACCTGGACCTGGTCACCATGGGACCCGACGCGGACCGGTGGCTGGACGTCGCCCAGGCGTTCGCCGGGCCGCCCGGCGAAGGACGCTCCCCGACGAGAGGCGCCCCATCATGAACGTGCCCGCTGGCGGTCCGCTGATCGTCGCGAACTGCTCGGGCTTCTACGGCGACCGGCTCTCGGCCATGCGTGAGATGCTCGACGGCGGACCGGTCGATGTCATCACCGGCGACTACCTGGCCGAGCTGACAATGCTGATCCTCGGCAAGGACCAGCTGCGGGACCCTTCGCTCGGGTACGCCCGCACGTTCGTGACCCAGGTGGAGCAGTGCCTCGGTGACGCCCTCGAACGTGGCGTGAAGATCGTTCGCGAACGCAGGTGGCCTCAACCCGACCGGCCTTGCCGAGCGACTGCGCGAACTTGCCGGCGCCCTCGGATTGGCACCGTCGATCGGCGTGGTCGACGGCGACGACCTTGCGCCCACGCGCAGCCGAGCTCGGCTTCGGTGGGGCGCTCACGGCCAACGCATACCTAGGCGGGTTCGGCATCGCCAGGGCCTTGTCCGCCGGGGCCGACATCGTCGTCACCGGCCGTGTCACCGACGCCTCGGTCGTCGTCGGCCCGGGCATCTGGCGTTTCGGCTGGGGCACCGAGGACCTGGACGCACTCGCCGGCGCGGTGGTCGCGGGCCACGTCATCGAGTGCGGCACCCACGCCACCGGCGGGAACTTCTCCGGCTTCCTGGATCTGCCGCTCGACGCTCGGCCGCTCGGCTTCCCCATCGCCGAGCTGCACGCCGACGGGTCCAGCATCATCACCAAGCACCCCGGCACCGGCGGCTTCGTCACGATCGACACAGTGACGGCGCAGCTCATGTACGAGATCCAGGGCCCTCTCTACGACAACCCTGACGTGCGTGCCGATCTACGCAGCATCCGACTCGCAGGCGACGGCGTGGACCGGGTGCGGATCCACGGGGTAAAGGGGTCACAGCGACCGGACCAACTCAAGGTCGCCACCAACACGCTCGGCGGGCACCGCAACCAGATGGAGTTCGTACTCGTCGGCCTGGATCTCGATGCCAAGGAGGCGTGGCTGCGCGCCCAGCTCGACGCGGCACTCGCCGGGAACCGTCCGGCTGAGGTGTCCTGGAGCCGGGGACCTGGTCCCATCGCCGACGCCGACACCGAGGAGGGGGCCGCACTGCGCCTGCGCTGCGTGGTCAAGGACCCGTCCGCCGAGGTCGTCGGCAAGGCATTCACCGCCGCCGGAGTCGAGCTGGCCCTGGCGTCATACCCGGGGTTCACGCTGACCGCCCCACCCGCCAAGCCGTCGCCGTACGGCGTGTACCGGCCTGCCTACGTCGAGCGCGACGAGGTCCACGAGCGGGTGGTGCTGGACGGCTCCGAGTTGGGAGGAACAGCCGCATGAACACCAGACGCGCTCCGCTCGGAACGTTCGTACATGCCCGCTCCGGCGACAAGGGCGGAGACGCCAACATCGGGCTCTGGGTCCGCCAGGAGCCCGCCGGCTCCGACGCCGAAGCACTGCGCGCCGAGCGAGTTGCCTGGCTGCTGGCGACGCTCACACCCGAGCGTGTCCGCGAGCTGCTGCCCGAGGCAGCTGAGCTGCAGATATCCGTTCACCGGCTGGTGAACCTGGGCGGTGTCAACGTGGTCATCGAAGGACTGCTCGGCGAAGGAGTCGCTTCGAGCACTCGCTTCGACCCGCAGGCAAAAGCCCTGGGCGAGTGGACCCGGTCGCGGCTCGTCGACATTCCTGACCACCTGCTGGGGCACTCGACATGACGACACCTGTGAGCACTGACAACACCGGCCGACGCGAAGCGATGCTCGCGAAGATCGCATCGCTGCACGATGAGCAGACCAAGGCGGTCGAGGCCGGAGCGAAGTACACCCAGCGCCACCACGACCGCGGCAAGCTCACCGCGCGTGAGCGCATCGACCTGCTCCTCGACGAAGGCTCGGCGTTCCTGGAGCTCATGCCGCTCGCTGCGTGGGGGACGGACTTCCCCGTGGGCGCCAGCCTGGTCGTGGGCATCGGCGTGGTCGAAGGTGTCGAGTGCCTGATCTCGGCGAACGACCCGACCGTCAAGGGCGGCGCGCTGAACCCGTACTCGCTGCGCAAGTCGTTCCGTGCCGCCGAGATCGCCCAGCAGAACCACCTGCCGTCGATCAACCTCACCGAGTCGGGTGGCGCGGACCTACCGACCCAGAAGGACATCTTCATCCCCGGTGGCCGAGGGTTCCGCGACCTCACCCGCGCTTCGGCCGCGAAGCGTCCGACGATCTCGGTCGTGTTCGGCAACTCGACAGCCGGCGGCGCGTACGTGCCGGGCATGAGCGACTACGTGATCATGGTCAAGGACCAGGCCAAGGTGTTCCTGGCAGGGCCCCCGCTGGTGAAGATGGCCACCGGTGAGGAGAGCGACGACGAGTCGCTCGGCGGGGCAGAGATGCATTCTCGGGTGTCGGGTTCGTCTGACTTCCTCGCGGTCGACGAGCACGACGCCATCCGTCTCGCCCGGCGGGTGGTGGCGCGCCTCAACTGGCGCAAGGCCGGATCTCCGCCACCGCCGACCTACGCGGAGCCGGACCTTGATCCTGACGACCTGCTCGACCTGATCCCCACCGACCTGCGCGAGCCGTTCGACCCACGCGAGGCGATCCTGCGGATCGTCGACGGGACTGATGTGGGCAACGCCGTGCCGTTCGACGAGTTCAAGCCGCTGTACGGGCCCGCCCTCTGCGTCGGCTGGGCACGGCTGCACGGACACGAGATCGGCATCCTGGCAAACGCCCGCGGTGTGCTGATGAGCGAGGAGGCCCAGAAGGCCGCCCAGTTCATCCAGCTGGCCAACCAGAAGGACACGCCGCTGCTGTTCCTGCACAACACGACCGGCTACATGGTCGGCAAGGAGTACGAGCAGGGCGGGATCATCAAGCACGGGGCGATGATGATCAACGCCGTCTCCAACTCGAAGGTCCCGCATCTGACCGTGATCATGGGAGCGTCGTACGGGGCAGGGAACTACGGCATGAACGGCCGGGCATACGACCCGCGGTTCCTGTTCACGTGGCCATCGGCCAAGTCGGCCGTGATGGGGCCCGCACAGCTGGCAGGAGTGCTCGAGATCGTGGCCCGAGAGTCCGCCGCGTCCAAGGGGCAGCCCTTCGACGCCGAAGGCTTCGCCGGAATCAAGGAGATGGTCGAGGCGACGATCGAGGAGCAGTCCCTGCCGTACTTCCTGTCGGGCATGGTCTACGACGACGGCGTCATCGACCCGAGAGACACTCGCACGGTGCTCGGCATCTGCCTGTCGGTCATCGACAACCAACCGATCGAGGGCGCCATGAACTTCGGCGTCTTCCGCATGTAGGGGCGCAGCCGTGATCACAAGACTCCTGGTCGCCAACCGCGGCGAGATCGCCCGCCGCGTGTTCCGGACCTGCCGCGACCTGGGCATCGAGACGGTCGCGGTCCACTCGGATGCCGACGCCGCCATGGCCTTCGTCGCCGAAGCCGACTGCGCAGTTGCACTCGCCGGCAGCTCCCCTGCCGAGACCTACCTGCGCCGCGGATCTGATCGTGACCGCGGCACTCCACTCCGGAGCGGACGCTGTGCATCCCGGCTACGGGTTCCTGTCCGAGAACGCCGCCTTCGCCCGCGCCGTCGTCGATGCCGGGCTCGTCTGGGTCGGACCCAGCCCTGAGTCGATCGAGGCGATGGGGTCGAAGATCTCGGCCAAGCTGATCGTGGCTGACGCCGGTGTTGCGGTGCTCGAGCAGCTCGTCGCTGAGTCCGTGACAGAAGCCGACCTACCCGTGCTGGTGAAGGCGTCGTCCGGGGGCGGCGGCCGCGGCATGCGGGTCGTGCGCGACCTGAGCGCACTGTCGGGCGAGATCGAGTCGGCCTGCGCCGAGGCGGAGTCGGCGTTCGGCGACGGCACCGTGTTCGTGGAGCCGTACGTCGAGCACGGCCGCCACATCGAGGTTCAGGTGGTCGGTACCAGCCAGGGCGTTCTGGTGCTCGGCGAGCGCGACTGCTCCGTACAGCGCCGCCACCAGAAGGTCATCGAGGAGGCACCGGCACCTGGCATCGGCGATGCCACCCGCGCTGCCCTGCACGAAGCTGCCCGCGCCGCTGCCGATGCAATCGACTACCGCGGCGCCGGAACCGTCGAGTTCCTCTACGACCCCGAGAGCGATCGCTTCTGGTTCCTCGAGATGAACACGAGGCTCCAGGTCGAGCACCCCGTCACCGAGGCTGTGCTCGGCATCGACCTGGTCTCCATGCAGATCGCCGTCGCGGAAGGCAGGCCCCTCGACGGTGTCACCGCCCCGGAACCCTCTGGCCACGCAGTCGAAGTGCGCCTCTACGCGGAGGACCCGGCCGCCGGCTACCAGCCCCAGTCCGGTCGGCTCTCGCGCTTCGAGGTGCCGGGGGTACTCGACGAGTTCCGCGGCCCGACCACATGGGGGGTACGGCTGGACTCCGGTGTCGGTGCCGGCGACGAGGTGGGCACCTTCTACGACGCGATGATCGCCAAGGTGATCGCCTGGGCGCCGACCCGTGACGAGGCCCTGCGCCGGCTCGCGGGCGCTCTCGCACGAGCAGAGATCCACGGGCTGCGGACCAATCGGGACCTCCTGGTGGACTTGCTCCGCGACCCGGTCGTGGTCGCGGCGCGGATGGACACGACCTGGCTCGACGGGGTCGACCTGGGCCGGCTGGGCACGGTCACGTCGGTCGCACCTGAGGTCGTCGAGTTGAGTGCGTTCGCGGCGACGATCGCCCTGGCGGAGATGGACCGCCTGGGCGCGCCTGTGCAGCAGAGGATTCCCGCCGGGTTCCGCAACGTGGTTGCCGCCCCGCTGCTCAGCACCTTCGTGGACCACGCCGGTGACCCTGTCGAGGTGCGCTGGCACGGAGGACGATCGTTCACCCTTCACGGCAGAGACGACGTGAGCGTCAGTAGTGTCGTCGTCTGCGACCGATCGGGCGATCCCACTGTCGTGAGGCTCGTGGTGGACGGCTTGATCCACAGGTTCCGGATCCACGTCGCCGACACGCGGTGACTCCGGCGACGTGGATGTCGAGTCCGCCCTGGGTCACGTCTCGCTGACTCGCCGGGCGCGTTTCGTCGACCCGGCCGACCAGGTCGCCGCCGGGTCGTTGCTGGCTCCCATGCCCGGGAGCGTCGTCGAGGTGCGCGCAGCGGTCGGCGACACGGTCGCCGAAGGCCAGACGCTGGTCGTCATGGAGGCGATGAAGATGCAGCACGCAATCGACGCCCCTGCGGCCGGAGTGGTGGCGGAGTTGGCCGCGACCGTCGGCAGCCAGGTCGAAGCCGGTGCTGTGCTCGCAGTGGTCAGGGCAGAGGGCGACCCTGACATCGAAACCGACGCAGCACCCGCAGGAGGACTGCAGTGACAACGATGTTCGACGAACCCGAGGAACGCGTCGCCCTTCGCCAGGCTGTCGCCAAGCTGGCCGGGTCCTACGGCCGTGCCTATGTGGAGCGCCAGGCCGCCGCAGGCGACAAGATGACCGACATGTGGCTCGAGATGGGCCGGACCGGGTTCCTGGGAGTGAACCTGCCCGAGCAGTACGGCGGCGGCGGTGGAGGAATGGCCGACCTGGCAGCCGTGCTCGAGGAGTGCGCAACAGCTGGAGCACCCTTGCTGATGATGGTCGTATCACCCGCCATCTGCGGCTCGATAATCGTGCGCTGTGGCACCGACGAACAGAAGCAGAGGTGGCTGCCGGGCATCGCAGACGGAACCCTGCTGATGGCGTTCGGCATCACCGAGGCAGACGCTGGATCCAACTCGCACGAGATCACGACGACCGCTCGCCGCGATGGTGACGAGTGGGTCCTCAACGGCCAGAAGACCTTCATCTCGGGGGTGGACGAAGCGCAGGCGGTGCTGATCGTCGCCCGCACGGAGGACGAGAAGACCGGCAAGCTCCGTCCTGCCCTGTTCGTCGTCCCCACCGACACCCCGGGGTTCGACCGTGCACCGATCGAGATGGGTTGGGCGGCTCCCGAGAAGCAGTTCACCCTTTTCCTCGACGACGTGCACGTCCTGAACACCGACCTGATCGGCGAGCAGGACGGCGACCTGTGGCAGCTGTTCGCGGGGCTCAACCCCGAGCGGATCATGGGTGCAGCCATGTCGTGCGGCATCGCCCGGTACGCGCTCGGACGAGCCGTCGAGTACGCCAAGGAGCGGTCCGTCTGGAAAGGTCAGCCCATCGGCTCCCACCAGGGCATCGCCCACCCCCTGGCCAAGGTCAAGATCGAGCTCGAACAGGCCCGGCTCCTGTGGCAGAAGGCCGCGGCGCTCTACGACGCCGGCGATGACTTCGCCGCAGGTGAGTACGCCAACATGGCCAAGTACGCCGGAGGCGAGATCGCCTGCAACGCCACCGACGTGGCCGTGCACACCCATGGCGGCAACGGGCTGACCGCCGAGTTCGGCCTGGCCAACATGATGGTCGCCGCCCGCCTGGGTCGGATCGCCCCGGTCTCGCGCGAGATGATCCTGAACTTCGTCGGTATGCACTCGCTTGGCCTACCCAAGTCGTACTGACTCAGTTCCCGTTCCGGATCCGCAGGAGACACACATGACCGAGCTCGTCCACCACGACGTCGCCGACGGCATCACCACCATCACACTGGACAGCCCCCACAACCGCAACGCACTGAGCCGCCAGCTCGTCACCGAGCTCTCAGCGGCGCTCGACGCGGCACGTGAGGACGATTCGGCGGTGGTGGTCCTACGCAGCGCCGATCGGGTGTTCTGCTCCGGTGCCGACCTGAGCGAGGTGTCAGACGGCGCGATGGAGCAGGGCACCCTGGCACTGGTGGCCCTGCAGCGACAGATCGTCACCCACCCCAAGGCGGTGGTGGTGCGGTTGGCCGGGCCGGTTCGTGCCGGCGGACTGGGCATGGTCGCGAGCGCCGACATCGCCATCTGCTCCGACGACGTCACGTTCGCGTTCACCGAGGCACGGCTGGGTGTCGCCCCCGCGGTGATCAGTCTGACCGTCCTCGCCCGGATGACCAGCCGGGCTGCGGCAGACACCTTCCTGACCGGTCGCACGTTCGACGCTGCAGAAGCCGAGTCGATGGGGATCGTGACTCGTAGCGTCCCCAGCGACCAGTTGGACGAGGAGATCGCTGCGGTCTGCCGCGACCTCCAGCTTGCGCACCCCCAGGGCCTGGCCGAGACGAAGGCGCTTCTCGCCGCCGAACTCGTCGAGCACATCGACGAGGCCGGCGACCGGATGGCGGAGCTCAGTCGCGCGCCTGTTCGCAAGCGATGGCGCGCGAGAGGCGATAGCTGCGTTCCTGCAGCGCAGGTGACATGCCCGGGCGAGTGCCCGACAGCGCGCCCGCAGGACAGCCTGGCCGGCCGGTCGACAGGTTCAGCCGGCGCCGTAGACCGGGGTGGGTGTCTCGGCCTGCTCGAGCAGCTCTGCCACGACCGGGCCGATGTCGGCTGCGTCCCAACGGGCGCCCTTGTCGACCCGGGGACCGTGGCGGAAGCCCTCGGCGATCCCGATGATCCCACCTTCGACCTCGAAGACCCGACCGGTCACTCCCGACGACTCCGCCGATCCCAGCCACGCGACCAGAGGCGAGACGTTCTCGGGTGCCATCGCGTCGAAGGCACCCTCGTCGACCTCGGCCATCATGTCGGCGAAGGCCTCCTCGGTCATGCGGGTGCGAGCAGCCGGGGCGAGGGCGTTCGCAGTGACTCCGATGCGCCCGAGCTCGGCCGCCTGCACCAGCGTCATGCTCGTGA
Source organism: Microthrixaceae bacterium (assembly GCA_037045265.1). GTDB lineage: Bacteria > Actinomycetota > Acidimicrobiia > Acidimicrobiales > Microtrichaceae > JBAOHV01. The sequence continues at coordinate 264,007 of JBAOHV010000025.1, read as the reverse complement.
TGGCGCCCTTCGCGGCGGAGTAGGCGGCCTGGGCGATCGAACCCATGAGTCCCGCACCGGAGGAGGTGTTGATGATCCGGGCGTCCACCGCCTCGCCGGCCTTGGCCCGGGCACGCCAGTAGGTCGCAGCGTGCCGCGACGGCGCGGCGTGGCCGAGCACGTGCACCTTCATGACCGCTTCCCACTCGACCTGCTCGGAGTTGACGAACATGCGGTCACGCACGATTCCGGCGTTGTTGACCACGACGTCCAGGCCCCCGAAGGTGTCGATGGCCAGCTGCACCATCTCCCCCGCCGCGTCCCAGTCGGACACGTCATGGGAGGACGTGACCGCCTCGCCGCCCAGGGCGGCGATCTCGTCGACCACCTGCTGTGCGGGCGTGTCGGAGGGATCGGAACCGTCCTGTGCGACACCCAGGTCGTTCACGACCACCTTCGCGCCCTGGCGGGCGAACTCGAGCGCGTGCGCCCGGCCCAATCCCCGGCCCGAGCCGGTCACGATCACCACACGTCCGTCACAGATGCCCATGGCAGAGAATCTGACACCCCGTCAGGTGCGGGCACAAACTGTCGTGCGCGTCCAACGGGGGCGAGCGCGAACAGGGGGACGACATGCGCTTCGGTGTCACCATCTTCTCGACCGACCGATCGGTGTCCGTCGTCGACCTGGCTCGAGCCGCCGAAGAGCGGGGATTCGATTCGATCTGGATCCCCGAGCACACCCACATCCCGACGAGCAGACGCACGCCGCCTCCGACCGGCGACGCGGTGCTGGCCGAGGAGTACAAGCGCTCGGTGGACCCGCTCATCGCCCTGGCCGCCGCAGCGTCGGTCACGTCCACGATCCGGCTGGGGACCGGCGTGATGCTGCCGGCGCAGCGTGAGCCGTTGGTGACCGCGAAGGCCGTCGCGACGCTCCAGAACGTCTCTGACGGACGTTTCGAGATGGGTGTCGGTTTCGGCTGGAACGAGGACGAGATGGCCGACCATGGCGTCGAGTACCGCAGCCGCCGAGCCCATGCCAGGGACCACGTACTGGCCATGCAGGCACTCTGGAGCGACGACGTCGCCGAGTACCACGGGGCTCACGCCGACTTCCCTCCGACCTGGTCGTGGCCGAAGCCGCTGCAGCCTGTGCCGGTGCTGGTCGGCGGCGGAGCCGGGCAGAAGATGTTCGCCCACATCGCCGAGTACGGCGACGGTTGGATCCCAATCGGTGGGGCCGGGCTGGCCGAGTCCATCCCTGCCTTCCACGCTGCGATGCAAGATGCCGGCCGCGACCCGGAAACGATGCGCATCGTGGCGTTCGGTTCCCACCCCAGCCCGGACAAGCTCGATCACTTCGAACGGATCGGCGTCACCGAATGCGTGTTCCGGCTGCCGTCGGCACCCGCCGACGAGGTCTACGCGGTGCTCGACGAACAGGCACGCATCATCGGCCGCTGAACCGCCGGACGGACCTAGCGTGACTTCATGAGCGACCTGCCCTCCAAGAAGAAGCTGGCGTCCACCGGCGACACCCACGGGTTCAGGATCAACGCCCGCCAGCTCGTCGGCGGGCTGATCGCGGTAGTGCTGTTGATCTTCATCCTGTCGAACCGCGACCCGATCACGGTCGACTTCCTCTTCGTCGAGTGGAACACCTCGCAGTGGGTGGTGCTGAGCGTCACCGCCCTGCTCGGCGCTGCAGTCGGCGCCGGCGTGTTCGCCCGGCGTCAGCGCCGCAGGTCCGGTCGCGGCTGACAGCGCTGCGCGTACGACCGAATCAGGCGCTGGACGCCATCCAGTGTCCCGCGTTCACCGCCAGCGCGGTTCCGGTCACGCATCTGGCGAGCGGCGACGCGAAGAACACCACGGCGCCGGCGATCTCCGACGAGTGCGGCAGGTAGCCGAGAGCGGTCTCGGCCGCCCGCTCGTCGTAGATGTCCTGCCAGGTCGTGTCGCCCCCGCGATCGTTCGCCTGCCACTCGAAGTAGATCCGCACGCTGTCGCCCCATATGTAGCCGGGGTGCACTGCGTTGACCCTGATGCCGTACTCACCGAGCTCGACCGCAAGGGTCTTGGTCACCGCGGCGAGAGCGGCCTTCGATCCTGCATAGGCCCCGGCGCCGTCCTCGATCCGCTGCACCGACATGGTGTTGATCATCACGATCCGGGCATCGCCGGTACGTTCCGCTGCCAGCTTGATCTGCGGCAGAACCGCCTGGGTCAGCTGCAACGTACCGAAGTAGTTGATGTCCACCGGGCGCCGCCAACGCTCCAGATCGGCGTCCTCGAAACGGGTGTGCTCCCCGCCGTGGAACGCCGAGTTGACCAGGATGTCGAGACCCGACCGGTCGAGCCCGAGGGTGCTCGTGGCAGCCAGTGCCTCCGCTGCGATTCGCTCGCACTCGTCGCGCTTGGCGATGTTGCCGTAGACCGGGAAGGCACGGCGACCCATCGCCTCGATCTCCTCGACCACCGAAGGAACGACCTTCTCCGAACGGGCGACCAGTACGACGTCGGCTCCCTCGTTCGCGAGCGCCAGGGAGATGTCGCGCCCCATTCCGGGGCCGACCCCGGTGACCATCGCGGTCCTGCCTTCGAGCATCATCGCCTACCTCCTCGACTCGTCGAGCGCGCCGTCAGGCGCGCACGCTCTGGTTCCACGGGACCTCGCGGTCCGACGACGGCTCCCGCGGCAGGCCGAGTGCCTGCTCGCCGAGGTTGTTGCGATGCACCTCCTCGGTGCCCCCACCGATACGGGACGCGAACTGGTTCAGGCACTGGTACTGCCAGAAGCCATCGCCCTCGGCGTCGTGCCAGAGCATCCCCTCGGGGCCCTCCAGATCGACCGCCAGATTCACCCGGTGCGCGAGCCGACCGCGTGAAGAAGTTCTTGAGCAGCGACCCGTGCAGAGCAAGCTCCTTGCGGCCGGTCATGACCGCCGTCTGGGTGCGCCAGCCCATCCACTTGAGGATCAGCTCGTTCGTGTGCACCTTGGCGAGCTCCTGACGCACGATCGGGTCGTCGGTCCGCCCGAGCCTACGAGCGGTGGCGAGCACCGCGACGAACCCCGTCGCCAGTCCTGCACCCGAGATCATCGAGCTCTCGCTACGAAGCGTGGTTCGGGTGACCTTCCAACCGTCGCCCACCTGGCCGACGACGTTCTCGTCCGGTACCCGCAGGTCGGACAGGAACACCTCGTTGAAGTGCGCCACCCCTTGCGCCTGCACCAGTGGTCGCACCTCGATGCCCGGACTGCGCATGTCGACTATGAAGAAGGTGAGCCCCTCGTGCTTCGGCACATCGGGGTCGGTCCGGGCGACCAGGATGCCGAAGTCGGCGTGCTGGGCCGAAGACGTCCAGACCTTCTGACCGTTCACGACCCAGTCGTCGCCGTCGCGCACGGCCCGCGTGGCGAGCGCGGCCAGGTCCGACCCGGCGCCGGGCTCCGAGAAGAGCTGACACCACGACTCCTCACCCGACAGGAGCGGCCCGAGATGGCGCTGCTGTTGCTCTCGGGTGCCGTGGGCCATGAGCGTCGGACCGACCAGCGCCTGGGCGGCGGTGATGAAGCCGGATGTCGCGTCGTAGCGGGCGAGCTCCTGGCCGAAGACGATCTGGTGCGCTGCGCTCAGCCCGCGGCCACCGAACGTGGTCGGCCACGCCAACCCCGCCCATCCGGACTCGTGCAGGAGCCTCTGCCATGCGCGGCAGCGAGCCCGGTAGTCCGCTGCAACGTCGGGATCTGTCGCCGCCCCGTTGCGGGACCAGTCTCGCTCGTCACCGTGCTTCAGTTCGGCGTTCGCGTCGAGGAAGGTCCGCACCTCGGCACGGAAGTCGGCCAGCTCGGGGGAGTCGTCGAAATCCACCGCGGCAGCGTAGGCGACCGCGGTGGAACGCGTTCCAGCCAGCAGGCTCAGTCCTCGGCGCCCACCGGCAGATCCGGTGCGAACCAGGCGAGCTGGACGATCCCGACGCCCAGCAGCCGGGCCCGATCCGCGATCTCGTCCCCGGGGGAGATGGCGCGGGTGATCTCGTTGAACAGCCAGCGCGCCACCCAGCGGCGCATGAGCACCAGCCGGCCTTCCGGGACGGGGGCCCCCAGACCGAGCCACGCGCGTCGAGTGTCGCCGAGGGGTCGACGCCATCCCCGGCGTCCGCGGCGTCGCTCTCGCCTGCTCGGATGAGGGCGATGTCGGCGCCTTCGGTCCACATCAACGAGAGCGCTGCGTCGACCTGGTCGTAGCGGGAGCCTCCACCGCTGCCCACGAGCAGGAACTCGTGCTCGGCGGCAACCGACGCCGCCGCGAGCGAACCCGCCCTACCTCCGGGAGGGCGGGGCGCGGTTCGCCATGACCTCGTCGAACGGGAGAGGAGCTCACGAAGGGCGAGGTGACCTTCGTCGAGCTCATCCTCCATGATGAGCAGCTCGGCGCGCACGTGAGGGGATGAGAACGACTCGAGCGCACCGACGATCGGCACGGCAGCGGCCCCACCGGCGGGGGCAACGACGGTGATGCTGGTGGAGACTGCACCCGCGCGCTGCAGCAGCTCTGCGCCGCGCGGATCACCGACCCGGCGCAGCATCAGCCGCGTGGTCGACGGGTCCTCCAGGACCGGGGCAGTCGGGTGTGATTCGAGTTCGGTCATGTCGTTCCAGGGCGCATCGTGCACCCGAGCACCTATCGGCAACAGGGGTGCACCTACTGAAGGTTCGCGACCAGCTCGACGGTAGGCTCCTCGGCTCACCAGCAACGCCGAACCATCAGGGGGAACCGGCTGTGCCTGCCGCACTCTTCATCGTGGGGACTTCCCGCAGCGGAACCAGCTGGGTCTTCGACCTGTGCGCGTCGCACCCCGACATGTCGATGGGTTACGAGTCGAAGCTGCCCGTCGAGGGCATCGAGTTGCATCGACGGTTCGCCGACAGGCTCCGGCGGCCGGCGGAGCGTGAGGCGGCGATGGCGGAACTGTTCGCGGCCCTCCACGACACGATCGACGATCCGAGCAACGCCGAGCTGTTCGAGCGACTCGCCGACCCCGAGGTGATCGGGCGTGCAGTCTCCGCCTACGGCCTGGAGCCGGGGTGGCCGGCGGTGTGCGAGACGATCTTCTGCTCCCTCGAGAGCACCAGCCACTGGGGCAACAAGCTTCTGCGGATCGAGCTGACCGAGGTGCTGCTGGAGCAGTGGCCCGACGCGAAGTTCCTGGTACTGACCCGCGACCCCCGCGGGGTGATGGCGTCGCAGGCGAAGAAGTTCGACCACAGCGTCGACTACAGCGCCACGTACTGGAACACCCACGCCGAGTACGTGACCGGGCACCTGGGGCTGCGCCCTGGGGAGCACGACGACCGCTTCTGTGTCGTCGACCTGGTCGAGATGGCCCGCGACCCTCGCCCGAGCCTGGAGTGGGCGTTTCGCGCCGTGGGGTTGTCGCTCGACCCGATCGACGATCTGATCGAGCGCTTCCCCGGCGACCCTGAGCGCCTCGACAAGTGGCGCCGGACCCTCGACCCGGCGCTGCAACGCCGGGTCGAGGAGTACTGCTTCGACCAGATGCGGTCGCTCGGCTACCAGCCGATGCTCGCCACCGCTCCGCGCCGGGTCAGCCGTCTACGCCGACTGGTGGCGATGGCGCGCGAGCACGGCGGCGAGCTGCTGCGCGACCCTGGGGCGATCCGACGCAAGCAGGTCGGCCGCCGAGTGAAGGCGGCCCTGAAGATCGGCCGCTGAGCCCGTCGTCACAGCCGCTCGATGATCGTGACGTTGGCCTGGCCGCCGCCCTCGCACATCGTCTGCAGGCCGTAGCGCCCGCCGGTGCGCTCGAGCTCGTTCAGCATCGTCGTCATGAGACGGACTCCGGTAGCGCCGAGCGGGTGACCCGAGCGCGATCGCGCCGCCGTTGACGTTCACCTTTCCCAGGTCGGCGTCGAGCTCCTTCGCCCAGGCGAGAACGACCGAGGCGAACGCTTCGTTGATCTCGACCAGGTCGATGTCGTCGAGGGTCATGCCGGCCTTGTCGAGCGCGTAGCGGGTCGCCGGGATCGGGGCGGAGAGCATCCGGATCGGATCCTCACCGCGTACGGACAGGTGGTGGATCCGGGCCCGGGGCTTCAGGCCGTGCTGCTCGACCGCCGCGCTCGGACGCGATCGAGCATCGCCGCGGCCGCGTCCGAGATCTGCGAGGCCACAGCGGCCGTCAGGCGTCCGCCTTCGATGAGCGGCTTGAGTGAACGGCCATCTTCTCGCAGGTCGGGCTCACGTGGGCCCTCGTCCTGGGTGACGTCGCCGTACGCGACGATCTCGTTGTCGAATCGACCCTCGGCCCGGGCACGGATCGCACGCTCGTGGGACTGCACGGCGAACTCCTCCATGTCCTCGCGTGTGATGTCCCAGTCACCGGCGATCATCTCGGCGCCGACGAACTGGCTCACCTCCTGGGTGCCGTAGCGCTTCACCCAGCCGGTCGACCCCGAGAACGGGTCGCTGATGCCGAACCGGTCCGCGACGAGCATCGCCGAGGACGATCGGGATGGTCGACATGTTCTGCACTCCACCGGCGACAACCAGGTCCTGGGTCCCCGAGCAGGACGCGCCTGAGCGGCAAAGTGCACGGCCTGCTGCGACGAGCCGCACTGGCGGTCGATGGTCGATGCCGGGGACCTCCTCGGGCAGTCCGGCCGCGAGCCAGCAGGTGCGGGCGATGTCGCCGGCCTGCGAGCCGATCGTGTCCAGGCACCCGAACACGACGTCCTCGACCGCCACCGGGTCGATGCCCGTACGGTCGACGAGCGCGTTGAGCACATGCGCGCCCGATGTCAGCCGGGTGCTCGCCGGCGAGTCCGCCGCCACGGCGACCCACGGGGGTACGGACTGCGTCGATGATGTAGGCCTCGGCCATTGCGGAACCTCCGGATCGGGCACCGTTCGGCGCCCCGGGCGTGTCGAACTTGAGCGACCACCGTACCGTCGGCCCGCGCGGTTCGGCTGCACGAGGCGCTCCGAGGATGCAACACTTCGCCCATGACGTCGTGGCGCGCCGAACAGTTCGACCTGCTACCCCAATCGGTGCAGCAGCGCTGGTCGACCTACGGCGAGTGGGATGATCACGACTCGTTCTCAGCGATCGTGGGGATGGCCGTCGACGAGCTCCGGCGGGACTACGCGTGGATCTCGATGCCGTGGCGCCCCGAGCTGAACCAGCCGAACGGGCTGATGCACGCAGGAGCGATAGCGACGCTCGTCGATACCGCCGTCGTGCCGGCCATCGGCACCGCATACGACGGCCGGCGGCGGTACTCCACCATCGAGCTGTCGGTGCGCTACCTGACACCGGTGCGCCAGGAGGACCTGGTGGCCGAGGCATGGGTCACCCGAAGGGGGCACCGCGTCGTCTTCTGCGAGGTGGAGGTGCGGACCTCGACAGCGGTGAAGGTCGCATCGGCCAACTGCATCTACGTGGTCGGATCGATCGAACACGAGAGCTGAGCGCCGGTCACGGCTCCACGATGTGGAACCAGGTGCGGAACTCGTCGAGCATCGACACGAACCGCACCCATGCGGTCGCATTCCCCATTACCGCCAGCCGGCCTGCGGCGGTCGCCTCATCCAGGTCGTCGGTGCCCACCAACAGCGCCTTGACCGCATCGGTCGGACCTGTGATCGTCAGGTCCACCGGAGTGGCCCTCGTCGTTTCGTAGTGGTTGAGCACGCTGCGGTGAACCTCGATCGTGCGATGTTCTCCGGTGTCCGACATGTCCAGCCCGATTCCCAGGCGCACACCGAGAGCCGCTGACGCGTTCCAACCTGACTGCCAGGTAGTCGACGAGCGTCGGCACCGGCATGGCGGCGAGCATGTCGGGGTTGCGACCGGGTGTCGTGCCCAGGTCGAAGACTCCGCTACGCAACTCCTGTGCGCCGGTCAGATAGAAGTTCCGCCACACACCGTTCTCGCTCTGGTAGCCGAGCTGCTCGAGCACGTCGGCGAGCAACCCACGTGCTTCCAGGTGTTCCGGTTCGGCGAACACGACGTGGTTCAGCACCTGCGCGGCCCAGCGGTACTCACCGGCCTCGGCGTCGACGCTGGCACGTGCGACCACAGCGTCCGCGCCGCCCATGTAGTCGACGTAGCGCCGGGACGACTCGACCGGCGGCAGCGGGTGCAACGTCGAGGGGTTGCCGTCGAACCAGCCCAGGTAGAGGTTGTAGACGGCCTTGGCGTTGTGGTTGATCGAGCCGTAGTAGCTGCGGTTGCACCACCTGTCGCCGAGCTCCGGCGGGAAGTCCAGCTGCTCGGCGATCTCGAGCATCGTCTCGCCGTGGTTCGCCAGTCGCAGGACCTGGTCGTGGAGGAACTTGTAGGCGTCGCGCTGCACCTCCAGGAAGTCGGTCACCCGCTCTTTCCCCCACGTCGGCCAATGGTGCTGAGCGAAGACGACGTCGGACTCCGAGCCGAACAGCTCGATCGCCTTGTCCAGGTAGTACGCCCACGACTTGGCGTCGCGTGTCCGCGCGCCACGCAGCGTGTACAGGTTGTGAAGGACGTGGGTGGCGTCCTCGGCTGAGCACAGGGCGCGGAACTGCGGAAGATGGAACAGCATCTCGGCCGGCGCCTCGGTGTCGGGCGCGAGCATGAACGTGAACTCGACGCCGTCGATGGTCATCGCCTCGACCTCGCCGGTCACCTCCACGGTCGGCTCGATGAACGATGTGGCGGCCAGCGGGATTCCCAGACCGAGGCCCGGGCTGACTGTGCCGGTCGGCCCCTTGGGCAGCAGCGGGCCGTACATGTAGCTGGCACGCCTGGTCATGACGTTGCCGGCGAGCACGTTCTCCGAGAGTGCCGCCTCTGTGAACCCGACCGGGGCGATGACCGCCACCCGCCCCGCTGCGACGTCCTCTGGGCTCGTGACGCCCTTCACCCCGCCGAAGTGATCGACGTGGCTGTGGGTGTGGATGACCGCGACCACGACCCGGTCGCCGCGGTGTTCGCGGTACAACTCGAGTGCTGCGGCCGCCGTCTCCGGCGCGGTCAGGGGGTCGACCAGGATGATCCCGCTGTCGCCCTCGATGATCGTCATGTTCGCCAGGTCCGCCGAGCGCACCTGGTACACGCGCTCGCACACCTCGAACAGCCCGTGCAGGGTCAGCAGCTGGGTCTGTCGCCTGAGGCTCGGGTGGACGGTGTCGGGGCAGTCGCCGTGGTTGACCCAGTCGAAACCGGCCGCGTCCCACACCACGCTGCCGGCGGCGTCAGTGATCCGGCCTCCGTCGGGCAGCGGCGCGATCAGCCCTCGCCGCGCGTCGTCGAAGTCGGCGGTGTCGGCGAAGGGCAGGTCAGCCGCTGCCTGCTGGAGCACTCGGCGCGTCGACTCGCTCGCCTCGTTCTGACCCATGATCGCCTCCCTGCAGGCTCGATCTCACACGTGAGCCTCGCACACCTCGATCAGGTGGCAGTGGGTGCACCAGCGACCCGGCCGCGTGAGAGCTGACGAGGGATCCGCCCGGAGCGCCACGTGCTCCACCACGCGGTCGACGGCCAGAGCCAGGAGCTCGCGATTCACGTCGACGCGCACCTTCGCGCCTCGCGACGGACTCGCAACCGTCACGCGCACCGGCGCATGGCCCGACTGCATCGCTCGCACGAGGGCCAGGTGCGCGGCTCGCATCCTGACGGTCGAGTCAGTGTCGGTGTCGGCTACGAGCAGCAGGACCTCTCCAGTGGACATTCCGCCCATCGACGCATCGTGCGCCGCGACCACCTGCACCAGCCTGTCGGGATGGTCCCACTTCGCCTTCTGCGCCGGATCTGCCCACCGCGCCTTCCGATCCCGCGGGACGACACGGAGCAACCCGGCAGCCCAGGTGAGCGCAGCTGCGCTCACCGCCGCGAGCCCCGCCGGTCCCAAGTCGTCGACCCAGTCGGCGAGCGACCGTCCGAGTGCGCTGCGATTCGCCAGCACCTCGGTGACGGCAGGACCCAGCTCGTGTACGCCGGTGGAGTCGTCGTCCAGGAGACGCAGGGCACCGAGCCCGATCTGGCGCTGAGCGGTGCGAGCCGACCAGACGAAGTCACCGGTCATCGGTTGCGCTGCCCTGCTCGGGCAGCGCTCGAGCAGGTCGTGTGGCGACACGACCATCCCGTGGTCGTAGACGTTCGGCCGCCTCGCGCCAGGCTCGATCGCGAGGCGCTCGCCGAGCACGGCGGCGAAGCCAGCAGCGACATTGCCCGTCGCCTCCTCTGCCAGAGCCATGCGGGTGGCCCTGTCGTAGGTCACCGGGAGTCCACGTCGCCACCGTTCGCCACCTCGCCGCGGTTCGCGACGGCGGTGGTGCCCACTTGGCAATCGGTCAGCTCGGGACACCAGTCGCACCACGGGCCAGGGCGCTCAGCCGGAGGATCTCCGCAGGTGAGCTCCGACCAGCGCATCATCGCGTCGCGCAACCGTTCGGTCGTCGACGACAGCAGGCCGTCGGTGACCTCGACACCTGCCGGCATCTTGCCGGGGTACCACCTGGCGACAACAGCCGGCGCACGCCGGTCGCGCAGGGCGACGAGAAGGGCGTACAGGTAGACCTCGTGAGCGTGCGACGAGGCGACCGACCCGGACTTGACCTCGACCACGACGCCCGGGTGGGGTGTGCCCGCTCCGCCGAGCTCCACGTCGAGAACTCCGGAACAGATGACGTCGCCATCGGCGAACATGGCAACGGCACGGCTCTGCAGTCGGGGCTGCCAGTCCTCGTCGACGTCCGCCCAGGCGTCCGCCGCGGCCGCCATCGGCTCGAGCAGGTCCACCGCATCGGCCTTTTCCATCTGCGCCAGAGCGTCGTGGGCCTCCTGATCGCCGCAGGCGTCGAACATCTCGTCGAGCACCGGTAGGGGTTCGAGCACGCGACCCACGAACAACCGGTGGGCGACGAACTGATCCAACGCCCGACCAGCGAGCATCGGCGCGGACATCTCCAGGTCGGAACCGGAGCCTGCGACCGCCAAGGCCCGCCGCTCGCAGGACTCCAGGTTCGCCAGAAGGGACTTGGACAGTCGCAAGGGCAAGGACAGAGCCGGATCGGCGTGAGAGCGGATGAGCCCCGCCGCAGCTCGCGCCGTCGTGTCCAAGTCGTCACGGAGGTGCTCGATCCTCAGGAGGTCGACCGTCGAAACGACCCCGATCGCCCGCAGCCACTCTCCCACCATCATCGATCAATGGTCCCAGACCGGGCACGGTTCCGTTGACCGAATCCTGTTCGACAAACTGTGGACTTCGTCAGGGACTGGGGTTACCTTGTTCGGAGCCACATCTGCACCTTGCAGGTCTGGCAGGGCGAGGCATCTGCACTCTGCGATGCCGAGGGAGCGGTGTCCGCGGGGCACCAGTGACAAGGGGCGTTGCGTACACGCAAGGCCTCGGAAGGACACAAATGCAACGGACACGTTCACGGCTCGCACTTGCAGTAGCCATCCTCTCGGTCATGGGGCTGGCGGCCGCCTGTGCCCCGTCGGCCCCATCGAGCCAGAGCTGGACCTTCCGGGCCAACTCGGTCACCGTCAACGACAGCCAGGACGAGGTCCGCGGCCTGTTCGGCGAGTGCATCCCACTCGAGGTCCTCAACGGCTGCAAGGACGAGCCGTACACGCTCAACATCGGCTTCCGCGTGAAGATCGGTGCTGCCGGCTCCGCCAGCACCGAGGTCGTCAACAACCGCACCGACGCTCCCGAGAACATCCCGGCCGGATCAACCGTCACGCTGACGGGCAACCAGCAGAACGCGATCACCTGGAACAACATCAAGCCCCTCGACGTGGTGGACTTGGCCAGCAGCTCCAACAAGCTCGAGGTCGTCGGCGTCTACTCCTGGGCATCCGAGGAGGACTTCGTCGGCAACGGTCTAGCCGCAGACAGCGTTGCGAACATCCTCGAAGATGCTCTCAACAGCACCCTGGCCGCCGGCACGCTCCCGAACGACGTCAACGACATCCTCGCCATGATCCTCGACCACATCGGTGACGCCTTGGGCGTGCTCGTCCAGAACATCCCGTTGCTCGGCCTCGGTGACGACGTGCTCGGTGGCGCCCTGTACCTGGGCATCGGCGCCAAGGGCGGCCTGGCCGACATCATCAACGACGCAACCGCCAGCACCCCGCCGATCACCCTGGCCATCCCGCTGGTCGAGCTTCCGCCGGACATCGTCGGCGGTGGCTTCTTCACCTTCAAGAACTCCACGAACTTCACCCAGTCGTTCAGCGGAGCCGGTGGCCAGCACACCTACAACTTCGGCGTCTCGAGGAACTGAGACCGGCGGTCACGATCTGCCTGCTTGTTGAAGTGGCCCGGGCGATCGCCCGGGCCACTTCGCGTTCCCGGGGCGCTGCGTTCGGCCCGACGCCGGCGCTCAACGCCAGCGCGCGGCTGGGTCCTGACCGAAGTAGTCGCACAGAACCGAGTAGAGCTCCGGCTGCTCGGTCCGGAGAGCCACGGGTGCGTCTACGAACGCCTCGGTGGAGACGGCGAAGAACTCCGCAGGGTTCACCCCCGCGTACGAGCGAAGGACAGCGCCCACCCCGCCCCTCGACGACTGCTTCGTAGACCTCGGTGCACACACGCACCCAGCGTTCGGCCAACTCCGCGTCCGCCATCGGCGGGACCCCGTCGGCGTCTCCGTCGAGCATGTCCAGACGGTGGGCGAACTCGTGGGCAACCACGTTGTGGCCGCTTCCCGGATGCCTCGCCTCGCCGAGCACCTCGTCCCAGACGATGAGCACTGGGCCGTGAGGATCGGCCTGACCGAGGATCGGCATCGGACCATCAGAGACGATCCCGGCCACCTGGGAGTGCTCACCGGTGAGGACGACTGTCGTCGGGTGGACCAGGACGGTTCGCACCTTTGCGAAAGAACCATCGGGCAGACCCAGCAGCAGCAGTGCCGCACCGGCGGCGATCGTCACCTCGATGTCCTCGGTCAGGTCGAACCCGTTCGCCGCCTCCCAGTGCAGGTCGACCAGCAGCTCGAGGGTCAGGCCCTCCATACGTGCGCGCTCGGCATCGTCGAGCAGGTCCCAGGTGTGCATGCGCCGCGAGAGCAGGTCGCGCCACTCGGGTAGGAACCCTGCGGCAAGCCGCTCGCGTCGTTCACGGTGATGTCGGGTCTCGAACAGCATCCGGAGAGGCTACGGGGACCCCGACCCGGAACGTGCCCGCGGGCACCGAACGCGAGGGACTCCTGGCTCAGCTCAAGTCATGCCCCGAACAGGCCGAAAGACCCAGATGCGCCGCGTTCTGCTCCTCGTACCTGTCGCCATCCTCTTCGCCGTCGGCTGTGCACCGGTCCCACCGGGCGGTTCCCCCGACCCGGGACCCACGACACCACCAGGGACCACGACCTGGACCGACGAGATGGTCGCCCTGGTCAACCAGGAACGGGCGAACGAGGGCGTCGCCCCCCTACAGGTGTGCACGACGCTGATGACCGCCGCGCAGCGCCACAGCGATGATCAGGCCGCAACTGGGCGGATGAGCCACACGGGATCCAACGGGTCGACGATGTCGCAGCGGGTGCAGGCCGCCGGCTACACCGGCTGGACCGCGCTTGCCGAGAACGTCGCGGCTGGACAGCCCGACGTCGCCTCGGTCGTCGGTGCCTGGATGGACTCCGCCGGACACCGCACGAACCTGCTGTCGGCCAACTACCACCACATCGGACTCGGACGAGCGTCGGGGTCGGGCGGAACGCTCTACTGGACCCAGAACTTCGGGCGCAGCGGGGCCTGCTGAGCGGGACCGCTGAGGTCAGCCGCCGGAGCCGCCGATGGTGTCTCCCAGGCTGGCAACCCACTGCTTGAAGGTCTCCCACGCGGTGGTGAATGCCGATGAGACATTGTCGCCAGCGGACTGGATCTCCTGGTCGATCGAGTCGACCTGATCCTGAAGGTCGGCGAACTGGTCCTTGGTGTCCTGCTTGATCTCACTGCCCTGGGTCTGAACGTCCTCGGCGACCTGCTGGGCCTCCTGGCGGGCGTCGTCGACCTTGGTGCGCAGCTCGTCGTCGAGGCCGCTGAGCTGATCCTCGAGCTCCGATGTCGCCTCGTCCAACTGCGTAGCTGCGTCGTCCTTGATGCTCGAAGCAGTCTGGGCGGCGTCGTCCTTCACGCTCGATGCCGTCTCGCGGGCATCGTCGGCGATCGCCTCACGGTTCTCCTCGGAGCACGCTGCACCCAGGAGCAGAAGAGCCGCAACAGCGACGGGACCGAACCTCGTCGCATGCCTACACCTGTTCGTCTCACCCATCCGTGTCTCCTGGAGCTCGTCCTGTCGACCGGCGACGCTACCTTGCTGGACCCACCCGTGAGTCCTCGCAGGCGAACTACCCCCCGGCGGTATGGGTCGACTCACCCATTTGGTGGTCGAACGCTTCAGCGCCGCGCATCCCGAGTCGATGCATCCCGGAGACGGCCCGACCGACGGGCCGTGGAACGGAGCACCACGACCGTGAGTCGCGAGATTCGACTTCGCCTGCTGATGGCGACCATCCTCCCTGCGGCCGTGGCGTTGGTCGGTGCGTGTGCACCACTTCCCCCAGCCGCCACCGAACCGGTGGACCAGGTTGCACCACGCCCGGCGCTCGCCGACCCCGACGCCGTCGACGTTCCCTACGGAACCCTCGACTCCCAGGTGCTCGACATCTACCGGACGACCTCGTCGTTGCGCCGGGGAACCATCGTGTTCGTGCACGGCGGCGGTTGGACCTCGGGCGACAAGCAGGTGATCGGACAGGGCGCGCTCGAGGCGGTCGCCTCACAGGTGGAGCGGGGGTTCGATCTGGTGTCGATCAACTACCGGCTCGCCCCGCAGGACCCGTTCCCCGCTGCGCTCGACGACGTGGCGCTCGCGATCGACTGGGTCCGAACCGACGGGTCGGCCGACCACGGTCTCGACGCGTCACGAGTCGTGGTGGTCGGACACTCCGCCGGCGGGTCACTGGCAGCGATGATCGGTACGTCCCCCGGATCGCCCACCGAGTTCGGGAGGATCCCCCGCGTCGACGCGTGGGTGTCGATCAGCGCCATGAGCGCCTACGAGGCAGGCGGGATGCTCGACGACTTCCCACGCAACTGGGGGCTGAGCACCTCAGCGGCACGCATCGCTGCCTCTCCCATCACCACAGTCGACCCCACTGACCCTCCCGGACACCTGGTCCACGGTGACCGCGACGGAATCGTGCAGTCCTGGCACTCAGTCGTGTTCGCAGCCCACACGACCGCCCTCGGGGCGAGCGTGACGCTCGACCTCGTCGACAGGGGCACCACGGAGTGCCGCTCGCACTTCTACACCTGCGGGACCGACATGGAAGCGCTGAACCGTGCCCTGGGGTGAGTACGGCCTGGGGTGATCACCGATTCGCTAACGTGCTCGGCCGTGGACCCGGCGATCGAGGTGAACGGTCTCACCAAGCGCTACGACCAGCGGACCGTCGTCGACGACATCGCCTTCGCCGTGGAGATCGGCGAGTGCTTCGGCATCCTCGGACCCAACGGAGCGGGCAAGACCACGACGCTCGAGATGGTCGAGGGGCTTCGCCACAGCGACGGCGGAACCGTCAAGGTGCTCGGCTCGCATCCATGGCCCCGCAACAAGGCTCTCCTGCGTCGCATGGGGATCCAACTGCAGGCCAGCGCGTTCATCGAGCATCTGAGCGCCGTCGAGCAGCTGCGCACCGTGACCGATCTGTACGACGTTCCCGCCACCCGGGCGGACGAGGTGCTCGATCAGGTCGGTCTGACCGAGGCCGGCGACCAGGACGTCGACCGCGCTGTCCGGTGGCCAGCGCCAACGGCTCTCCATCGCATGCGCGCTGGTGCACCGACCCGAGATCCTGTTCCTGGACGAGCCCTCGGCGGGTCTTGACCCGGCCTCCAGACGCAACCTCTGGGATGTCATCCGCTCAGCGCGCCGCGACGACACCACGGTCGTGCTCACCACTCACCACATGGACGAGGCCGAGCAGCTGTGTGACCGCGTGGCGATCATGGACCGCGGCAAGATCCTGGCCGTGGACACCCCAGCCGAGCTCGTCCGCCAGCTCGACGCACCTACCCGGCTGATGCTCCCCCCCGATGCCATGCTCGTGGAGGATGCCCGGACGCTCGATGGCGTGGACTCCGTGGAGCACGACACAGGCGCACTCACCTTGATCACCAGGCGACCCGCGGACGTCCTCCAGCTGCTCGCCGGGCTGAGGGCGCTGGACGGCCTGCAGGTGCGCTCAGGGACACTCGAGGACGTGTTCATCTCGATGACAGGCAGGCAGCTCTCGAGCAGCGACGAGAGCCCGACATGAGGGCCTGGTGGTCCCTGTCGCGGGCGATGTTCAAGGGCCTCGCCGCTGACAAGACGGCGTTGTTCTTCTACTTCCTGTTCCCGCTCATGTTCCTGGTGCTTTTCGGGCTGCTGCTCGGCAGCGCCGACGCAGGCCGGGTGACCATCGGTGTCAGCGGTGACGGAGTGCTCGTCGACGCGCTCCCGGAACAGGTCTTCACCATCGAACGCTACGACTCCTTCGACGAGGCCGTCGCAGCCGTTCGTGACGGTGATCTTCCAGCTGCGATCAGACAGGACGGGACCCGGGTCGAGCTGCGCTACTCGGTCACCGATCCGGTCACCTCCGCCACCGTGCAAGGGGTGGTCGACGCCGTGGTCGGCCAGGCGAACGTCATGGCGACCGGGCAGCCGCCTCGCTTCACCGTCGACGCACAGCAGGTCGAGGACGAGTCGTTCGAACCGATCCAGTACCTGACGTCCGGTCTGCTGGCGTGGGCCATCGCCATGTCGGCGGCGTTCGGTGCCGCGATGAACCTGGTGATCTGGCGCCGCAACCAGGTTCTGCGCCGGCTGCGGATGTCGCCCGTGTCGTCGTCCTCGGTGATCGGCGCCCGCATCGGGGTCAGCCTCGTCGTGGCCATAGCTCAGGCAGCGGTGTTCATCGGCGTCGCCCTGACCCCACCCTTCGGTCTCCAGCTGCGCGGACAGTGGTGGCTCGCCCTGCCGCTGCTGATCGCCGGCACATTGGCGTTCCTGTCGGTGGGCCTGCTCGTCGGCTCGTTCGCCCGCACCGAGGAGTCCGCTTCAGCCGCCGTGAACCTGGTCGTGTTGCCCATGGCCTTCTTGTCGGGCGTCTTCTTCCCCATCGACGACATGCCCGACTGGGTGCAGCAGGTCGCCGAGCTGATGCCGATGCGTCACCTGAGCACCGGGCTCCTCGACGTGCTCGTCCGCGACGGCGGGGTCGGGGCGATCGTGGTGCCGATGGCGATACTCCTCGGCTTCGCCTCGGTCCTGACTCTGATCGCGACCCGCGTCTTCTCCTGGGACACCTGAGACCGCCGCGTGACGGGCGGTGCTGCGCGGTCGGGCGGTGCTGCGCGGTCGGGCGGCTACCCGCCGGCCCGCGTCCGTCGGAGCACCGGATCGGCCAGTGCGAGCAGCCTGTCGGCGCTGCGCATGGCGATCCCACCCGCGCCCGGGGTCGAAGAGTCGACCAGGTTGCCCATGACCTGCAACGTCAGGTCTGCGATGCCCTGGGTGCCCACCGCGAGCCTCAGGCCGCTACGAAGGATCATCGGGTGACCGATCAGGAACGAGAACCGTCGACCGGTCCTCAGGAACGAGTCGAAGCGCTCACCGAGCAGCCGGTCATAGCGCGCCGGGGCACCGACAGGACCATCCAGGAACATGTCGGCTGCCAGCATGCCGGACTCGAGCCCGTAGTCGATGCCCTCGCCGTTCATCGGGTTGACCAGACCGGCGGCGTCACCGACCGCCACCCATCCGGGCCCGTGGCGACGCACCGTGCTCATGGGCAGGCGCCAAGCACGGGGGCGTTCCCGGTCCGGGCCCAGATCCCAGCTGTCCTGCACCAGAGATCGATAGCTGTCCTGGAGTCGGTTGAGGTTCAGAGACCTGAAGCCCTTCATCGTGGACAGCGCCCCGACGCCGATGTTCACCGTTCCGTCTCCGCAGGGGAACATCCACCCGTAGCCGGGTACTGCCACGCCCTGTTCGTCACGCAGCGTGAGACACGCTTCCAGGTACCGCTCGGCGTGGCGGGGCGACTCCGCATAGGCGCGGATCGCCAGGCCGAAGGGCTCGTCGGGGTCCCGCTCGGCGCCGAGCATCCTGGCGACACTCCCCGGTGCGCCAGTGGCGACGACCACCATCGGCGCCGACCACGACCTGGCTCCCACCCGGACACCTGTGACACGCGAGCCGTCCAGCACCGGTAGGGCGTCCTGCCCCCAGAGCAACTCCGCACCCGCCTCACCGGCCAGTTGCATCAGCCGCTCGTCGAGAAGACGGCGAGGCCAGACCGCCCCGTGTGCGGGGAACGGGTCGATGCCGGGCCACGGGAGCTGGCGCTCGGTCCGGTTGGCGATCATCCGCAACCCGTCGATCCGGTGGGCGTCACTCAGATCGACCCCGAGCTCGTCCAACGCACGCACGGCTCGTGGCGTCAAGCCGTCACCGCAGATCTTGTCCCGTCCGGGTTCGCCCTTCTCGAACACCGTGACGCTCGCACCACCCCGGGCGGCACGGATCGCCGCGGCGGCACCGGCTGGACCGCCGCCGATGATCAGCAGGTCACGCTGTTCGACCGAGCTCACGGCGTCAGTCTGCGCCGCGTTCGGTCCCACACCCCAAACGGGATGGTTCCCCGCAGTACGAGCAGAGACCGCCGAGCTGAGCGAGACTGGCCCGGCCACGTGACCACAAGGGTGGAAAGATGCTCGTACCGCTCACCGTCAGAGACCACTTGGACCGCGCCGAGGCGGTCTACGGCGACCGTGTCGGGATCGTCGACGAGCCCGACCAGCCGGCACCGTCGTTCGGGGACATGACCTACCGCGAGGTCGCCCGCCGTGCACGCGCGTTCTCTGCCGGCCTGGAGTCGCTCGGAGTGCCCCAGGGCGGCAGGGTCGCGGTCGTCTCGCAGAACTCCGCCCGGCTCCTGAGCGCCCTCTACGGTGCGCCGTACTCCGGCCGGGTCGCGGTCCCGGTCAACTTCCGTCTTCACGCCGACGAGGTCCGCTACATCGTCGAACACTGTGGTGCGCAGGTGCTGCTGATCGACCCCGAGCTGGAGGAGCAGCTCGGAGGGGTCCGGGCACAGCACAAGTTCGTCATCGGCGAGGAGTCTGACCAGGTGCTCTACCGCGACGACCTGGAGTTCTCACCCTGGGTGCCCGACGAGAACGCCACGGCGACGATCAACTACACCAGCGGCACCACGGCACGACCCAAGGGTGTGGAGATGACCCACCGCAACCTGTGGGTCAACGCGGCGATGTTCGGCTGGCACGCCGGGGTCGACGACCGCGACGTCTACCTCCACACGCTGCCGATGTTCCATTGCAACGGCTGGGGCATGCCCTACACGACCGCTGCTATGGGTGTCCGTCAGGTAGTTCTGCGCAAGGTCGACGGCGCGGAGATCCTGCGACGGGTCCGCGACCACGGTGTCACGCTCCTGTGTGGCGCTCCTGCGGTGGTGTCGATGGTGCTCGACGCCGCGGCGAGCTGGGAAGGACCGATCCCCGGGAACGGTTCGGACGGTCGACGCCGGGTGCGCATCATCGTCGCCGGCGCGCCGCCGCCGTCACGCACGATCGAACGTGTCGAGACCGAGCTCGGCTGGGAGTTCATCCAGATCTACGGACTGACCGAGACCGCCCCCCTGCTAACGATGAACCGCAGCCGCTCCGAGTGGGACGAGCTCGACACCGCGGAGCGGGCTCGCAAGCTGGTTCGTGCTGGGGCACCGGTGCTCGGCACCAGGCTCGACGTCGACGACGAGGGCGAACTGCTGGCCGAGAGCAACACGGTGCTCAAGAGCTACTGGGACCAGCCCACCGAGACCACCGCCGCGCTCGCTGGCGGTTGGTTCCACACCGGGGACGGGGCGACGATCGACGACGAGCACTACGTCACGATCCAGGACCGCAAGAAGGACGTGATCATCTCGGGCGGCGAGAACGTCTCGTCGATCGAGGTCGAGGACGTCCTGTTCGGTCACCCCCACGTGGCCGAGGTAGCGGTCATCGGGATCCCTGACGACCGCTGGGGGGAGACGATCAAGGCGCTGGTCGTGCTCGATCCGGGTTCCGAGGTGACCGAGCGTGACCTGATCGAGCACTGCCGCTCCAAGATCGCGCACTACAAGTGCCCCACGTCGGTGGAGTTCCGCGACGAGCTCGCGCGCACCGCTACGGGCAAGCTGCAGAAGTTCAAGCTGCGGGAGCCCTACTGGGAAGGCCGTGAGCGGCAGGTCAACTGACCCCCGCCACGGCCACGACCGGCCCCACGGAGGAGAAGATCATGGGTTGGTACGAGGACCGGGTGCTGCCGAGGATCATCGAGCTGGCATGCGGCAACCAGGGAATGGACCGCTATCGACGACGCGCCACGGAAGGCCTGTCGGGGACCGTCGTCGAGATCGGGTTCGGCTCGGGCTTCAACGCGCCGCTGTACCCGACCGAGGTGACCCGCATCCTGGCGGTCGAGCCTTCCGCACTGGCCCGCGAGAGGTCGCTGGCGCGCTGCGGTGCCGCCAGCGCCGAGGTCGAGTTCGTGGGTATCGACGGGCAGCGGATACCACTCGACGACTCCAGCTGCGACGGAGCACTTGCGACTTTCACGCTGTGCACGATCCCGGACGTACCGACCGCTCTGGCCGAGCTGCGCCGGGTGCTGCGCCCCGGAGGGCGTTTCCACTTCCTGGAGCACGGGCGCGCTCCCGACGAGTCGGTCCGCAGGTGGCAGCGCCGGCTGGAGCCGATCCAACACCGCCTCGGCGGCGGCTGCCACTTGACCCGTGATGCCGAGGTCATGGTCAGCGACGCCGGGTTCGGTATCGAGCACCTGGAGCGCCGTTACGTCCGCGGCCCCAAGCCCATGTCGTACTTCACGCTCGGCCACGCCGTTCGCCTGTCCGACCGAGACCGCTGAGCACTGGTCAGGGCTGCACCAGCAGCTCTACGGTCGCCGAGCCCGGCTCGGCAGGCAGATCGATCGCGAGCTCCCACCGGCCATCGAGCACCTCGAGCTCGGTGACCGAACCGGGGCCCTGGCGAGCCGCCACCGTGCCGGTCGTGACCTCGGCCCGCAGCGTCACCGCGTTCGACCAGCCGACCAGGACCACGCGCTCGGATGCTCCTGCAAGGCGGACGCGGACCGAACCGTCGCGCTCCTCAACATCGCTGATCAGCTGGCGCCCCGCTGTCGCGTAGCGGGTCGAGTCGCCGAACACCGCCAGGCGTCCGTCGAGAAGCAGCGGTGCCAACACGTGCAGCGCCCAGGCCTTGGGTGCGACCTCGACCACCTGCGCGCTCCGCGAATCCACCAGAGCTACCTGACCGCTGCGCCAGTCGAGCACCGCAGCGCTCGTGACCGGTGTGCGCGCCGAGTCGGCCGGCGTGTCGTTGCCGAGCTCGGGGAGATGCAACGTGGTCGACAGCGGTCCGCTGCCGTCGTGGCAGTGCATCGTCACCACGTAGGACCACCGTCCGGCGCTATGGACGCTGTGGGTCGCGCCCACGACCGGTTCTGGTTCGAGCACGCCGTGGCGGGCGAAGCAACGACCGATGGCGGCAATCGGCGCGTCGGGTGCCACCAGCAGGCCGTCGGCCCTGGCGGTGCGCAGGACCAGCTCGCGCGAGGCTCCCCCCAACGGGTCACCTATGCCGACCGGACCGCCCGACAACGCGGCGAGCGCAGCTTCGGCTCCGGGGTCTGTGCTGCCGCCGTGACCGTCGCTGCGGAACACGTCCTTGTACGGCCACAGCCCGAGCGGTCTCACCAACGCGTTGGTGTAGAGGAACCACGCCCAGAGCAGCTCCGGGGGAACCAGGTAGCCGTGGTCACCCGACGTGCGGATCGATGTCACCTGGCTCAGGTGGGTCGTCTCCATGATGTCGGCCGGGGTGGCCATGCACCACTGGGCCGTCATGCCGCGCCGCGCCAGCGCGGCGTCCAGCTCCGCCTGCCACCGGCGTGCCCGCCCCGGCGACTCCCGCAGGCCCCGCACACCCAGGAAGCACTCGACCAACCAGTCGTGCTCGAAGGTCTGAACTCCCCACCCGGCGGCCTGGTCCAGGTAGCGCTCGTAGAGCGACACGTCAGCGGGGTGCGCGTACTCGCCGTCGACCCAGCAGTCGTGCTGCTCCAGGTAGGGGGAGTCCGACGAGAGGTGACGACAGTGGGCGACCAGCGGCGGATCGCCCAGTTGACGGCGAAGCGCGGAGATCCCGTCGGGGAGGATGTCGTCGCGGGCTTCCCAGCACGAGAGCCCCGTCGGTGGCACGTCCCAGGCCTCGGTGTCGAAAGGCCTGATGGAGCGGTGCGGGTAGAACCAGGAGTCGAGCTGCACCGACCGGAACGGCACGTTCCGCGACCGGAGATCGTCCAGGGTGTCGGTCAGGGTCTCGGTGACGCTGCGCCGCCCGTCGCCGTCCTCCGCAGGCGCTGTGCGGTACCAGTACGCGGCGCCGTTGTCGGTCCAGTACGAGACATGCGAGCCGAGCGAGTCGATGCCGCGGGGCAGGCGGCGGGTACCGGCCCGACTCACGAGGAGCTCGGCCCAGCGGTCCAGGCAGTCACGGGCGTCGGTTCCGCCCACGACCGCGAACTCGGTGCTGAAGCCCTTCGGCACCGAGTTCAGGTCCCCGTGCCAGCCGCAGCGGACACCATCGGCGGCGTGCTCGGCGTCGGGCGCTACGGCGATGACCTGCTCGTGGAACTGGTCGAGCGGAGCGAGCAGCAGCGCACCCGCGTCCGAGAGGCACATCAGAGGCATCACCACCGACGGGCGGAACGGCCAGAAGGTCCACGCCGCGAATCCGGCGTCCGACGCGGTGGGCAGTGCGAACTCCATGTACTGGTACCCGAACGCTGACGCGTCCTCGGGCACACCACCGGGGATCCGCTCCACCGGGTCGAACACCGGCCAGGAGACGCAGGGCGACCCGAACTCGCCGGTCGACAGGCCGTCGTCGACACCGACCGGGGCGCGCAGCGAGAAGACCATCAGCGGCTGGTCCTGGTAAGCGGCGAGCGACGCGTCGATACGTGGTGACGCTGTTCGGTCGGCGAGCCAGATGGACGCCGTCCACTCCCCCAGGTCATCCACACCGTGGATGCTGCGCGGATCGGCGAGTGTCATGTCGCGATCGCCGATTCGGAACCGACCGGGGCCGAACCAGTCGTCGTGACCGGCCCAGCCGATGCGCACCGTGTCGCCGTGGACGACGGCGCTCAGTCCACCTGCGGCAGCCAGGTGGCGTCCGGACGAGTCCTCGTGGTCGGCCATCGCCGCAGTCTTCCACCACACGGCAACGGACTTCCCTACACTGCGGCGCGATGCTGAACCGGGCCCACGCCGTCAGTCGACCAGCCGTGATGTCAGCACTGTTGCTCGCGGTCGTGGTCACGACGTTCGGGTTCGGCAGTGCCGTGTCGGCCCAGGAGGCCCCGTCAACGACAGACCCGACGGCCACCACGACCGCCGGGTCCACCCGGATCGTGGCCACGGTGACGGTGGACGATGACCGCACCCCGGTCGAGGGCGTCGAGCTGGTCGTGTCGCTCGACGGCGCCGAGATCGGCCGATCGACGTCGGATGCAGACGGTGTGGCAGCGGTCGTGGTCCCCGGCGCCGGCAAGTACGGCGTCGCCCTCGACCGAGCGACCTTCCCCGACGATGTCGTCATCGCCGAGGGAGCACCGGCGGAGCTGTCGCCGCGGGTGCGCGACGGCAGCGACCGTTCGGTGATCTTCCGACTCGAGAGCAAGGGCTCGACGACCGAGAGGAGCGGATCGTCGACCACCGAACGAGTGGCCAGCCTGTTGGCCAGCGGCATACGCCTGGGTCTGGTGATCGCCCTTGCAGCAGTCGGGCTCTCACTGATCTTCGGCACGACCGGGTTGACCAACTTCGCACACGGCGAGTTGATCGCGTTCGGCGCGATCGTGGCCTGGTACCTCAACTCGCCGACCGACGGGTTGGGCGTTCCGCTGGTTCTGGCGACCCTGGGGGCGATCGTCGCGACCAGCGCGTTCGGCGCGTCGTTCGAGCTGGGCATCTACCGTCCGCTACGGCGCCGGGGTATGCCCGTCGTGTCACAGATGGTCGTCTCGATCGGGCTGGCGTTCGCGTTCCGCTACCTGTTCAGCGCCGTGTTCGGATCGAGCACCAAGCAGTACTCCCAGTACGCCGCGCAGGCGCCGTCGATGCATCTCGGCCCGATCGCCCTGCGACCCAAGGACCTGGTCATCTCGGTGGTCGCCGCTGGCGCGCTGATCGTGGTCGGGCTCTTCCTGCAGCGTGCACGGCTCGGCACCGCGATCCGGGCGGTCTCGGACAACCGCGACCTATCGGTCGCATCCGGCATCGACGACAAGCGAGTCGTGCTGCTCGTGTGGACGCTGGCGGGCGCCATGGCCGGTCTGGCAGGCGTGATGCTCGGATCGAGCGAGGCCGTCGGCTACTCGATGGGCCAGCGGGTGCTGCTGATCATGTTCGCGGCGGTGCTGCTGGGTGGTCTGGGCACGACCTTCGGGGCCATGTTCGGAGGACTGTTCGTCGGCATCGTGTCGGACCTGTCCACCTTGTGGCTCGACGCCGACCTGAAGATCGTCGTCGCGCTGGCGACGCTCATCGCGGTGCTGCTGATCAGACCTCAGGGCGTGTTCGGAGTCAGGGCGAGGACCGCATGAACCTGGGAGCGGCGTTCATCGACGGCATCCGCGAGGCACTCGGAGTGCAGGGTGCGTACTACGCGCTCGCCGCCATCGGCCTGAACCTGCAGTTCGGCTATGCCGGCCTGTTGAACTTCGGCCACGTCGCCTCGGCGATGGTCGGCGCCTACGGCGCGGCGGTGGTGGTCGACAACGGTGGATCGCTGTGGGTGGGCATAGCCGTGGGCATCGTGGCGGCCGGCCTGCTCGGCCTGCTCATGGGCATGCCCACGCTGCGACTGCGCGCCGACTACCTGGCCATCGCGACGATCTCGGTTGCCGAGATCGTCCGCGTGGTCATCAACTCCAGCCGCACCCAGTCCGTCACCGGCGGGCCGATCGGGATCACAGGGGTGGCGGCTGACTTCTACGCCATCAATCCGATCCCTCCGGGCCGCTACGGCTGGGGTTCGCTCACCTACAACCAGAACACGCTGTTCACGATGATCGTCGGCTGGACCCTCGTAGCGCTCGCCTGCGCGCTGATCTGGTCCCTGACCCGCAGCCCCTGGGGTCGGCTGCTCAAGGCCGTCCGCGAGGACGAGGAAGCGACCCGGGCGCTCGGCAAGAACGTGTTCGCTATGAAGCTCCAGGCCTTCGTGATCGGCTCGGTCATCGGCGGCATGGCCGGCATCCTGTTCACCTTCGACGGCGGGTTCGTGAAGCCGGACTTCTTCCTCGCCCAGACGACCTTCAACTGGTACCTGGTCGTCATCCTCGGCGGCGTGGCCACGGTGTTCGGGCCGCCGCTGGGAGCCATGGTGTTCTGGTTCGCCATCGCGCTCTTCAACAACCTGCTCACCCAGGCGATCGGCCGCGACGGCTGGTGGTTCCTGGAGTCGACCGACACTGGCGCCATCCGGTACGTGGCGGTCGGAGTGGCCGTCGTCCTGCTGCTGGTCTTCCGCCCCCAGGGACTCCTGGGCAACAAGGAGGAGGCACAGATCGGTGACCACTGACGTCATCCTCCGAGCCGAAGGCGTGCACCGCTCCTTCGGCGGTGTGCGCGCCGTGGACGTGGAGCACTTCGAGATCCGGCGCGGCTCGATCGTCGCGCTGATCGGCCCCAACGGCGCGGGCAAGACGACGTTCTTCAACGTGCTGACCGGCTTCGAACGCTCCGACGGTGGCTCTTGGACCTTCGAGGGGCAGGACCTCTCGGGTCGGCCGGCCTATGCGATCGCCCGCGCCGGCATGGTGCGCACGTTCCAGTCGGCCCGCGTGTTCCCGCGCCTGAGCGTCGTCGACAACGTCCGCCTCGGCGCCCAGGACCAACGCGGCGAGCAACTGACCCGCGCCGTGCTCCCGTGGTCATGGCGGTCCCAGGAGCGAGCGCTCGAGGAGCGCGCCCGGGAGCTCGTGGACTGGGTGGGGCTCGGCGCCAAGGTCAACGACCTGGCTGGCACCCTCTCGGGCGGCCAGCGCAAGCTGCTGGACCTGGCCCGCGCGGTCATGGCGTCACCAACGCTGTTGATGCTCGACGAGCCGATGGCGGGGGTGAACCCCGCACTTCGCCAGGCGTTGCTCGACAAGATCGCGGAGCTCCCCGGCGAAGGCATCACGGTCCTGTTCGTCGAACACGACATGGACGTCGTGTCGGCCGTATCGGACCTGGTCGTGTGCATGGCCGAGGGGACGATCATCGCGTCCGGGACCCCGGGCCAGGTCGCAGCCGACCCACGGGTCGTGGACGCCTACCTGGGCGGATCGAGTGCTGACCTTCGCGACCACGATCGACGGGCGCCGCGCGACACACCGGTGAGCGACGAGACGGCGGATCCCGTGGCGGCCGAACCCGAAGCGCTCGCGATCGAGGAGGCGATGGAGGACTTGGATCTGTCCGACCTGCAGCACCTGCACGACGAGGACCCGAAGTGACCGCCCCCGGCGCGCCCAACCTGGTCGAGATCCACGACCTGGCCGCCGGCTACGTGCCGGGGGTCGACATCCTCCGTGGCGCGTCCCTGCACGTCGGTGACGCCGAGATGGTCGGCATCATCGGACCCAATGGTGCCGGCAAGTCGACGCTCATCAAGGCGGTGTTCGGGCTGGTCCCGATCCGCTCGGGAACGGTAACCCTGGCAGGTGACGAGATCACCGGCACCGCCGGCCACGAGCTGGTCAGGCTGGGGGTCGGCTACGTCCCCCAGGTGCGCAACGTCTTTGGCACGCTGAGCGTCGAGGAGAACCTGCGCATGGGTGGCTTCCTGCGCCCCGAGCGCTTCGCCACCAGGCGCGAGGAGATCTACTCCCTCTTCCCTGTGCTCGGTGATCGCAGGAGCCAGCGGGCGGAGTCGCTCTCGGGTGGCCAACGCCAGGTGCTTGCCATGGGACGTGCGCTGATGATGGAGCCGTCGCTGCTGCTGCTCGACGAGCCGTCCGCCGGGCTCTCCCCGGCGATGCAGGACGAGGTCTTCGAACGAATCGCCGCGATCAACGAGGAGGGCGTGTCGATCCTGATCGTCGAGCAGAACGCCCACAAGGCACTGCGGATCTGCGACCGCGGGTACGTGCTCGACCAGGGGGTCGTGGCACACACCGGTCGCGGCGCGGAGCTCCTCGACGATCCGACCGTGGTCGAGCTCTACCTGGGCTCTCTCGCCCGTCCACGCTGATCGGCGCGACCCCCGCGAACGGCAGAGGCCCGGGGCATCGAACCCCGGGCCTCGAGCCGTTCTGCGTCAGGTCGATGTCAGGGGATCGAGATCTGCTGATCCTCGGTCTGCACCTCGCCGTTGGAGTCGTACTCCCACACGTCGTACACACCCGTTCCCGGCTGCATCACGTTCCAGCTCTCGAAAGCCGATGACGCACCCCGGTAGTGGATGGTCTTGCCCTCTTCGAGCAGGGCCTTGCAGTCCGCGTAGCTCTGGCAGTCGTTCTCGCCCTCGAGGTTCTTGGCAAAGTTCGCCTGGATGTCAGCTGGAGCGTCGCTGCCACCCGCCTGAGCGGCAAGTGCCATCAGGATGGTGCAGTCGTAGTAATAGGCCGAGAAGATCGTGTCGATCCCGGTAGCCGCGAACATCGCGGTGAACGGGTGCTCGACGCCCTGGGGGTTGGAGCTGGGTGCCGTGCCACGGATACCGGCGACCTTGGACAGATCGGACGGGTCGACGGTCTTGGCGAACGACGATCCCTGCATGCCGTCCACGGTGTAGACGTTGATCTGGTCCGGGCCGGCGTCCTTGCCGATCATCGCAGTGATGACCTGCGCGCCGTCATCGTTGAAGCCCAGGACCACAACCGCGTCGGGAGAGCCCTCGAGGGCCTTCTCGACATCCGCGTCATAACCCGAGCCCGACTCCGGGTTGTAGAGGACCACCTCGGTGACCTCGACGCCCGACTCGTCGGTCAGCGCTGTCTCGAGCGACTCGCTGAAGCCCTTGCCGTAGTCGTCGTTGCGGGCGAGGATCGCCACCTTGGTGTTGTTCTCACCGGCGATGAGCTCAGCCAGGGCAGGACCCTGCAGGTCGTCGCCGGGAGCGGTACGGAAGAAGTACCCGTCGGCGACGCCTTCGAGGTTGGCGGCGGTGGTGGACCCCGAGCACGTCGGCACCATGTCGGTGCCGATCTTCTCGGCCAGCTTGGAAGCCACACCCGATGGGGCTGGGCCGATGATCGCGTCGACCTTGTCGGTGTTGACGAGCTTCGCGTACGTCGCCTCGGCGACCGTCGGGCTGCTGCCGTCGTCACCGACGACCAACTCGACCTGCTGACCGAGTACGCCGTCGGCGGCGTTGATCTCGTCGATGGCCATCTTGACCGGCTCCTCGAGCGACTTGACGATCGTGTTCAGGTCGCCGGTCTGGGGCACCATCGCACCCAGCTTCAGCGCACCGTCGACGTTGCCTCGGTCGGCTGCGCCGTCTGACGCCTCGATCGTGGTGGTGCTCTCGTCTGCCGCGTCCTCGCTGCTGCACGCACCAGCGAGCAGGGCGAACGCACCGATGACCAGCACCCCTCGCGCCAACTGCACTCTTCGCATGTTGAACCCCTTGCTTATCTTCGAGCACCACGGATGTGAAGCCGAGATGCACCTTAGGGGTCACACGGGCCCGCGATGCGGCCAAACGCGAGTCGATCTCGACGAGGACGACGGTCCGGTCAGGTGCCCGCGAGGTCGACAGGGAGCCCGTCGGGGTATGCGGGCAGGGGATCGGAGTGCAGCCCCGGGGCAGGTGGGCGCGAACGTCAGAGCGGGCGCGCTCGCCAGCGTGTACGGATCGGCGGCAGAGAGGTCGACGCCGTAGCCCAGGTCGGCCAGCGCCGCGACAGTCACGCGACTCATCACGACGGGTCGGGATCCCAGGTAGCCGGTCATCAGCTCGTCGCCGAACACGGACTCACGCCAATGACCCACGGCAGTGCCCAGGCCGCCGCCGTTCTCCAGGGGTACCCACCGGTCGCCGCCGAGCTCCTGGAAAGCGGCGACCCCGGCGCTTCCGCTGTAGGCGGGATCGACGAGCAGGTCCTGGACCATGCCGGTGAACAGCCAGTTGGCCCCCAGCCCCAGCACGTGACCCATCTCGTGGAGGATCACCTGATCCAGACGGCCCTCTGAGTGCAACACGTCCAGGTCGGCCTCGTCGAAGTTCATGATCCCCCAGTACGGCTGCCAGTCAGGCTGGCGTACCAGCAACCCGCCGGCCTGGCCGAGGACCTTCCCCGGGCCGTCGATGACGCCGCCGCGGGCGTCGATCAGGACATCGTCGACCCGACCGGAGAATCCGGGCACCCATCCGAACAGACCCTGGGGCAGGTCCAACCGGGCGTCGGGAGCTCCGGCGACCAGGACC
Source organism: Microthrixaceae bacterium (assembly GCA_037045265.1). Classification (GTDB taxonomy): domain Bacteria; phylum Actinomycetota; class Acidimicrobiia; order Acidimicrobiales; family Microtrichaceae; genus JBAOHV01. Next base: position 234,441 of record JBAOHV010000025.1, on the reverse strand, counting down.
CGCTCCCATCTCTCGGCGGCCGCCTCGAACGCGTAGCGGAACTCGGCGCGCATCGACGGGTCGAGTCTCAGCGTGATGTCGTAGGGCTCGTCCGGCCCAGGGGCCACGCTGAGCGATGCTTCGGCTGTCACGGGGACCGAGTACCCGTCGCTCACCTCGAGCACGGCTCGGTGAACCCCGGGTTCGTCGAACTCCGCGAGCACCGAGTCGGCGTTGCGGCAGGGCTCGATCCGGTGTTCGTAGGTGCCGTCAGCGCCGATGTCCACCCGACAGGTGAGCCGGTCTCCGTTGGGGTCATCGACGCGCCACCTGTAGGTCGCGACCACCGGCGCGGCCTGTCGGGCACCACCTGCACTGAACGCCTCGATGGTCGGCGGACCGGGCGGTGCCGGATCGACGGGGTCCGGCGGCGGCGCGCATGAAGCGAGCAGTGCTGTGGCCGGAACCACGAACGCCAGCACCCCCGCCACCGACCGGCTGCGACACCAGCGGCTCCGCCACCACCGACCACTCCACGACGGATCACCCATGCCGACTCCCCCTGATCAGGCTCTGCCTGCTCGCCTCAACGGGAACCTACATGACGCCTCTTTCCACGACACCGGGAAGAGCACGCGTGGCAAAATCGCGGCTGCATGGCTGGGGAGGTATGTGGGATGGACTCGGTGAGCTTCGTCGGCATCGACATCAGGGTGGTCGCACGAGAGGTCGGCTCGCGCGGCGAGGTGGCGGAGGACTGGCTCGAGGTACCCGCGAGCGTCGACGCGGCCGATGTCGAGGACTTCGTGATCGAGCACTTCGGTGAGCCGCTCGACCTGGAGGTCGAGTCACGCAGCGACGACGGCGAGGTGGTGCGCGGCTGGGTGTTCCCAACGGTGAGCCCGGGACTCGTCACCGAGCCGTCCGACGGCATCGAGATGATCGTCGTCCCGTTCGTCCGCTTCCCCGACGGAACAAGGCGCGAGCTGTTCGACTACACCGCAGAGCTCGATCGCGAGTTCGGGGCGCTCGCGCTCAGCGTCGATCCGCAGTCCCACATCCCGGGCAGCCCCGCCCAGAGCCGTCCACCCGCCCTCCTGGCCGACGAACAGCTCGAGATCTACTCGACGGACCAGGACCTGCTGAAGCTCCAGATCGCCGGCTGGATCCGCCGGGCGATCCGAGAGGGGCACACCTACCTGGTGTTCGACCTCGCGGCCACCGGCCGCTACGTCCAGTTCGTCACCCACGACGGCACACCGCTGCGCGGCGAGGTCTCCGGTGACCGCCACCTGAGCAACCGTCAGCGCCTGTCGCCCGATGAGCAGGCGGGGCTGATCGCTGCCGGCTGGTTCGGGCCCGAGAGCTGCGACGACGACTGCGGCAACTACTGGGTCCAATGGGGCAAGCCCCGCCACACCGAGTTCGCCGACTACCTCGTGAAGAGCCGCCCGGAGGATGCCGCACAGATCGCTTCAACCACGCTGTGGAGCGTGTTCGGGGTCAAGGACCCCACCGAGATCCAGGTCACATCCGGCCCCGCGTGGCAGAACGGCGACTGACCTGCCCCGGACCCGGCTCGTGCGACCGGTGTGCCGCCGAACCCCACAGGAGCACGCACGCCGCCAGCGCGATTGCCGTGAGCATCACCGCAGTGGCACCCATGGTGCGGGCGAACCGCTGCGCCGTCTCGGCGTCGGTGACTGCGCGGAGGGGTCCGGACAGGTCGTGACGCAGGGTCTCGACCGCCGCGTCGAACACGTCGCCCGACGTGTACGCCGACTCCGGGTGCGCGCCACCTTCACCGTAGACCGACAGGAACGTCGTGGTCCCCACCGCCAGCGCGATCGCCGAGCCCAGGAACCGGGCCACCCCGTTCCAGCCGGCAGCCTCGTTGATACGCCCTGCGGGAAGCCCGAGCACTGCTGCTCCGGTGAGGCTCGCGTTCGTGATGCCCGCGCCGACCCCGGCGACCGCCAGGGCAACCCAGAGCTCCGTCTCGACCGTCTGCACGGTGACCCGGCTCAGCCAGCCGAAACCGACGATCATCAGGATGAAGCCGGCTACGACAGGACCGGTCGGGCCGAACCTGACGCCGAGTCGGTGAGCAAGCACGGCGCACAGCAGCATGGACGTCACGAAGGGTGCCAGCGCTGCCAGAACCGCTACGACACCCCCGCTGAACGACGCCGCTGACTGGGCGAACAGGTTGAAGAAGTACAACAGGCTGACCATTCCGATCGAGGCACCGAGCCCGGCCACGTTGGCCCCGAGCACGCGACGGTCCTCGATCACCTGACGGTGCAGCAGCGGGTGCTCGGCCCGGCGCTCGTGGAGGAACAGCGCCAGCGACAACAGCAGGACCAGAGCGACACCGGCGAGGAACTCGAGCGAAACGAGGCGCCAGACCGCTAGTCGCTCTGCCAGCACGATCACCAGGCCGACGAGCGCTGCGGCCATCACCGCGCCCAGGAAGTCGTCGGTCGGGCGGTGCGAGCCGCGGCCCGGGTGGTGATGCAGGGGACGAACGGACAACCAACCGACGAATCCCGCGACACCTGCCACGACGAACACCCAACGCCAGGAGAACAAGTCCGTCAGCAGGCCGCCGAACAGGGGCCCGACCGCGAAGGAGCATGCGTAGGCAAGGCCGCGCCAGCGGAACTCGTTCACCTCGGCTGGGTCACGTGCGTATTCGGCGATCACCTCGATGCCTGCCGGCAGGATCAGAGCGGCTCCGACTCCCTGGAGCATGCGAGCAACGATGATCGCCGCGACCCCGGGTGCCGCCACTCCGAGCAGCGAGGCCCCCACGAACACCATCAGCCCGACCTCGAGCGTGCGGACCCGACCGATCACGTCACCCAGCCGGGCACCGGCCAGCACCAGTGCTGCTGCGACGACCAGGTAGGCGTTGACCACCCAGCCCAGCTCGGTGGTTGTCAGCGACAGCTCCTGTGCCATGCCGCGTGTTCCCACGGTGATCGCGGTGGTCGTGAAGCCGACTACCGCTGACGAGACCGACACGGCCAATACCGCACGGCGGCGGCGACCTCGCCGGGGAACCTGGTCGTGAGCGGCGCTCGATGTCACACCCATCACGCGGTCGACGGTACCCGGCCGCCGATCTAACGTTCGCGCCGATCGGAAACACGGACCGGACGGAGCCAGACGATGCCCCTATCGCGACACGACCGCACAGGAACCGGTCGCCGGTCGCTCGGGGTCAGGGTCACGTGTGCCGCGGCAGCCGCGTCCATGGGTGTGCTGCTGGGAGCGTGCACCGACATGGAGGCGGCCGGGCCGTCCAGCGAGGACCATCCCCCGGTATCGGTCGAGCAAGCAACGACGGTGCCGTCGAGCACCACGGTGGCGCGGAGCTTCGGTTCCGTCGACTCGGCGGTCGACTCGTTCGTGGCCGACCACGGGCTCAGCGGTGCCGGGCTCGTCGTGGTCGACCGCGAGGAGGGGGTCGTCCACGAGCACTACGCCGGGGAGTTCGCAGCCGATCGTGTCAGCCTGGTCGCTTCGTCGTCGAAGATGCTCACCGCAGGCGTGCTCATGGCTCTCGCCGATCAGGGCCTGCTCGACATGGACGCTCCTGTCGCCGAGCAGGTGGACTGGGAGGACGTGCCAAGCGACATCACGCCTGCGCAGCTGCTCTCCAACAGCTCGGGTCTGGTGGGGTTGACGACAGACCCGCTGTTCCCGCCCTACATCTGCCAGTACTTGGCCGAGGGCACCCTCGAGGAGTGCGGGCGGCAGATCATGACCACGACCGACGACGACGAGCGGGTCGTTCCGCCCGACACCGAGTTCCGCTACGGCGGTGGGCAGTGGCAGGTCGCCGGCGCAGTGGCCGAGGCAGTTTCGGGCAGGTCGTGGGCGGATCTTGTGGAGGAGACCTACGCGGAGCCCTGTGATGTCGAGTCGCTCGGCTACAACAACCACTTCGCCCAGCCGCACATCCTCGGCGGGAACATCCCTTTCGAGTACCCCGCGGGGTTCCGGGGAGACATCTCGGTGCTCACCCCGACGCTGAACCCGAACATGGAGGGGGGCGCCTTCATCACCGCACCCGACTACGCGCAGCTCCTGCTGATGCACCTGCGCGGCGGTCGCTGCGGTGACGACCAGGTGCTCTCGACCGAGGCGGTGGACCGCATGCACTCCGAGCGGGTGGTCGCCACCTACGGAGCAAGTACGAGATCGACCGAGACGGGCGGCTACGGGCTCGGCTGGTGGATCGACCTGGACGATCCGTCCCACATCGAGGACGGCGGCGCCTTCGGTGCCGTTCCGTGGCTGGACCTGGACGACGGCTACGGCGTCTACGTCGTGATCGAAGCGACCAACCAGGTGGGCGACGACCTGGCGGACCTGATCCGACCGTTGATCGACGATCAGATGGCGAAGGGCTGACCGAGCTCCCCGATGCCGCTCGGCCCGTTCCCGCTCATCGTTCGCTCATTCAACGCGGCGCGCACATGACCACCGGGATGTCGCGGTCCGTGCTGCGTTGGTAGCCGTCGTAGCCCTTGTAGGCAGCCGTTATCCGGGGCCACAGCTCCGCCTTCTCCTCGGGCGACGCCGTGCGGGCGACCATCGGACGCAGCTCACCGTCGATCGTCAGCTCGACCTGTGGCTCCGCCACGAGGTTCCTGTACCAGTCGGGGTTCTCAGAATGGCCTCCCTTCGACGCCACGAGGACCACCAGACCGGCTTCGCAGATCGGCGCCGTGAGCATCGTCGAGCGGCGCTGACCCGACTTGCGGCCGGTCGTGTGCAACTCGACAGGAGTCATCCCGAGCACACGTCGTGGCCATCGCCCTCCGGTCAGGGCGAGCATGGCTCGATGACCGTGCTCGAGCATCCAGGCGCCGGCCGAGATCGCGCTGTCGGGGGTTCTCATCTGATCACCACTTCGGTTCGGGGACGGGCACCGGGAAGATGTGGACCCAGTCGACCACCTCGGGAGGCGCCGGCTGCCACTCCCCCGGGTCGGCCACCTCCACATCTGTCACCGCCGCCATGAGCGCCCGGGCGAACCGCCACGTCATCGCCGGCTTCTCCCCCGATACGTCGCCCCAGGGGTCACCCAGCAACTGATGGGGCAGACCCATTCTTACGACGACCATGTCCAGGCTCGGTATGACGATCACGAGTTGGTCGAACATGCCCGACAGCGCGAACGAGTCCGACGGCAGCGTCGGCATCCACGGGCGCTCGAACCAGGTGAGCGTCGGCCCGGTCTGAGGGCAGCCGGTACCGAGGTTGTTCACCCACAGGTACCCGTAGCAGGGGTTCGCGTCCGTCCCTGTGCGGGCCTGGGCGATGTAGCCCGCCGGGATGAGCTGCTCACCCTCCCAGGCGCCCTCCTGCAAAAGCAGTCGACCGATCCACGCGAAAGCCCTGGGCGTCATCTCGAGAAATGCGAAGCCCTGGGTGCGCCCCGAGGCGTCGCGGTCCCAGCGCCACTGGTCCACCGAGATGCCGATCCGTCCGAACAGCTCCCGCTGGGCGAACGACTGGAGATCCTCGCCCACGGCCGCCTCGACGACAGCTATCAGCGCGGTGATCGTCGTCTGGGCGTAGTTGAACCTCGTCCCCGGCACGGCTTCGAACGGCCTTGCCAGCACTGATCTGGCCGAGTCGGTGGTGGCCGCTTCGTTCAGGTCGGCGGACCAGGCCAGGCGCAGACCGGTCGTCTGGTTCAGGAACTGCCTCACCGTCAGTGCCGCCTTGCGCTCGTCACGCTGGGGCAGGTGGGCGCCGATGGGATCGTCGACAGCCAGGGCGCCGGTGGCCACGGCCCGCCCGACGAGCATCGAGACCACCCCCTTGGTCATCGACCATGCTGGAAGCGGCACCCGCTCGACCGACGGATCGTTCGACCCGGTGCCCACCAGACAACCGTGGCGGTCAGACGCGCACGGACTGCGAGCCCTTGGCCACTGCATAGTCCAGAGCCTGCTGGAGGCGCACGGCGTCGATCGACACCTCGGCGGGTTCGACCCGCTCAGCTTCTGATCCGGCTGCCGGCTCGACGCAACGCCGCGATGGTTCTTCGGCGACCGATGAGCCGCGGGATCCGACGGGCACGGGGTCGAACCCGTCGGGTCGGGGCAGCCCGATCGGAACGACACACGAGCTGGCCAACTCCGCCGTCACCACGATCGCGATCACCCAGGAGACGGCCCGTACCCTCCGGTGCGGCCGTGAGGCTACCCCCGCCCGGACTTCCCGGACCGCATGCTCGTCGCCCAGTAGTGACATCGCGCCGACCTCCCCCTCGCTGTGACCCCTCGGCCGCCCTCTTCGGCGTAGCGGACCGCCGACCGCAGCGTAGGTGGCCGATGCCAGCGATGCGAGGGCCTGAATTCGTACAGGTCCAGCCCGTCCGCGCCGATCCCCGTGCAATGACGACGCACCGGAGACGGTCCCAGAGCGGGTTCACGCTGATCGAGCTGTTGGCCGCCATAGCGATCCTCGGCACCCTGTCCGGCGTGACCGTGGTGGGTGTGGGGGCGGTCCAGGAGCAGGCACGGAGATCTGCTTGCGCCACCGACGCCGACACGCTCTCGACGGCCGAGGGGGCGGCACTGGTGGCCGGCGGATACCTGTCGGAGGCCGACCTGGTCGACCGAGGGCTCCTGGCATCCGAGTCGACCCACCACGACGTGGTCCTGAGCGGCGGCTCCTACCAGGTCGTCGCTGTGGGCGAGTGCGCCACGGCCGGCGACGAGGTCGCCATGGATGACGCTCCCGACGCACCGGTGGAGATCCGACAGCGAGACAGCCGACGAGACCGCCGATCCGACCGGGGAGATGACGGCTGAGCAGGAGAAGGAAGCCGAGCAGGAAGCAGCTCGGCGCGAAGCCGAGGCTCTGGAGCAGCGCAGCGAGGGCTGTGGCGAAGGTCAGATCGACATCAACAAGGCGGACGTCGATGAGCTGCTCAAGATCAAGCACGTCGGCAAGCGTCGGGCCGAGCTGATCGTCGCCCAGCGACCGTTCAAGTCGATCGAACAGCTCACTGAGGTGCGCGGGATCAAGGAGAAGAACCTGAGGGACATCGTCGACGAGGGGCTCGTCTGCGTCGGCTGAGCCATCGGCAGGGTTGGATCACCGATCAGCCCTGCCCGCTCGATGAGGACCGGCCTTTGCTCTACGCTGTGTCCACTGGCTTCGGGGGAGGCCGTGGATCAGGGGGATCGCATGGGTCGGCGTGGGCGGGTCGTCGCCGTGTCAATCGTGGCGATGTCGGTCGTGTCGCTGCTGGGAGCGTGTGCCCCGGGTCCGCCGGGGACCTCCACGGAGGGCGAAGCGCCCGGCGCGCCGGGTCCCTGCAACGCCGAGCGGACCTCGATCGTCAACCCGGTCGACCGCCGCTTCTCGATCACCCTCCTCGAGCCCACGGGGGCGTCTGCCGCGCCCGGCGGGGGGACCTGCGACGACTCCGAACGTCCGCTGGCGGTCGTGGCACACGGCTACCTGGGCGTGTTCGACTTCGCCTATGCAGGCCTGCTGAACCACCTCGTGTCACGTGGGTTCGTCGTCGTGTTCCCGGCGTGGCCGATCGAATACGACCCCGACAAGCAGTACGACGTTGTCGACACCGGAGCGCGCCTGGCTGTCGAGACCAGCGGCAGGGTCGACTTGGACCGGGTGGGTTTCGTCGGGCACTCCTACGGCGGCGGGATGCTGCCGTGGCTGCTACGCCAGGCCGCGGCTCGCGGCTGGGGCTCCGAGGCCCTCTGGGCGACCGCGCTCGCCCCCTGGTTCTCGATGCTGCTGCCCGACGGGCCGATCGAAGTCCCGTCGCACACCCGCTACACGACAGTGCACTACCGCGACGACGTCCTGGTCGACGCCCGGATCGGCATCGAGGTGCTCGACTCGCTCACGATTCCGCGCTCGCAGCGACTGCACCTGACCACGCGGACCGACCAGCACCGTTCACCGATCCTGAGCGCGGATCACCTCGGCCCGGTCTCGTTCGAGCTCCCATGGCTGGGGACGCTGTCCACCGATGCGCTCGACCTCTGGGCGTGGCGTGTGATCGACGCAACCGCCTCCTGCTCGCTCGAGGGCCGGTGGTGCGACGCCGACCTGACCGAGATCGGCACCTGGCCGGACGGGCAGCCGTTCCGTGCCGCGATCGCGTCGCGGTACCCGGTGGACTCCGGACCACCGGCCCTGCAGGAGTGCACCTTCTTCCTGAATCCCCGTCCGTGCCGTGCCGTGTCGGCTCCTGACCAGGAACGTCCACCGGGCTGAATGCTCAGCGAGCTGCTTCTACGGCAGCTGCGGTACGTCCTGCGGCCAGGAGGACAGGGTCCCACACGGGCGCGAACGGCGGCGCATAGGCCAGATCGACCGCACCCAGCTCACCGACAGTCATCTCGCTCCAGACGGCCATCGCCAGCACGTCGATGCGCTTGCCGGCACCCTCGCTCCCGACGATCTGTCCGCCGAGGAGACGGCCGGTGCCGCGCTCGGCGACGAGCTTCACCACGACATGGCCGGCCCCCTGGTAGTAGTGCGCCCGCACAGCTGATCTCGCTGTCGCGCTCACGTGCTCGAACCCTGCTGCGGTCGCTTCGCTCTCGTTGAGACCGGTCCGCGCGACCTCTACATCGCCGACCCTGGTGATCGCGGTTCCGATCACCCCGCCGAAGGTCGCGTAGCCACCAGCCAAGTTGGTTCCCGCAACCCGGCCCTGCTTGTTCGCGTGGGTTCCCAGGGCGATGCTCACACCTCGCCGCGAAACCCGGTGGAACGACTCGACGCAGTCCCCCGTCGCCCAGACGTGGTCGACCCGGGAGCGCTGACGCCGGTCCACGACGATGCCGCCGCTGCCACCAACGGGGATCCCTGCGGCTCGAGCCAGCGACGTGTTCGGCCGGGCGCCCAGCCCAACCACGACCACGTCGGCCGGCAGCTCCACCCGGTCGGTGACCACCGCAGAGACAGAGCCGTCGTCACCCGTGCGGAAGGATCGCACAGCGCTCCCCAGGTGCAGTTCGACGCCCATGTTCTCGAGCGCCACGCTCACCAGGTCGGCCATGTCGGAGTCGAGAGTCGTCATCGGTCGGGCCGCTGCCTCGACAACACTCACACCCAGTCCGCGAGCGACGAACGCTTCGGCCACCTCGAGGCCGATGTAACCGGCCCCGACCACGACAGCAGTTGATGCCCCATCGAGCGCCGCGTCGAGCGCGACTAGGTCGGGGATCGTCCTCAGGTCGAACACTCCCAGCGAGTCGATACCGGGAAGCGGCGGTCTGAGCGGGGATGCACCCGTTGCGATCAGCAACTCGTCGTAGCGCTCCGTCGACACCGCGTTCGCGGTCCAGGTCGCGCACCTCGACGGTCCGGGCCTCGGTGTCGATCGAGATCACCTCGTGGCGGGTCCGCACGTCGATCCCGCTGCGACGGAACTCCTCGGGTGACCGAGCCACGAGATCGTCGACCGAGTCGACCTCGCGTGCGATCCGGTAGGGCAGGCCACATGCCGCGTACGACGTGTGCTCTCCCCGCTCGAACGCGACGATCTCGAAGTCCTTGGGATCGGTCATCCGACGGGCCTGGGCTGCGGCGCTCATGCCGCCCGCGTCGCCCCCGACCACCACCAGTCTCCTGGTCACGTGCTGCTCCCTCTCCGACGCCCCGGCGGGGTCGAGCCCACACGCTGCCATATCCGACGAGCCCGCTGGCACCGCACCGACACACTAGTACACTTGTTCGATCTTCGGGGCTGCTGGGAGGGCCGGATGCCGACGATGCCGGGCTCCTGCGCTGGCTGGGAGGAGAGGGGCCGCACGGTCGTCCTGACCGCGCAGACCGATGTGCTCGCCTTCACTGCGCGCTCAGGGCGGGTGAGCGTCGGGCTGGTCGTACCCCCGAAGCCGAGGGTGGTCGACCTGAGTGCCCGACCCGGTGCGGTGACGTTGAGGCTGACCGCCACTGCGGTGACGCTCGGCGAACATCCCGCCCAACTGGAGTCCGCCGCCCGCGCCGCTGCTTTCGAGGCCGCGGCGCTCGCCGACGCAACGCTGCCCGACCGCGAGGTCGACCTGCTGGGGATCCTGGGAGCGATCGCCTTCCCGATCCTGTCTGCGACGTACGACCTGGGTGCCACGCCGGTGACATGTTTGCCGCGCTGGGCCGTACCGGTGTTCGAGCGCCCGACGGTCGGCGACGCCGCCCGGGTGGCGTTCGACGCTTCGGCCACCAGGACCGTCCGCAGGGCCATGGTCGAATCCCTGCGCCCGCTCGCGGACGGCACCGTGGACCTCTCCAGTCTTGCCCTGGCACTCATGGCGGCTCCTGTCGTGCAGCCGGACCGCCTGGCGCGGATCCTCTCGGCCGACCGGGTACGCCAGGACCCTGCAGCTCTGCCGGATCCAGCGACGCTGCGGGCATCACGTCGGACCCTGGAGGCGTGGGGCCCCGTGCCGCGTCGAGCGGATCATGAGCGAGGCGGCCGGGCTCCCCGACGGGCTTTCGCTCGTCCTCCGGGCGATCGCCTACGCAGACGACCTGGGTGACCACGGCCCGTCCGGGTCCTTGCCGCACCGCCTGCACGAGCTCCACGACGTGCACCGGGCGCTCATACGCTCCCCAGCCGCCAGCGATCCGCCGGCCCCGGCACCCACAGCACCCGTGCCGGCACCGACACCTGTGCCGGCACAGGCGCCACGTCAGCAGCCCACACCGCCGCCGCATCTCGCACTTCGAGCGCCGGCCACGCGTGGCCGGGTCCGACCCGGCGCGCCGATCCTCCACCAGCAGAAGCACCGCCGCCTGGACGGCCTGGTCAGGGGCGACCTCACCCTGGTCCTTCCCCGCACCGCGGGCGACCTGGCCCGCTGGGGACGCCTCATGTCCAACTGCCTGGGCGACTTCGCAGCCGCGGCGGTGAGCGGACAGAGCGTCATCATCGGGGTCCGACGATCGAACCGACTGGTCTACGCGGTCGAGCTGACATCGAGCGGGGAGATCAGGCAGTTCTGCGGGACGGCCAACCGGGCGCCGCGGCCGTCCGATCGACGACTCATCGTCGGGACCCTCGCCGAGGTCGGCGCGATCGACACGGACACAGCTCACAACCGCCCGTGGGCTGGTTGACGTTCACACCTTGATTGCATAGAACAACTACCACGCACGGGCTGGGGGGCTCAGATGGAAACCGCCGAGAGCATCTACCGACGGTTCGGGTCCACCGACACCGCAACCGGCCTACCGGTCTCCGAGGAGCTGCTCCTGCATCTCGGTCCCGTTGCCGTCACCTCGGCGTTGCGAGACTCGGACGACACGATCGTCGACTTCCGCTACGACCTGGTCAATCCAGCCTTCTGCGAGGTGGTGGGCGAGTCGGCGGACACGCTGTTGGGTCGCGGTCTGCTCGAGCTCTACCCGTCCCATGTCGAGCTGGGTCTGTTCGACGCCTACTGCGCGGTCGTCGAGACCGGCGCTCCGTACATCAGCGAGCTCCCGTGGTTCGACGAGCGGAACGTGCACGCCTTCCTCGAGGTACGCGTCGTTCGTTTCCGCGACGGCTATCTGATGACAGGACGCGACATAACCGCAGCCAAGATGGGCGAGCAGGTTCGGCGCATCTTCGAGCAGTCCCGCGACGGGATAGTCAGCATCGACCGGGCCATGCGCATCAGCACCTGGAACGCCGGAGCCGGACATCTCTACGGGCTCAGCGAACACGAGGCCGTCGGAACGCACATCTCAGTGATCACCGCACCGGAGCTGCGCACCCGACTGGTGGAGCATCTCACAGCGGTCATGGCCACCCCCGACGACGTCGCTACCTTCGACGCCGAAGGTAGCCGGGCCGACGGGACACCCCATCGCTGTCGAGGTGTGCGCCAGCGCAATCCGAGAAGCGAACGGGGCGGTGATCGGAGCGTCGTTGATACTCCGCGAACGGACCTTCCGTCAGACGCCAGGAACCACTCCAGCCAACGCTGTCCTGGTCGACGTCGAGGTCTGGTGCCAGTCGACGGGCAAATGGGTGGGCGGTTTCCGGGTGGTTGGCATCCAACCCGACGGGGCGGTCAAGGTCCGACGGGTGACCGACCGCCGTGCACTCCCCGAGGCCCTGCCACGCGACCACGTCCGAGCGGTGACCGAACACCCTCAGCGTTCCTGACCGGAATCGACACCACTTACCCGTGATCGACCGACCGGGCGTCGATGCGGTGCACCCACCCGTGGGGATCCGGCACCCGTCCGTACTGGATGTCGAGCAGGCGTCGACGAAGCTCCACCGTGATGACCCCGGGTAGACCGTCGCCGAGGACCAGGTCGTGACCATCGAGCACGAAGCGACCGATCGGTGCGACCACCGCCGCTGTTCCACACGCGAACGCCTCCCGCAGGGTGCCGTGCTCGGCTCCCGCCCGGAGATGCTCGATCGATGTCGGCTCCGCCAGAACCACCTCGATGCCGGAATCGTGGGCTGCTGCCATGTCCATGGCGATCGTGAGCAACGAGTCCCGGGTGACACCTTCGAGGATCGTCCCTGTGAGCTGCGGCGTGGTCACGATGGTCCGGCCATCGCGGTCCCAGACGAACACCACGTTCATGGCGTTCAGCTCCTCGATCCACCGATGGTCGACAGCATCGAGCCACAACACCTGGTCGTGTCCGGCGAGGCGGGCACGAGAGTGAGCAGCGAACCCGGCGGCGTAGTTGCCGGCGAACTTCGCAGCGCCGGTCCCGCCCAGGGTTGCCCGCACGTCCTCGTGCTCGACCGCGACGCTTATCGCCCCGAGGTGTTCCCCGAAGTAGGACGCGACCGGAGAAGCGATGACCAGGAACAGGTACTCGTCGGCCGGTCGCACGGCGAGGTGTGCCTCTGAGCCGAACATGAACGGCCGCAGGTAGAGCGCTGAACCGTCGACCCCTGACACCCACTCGCGGTCGGCATCAACGAGCAGTTCGCATGCCTGCACGAACGCCCCATCCGGCAGTTCGGGCATGGCGATCCGTCGGGCGCTCGACGCCATCCGGTTCGCGTTGCGATCGGGGCGGAAGAGAGCGACACCGTTGTCCGCGAGACGGTAGGCCTTGAGGGCCTCGAAGATGGACTGCCCGTAGTGCAGCGCCAGGGTTGCCGGGCTCAGCGACAACGAGGCGAACGGCTGGAGCTGCATCGGCCCCCATTCCCCGTCCGACCACGACATGACCACCATGTGGTCGCTGAACGACTCGCCGAACACCGGCGAGTCCAGGATGGCCTGGCGGTCGGCAGCCGTCGTCGGATCCGGATTGCGGGTGATCGTCACCGGGTGCACTCCTCAATCATCGCCGCTGAAGCGACAGTCGCGAGCAGAAAAGTGCCGCTCACCTGCACCGGTGCCGAACCTCGACCGTCCCCGAAACTGTCACACCCTGTCCCTACCGTGTCGGCATGCGGTTCCTGCACACCTCCGACTGGCATCTCGGCCGGCTGTTCCATCGGGCTTCGCTGCTCGACGAGCAGGCTGCAGCCATGGACCGCATCGTGCAGATCACCCGCGAGGAGGGTGTCCACGCCGTTCTGATCGCCGGCGATCTCTACGACAGATCCGTGCCCCCGGCCGAGGCTGTCGAGTTGTTCGACCGCACTCTCTCCGAACTCCATCGCGCCGGCGTGGCGATCGTGGCGATCAGCGGCAACCACGATTCAGCGATTCGGGTCGGTTTCGGAGACCGGCTGCTGAGCAACGCCGGGGTCACCCTACGAGGCGACCTGGCACGTGCGGGTGAAGCCGTAGAGCTGCCCGCCGAGGACGGAGGGCCGCCCGTTCGGGTGCACCCGGTGCCCTATCTCGACCCGCTGGTGACCGCTCACCTGGCCCGCAGCGCCGAGGAGGGCCCCGATCCGTGCGAGGCACGCCGCCGGTTCACCCATCACGACGCCATGGCTTGGGCCATGGCCAGGGTCCGCTCCGACCTCGCCCGCACCGGCGCCGCGCGGTCGGTGGCGCTGGCGCACACCTTCGTCACCGGTGCCGAGCCGTCTGCTTCCGAGCGCGAGCTGAGCCTCGGCCATGTCGACCAGGTCTCGATGTCGGTGTTCGACGGGATCGACTACGTCGCCCTCGGGCACCTCCACCGCCGGCAGGCCTTCGACAACGGCCGCGTCGTCTACAGCGGTACACCGTTGCGCTATTCCTTCTCGGAGCAGCGCAACACCCCCTCGGTCGAGCTGATCGACATGTCGCCCGACGGCTCATGCAGCACGCGTCGGGTCGAACTGAAGGTCGGCCGCGACATGTGCACCGTAACCGGCGAGCTCGACCACCTCCTGTCGGACCGCTCACTCGACCATGCAGAGGATTCGTGGGTGCGTGTGGTGCTCACCGACCGAAACCTCCCGCTCCAGGCCATGCGGCGCCTGCAACAGCGCTTCGCCCACGCGGTCGAGCTGAGCCACGAACCACTGGGACCCACCGGGGACCCCGCGGTTGGGGCCCGCTCGGCACGGTCCGCCGATGTAGATCCGCTGGAGTTGGCCGCCGCGTTCCTGAACGAGCGCCGGGGGCTAGATCTCGACGACGACGAGCGGTCGGTGCTCGCCGAGTCATTCGCCGAGGTCCTGACCGGAGCGCGGCCGTGAGGCCGCTGAGACTCGGTGTCCACGCGATTCGGACCGTACGCGGGCGACGAATCCGTCGATCTCGCACAGCTCGCCGGAGAGGGACTGTTCCTCATCCACGGACCTACCGGTGCCGGCAAGACCTTCCTGCTCGACGCGATCACGTTCGCACTGTACGGCCACGTTCCCGGCGACCGTTCCGTGGCGACGATGCGCTCGCAGTTCGCTTCTCCCGACGCTGAGCCGCGTGTCGAGCTCGAGTTCTCCGCCCAGGGCGACGTCTGGCTGATCGAGCGTGTCCCCCAACACGAACGGGTGAAGCGACGCGGCACGGGCACCACCGAGAAGCCCGGGCGCGCACACCTTTCGCGCCTGATCGACGGGAGTTGGCAGTCGGCGGCGTCGGGCATCAGAGAGGTCGACGCGAAGGTGCGCCAGCTCGTCGGGCTGTCGGTGCGTCAGTTCTCCCAGGTCATCCTGCTGCCCCAGGGCCGCTTCGAGGAGGTGCTCCGATCCTCGTCGGAGGAGCGCGAGCGACTGCTGACGACGCTCTTCGACACACAGCTCTACGAGGAGGTGGCCGATCACCTGGATCGCCGTGCGCGCGCCGAACGCGAATCGCTCGCGGCGATCGACGACCAGCTGAACGACCTCCGCGCGCGAGCCGCCGACCGGTGGTGTGAGGTCGCCGACGACGACGGCGGCGACCCGTCAGCCACGGCCACTGGTAGCGGCGCGGTGTCTGTTCGGGCGCCTGGCCGCGAGCGCAGCAGACCGGAGGACCAGGCAGACCTCGATCTGCTCGTCCAGGTCGCAGCTCGGAGACTGCACGAAGCGCGCACGGTCGCCACCCGCGCATCGCGCCGCTGCCCGGGTCGCCGCCGCCGCACATGACGAACGCGAGCAGCTCGCCGAGCGGTGGGTTCGGAGAAGGAGTCTGAGCAGCCAACTCGCCGGCCTCTCCGACGACAAGGCGCGAATCGAGCTGATCGAGTCCGACCTACGCCTCGCCGCGGCAGCGGAGATGCTGCGAGCCGACCTCGCAGCTGTCATCGGCGCCCGGGTGACCAGCGACGACACCCTCGTGGCGTTGCGCAGGGCCCAGGAGGACGCTGTCACTGCAAGAAGCCGCTGCCGCGTCTCGCTGCCTGAGCTCGCCTTGCATGTCGACCTGATCGAGGCCAGCCCGAGCGCCGTCGTCGCAGCGCGTGACGCGGTAGTAGGCCAGCTGGGGGAGCTGCGTTCGCTGGGCGACCTGGCCGGCCAGGTCGAAGCCTTCACCGGACGTGCCGACAGCGCTGCCACCGAGGCCCTGACCCACAGCACCGAAGCAGCGCGTCTGCAGCATGCTCTGGAGAAGCTCACCGAAGAAGTCGACCGGACCGAGGAGCGTCTGGGCACCGCTCGACTCGCCGCTGCGCGGGTCCCCGGGCTCCGCGAGGCGGCCGACCGGTTCCGCGCTCGGGCCACGGCCGCTGGCGGTGTCAGTCATCAGCAACGCGTCGTGGCGGAACTGCACGATCTTCGCCTCCGACTCGACCAGGAGCTCCAGGACCTCCGCGGCCTACTCAACGATCAACGTGAGGAGTACCTCGCCGGCATCGCTGCCGAGCTCGCCGGTAGCCTCGACGACGACCAGGGTTGCCCAGTGTGCGGCTCCCGCGAACATCCGTCGCCGGCCGACCCGTCTTCGTCCACCGTCACCCGCCAACAGATCGAGGCTACGGAGTCCGCGGTGGAGCATGCTCGCGCCGCGGAGCGCCATGGTGCAGCGGATCTCTCCCGTGAACGTGCCGAGCTCGACCGACTCGTCGTGACGGCCGGCAGCGAGCAGCCCGACACCCGGGCGTTGGAGCTCGCCGCCGACGTCGCCGAGGAAGAGCTACGCAGCAACTTGTCGCAATCCGACATTCCCCCCGGCCTGGAAGCCCACCTCCGGGAGCTCAAGGATCGGTCAGCGGGGCTGCACGCCAGAATCTCCCAGGAGCATGAGGCCGCCACCGTCACAGCAACGCGCTCGCAGGTCCTCCACGCCCGGGCTGCGCAGCTTCGCGAGCAGGTTGCCGCAGCGCTCGGCGAGGGAGTGCTGCTCGACGACGCGATCCGGACCCACGATCGTCTCGCCCGGCACCTGGCAACCCTCGGCAATGCCCACAGCGACCTCGCTGTGGCCACCGAGAGGCTGCGCTCGGCCGTCATGCGCCTCGATGCCGCCGTCGCAGCTTCCCCGTTCGACGATCCGGCCACGGCCGAGGCCGCGCTGCTTCCCCAGGCCGAGCGAGACAGGCTCACCCGCATCGTCGACGATCACCGGTCGCTACGGGCCCGCCTGGAGGCGCACCTCGCTTCACCTGAGCTCTGCGACCTGCCGGACGAGCAGCCCGACACCGAGTCGACTCTCACACGACTGACGATCGCCACCGAACTCGTCACCGCGACCACCAAGCACCAGGCCCTCGTCGAGGCTGCCCATGCTGCGATCGCAGTCTGCGCCGAGGAGCACCGCCGACTCGTCGCCGACACAAGTGCCCAGCAGCGGCGTGCGGAACTCCTGAGCGACCTGGCAGATCACTGCACTGGCCGCCGCGGCGATCGTGTGTCGCTGCAACGGTGGGTCCTGGCGAGCTATCTGTCCGACATCTGCGACCTGGCCAACCAGCGCCTGCGCACCATGACCTCGGGCAGATACACGCTCCTGGTCCAGCGCGGTGCAGCGAGGGGCGGCGCCAAGTCCGGACTTGACCTGGCTGTGCTCGACTCGTTCAGCGGCGAAGAGAGACCGGTCAACTCCCTGTCGGGAGGCGAGACGTTCCAGGCTTCGCTCGCCCTGGCGCTCGCTGTTGCCGAGTCGGTCCAGGCGCGCTCAGGCGGCGTCCGCCTCGATGCCCTGTTCGTAGACGAAGGGTTCGGGTCACTCGACGAAGACGCGCTCGAGCTGGCGATGGACGAGCTCGACCGGCTCCGAGCCGGCGGACGCATGGTCGGGCTCATCAGTCACGTCGGAGCGCTCCGCGAACGGGTACGGGTCGGCATAGAGGTCGACCGGGGCGCCAGTGGCTCGACGCTGCGGGTCGGCGAGCTGACCAGCTAGGAGCAGCTCCACCGGCTCACCGCAGCAACCGGTCAGCGAGCCCCGAGGCGCGCGCCGCCGGCCGGGCGATCGCTGTTCGCAACGACTCCTCCGATGCCAGGATGACCAGCTCGTCGCGGGCCCGGGTGGCGCCCGTGTAGAGCAGCTCACGTGTCAGCACGGGCGAATCGTGCACGGGCAGCGACACGATGGCGGTCGAGAACTCCGATCCCTGGCTCTTGTGGATCGTCATTGCCCACCAGGACTCGACCGAGTCGAGCCGGGCCACCGGCACCGGCGTCGGGGTCGGCGCGCCGGTGTCGACCGACAGCACCCTGCGACCAGCGAGCTCGCTCACCACCCCCGTGTCGCCGTTGGCAACCCTGGCGACCGGATCGTTGCGGGTCACCATCAGAGGACGTCCGAGCGCCCAACGACCTTCGGAGCGCAGCGAGCGCACCAGCTCTGCCACCCCGCTCTCGATCAGGTCACTCCACTCGTGAAGTCCGCAGGCACCCATGCGCACAGCGGCTAGCACCTTCGTCTGCTTGGCCAGAGCCAGCGCCGCGGCCACGTCGCCGGAGCGACAGGACTTCACCATGGACACAGCTGCATCGACGGCTCGGTGCCGCAGACCTGCAAGTGACCGTTCGTCGTCCGGCCGCACCCACCTCAGGTCTTCACGTTCCTGGCCCAGCGTCGACAGCGCCGTGTCGGCATCACCGCGACGAACAGCATCCGCGAAGGCCGCTATCCCCGACCCTTCACCGAAACGGTGGACACGATCGAGGCGCACGACCCGCTTGGCGAGAACCGAAGCCTCGCCGGCGGGGACCGGTGCCACCAGATCGGCGAGGACGGTCCCCGCCTCGACGCTGGCGAGCTGGTCCGGATCCCCGACGAGGACCAGACGGGCGTCGGGGCGCAGAGCGTCCAGCAGCTGAGCCATCAGGGGCAGGTCGACCATCGACGTCTCATCCACAACGACGACGTCGTGGGGCAACGGGCTGTTCCGGTCGTGTTCGACTGTGCCCTGACGTGTGCGCCCGAGGAGCCGATGCAACGTCGAGGCCTCGAGCGAGCCGAGCCTCTCTAGCGTCGAGCCATCGAGGCCCGTGCTGCTGGAGACCGGCTGTGCCCCGCCCAATTCGGCGATCGCCGCTTGAACGGCGTCGGTCATTCGGGCTGCGGCCTTGCCGGTCGGAGCGCACAGCGCCGCCCTCGTCGAAGGCTCCGACAGATGTGCCGCTGCTAGTACTCGGGCGAGAGTGTGAGTCTTGCCGGTGCCTGGACCGCCGACGATCACGGCCAGCCGTCCATCGAGCGCTCGTCGCCCGGCTAGGTGCTGCGGATCTGCTTCGGAATCCGTCCCGAACACCAGGGCGAGCGCGTCCTCGTTCGCCGACAGCGCCACCGGTGGCCGCTCAGCGGCAGATGACCGTTCAACCAGCGCCTCGGCGACACGCACCTCGGCCTGCCACAGCCGATGCAGGTAGAGCCGGCGGCCATCCCACACGAGCGGCCGCAACGGGGCTAGATGGGCAGTCGACGGATCTGCGACGAGTTCGGATCCCTCGAGCGCTGCCGCCCAGCGCTTCGTGTCGGGCCAGGTGAGATCCGAGGACTGGTCGGTCCGCCGATCGACCACGATGCGGTGGACGTCGTCCAGATCGACGCACACGTGACCCGAGCGAGGCGCCCGAGCGGCGACGGCAACGCCCAGGACCACCAGATCGTCCACCGGCGGCGCTTCTCGACCGACCCGCCGGGCGTCGCGCTCAGCGACGCTGACCAGCATCGCCGCCAGATGGAACTCGGACGGCCCGAACACGCCTGCGTCCACGTAGCGCTCGAGAACCGAGACGCTGATGGGGACGGTCCCGCTCGGGCTCACAACTCGGTCCGGCCGCGAGGTGTGGTCCACTCGGGAGCCCTGCCATCGAGTAGATCACTCAAGTGCACCACCAGTTCGGGAGGGACCTTCCAGCTGAACACCCCGTGAGGGTTGGCGCCGACCGTAGGCGTGTCCTTGCCCACCATCCCCCGCACGAACAGGTAGGCGACCCCGCCAAGGTGGACCTGAGGCTCGTAGCCGGGCTGACGCCAACGTAGGTAGCGGTGCAGCGCCACCGTGTAGATGAGCGCCTGCAGCGGGTAGTTGTGATCGGCCATCGTGTGCACCAGCTCAGCGGGTGCGTAGTCGTCGGGCGAGGCAACACCGCCGCGCGGGGTCAGGCGGTTGGTCTTGTAGTCGACCACCACGAAACGCGGCTCGCCCCGCTCGTCACGGACCCGCAAGACCGCGTCGATCGACCCCGTGAGGTGCCCTGCCAGGGTGGTATCGAGCTTGCCCCGCGCGAGCTCCTGTGCCCATGGATGCAGCGGCTGGCGGTCGAACAGGTCGGCAGGTGTCAGGTGTCGTTCGACCACGGCTCCGAGCTCCCCAGCGGTGGTGGCGGCTCCGGACCCACCGAGTCGCAGGTCGAACTCCATCTCGTCAAGGCGGTCCACCACAGGTAGGTCCATCAGTCGTCGGCCGCCGAGGAGCGGGCCCAGCGGGGTGTCGATCGCATCCACGAGACCGTCGATCAGCAGCTCGATGCCTTCCTCGTGAGTGCCTCTGGTGCCGTCGGTGTTGCGCGGCGCCAGGTCGATCGGGCGGCGCCGCAACGCCGACTCGACCTGCTCACGAAGTTGCTCGCGAAGCTGGTGGGAACTGAAGTCGACGTGCTCCAGGATGGAGTGGACGAGTGTGCCGAACGCTGCGCCTGCCGGGAGGGTCGCCAACGACCCGACCCCACCTACCCTTCCCCCGCCTGCGTTCTCGGGGCGTGCGTCGTCATCGCCGAGGGGAGCCGCGCTGTCGCCCTCGTCGGCTGCACCGGCGTCGCCTCCGGTCGGGTCTGCCGGATCCTCGGCTCGGCCATCGGCCGAAGCTGTGATCGCCGTGAAGGACCATCGACGGGTGCTCCGGTCCGGACGACGACGGGGAACGGCTAGCTCGAGTGGAAGCAGCTCCTGGTCCTCGATGGCAGCGGACCACTGCTGCATCGGTGCCGGGGGATGGCCGTGCACCGAGAACGACATCGTGTCGCCGGCCTTCTCCACGACCGCAGCGACCGCCGCTCGAGCCCGGTCCTCGTCGGGCAACGGGAACGAGCTCGCACGGAACTGCTCGGGGTCGAGTCGCCCCGAATCGTCACGGGCGAACAGGACCCGGGTCAGCCCTGCACGGTTCGCCGAGCTGACGGGAGCCCACCAGACGATGGTCCGATGGACCGCTCTGGTGAGTGCCACATAGAGCAGCCTGAGGTTCTCACCGAACTGCTCAGCGGCCGCGAGGGCACGCCGATCGGAGTGCGTGTCCTTGTCGGGCCACGGCTTGGATGCGATGTCGTAGAGCCTTGCCCCTCCGCCGCGATCCGCGTCGGGCACGATCGCGTCCCCCGACCGCGCACTCCACATCGTGGGCACACAGACGATCGGGAACTCGAGGCCCTTGGCTACCCAGACCGTCATCACCCGCACGGCGAGCGCCTCGGACTCGACCCGGCGTGCCAGCCGATCACGGTCGATGTCGGCTGCAACTTCCTCGGGGTCGGGTGCGTCGAGGATGGACAACAGCGCGGCGACACTCTGGTGCTCTGCTCCGGCACCGGTTCCGAGCAGCTCCGCGATGTGGTCCAGATCGGTCAGGTCACGGTCGCCGTCGGGTCGCTCCAGCACCGTCGCCACGACGTCGGAGTCGACCCAGAGCCGACGCTGGAAGTCGACGACGCCGTCCTCGACGAGCACTCCCACCCACGAAGCGAGGCGTTCCTGGATCTCCACCAGGTCGTCGTCGTCGGCTGCCGCCACCCAATCCGCCGAACGCCCGCCGAACCACGACAACGCGAAGGTGCGCGCACGCGCAGGATCGGCCGGACGTGCCATGGCGTCCAGCAACCAGCGCCAATGCGTCGCTGCACGGGACTCGAGCACGCTCGCCCCACGCGAGAGCACCGCTGGCACGCCTTGTTGTCGGAGGGCGTCACGAACTGCGGACGCGTCCGTCGTTGGAGCGCACCAGTACGGCGATGTCGGACGGTTGGACCGCGCGCACACTGGCCGGATCGGAGTCGTCGGGGATCTCGCAACCGTCGAGCAGCTCGCGGACCTGGCCGACGAGGTCCGCGAAGATCGCAGCCCTGGCTTCCTTGGCGTCGATACCTGCCTTGTTGCGCGTCAGGTCGGGACCCATCGTCAGTCGTATGTCGATCGCAGGCAGAACGGCGCCGCGGGAGTCCGTCATCCGTCGATCGACGTGGTCCGCGGCCGGGGCGACGTCGCTGAAGGAGATCCGGTCGTCACCGAAGGTCACTCCTGACAGCAGCGCAGAGGTGGCCGTGAGGACCGCGCCGTCGGAGCGCCAGTTGGTCCGGAGGCTGGGCGGGTGTTCCGGGCCCCCGTGCGCGGCAGCGAGATATGTGTGGACGTTCGCTCCGCGGAACGAGTAGATCGACTGCTTTGGGTCACCTACCAGGACGAGACTGGCCGACGGGTCCGACCGGTCCGGGAACAGCGCCTCGAAGATCGCCCACTGGACGGGGTCGGTGTCCTGGAACTCGTCGACCAGCGCTACACGGAACCGGTTCCGCAAGACCGTCGCGGCGGGGACGGGTCGCTCAGCGCCCTGCGCAACTCGACGAGCACGTCATCGAAGCTGAGCGTTCCAGCGGCCCGGCGCCGTGCCCGCATCGCGGCGATCGAACGGGTGACCAACTCCACCTGCAACCTGTCCCCCGGGTCGGCGACGGCCTCGTCCGGTCCTGGTGCCAGCCGGAGGTCGGAGATGTTGATCGCGGTCCGTGTGCGCTGGATGAGCGTCCTGGAGGTCGGCAGCGCCCCGCCGACCAGGGCCTCGGCGACCAGGGCCTCGGCGGCAAGCACGTCGGAGCAGCATTCGGCGGCCAGCTGGGCCGAGTCGTCCACCAGCACGGCATCGGGGTCGGTGCCGGTGCTGACACCGAGCGTCGCCAGCACCTGGGTGGCGAACCCATGAATGGTGGTGATCGTCGCCGCGTCGAACTCGGTGACTGCGCGCGCCAATCGGTCCCGGCGCGTCTTCTCGGTCGGCGGACCACAGGTGGTCGTGGAGCGGGTCACCCGGCGGCGGGTCGTCGAGGGAGAGGTGGGCCACGGCCGCCACGATCCGTTCACGCACCCTGGCGCGCAGCTCCGACGTGGCCGCTCGGGTGAAGGTGACGATGAGGAGGTCGGATGTGGTGATGTTGCGTTCTGCGAGGAAGCGGGTGGCGAGCGCCGCAAGGGCGTAGGTCTTGCCGGTCCCGGCACTGGCCTCGAGCGCCAGGTGTCCGTGGGGCAGCGGGGCGAGCAGGTCGAAGTCGACCGGGCCGGGGCCATCCGGGGCAGGTCCCCTAGTCATGGCCGGTGAACCTCCTGGGCCTGGACACATGACCGGTCGAAAGCCCCCCAGAGGTAGTCGGCGTAACACCTGAGACGACCCGTGCCGGGAGCCGAGCCTGCCAGAGGGTCTCCGTCGCGGCGAGGCAGGGCCAGCAGGGAGCGCAGATCCTGGCCGTCGTAGATCAGCCGGACCGAGTCGTTGTCGGCATCACCGCCACCCTGGTAACGCTCCCATCCGGCTGCCGGGCTCTCACCCGCCCAGAGAGCATGGCTGACCAGCGGGAACAACGGCAGCGGCTCAACTGCACCCCGTCGATAGCAGTCGAGCACCACTTCGAGCGCGTCTACTGCATGGTCCTGGCGCTCCGGATCGGAACCGCGGAAACGCAACTCGGTCGTGACCGCGACCGGCTTGGACGGGTGCTTGGCGATCGCCACGGCGCGCCACGTCAGCGACGGGTCAGCGAGGGTCGCCACGACCAGGTCGAGCCAGATCCGCAGGCGGTGAACCGGGCGCTCCGAGGAATAGGTGATGAGGGCGGGGCCGGGATCGCCGACGAGGCGATCCTCGACCATGCCGACGATGCGTTCACCTGAGGGTGCTCGCACCTCGATCGGAATGGGACGGCGCTCGGCACCGACGCCTGCACGGTTCGCCTGGTCCACGATCGACCCCACCGTGGAGCGGACCTGCTCCAGGGTGGAATCACCGAGTGCACCTGGTCCCAGCGTCCCCAGACGGCGTTCCAGTCGCAGCCACTCGGCGAACTCGCCGCCGTCGAGCAGCCACTCCAGCAGGCGGCTGCCGACGTCGTAGCGGTCGAGCCCCGAGATGTCGAGGGGAACCATCACCGAAGGCGACTCGATCTTGGATGGGAACCTGACACCGAGTCGACGACGGGCGAAGTGCCCGCTCGTGTCGCGTAGGAAGGAATGGAGGTCGGCCAGTTCGATTGCATCGTCGCCTGCAGGGGCCAGCAAGCCGGAGATGGGAGCGGAGGATCCGCTCGGGCGGCGAGATCGACGTGACAAGGCGCCACGATGGGCGACCGCGTCGAAGCTCCACGGTCCAGGCGCAAGCGCTCCCGGCCTGAAGGCGGACTCGTCGAAGGCCTGTCGGGGATGCTCAGTCTCGAGGATGCGTTCCACGGCCTGGCGTTCATCGGGAACGACCGACGCGAGCACGGCATCGACCAGCTCGGCGACCGGCACCGCCATGGGCACCACCTGGTTGGTGCGCACGTCACGTCCCTCGTGGATCAGCACGAGCCGGTCACGTGCGCTGAGCACCGCATCGAGCATCGACTGGCGCGACTCGCCCCGTGGGTCGCGGTCGCCGAGCAGCGGCGCTGCGGCCGTCAGGTCATCACCGTCGGGATAGCTGACTCCGAACGCCGGCTGGTCCACACCCAACAGCACGACGACCCGGAAGGGAACGCCTCGCATGGACGACATGGATGCGAAGGTGACACCACCGCGGAAGAAGTCGGTTCGGCCCGGGACCTGGCCGACGAGCGATGCGACCGCCCGACGAAGATCGAGGAAGCTGATGGGCAGCACGGATGCTGCGGGATCTTCAGCGGCGTCTTCCTCGAGTGACGAGATCAGCCGACCGAGCCAATCCAGCTGCCAGGATTCTTCGTCGGGGACCGCGAAGAGCCGCTCGGCGGCGTCGCGGAGGATCTCGCCCCACTCGGCGATGGGTCGTGGGAGCGACGCGGCCTCACTCAGCTGCTCTAGACGCCAGAGGCAGTCGGCCAGCCTTCCTGCCAGGGCGACGTCAGATCCGTCGATCGGGAGTGCGACGACCTCGCCGGGGCCGAGCTGGGAGTCGGTTCCCAGCGTGCTTCCCAGCAGCAGTCTCTCCATCGCTGCACGCCAGGTGTTCGTGTCGAACTCAGCGGGGATCCCGTTGAGTTCGCGGTGGTGTTCGTCGAGACCCCAGCGCACCCTGGTGCGCGACGCCCAGTCACCGATCAGGGCGACGTCGTCGTCGGAGAACCGGAAGCGGGTTCGGACCGGGGTGCTCGCCAACAGGTCCAGCACGGTGACCACATCGAAGCGGCCGGACACCAGAGCCAGGGTCCGCTCGAGGACGTCGAGCAGTGGCACTGACCGCCTGAGCGACCTGTCCGTGATCCGGTAGCGGAGTCCGGGCGTGGCACCTGCAGCGCTCATCCTCTCGGTCGACGGGCCCAGCACGGCGTGCACTACCGGGGCGATCTGCGCGATAGCGGGGCTCATGACGATGATGTCGTCCTCGCACAGGCCCAGGGACTCGTCCTCGAGCAGGTGCAGGAGGATGTCGCGGAGAACCTCCACCTGGCGCGCCAGACCGTGTGCCGAGTGAAGCCTGATCGTCTGGTCGCCGGCGTCGGGAACCATGTCGGCACGCGGAGCGGTGTCGGCACGCAGGTCCGACTGGAGCCGTCCGAGCATCGTGTGACGGCCCAGGGCCGGGTCATGCCCATCGCTCAGGTGATGGGCCTCGCCCATGCCCTGGCGATGCGCATCGGCCAACAGAACGGTGCTCTCGCGTTGGAGCCTGCCCCACGAGCGCAGGAGCGGGTGGTCGACCACCCGCCATGTCCGGTCCTCGGCACGCGACCTCGATGTGTCGGGCGGGGTACCGACGGTCGCGGCGATGCGCCGCGATGCCTCCGGCGACGGCTCGACCATGTAGAGCTGCACATCCCGTGACGCGCCGACCGCCTGGGCGAGGTCCATGAACCCGACACCCCCCGGCAACACGGAGAGTCCGAAGACAACCAGACGGGGCGGCAGGTCGAGCGATGAGGTACGCAGGTGCAATCGGTCCATCTGCTCGACCAGCTGCGCCGGGGGGCTGGGCACACCGGTGCGGTCCGCTACCCGGCGCCACAGCTCCGGCTGCCAGCGATGCGACTCGTCCAGCGGTCTTCCGGTTCCGTCGACGTCATCGCCGGTCGACCACCGGTGGACCATGTCGGCACGGTGGACGTGATAGCGGTCGAACAGCTCGGCGATGTGACGCGCGCGAGCCCACCGCGACATGCCTTCCTGTGGAGCACCGATGCGCCGCAGCTGCTCAGCCACGACGCCGTCGGTCGGCAGGAAAGGTGCTGCATGGAGCTCGGCCAGGATCGACCACGTGAGCGCTTCGATCCTCCACGGGTCTCCTGTCAGCTCCCTGACACCGGTGACGCTCCGGGCCGCCGCCAGCACCGCCTGGCGCAGCGACGACGGGTGGGCCGACACGACGTTGGCGATGATGCCGTCTCCGTGGCCGACGGAGGCGCCCAGCCGGCGGGCGAGATCCAGGTGCAGCCAACGCCGCATGCCTTCGGACGGAACCGCTATCCACTCGGGCGTCAGCGGATCCCAGGACGCCTCACCGAGACCGTTCGGCGGGCGCGACAGCTGAACCGCCAATCGGTCGACCAGCGTCTCGATCCGCCCCGCTGTGTGGATCTCCAACACGGCGCCGAGCGTAGCGAGGTGGTCCGACAGTCAACGCCGGGCTGTCGGCGACTGCCGCCGGACGATCAGGCGGACACGTCGTCGCGGGCCGTGTCGACGACACGCTGTGCGAACTCGACGCTCCCGTCGAGCAGGTTGTTGCGCCGGATGGTCATCCCGCCCACCACGTTCCCGTGGCGGCCTTCGATCAGCGCGGTGAGCTTCGCAAGGGTCTTGCCGGGATCGACCGCGTAGGTCACATAGACGTAGGTCGTCTTGTTCCCCAGGAGGGGCAGCTTGGTGAGCTTCCCGCTCCCACCCGGCCGCTGGCCGAAGAAGAACAACCCGTCCACCCAGCTACCCACGATGACGACGTCGGCTGCCTGCAGCGCTGCCAGGTCCACCTCTCTGGAGCTGCACTCGCTCGCGGTCCAGCCCTCGGCCGCCAACGCATCGACGATGTGGCCCGCAGCGGTACGGGTGTTGCCGGTGAGACTCTCGTGGATGACCAGTGCACGCATGCACTCATGCTCCCCACCGCGACGGTGCCGGGTCAAACGTCGGGGGAAGCCGAGCGGGTCGGATCCGCGTCAGTCGACTTCCAGCATCAGGGTGACAGGACCGTCGTTCGTCAACGACACCTGCATGTCGGCGCCGAAGATCCCGGTTGCGACGGTCGCTCCCAACGACCTGAGCTCCGAGACCACGGCTTCGACGAGCGGCTCCGCCTGCTCCGGGCGAGCAGCGTCGATCCACGACGGCCGTCTCCCCTTGCGGGTGTCGCCGTAGAGCGTGAACTGGCTCACCACGAGCACTTGTCGCGACCCGTCGGAGACCGACGCTCCGATGTTCCCGTCATCGTCGTCGAATACACGCAGGTGCCAGAGCTTCTCGGCCAGACGCGCAGCGGCCGTCCCGTCGTCTCCGTGGGTGACCCCGACGAACGCGCACAGTCCGGCACCGATCGATCCGACCACCTTCCCTTCGATGCTGACCTCGGCCCGAGCCACACGCTGGACCAGCGCTCGCATCCCCTCAGCCGATCAGACCGGCCCGGATGCGCCGACGGTGGAACTCAGCGTCGCCGTAACGGGCTGCCAGTGCCCATGCCCGCTTCATGAAGAGGTGCAGGTCGCATTCGACCGTGTAGCCGATCGCGCCATGGACCTGGAGACATGTCGCTGCGGCCGCGCGTGCGGCGCCGCTCGCCTTCGCCTTGGCCATCGAAACGTGTCGCGAACGAGTCCGGGTCACCGTTGGCGATCGAGTTCGCCGCGCGCAGCACGAGCGGCTCTGAGAACTCCACCCCGAGCGCCGCGTCCGCGAGGTGGTGCTTCACCGCCTGGAAGCTGCCGATGGGTACGCCGAACTGGTGGCGTTCGGCCGCGTACGACACGGTCATGTCGAGCATCCGACGACTCAGACCGACCAGCAGCGCAGCGGCGCCGAGCGCCGAACGGTCGAAGGCGGCGTTCGTGGCGACGAAGCCGTCCTGAGCACCCGCGACGAGGGTCTCGCCGCCAGGTGTCCAGATCACGCGGGCGAGGTGCCTCGCTCCGTCGACCGATTCGATCGGGTTCAGATCGACCGCCGACGACGCGACCAAGTGGACCTCTCCGCGGTCGAAGAGCAGCAGTGCGTCGAGCGCCGGTGCCGAAGCGACGGTTGGTGTTCCCCCGCCGTCGCGCTCGGGGCCGAATCCGACACCGATGACCACCTCTCCGGCGGCGATCCGCGGCAGCCACTCCGCTGCCAGACCCACGGGTGCATGGTCGCGCAGCACTCCCACCGCCACACCGGCGGTGCACGACACCGGATCGGGCAGGCCGGACCGGCCGACCTCGACCAGGAGCGGAACCAGGTCCTCGTCGGTCATACCGAGCCCGCCGTGTGCCTCTGGTACGCAGATACCCAGGACGCCCATGTCGCCGAGAGCGGACCACGCCGCGGGTACCGTCCCGTTGCCGTCGCCGGGCCCACCCCCCGCGAGCACCGGGTCGGCCCAGGCCGCCCGGATGTCGTCGGGCCCGCACGTGTCGGCCAGCAGCCCACGCACTGCGTCACGGAACTCGATCTGTTCGTCGCTCAACGCGAATCGCATGTCAGGCCCTTCTCACTTGCGCGGCAGACCGAGCACGCGCTCGGCGACGATGTTGCGCTGGATCTCGTTGGTACCCGCATAGATCGGTCCTGAGAGGGCGAACTCGAACCCCTTCATCCATGGACCGTCGAGCTCCGCTTCGTGGCCGAGCAGGTCGAGCGCCACCTGGTGGAGACGTACGTCGAGCTCGGACCAGAAGATCTTGTTGTAGGACGAGCGGGCACCGCCCGGCCGACCCTCGACGACCCCGCTCACGTCGGCCAGGGTGTAGAGAGCGTACGCCTCCGCGTCGATCCAGGCGTCGACGACCCGGTCAGCGACGACCTCGCTGAGCGCGCCGTCGCCATTGCGCCGGACCGCCAGATCGACCAGGCGGTTCGCTGTCGCCTGGAACCTTCCCGGCGAGCGCAGAGTGAGCCCACGTTCGGACGAGGTGGTCGCCATGGCGACGCCCCAACCATGGTCGACACCCCCCAGGATGCCGCCGCGCAGCATCGTCTCCACGCTGCCGTCGTCGTCGGGAACGAACACGTCGTCGAAGAACACCTCGGCGAAGCCCTCGTCACCGTCGAGGCGGCCGAACCCACGCACGGTCACACCATCGGCGGCAAGCGGCACCATGAAGTAGGTGAGCCCCTTGTGACGCTCCGACTCGGGATCGGTGCGGAACAACCCGAACACGTAGTTGCAGAACGCGCCACGCGTGGTCCAGGTCTTCTGTCCCGACAGAACCCAGCCACCGGCCACGTCGTCGCGCATGGCCTTGGACCGCACACCTGCCAGGTCGGAGCCCGCGTTGGGTTCGGACCACCCTTGGCACCAGAGGTCGACCGCGGCCGACATGCGCGGCAGGTAGTGGTCCTGCTGGGCTTGGGTGCCGAACTCGAAGATGGTGGGTGCCAACAGGAAGATCCCGTTCTGGGTGACCCGCTGCGGGCCTCCGACGCGGTAGTACTCCTCTTCGAAGATCAACCACTCCCACAACGACGCATCGCGCCCGCCGTAGGCCGACGGCCACGAGACCACCGCCCAACGCGCCTCGTGCAGGGCGCGCTCCCACTCCAGGTGCGCAGCGAAGCCAGCTGCAGTGTCACCGGACGGGAGAGGTGGGCGAGGCACGTTGTCCCGCAACCAGCTCCGTGCTTCGGCGCGGAACGCCTCTTCGGTGTCACTCCACGTCAGGTCCACCGACCCGCTCCCGTCTCTCGTGGCGCCGCGGTACCGAGAGGCGCCGCCATCAGTCTGCCGCGCATCCTGACGACCCGTCAGATCAGACGGCCGCCGTGGCCGCACACCGATGGGCCGAACGGCTCAGAACATTCATGCCTGATCGACAGCCGGCCGATGAGATGCAATGGGAAGGAAGTTGAACGACGGCGTCGACCCCGGGCCACCGCCGTTGCGCGACTGCACATCGGCGAGGACCGAGGGGTTCACCCCTGGCCCATGGGCGATCGCCGGCGCGGCGATGGTGATCGCTCTGGTGTCGATCACCTGGACCACCGTGCTTCCAAGCATCGGCGCGCCCCTCAGCCCGACTCAGCTGGACGCCGGTCAGGGCGTGCTCGACATCGCCGTCCAGGCCGCTGCGGCCGGGGTGATCGCCCGGGCCGCCTTCTCCATGTGCGGTCGCACCCGCATGGCGTGGGCCACCTTCGCAGCAGGTGCGGCGCTGGGATCAGTGGGCACCGCTGTGCGGGTCAGCTCGGTCCTGTCCGGCAGCGAGGGACTGGGGGCAGCCTCCGAAGCGATCTGGGCAACCGCTCTGGGGCTCACCCTTGCCGGACTCGTCCTCCTGCCCGCCTCAGCTCTGAGGTCGGGCAAGGTGCGCAGGACCGACACGGGAATCCTCATCATCGCGGCAACCAGCCTGGTGTGGATCCTGCCCGCACACCCCAACCTCGGACTCCAGGAGTTCCGCTTCCTCCAGGCCGCCACGACCGCCACCCTGATCGTCGCCATCGGAGTCCTGGCCCGGTGCCGACCCGACTCGCACGGCGAGATCACGCTCGCGGTCGGCGCCATCTCGGCGATCGGCCTTCGCCTGCTGATACTGCCGCCACCGCCCAGCGGCTATCCGGCTGCGGTGCGACTGGCCGACGCAGCGACGAGTGCGGCGTTCGTCGTGATGGCCGCTGCAGGCCTTCGTCTACGTGGACCGCTGAGAGCACCTTCGCGGCGCGCTGAGGACCACGACAGGCTGATCTCGCTCCCCGAGGTTGCCACCGTCCTGACGCTGGCAATGCTCGCTGCATACTCCCAGCTCGGTGGCTCTCTGCTGGTCTCGGTGGTTCTCGGTGGAATGATCGTGCTGCTCGCGCTCGCCCGCCTGTTCCAGCTGAGCAGCGAGCAACGCAGTTTGCGCCGATCCCTCCGTGACACCGCCGCGCGCCTGCACAGCGAGGCCCGGGTCGATGATCTGACTGGTTTCGGCAACCGCCTGTCCCTCGAGGAGCACCTGGCCTCGATCGCTGCGTGCACCAGGCGCTCTACAGGCCCATCTGCGGCCGTGATGTTCGTCGACATCGACCACTTCAAACGCTACAACGACGCTCTCGGGCACGCCGTGGGCGACTCGCTGCTCATCGAAGTCGCACGTCGCATCGAGGCCAGCAGCGAGAGCGACGTCTTCAGGGCCGGTGGGGACGAGTTCATCGTGGTCGCCACCGGCTGCTCGACCGATGAGGCCGAAGAGCTTGCCGAGCGGATGGTGAAGGCGATGGACCCCGCTGTCGAGGTCAACGGCCATGAGCTCGATGTGAGCGTCAGCGTCGGCTGGTCACACATGGATCCCGACCGGGCGGTCCGATTCGCCGAGCTCGTCAAGCAGGCCGATCTGGCGCTCTATGAGGCGAAGGTGCTCGGTCGCGGGCGACAACACCGGTTCGCCCCCGAGTTGGCGGCTCGTGTTTCGTCGCAGCGCCAGGCGCGGCTCGGTCTGGAGCGGGCGTTGGAGGCAGGCGACGTAGACGTCCGATTCGAACCTGTCGTCACGCTCGACGACAGGTCGCTGGCGGGGCTCACCGCCCGGTTGTGGTGGGAGTCGGACGACATCGGCACGGTCGGCCCCGACATGATCGCCGAGCTGACGTCGAGCGGCGGGCCACTCGTCGCGATGGTCGAGACGCTTCTCGACAGCGTCTGCTCCGCTCTCGCCGATACGGCCGAAACGAGCGAGCCGACTCCCTGGGTGGGCTTCGCTCTCGCCCGTGCACACCTCCTGCATCCCGCAGCCATGGACATGGTCGTCGAGCGTCTCGGGTCAGCATCGATCGACGCGTCCCGGGTGCGGATCGAAGTGGCTGAGCAGGTCGTGGTGGACAGCCACGTCGCCGCAGCACTCGACCGCATACGGTCGACCGGGGCGGAGCTGAGTGTCGAGCACTTCGGGGCGGGTCCGCCCTCGCTTCTCCGGCTCAGCGCGTACCCGGCCACGTCGATCTGCATCGACAAGTCCTTCGTCGAGGGAATCTGCCACGAAGGAACCGACACGATCATCATGTCCGCGCTGGCCTCGCTGGCCATCGAGCTCGACCTGCAGATGTCCGCCGACGGTGTCTCCTCGGAGAACCAGGTGTCCGAGCTCGTCGAGCTCGGCTTCACCACCGCGCGTGGACCGCTGTTCCGGTCGGATTTCAGCTGCTCCAGACTCGGGGTAACCCGCAGCCGGCGAGCAGTCGTCTGATGTCGGACCCCTACGCTCCGGTCGGACTCGTGCCTCTCGTCGGCGCCGGCGCGCTGCTGACCGCGTCGCTGGCCAGCGCCGGGCTGTGTGCCCGCGCGCTTCGCAAGGGGCGTGGAACCCCGATGTTCATGCTCAGCCTGGTGGTGAGCCTCCTCCTGATGGCGATCGGTGCTGGGTGGGCGATCCTCGACGAGGTAGCGACAGAGATCGGACGCGATCTGCACGACTGCTTCTTCCTGGCTGCGGCACTCTCGGTCGCCATCGGAACGGCCTGTCACCCGAAGCTCGGCCCAGGCCCGCGACGTGCCCGCTATCTGGTGGATGCGTTGATAGCCGGACTCTCCTGGTCGGCTCTGGTGTGGCTCGCGGCATCACACTCGGTCGGTGTCGGAGCCATCGCGCCGCTGCGCGAAGGAGCTGTGATCGCCGCCACCTCGATGGCGTTCGCTGTCAGCAGGACCGGAATCGCCATAACACTGCACCGGGAGAAGGGATCGGTAGAGGAGTCCACATCGGCGATGCTGGCGATCGTGTTCGGGACGTGCACGCTCGGAGGAACAGTCCACCTACTCGCCGACGCACAGAGCCCTTCCCCGCTGGAAGCAGGTGCCGGGTACGGAGTGCTCGTGGTCGGCATCTCGATGTTCGGCGTGGCAGCAGTGGTGGCCGAGCGACCACAGTGGCGGCGCCTCGAGTTCCGACGCCGACGCCTCTACTCGCTGTTCGACGTCATGCCCGTCGCAGTTGCAGTGCTCGCCACCGCCGCGCTGCTGACCGATGCCGCCGTCCGCGGCGGGTTCGACCGACCTGCAGCGATACTCCTGACGGTCGTCGTGTCCTCGGTGCTGCTGCGCCAATCGTGGACGCTGGCCGACAACAGGACTCTGGCGAGCTCGTTGCGTCAGACCGTGGACGACCTCGAGCATCAGGCGACCCACGACGCTCTCACCGGGCTGTCGAACCGTGGCGTCCTGCACAGCCTGATCGAAGGAATCGTCACCGAGTCGGTGCCGCTGGGGGACTCGTGCGTGGTGTGCTTCGTGGACATCGACCACCTGAAGGTGATCAACGACACTCTCGGCCATCGCGCCGGCGACGAGTTGATCCGCGAGTCCGCGAGCCGCTTGGCGGGGATGTTCGGCGAGACAGTGACCAGGTTCGGTGGAGACGAGTTCGTACTCGCCACGACGTTGTCCGGTACGACCAGTGACGCCCTCGCCGGACGAATCGTCTCCCGGTTGTCCCAACCGCTCGAGATCGACGGGCACCGGGTGCAGCCGTCATGCAGCGTGGGTCTCGTGGTGGTCGACACCGTCGTGGCTTCCGAGGAACTGCTTCGCAGGGCGGACGTGGCCCTGTACCAGGCGAAGGCCCTGGGCCGCGATTGCGCCGCCATCTATCGGCCCGAGCTCGACACCGGTCTGATGGCCGACCTGGACCTGGGGCCCGAGCTGCGCCGGGCGATCATCCGCGACGAGTTCACGCTCGTCTACCAGCCCATAGTGGACCTGCAGACCCGCCGGACGGCCAAGGTGGAGGCGCTACTGCGTTGGCAGCACCCGGAGCGCGGACTGCTCGCCCCCGACACGTTCCTGGAGGAGGCGGTCTCGGCAGGTCTGCTGGGCACCATCGGCGAGCTGTCGCTACGCCGGGCATGCAGGGACATCGCCAGGCTGGCAGATGCCGTCGGGCCAGGACAGCCGCCGGTGTCGGTCAACCTGTCGAGCAGCGAGCTGACCGACCGACGCGTGGTCGACCGAGTGCGCACCGCGCTCGAACTCGCCCGCGTCTGCCCTGAGTCGCTGATAGTCGAGATCACCGAGGACGTCATCGTCGATGACACCGTCCAGGAGGTGATCGCCGAGATCCGTGGCCTGGGGGTCGGCCTGGCGGTCGACGACTTCGGCACGGGCAACTCGTCGCTGCGTCAGCTCAGCTCGTACAGCGCAGACGTCCTGAAGATCGATCGTTCGTTCGTCGAGTGCATCACCGGAGACCGCCGAGCCCACGCGATCACCAGCGCGGTGGTCGCCCTGGCGGTCGACCTGGGTCTCGACGTGGTGGCCGAAGGTGTGGAGGACGAAGCCCAGGCGCAGACACTCGCCGGGATGGGATGTCGCCTCGGTCAGGGCTGGCACTTCGCTCGACCTCTGCCCTTCGACGAGCTGCTGCGGCGTTGCGTCGACGAAGTAGCGACGAGCTACGACAAACGGGCGAGTGCGGTGTCGGCCTCGTCCATGATGCGTTCGAGCAGCTCAGCGACCGACGGCCGGTCGGCGATGGCTCCGACCACCTGACCGGTCGGCAGGATCCCGACCTCGATGTCACCGTCGAGCACCGACGCCTTGGTCATCATCGGGGCGTTGGCGGCCAGTGCGACCTGGGACCAGCTGAGCTCCTGGTCCTTGCGCATCTGAAGACCGGTTCGCGCCAGCTGAGGAAGCGACACCCCGGACGAGCGGGCGAAGCTGACCGCGTTCGCCGCGGCGCCGTGGGAACCGCAGCAGCCCCGGCGACTTCTTCGAGCGCGTCGATCATCGCCGTTCTGATCACCCGCTGGGGCGCGCCGTCGATAGCGGTGGTGACGACCGTGCCGGTGAGAGAGGTCCCCAGGTAGACGGACGCGACGTGATCGGGCACGTGGCTCTCAGCGGTGAGCAGGAACCGGGTGCCCATGGCGATGCCGTCGGCCCCGTAGGCGAGGGCAGCGGCCAGCCCGCGGCCGTCGAAGAACCCACCGGCTCCGAGGACGACGACGTCGGTCCCCGCGACGCCGTCCACCACCTGTGGCAGGAGCAACGAGGTCGGCACCGAACCCGTGTGGCCGCCGCCTTCTCCACCCTGGGCGATGACCGCCTTGACGCCCATGGCCGCGACCTTCTCCGCGTGACGCTTGGCCCCCACGGTGACGATCGTGACGATGCCGGCGTCGTTCAGCCGGGCGACCTGCTCAGGCCGCGGCGCCGCGGCGAAACTGGCCACCGGCACCCCTTCTGCGACCAGCAGATCCAACCGCCTGGCGGCGTCGGGCTGATTCGGCAGGAGGTTCACGCCGAACGGGCGGTCGGTGCGTGACCTGACCTTGACGATCGCCGCGGCGAGCTCGTCATAGGTCATGGTGGCGCTCGCCAGGATGCCGAGGCCACCGGCGGCGGCCGTCGCGGCAGTCAGTCGGGCGCCCGACACCCAACCCATGCCGGTCTGCACGATCGGGTATTCGACGCCGAACAGCTCGCACGCCCGGGTCCGAAGCGCCCGATGGTGCTCGCTGGTTCCTGACTTGCCGGTTCCTGACTCGCCGATACCGCTCACCCTGCGGGCACCTCCGCGAAGCGCAGGCCCAACGGATCGAGAACTGCGATGCGCTCCAACTCGTCGAGCTCGGGCAGCCTGGTGTCCGGAACCGACTCGGGGATCACCAGCTCGAACCCGGTCGCCTCGACGACCTCTTCGACCGACACGCCGGGGTGGACCGAAGCGAGTCGCATGCGGGCGATGGATTCGCCGTCGGGGACAGTGAAGTCGAACACGCCGAGGTTGGACACAACCCTGCGGACCTCGTGGAACCGAGACGCCGCGGGGCCGAGCTGGGCGGCACGGTCGTAGCCGACACCGCAGACCACGTCGACGGTCTCGACGAACACGCGGGGTGAGTGGTTCGGCACCCAGTAGCTGGTCGTGTGGTTGATCGTGTTGCCGGGCGCGCCGCGGAAGCCGAGCAGCTGGCGGCTCGGCTTGTTCCAGTCGCCGATCGCAGCGATGTTCTGGTTCCCGAACCGGTCGATCTGGGTTGCGCCCATCATCACGTGGCGCTTGCCCTGCCAGAGCAGACCGAACATCTCCCGGTAGGGGTTCCAGTGCGCCACCGTCCGCCGGGAGAGCCTCTCCTCCTCGGACAGGCCGATCGGAGCGACGTCGTCGGCAGTCTGCGGATCGACGAGCGTGTAGAACCCGTCGGTCAGCAGCAGCTCCGGTTCGGCGGTGGCCAGGGCCAGCCGGCCACCGATGAGAGGCAGATTGCCTATCGGGTTGCAGAGGCGCTCGCCATCGCCGCGGAAGGCCTCGGCGATCGCCACCGCGCAGATGTCGGCTCGGGTCACGTCGCTCATGAGGACTGCAGCTCCTTCACCTTGGCCTGGTAGCCGGTTTCGTCCAGGTCGAGGAACTCCGCCCGGAACTCGTTCCACGCCTCCTCGGACTTGGCGGTCGCCGCATAGCGCTTCTGGAACGCCTCGTCGCGGCCGTAGTCGGGAGGGCACTCGGTGAAGTGGGCGCCGTTGGGCGACTCGATCACACCGGTGACGTCCATACGGGAGATGCGCAGGTGGGCCAGGTCGGCGATACGGGCCAGCCCCTCGGTGGGCACCACCTGCTCGCAGCTGACGTACGCCCGCTCGGCTGCACGAACGAAGAGGTCGTCCATGAACGGATCCTCACCCAGCCAGAGCGCGTTGCCGGAGCGGTCAGCACGGTTCTGGTGCACGATCGCCGCGTCGAGTTCGAGAGCGGGAACGGCGACGAGCTCCTCGTCGTACTCGACGCCGTCGACGACGGTCGAGTAGGGCGAGGTCACGGTGCGCAGATCCGGCATGAACTCGAGAACGTCGGAGCCCAGACCAGCACGGGTCGGGAGGAACGGGACGCGCCAGGCGGCGGCCTGCAGTCCCAGCAACAACATGCCCTCGTCCCATTCAGCCGCCTGGATCGATCCCGACTGGCGGGCGGCCTGGTAGTGCGGCTCGAGCGGGATCGAGTCGAGCGACACGAAGCCGGAGATCACCTTGCGCACCTTGCCGGCACGGCAGAGGAGCCCGACGTCGGGCCCGCCGTAGCTGACGATGGTCAGGTCGGTGAGATCCGATCGCAGGATGGCCCGAACGATCGACATCGGCTTGCGTCGGCTTCCCCATCCGCCGATACCGATCGTCATGCCCGAGCGCAGCTCGGCGACGACCTCCTCATCGGTGCATCGCTTGTCCGGTCCGGGCACCTGCTCCCCCTTCAATCAGCCGATCTGACGGGTCGTCAGGTCTTTGACGGTAGACGCGGCGGCGCTGCGGGTCGAAACGACCCGCAGCGCCGGTTCCGCACTTCCACGCCTGATCAGGCGCTCTGGATCAACCGCCGACGGTGGTCGACGTGTCGCCTCCGTCGAGCTCGGAACTACCCGCGGTCGGCTCCTCGGACGCGCACTCCGCGGCCTGACGGCTCTGGTACGGCGTCATGGCTGTGCGGAACTCCTCGGTGTCGAACACCGAGTTCACACCGGTCTGGAAGAACTCGAGCGAGTAGCCGGCAGCTTCTGCGTCGGCCTCGAGCTTGTCGGCGGTCAGCGTTGAGCACCGGCGCGCTGGCCGCCTCCACCGGCTCGGTCGCAGCGAGCGAGCGCAGGATCTTCGCCTGTGCGGCAATGGTCACCTTGACCTGTTCGGTGGTCGAGGGCGGGGCCTCGGGCCCGGTGCCGTAGGCGACCTGGAGGACCGCGCAGAGGTCGGTGCCCGCACCGTCGAGGTCGTCCATCAGCGGCTCGACTGCCGCCGAGTAGTCGTCGTCGCTCAGCTCGGCGACGGTCGTGGTCGTCTCCTCACCGGCCTTCGTCGTGGTCGTCTCGTCCTTGTCGGCGTTGTCGTCACCGCTGCACGCAGCGGCACCGAGAGCCAATGTCGCCACCACGGCGGCACCGACGATCCGTCGAATCCTCATCTGGTCTCCAAACCCTCGTTCGCCCGCCCGTGCGGCTCGACCGCCACACGGTAGCGGCGGATCACTTGGAGTAGTCAGCGTCCTTCTTCTCCACGAACGCGTCCCTGGCCTCGTCTGAGACACCTGACAGGTTCAGCTCGAAGGTGAAGCCCTGCTCGAAGCGGTAGCTACGCTTCACGTCGACGACGTCGATCGCGTTCAGGCACTCCTTCGCCCGGCGAATCACGAAGCGGCTCTTGGTGCAGATCTTGGCCGCGATCTCGAACGCTGCGTCACGCAACTCCTCGCGGGGCACCACACGACTCACCGAGCCCCACGACTCGAGCAGCGATGCATCCACCGGCTCGGCCGTGTACACCATCTCTCGCATCTTGTGCTGGGGCACCAGGCGGGCCAGATGCGTCGCTGCGCCGAGGGCCCCCTGGTTGACCTCGGGCAGACCGAAGCGGGTGCCCTCTGCTGCGACGATCACATCGGCGTTGCCGACCAGGCCGATGCCACCCCCGAGACAGAAGTCGTGCACTGCTGCGATCACCGGCACCTCGCACTCGTACACCGCGGCGAACGCCGCGTAGCACCCGCGGTTGGCGCCGAGAAGGGCATCGAACCCGTCGGTCGACTGCATCTCCTTGATGTCGACCCCTGCGTTCCACCCCTTGCCCTCGGCGCGCAGGACGAGTGCTCCTACCTCGGGGTCCCGACCCGTCGCCGTCACCAGTTCCGCGAGCTCGAACCAACCGGCGACGGTCAGCGCGTTGACCGGGGGGTTGTCCATCACGATCTCGGCGATGCCGTCGGCGGTGTTCACGGTGAGGCCCATGTCGTAGTCACTCCAAGGTTCGATCGATTCGGTGAGGGTCAGGGTGCCGACGTCGAACGGCGCTGCTGTCCGGGAGCGACGGTACCGCCTCTGTCATCGCCCAGCGCGACCGCGGCGAGTGCGTCGAGCAGCACAGGGTCGGCGAGATAGGAGCCATGCCCGTCGGCCGATGTCGGCAACGGTCGTGCACGGCCGCTCGGATCCTCGCCGTGGATGATCCCCACCCGGGCCAGCAGGGCGATCGGGTCTGCGACCGAAGAAGCGCTCCACAGTCCCGGACTCCCGACGCCACGTTCCAGTTCGCCGCCGTCCGCACCGAGCCCTGGCGCGCCCAGGAGGACGACCTCGTCGGCCCTCATGCCGCTAGACGCAGCCCGAGCGACCACCAGCGCCCCGTAGCTGTGACCGACCGCCACCACCCTGCCGCGTCCCGACGCCGTGCCACCGCTCCACATCGACCACGAGATGCGCCGCTCCCTCGGCCGCAGGTCGACGTCGCAGACCGGCCAACAGGTCGTCGGGCGGGTCGTAGCCGAGCCAGGCCACCACCGCGACGGTTTCTCCGGTGCGCAGGCGCGCCGCTACGAGCTGCAGGTGTTCGCGCACCCGGCGCGCATCGAGCTCCAGGGAGTCCCGGTCGGCCAGGTCCGTGCCGACACCCGGCACCAGTACCACCACGATGGTCGCATCCGCCGGGCCCAGCCAGCCGACCCACCGACCATCGCCGGCCTCGGAGCGCTCGAGTGTCCGCATAGTCACGTCAGCCTCGGACGCCCGACGTTGCTGAGCAGCTTGGGCGAGCAAGCGCCGAGCTGCCATGTCGACGGTCACCGAGAGCGATCCCAACTCCGACGCGATCCGGTCCAGCTCGACCCGACAACGCCGGGCATCAGGGCCGGACCAAGTTCCCCGATGCGCTCGCTCGACGCGGGCACGGATTCGGCTCAGCGAGTCTCCGAGCGCAGCCCAGCCGTCCGCCATCGACTCGAGGACCTCCGGGTCGCACCCCTGCCGCACGGCGAACGACCGTATCGGCGGTCCGCTCGCTCGTCAGCGGGGAGCCGACACCGGTATCGTCCGCCGCCATGGACGCCGAGGATCTGAGCTACGAGGGGAAGGTCGTGCTGGTCACCGGCGGCACGAAGGGCATCGGTCGTGTGATCGTCCAGCGCTTCGTCGACTGGGGGGCACAGGTGATGACCTGCGGGCGCAACGAGCCCCAGGAGCTCCCGTCAGGCAGCAGGGGCGCGGCCGGCTTCGTCGCCGCCGACATCCACGACCAGGGCCAGGCCGCGGACCTGGTCGACGCGACCGTCGAGCGTCTCGGCGGGCTCGACCTGGTGATCAACAACGCCGGCGGCGCGCCTCCCGCCGACGCTGCCACCGCGTCCGCCCGGTTCAGCGAGTCGATCATCAAGCTCAATCTGCTGGCGCCGCTGCACGTGGCGCAGCGCGCCAACCACCACTTCCAGCAGCGACCCGACGGCATGGACCCGGGGGTCATCGTCAACATCGCCTCGGTCTCCGGCGTGCGACCATCGCCCGGTACCGCTGCCTACGGTGCGGCCAAGGCGGGCCTTCTGAGCCTCACCCAGTCACTGGCGGTCGAGTGGGCGCCGCGCACCCGGGTCGCGGCGATCATCGCCGGAATGATCCAGACCGAGCAGGCACACCTCTTCTACGGCGACGAAGCCGGGATCGCCCGGGTTGCTGCCACGGTGCCGGCCGGCCGGCTCGGCACGCCCGAGGATCTGGCCCAGGCGTGTCGCTGGCTCGGCTCACCGCTCGCGTCATATGTGAGCGGTAGTGCGATCTGGCTGCACGGCGGCGGGGAGCGGCCGGCGTTCCTCGCGGCGGCCGACCTGGGCTGAAGCGTCCCCCGCTGACGCACGGCCACTTCCTACGCTGGGCCCATCGGCGTTCCACCTGATCGGACCAATCCCGCCGTCTCCACGGCGTCAGCCTCCTCGGCGTTTCGCCGCGGTCTGCAATCCGCCGCGCTGACCTCTTGGGCGCTCATCGGCCTAGCTCTTCTCGCTGGC
Source organism: Microthrixaceae bacterium (assembly GCA_037045265.1). Taxonomy (GTDB): domain Bacteria; phylum Actinomycetota; class Acidimicrobiia; order Acidimicrobiales; family Microtrichaceae; genus JBAOHV01. The sequence continues at coordinate 193,595 of JBAOHV010000025.1, read as the reverse complement.
TGCTCGGACCTGCTGGACACGAGTGCGGTCGATGCCGTGGTGGTCATCGAGGCCGATGACCAGGACCAGGTGCTGCTGACCCGTCAGGAGATCCTCGCCGAGGCTTCGACCTGGGGCGGAACCAGGGTCGGCGAACAGACGACCGACGCGTCCGAGACAGCGCTGGAGTTCACGCTGCCGGGCCAGAACCTGGACACAGCCCTCGGATCGCTGTCGGACCTGGAGGCTCCGGTTGTCTCGCGCTCGATCGACGTCGATGCGGAACAGGTCACGAGAGGAACGGCAACCACCGTCGAGGGCGCGGAACCTCCGGACCCCACCGCGAGCCAGGTCCGGCTGCGGGTCGAGGTCAGAGAAGCGACACCCGCCGGAGCAGGGGCGTTCCTGCAACTGATCATGGCGGTCTTCTCGGTCGTCGGTATGGTCGCCACCGCCGGGTGGATCATGCGTTGGTGGCGCCGACGCGGCGAGCGGACGGTTCCACCTCGCCGACGGATCGACCGCGTCGATCTCGCGCGACGGGCCTCCGACCCAGGAGACCCCGGCGATCCCGCCCGATCCGTGGATCTGACAGCTCTGCTGGCAGCAGGTGCCCGGACGCGCAACCGGGGGAGCACGTATCGCTACGAACTCCCCCGGTTGTGATGGGGCACTAACCCTTCCCCCGGACGGATCCGGGGCCCTCCCCCACCGACGGCGATGGGGCGTACCACCGTCGCTGGATTGGAAATAACCTATCGCAGTGTCCATGCTCGCGCAACCGCTCGACCTCGGTCACACCGTTCGGATCAGCGCACGAGACTGACACTGGGTGAATCTGCCTATCGCAGTCCGACGATTCCGCTGCCAGTAGTCGGCTGTGCAGACGACCAACGAGATCGGCCGGTCTGCTGCTGACGCGTAGTCCGCACTACGGAATGACATAGCAACCGCTATGCTCGAGTCCCATGGACGGAACCAAGTCGGAGCCGATGGATCCCCGGGAGCGCCTCGTCCGGGCAGGTCTGGCGGTCCAGGACGAGCTACCCATGTCGAAGGTCTTCGCTGGCGTGACGACAGCGAAGGTCGCCGAAGCAGCAGGAGTCACGACCGGATCGTTCTTCCATCACTTCCGGAACCACTCAGAGTTCTCAGAAGCGCTGGTCATGTCGGCCATTCCGACCGCCGAGGACCTGGCGGGCCAGGTCGATGAACTGGTCGACTCCCTAGAGCACTTCGAGTTGTTCGAGGTGATCCGGCTGAGCATGATCGAGACGTGGCAGATCTACCGGGATGATCCCGGGGTGAGCGCCAGTCTCCGGTTCCTCTACCTGCTGTGGGCGCACCCGGATGCCGAGCTCTCCGGCGACGACGACACCTACCGCACGACTGCCGACGTCCTGCGCGAGAACTACAGGATCCGCCACGTCCAGGCGGTCGACGGTTGGCGCCATCTGCTCGCACGAACGGGACGCGCCTACATCCCACCGTTCGACTCGGACAGGATCGCCGTCGCTCTGACCGCGATGTTCGAAGGGCTCCTCGCGCGCGAGCAGTTCGACCCCGGCGCGGTCGACGAGGCGCTCTTCGCCGACGTCGCGGCCACCCTGGTCGCATCTCTGACCAGTCCCAGTTCGACCAGGATCCGCCTGGCGGCGATCGAGGACCGCCCGCTGGTCGATGAGGCACCCATGCTCGACGACTCGCACCTCTCTCCGCAGGCCCGATCCGGTGCCCGACGGCGACGTGAGTCCCGCAACGCAGTCGTCAACGCTGCGATCGGGCGTTTCGACCACGGCTGGGAAGCCGTCAGCGCTACCGAGTTGGCCGAGGCCTCCGGAGTGTCTAACCAGACGGTCCTCAACGTGTTCCAGAGCGTGCGCGAGATCGCTGCTTGCACCTTTGCGCGACACATCCCCGAGCTTCGCCAACTCGCACAGGACACAGCTGCTGATGACCCACTCCTCTCACTGCACCGCGTCCTGACCAGGCTGTCCCAACAGGTGGTCGCCGACCCTGAGCCGGCCAGGGCACTGCTGGGCGAGCGGATCGCGGCCAAGCACCGGCGCGGGCGCGGGCTCTCCGACCTGGACATCCGCGTCGAGGTACCCATCGTGCAGGTTCTCATGCCCGCTCTCGAGCGGCTGGACCTGGGCGGGTCCGACCCCCTTCAGCTGGTGGCGAACCTGTCCGACACCGTTCTGTCACTCGCGCTGGACCATGCCTTGCGCAGGGAGGACCACGCCGCCCTCGCCATGCGGCTGCTTCCTCCGAGCGCGACGGGCGTCACCCCGTGGACTCCCGCACCCGAGCTGCAGAGGAGCTCGAGGCGTACATCTGACCCGTCGGCCGACGAAGGCTAACCTGACGACCCGTCAGATCTCGCCCGACCAGTCGGGCTCCTCACCGCGGAGGGTCCACGTGGCCAAGACCAGGGTTCCGGCCATCGAGGGATGGTTCACCATGCCTCCCGAGGACGCGGCGTTTCCCACCGACGGCTCGGGCCTGAGCGGAATCACCCTGCTGGGAACCCGTTGCTCCGGCAGCGGCACGTACTTCTTCCCACCGGAGCGGACCATGTCGCGCGCGCCCGGCCATGCCGATGCAGCCCTCGAGGACGTGACGCTGTCGACCAGAGGCACCCTCTGGTCCTACACCGACGCCCAGTACCAGCCGCCGGAGCCGTTCGTGGCACCGAGCGATCCGTACCAGCCGTACTGCCTGGCGGCGGTCGAGTTGAGCGAGGAGAAGGTCGTCGTACTCGGCCAGGTCGTGGCCGGAGTAGGCGTCGACGACCTCACCGTCGGCATGCCGATGGAGTTGGTCGCCGACGTGCTGAACGAGGACGACGAGAACACCTACGTCGTGTGGAAGTGGCGACCGGTGACAGCCGACGGTTCCCATCTCGAGCAGTCAGGAGAGAAGTGATGACCGTCGAACAGGTCGCAGTCCTCGGTGTCGGGATGCACCCGTGGGGCAAGTGGGGCCGGAACTTCGTCGAGTACGGGGTCGCCGCCGCTCGCGACGCACTGGCCGACGCCGGCATCGAGTGGAACGAGGTGCAGTTCGTCGCCGGTGCGGACACGATGCGCAACGGCTACCCCGGCTACGTCGCCGGGGCGACATTCGCCCAGGCTCTCGGCTGGACCGGGGTGCCGGTGACCAGCACCTACGGAGCCTGTGCGTCAGGAGCCATGGCGCTCGATGCCGCTCGCCAGAGGATCCTGTCGGGCATGTGCGACGTTGCACTCGTCGTGGGTGCCGACACCACGCCGAAGGGCTTCCTCAAGCCGAACGCCGGCGAGCGGGGCGACGATCCCGACTGGCTGCGGTTCCGTCTGATGGGGATGACCAACCCGAGCTACTTCGCCATGTGGGCACGCCGCCGGATCGACCTGTACGGCGCCACCACCGATGACTTCGCCCAGGTGAAGATCAAGAACGCCGCACACGGCCTGGAGAACCCGTACGCCCGGTACCGCAAGGCCGTCACGGCCGAGGACGTGGCCAAGTCGCCGACGGTCTCGAGCCCGCTGCGCCTCCTGGACATCTGCGCCACGTCCGACGGAGGCGCAGCGGTCGTGCTCACCTCGATGGAGTACGCCCGCAAGCACCTGGGCACAGCGACCGCCACCGGCAACAAGCTCGTCAGGGTCGCGGCCATCTCGACTGTCACCCCGACCTTCCCCAACACCATCCTGGAGATGCCCAACTTCGCCACCGACTCCGCTGCGGGCATCGCGGCACCGGAACGCGGCTTCAAGCAGGCGATCGGCGATGCTGCATACGCCCAGGCGGGTCTGGGCCCGGGCGACGTCGATGTCGCCGAGGTCTACGACCTGTCCACCGCGCTCGAGCTCGACTGGTACGAGGACCTCGGCTTCTGCGGCCCCGGTGAAGCCGAGAAGCTGCTGCGCGACGGAGTCACCACCGTCGGCGGTCGACTACCGGTGAACCTGTCCGGCGGGCTGGCCTGCTTCGGCGAGGCGGTCCCGGCCCAGGCGATCGCCCAGGTGTGCGAACTGACGTGGCAGCTCCGCGGCACGGCCCAGGGCGCTAAGGCAGCCGACGCGATGGTCGGGATCACAGCGAACCAGGGCCTGTTCGGCCACGGATCGTCTGTGATCCTCACACGCTGAGTCCGGTCGTCGGAACCGGAACGGTCAACTCCGCGGCCAAGACGCCGATGGGACAGTGGGAACACCATGGTCAGCGGACCTCGGCCGGGAGCCATCGGTGTCGTCAACGGCGACGACACCGATGGCTCCCGCCGCGTCACCGATCTGGCACCATGTCATGTGCCCGTCACCGTGTGGTGTTGGGCGACACACAGGGGCAACCATGACCGATACGACAGGTGGCGAATCGAGGACGCGCGTCCTGATCGAGGTCACCGACACGCTGTCGATCGACTTCACGACAGGAATCCAGCGAGTCGTCCGTGAGGTCGTTGCCGGACTCACCGAAACCGCCGACTTCGAGGTCGTACCAGTTGTCACCCCTGCGGTCGGCGCCGGTTTCCGTACCGTCACCTCCGAGGAATCGGACCGTCTGAGCACCCACCCGGCCGGCGGTCGTGCGGGGCGGCGTGCGGACGACTTCGGTCCGTTCGCAGCGGTCGTCAGGCGCATCGGCGACCTACCTGCCACACTCCGGGTGCGCGGCGCAGTCGCGTCACTGAATCGTGCGCGCACGGCGAGCTCCTGCCCGCTCACGAGGAGCTGGCTCTCGGGCCCCTGCCCGGCCCGGACGCACCGGTCGGTTCTGTGTTCCTCGATGTCGAAGGGTCCTGGTACGACCCGACACCGCGCAGCGAGCTGCTCCCCCGACTCCACGATGCCGGGATCCATCGGGTAGTGCTCATACACGACGTGATGCCGGTGCTTTACCCCGAGTGGTTCACCGAGAAGCACATCCAGGTGTTCACCGACTGGCTAATCGCGCACCTGAACAACTCGGAGCTCTTCCTGACCAACTCCCGACGGACCGCCAACGACCTGCGTTCAGCGGCCACCGCACTCGGAGTCTCCAGGGACCTCGACATCCGGCCGGTTCCGCTCGGAGCCGACTACCTCACCGAGGACCCGGAACCAGTACCCGAACTCGAAGGGGGACGGCGCTACGTCCTGGTCGTCGGCACCCTGGAACCCCGCAAGAACCAGGCGGTCGTCCTCGACGCGATGGAGCGACTCTGGGACCAGGGCGTCGAGGTTGATCTCGTGCTGGTCGGCAAGGAGGGCTGGCTGGTCGACAGGCTGGTGCAGAGGCTCCGGAGACACCCCAGACGCGACAAGGAGCTCCACTGGCTCGGCCGCGTCGACGATCGCAAGCTCGCATGGCTCTACGACAACGCCTTCGTGACCGTCGCTCCATCGATCTACGAAGGCCTCGGCGTACCCGTTCTCGAGGCGTTGGGACACGGCTGCGCGACAATCGCCTCGACCGGCGGCGCCCAGCCCGAAGCAGCTGGCGATGCTGCGGAGCTGTTCGAACCGACCGACGGCGCGGCGCTCACGTCGCTCCTGCGTCGACACATCGAAGATCCGTCACACCACGAGCGACAGCGTGCTGCCGCTGCCGCGTTCCCGTGCCCCACCTGGGCCGCCACGAGCCAGGAGATCGCCGCCCACCTGGCGGAGTTGGTCACTGTTTGAGCAGTCACCCGGCCACTAGTGTCGGGGACCCCCTCCCCCAGCATCGATGCAGCAACCGAACCCCACTCCAGATCCGTCCGTCCGGCCCTACCCATCGGACACGTCGACCGCCCCTGAACCTCGGGCGGATCTGGCGCTCGTGGCGATCACCACCGTCGCTGCCCTCGTAGGCGTGGTGCTGCGGTTCTGGCCTCGATCCGGGATGTGGCTCGACGAGGCGCTGACTGCGAACATCGCCTCGCTACCGATCGGCGAGATCGGTGAGGCCCTCCGTCATGACGGCCACCCGCCGCTCTTCTACCTGCTGCTGCACTGGTGGATGGCGATCGGCGGAGAATCCGACGGCTGGATCCGGGCCCTTCCGGGAGTCGTCTCGCTGATCTCCCTGCCGCTCTCCTACCTGGCGGGGGTCCGCCTCGCTGGGCGCAGTGGAGCGGGCCCTCTCGGGACGCGTCGCACCGGTCTCCTTGCCGTGGCGATCATGGCCGTGCTGCCCTACGGCGTTCGCTACGGCGCCGAGGCCCGCATGTACTCGCTGACCATCACGCTCGTCCTAGCGGGATACCTGCTCGTGGACGACCTGCTCTCGGGCCGCAGCGACGGGGTCCGTCGGCTGTTGTGTGCCGGCGGCGTGATCCTGGTCACCGCTGCTCTGCTGTGGAACCACTACTGGTCCATGTGGCTGCTGGCAGCGGTGGGGCTGTGCGCTCTCTGGACGGCCGTGAAGGCACGCGAACCCAGGCGGCGGACCGGCGCTCGGCTGCTGGTGGGTGGGCTCGTCCTCGGTGGTGTCCTGTTCCTGCCGTGGATGCCTTCGCTCATGTACCAGTCGGCGCACACGGGCACACCATGGGGCGAACGTTTCGGCCCGGCATCGGTGGTCGTGATCAGCATCGTGGACTTCGCCGGGGCACGCCACGGTGCCGCACAGCTGCTCAGCTACCTGCTTGTCCCGCTGGTGCTGATGGCCACCACCGTCATCATCATGAGCGGGACCAGACCGCCCGGTGCGACGGTCACCGAACCGCTCGTCATCACCGGCAGGGTGCTGCCGAGGATCCGCACCGAACTGCTCGTCATGGCGATGGCCATGGGAGTCGGGTGGGCAGCAGCGTTCGCGACGGACAACACGTTCGCATCGAGGTACGCGGCGATCGTCTACCCCCTTTTCGTCCTGTGTGTAGCGGCCGGCATCGCCGTCGTTCGCAGCTCGCTCGCCACCTCGTTGCTGCTCGTGGTGGTCCTGACGCTGTCCGCCTTCGGTGCGGTCGGTGAGATCCGCTCCGTGCGCAGCCAGACCGATTCGATCGCGGACGACATAGTCACCGACGTCGCCGCGCACGACGTCGACGACGCCGTCGTGATCGCCTGTCCCGACCAACTCGGCGTGGCTCTGCAACGCCAGCTCGATCAGCGCTCGGATGAGGCTCCCACCGTGGTGCCGTACCCGAGCGGCGGCGATCCGCGGTTCGTGGACTGGGTCGGCTACGGCGCCCGCAACAAGGCCTCCGACGCCCAGGCGTTCGTCAGCGAACTCGGTGATGGCTTGCCGGCGGATGCCACCGTCTACTTGGTGTCGAGCAGCACCTACCGCACCTTCGAGGGCAAGTGCGAGCAGTTGACGGCCGTCCTGAACCAGGGCCGTGTCGGTACTCAGCTCCAGTCGAGCAAGCCCGACGACCACGAGGAACCCGCCGACCTCAGGGTCCTGCGCCCTGCGCCCTGATCGGCACCTGACCATGCAACCGGCCGCCCCCTCCGAGCTGCGCTGGCGAGACGGGCTGCTTCCCGTGCTGGTCGGATGGATCTGGGCTCGCTGCTGTGTCGCCGCCGGCTTCTTGCTGTCCGGGCGGATGGAGCGGCTTCTAGACAACCCTCGGGCCGTGCTCGGGCCCCACTCAGGACTCCTCACCTGGGACGGCCTCTACTACCGTGACATCGCGACCGGCTGGTACGACGGCGTGACCGAAGCGGGAGCACGCTTCTTTCCGCTGTACCCCGCACTTGCCCGTGCGAGCGCACCGATCTTCGGCGGACGGGTGGACTGGGCGCTGGTGGCGATCACGAACGTCGCCACGTTCGCCGGAGCGCTCGTGCTGTGGCGCCTCGTCCGTGAGGTGATCGACCCAACCGAATCCACGATGAGCACCGAGCCCCTCGGCGCAGGCCCCCTCCACCGGCTCACCGGATCGGTGGCGGCGCGCTCTGCCTGGATGGTCGCCATCGCACCGGCCGCATTCGCCCTGGTATGGGCCTACACCGAGGGGCTCGCGCTCCTGCTGATCGCCTCCACGCTGCTGGCGCTGCACCGTCGAGCCTTTCTCTGGGCTGGTGTCTTCGCTCTGACATCGGCCGCCCTTCGCCCCGTCGGGGGCCTCCTGCTGCTGCCGATCCTGGTCGAGCTCTGGCGAGCCCGGCCTCGGCCCTCCTGGCCGGTAGCCGTGATGGCGGTGATCGCACCCGTCGTGGGTCTGATCGGGGCCTTCGCAGTGATCGCGGCAACCACTGGCGACTTCTGGATACCGCTCGACGCCCAGAGCCAGATCCGCGGCGGCTTCCAGGACCCGATCACCCGCGTGCTGGAACCGATCGGCGAGGTCGCCAAGGGCAACTTCCGTGACGTCTACAACCTGGCGCACATGCTGGTGCTGATCGCGCTGTTCGTCGTCGCCTGGCGAGGCCGTCAACCCGTGTCCTGGCTGGCCTACGCCGCTGCGACTCTGCTGATAACCCTGTCGTCGCAGCAGACCGACTCCCTCGGGCGATACGCCCTCGTCGTCGTGCCCTTCGTAGTCGCCCTCGCGCAGTGGTCCGATCGCCGTTGGCGCCAGGCAGCGGTCGCCCTGGTGAGCTCGGCCGGGCTGGTCTGGCTGACCAGCGAGGCGCTTCTCGGGCGGATGGTTCCCTGACTCAGACGATCGACGTGGCGCCGCGCATGTAGGGCTGAAGCAGCTCCGGCACCGCGACGCTCCCGTCGGCCTGGCGGTACGTCTCGACGAGCGCCGCCCAGACCCTGGGCACGGCCAACGCCGACCCGTTCAGGGTGTGGAGGATCTCGGTGCCCTTGCCGCCTTCGGGCTTGTAGCGCAGGTTCGCCCGGCGGGCCTGGTAGTCCGCGAACCAGGAGACGGAGCTGACTTCGAGCCACCGGTCGACACCCGGCGCGTACACCTCGATGTCGAAGGTCCTTGCCGAGCTGTTGCCCAGGTCGCCGGCGCAGAGATCCAGGATCCTGTACGCCAGACCCAGGTCCCTGATTATCCCCTCGGCCCGTTCGAGGATCTCGGCGTGGAGGGCCGGGGCCTGCTCGGCGGTGCAATAGGCGAGGATCTCGACCTTGTCGAACTCGTGAACCCGCAGCAGCCCACGGGTGTCCTTGCCGGCCGAGCCGGCCTCTCGACGGAAGCAGCTGGTGTGCGCGCAGAAGCGGCGCGGCAGTTCGGCCTCGGGGAGGATCTCGTCACGGCCGAACGAGGTGAGTGGCACCTCGGCAGTCGGGATCGCCCACAGATCGTCACGCTCCATGTGATACGCCTCGTCGGCGAACTTCGGCAGGTGCCCAGTAGAGATCATCGTGTCGGTCCGGACGAGCGTCGGTGGTCGGACCTCTTCGTACAGGTCCGCGTTGCGGTCGAGCGCCAGCTGGCACAGTCGCGCGCACCAGTTGGGCTCCGGCCCGGCGGTACATCACGAACATGGAGCCCGACATCTTCACCGCTCGCTCGACGTCGAGGATGCCGAGCTCCTCGCCGATCACCCAGTGCTCGACCCGCTGGTGGTCCTGGTAGGTCGTGGGGTCGAAGCGCTCGACGCGCAGCACCACGTTGTCGTCCTCGCTCGCTCCGTCCGGGCAGTCCGGTGACGGGAGGTTGGGTATACGCAGCAACTGCTCGCGCAGCTGCGCACCCAGCTCGTCGGCGCGCTGGTCGAGTGCCTTCTCCTCTGCGCCGAGCAGACGACTCTGCTCCTGGAGCTCGGCCGCATCTTCCTTGCGCTGCTCGCGGAAGAGCTTGCCCACCTCGTTCGAGATGACCCGGATCTCTGCACGCAACGAGTCACGCTTTGCTGCCAGCGACCGAAGCTCGGCATCGAGCTCGTGCACACGGTCGACCACCAGTGGGTCCTCACCGCGGCGGGAGAGCGCAGACTGCACCTTCTCGGGGTCTGTGCGGATCTGTCGGACGTCGAGCATGGATCGAAACTAGTGGCCAGCACCTCCCTGCCCGAAGCCCGTTCGGGGGCAGGTAGGGTCGGCCGAGTGAGTCGAGGCGCAGCGAACGATCACGCCGATCCTGCCGTCGTCGTCGAGGACCTGGTCATCCGCTACGGCGATGTGACCGCTGTGGACGGTATCTCGCTGCGAGCCCTGGCAGGAGAGGTGACCGTGGTCCTGGGGCCCAACGGCGCAGGAAAGACGTCGACGATCGAACACCTCGAGGGGTATCGGGCCGCCACCGCTGGGCGCAGCCGGGTGCTCGGCCTCGACCCGATCCGTGACCACAGGGCGCTGACCCGCCAGGTGGGGATCATGCTCCAACAGGGGGGCATCCCCACCGGGGTGCGACCACACGAGGTCCTTTCGCAGTACGCGGGCTTCTTCGAAGATCCGCTCGACCCGGAGGATCTGCTCTCCACGGTCGGACTGGAAGGGCGGCGGCGGGTGCCCTTCCGGCGGCTGTCAGGCGGCGAGCAGCAGAGACTGTCGTTGGCCCTGGCACTGGTCGGACGCCCTCGCTGTGTCTTCCTGGACGAGCCGACTGCTGGTGTCGACCTAGGTGGCCGGGACCTGATCCGCTCCGCTCTCGACGAACTTCGACGCGACGGAGTGGCAGTAGTGGTCACCACCCACGACCTCGACGAGGCCCAGAGGATCGCCGACCACGTCGTCATCATCGACCGTGGCCGCGTGGTGGGAGCCGGCAGTCCGGCCGAGCTCGTGTCCGCCGGCCCGTCGGACCACCTGCTGTTCGGCGGCCCGCCGGACCTCGACACCGTCGACCTTGCAGGTCAGCTCGACGCCCCTGTCACCCAGGTGACCCGGGGCGAGTACCGGGTGGATGGAGCTCCGACGCCGGCGAGGGTCGCGGCGCTCACCGCCTGGCTCGCCCGCCACGATCTACCGCTGAGCGACCTGAGGGCCACCCGGCAGCGTCTCGACGACGTCTTCCGGCGGCTCGTGGACGACGAAGTCGAGGAACCGTCATGAAGGCGTACCTGTCACAGCTCCGCACGGAGCTGACGCTCGCTTCACGGCAGGGAGAACAGCTCCTCGTCTCGCTCGGAATCCCTCTGCTGATCCTGGTCTTCTTCTCGACGGTCGAGGTCCTGCCGTTGCCCACAGGCCTGGATGACGCAGTCGACTTCCTGGCGCCCGGAGTCCTCGCACTGGCGATCATGTCGACCGCGATGGTCTCGATGGGGATCGCCACCGGTTTCGAACGTTCCTATGGAGTGCTCAAGCGGCTGGGAGCCTCGCCGCTGGGTAGACCCCGGTGGATCGGCGCCAAGGTGACGACCGTCGTCGTGATCGAGGTGGTGCAGTGGGTCCTGCTGATCGCCGTCGCGGCGGCACTGGGTTGGTCACCACCTGTGTCGGGGTGGGCAGCGGCTCTGCTGGGAGCTCTGCTCGGCACCCTGGCGTTCGGAGGTCTGGGGCTGCTGATGGCAGGCACGCTGCCGGGTCTGGCAACTCTCGCTGCCACCAACGCGGTCTACCTGGTGCTGCTGCTCACCGGTGGCATGGTCATCCCGTTGGAGGAGCTCCCCGCAGCAGCCGGCACCGCGGCCAAGATCCTGCCAGCCGCTCCGCTCGCCGAGGTGCTGACCGGCTCGCTCGGCGTGGGTGGAGCAGTGGAACCCTGGGCGTGGATCTCGCTCACCGCCTGGGCGGTGCTCGCACCACTGGCCGCTGCGGTCACCTTCCGCTGGGAGTAGTCCCCATCTGGATCAGTCGGGGCAGGGACCGGGCAGCTGCGACGTCGCACAGGACGGCGCCGGCGGTGCCGGCGGCGGATCGTTGAACCACGTGTTGCCTGAGTCCGACCAGAAGTTCATAGAGGTGAGAGCGATCAAGTAGATCGCCAAGCCGAACAGGACACCCCCGTAGAAGATCCGCTTGAGGATGGGCGAATCGAACTTCAGGTGCATGAAGAACATCGCCACGAGCAGGAACTTGATGATCATCAGCACGAAGAGCAGCGGCACGGCGACCTTGTGGGCAGCCTCGCCGAACCACTCCTCCCACCAGTAGGTGCTCACCTCGAGCGCGGTTAGCACCACGAGGACGAAGAAGATGTTGAAGTACTGCCGGTCGGTCGGACCGTGCGTGTGATGCTCGCCGGGATTTACCGGTGAGTGGTCGTCGAGCTCTGCGACGTCGGTGCTCACAGCGTGCTCCTCATGGGATCAGGTAGACGACGGTGAAGATCAGCACCCAGACGATGTCGACGAAGTGCCAATACAGGCCCACCACCTCGACCGCCTCTGCGTGCATGTTCCTGCGGAACGAGAGCGCCACCATGGACAACAACATGATGACGCCGACGAGCACGTGGACGCCGTGGAGTCCGGTGAGCCCGAAGAACGCCGACGACGCGACGTTCGTGGTGAAGCCGAGCCCGTCCTGAGTCACGAACATCGTGAACTCGTAGGCCTGGCCACCCAGGAACATGGCTCCGAGGATGGCTGTCGAGGTGAGCCAGAGGCGCATGCGTGCCATGTCGCCACGGATGATCGCGTTGACCGCCAGCACCATGGTGAGCGAGCTCATCAGCAGGATGAACGAAGTCATCGACGTGAACGGGATGTCGAAGAACTCCGACGGGATCTTGTCGGAACCGGCGAGGCCTGCGACCTGTGCCGGACGGTTCTTGTACACCAGGTAAGCCGAGATCATGCCGCCGAAGAGCAGGCAGTCCGACGCCAGGTACACCCACATGCCCAGCTTCTCGTTGGAGATGCCGGTGGACGTGACGTGGATGTCGTCGGGGAACTCGACGTCCTCGAGCTCCTCGTACATCAGGTCACCCAACGGGGGCCTCCTCAGGAGTGGCCTCCGCCTGCTCGGCGGGGGCATCGGTTGACTCGTCGGCGTCGGCGGCCTCGGGAAGCTCCGCAGCCGCAGCCTCGGGACCGTCGCCCTCAGGCTCGTCATGGCCGTCGTGGCCGTGCGCCGAGTCAGGGTCCGTGGACGGTTCCATCACCCAGCCGAAGATGCCCGCGATGACCAGGATCGCTCCCGGGATCGCCCAGTACAGCGAGAAGATGAGTCCGTAGCCGATCAGCGGGAGCCCGGCCGCCAGGACGATCGGCCAGTAGGACGGCGACGGCAGGTGCACGTCGGTCGCATCTCCCTGCTGCACGACGTCCTCGGTGCGAGCGATGCGCACCAGACGGTGGTCCTCGTCGTGGCCGTACTTGCGGTACCAGAACTCATCCACCGACTCGACGACAGGGAGCTCGTCGAAGTTGTGCTCGGGTGCGGGCGACGGGATCATCCACTCGAGCGAGCGCGAGTCCCACGGATCCGGTCCCGGGTTGACGGGGTTGCGACGGTGCTTGCGGAAGCTCAGGACGATGTTGGCCAGGAAGATGAGCAGCGAGACCGCGATGGTCAGGGCGCCGATGGTCGACACCAGGTTCCATGTGTTGAAGCCCTGGTCCTCGGTGTAGGTCCACGTGCGCCGCATCATTCCCTGCAGGCCCAGGATGTGCTGGGGGCCGAACGTCAGGTTGAAGCCGACCAGCATCACCCAGAAGTGCCACTTGCCGAGCTTCTCGCCGAGCATGTGCCCGAACATCTTCGGCCACCAGAAGTACATGCCGCCGAACAGGCGCCAGGAGCGCACCGCCGAAGAGCACATAGTGGAAGTGGGCGATGATGTAGTAGGTGTCGGTCTGCTGGGTGTCGGCCGGGGCGATGGCGTGCGACACGCCGGACAGTCCGCCGATCGTGAACATGCCGACCAGGCCGATCGAGAACAGCATCGCCGTGGTGAAGCGCAGGCGACCGCCGTACATGGTGGCGAGCCAGTTCAGGATCTTCACGCCCGTGGGGACCGCGATGAACATCGTCGCCAGCGAGAACGCCAGCACCGACATCTGCCCCATGCCCGAGGCGAACATGTGGTGAGCCCACACGCCCCAACCCATGAAGCCGATCGCTATGCCGGATCCGACCATGAAGGGGTATCCGAAGATCGGCTTCCGCGAGAACACCGGGATGATCTCCGACACGATGCCGAAGCTCGGCAGGATCATGATGTAGACCTCGGGGTGGCCGAAGATCCAGAACAGGTGCTGCCAGAGGAACGGATCACCGCCCTTGGAGGCGTTGAAGAAGTTCGCACCGAACAGGCGGTCGAGGGTGAGCAGCAGCAGCGCAACCGTGATGACCGGCAGGGCGAACACCAACAGGACCTGGGTGATGAACGCCATCCAGGTGAACACCGGCATCTTCATCAGGGTCATGCCCGGTGTCCGCATGTTGAGGACGGTCACCGTCAGGTTCACCGCCGACACTGTCGAGCCGATGCCCATGATCAGCAGGCCGACCGCGTAGAAGTCGATTCCGTGGCTCGGAGAGAAGGTCACGCTGGAGTTCGGGGCGTAGTTGAACCAGCCGCCGTCGGCTCCGCCGCCGAGCAGCCACGCGGTGTTGAAGAAGATCGCTCCGAAGAGCCAGATCCACAAGGACAGCGCGTTCATGCGTGGGAACGACACGTCACGAGCGCCGATCTGCAGCGGCAGCAGGTAGTTGGCGAACGCCGACTGCATCGGCATCACCACGAGGAACACCATGGTGACCCCGTGCATCGTGAAGACCTGGTTGTAGAGCTCGGCCGACAACAGCTTGTTACCGGGCACAGCGAGCTGGAGACGGATCAGCAGCGCCTCGAATCCTCCCACGAAGAGGAAGAACAGCGATGCGACGCCGTACATGATGCCGATCTTCTTGTGATCGACGGTGCTGATCCAGGAACGCCACCCGTGGCTCGCCCTGGGACGGGCGAACACGCCGATGGGGTTGACCGCGAAGGTCTCGGCTCCGGTGGTCAGCTCCAGTGGTCGCTCATCCTCGATGATCGCCATCAGATCATCACCTCCGTCACCTTCGTGGTGTTCGTGTCAGTGGTGGTCGCCATGGTCCTCGGCCTCACTTCAGCGTGAGCAGGAACGCTGTCAGCTGTTCGATCTGCTCTTCGCTCAGGTTGTAGTTCGGCATGCCCTGGTTGTTGTTCGGATTCATCGGCTTGACCTCTTCCGGATTCCGCAACCAGCGCTTGATGTTGTTCGCGTCAGGGGTGCCGCTGGGCACCGCCTCGACCAGCGAGCTGTCCTCGATTCGCCCATCGCCCTCGGGCAGGTTCTCGTAGAGGCGCAACAGGCCACCCGCGAAGTAGCTGCGCATCATGAAGTGCGTCAGGTTCGGGGCGTTGCCGGATGCCATCGAGATGTTCACGCTCTTGCCGTACTCCGGGTCCGGGGTCTCGGAGTACGTGTAGGGAGCCTGGGAGTTCGGGTCCAGACCGTTGATCTGGTGACAGAAGCTGCACTGGGTGACGAACAGCGCCTGACCTGCAACGGCGAGCTCGTTGCTCGCGTCCGGGGCATCCGGAGGCGTTGTCATGCGCTCGACCCACTCGTCGTAGTCAGCCTGCTCGAGCGCCTTGACCTGCATGCGCATGACGCCGTGTGAGAGTCCGCAGTACTCGGTGCACTGGCCCTGGTAGAGACCGGCTGTACTGGCCTGGAGCACACGCTCGTGGGTTCTGCCTGGGACGGCGTCCATCTTGCCCGCCAGAGCCGGGATCCAGAAGGAGTGGATCACGTCGTTCGACTGGATCTTGAAGATGACGTCACGGCCGACCGGGATCGCCGCCTCGGTCGCGGTGATGATGTCGACCGTGCCGTTGGAGTCGAGGTCGTAGCGGTACTCCCACCACCACTGCTGACCGATGACGGTGACCTCGAGCGGGTCGGTGGCGTCGTCCATGGCCAGGATGCCCTGGACGTTGAACACCGCGAGGACAGCCAGCAGGACCGCCGGCACGAGTGTCCAGCCGACCTCGAGCTTCGTGTTGCCGTGCGTCTGGTCCGGCTCGTCGACACCGTCGACGTCGTCTGCGGTGCGCCTGAACCGTGCGACCAGCCAGACGATCCCGACCTCGACCAGCACGAACACCAGACCGGCGATCACGAAGACCGGGATGATCAGGTCCTGGATCGACTGTGCCTTCTCACCCTGGGGGCTGAGGGTGGTGAGTGGTCGGCCCTCGGGCAGCCCGATGTCACGGACCATCAACCAGATGAAGAACAGGACTATGACCAGTGAGATGGTCGTCCAGATGGCTGCGCTGCGCTTCTTGTCCACGTCCTGCCTCTCAGTGCCCGCCGGCCGGGGCGCCGGAGCCGATCGATGCCGGGGAGTCGACCACCAGGGTCACCGCTAGTGACTCTTCGTCCTCGTGCTCCGGCGCACGTTGTCCAACGACCCCTCCGATGATGCCTCCCAGGATGATCAGGACGCCGAAGACCACCAGCGAAGCGACCAGCACGGTGCGCTTCAGGTCGGGGCGGCTGGCCAGGAGGATAGCGATCATGAAGATGAACGTCGCGAAGATGATGATGAAGAAGACGGCGCCGACCTTGGGTACCGCCAGCAGGACCCGGGAGACGCTGAAGATGACCAGGACCACGCCCAGGGTGGCGCCGATGGGGACCTCGAGCGGGTGCATGAGGTGATCGCGCAGCTCGCTGTTGCGCACCGCATCGCCCGTGGCCCGCTCGGACCAGGCCTTCACGGTCCACTCGACACCTGCGATCGCCAGACCGATGCAGCCGATCGCGAACAGAACCGTCGAGTACGCCAGGCCGACGATCACGACACCGGCGCTGAAAGCTGTGACGATCGGCCAGATGCTGAGACCCTGCGGCGTCGGGATGCGCAGGTCGACCCGGGCACCGGTGACCTGGCCGCGCTCGACGGTCGCGCCCTGGAGCTCGGCAAGCCGCTCGGGTGAGCCGTCACGGAAGGCGGAGGTGAACCCGCCGAGCACGAGCATCGTCCCGGCGAAACCCATCAGGATCGAGTAGCCGATCTGGTCGCCGACCCAGCCCTTCCAGCCGAAGCTGATCGGACCGACGATCGAGTTGACGAGATCGCCGTCGCTGAAGACGACGAGCACCCCGCCGTGCGCCGACGCGCCGCTCAGGAACCCATAGAACAGCGCTGCCAGGTAGGCGACTGCTGCTGCTCCGAAGAAGTATTTCGAACCACGTGTGATCATCGATCAGCTCACTTCTGCACGTAGACGGCGAACCAGATGACGGGGTAGAGGGCGCACGAGGCGTACCAGAAGATCGCCGCAGCACCGATGCCGTCGGGCTGGCGGCTGGAGAACTGCCCGCCGAGGGTGCGCAGCCCCATGAGTGCGATGAAGATCATGCCCCCCACGATCATGGCCAGGTGGCCGGCAGTCACCGCGTAGAAGAGCGGCCCCTCGGCTTGGGCGATGGTGACGCCCATCTGGTTGAACAGGAAGCTGGTCTGGTTGAGGAACGCCAGCCCCAAGAGGAGCGTCACGCCGAGGGCCAGGTACGTGTGGTAGCGGTCGTCACGGCCGATCGACCAGACCGCCCACTGCATGGTGACCACCGACATGGCCAGGGTCAGCAGCTGCATGTTCGGCTGGGTCAGCGGTATGACGTTGGTCGACAGCCACGCGGCACCCGTGGCGTCACGGGTGGAGATGTAGGCGCCGATCAGTGTGGCCATGCCCATGACCACGCCTGCAGTGGCGAACGCGGTACCGAAGAGCAGTTCGCGTCGTCGGGGCAGGATCGGTGCCGGCGCAGCGGCGAGCGAGAGGGAGTCTGTTTCTGTCATCAGGGGCGCTCCTCGCCTGCGTCACCACGGAGGTCCAACAAGGGGTACGGGCTGTTCACGTAATCGACATCGGGCTGGACGCCCGCACCGACGGCGGACCACTCGAGGGTCAGACCGGAGTCATCGTCAGCGTCGGGGCGTCCAGATCCCGCACGGCTTGCTCCACCGGTCAGCGCCATGCCGCCGAGCGACGCCAGGAGCACGAGCAGCCCTCCGATGGCGGCGAGCGCCGAGAGCATCTCGGAGCTCATCGACTGGTCGGCGGCACCTGCAACTCCTTCGGCCAGGAAAAGCGTGGCCAGCAGGCCGGCACCCAGCAGTGACGTGGCCAACAGTCCCTTCGCCTGCCCCTCGGCGACGGGTGCGGAGTAGATGCGGCGGCTCCAGTTGGCGATTCCGGCGACTGCACCCAGCAGGGCTGCGCCGAACAGGAAGTAGGTCTGGGCGAGCTCCAAGGCAGCGGTGTCGAAGCCGAACAACTGGCCCTTGCCGGCGGTGTCGAGACCCTGCAGCGCGCCGGACAGCACGCCGCCCAGGAGCAGCAGGAACAGGAGCAGGGCCGAAGCAAGGGCGGCGGAGCCTTCGGGCCGGCCCCGGCGGAGCGTGTCGAGCATCGCTGCGAGCAGGCCCATGACGGGCGCGGCAGCTACCAGGACCCAGAGGACCCAGAGGACGGTCTGGAGCGCTCCGGGGGTCTGTGACCAGGCGCCGAAGGAGAACACGGCGTATACGGCGATCAGCCCCTGGACCACACCGTACGGGCTCACCCGGCTGCCCACCGACTTGGCCACGACATCGGCGGCGATGCCCAGAGCGGGTATGGCGACCATGTAGATGCTCGGCACCCGCATGGACCATGCCATGCCGTCGACCCAGCGCTCGAGCAGACCAGGCGCGTCGGCAAGACTGATGCGACCGAGGAAGACGTGTGCGGCCATCGAGCCGAAGGTCATGATCCACACCGGGGCCGCCACGAGCATCGACCAGGAGAAGAACGGCACCTTCGACAGGCCCATTCCCAGTGGCCGGTGCGACAGCACGGTCGTGGCGACACAGACAGCGCCGAGCGACAGCGACACCAGGACGCCGCCGAGAGCGACGCTCGACAGCCGGGAGGATTCGAGGTCCTCGCCACCGATACCGCCGTCGAGGGCGACTCCGACCAGGAAGATGCCCGACGACACGACCCATCCCCAGAGTGACAACGCCGCGGCCCGGGGGAAGGCGATGCTCGGCGAGCCGACCTGCGACGGAACCACATGGATCGCCAGGCCCAGGAGAAGCGGTACCGCTCCGAGCAGGACGAAGGCGACCGGGGCGCTGCTCCACAGCGCTACCGGCAGACCGAAGATGCCGTCATCGGACAATCCGTCGATGCCTGCGAGCAGGAGACCCAGCGCGCTCAGCGCCAGGTAGAAGAACGAGAACCCGATGAAGACACGGCCGACGACGACGTGGTCGCCTGAGCCGATGACCTCTTCGAATCCGCTGGGGGCTGCAGGATCGCCGCCCGACACGGAGCCTGGTTGCTCGGTCGATGGTCTGGTCTGCGTCAGTGCCATGTCGTGATGCCTTCGGCCATGTCGTGATGCCTCTGTGTGCTGTGGCGGGCGTCGATGCCCGACCCGGCCGACGGGACCCTACCGCGACCGCCCGCCGACGAAGAAAACCCTCAGGTCACCAACCCTGCCGCAACAGGACGTCTGCGGCCATCACGCCGAACAGCAACGTGACGTAGGTGATGGAGAACGTGAAGAGCTTCATGGCCGTGGCGGGCGATTCCGTGCGTCGAACCTGGACCGACATCCAGGTGAACACGGCGCCCAGCGCACCTGCCGAGACCCAGTAGAGCGCACCCAGTCCGGCCGCCGCACCGAAGCCGAACGAACAGGCGACTACCAGCAGCGTGTAGATCAAGATGTTGTTCGTCGTCTCGCGGTAGCTGGCCACGACCGGCAGCATCGGGACGTCGGCCGCCTCGTAGTCGTCCTTGTACTTGATCGCCAGTGCCCAGAAGTGGGGCGGGGTCCAGAAGAACATGAGAGCGAACAAGGTGACGGGCGCCCAGCCGAAGGTCTCCGACACCGAATCGGTCACCGCGGACCAGCCGATCAGCACCGGAATGGCACCGGCGGCCCCGCCGATGACGATGTTCTGACGCGAGCTCCGCTTGAGCCACAAGGTGTACACGAACACGTAGAACAGACACGCCGACAGACCGAGCACGGCCGACAGCGGGTTCACCAACACCCAGAGCCAGGCGAACGCGACGACCTCGATCGCCACGGCGAACATCAGCGCGGCCCGAGGGGTCACAGCGCCCGTCACGAGCGGTCGGCCCTTCGTACGGTTCATGACCGCGTCGATGTCGCGGTCGACGTACATGTTGATCGCATTGGCACCGCCGGCTGCCAGCGTCCCACCCACGACCGTGGCCACCATCAGCCAGATGGACGGCATGCCCTGCTCGGCCACGACCATCGTGGGAACGGTGGTCACCAGCAGAAGCTCGATGATGCGGGGCTTGGTGAGCGCGACGTAGGCACCGACCTTGGTCCCGATCGAGACGGGAGGGTGTAGAGCCGGCGCGACCATAGACCCCCCCAAGGTAGGTTCCGTCGGGCCCGTCCCGCCAAAAGTCCCCGCGTCGCCGACGTACGCTCTATCGGAGTGACAGAGACCCCCGCCGACCTGCCGCGACCCGCCCGACGCCGGAGCGTGTCGATCCGGACGTTCCGCACGATCGCTCTGACCGCGCTGGTGGTCGTGGTGATCGTGATCATCACCGGTGCAGCGGTACGCCTCACAGGATCGGGCATGGGCTGCGACACGTGGCCCCGATGCACCGGCGACGACTTCATCAGCTTCCGCGACCCCAACCAGACGATCGAGCAGACCAACCGGCTCTTCAGCGGGGTCGCCTCAATGGCAGTAACCGTGGTGACCGCCATTGCAGCACGGCGACGGGTCCCCTATCGGCGAGACCTCTTCCACTGGTCGCTGGCACTCGTCGTCGGTGTCGTCGGCCAGATGCCTCTCGGCGGGATCACCGTTCTGACGCACCTGCACCCGGCATCGGTCGCCGCTCACTTCGTGCTGTCGATCCTGTTGCTCGTCGCGGCGGTGGTCCTGGTGTGGAAGTCGCGTCACGGGGACGAACCGGCGACCGCGCTGGTGGACCGCGGGAGCGTGGCCGCTTCGCGGGTCGGAGTGGTCCTGGCGTCCATGCTCATGTTGAGCGGACCGGCGCTCACCGGGACCGGGCCGAACGCGGGCGGCGCGGAGGCACGACGATTCGGGTGGTTCATCCCCGATGTTGCACGGGTTCACAGCCTGAACATGTGGGCGTTCCTGTTCGTCGTGATGGCGCTGTCGGTCCACCTGGCGCGCAGCGGCGCACCTCGCCCGGTGATCCGCGGCGCCACGAACCTGCTGGCGGTGATCATCGTGCAGGGGGCGATCGGCTACGCCCAGTACTGGCTGGGTATCCCGCCGCTGTTGGTCGTGGCCCACATAGCGGGAGCCGTCGCCGTCGTCACGGCGACCGTGTGGTTCCACCTCGGGCTGTACGACACCGGTTCCGAGGACATCACTTCCCCGAACGATCTTGCGACGGTGTCGCCATGAGCCAACAAGCCATGAGCCAACAAGAAGGTGTCGGCCTTCTCGAACCGGACCTGCTCGGCGACCTGGATGTCGATCGACCGTGGGTCGTTCTCGTCTGGAACGACCCGATCAACCTGATGAGCTACGTGGCGTTCGTGTTCCAGAAGCTCTTCGGCTATTCCAAGTCCGAAGCGCACCAGCTCATGCTGCAGGTGCACAACGAAGGCAAGGCCGTGGTCTCGAGCGGCGACCGCGGTGAAGCCGAACGCGACGTGTTCCGCCTCCACGAGCACGGCCTGTGGGCCACGATGCAGCAGGACTGAGGCACCAGGATGGGCTTGTTCGACCGCGCCCGCAGGTCTCCTATCCGCCGAACGGCCGATGGGACCTACGCAGTGGACCTGGATCCAGAGGTCCGCCAGATGATCAGCTCGTTCATAGAGCAACTGCGCGAGCTCCTCTCCACCGACAGCTCGCTGCTGGTGCGGCTGTTCCCGCCTCCCTACGGCGATGACACCGAGCGCAACCAGGGATACGCCGCTCTCGCGGGGGCAGAGCTGATGGAGCGCAGAACGGCGGCGCTCGACGTCGTGCGTGACAGCATCGACGCCACCGCGCTCGACGAGGGGCAGTTGATGGCGTGGATGCGTGCCATCAACGACATCCGGTTGGTCATGGGCACGATGCTCGACGTCGACGATGCGGGTGAGCCTGGCGATCTGTCGCCCGACGACGCCGCCACCTACAGCGTCTATGAGTACTTCGGGGCGATGCTCGAGCTGATCGTGGCTGCACTCTCGGACTGAGCGTCCTCTGGCTCATGGCGGCGGATGGGCGGGCAGGTGAGCCTGGGCTAACCTGCTCGGCGCTCCGCGCAGGAGCAGGCCCCCATCGTCCAGCGGCCTAGGACGCCTGCCTTTCACGCAGGTAACACGGGTTCGAATCCCGTTGGGGGTGCGATCGTCGACGGAACGGATCGGACTTGGTAACGGCCGTTCCGCCCGGGCTACGATCGTCGCTCGCAGCTTTCGGGCTGCGGGTCAACCATGAGGTCCCGTGGTGAAGTCAGGAGTTCACGCCGGCCTGTCAAGCCGGAGGTCGCGGGTTCAAATCCCGTCGGGACCGCCATCACACCCCGGGTTCAGGACCCGGGGCCGGAATCGAGGCTCGGGATCGGTCAGCCGCCCAGCCATCGACCCGGTCGGGTAGCTCAGTTGGCAGAGCGTCCGCCTGAAAAGCGGAAGGTCACCGGATCGACGCCGGTCCCGACCACCACCGTCCCGGCCCCCAGCGGGGGCCGGGGCCACAATTGGGTCCTGTGACTGCCCGTACATCCATCTGGGCCGGCATTCGCATGCCGTTCAGCGACCCGGCGACTCGTCGTTCGTGGACCATCGAGACGAACGACGGCATCATCGCCACCGCCGGTCTGCTCCAGGGCTTCGCCGGGGCCGGGGTGTCGGAACGGATCCTGGTGTTCACTGCAGCCGCGGCGCTCATCGCTGGCGCTCTGGCCGTCGGCGGAGCTTCATGGGCCGAGAACGCTTCGGAACGAGACGCCCAGCTTCTGGCGATGGAACACGAACGAGCGGATCTTGACCGCGATCCTGAAGGTGAGATCGATGAGCTGGCCCGCTATTGGGAGGCCAAGGGTCTCTCCCCGGACCTGGCAGAACAGGTGGCCAGGCAGCTGAGCGCCAAGGACGCCCTGTCAGCGCAGCTCGAGTGGGAGTACGGATTCACCGAGCCGCTGCCCGCCAGCTACCCGATCTGGTTCGCGCTCGGCGCCGGACTCGCCTACATGGTCGGTGCTGCGGTGCCGCTGCTGATCACGTACTTCGCCCCCGTAGCGATCGAGACCAGAGCGATCCTTGCGGCGGTGGTCGTGTCACTCGCGCTGTCGTCCGTGGTTGCAGCCCGAGCGGGGCGCATGGTCTCGCGCCGCGTGCTGGCCCGCACCATCATCGTCGGCCTGCTGACCCTGGCAGTCAGCTATGTCGCCGGCGAACTGCTGCTCAGCTGATCTGCGTCCTTCGATCGCGCTTCCGTCTCAGGCCAGCCGTGCCGGCCGGTCGGTTGCATCAACGTGACCCAGCCATCATCATCTGGGCCGACACGACCCGGGGGATCAATGGTGGGGGAAGACATCGACGCCGGGGCCGCCCCCAATGGACCGGGTCAGGCAGCGACGCGGTTCGTCTCGAACGCGGACAAGCTCGGCTATGCGCCGCCACTCGACGGCATGCGCGGGCTGGGGGTGATGCTCGTCGTGCTCACCCACGCGGCGTTCGTGCCGTTCGCCAGCTTCGCGGCGACGGTCGACATGTTCTTCGTGGTCAGCGGCTTCCTCATCACCACGCTGCTGCTCGAGGAGGACCGCCGCTCGGGCCGGGTGAACCTCAAGCAGTTCTACTCACGTCGTGTGCTGCGTCTGTTCCCGCTCATGTACACGGTGCTGGTCCTGACGCTGCTCGCGTTCCTGGCCGTGCACCTGATCTTCGACGAGCGGGACCTGCTCGACCAGGCGATCTCCGACGTGCTCGCCGGCGGGACCTACATGTACCACGTGGTGCATCCTGTCCACCACGAGTTGGTGGGCGGCGGCCCAGCACCCGTGCGTCCGCTGATCCAGCTCTGGTCGTTGACCGTCGAGGAGCACTTCTACCTCTTCGGTGTGCTCGTCGTGATCGTGGTCATAAGACGACGCTGGGTGACGCCGCTACTCATCGCGTTCACCACCGCCTGGGTCGCCATCGGCCTGGCACGTCTCGGTGGCCACGTCGGACCCCGCTTCGCCTGGTACCAGCGGCCCGACGCCTTGCTGCTCGGCGTGGTGCTCGCGTTCGTGAACGCCCGGATGCCCGCCAACTGGTCACCGGGGGTCGAGCGTTGGTGGCGACGCGGGGCGACTGCCGCGGTCGTCGTCTGCTCCCTGGTCGTCGCGTCCGGGATGTTCATCGCCAAACCGCTCGGCCTCTACGTTCCATTCCTCGTACCCGAGGGCGGCTCTCTTCACGACGGTCTCTACTGGGGCGAGTACGGCTTCACCCTCGTCTCGGCGTGCGTGGCGGTGATGGTCCTGACGTTCGTGCGCTGCCCCGATCATTGGGCCGCACGGATCCTGTCGTTCAAGCTCTTCGCCTTCATGGGCGTAAGGAGCTACGCGATCTACCTGATCCACGTCCCCCTCGGCGTCCTGCTCGTCGAGACCGTCGGCCGCAAGTCAGAAGGACTGGCTCTGCTCATGTACCTGCCGCTGTTGGCCGTGTCGACCGAGCTCGCTCACCGGCTGGTGGAGAAGCCGGCGATGCGATTCAAGACCAGGCTCGCTGCCCCGGGCGCCTCGGGCGACTCCGGTCGACCCCACTGACCGGTCCACAGCCAATTGCGCGCCCGGCCCGGCAACCTCTCAGGCAGACGGGCAGGTCCGTTCTCCCACCATTCGGGACATGCGGTTCGCGAAGTCGACAAGAGGGCCTGAGCCTTCGACCACGTCCATGTCCTCTGCCACGCACGTGCGCTCGATCGGATAGGTGTTCCACCCGTTCTGATCGATGGCCGCGTCGACCTTGTCGTTGGGGGTCAGGTAGATGACCAGCCAGACCTTGCCGTCGATCTGGGGGATCTCGATCACCTGAGCCTCGTCCGGCAACGCTCGCAGGTCGACGCTCGGGTACAGGAACGTGAGCTCGCTCAGGCGGTACGCCTCTCGCCCGGGTTCCGGGGCGGTCGAGCCGGGCTGGGCCAGGACCAGGTTGACTCCCTGATCTACCAGATGCTCGACACGAGCCATTCGAACGTGCCCCGGGTAGTAGGGCTCGATCGCGTAGCCGGTCCGCGCCGTGACCGGATCGGTGAGGCCGAGCATGTCCACAGTCGGGAGATCTGCGAAGTAGGGCAGCACCCCGAGTGGGGCGACCGCCAACTTGGGCTGCCCCTCGACGTCGGGACCGCCGGGGAACTGCTCGGCGAGGAACTCGCCCTTCCCCTTCCAGCTGGTTGTCGATTCGTTGGGCCAGTGGCTCAGCTCGGTGAAGGTCAGAACGGGGTACGGGATGAGCGTCGGCATCGGCCGGTGCGCGGCCGAGACGACCAGCAGGGTCCCCACCAGCAGCACCTGCAGCGACGTCCGGCGATAGCTGTTGATCAGGAAAGCGGCGACCATGGCGAGCACCGGCATGATCGGGACCATGAAGCGGAACTCCATGAAGTCACCGCCGACTAGGCAGATGTAGATGCACCAGACGGGAACCACGGCGAGCACCTGGTGCGCGCCGGGCACCGAGAACAGCTCGTGGCGCAACCGGAGGAACCGGGGGATCAGCAGGAAGGCCGCGTACGAGAAGAAGAAGACCGCCAGGTACAACAGGCCATACAGCAGCGGCACGACCGGGTTGCCGGCGGACTTGGCGTAGAAGGTGTTGGGAAGCAGGTTGCCGTAGTAGGAGAGCTTCCAGATGAACCACGGAAGGAGAAGCAGAGCCGCGGGTCCGGCTATCTGGACCGCAGCGACGAAGGTGGTCGAGACGCTGTTCCCGGCTCCGCGGGACCTGCGCCACTGAGCGACCAGGTAGGCCAGGACCCAGACCGTGATGAGCACCGCCGAGTCCATCCGGGTCAGGATCGCAAGGCCTGCGCAGAGCCCGGCACCGACACGTCTGGCGGTCTCAGCAGGTCGCGGCGTGGCGGTGACCGGCAACAGCAGGGCAGCCACCGACGTGACGAGCAGGGTCTGCTGCATCGTCTCCAGCCCACCCGTGGCGTAGGCCAGGAAGCTCATGTTCGCCAGCAGGGTCAACGCGACCAGGAAGGCGAAGGACTCCGAGCCGAACAGCCGACGCGCCAGTCGCAGGGTGACCGCCACCGCGGCGACCATGACCACGATTCCGACGACCTGGCTGAAAACCGGCGTCGACCACCCGAGACGTTCGGGAAGCCAGTGCATGACTGTCCACAGGAAGTTCGTGTAACCCTCGACCCGTTCGCCCTCGTTGAACACCAACCCCTGCCCGCGGGCGAGGTTGCGGGCGTAGCGATAGGTGATGAACGCGTCGTCCTGAACGAAGCGGACCACCCACGCGGCAATCGCTGCAAGCACGTAGAGCGCGGCCTCGGCCGCACGCCACCGGCCGCCGATCAGGCGGTCGAGCGAGTCGGTCAGACGCCGATCGCGACTCTCGAGCACTACCGGCGCGTCGCCCACCCCCGTCGTCACCGGCGACATGGTACCGGAGCCAGTTGTCCTCCGGATCAGTGGCGGCAGACGCCGTCGGCGCGGGCGGCCTCGGCGCATGCGCGTGCGACCGAGATCACGACCTCGGGGTCGAACACCGAGGGGATGATGTTGTCGGCACGCAGGTCCTCCGGGCGGACCGCCTCGGCGATCGCTCCGGCGGCTGCAACCTTCATGTTCTCGGTGATCTTCTTGGCGCCGGCGTCGAGCGCTCCGCGGAACACCCCGGGAAAGGCCAGCACGTTGTTGATCTGGTTCGGGAAGTCCGACCGGCCTGTCGCTATGACCGCGGCGACGTCCCCGATCAGCTCCGGACGGATCTCCGGGTCGGGGTTCGCCATGGCGAACACGATCGGATCTGTCGCCATCGCCAGCACGTCGTCACGGGTGATCAGGTCCGGACCGGACAGCCCGATGAACACGTCCGCGCCGGGCATGACCTGAGAGATCGACCCGGAGAGTCCGTCGGGGTTGGTGTTCTCGGCGAACCACTGCTTGGACTTGTTCAGCCCTTCCCGGCCGGTGTGCACAGCACCCTGGCGGTCGCAGCCGACGACGTTGCGGACCCCCGCGTTCATCAGGATCTTGGACACGGCCACACCTGCTGCTCCGACGCCCGCGACGACGACCTTGATGTCGCCCATCTGCTTGTCGACGATCTTGAGTGCGTTCTCGAGCGCGGCGAGCGTCACGATCGCGGTTCCGTGCTGGTCGTCGTGGAACACCGGGATGTCGAGCTCGTCGACCAGGCGCTCCTCTATGTCGAACGCCCCCGGCGCGGCGATGTCCTCGAGGTTGATCCCGCCGAAGGTAGGAGCGATCCGCTTGACCGTCTCGATGATCTCCTCGGGGTCCTTCGTGTCCAGACAGATGGGAAAGCCGTCGACCCCGGCGAAGTGCTTGAAGAGCAGGGCCTTGCCCTCCATGACCGGCATGGCCGCTTCAGGACCGATGTCCCCCAGGCCGAGGACCGCCGTCCCGTCCGAGACGATGGCGACGGTGTTGCGTTTGATCGTGTAGCGGTGCGCCGTCTCCGGGTTCTTGTTGATCTCCATGCACACACGCGCCACACCGGGCGTGTACGCCATGGACAGGTCCTCGATGTCACGCACCGGGGCGAGCGGTAGAACCTCGATCTTGCCGCCCTCGTGCATGTGGAACGTGCGGTCCTCGAACTCGAGGATCTCGATGCCGTCGATGCCCTCGACCGCGCTGCGCACCTGCTCCTGGTGGGCCACACCCGTGCAGTTCACGACGATGTCCTCGTCGAGCGAGGCGGTCTTCACCTCGAATCCACGCAGGCCCGAGATGTTGCCCCCCACCTCGCCGATCGCGTTCGCGAGCCGGCCGAGCATGCCCGGAGCGTTGACCATCCGGACGCGGATTCGCACGGAGTATGCAGGGGTGGGGGTGTCAGCCATAGCGGGTCAAGGGTAACCCTCCGCTACCTTCCGCCACGAAGCGGCCCCGTGAACGGGAGTCACCCGGGCGCTGGCTCCCACCCGAGAAGGCCGTAACGCTCGTAGTCGCCGATGAAGAAGTACTCGTGCAGGCCGTAGCCGACCGATCCGTCTGACTGCTCGAAGCGGGCCACCTGATCGACCAGACCGAAGAGCCGCTCCTCGTCGCGCACGTAGTCCACGTCGACACCCTGGACGACCAGCGGGCCCTGGTACATGCCGAAGCGCCAGTCCGCCTCGATGCCGTAGCCGGTGCCGACCATCAGCCAGCAGTCGAGCAGCGGCATTACCGCTATCTCCAGGGGACCACCCGGTGCTTCGGGGAAGCGCAGCACCGACGACTCGATGCGACGGGTGCCGGGAGTGACCACCGCGTCGTGCTCGGGATGGCCCAGGTACTCGATCGGGCGGTCCGGATCGTTCCAGATCCGCGTCGCCTCCTCGATGTCGCGGGTGCCATCGGTTCGCTCGTTCACCATGTAGAGGATCGAGTGGTCCTGGAACTGCATCGGCGCGTAGTTCCACATGCCGACCATCTGCCCTTCGGTGCGGATGCCCGCTGGCTCCTCCTCACCGACGGGACGCACTCCCCAACTGCGGTCGCGGGTACCCCACCAGCTGTCGGGTGTCACCTCGAAGGTGGTGGCACCCGACGTGATGGTGCCCGCCCACTTGCCGGTCTGCGCGAGCCGCATCGTGTCGAACAGCACGCGGCCGTGCTTGCGGATGTGCTGACGGGGCTCCTCGAAAGCCGGCACGCTGCCGACCCAGGTGAGGTCGGCCGACACCCCGTGCTCGTTGGGCTCGACGACGAAGCGCAGCTCCTCGAGTGGGCGGATCACCTCGACCCGGATCGGGCCGACCGAGGTGTCCATCCGGTCGCCGAGCTCGCGCGATGCGCGGACCACGCGGTGCGACGTACCCATGGTGACCACCATGAACGCTGTCCGCGACGGCCAGGTTCGGGTACTGCCCGTAGCCGAAGATGGCCATCGCGTCGCCGTCGTTGTGGTGGCAGTTGAAGTAGTAGCGGTCGTAGAAGTTGCGGTCGCTGGTGGAGGCGTGACGGACTGTCTCCGCGCTCTGGTGCACGGGGTAGTCATCCCACGAGCTCAGCGACCCGTGTGCCCGCGGCGTTCGGAACGAACCGGTACCGACCTGCTCCGACATGGAGATCCTCCTGTCACCCCGCTGGGTCACCCGGCCCCGGTCCGCCCGACAGCTGATCAGTCGGCGAAGCGAACGACACCGCTGCCAGCCACGACTTCGCCGATGCGGCGGGCCTGCACTCCGGCACCGGCCAGCGCCGTCACGGCGGTGTCGGCCGCTTCCGGTGGCACCACCGCGACCATCCCCACACCAAGGTTGAAGACCTTGCGCATCTCGGCGACGTCGACGTCGCCGATTCGCTGCAGCTCGGTGAAGATACGGGGCCATTCCCACGATCCGGGCTCCACCATCGCATCGCTGTGCTCGCCGAGCACGCGGTTGAGGTTGCCGGGCAACCCACCACCTGTGATGTGGGCGATCGAGTGCACATCGACGGCCTGCAGCAGCGAACGGATCGCAGGCGCGTAGATCACCGACGGGACCAGCAGCTCGTCGCCCACGGTCGGCGCGTCGGCACCGTCCCACGCCGGGTCGCCCACAGCTCGGCCGGCTACGTCGAACATCAGACGGCGGGCCAGCGAGTAGCCGTTGGAGCGCAGACCCGGCGACGGCAGACCGATCAGCACGTCGCCCGGTGTCACGTTCTCGCCGGTGATCATTCGCCCGCGGTCGACCACACCGACAGCGAAGCCGACCAGGTCGAACTCGCCCGGCTGCATCATCCCGGGGTGCTCGGCCATCTCACCGCCGATCAACGCACAGCCGGCCTGGCGACAGCCCTCGGCGACACCGGCCACAAGCTGCTTCGCGTGCGCAGGATCCAGATGACCTACCGAGATGTAGTCGAGGAAGAACAGCGGTTCGGCACCGGTGCAGACCAGGTCGTCGACGCACATGGCGACGAGATCGAGTCCGATCGAATCGAAGCGCCCCACCGCGGTGGCGACGTTCGCCTTGGTCCCAACGCCATCGGTCGACGACACGAGCACGGGGTCGGAGTACTTCGACTGGTCGAAGCGGAACAAGCCGCCGAACCCACCGATATCACCGATGACCTCGGGCCTGAAGGTCGAGCGGACCTCGGCCTTGATGGCGTCGACGGCCGCCTCCCCGGCGCCGATGGAGACGCCGGCAGCTTCGTAGGTCTCACCCACCGCGCACGTCCTCGTTGTCGTCGGAGCGTTGCCTTGCGGCATGGTCAGCGGGAAGCATCGCCGATTCTGCGTCAGCGCCGAACCCCTCGAGCAACGACAGGGTCACCTCGCCGGGACTCTCCAGCGGCGCTGCGGGCTCAGCGAGCACACCACGCGTGGCACTCGGAGTGATCTCCACCGGGTACTCCCCCGTCAGACACGCGTTGCAGAAACCGGCGCCCGGCGCCCCTATCGCCGTGACCAGGCCGTCGAGGGTCAGGTACGCCAACGTGTCGACGTCCAGATAGCTGCGTATCTCGTCTATCTCCATGTTCGCCGCGAGCAGCTGACCCCGCGAACCCGTGTCCATGCCGTAGAAGCACGGCCAACGGTAAGGCGGAGAAGAGATGCGCATGTGCACCTCGGCGGCACCCGCGGCGCGCAGCATCTCGACCATCGCCTTGGTCGTGGTTCCGCGCACGATCGAGTCGTCGACGACCACCAACCGCTGGCCCTCGATGTTCTCGCGGAGTGGATTGAGCTTCATCCGGACGCCGAGAGCGCGGAGCTCCTGGCTCGGAGCGATGAAGGTACGTCCGATGTAGCGGTTCTTGACCAGACCGTGGCCGAACGGGATTCCCGAGCGGCGGGCGTAGCCCTCGGCGGCCGGCAGACCGGATTCCGGAACGCCCATGACCATGTCGGCCTCGACCGGTGCCTGGCCGGCGAGCTGCTCCCCCATCCGGACCCGCGCCTGGTGCACGTTGCGCCCGTACAGCTGCGAGTCGGGGCGGGCGAAGTAGACGAACTCGAACACGCAGAGCTTGGGGTCGACCTCGACGTTGTCGAAGGGTCGCAACGACCGGACTCCGTCGGAGTCGATCACCACCATCTCGCCCGGATCGAGCTCACGCACGAAGTGCGCACCGACGGTGTCGAGCGCAGGAGTCTCCGAGGCGAGCACCCAGCCTGCGTCCAGCTTGCCCAGGCACAGCGGCCGGAAGCCCCGTGGATCGCGCACTCCGATCAGATGCCGGGTGTCGAGCAGCGTGAGCGAGAACGCCCCTTCGAATCGGGGCAGGACCTCCATCAGCGCTCGCTCGAGCAGGTCGTCGCCGCCGTCGAAGCGGTCACAGGCGAGAGCGATCTGCTCGGCCATCGCCTCGGTGTCGCTCGACACGGTTCCGGCCAGCATGCCGGCGTCCTCGGCGAGCTCGGCGGTGTTGACCAGGTTGCCGTTGTGGGCGAGCGCGAACTGGGTCTCGCCGACGTCGCGGTAGATCGGCTGTGAGTTCTTCCACATGCTCGAACCGGTCGTCGAGTAGCGGGTGTGGCCGATCGCCAGGTCACCGTCGAGAGCAGCCAAGGTCCTGTCGTCGAACACGTTCGACACCAGGCCCATGTCCTTGACCACCGTCAGATGGTCACCGTCCGAGGTGGCGATTCCCGCCGACTCCTGCCCCCGGTGTTGCAGCGCGTAGATGCCCAGATAGGCCAGGTGGGGCACCGGCATCCCTGGCGCGTACACGCCGAAGACGCCGCAGGCCTCCCTGGGCTTGCCGTCGTCGGGGTCCGTCGACAGGTGGTCGTCGGGGGCGGAGAGCTCGTCGGCCGGGTCGGGCAGGCGGTGCACCGGCCCATCGTGGCACATCCCACCGAAGGTGACTCAGTCGGGCACCCTGCTGCTGATCTCGAGGGCATCGGGATCGAAGCGGGAGAGCACCGTCGCGGCGTCGAGCGCCTCGTCCGGCGACCCGAGGCCGCACGACGCGGCGAGCGCCCCCACGACCTGCGCGCTGGTGCGGCCCGCCGCAATCTGCTCCCGCAGCGTCACCGCACCGTGGCGCTTGGCCAGACGCTCGCCGTCGGGCCCGAGGACCAAGGGAACGTGCACGTACTCCGGTGTCGCCAGGTCGAGAACATGCTGCAGCAGCACCTGGCGTGCAGTCGTCTCGACCAGATCGTCCCCACGGACAACCTGGTCGATCCCCTGGTCGGCGTCGTCGACGACCACCGCCAGGTTGTAGGCGGCGACTCCGTCTGCCCGACGGACCACGAAGTCGTCCACGGGACCGCCGATCGGTCCGAGCAGCCGGTCCGACACGGCGACGGTCGCGTTGCCGGCACGCATCCGCAGCGCCGGAGGGCGGCCGTGGGACCTTCGTTCGGCGAGCTCGGAGTCCGACAGGTCCCGGCAGGTTCCGGGATAGCCACCCTCGATCGGGGGACCGTGCGGAGCGGACGCCGCCTCGCGGATGTCGCGACGGGAGCAGTAGCAGGGGTAGGTCAGACCGGCCTCGGTCAGTCGGTCGACGACCTCGTCGTAGCGGATCCTGCGTTCCGACTGGAAGACGATCGGCGGGTCGTGATCGATGCCGACGGCAGCCAGGTCCTCCAGCATCTCGGTGGTCCGGCGCGGCTCTGCGCCGGTGGTCAGGTCCTCGACCCTGATCAGGAACCGCCCGCCGGAGTGTCGGGCGAAGCACCACGCGAGCAGCGCTGTGCGCAGGTTGCCCAGATGCAGGTCACCCGACGGACTGGGTGCGAATCGGCCGGTGGTCACCTCCGCAGCATCCCACCGCGACCATCGTCGACCTGGGCCGGTTCGACCACGTCCCGATCAGCCGAGTGCCGACACCACGAAGGGCACCCTCGTGTAGCGATAGGAGCCGCGCAACGGTGCCGCCGAGACCAGCTGGTCGTAGAGGCCCAGTCCGATCTGGCCGGGGGTGCCGAGGGCTGTGTGTGCACCTGCGGCGTAGCAGAAGTAGCCGACCGGGCCGATGCTGTCCTGACAACCCGACATGGCGATCGACACCGGCTCGCTCCACGGGCCGGTCGGCGTACGGGCCACGCGCAACATGACCTCGCTGGTGTATCCCGGCCACGGGCTGTAGGCCATCACGAAGCGGTCCAGGGCAGGGTCCCAGGCGACGTTGAACGCTGCGACCGGCGCCTTGGAGTCGGTAGTCGGGGACGGATCCGGAATGCCCAACATCGATGCCGCCGCAGCTGGGTCGGTGCTCCAGCTCGATCCGTTCCACCACTGCCACGCGGAACCGTCGTCCACGTCCACAGCAGCCACCCGGCCGACCGTGCAGCTTCCCCACTCGTTGGGGAACTGGACAGAACCAGTCGGTTCCGGCGAACCGCAGTCGTAGCCGTAGACCATGTCGTGGCCGCTCTCGGAGCGGGTCCACGAGGCGCTGCCCCATTCAGGGCTGTCCACGTCGAAGAGGAAGTCCTCGATGACCGTTCCGGTTAGGACCGAACCGGGCTGCGTCGATCCGACCCTGTAGGTCCACTCGACGACGGCGACGCCACGATCCTCGAACTCGCCGGGGCCGCCCATGCACATGTTGGCGAAAAAGGCGATCACCCGTTGTGTCGATCCGGTCCGCGCACCGGCCGATGCGGACATGGGCCAGAGACCGCTGACCGGGCGATCCGGGGGACATCCCATTGCAGCGGCGTGTTGGGCGGACGGGGTGACGAACTCGACGGGCGCTCCGCCGACAACCGCATCGCGGGTCACCGCCGGCTCCGACGAGGCGGCCAGCGCCGCAGAGTTGTGCACGAAGTACAGGTCGTTGCCGGCGGCGTCGCGTTCGAGGCTGTCGCCGAAGAGCCAGAGCACCGTGCCGTCGTACAACTCGACGCTGATCCCGCCGTCGCGATCGACTCGCTCGTTGGTGTGACCTGCTGGTGGGCCGACGCTGCCGGTCAGCGTCGGTGCGCCGGTCGTACCGAGCCCGTCGACTCCCAGGACAGCCGAGCCGCAGGGCAGGACCCGGTCACCCGTGGTCGCTCCCGGCCACGACGGAACGGTCGCCACGTCGCCGATCACCGGGCAGAGGCTGTGGGAACCGTCGCGCAAGCCGGTCACCGTCACGTCGAACTCGCCACCCGCACCGGTAGCTGTGGTGACGGTTCGATCGGCACCCGCTCCTCTGACACGCAGGCTGACCTGGACCGAACCGGTCGTGTCGGGATCGGCAGCGCTGCCGCGCACCCGTACCGAAGTTCGGCTCGCCGGTTGGACCGAGGACAACGAGCCGACCGGGCGCCGGTCGGGTGCCGGCTCGGGAACCTGCAGCTTGCGACAGTCGAGCCAGGTGTCGACCCCATGGCCGACGTTTCCCATCACCACGCAGACCTCGTGCTGGCCGGGCGCAGCAGGGAACTCCAGTGCGAACCCACGGCCGGCACCCAGATCCGTCGCCGACGGAACCACCGACGCGTCCAGGCCGGCCCGCACCACCGATACGAGCGCGGAGTCGAGGACCACGCCGACCTGGATCGGTGCCGACGAGTCCGGGTCGCGGGCCCAGCCAGCGACACGAGCCCGGCCGTCGGCGACGCTCAGCTCGTCCCACCGGCCGTGCGGACTCCAGGTGACGTTCACGTCGGCACAACCGAGCACACGGGTGTGCTCACCCGGCCCGACGTTGTCCACGGCTACGCAGATCGTGTGGGTTCCGGGCGCTAGACCGCCGTAGCGGAAGTCGAAACCGTGACGAGCTCCGGAGCCCGGGTAGACCTGGCCGACATCGGGGCGCTCGAGGTTCGCGACGGCGTCGACGCGCTTGCCGTCTCGCCAAGCGCTCACGGTAACCGGCTCGGCCGTGCTGGGGTCGATCGCCCAGCCACGCACACGCACACCGTCACCGTCAGCCACCATCGAGTCGAGCGACCCGAACGGGTTGTTGCCGGTCGGATCGGGATCGCTCGGACCGAGGCACGAGGTCAACAGCGCCACCAGCACGAGGACGATCAGGCCCGTGCCTGCGATCCTCGACTTGGGGCGGCATCTGGCCGCACACGCGATGGTCATCGATCTCCTCGGCCCGGCGGACATGGTATCGGGCGGGGCGCAAGGTGCGTCGTCGCCCCGCTCGGGTGTCAGCCCTGGGTCGTTCCCGATCCCAGTGCCTCCGGGAGCCGGTCGCGGTGAGCCGCCACAGCGTCCCCCAGCGCGATGTCCAGATGGTCTTTGATCACCAGGCGGTCCCCACCTGCCGCACCGATCCGGCTGTTGGGCACCCCGTTCGCCTCGAGCACATCGAGCACCGCCCGCAGCTGATCGGGTGCGACACACAGCAGTGCACGCCCCGACGACTCCGAGAAGAGCGCTGCATGATCGGCCATGCGAGCGACGCTGAAGCCGACTCCGGAACGCACCGCCATCTCGGCGAGAGCCAGGGCGACTCCACCACGCGACACGTCGTGCGCCCCCAGCACCAGGCCGGCGCCGACGAGCTCGCGCACGACGCCAGCAACTGAAGCCACCGCATCCAGGTCGAGCGTAGGCAGGGTGCCCCGCCCACGGTGCCCGCGGTCTGCCGCCCATTGCGAACCGGAGAGCTCCGGCACGGTCTCGCCAACCAGCAGCAAGCGCCCGCCGTCGACCAGACGCACTCCCGGCGGGCGGTTGTCGAGACGATCGACCATGCCCAGGACTCCGACGATCGGCGTGGGATCGATGTCCTGTCCGCGGCTCTCGTTGTAGAGGCTCACGTTGCCGCCGATGCAAGGGACGTCGAACGCTACGAGCGCCTCGCTCATCCCGTCGACCGTCTCGGACAGCTGCCACATGACCTCGGGATGCTCCGGGTTGCCGAAGTTGAGGCAGTTCACCAGGGCGATGGGGCGGGCGCCGACCACCGCCAGGTTCATCACCGACTCGGCCACCGTCATCGCCGCCGCCCGACGCGGATCGACAGCTGCCCACAGGTGGTTGCCGTCGGTCGTGACCGCCAGCCCCCGGCCAGTGTCGACCCCCGTGTCGGGGTGCTTGAGGCGCAGGACCGCAGCGTCGCCGCCCGGGCCTTCGACGGTGTTGAGGAACAGCATGTGGTCGTACTGGCTCGAAACCCAGGACGTGTCGACGAGCATCGACAACAGATCGGAGCCCGCGTCGTCAGGGGCAGGCAGCATGCCGGCGCCGTCGGCGCGTCGCTCGGCCATGTCGGCGGGCTCGGCGCACGCGGCCGGTCGTACAGCGGCGCCTCGTCCTCGAGCGACTTGGCGGGCACGTCGGCGAGCACGTCGCCGCCCTCATCTCTCAGCACCCGCAGGCAGCCCGAGTCGGTGACCTTGCCGATCACGGTCGGCGCGGATCTCCCAACGCCTCGCGATCTCAAGCACCTGGTCCAGCCGCTCGGGTTCGACGATGGCGAGCATGCGCTCCTGGGACTCCGAGGTCATGATCTCGAAGGGTTCCATGCCCGGCTCGCGCTGAGGGATGCGCTGGACGAACACGTCCATGCCGGCGCCGCCCTTGGCCGCGGTCTCCGCTGTTGCGCAGGTGATCCCGGCGCCGCCCAGATCCTGCACGCCCACCGCTAGGCCCTGGTCCAACAGCTCCAGACAAGCCTCGATCAGCCTCTTCTCCTCGTAGGGGTCGCCGACCTGGACGCTCGGGCGCTTCTGTGCGTCAGACTCGTCGTCGGAGAAACCAGCCGACGCAAGCACGGACACGCCGCCGATGCCGTCACGGCCGGTTGTCGAGCCCAGCAGCACCGCCAGGTTGCCGACGCCCTCGGCTCGTCCCAGCACCAGCCGCTCGGTCGGCATGAGGCCTAGACAGAGGACGTTCACGAGCGGGTTGTCGGCGTAGCACTCGTCGAAGACGGTTTCGCCACCGATGGTCGGCACGCCGACGGAGTTGCCGTAGCCGGAGATGCCCGAGACGACGCCTTCGGCGATCCAACGGGACCGGGCGTCGTCGAGCGGGCCGAACCTCAGCGGGTCCATGACCGCTATGGGCCGCGCTCCCATGGAGAAGATGTCACGCAGGATGCCGCCCACCCCGGTCGCTGCACCCTGGTAGGGCTCGATCGCCGAGGGGTGGTTGTGGCTCTCGATCCGGATCGCCGCTGCGATCCCGTCACCGACGTCGACCACGCCGGCGCCTTCGCCGGGCCCGACCAGCACCCACGGAGCCTCGGTCGGGAAGCGCCGGAGGTGGATCCGCGAGCTCTTGTAGGAGCAGTGCTCCGACCACATGACCGAGTACATCGCCAGCTCGAGGTGGTTCGGTTCCCTGCCGAGACGCTTCCTGATCTGGTCGAACTCGTCGTCGGTCAGCCCGAGCGCGCGGTGCGTGGGCTCGTCGTTCGTTGCGTCGGCCATGCTCCGGAAGCTACCGCAGCCCCGCGACCGGCCCGGCAGGGCGAACCCGCACTCCGGTCGAAGACGTAAATGGAGCGACGTCATGGGGGTAGTTGCACAAACTGTTGGCAGGGTGTGGAATTGCGCAATGGCTCAGCGTGGACCGAAGAACATCACCCCTGAACACAAGGCCGCAATGGCCGCAGGGCGCTCCGAGGGGCGCCAGATCAGGAACTATCTGGAGGCCCTTCAGGATTCAAAGCCCAAGCGCGGTCGTCGGCGAACTGTCGAATCGGTTACCACTCGCCTTTCAGCCATCGAGGACGAGCTGACCAACGCCGATCCGATGCGACGGCTGTCCCTGGTTCAGGAGCGGATAGACCTGAGCCAGGAGCTCCAGCGGCTCGAGGCACCCGAGGTGGACATGACAGCTCTCGAGGAGCAGTTCGTCGGTTCCGCCAAGGCCTATGGGGAGCGCAAGGGCATCTCGTGGACCGCCTGGCGCGAGGTGGGCGTTCCCAGCTCCGTGCTCAGCCGTGCAGGTATCAGCCGGGGGTCGTGACCGCTCCGGCTGCGGCCAGCACGGACGACAGCATGATCTTTCCGTCTGTGGATCCGAGCAGCTCGTTGCACGCCCGCTCGGGGTGCGGCATCAGGCCTACGACGTTGCGACCCTCGTTGCAGATACCGGCGATGTCGTCGATGGACCCGTTCGGATTCTCAACATATCGGACGATGATCCTGTCCTCTGAACGCAGCTGGGAGAGGGTCTCGGGCGAGCAGGTGTAGTTGCCTTCGAAGTGGTTGATCGGGATGCGAAGCTCGTCGCCCACCGAAGCTCCTGATGTAAGCACCGAGTCGGTCGACTCGACCCGCAGCACGCTGGGCCCACAGTGGAACTTGAGGCCTGCGTTCTTCTGGAGTGCACCGGGCAGGAGGTGCGCTTCGGTCAGGACCTGGAAGCCGTTGCATATTCCGACCACCGGCGCACCTTCTGCCGCGAACTTGCTCACGGCCGACATGATCGGTGAGAACCTGGCAATGGCGCCGGGACGCAGGTAGTCGCCGTGGGCGAACCCCCCGGCTATGACGACGGCGTCGGCTGCACCGAGCGTCGTCTCGTCATGGAAAACGATCCGTGCCGTGGCGCCGAGGGCTTCGACCGCCTCGGCGACGTCGAGCTCGCAGTTGGTCCCTGGGAAGCGGATCACCGCCACCTCGACGGACATCTCAGGCCACCGCCGCGGTCAGCGAGATCTCGGAGTCTTCGATGACCGGGTTCGTGAGGAAACGGTGGCACATGTCCTCGACGAGCTCGTGTGCGGTCGCCTCGTCAGCTGCCTCGACGGTGAAGCGGATCGTCTTGCCTACGCCGACTCCCACGACGCCCTGGAATCCCAGCGCCGGAAGCGCTCGCTCGATGGTCGCACCCTGAGGATCGGCGATCCCGGGACGCAGGCTGACTGACACCACCACGTCGAAGGTCATGTGCCGAGTCTGTCACAGCGGGCGGACGCCCTCGTCACCCGCTCCAGAGCCTCAGAGGGCCGATCAGGGGCCCCGGAGGGCCGATCAGGCGCCGGGCCAGCTATCGAGCGACCGGCCACAGATGCGCTCGTAGGCCTCGCGGTCAGCGCGACGCGGTCGCCGCGACAACGTCGACCGGCAGCGGCGGTGCGGGCGGACGTTTGTCCCACCCGAGCGACTCCAGGAAGTCCCGTACCGGCTGCTTGTCGAACCCCTGCGGAGTGGAGCCTGGGGCCCAGTCGTCGACCGCCCAGAACCGTGACGAGTCGGGCGTGAGGACCTCGTCGGCGAGCACGAGCGTCTCGCCGCCCTCGCCGTCGTCCACCAGGCCCAGCTCGAACTTGGTGTCGGCCAGGAGGAAGCCCGCCGCCTCGGCCCGCTCGGCAGCGAAGCGGTACATGGCCAGGCTCGCTTCCCAGCGCGCGCTCGGCAAGGTCACCGCCCACGAGCTCGACGGCGCGGTCGAAGCTGATGTTCTCGTCATGGTCCCCTACCGCGGCCTTCGTCGATGGCGTGAAGAGCGGTTCGGTGAGCCGGTCCGCCTCGATCAGGCCCGGGGCGACCGCCATGTCGTGGATGGTCCCTTCGCGGCGGTACTCCTTCCACGCCGAACCGGTGACGAAGCCCCGCACGATGCACTCGATGGGCAGCATCCTCGCTCGGCGACAGAGCATGACCCTTCCGGCCAGCTCGGGTAGCTGGGCCGACTCGGGAAGATCGGCCACGTCGGCCGAGATCAGATGGTTGCCGATCAGGTCCGACAACTCGTCGAACCAGGCGACCGACATGGCGGTCAGGACCCGGCCCTTGTCGGGCACCGGCTCGGCCATGACGACGTCGAAGGCCGAGAGCCGGTCCGAAGCGACCATGACGAGCCTGTCGTCACCGGCGTCGAACAGGTCGCGAACCTTGCCACGGTGCAGGTGGGTTAGCCCCAGATCGGGCACTGCTGACAAGGTGCTCACAGGATGGCCTCTCCGCTGTAGGTGACCGCGTCGGGGTGACGCGCTGCCAACTCGCCCACTCGGTAAGCGAACGAAGCGACCTGTGCCTCGGCGTTGCCGACGAACCCGAGCGGCTCGCCCATCGCCTCGGCCAGCGCCGCGGCGTCGAGTCCCAGGCGGTCATCAGCCGCCAGCCGTTCGATCAGATCGTTGCCCTCGCTGCCGCGTTCGCGCATCTCCAGAGCGACCGCCACCGCGTGCTCCTTGATCACCTCGTGGGCCACTTCTCGGCCCACACCTGCACGGACTGCCGCCATCAGGACCTTGGTGGTGGCCAGGAACGGCAGGTAGCGGCGGAGCTCGCGCTCGATCACCGCCGGGTATGCACCGAACCCGCCGAGCACGTCGAGCAGTGTCTGGAAGGCTCCGTCGGCGGCGAAGTGCCGCGTCCGGCAGCAGCACCCGACGCACTACCGAACAGGACACGTCGCCCTCGTTCCACTGCTCACCTGCCATGCCCGATGCCATGGTCAGGTGACCGTTGAGGATGACCCGGAACCCGTTGATCCGCTCGCAGCTGCGGGCGTTCATCTTGTGCGGCATGGCCGAGGACCCGACCTGACCGGGGCGGAACCCTTCGGTGACAAGCTCGTTGCCGGCCATGAGCCGCAGGGTCGTGGCCAGCGAGGACGGTCCGGAGACCAGCTGCACCAGCGCTGCGACCACATCCAGGTCGAGCGACCGGGGGTAGATCTGGCCGACGTTGGTCAGCAGGTCGTCGAACCCCAGGTAGGCGGCGACGGCAGCTTCGAGCGCTTCCATCCGTTCGATGTCTCCGTCGAGCAGGTCCAGTTGGTCCTGCTGGGTGCCGACCGGACCCTTGAGGCCGCGGAGCGGGTAGCGGGCCAGCAGGTCCTCGAGGCGTTGCACCGCGACGAGCAGTTCCTCACCGTGGTTCGCGAACCGCTTGCCCAGCGTGGTCGCCTGCGCAGCGACGTTGTGGCTGCGCCCGACGATGACGGTGCGGCTGTGGATCACCGCCAGATCGGCGAGACGCACCAGAGCGGCAACAGCGCGGGTGTGAAGGATTCCCAGGGCCGTGCGCACCTGGAGCTGTTCGACGTTCTCGGTCAGGTCACGCGAAGTCATCCCCTTGTGGGCGTGCTCGTGGCCGGCGAGGTCCGAGAACTCCTCGAGGCGGGCCTTCACGTCGTGGCGGGTGATCCGTTCCCGCGCATCGATCGATGCCAGGTCGACGTCGTCGACGACCGCTTCGTACGCGGCGATCGCTTCGGCCGGGACGTCGATGCCCAGATCGCGCTGGGCCTTCATGACGGCGATCCACAGTCGACGCTCCAGGCGGACCTTGTGCTCGGCCGAGAAGACCTCGGACATCTCGGGGCTGGCGTAGCGGGACGCGAGGACGTTGGGGACGGCTGTCACTCTTGCATTCTGGCTCAAGGGGAACCCCCGGTCTGCCGACATCGGGCACATGGAACCGATGGCGCCAGACGTGTCCTTCTCGTGCGTGAAGCATCCGATGACACTCGGAGAACAGATCTGCGGTGAGTGTGGTCACCAGTTCTGCCACGAATGCGTCGTGTTCCCCTTCGGGACCTCACGCCCACCGCTGTGCATCACCTGCGCGCTCGAGAAGGGCGGGGTCAGACGCCAGTCGGTGGGGCGACCCAAACTGAGCCGCAGGTCGATCCGCGAACGCCTGTCGCTCCAGCGCACGACGACCGATCAGCTCGACGAAGCAGTGCCGGAGCC
Source organism: Microthrixaceae bacterium (assembly GCA_037045265.1). Classification (GTDB taxonomy): domain Bacteria; phylum Actinomycetota; class Acidimicrobiia; order Acidimicrobiales; family Microtrichaceae; genus JBAOHV01. The sequence continues at coordinate 152,176 of JBAOHV010000025.1, read as the reverse complement.
GGTCACGGCACCCGACGACGAGGCGTGGCTCGGGGGCCAGATCGACCCGGACGGGGTACCCGGAGCCTGGCGACGCGAGTACTGACAGGACGGGACCTACCCGGTCGCCGGTCAGCGGTCGCCCGCCACCCGACGCCACAGCGGTCCCGGCAAGTTCGCAAGCAACGCGAACAGCGGCCCGAGCTTCGCCGGCACCCAGACGACACCGCTGCGACCGCGGCCGATCGCCCGTGAGACAGCAGCTGCCACTGTTTGCGGATCTGTCGCGAAAGGGGCCGGATCCAGGCCCTCTGTCATCGATGACCGCACGAATCCCGCTCGGACCACCAGCACGCTCACCCCGGTGCCGGTCAACCCGTCGGCGAGCCCGCGCGCGAACGCGTCCAGACCGGACTTGGTAGACCCGTAGACGTAGTTGGAGCGGCGCGGTCTTACCCCTGCCACTGAGGAGAGCACGACGATCGTGCCGTGGCCCTGTTCCGCCATCCGCTCAGCGACGACTGCCAGCGCCGCAGCCGGCCCGGCGAAGTTGGTGCGAACCATCTCGTCGACCTGGCCCGGCCCCATCGAACGACCGGCATGGTGACCGAGCATCCCGACCGCGCACACGACCAGGTCGATGGTTCCGAGCAGCCCGACCGCGTCGTCGACCAGCTTCGTGTGAGATGCGGTGTCGAGCGCGTCCCATTCGAGGGTGGTGCACGACACGCGTCCATCACCGGGTGCCGGCTCCTCGGCGGGCAATCGGCGTGACGAGAGCACGACCCGCTCCAGACCGTGCTCGGCGAGCGACTCGAGGATCGCTGCGGCTATGTCGCTGGTTCCCCCGAGCACGAGCCCCGTGCGCGGCAGCCGGGCACCGTCGCTCACGACGGATTGATCTCGGCGTCCTGGGCCAGCGCGTGCTGTTCCAGGGCCAGCTGATCCTCGACCAGGCGCGCCGCCAGGGCCGGATCGGCGACCGACAGGATGCGCACCGCCATCAGACCCGCGTTGCGGGCGCCACCGATCGCCATCGTCGCGACGGGTACCCCGCCGGGCATCTGCACGATCGAGTGCAGGGAGTCGACCCCGCCCAGGTGCTTGGTCGGCACGGGTACGCCGATCACCGGCAGGGTGGTCAGCGAAGCGACCATCCCGGGCAGGTGAGCTGCCCCTCCGGCACCCGCGATGATCACCTTGAGCCCACGCTCCCGCGCCTCCGACGCGTAGTCGACCATCCGCCGTGGGCTGCGATGGGCGGACACGACGCGCACCTCGTGGTCGACACCGAACTCGGTGAGCACCCCGGCCGCCGCGTCCATGACCGGCAGGTCCGAGGAGCTCCCCATGATGATCCCTACGGCGACGTCACCCATCGGCTGATCCTTCCACGCTGAGCCGGTCCCAGACCGGAGCTTCCGTGACGACGGGGCGATCGGTTCCGGCGAGCAGGCGCGCAGCACGGTTCGCCTGCGCTCGTACTTCTGCCAGATCATCGCCCAGGACCGTCACATGGCCGATCTTGCGGTCAGGTCGTGACGTCTTGCCGTAGAGGTGGAGACGGGCGTGGGGAACCTCCGCCAACGCAAGACTCTGACGCTCACGCGGGTCGCCGTCAGGTCCTCCGACGACGTTGACCATGACCGCGACCGGCGAGAGCGACCCGCACGGTCCGAGCGGCCAGTCGAGCACCGCTCGCAGGTGCTGTTGGAACTGCGACGTGTCGGTGCCGTCGATGGTCAGGTGCCCCGAGTTGTGGACCCGCGGCGCGATCTCGTTGACGAGCAGCCGACCGTCCGTCAGGAACAGCTCGACGGCGATGACGCCGACCGCACCGGTCACCTCGGCCACGGACCGGGCCAGACGGTCGGCCGCCCCGGCGGTGACTTCGTCGAGAGTGGCCGGCGTGTAGACCTCGTCGCACATGCCGTTCACCTGGACCGTCTCGAACACCGGCCAGGCCCTGACCTCACCCGAGGGCCGGCGGGCGACGAGCACCGCCACCTCTGATTCGAGCGCCAGCAGCGGTTCGAGCACCAGCGGGGCACCGTCGTACTCGCCGATGAAGACGCTCAGCTCGTCGCCGTCGAGCACCCATACGCCTCGGCCGTCGTAGCCACCCCGAGAGGCCTTCGCCACGACCCGGCCATGGGCGTCGGCGTGCTCGGCGGCGAACGCCCGAGCCGCGGCCTCGGCGGTCGCCTGATCGGCCACCGGGTCCACGACCGCGAACGGCGGTACCGGAAGGCCCGCCGACGAGAACACGGCTCGTTGGTATGCCTTGTCCGAGAAGCGGAGCGTCTCGACCCCGGGCCGTACGGCCACTCCCTGCTCCTGGAGCAGGGCCAGGGCCTCGTGGTCGACGTTCTCGTGGTCGAAGGTGACGACGTCGACGGTCGCGGCGAAGGACGCGAGCGCCGCGGGATCGTGAGGCTCGCCGAACTGCACGTCGGGGACCACCTCGACCGCGCCTTCGTCTCCGGGGGCGGCGAGCACCCTGACGTGGATGCCCATGGGCGTGGCGGCCTCGGCGAGCATCCTCGCCAGCTGTCCGCCGCCGACGATCCCGACCACGGGACCTGCCGCGGACCGCTCGGTCACGATTCCGTGGCGGCCGCGGCGGCCGCGATGTCGCCGCGGTGGAACATGCCGTCCCAAGCGACCTCGGCGACGCCGCGGTAGGCCCGCTCGCGTGCCTGTGCCAGGGTGGCACCGCGCCCGCAGACGTTCAGGACCCTGCCTCCGGCCGTCACAAGCGCGCCGTCGGCGTCCGTGCCGACGCCGGCGAAGTAGACCGACACGCCGTCGATCGAGCGGGCCCGATCGACCCCGGTGATCACGTCACCACTGCGTGGACCGGCCGGGTAGCCCTGGGCTGCGCACACGACCGTGACGGTGTGGTCGTCGCTGAAGGTGGGCTCGTCGGCGAGCTCTCCGGCTGCGGCCTGGGCGAGCAGAGCGGCCAGGTCGGAGTCGAATCGGGGCAGCACGACCTGGGTCTCGGGGTCACCGAAGCGGACGTTGTACTCGATCAGCCGGGGTCCTTCGGCTGTGAGCATCAGGCCTGCGTAGAGCACACCCCTGTAGTCGATGCCCCGCGAGCTCAGCTCGGCCAGGGTCGGCTCGATGAACCTGGCGCGAACCTCGTCGAGCAGGTCGCCGTCCACAGCCGGGACCGGTGAGTATGCGCCCATCCCGCCGGTGTTGGGACCCTGGTCGCCTTCACCGACTCGCTTGAAGTCCTGCGCCGGCGGCAACAGGACCGCCCGCCGACCGTCGCAGACAGCCAGGACCGACAGCTCTGGACCGACCAGCCCCTCTTCGATCACGAGCCGACGCCCGGCGTCCCCGAAGGCCTGACCGGACAGGTAGTCCTCGACCGTGTTGCGGGCCTCGGTCAACGACTCGGTCACCACGACGCCTTTGCCGGCTGCCAGCCCGTCGGTCTTCACCACGAAGGGCGGCGCCATCGTGTCGAGGAACTCGAGCGCCTCGTCCAGCTCGTCGAAGGTTCCGTGCAGAGCGGTCGGCACGCCGGCCGCGTGGACCAGTTCCTTCATCCACGCCTTGGACCCCTCGAGTCGGGCACCGTCGGCGCCGGGACCGAAGACGAGCTTGCCCTGGGCGCGCAACCGGTCCGCAAGCCCGTCGACGAGCGGGACCTCGGGCCCGATGACGAACAGGTCGGCGTCGAGCTGCTCAGGCGGAGTGCCGGTCGAGTTCGGGATCCCGGCGTTGCCGGGTGTCACGACCACTTCTGCGGTGCGTGACAGCACATCCGCGAGCGTGTGCTCGCGGCCTCCGCTTCCGACGACGCAGACCAGCATCGCTCAGGCGGACGGGGGGTCGACGCGTTCGACCACCTCGAAGCCGAGAACCTCGGAGCCGCTGGCCACCGGTCCCGGCCGGCCTTCCCCGCCGCCGCCTGCGTGGGCGTGGCCCTTGGCGAAGTCCTGGCTGGACATCCATGCCGCGAAGGCCTCCTCGGACTCCCACCAGGTCATCACGAAGTAGCGGTCACCCCCCGAAACGGGGCGGAGGAGCTGGAAGCCCTCGAAGCCCGGCTGGTTCTCCACCGCTCCTGCACGGGCGGCGAAACGGCTCTCGAGCTCGGGGCCGGCGCCCTCGGGCACCGAGATCGCGTTGATCTTCACGACGGACATGGGCACTCCTGGTGGTGGTGATGGGTCGTTCGACGCCGGGGGTTCACGCGTTGAAGTGGACGTACTGGTCGCGGTCCGGGTCCGGTGCCGACCACGCCGATCGGCACTCCGACCTGATCCTGGAGGAAGTCCAGGTATGCCTGGGCGTTGGCAGGAAGGTCACGACGCTCGCGGGATCTGCGAGAGGTCGGTGTTCCACCCCGGAAGCTCCTCGTAGATCGGCACCGCACGGTGCAGATCCGACTGGTGATAGGGCAGGTGGTCGTGACGGACCCCGTCGACGTCGTATGCGACGCAGACCTTGAGCGTCTCGAAGGTGTCGAGGATGTCGAGCTTGGTGATGGCAAGCTCACTGAGCGAGTTGAGCCGCACGGCGTGGCGCAGCATCACCGCGTCGAACCAACCCGGCCGGCGCCGGCGTTTGGTGTTGACCCCGAACTCGCGTCCGAGCTCGACGATCCGGTCACCGGTCTCGTCGAAGAGCTCGGTCGGCATGGGGCCCGATCCGACCCTGGTGACGTAGGCCTTGGCGATCCCGATGACCCGGTCGATGTGACGGGGCCCCACTCCGGCGCCCACGCAGGCACCACCGGCGATCGGGTTGGACGAGGTGACGAACGGATAGGTCCCGTGGTCCAGGTCGAGGAAGGTCGCTTGTGCACCTTCGAAGAGGACGTGCTCGCCGCGCTCCAGCGACTCGTGCACCAGGCTCACCGTGTCGGTGACGAACGGGGCGATGCGGGGAGCTACCTCCTCGAGGTAGCGGTCGGCCAGCTCGTCGGGGTCGAAACCGAGCCGGTTGTAGACCTTGGCCAGGATCAGGTTCTTCTCGGCGAGCACCGCGGCGACCTTCTCACGGAAGATCTCTGGGTCGAGCAGGTCCTGGATGCGCAGACCGACCCGGCTCGCCTTGTCGGCGTAGGTGGGGCCGATACCGCGCTTGGTCGTGCCCAGCTTGTTCTTGCCCAGGTGACGCTCGATCAGGCGGTCCAGCTCCTGGTGGTAGGGCAGGATCAGGTGGGCGTTGCCCGACACGCGGATGCTGGAGCAGTCGACACCCCTGCGCTCCAGCATGTCGACCTCGGCCAGCAGCACGACCGGGTCGACGACGACCCCGTTGCCGATGACGGGCACGATGTGGTCGTAGAGCACACCCGAAGGCACCAGCTGGAGAGCGAAGGACTCCCCGTCGACGACCAGGGTGTGCCCTGCGTTGTGGCCACCCTGGTAGCGCACCACGAGATGCATCTCCTTGGCGATGAGGTCCGTGAGCTTGCCCTTGCCCTCATCGCCCCACTGGGTGCCCACCACGACGGTCGCTGGCACGTGCTCTCCTCATCTCGGTCCCGCAGTCGGGAACGCAACAGCGTAGCTGTTGGGTGCGCGGGCACCCGACGTGGCAGCTTGACAGCTCGGGCGGAGGCGGGGAAAGTGCTCGCCGGCTCGGGAGGCACCGCGGATGCGTGGCAAGTGGGTGGCCAAGGCCATCGTCCAGAAGGGGATCTCGTGGCTGCCGGACCCCCAACGTGCCAACTACTGGTTCCAGCACCGGGTCACCCGGTCGACGACCCTGACCGCTCCTGTCCTCGAACAGCGACTGGGATGGGCGCAGCTGCACCTGGACGCCTTCGACCGCAACGGCGGCAACAGATCGGCGATGACAGCGGTCGAGCTCGGGGCCGGTTGGTACCCTATCGTTCCGCTCTGCCTCTTCCTGGCAGGTGCCGACCGGATCCAGCTGGTGGACCTGGAGGACCTCGGTCGTCCTGAGCTCGCCGTGCAGGTCGTCGACGCCCTGGTGGCCGCCCACTCCCGCGGTGACCTGGACCGCCTCGGACCGATCGACCCCGACCGTGTCGAGCGGCTGGCTGCGGTGCGCGACGACGTACCACGCCTCGGCCACGTGGCCGCGCTCGGCTCGCTCGGCGTGCTCACGACCCCGGGAGACGCCCGCTACCTGGAGCTGGCAGACCCACCGGACCTGATCTGCTCGAACACGGTGCTGGAGCACATCGGAGCGGAGATCCTGGTCGACATACTCGCCCGTTTCGGCCAGCTCGCCGGCCCGGGCACGGTGATGAGCCACCTGGTCGACCACGGCGACCACTTCGCCTACGTCGACGACACGATCGACGTGTACCACTTCCTGCGCTACTCGGATCGGGCCTGGCGGCTGATCGACAACTCAGTGCAGCCGACGAACCGACTGCGGGCGTCGGAGTACCACACGATGTACGAACAGCTGGGTCTGCCGATCACCGAGGAGCACCTGAGCGGCACCGATCCGATGGCGTTGATCGGGGTGCCGCTCGCGGACCGGTTCAAGTCGATGGACCCCGCCGACGTGGCATGCACGGCCAGTCATCTGGTGTCACGGTTCGACTGATGCCCGGCGAGAAGATCCGGGTCGTCGTCGTCGCCCATGGCCCACCGCTCAAGGGTGGCATCACGACCGTCGCGATGGACATCGTCGAGGACGCCGAGCTCAACAGCGAGTTCGAGATCGTGTTCGTGAACACCTCGCAGAACGAGGACGCCCGCGGCAAGGTGTCACTCGCGAACGTGCAGCGGCTGGTCGGCGACGCCTCAGCCACGTTCAGGGCCGCCCGACGCGGTGCTGTCGTGCACACCCACTCGGTGCAGGAACCCTGGACCGTCGCTTGGCGCCAGGTGGGGATCGCGATCGCCGCGCGCCTGCGCGGCGCTGCGGTCGTGCTCCACAACCACGCTGCCGCGCCGTACATGTCGGCACCGGGCACCTACCGTCCCGGTCGGCTCAACGAGTGGGGTCTGGCCGTGCTCGACCGCCTGGCCGCGGAGAACGTGCTGCTGGCGTCTTCGGGTGTCCGGAACATGCAGCGGTACTTCTCCCGCGCCGGTCTGCCCGTCGTCGGCAACTCGGTCGTAGTCGCAGAGGTGCCCCGTTCGAGCGCCGACCACGACCCACCCGTGGTCCTCTTCGTGGGTGAGCTGCTCGCACGCAAGGGTCTGCGCACCCTGTTGGACGCGCTGGATGAGCTCGATCGCCGCGGAGTCGGCCCTTACGAGCTGCGAATCATCGGCAACGACACCCTGGGGCTCGATCCCGACAAGGACGAGATGATCGAAGAGGTCCACGACCGCGGACGCTGCCGCTGCGCTCATCGGTCCGGTCCCGCGCAGCGAGGTATACCGGCACCTCTCGGAGAGCGATCTCTACGTCCTGCCGACCGACTACGAGGGCCAGCCGTTCGCCGTGATCGAGGCACTGGCCGCCGGGGTACCCGTGGTCGCCACCGACATCGCTTCCATCGCGTCGATGTTCGAGGATCCGGCCAACGGCCGTCTCGTCGAACGAAGCGACACCGCCGGCTTCGCCGACGCCATCGGGTCCCTGCTCTCCGACGTCGAGCAACGGAGGCGGATCTCCGCCGCCAACCGTGCGCTCGCCGAGTCCCGCTACGACCGTGCTGTGTTCCGCGACGCGCTCGCCACCATCTACCGCCGTCACGGTCGAGCGGCGGCGCGTCGCGGCTGAAGCGCCGATCAGCGCAGCTCGAACGCTGCGTCGAGAACGTCGAGGGTGACGGTGTCACCATCGCCGGCCTTGCCCTCGAGCAGCGCCATGGCGAGCCGGTCGCCGACCTGCTTCTGGATCAGCCTCTTGAGAGGGCGGGCACCGTAGGCGGCGTCGTAGCCATCATGTGAGAGCTTGGCCCTAGCCGCATCGGTCACGACCAGGTTGATCCTGCGGCCGGCGAGGCGGTCGCGCAACAGGTCGAGCTGGATGTCGACGATCCGACCCAGGTCCTCGGGCGCCAGAGCGTTGAAGCTCACGATCTCGTCGACGCGGTTGATGAACTCCGGGCGGAAGAAGTCCGCCGGGTCACCGGGCAGGTTCGACGTCATGATCAGCACCGTGTTGGTGAAGCTGACGGTCCGGCCCTGGCCGTCGGTCAAGCGCCCGTCGTCGAGCAGCTGCAGCAGGATGTTGAACACGTCCGGGTGGGCCTTCTCGACCTCGTCGAGCAGGATCACCGCGTACGGCCTGCGCCTGACGGCCTCGGTGAGCTGACCGCCTTCGTCGTAGCCGACATAGCCCGGGGGTGCTCCGACGAGACGGCTCACTGAGTGCTTCTCCATGTACTCGGACATGTCGATGCGGACCATGGCGCGCTCGTCGTCGAAGAGGAAGTCCGCGAGCGAACGTGCGAGCTCGGTCTTGCCGACGCCGGTCGGGCCGACGAACAGGAAGCTGCCGATCGGCCTGTGTGGGTCGGACAGACCGGCCCGGCTGCGGCGGATCGCGTTCGCTACGGCCTGGACCGGCTCGTCCTGGCCCACGACACGCTCGTGCAGCACGTCCTCGAGACGGACGAGCTTGCTCATCTCGCCCTCCAGCAGACGTGAAACAGGCACACCTGTCCAGCGTGAGACGACCGCCGCGATGTCCTCGGCGTCGACGGTGCGCTTGAGCATCGGCGTGTCGGCCTGCAGGGTCGACAGCTGTTCGTTGGCCGCCTCGAGCTCACGTTCGAGAACGGGCATGTGCCCGTAGGTGATCTCCGACGCCCGGGTGAAGTCGCCTTCGCGCTCGGCGCGCTCGGCCTCGAGCTTGAGCACCTCGACCCGTTCGGCGATCTCGGAGATCGCATCGACCTGGTCCTTCTCGGCCTGCCAACGCGCTGCTGAGCGCGTCGAACTCCTCGTTCAGGTCGGCGAGCTCGGACTCGAGCGCGGCGAGTCGTTCCACCGACGCGGGGTCGCTCGCCTTGGCGAGCGCCACCCGTTCGATCTCGAGCCCGTCGATGCGGCGCTTGACGACGTCGATCTCGGTGGGCCGGGAGCCGATCTCGATGCTCAGGCTGGCGGCGGCCTCGTCGACGAGGTCGATCGCCTTGTCGGGCAGGAACCGCCCGGTCAGGTAGCGGTCGGAGAGGACCGCCGCCGCGACCAGCGCCGGATCCTCGACGTCGACCCCGTGGTGCACCTCGTAGCGCTCCTTGAGCCCACGCAGGATCGCGATGGTCGCCTCCACCGACGGCTCCCCGACGAACACCTGCTGGAAGCGCCTTTCGAGCGCGGGGTCCTTCTCGATGTACTTGCGGAACTCGTCGAGCGTCGTCGCCCCGACCATGCGGAGCTCGCCCCGCGCGAGCATCGGCTTGAGCATGTTGCCGGCGTCCATGGCGCCTTCGCCCGACGCGCCGGCCCCGACGACGGTGTGCATCTCGTCGATGAACGTGATGACCTCGCCGCCCGAGTCCTTGATCTCGTTGAGTACGGCCTGGAGGCGCTCCTCGAAGTCGCCGCGGTACTTGGCTCCGGCGACCATCGAGCTCATGTCGAGCGAGATGACCCGCTTGTCACGCAGGCTGTCGGGAACGTCGCCGGCGACAACCCGCTGAGCGAGACCCTCGACGACTGCGGTCTTGCCGACGCCCGGCTCGCCGATGAGAACCGGGTTGTTCTTGGTGCGGCGGCTGAGCACCTGGATGACACGACGGATCTCGTCGTCGCGGCCGATGACCGGGTCGAGCTTGCCCGCCCGGGCGGCCTCGGTGAGGTCCTGGCCGTACTTGGCGAGAGCCTCGAAGGTGTCCTCCGGGTTCTGGGTCGTGACACGACGCGATCCCCGAACCTCGCTGAGCGCGGCCAGGACCTGCTCGCGGGTGACCTCGCCCAGACGGCGCTCTCCCAGGGGCTTGGACTCGTCGATCGTGGTGATGGCCAGGAGCAGGTGTTCGGTCGACAGGTACTCGTCGGTCAGCTCGGCGCGCTCCTTGTCCGCGGCCTCGATCAGCGAGACCAGGGCTTTGCCGGCTCGTGTGTCGGTCCCGTAGGCGGTGGGCAGCGACTCGACGGCCGCGTCGGCGGTGTCACGCACCGTCAGCGGGTTCAGCCCCAGCTTGCGCACCACCGGCAGGACGACCCCGTCCTCCTGGCGCAGCAGGGCCGCCAGGAGGTGCTCAGGAGTTGCCTCGGGGTTGTTGCGCTGGGTGGCCGACGCGAGCCGCGGTGTTGACCGCATCGGTGGTCTTGAGCGTCCAGGTGTTCGGATCGAGCGGCATCGCTTCTCTGAATCTCCTCCGCGTGTCCCGGGACTTCCCCGGGCCTGTGGATAAGTCTATTCGAGCGGTGCCCAAACTTGCAACTCAGACACTCAACTTTCTTGCGTACCAGCCTTTGCGGCAGCGATCCGCTCGGCGCGCCTCCGCGCCCTCACCGCAGGGTGCGTCGGCGACTGGACGGGCGGCGGGGGCGCGCCGCTGCGCCGTACCGCCACCGCCGCCACCACCAGGCCGCCCAGAGCTAGTGCGAGGAGCGACGATCCAGTTGCGAGGCCCGTGACCCGTGCAGCGATCAACAGACCCGACGGGGATCCGTCCGACGCCGTTGCACCGGAGGACCGTGCCGAGCTGCGTTGCACAGCGGCCGCCTCGTCGACACCTCCTCGGCTCGACGAGGTCCCGGTCGGGGCGGACGTGGCGCTCGGAGCGGTCTCGACCGGCGCATGCTCGGTCGTCTGCGTGGCGTCGGGAATCGTGGTCCCTGGCGCCGCTGTCGTCGGCGGCTCGGGCGGCGGTGCCTGCGTCAGCGGCGGAGCGGTCTCGGGCGGAGCCGGCGGCTGGGGCGCCGGGACCGCGGCCACCGGCAGGGCCCCGAGCACCACCGCGTCGGTGACCACCCTGGCCATGCGATCGGCTCCCGCACCGTTCAGGTGCAGCCCGTCGCTCGCCGTCAGGTCGGTGCGGCCGAGCGTCGCTGCATGCCAGTCGACCACGGTCACGTTCGGGCGGCCAGCCGCCACCTCACGCACCGCCTGGTTGGCGGGGCCGTAGTAGTCGCGTACCTCACGGATGGTCACCCAGTAGACGTGGGGAACATTCGCCGTCGCTGTCCAGGATCGCCTTGACCTTCTGACGGAACGAAGCAGTGTTGCCGGCGTCGTTGGCCCCCAGGCTGACGACGAGGCTGTCGGTCAGCTCGCCTCGGTGCGACTCGATCGCGTCCAGACCGGCCGCCGTGGATCGACTGACAGCGGCGTCGAAGGTCACCGCCCATCCCATGCCGGCCAACGACGACGTGAGCTGTGCCTTGGCCCCGAGGATCACGCTGTCGCCGACGACGACGACCCGCCGCTGCTGGGCGGCGGCGGGAGGCGGCACGACAGCCCCTGCAGCAAGCAGCACGACCGCTACCGCGGTGCCGCACGTCGCAGCGATCGCCCGGCGCGTCACCTTCCGCGCCGCTGCTGGTCCGTGTAGAGGACCACCGCCTGGTTGAGCGGCACCAGGTCACGGCGGTACTGCCGATGAACCTGGTCGACGTCCTGGGCGGCCCGTTCACGCAGCGAGTCGAGCTCAGCGCGTCTGACGATCCATCTCGTGGTGCTTGCGTGCCAGCTCTGCTTCGAGCTCTAGCACGCGCTTGACTCCGGCCAGGTTGAGTCCCTCGTTGGTCAGGTCCTGGATCCGACGGAGAAGCGCTATGTCGGCCTCGCTGTAGCGACGCGAACCGCCCTGCGTGCGGCCCGGCTCGACCAGACCCTTGCGTTCGTAGATGCGCAGAGTCTGCGGATGCACTCCCGCGAGCTCGGCGGCGACCGAGATCACGTAGACGGCTTGGTGGAACTCAGGCATGCTCGATCACTTCCCTGAAGGGCAGATCATGGGTGGCGCGTGCGGCGGACGCAACACACGCACCATCGTCTCAGACTCCGAGGTGCGCGCGGGGTGACTCCCCGAGTGTCGCGGCGTACGCCTCGAGAGCACGGCGCTCGTCGTCGCTCATCGCCTGGGGGATGGCCACCTCCACGGTGGCGAGAAGGTCGCCCTTGCTTCGCTGACCGGCCACGCCACGGCCACGGATCCGGAAGGTCCGCCCGCTGCGGGTACCCGCGGGAACACGGATCGTCACGCTCTCGCCTTCGACGGTCGGCACGGCGATGTCCGCGCCGAGGGCCGCCTCGGGGTAGGTGATCGGCACGGTGATGGTCACGTGGTCGCGGTCACGCCCGAAGAAGGGGTGTGCTCCGGCGTGGACTTTGACGTAGAGGTCGCCGTCGGGTCCGCCGTTGGCACCTGCGCCGCCCTTGCCCTTGACCCTGATGCGCTGACCGTCGCGCACGCCCTGGGGGATCCGGACCTTCACCTGTCGAGGCCGCCGGACCGCACCCGCTCCTGCACAGCTCGGACAGGGATGTTCGATCACCCGTCCGCGCCCGCCGCAGCCGGGGCACGGTCGACTGAAGGAGAAGAAGCCCTGGTCCTCGTCGACGGCACCGCGTCCCCCGCACTGAGGACAGGCCTGGGGGGCGGTACCGGGAGCCGCGCCGCTGCCCTTGCAGTCCGGGCAACGCACATCGGAGGTGATGTTCACGGTGGTGGTCACGCCGTGCACCGCGTCGTCGAACGTCAGATGCAGGTCGGCCTCGATGTCGGGCCCCCGACGTGGACCGGTCGTCGGCGGCGGTTGCGCCCCCGCGCGCCCGCGCCCGAAGAGGTTGCCGAACAGATCACCGAGGTTGCCTGCGTCGAACCCTCCGCCGGCGCCACCGCCGCCGAAACCCCCGGGAGGGAATCCGGCCCCGCCGAAGCCACCGCCCATGGGACCCATGCGACGGGCCTCGTCGTACTCGGCGCGCTTGTCGGGGTCACCGACCACCTCGTACGCAGCGGACACGTCCTTGAACCGGTCCTCCGCGGCCTGATCGCCGGGGTTCGCGTCAGGGTGCAGCTCGCGGGCGAGCTTGCGATAAGCGCTTGTGATCTCCTTGGCGGTCGCCGTAGACGACACTCCCAGGACCGCGTAGTAGTCCTTCTCGAACCACTCTCGCTGCACGGCGACCTCCAACCGGTCGTCAGCCGCGCACCTTGACCATGGCCGGTCGCAGCACGCGGGAGTTCCACAGATAACCGGTTCGCAGCAGTTCGGCCACCACCGGCTCGGATTCGTCGCCCTCTTCGTGCATGACGGCCTCGTGCACGTTCGGATCGAAGTCGACCTCGACGTCGGCCACCGGCGACAGACCCAGCTTCTCGAGAGTGCTGAGCAACTGGGAGTGGATGGCGGCGACGCTCTCGTCACCCTGTGCGGAGGCGGCCTCTCCGGCATCGAGGACCGGCAGCAGTTCGAGAACCAACTGCTCCGCTGCGCGTTCTCGCTGCTCGATCCGCTGCAACTCGACCCGCCGCTTGTAGTTCTCGAACTCCGCCTGCACGCGCCGAGCCATGTCGAGGTACTCGTCGCGCTCGGCAGCGATCTGCTCGGCGACCTCGACCATCTCGACGAGCTCGCCCTCGAGCGCTCCTTCCTCGGTGACATCGGGGTACTCGACCCCACCCTCTTCCGGGGCGACGAGGTCGCCCTCGGGGGCGGGGTCGGTCGATCCGCCGCTCACTTGTCTTCCTCGACGTCCTCGTCGTCGACGACCTCGGCGTCGACGACCTCATCGTCGGACGCACCGGCGCCTCCACCGTCGGTCGAATCCGACTCGGTCGAGGCCTGGTCGTAGAGCGCCTGGGACAACTTCTGGGTCGCGGCGCTGAGCGCCTCGGCTGCAGTGTTGATGCGTTCCGGGTCGCCATCGTTCATGGCGGACCTGAGATCCGCCAGCGTCGACTCGACCGCGGAGCGGTCATCCGCCCCGACCTTGTCACCCTGCTCGGCGAGCAGCTTCTCGGTCGAGTAGAGCAGCGTGTCGGCGCGGTTGCGTGCGTCGGCCTCTTCCTTGCGACGGCGATCCTCTTCGGCGTGGGACTCGGCGTCACGGACCATCTGGTCGATCTGGTCCTTGGACAGCGACGACTGACCGGTGATCGTGATCGACTGCTCACGGCCGGTCGCACGATCCTTGGCAGAGACGTTCACGATGCCGTTGGCGTCGATGTCGAAGGTGACCTCGATCTGGGGGACACCACGAGGTGCGGGCGGCAGGTCGACCAGCTGGAACTTGCCGAGGGTCTTGTTGAAGTCGGCCATCTCACGCTCTCCCTGGAGCACATGGATCTCGACCGAGGGCTGGTTGTCCTCGGCGGTGGTGAAGACCTCGGCACGACGGGTCGGGATGGTCGTGTTGCGCTCGATCAGCTTGGTCATCACGCCGCCCTTGGTCTCGATGCCGAGGCTGAGCGGTGTGACGTCGAGCAGGAGGACGTCCTTCACGTCGCCCTTGAGCACGCCGGCCTGGATGGCCGCACCCATGGCGACGACCTCGTCAGGGTTGACGCCCTTGTGGGGCTCGGAGCCGGTCAGGTCCTTGACCAGGTCCTGCACCGCAGGCATCCGCGTGGATCCACCGACCATGATCACGTGATCGACCTCACCGGTGGTGAGCCCCGCGTCCTTGACGGCATGGTCGAACGCCACCTTGCAACGCTGGATCAGATCGGCGGTCATCTCCTGGAACTTGGCCCGCGTGAGCGAGTAGTCAAGGTGCAGGGGCCCTGCGTCCGTCGCGGTGACGAAAGGCAGGTTGATCTGGGTGCTCGGCACCTGCGACAGCTCGATCTTGGCCTTCTCGGCGGCTTCCTTGAGGCGCTGCATCGCCATCTTGTCCTTGGACAGGTCGACGCCGTGGTCGCCCTTGAAGGAGTCGACCAGCCAGTCGATGATGCGCTGGTCCCAGTCGTCGCCACCCAGGCTGGTGTCGCCGTGGGTGGACTTGACCTCGAACACACCGTCGCCGATCTCGAGAACAGAGACGTCGAAGGTGCCACCGCCGAGGTCGAAGACCAGGATCGTGTGGTCTGTCGGTCTCCTTGTCCATGCCGTAGGCGAGCGCTGCCGCGGTCGGCTCGTTGATGATCCGCAGAACCTCGAGGCCGGCGATCTGGCCAGCCTCCTTCGTCGCTGTGCGCTGGGCGTCGTCGAAGTAGGCCGGCACTGTGATGACTGCCTGGGTGACCGAGTCGCCCAGGTACGCCTCGGCGTCGCGCTCGAGCTTCCATGAGCGTACGGGCCGAGATCTCCTGTGAGGTGTACTTCTTGCCGTCGATGTCGACGGTCCAGTTGGTGCCCATGTGGCGCTTGACCGAACGGATGGTCCTGTCGGCGTTGGTCACCGCTTGGCGCTTGGCGACCTCGCCCACGAGCACCTCACCGTCCTTGGCGAACGCGACGACCGAGGGTGTGGTGCGCGCACCCTCAGCGTTGGGGATCACGACTGCGTCGCCGGCCTCGAGCACCGAGACGACTGAGTTGGTGGTACCGAGATCGATTCCTACGGCCTTGGACATGTGGCTCACTCTTCCTGTCGGGGCCTGCGGGCCCGGAACACGTTCTTCGGCCAGCCTACGGCGGCGACCTGACAGTTACCACCAGGCTGACTCGCAAGAGTGTAGCAAAGTTGAGTCACCTGTTAGCAGGTTATCGGCAATCGTGGAGAAGGCGCTCAGCTTCTGCGGGTTCGCAGACGAGCCAACGGACGCCGGACGACGTGGCTCGAACGACGAACGGCCTCGTAGCCACCGGGCCCCATCACCTGCCTGGCGGCCAGGGCCAGGCGGGCCCTCACGTACTCGGGATCCTGCCACCAGTCGGATCCTCTCCCTCGAGCCGAACGCAGGTAGCGGCCCGCTGCCGAGGTGTCGCCGTCGAGGTTCATGCTGTGCCATGCCAGGAGCACGTCCGCGCGGGTCGTGGCGCTGTGCCCTGAGCCTCGCCAGAGTCCTCGGATCCCGGGGCGGCGTACGTGACGGGTCGAAGACCCGCTCGAGCAGAGCCTCGTAGGCGGCACCAAGGCTCTCGGTCGCCCCCGCCCCGGTCGAGTTGGATCCGTGTCGCCTCACGTGCAGCACCACCCGGGGCACCAACGCGAACGCGGTACGACGCCGCGACCCGGATCCAGAACTCCCAGTCCTCGACGTCGACGGCGAACCGGTCGCGGTTCTCGAGCGGCCCGCCGATGTCCCGGAACACTGCCGCCGGCACCAACGCAGAGCCGACCGCCACGACGTTCGCCACTACGAGCTCGTCCCAGATGTCGCCTTCCAGCTTCGAGGTCACGGCCCGTCCGTTCGTGACCCCGTCCTCGTCGATGACGTCGTACCAGCCGTAGGTGAGCCCGACCGGGCGCTCCTCTGGTCCCGTGGCGGCCACCGCGCTGTCGTGTGTGTCCACCAGCGACTCGAGGGTCCAAGGCTCCCAGAGGTCGTCCGAGTCGAGCAGCGCGATCAGCTCGCCGCTGGACTCAGCGATGCCCCGGTTGCGCGCAGAGGCGACACCGCCGTTGGCCTGACGCACCGACCGCACCCGGTCGTCGCCCAGGTTCGACACCCAGCCGGTCAGGTCGTCGTCGCCGCCATCGTCGACCAGCACGACCTCGAAGTCGGTGAAGCTCTGGCCGAGCACCGACTCCACGGTCGACGGCAGCCAGTCAAGCGAGTTGTGGCATGGAACGACGACCGAGACCCGCATGACCCGGGAGTGTACGACCCGTCCGCCTTCGGCCCCGCGAGGCCCTACGGCTAACGTCGGGCGGTCCGCGAACCAAGGAGACCCCTTTGTCACGTCTCGTGCTGCTCCGCCACGGCGAGAGCGAGTGGAACAAGCTGAACCTGTTCACCGGCTGGTACGACTGCGACCTGACCGAGGCCGGCCAGGAAGAGGCGTTCGCTGCTGGGGCCATGCTGCGTGAGCACGGCCTGGAACCCGATGTTCTCCACACCTCGCTGCAGGTCCGCGCCATCCGGACCGCCAACAGCGCACTCGACGTCCTCGGTCGCCTGTGGATCCCGGTCCGGCGCAGCTGGCGCCTGAACGAGCGCCACTACGGCGACCTGACGGGCAAGAACAAGGCAGAGACCGCCGCTCAGTACGGCGAGGACCAGGTCAAGGTGTGGCGGCGCAGCTACGACACGCCGCCACCGCGCGATCTCCGACCGACAACGCCCACAACCCCAACGACGACGTGCGCTACGAGTCGCTGCCACCGGAGCTGGTCCCGGCAAGCGAGTGCCTCAAGGACGTCGTCGAGCGCATGTTGCCCTATTGGTACGACGCGATCGTCCCCGATCTGGCCGGCGACTCGACCGTGATGGTGGTCGCCCACGGCAACTCGCTGCGGGCGCTCGTCAAACACCTCGAGGGGATCTCCGACGACGAGATCACCGAGCTGAACATCCCCACCGGCGTGCCCCTGCTCTACGAGCTCGGGGACGACGTCCGACCGACCGAGTCCAAGCCGGTCACCGACCGCTACCTGATGGACCCCGAGGCCGTGAAGGCCAAGGCCGAAGCGGTGGCCCGCCAGGCTTCGGGGGGCTGACGGTCGTCGGGGTGACTGGTGGGATCAGCCGGCCTCGGCCGTGCCGATCCCACCGACGACACCGGTGGATGCGATCGCATCCAGATCGACCGGTGCAGACTTCGGGGCCTCCAGGTCCAGGCGGTCCTCGACCTCTGCCCACAGACGTCGGTAGGCGATAGCTGCCAGGTTCTGGGGAGAGGCCAGGACCGCCGGCACCTGCTCCATCCCCATGCGCTCGACCGCCGAAGACGTGGGTACCGCAGCCAGAGCGAAGCGGCGGTCGCCGCGCACCTGACCCACGACCTGGCGGTGCAGCACCTTGCGCTCATCGAGCATGGACAAGAACGCGAGCAGTGGCAGGCCGGGCCGGTTGGCCTGGATGAACTCGTCGAGCTGATCCAGGCTGCGCACCGCCAGGGGTGCCGGAATGATGGGGGCCAGCACCAGGTCCGACGCTGCCAGCACCGACTCGGTGACGATGCCCAGACCCGGAGCGCAGTCCAGGACCACCACGTCGTAGGTGCCGTCGAGCGGGCGCAGGAGCTTGCGCAGCACCCGGTCCGGCCAGCGGCGCGTCGCCAGGATCGTGTCGACCACCCTGAACGACGGGTCCGCAGGCAGGAGGTCCAGTCGGTCGTAGTCGGTGTGACGCACGTATGCATCGAGCTCGCGCTTGCCGCCCAGCAGGCGCGTGGCCCCGCCCTTCACCCGCGCCCTGGCGCGGTAGCAGTGCGTCGCCGCCCCCTGCGGGTCGAGGTCCCACAGCAGCGTCCGGTACCCAGCTGCCGCGGAGAGCATCGCAAGGTTCACCGCGGTCGCGGTCTTGCCCACTCCGCCCTTGGCGCCGGCGACCGCGACCACTCTCATCGTCGGACCTGTCGGGTGGACGCCATGGGGGCTGGTTCTCCGTTCCTCGCTCGTCGCTATTCAATCGCACCATCCCACTCACCCGCACGATGCGCGCCGAGAACCGGCTCAGTGTCACGCGCCCCCGACGCGAGGAGCCCGCGGACCCGTACCATCGATCAGATGTCGCAGTTCACCGAACAACTCGCCGGCGTTCCGCTGTTCTCCGCCTGCTCGGGCCGCGACCTGCAGAGACTGGCCCGCGCGGCTGACGAGGTCCACGTGCCCGCGGGAACGGAGCTGACCACCCAGGGCGGGGTGGGGAGGGAGGCATTCGTGATCCTCGCCGGAACCGCCCTGGTCACCAAGGACGGCACCGCCGCAGCGGAGCTCGGCCCCGGTGATCACTTCGGCGAGCTGGCCCTGCTGGACGGCGGACCACGGACTGCGACTGTCACCGCCGAGACCGACATGTCGCTGCTCGTGTTGTCGATCGGCGCGTTCAACGCGGTGCTCGACGAGATCCCGACGCTCGCCCACAAGTTGCTGGTGGCGACAGCGAGGCGTCTGCGCGACTCGGAGCAGTCGCTCTCCCACTGACCGGTCCGAGTCGCTGCCCGAGTCACTGCCCGAGTCGCTGTAATCGCCCGCCGAGCGGGCTCCGCGGTAGCTTCGGCAGTGCTATGAGCGCCACCGAAACGCACGAAGACGAGTCCACTGAGCCGCTCCCGGGTCCGACCCGGCTCCGGCCCAACCAGACGGCGATAATCGTCGGCGTCGTCATAGCGCTGGTCGTCGCCCTCTCGGGCGTCGCCGCGACGGTCTTCCAGTTCCACGACGAGAGCGAAGTCCAGCGCGAGGTGTTCGAGTTCATCCCCGGGCCGATCAAGCTCGCGTTCTACACGGTGCTCCCGGCGATGTTCATCGCCGGAGCGGTGATGTTCTCGTACCGGGTGCGCAACTGGCAGCGGGGCGGACCCGACAAGCGCGACATCACCCCCAAGAACGCCAAGCGCCGCATGGAGCGACTGCGGGCCGGCCTCTACATGCAGACGCTGATGCGTGACCCCGCCGCCGGCGTCATGCACTCGATGATCTACTTCGGCTTCCTGGTGCTGCTCGCCGTCACATCGGTGCTCGAGATCAACCACCAGCTGCCCGAATCGCTCAAGTTCCTGCACGGCACCATCTACGAGGCCTACGCGTTCATCGGTGATCTGGCAGGCGTGGTGTTCCTGAGCGGTGTGATCTGGGCGATCGTGCGGCGATACGTGCAGCGCCCCTACCGCATCCGCATCAAGTCCAAGCCCGAGCACGCGATCATCCTCGGCACCCTCTTCACCATCGGCCTCACAGGCTTCCTGGCCGAGATGTTCCGCATCGCCGCGGTCGGTCGACCCGACTTCGAGAAGTGGTCGTTCATCGGCTACCCGCTGTCGGGACTGGTCGAGAACCTGAGCACCATCGAGGGCTGGTACCAGGCCATGTGGATCACCCACGTGCTCAGCTTCATCGCCTTCCTGGTGATCCTGCCGACCACGATGCTGCGCCACATCTTCACGTCGCCGCTCAACATGTACCTGTCCGACAAGGACCGCCCCAAGGGCGCCATGAAGCCGATGCCCAACCTCATGGAGACCGAGCTCGAGAGCTTCGGCGCATCGGTCGTCGAGGACTTCACCTGGAAGCAGCTCCTCGACACCGACGCCTGCACCATGTGCGGCCGCTGCACGTCGGTCTGCCCGGCACACGCCACCGGCAAGCCCCTCGACCCACGCGAGATCGTGCTCAAGACCGGCGAGGTGATGTCCGCCACCGGCAACCCGGTCGTGTCGCCCCCCATCGGAGTCGACGGCGAGATCACCGTGTCAGCCGACTCGCTTTTCGAGCGGATCACCCCCGAAGAGGTCTGGTCGTGCACCTCGTGCAAGGCCTGCGACGAGAACTGCCCGGTCAACATCGAGATCCTCGACAAGATCCTCGACATGCGGCGCTACCTGACGCTGATGGAGTCGGACTTCCCGACCGAGCTAGGCACCGCTTTCCGTGGCATGGAGAACTCGGGCAACCCTTGGGGCATGTCGCAGTCCGATCGCGCCAACTGGACCAAGGCCCTCGACGGGATCGAGATCATCGAGGGTGGCGACCCGTTCACTGCGGAGTACCTCTACTGGGTGGGCTGTGCCGGCTCGTTCGACGACAAGAACCAGAAGGTCACCCAGGCGATGGCCAAGCTGCTCCAGCGGGCACAGGTCAGCTTCGCCGTGCTCGGCCCCGCCGAGAACTGCACCGGAGACCCAGCCCGACGCTCGGGCAATGAGTACATCTTCCAGATGCTCGCGATGCAGAACATCGAGATGATGAACGAGATGGGTGTCCGCAAGATCATCACGCAGTGCCCGCACTGCTTCAACACGCTCGACAACGAGTACCCGCAGCTCGGCGGCAACTACGAGGTGCTGCACCACAGCCAGTTCCTTGAGGAGCTGATCGACTCGGGCCGTCTGGACATGACCGGCGCCAAGCTCGAAGAGCGCATGGTGTACCACGACTCCTGCTACCTGGGGCGCCACAACGACGTGTACATGGCTCCGCGCAACGTGATCGGCTCCCTGAAGGGCGTCGAGATCGTCGAGGCGGGTCGCAACGGGACCAAGGGCATGTGCTGTGGCGCCGGCGGCGCCCGCATGTTCATGGAAGAGAACATCGGCAAGCAGATCAACGTCGAGCGTTCCCAAGAGCTCGTCGCCACCGGTGCGAGCCGTATCGCGACCGCCTGTCCGTTCTGCTACGTGATGATCGACGATGGTGTGAAGGCCCAGGGCCTGGAGGACGACTCGGTCAAGGTCGGCGACCTGGCGATGCACGTCCTCGACGCACTCGAGAACGCCGATCCGTTGGCCCAGAACCCGATGCAGGCCAAGGGCTGATCAGACATGACCGGACCCGTCGCCGACCTGCGCTCGCCGCGACGGGCCCGGGTGTTGGTCGTAGAGGAGGACCCGCGCCACGCCGAAGCCCTCTCGCGGGTGCTCGACGCCGCCGGGTTCCATGTGGCGGTGGTCCGCTCGCCGGCTCTGGCGCTGCGGTGCATGCGCGATGAGCAGGTGGCCGTCGTCGTGCTGTCGAACAGCGTGCGGGGCATCGCCGCCACGACGGCGATGGTCTCGCGCCTGCGGGCCCGTCCCGAACCCCAGTTCCATGACGCCGGCATAGTCGCGATCGTCGACGACCAGGTCGATGCGGCGTTCGGGCTGGGCGAGGATGCCGACGTGGTGCTGATCCGCCCGGTAGATGCCGAACGACTGGTCGACGCGGTCACCGAGGTGGCTTCGACCGACCCCGACTCACGTTCTGCCAGACGGGCCTCGACGGACGGCTCGTTCTTCCGACACCGCATGCGCCTGGCCACCGGCTGACTCCGGTGCGGCTCATTCCGGTTCGGCCTGTTCCGGTGCGGCTGCGTTCGAATCCGGCCGATCAGCCGGCAGAGTCGTTCAACGAGTAGCGCGAGGCCACGGCTCCGCGCTGGCCCTGGTACTTCGAGTTGAGATCCGGATGCCCGTAGGGCCGCTCCGCCGGACGGTCGAGGCGCTGGAAGACCATCTGGGCGACCTTCATCTCGGGTCGCAGCAGGATCGGCAGCGTCGCCACGTTCGACAACTCGAGCACGATCACCCCTGCGAAGCCCGGGTCCACGAATCCAGCCGTCGCGTGGACCTGGAGCCCCAGCCGCCCCAGGCTCGACTTGCCGTTGACGATGCCGACGACGTCGTCGCACAACTCGAACGTCTCGGCGGTGTGCCCCAGAGCGAACTCTCCGGGGTGCAAGACGAACGGCTCACCCGGTGGCACCTCGACGGTTTCCATCAGCCCGTCGTTGTCCACCGTCGGATCGATGTGGGTCATACGACTGTTGCGCATCACCCGGAACTGACTCCCCAAACGGACGTCGACCGATGCCGGCTGAACGAGCGCATCGTCGAATGGTTCGATGAGCAGTCGCCCTTCGGCCACCAGGTCCCGGATCGATCGGTCGGCGAGGATCACGCGCCGCACCGTAGTCCGCGGTGGTGAGCGCCGGTTACCCGCTGCGCTACAGTCGCCCCCTACTGCGGGTGTAGTTCAATGGTAGAACTTCAGCTTCCCAAGCTGACAGTGCGGGTTCGATTCCCGTCACCCGCTCTGGAGTGAAGGTACAGGTCAGCCCGGTTTCCGGGGGTTTGGGCCGTCCTCGCGCGAGGGCCCAGGATCGGTGGCGTGGCCCTACGGATCGGCGAACGGCGTCGGATCGGGCCGCCTCGACTCCTCCACCTCGGCGCCACCGATGGTCATCCGCGAGTCTGCGAGGGAGAGTCGAGCACGGCCGTCGATGAGCAGCCCTGCGGTATGTAACCGTTGCGGCCTGTCACGGCCTGGATCAGCGGCCATTGCGCGGCCGCTGATCGAAGGGCTGTCGGGTGAGCACCCGCCAGATCCCGGCAAGCCACCCGGCACCGTAGGACCAGTGGCAGATCTCCATGACAGCGAAGGCCTTCTGCGGGGCAACGCCAGGTTCGCGAGCCAGTCGAATGCCAAGCACGGCACACGCCGCGGCGTGTGCACCGGGGATGGCGACTCGCTTCCAGCCCCGGCCAGACACGAGGCCGACGGCCGTTGCCGCGACCCAGCATGGCGGGAGCGAGTGGGCGCCACGAGGGGAGCGTGTGGTGCTTGACCAGAGTCGACACCTTGCAGATCCCGTAGTTGCGGTACTGCTTGGCGAGCGCCCTGGGGTTGTCCCGAGGGGAGTACCAGGACGTGATGTCAGGATCGAGCAGGACCCGCCCACCCCGCTGGCGGATCCGCAGGTTCAGCTCCTGGTCTTCTGCCGCCCACTGGAGGTTCTCGTCGTCCCAGCCGCCGAGGGCCTGAAGCGTCTCGATGCGCCAGCAGCCCAAGTAGACCGTGTCGACCTCTTCGCTGACGACGTGAGTAGTGGAAGCGACCGGGTCCGACCCCGAACGGCGAGGACGTCACGGCTGCAACCGCCCGACCGAAGTCCGTCTTGCCGACGGCACGCATCGGACCGCCGACGTTGTCGGCTCCGGACTCGAGCAGGAGATCGACGCATCGACGCACGTAGTCGGCCGCGTAGATCGTGTGCGCATCGGCACGGACGATGATCTCACCGGAAGCTACCTCGATACCGCGGTTCATAGCGCCGGCGGCCGTGACCCGAGGGTTGTCGATCAGGCGGACCACCCCCCCGTAGTTGTCGACGATCTCCCTGGTTCCGTCGGTTGAACCTCCATCGAGGACGAGCAGCTCGATGACCCGATCGTCGTTCTGCGCGGTCAGGGAGTCGAGACACTCACGGATGTGATCGTGCTCTTGCAGCGTGGGCAACAGGATCGAGACGGTGGGTGGCACTGCAGCCGTCACGGCGGCGTCTCCGATCGAACGGAAGTGCTCGATCGTCGCGGCGAGCCCGTCATCGAGCCGACACGGTCGGCTGCCAGCCGAGCAGCTCGGTGGCCCGCGTGATGTCGGGCCGACGCCGGGTGGGATCGTGCTCGGGCAGCGGCCGGTGGTCGATCGGCGAGTCCGACCCGCACCAGCTCGCTGACCGTCTGGGCGAGGTAGAGCACGGTGTGCTCGACCGGGTTGCCGAGGTTCACCGGCTCGTTCACGTCGGAGTCCAACAGGGCGACGATCCCCCGGGCCAGGTCCTCGACGTAGCAGTAGCTGCGGGTCTGGAGCCCGTCGCCGTACACGGTGAGCGGCTCGCCCGTGCCAGCGCCTGCTGCACGAAGTTCGACACCACCCGACCGTCGTCGGGGCGCATCCGCGGACCGTAGGTGTTGAAGATGCGCACGATGCGGGTGTCGAGCCCGGCGGCACGGTGGATAGGTGTTGGTCGCCGCCTCGCCGAACCGCTTCGACTCGTCGTAGCAGGCCCGTACCCCGTCGCAGGTGCACGTTGCCGGTGTAGCCCTCGTGCTGGGGGTGCACGTGCGGGTCGCCGTACACCTCGCTGCTGGACGCGAACAGGAACCTGGCGCCGTGGCGGGTCGCCAGCTCCAGCATCGTGCAGTGATGCCGATGCCGCCGACGCGGAGGATGTCGAGCGGGATGTCGACGAAGTGTCGAGGTGAGGCGGGGGAGGCCAGGTGCGAGGACCGCGTCGATGTCGCCGTCCACCGCTGGCAGGGAGCACACGTCCGCTTCCATCAAGCGCGAAGTCGGGGTGATCGCTCACCTGAGCGAGGTTGCTGCGGTCACCGGTGAGGAGGCTGTCGATCGCGACGCACCGAATCACCCCTCGACAGCAGAATGTCGACGATGTGCGACCCGACCATCCCTGCTGCACCGGTCACGAGGACTCGTTGAGGGGCGTGAGTGGTTCCCTGCATCCGCTCAGGATGCCATGGCATGTCTCCAACTCGCGCGTTCTGTGAGCGATCAGCGGAGGTCGGGTCCTGGACTGACCGCATGCCGGTGGGATCCGGTCCCCGCCCTACTTCGTCCACCTCATCACCAGTGAGCGCGCCCGCTCAAGATCGCTCTGGGTGTCGACCTCGGCAGCGATGACCTCGTGTGCTCGCAACGGCAGGAGCGGAATGAGCGATTCGTAGACATATCCATCGGCACCGAACAGGTGCTCGTGCTTGAGGAATGCTGGTCCCGACCACTCGAAGTCTTCGGCGGGCGTACGGTGGAACGCCTGCACCTGGTGCTCGCGGACGTCGACGAACACGGCGTCGTCGGTCGAGGCTCTGAGATATCCCGATTACCGGCGTGTCTCCAGAGCAAGCCGCCAAGAAGCTGTCGAAGCTCCGCGGTTCCACGATCAGGTCGCCGTCAAGGGCGATGAACGGATCCTCGAGGTGCCGAGTCGCGAGCCGCAGACTGTCGAGCGTGGTGTTCGACCGGAACTCAGGGTTCCTAACAAACAGAGCATCAGGTCGTCGGCGGACTACGTGACGCATCACTTCCTGCTCTCTGAAACCCACGACGATCCGCAGGTCACGAAAGTTCTGGAGCAGGTCGAGTTGCCAGTCGATGATCGATCTGCCACCCACCGAGACCAAACACTTCGGCACACCGACTCCGAGCCGGGTACCTGTGCCGGCAGCGCAGATCACTGCCGTTGTAACAGATTCCACAGGGCTGCTCCTGTTGGCGCGACGTAGTCTGCCGCGAGAACCGCTTCGGGTGACGGCTGAAGTCCGAACGCTGACCGACACATCGGCGGACTCGAACATGGAGAGTCCACTGGTGCTGCTCGTGACGGCAACGATCGTGGCGTATTCGGCTCGAAGTTCGGCAGTGGCACGGCCCTTGTCCAGGATGGTGACCACTGAGTCCGCCTGCTCCTGGTCGGGCGTCAGCGAGCCCAGCACCTCGCAACCGAGGCGGTCGGCAAGTGGCTCGACCCATCGCTGGGGCAGGCTCGTGACGACCCGGACACGATCGCGTGCTGCGACGACCAGTTCAGCAACTTCGTCGTCGAGTCCCGCAACCCGAACTCTGCGTTGCGCTTCAGCTAGTGGGACCGCGCTCGAGAGCAAGCATCTGCAGACGGTGTGCCCGGGCAAACGACAACTCTCCGTGCTCAGCCGCACGGTCGAGCAGGTTCACCTCATCCACCATGTCGACTTCTGACGCGATCATGGCGAGCAGCGGCGTGGTGACGACGGCGCCGTCGAGGTCGATGCAGAGTCCAGCTGTGCGGAGTTCGTTCGACATCACGCCTCGACTCGTTCCAGCACGAAGAAGTGCTGCGTCGTTTCGGAGCGGTTTTCCGAGCATGGCATCGATCTGCGTGTCCAGGGTGAAACGGAAACCCTCACCCGTGAAGACTCTCTCAAGGGTCGCCCTGTACTCATGTGGCAACCGATAGCACGCCGAATAGGTTGCCTCGAGGTCGTCAGACCAATGGTCGGTGAGCGTCAACCGTTCCGCACGAGCGACTGGTTCGCGCAGGTACACCACCGACGTTGCTGCAACAACCGCGCACCCCTCTTAGGCAGGTCTCGACGTCCTCATCGTTCAGGTACGCCATAACGCCGGAGATGAGGATGGCCGAGAACGGACCGGTGTCGATGAGCGATGCTGCGCCTACGCCAGCGGCAGCCAGCTCTTGGAACTGACAGCGGTCGGCCCACGGTGACGTACTCACCTGTTGCCGTGCGAGCTGGAGGATCGATGGCGAAAAATCGACACCGAGGTATCGATCCATGACTGGCCCGACGCGCCGTGCCAACCTTCCGACGCCACAGCCCACGTCTAGTACCGTCGGCCGACGGTCGAGGTGGAGGAACGGACCAACCAATTCCCATTCACTGCTGTCACGCTGTTCGGCCAGTTCAGGGTTCCGGTCCTGGTAGGAAGTCGTCGTGATCGTCAACGAGCCGTGTGCTCGGTGTGCCGCGGGACTCGAAGAAGTCGTACGTATGCTCGTAGTCCACTAATGCGGTCGAAGCCGACGATTCTCGTCCGGGGGTCAAGCGAACGTGATAAATGAGCTTCAGGTAGCATGACCGCCCGCATCCTCCCAACATCGGTCGACTTCTATCTCTACGCGACCCATGAGGTTCCGACCTTTCTTCCGGTCATTTCGCGAATTGCGACGACTTGGCGCTGACGCGCAGTTCGTCTTGGAGCCTCCCACGACAAACGTCGCCAGGGGATCAGCACCACAAGGCTCTCACTGGTTCAACGACCCAGACAAGAATCTAACGGCGTTGGTCGACGATTCCACGTTCCGAGCGCTGTCGGAGACTCTCCAGCAACATGGCGAGGTCTCGCTCTCTCGGCGGCGACGCTTCGCTGATGCCGCCGTCACCACCTCCGGAGTCAAATGGCTGCGGATGTGGAGCGGTGCGCGTATCAGGCTGATGTATGGCGTTGGCTTCGTCCGAGACGCCTATGGCCATGGAACGATCAACGAAGGATTCGACCTTGTACTGGTCCCCGGCCGGTTCTCGGCGAACACGATCCGCTCCTCGGTTCCAGGCGTGACGGTCGAGGTCGTCGGCTATCCCAAGTGGGAGGTTGCTCGGTCGCTCGTCGGCGAGGGGGCTGTGGAGGAACCGTTGCAGCGGTCACGTGACCAAGCGACGACTCGGGTGCTCTGGGTCCCAACGTGGGCCCACCACAGCTCGCTGTCCGCATACGCCGCCAGCTTGTCCGACCTGGGTCGATCTCATGCAGTTACCATCAAGCCCCACCACAACAGCGAACGATTCGAACTGGAGAGGATCTCCACGCTCGCTCGCAGTCCAATGACTGTGGTCACCACGAGGTCGTCGTTGCCCGACCTCATTCACCAAGCTGATGTCGTTGTCGCGGACGCCCGAAGCGGCGCCCTGACCGAGGCGCTTCTGGGCGACCGACCCGTCGTCGCATTGCTGGGTCTTCATGGCGACGCCGATGTGCCGCATCGTGGCCTATTGGAGTGCTGTCAGGTCTGCAGGCACCCGTCGGAGATCGAGGCCGCGGTCTTGGTAGCCCGGTCGGACCCACTCCGAGAAGACGCGACGGCAATGGACTCGATGTTTGTTCGGAGACGGAGTGGACGACAGCGGCCGCGCCGCGCGTGCCATCATCGGCTGTGCCCATCGCATCGGACATCCCATGCGGCGACGCCTCGAATCCGTGATGCTCACGGCCGCTTACCGCACCGCCCGTCGCGTCGGTCGCTGACATGCGCAGCTTCCTGCGATCGGTCCGCCCGCTGCTCGGCGTGCGCAGTCGGCGGGTCCTCCTGAGCTGTTCGGCCGGCTCTGTGGTCGTCGCCGGGCTTGATGCTTTTGGTGTGCTGTTGATCCTGCCGCTGGTGCGGCTCCTCCCCGAGTTGCAGACGTCCGCATCCCCCACAGATGTGCTCACCTGGCTTCCCGATCGGTTCTCGCACTGGTCGCTCAACCGCTTGGCTGTGGTTTTGGCGCTGTTGATCTTCGGCACGTTCATCCTAAAGACCGGTCTCGCTGCCCTTCTGCTCATGAGCACGCTTCGCAACGCACTCGCAAGCGAGGTGGAAACAGCTGGGAATCTGCTGCGCGGCTACCTCCAAGCACCCTTGGAGTACCTCGTGGACCGCAACTCGGCCCAGATGCAGCAGACCCTTCACGACTCGCTCCGGCGGGTGTTCCAGGAGGCCCTTCCGACATCGGTTGTTGCGATGGGAGACTGCGCAGTCATTGGGTTGATCGGATTCGTACTCTTGGTGCTCGCGCCGATCGAGGCGCTGGTTGGGATCGTCCTGGTTGGTTTGCTCGCGGTTGCCTACCGTCAGATGGGGGTTCGTCGTATGCGTGCGTCGAGCGACGACCTCATGGAGCAAAGCCAAAGGTCGATTGCCCAGATCCAACAAGTCCTGGGGGCTGTGCGTGAGATCCGACTGACGGGTCGCGGTCAGAATCTGGTGGATGAGCTGCTCTCGATTCGAGAACGTGCAGCGAGGCGGCAACGCTCGTTGACGCTGACTGAACTCCTTCCCCGTTACTACCTCGAGCTCGGCGTCGTCGTTTCTGTGGGGGTTATCGCGGGCGTTGCGTTCTCGACCCGAGGCGATACGGAAGCTGCAGTCGCGGTTCTCGCAGTGTTTCTCGCCGCCGGGCTCCGCGTGCTGCCTTCTCTCAACCGAGTGGTCGTGGCGACCGCAAAGGCACATGTCGCGATGCCACATGTGGGCCGAATCCACGACGATCTCTCGTTGCTCGCCGACGACGCGGCGCTGTCGGCACAGGATTCGGTCGAGCCGGGTCAGCGTTCCCAGACCATGGGCAGGTTCGAGCTGCTCAGCCTGATCGGTGTCGGCTTTTCCTACCGGTCCGCCAGGTCACCGACCCTGATCGACGTCACTCTGGAGGTTGCTCGAGGAGAGTTCGTCGCGCTTGCAGGGGCATCAGGGGGCGGGAAAACGACACTGGTGAACCTCGTTCTAGGCCTTCTGGAACCGACTGCTGGTTCCATCCAGGTCAACGGTTTGCCGCTCGAGCGAGTTCGATCGATGTGGCAGCGACGGATCGGATACGTGCCGCAGGAGGTCATGCTGCTGGACGCCCCGATTCGATCAAACGTCGCACTTGCAGTGCCGCCCTCCGATATCGACGATGAGCGAGTCCGACGGGCACTCGACCGAGCTGGTCTCCTGACCGACGTGGACGAGATGGTCGGTGACATCACAGCAGAGGTTGGTGAGCGTGGCGCTCGTCTGTCAGGTGGTCAGCGCCAACGGCTAGGACTTGCTCGGGCGCTGTACGACGATCCCGAATTCTTGGTGCTGGACGAAGCGACATCAGCGCTCGACGTTGTGACCGAGAGGACAGTGCTCGACACCCTTGAGCGCCTACGTGAGTCGGTAACGATCCTCTTCGTGACGCATCGAGCGAGCACTCTCGACCGGAGCGACCGCGTGTTGAGGGTCGCTGACGGGTGTGTCAGCCCCGACTCCCCGTAGCTCTCTGAGCTACGAACGTGGTCACGTGGTACTCGATCACTCCGAACGCGAACACGAGGATGCACACGCTGCGAAGCGCCGCGAACATCGTTACCTTCAACGGACCGTAGCCGGAGGCGCGGTACCGCCTGACATGGAGCGGATCATGCGACGATCGCTCGGTCGCATATGCTTTAACTCCCATTGCTGGGTGTTCCTGCGCCAGTCGCGCTCGGGCTCGGCCAGCACGTCGATAGTGGCGGATGATCGCTCGAAAGCCCGTGCGGTGGTCGTGGAACACGGTCGCCGAGTCGACGACCTCGAGTCCGTATCCGGCAGCCAGGACACGCTGGCTCAGGTCGACATCTTCCCCGGCGGCTTCCGTGAAGGCCTCGTCGAAGCCGCCGACTCGTTCGAGTGCTCTTCGCCGATAGGCAGCGTTCGCTGTCACAAGGTATCGGACGGACTCGTCCATTCCATGGCCTACGTGCCGTTCGTCTTGAACGAAATCCGCAAGGTGCCCCGGGATCATCGGTTGGATAGAGCCGCCGACGCCACCGAGCTTCGGATCGCTGTAAAACGGTCGACAGAGTTCGACCAGCCATTCCGATCCAGGCAGAACGTCGTCGTCCGTGAACACGACAATCTCGCCTTCCGCTGCATGCCAGCCTCGGTTGCGTGCTGCCGCGGGACCGCTGTTCACTTGTCGGATTGCCTTGACCTTCGGGTGGCGCATGAGCACAGCGTTGGACTCGTCGGTTGAACCGTCATCGACGACAATCACCTCGAAGCCCCCGCGAGGTTCAACGATCTGCTCCAGCCGGGTCAGCACTCTGTCCAGGTCGCTGGCACGATTGAACGTCGGCATCACCACGCTCACGTGAGGGTTGCCTGCGGTCCTCATCGATCCTCCGGTGAGAACAGATCGTGCATATTCAACCACCCGTGGGCGTCCATCGAGCGACCATGCCGGCAGCAAAGCCGACATCTTCGTGTGCTCGGCTGCCAGAGTCGAGAATCTGGTCTGCGAAGGAGGAAGTGCAACGAGCGCGGTCCGAGCAAGCCGTGGGGCCCTCGTGCACCACCAGTCTGCGATCATTTGGTCGCGGATGGCTCACCGCCCGACTCCGACACCGCCGAGCATGCTTCTGAAAGTGCGCAGGACGATCCGTAGGTCGAACCTGTGTGTCTTGGTGCTCCAGGTAGAAGAACTCGTACTGCAGCTTCTCCAGGGCGTCGCGCTCGTCGCCGGCGTAGCCGTACTTGACCTGCGCCCAGCCGGTGAGACCCGGCCGGACGAGGTGGCGCAGATTGTAGAACGGCAGCTTGTCGCTGAGTTCCTCGACGTAGCGCGGCTGCTCGGGTCGGGGGCCGACCACGCTCAGCTCGCCGATCAGGATGTTGATCACCTGGGGGAGCTCGTCGAGGTGGGTGCGGCGCAGGATGCGTCCGAACGGCGTGATGCGAGGATCGTCCTTCTCTGTCCAGTTCCCGTCGGGCACCGGTCCTTCGTCGGCACGCATCGTGCGGAACTTCAGGATCGTGAACTCCTTGCCGCCGCGGCCGATCCGGACCTGGCGGTAGAGCAGCGGTCCCCGGTTGGCGCCCAGGTTGGCGACGATCACGAACGGTGTGGCGAGCGCGAGCACTGCAGTGCCGGGCACAGCGATCGCCAAGTCCATCAGCCGCTTGAGGCGAGCGAATCCGTTGTCGTGGAGCTCCGAGATGTCGAAGAACAGCGACGCCCGCTCCAGCTCGCTCACCGGCAGCTTGCCGAGCCACTCAGCGTAGAATCCCTCCAGAGTGCGGATACGCACTCCCCTCTCGTGCAGCGTGGCGGCCTGGGTGATCACGCGTTCATCGGCCCGTGCGAGCCGGTCGAGCACCACGACCGTCGCCCCGACCTCGGCCGCGACGGTGGTGATCGACCTGGGATCGTCAGCTGTCGGGATGGCCTCTCTTCGTGAGATCGCTCCGGCCAGCGTGGCGGACTTCTCCACCTCCATGCGCAGATCGTCGATCAGGCGTTCACGCTCGGTCTGATCAGAGACCAGGAGCACACGGTCACGGTTGCCGTCCCGGGACTTGCCGCCGCGGGCCATGAGGTTGGCGACGATCTGGATCGGCGTGTTGGCCAGCACCGCGCCGAAGACCACGAACCGGGGGAGCAGCGCGTCGCCAGCGACCAGCTGGATGACCGACACGCCGAGGGCTGCGCCGAGCCCGGCCAGGATGCTGAGCCACAGGGCCCGGAACCACGTCGTCGGCTGGTCCGGAAGCCCGACGGCATAGGTCGCGAGAGCTAGCAGCAGGATGTAGAAGATGGCCCAACCGAAGCGGGAATCGCCGGTGAAGTCGTAGGGGGGCGACGCGACATAGGCGGCGTGGACCTTGCTGAGCGCAAGGACCGCCACCGACCCCCCCAACAGGCTCATCACCCGTGCCGCGCGCAGCATCCCTCAAGGCTATGGCCATCCAGGACCATCCGATAGGGCATCCGACGCCCGCGGGCAGGATCGCCCATCGCTGCCCGCGGTGGAGTGTGACCGAGAGGGTTCCGGGACTGGATCTTCGACCACACCCCGGAGTGGACCCAAGCACACCGGCGTCCCGCGTGCCGCCACGGCAAACCCGACCAGGTCCGGGACGCCACGCCGGCGCTGGCCCACCCTCCGCGGAGGTATACCGGATCATCTGGGTCCGGTCGTCGACCAAGATCGACCGTGAAGCCAAGACCCGCCGGGCGCTGTGTCACAACCGACCGCGTATCGAGGGCTCGCCGAGTGGCGCGACGGAGGGTCCGATGCGATCACGGCCCCAGAACTCAAATGGCCGAACCCGAGAACCGCGGGCGCTACAGGATGCGGAGCCACCTCGTGGAGACGTACTTCGGGCATACGAAACACAAACGACGTATCCGGCGCTGCGCTCGACGCGGACTCACAGCAGTGAACGCCGAATGGCGCCTGATCGCCATGGTTCACAGCATCGGCCGACCCGCTCCGACCAACAGCTGAACACCGCCCACCGAACCGATACCGATCCCGAGTCTGATAGGCCCGGCCATCACTCACGCTTCGAGCCATCACCGACCGATCCGCAACAGCCCCTCACCGACGACGATCGCCCCGAGAGATGGGCTCCCGAAGCGGCGCCCTCAGCGTGCGTCCTGTCTGATCATGTCGGCGCACTTCTCGCCGATCATGATCACCGGTGCATGGATGTTGTTGCTGGTGATAGCCGGCATCACCGACGCATCCGCGACCCGCAGGCCCTCGATCCCACGGACACGCAGCCGAGCGTCGACGACCGCCATCGGGTCCTCGTCGGGGCCCATCTTGGCCGTACCGCACGGGTGGTACTCGGTGTCCGCGTACTCGCGCAGGGTCTGTTCGATCTGGCTCGGATCGTCGCGGTCGTAGTGGATCAACATGTCGCCCCGGAAGCGGTCGAAAGCAGGGCCGCTCATGATGTCGAGCGCGATCTGGGTCCCCTTCACCAGGGTCTCCATGTCGTAGGGGTCGCTGAAGTACCTGGGATCGATGAGCGGGTCGACCCGCGTGTCGGCGCTCGCCAGTCGGACCTCACCGATGCTGCGTGGACGGGCCAGCAGCAGATGGGCCGAGTAGCCGTGGCCCAGGTGCAGTTTGCGGCCGTGGTCGTCGGCGATCCCGACGATGAGCTCCATCTCCATGTCGGAGACCTCGACTGCCGGATCGGTTCGGTAGTAGACGCCCGACTCCGCCGCGCAGCTGGTGATCAGCCCGCGCCTGTGACGCCGCCAGGTCCACATGGCGCTCAGGAGCCGGGCGACCCCGATCGGCGAGATGCCCACCGTGTGGTCCGGTACCAACGCCCGGTAGATCAACAGGGCAGAGATGTGGTCCTGGAGGTTCTGTCCCACCCCGGGCAGGTCGAGCACCGGGGTCACTCCGACGTCCTGGAGGTGCTGTCCGGGTCCGACCCCAGAAGCCATCAGGATCTGTGGGGTCCCGTAGGCCCCAGCGGACATGATCACCTCACGTCGGGCTCGCACCGTGCCGGGATGGTCGCCCTGTAGGTAGTCGACCCCGCTCGCGCGTCTGGCGTCGAATCGCACCCGGGTGATGTGGGCTCGGGTGCGGACGTCCAGATTCGGTCGGTCCAGGTTCGGGTGGATGTACGCCGCTGCAGCGCTGAGGCGTTCGCCGTCGCGTTGGGTGACCTGGACGTGGTAGCAGCCGTGGTGATGCTCGCCGTTGTAGTCGGGGTTGAACGGAATCCCCTGGTCCTGGCACGCCTGGAGGAACACGTCGTTGAGCGGGCTCGGGCTGCGTAGGTTGGTTACGTTCAACGGGCCGTCTGCCCCGTGGTACGGCGAGTCCCGGTGGATGGTGTTGGACTCCGACTTCTTGAAGTACGCGAGCACGTCGTCGTAGCCCCAGCCCGGGTTTCCGAGCGATGCCCAGTTGTCGAAGTCGGAGCGATGCCCGCGGGCGTAGATCATCGCGTTGATCGTGCTCGACCCGCCGAGCGCCTTGCCCCGTGGCTGGAAGCCACGTCGACCGTTGAAGCCGGCCTGAGGAACGGTCTGGTAGTTCCAGCTGTTGATGCCCCGCGGCGCTGCCGCGGCGAAACCGAGAGGGGCCCTGATCAGCAGATCCCGACCCTCGCCGCCGGCTTCGAGCAGGCACACCGAGACACCGGGGTCCTCGCTGAGTCGACTCGCGACGACGCACCCTGCCGAGCCACCACCAACCACCACGTAATCGAACTCGTCCACGCCCGGACGCTACCGCCAGGATGCACACCTTCGGTCGCCGTAGCATCGGTCGATGACGTCACCGACGAATGAGCCCTACGTCCGACGTGACGACGTCGGACCAGTGACCACGCTGACGCTCAACCGTCCGGGGTCGCGCAACACGCTGTCGTCAGCGATGCTGGACGCGCTGGGATCCCATCTGAACGACCTGGACACCGACCGCTCCGTCAGGGCCGTCGTGATCGCCGGTCGAGGACCCGCCTTCAGCGCCGGCCACGACCTCAGGGAGCTCCGCCGCGCTGAGGACACCGACTCACATGAGAAGGTCTTCGCCACCTGTTCGGCCGTGATGCAACGGATTGCTTCGCTTCCCCAGCCGGTCGTCGCCAAGGTGGGCGGAGTGGCGACGGCAGCCGGCTGCCAGCTCGTCGCCACGTGTGACCTGGCCGTCGTTGGTGAGTCAGCCCGTTTCGCCACGCCTGGAGTGGACATCGGCCTGTTCTGCTCGACGCCCGCGGTAGCTGTGTCGCGCGCCGTAGCGCCGAAGCACGCGATGCAGCTGTTGCTCACAGGCGAACTGATCGGGGCCCAGGACGCGTTCCGCATCGGCCTCGTCAACCAGGTGGTCCCCGACGACGAGTTGGACTCGGCAACCGATCGGCTCACCGCGCTGCTCGCCTCGAAGCCCGCCGCCGTGATCGCCGCAGGCAAGGCCGCGTACCGCCGCCAGGTCGGGCTGTCCCTCGCCGATGCGTACAGCCTCGCCACCGACGCCATGGTCGAGGGTCTCCGCCAGCCGGATGCGGTCGAAGGCATCGGCGCGTTCCTCGAGAAGCGCCCACCCGTCTGGCCGGACTGACGATCACGCCAAGCGATTCTCAGGGTGGCTGGCGACGAGGGTGATCGATGACGACCCCTATGCCGCGGCGAGCGCAGTCGCGGCGACGGCAGGCGCGAGGAGTTCGCCGAGCGCCATGGCGGTGAACGCAGGGCCGCGGGACGGCACGTCCGGCAGGATCGAGCAATCGACGACGTGCAGCCCCTCGACTCCGCGCACACGACCCCACTCGTCCACGACTGCCGACGGATCGTCGCTCTGACCAGCCGGGGCCGTGGAGCAGAGGTGCATAGAGGTCCCCAGATGCGCCGCTACCCAGCTGTCCAGCTCCTCGTCCGACGTGAGGGTCACCGGGCCCGGCCCGGACCACTCACCGAGCAGATCGCCGAACGCTTCGCCGTGCGCCCAGGCGGTCACCTGCCTGACCGCCGACCGGAGCACCGTCCGGTCGACCGGGTCGGCCAGGTACCGCCCCTCGACCACCGCCAGATCACCGCTCCAGGAGATCGAACCCACGGAGCGAGGGCGCATGGGCGAGACCCGCAGGCTGAGCACCGAGTCGCCGGGGTGCTCGCCGGTAGCGACGCCGTAGGGCCGACATGTGGCCAACACCTCGACCGGCTGTCCGTCCCCGACCGCGAAGTGCACGACACCCTGCAGGAGCGGCCCCTGGTCGAGCTTGCGGAGCGGGCGCCACATGAGCTCGATCGCCGCGTGGTTGCTCACCCGTCGACCCATGCCAGGGGCGTCCTGCACGACATGCCGACCAGCTGCCCTCAGCGCTTCGGCCGGGCCTATCCCCGAACTCCACAGCAGGTCAGCTGAGCCGACCGCCCCCGCGCTGATCACGACCGTCGATGCGTCCAGGCGCTCTGACCGGCCGTCCACCGACGCGTCCACGCCGACCACGCGGGAACCCTGGAACACGATCCGTTCGACGTCGACCCCGCCATGCACGCTCAGCCCGTCGGGGAGGGGGTCCGCGAGCATGGCTCCAGATCCGACGCGACGCCGCCCGTCGACGTTGCGCGGGAGCAGGCCCCAGCCGAGCTCACCGCCGTCGTTCAGATCGGGGTGAGCGGCGATGCCTGAGCCCTCGGCGGCCGCGAACAACGCGGCGGTGACCGGGTGCGTCGGCCTGGAGCGACGCGAGACGGGTACCGCACCGTCAGAACCGTGTCGTGGTCCGACCATGTCGCGGTCGGACTCGACGGCCCGGTAGGCCTCCAGCCATCCCGCGGGCGCCCACGACGGGCCGACGTGGGACCACCTGACGAGGTCCGAGTCGGTGGCCCGAACGAAATAGGCGCTGTTGACCGCGCTCGATCCACCGACCAGTCGCCCGCTCAGGAGCTCGCCCACCGGGGCAGCGCCCGTCGGGTCGGGATCGCCTGAACGCAGCGGAGTCCGGGCGACCAGCGGATCGTCGGCCGCTCCAAGGCGGTCGGGGTCGCTGAGCCAGGCGGGTCCGCCGCCGGTACTGGTGTCCGGACCGGCATCGACGAGCGCCACACTGCCCACGCCGAGGCGGGCCAGCCGGGCGGCGAGTGTCGCTCCGGCCGAGCCAGCCCCGACGACGAGCACGTCGACGTGAGCAGGTGGGCGTCTTGTCAGGAAGCGTCCCCGTGCAACGCTGCCTGGATCTCGGCCTCGTCCTCGGCCGACATCGACGTCTTGATGACCTCACCGCCGAACTTCGACAGACCGGCGAGCGCCTTGTCGGTGGTCATCTGCTCCACGATCATGAACAACGCAGACGTGCCGGGCTGCACCTGGGCGCGCACCTGCTCCTGGAACTGCTTGTCGATCGTCGTCTTGGCGAGCTTGCCTCCGAGCGCGCCGAACGCTGCGCCGAGCGCCAGACCGAGCACAGGGACGAAGAAGAGGATCCCGAACAGGAACCCCCAGAACATCCCCCAGGTGGCACCGGCACCGACTTCGTGCTGGTTGGTGACAGTCCGGAACTTGCCGTCCTCGCTGCGGATGATCGCAGCGGCCGCGTCGGGCTGGATGACCAGGTCCTGGGCGAGGTGGCCGACCTCGTCGAGCGCTGACAGCGCAGTGGTCGTGTCGGGGTAGCCGATGGCAATCAGGTCGGGCATGTACTGCCTCCTCGTGTCTGTGTCTTGCGGAGAACCAAACGTAGCGCCGCGGATCAGATCTCGACCTGCGAACCGACCTCGACCACACGGTCGGTCGGCAGGCGGAAGAACCGCGCTGCACTCGCTGCGCTGCGGAGCTGGAACGCGAACATCCGCTCACGCCAGTTGGCCATGCCAGGGATCGACGACGCGATGACCGTCTCGCGGCCCAGGAAGTAGGTGAGCGACTCGACCGCCATCGGCAGGCGGGCATCGTCGACCTCCAGCAGCGATGCCTCGACGTCGGGCTCCTCCATGAAGCCGTAGTGCAGCGTCACCTGGAACACGTTCTGGCCGAAGTCCTCGACCTCGTAGCGGTCCTCGCGGGCGGTGACCGGGACGTCGTCGGTCAGGATCGACAGCAGCACGACTCGCTCATGCATCACATGGTTGTGGCGGACGTTGGTGAGCAAAGCGGGCGGAGCTGCCCCTGACCCCTTGAACAGGAACACGGCGGTTCCGGGCACACGCACCAGTTCCTCGTCGGCCACCTGTTGCAGGAAGTCGTCGATCAGCGTCTCGCCGCGACGGATGCGCTCCGCCAGGATGCGTCGACCCGTTCGCCAGGTCGTCATGGCCAACATGAGCACCGCCGCAACGACCAACGGGAACCAGCCACCATGGGGGATCTTCGCGACGTTCGCGCCGAAGAACCCCAGGTCGATCACCAGGAGCGGCACGGTCACTGCCGCGACCTTCGGCCACGACCACTTCCATGTGCCGTGGGCGAACGCGGCCATGAGGATGGTCGTGACGCCCATCGTTCCGGTCACCGCGATGCCGTAGGCGGCCGCGAGGTTCGACGACGTCTGGAACCCGATGACGAGTGAGATCGAGCCGATCATCAGGAGCCAGTTCACGATCGGCACGTACACCTGGCCCCTGTGCGACGCCGAGGTGTGCGCGATCGCGAGACGAGGCAGGTAGTCGAGCTGCACCGCCTGCACCGTCATCGAGTACGCCCCGGAGATCAGCGCCTGCGACGCGATGATCGTCGCCGCGGTCGCCAGAGCAACGAGCATCGGCCGTGCCCACTCCGGCCCCATCAGGAAGAACGGGTTCTCGATCGCCTCGGTGTCGTGGGTCAGCAACGCTCCCTGGCCCAGGTAGTTGAGGACCAGCGCCGGCAGCGCCAGTGTGAACCAGCCGAAACGGATCGGTCTGCGCCCGAAATGACCCATGTCGGCGTAGAGCGCCTCGCCACCGGTGACGACGAGGAAGATGCTGCCCAGCGACAGGAACCCCTTCATGCCGTTGGACGCCAGGTAGTCAACGCCGTGCAGCGGGTTGAACGCCGCCAACACCGAGAGATCCTTGGCCATGTTGAACACGCCGAGCACGCCGAGCGTGAGGAACCAGACGATCATGATCGGGCCGAACACCTTGCCGACGGCGCCGGTGCCGCGCTTCTGGACCATGAAGAGCGCCGACCAGGATCCCGACCGCGATCGGCACCACGAAGCTCTTGAGGCCCGGTTCCACCACCTTGAGCCCCTCGACCGCGCTCAGCACCGAGATCGCCGGGGTGATCACGCCGTCGCCGTAGAGCAGGGCGGTGCCGAACAGCCCGATCAGCACCAGCCACTTGAGGCTGTTGGGGATCACCTGGCTCCGCTGCGGCGAGACGAGCGAGGTGAGCGCCAGGATGCCGCCCTCACCCTTGTTGTCGGCCCGCAGCACGTAGAGCAGGTACTTGACCGAGACGATGATGATCAGTGCCCACAGCACGAGCGACAACGCCCCGATGACGTTCGTGTCGGTCACCGGCAGGTGGCCGCCGTGGAAGGTCTCGCGGAACGAGTAGAGCGGGCTGGTTCCGATGTCGCCGTAGACGACACCGAGCGCACCGAGGGTGAGCACGCCCAGGCCCGCCTGTTCTGTGGTTGGGCTACTCACCGATCCCGAACCTCCTGGGGGTAGTCAGGGTCTCTGCCCACACTGCCCGTGGAGCCAGGAGATGCTAGACCCGGCGGCACACCTAGCTGCACGCCGCATGCGCAGCATGACGCGTGGGCGGGCAGGTCACCGCTGCGACACCCCGACCCAACCGGGTGTGGCCAGGCGCTCGAACAGGTCGGCGGGTCCCACCGGCTCGGACATGGCACCGGCCACCCCGAGCGCCAACTGCAGCGCGAGACGAGCTTTGCCGGCAGTCAGGCCGCGCGACGAGACGGCACCCGCTGCGTGCAGGGTGGCGAACCCTCCGGCGCCTCCATAGATCGGGGTCGCCTCGCCACGTCGACAACGGCTCGCGACGACCACCGGTCGCCCCGCTTCGAGGGCACGACCGAGGCCTTCGACGAGAGCGCTGTTGACGTTCCCGGCGCCGGAGGCCTCGACCACGAACCCGTCGGCACCGCGGTCGACGTACCAGTCGATCAGGTCCGGGTCCGCCCCCCAGTGCGAGCCCACGACGGGCACGGTCGAATCGAGACGGCCGTCGAGAGCCGGCGGAGCGTCGGGTGACGGTGCGAGGAACCTGACGGCCTGTTCTCCGACCTCGCCGACCGGACCTCGGCCCGGCGACTCGAAGGTGTTCACAGCAGTCGCGTGGGTCTTCGTCACCCACCGGGAGTGATGGAGCTCGCCGTTGGCACACACCATCACTCCCCGCCCACGCGAAGACGGGTCCGCAGCGACGCGGCAACGCGTCGAACAGGTTCCTCGGGCCGTCACCCGCGAACTCCGAGGCGTGTCGCATGGAAGCGCACATCAACACCGGTGCGTCGTGCCGTGGACTGACCAGCAGTTCGGCGAGCCATGCGGTCTCCTCGAGCACGTCAGTGCCGTGGGTGATGACCACTCCTTCGGCACCCGAGGCGATCGCCTCGGCCGCCAGTCCCACGACCTCTGCTGCGCGCGCGCCGTCGACATGTTCCAGCTACCGGGGACGGGGGCGTCAACCACGTCGATCTCGGTCGGTCCACCGCAGGCCGAAAGGTCCGCCGGGTCGAGCGCATCGACCAGGTCGGCGCCCGTCAGCGACGCGGTCACCCCCCCGTCGGCATCTCGGGTGGACGCGATGGTGCCCCCGGTCGCTATCAGTGTGACGGCCATCGTCGGATGGTAGGCCCACGATGGCGGGCCCGGGTGAGCTGAGGATGTGTTGTGCAACGACGGCCGGTCCCCAGGCAGCGTCGATAGCCTTCGGTCCCGTGTCTCGTACTCGTTGGTCACCCCTCGCCGTGCTTCTGCTGGTCGCCCTCACCGGTTGCTTTCCCTCCGAGCAGGACAGCAGTTCCGCAGCCAAGCAGTCGAGCGAGCGCGACCGGTCGGCCACGAGCACGACCGGTTCCGGTGACGGCGAGCTGCGCTTCGGTCGCTGCACGGACCAACTGGCATCCCTGGCGGGCCTGGATTGCGCCACGCTCGCGGTCCCGATCGATCCGGAGCGACCCGACGGAGACACACTCGACCTGGCGGTCGCCCGCTACCCGTCGACCGGCGACGCCGACGAGCGCATCGGCTCGCTCGTGCTCAATCCCGGCGGTCCGGGCGGTTCCGGCATCGAGTACCTGACCAACGCCGCGTCCCTGTTCCCCACCTCGCTCACCGACCGCTTCGACCTGGTGTCGTTCGACCCGCGGGGAGTGGCCGCTAGCACGCCCGTGCATTGCGTCGATGACGAGGTGAAGGAGGAATCCCTGACGGGCGACCTGACCCCTGACGACGACGAGGAGCTCCAGCGCGCCGTCGACGAGCAGCGGGAGTTCCGCGAGGGGTGCGAGTCACGTTCCGGCGCCATGATCGAGCACATGAGCACCGCCGATGTCGCGGCGGACCTGGATCTGTTGCGCGGAGCGCTCGGGGACGAACAGCTCAGCTACATCGGGTTCTCCTACGGCACGTCGATCGGAGCGGTCTACGCGACGTTGTTCCCCGAACGGGTGCGAGCGCTGGTGCTGGACGGCTCGGTCAGCCCCACCGCCGAGGAGGAGGCCCAGCTCATCGCCCAGGCGCAGGGGTTCGACCGGACCTTCGCGAACTTCGTGGCGGCCTGCAACGCAGACGACCAGTGCGCCATCGGCCCCGACGCGGCGGCGTCGATCGGGTCGACACGATCTCGACTCGAATCCGCTCCGGTGGTCGTGGCAACCGGGTCAGACGGCCGCGAGCTCGGAGCTGACCTGTTCGACCTGGCGATCGCCACGGCGCTCTACGACACGTCCCTGTGGGGCACCTTGGCAAGCTCGATCGCGGAGATCGACGACGGTGGAGCGGCAGCCCTGCTGACCCTGGTCGACCGACAGACCGGCCGCAAGCCCGACGGGTCGTTCGACAACTCGAGCGATTCACAGGCGATGGTGTCCTGCGCTGACAGCCCCGAGCGGCTGACTGTCCAAGAGGCCACCGATTCGTCGGAACGTATCGCGGCGAGCGCGACGACCTTCGGCGGGTTGACCGCGTTCGGGACCTTCACCTGTCTGGACTGGCCGATCGCTGCCAACCCATTGCCGACGATCACCGCAGCGGGTTCCGCGCCGGCGCTGGTCGTGGGCACCGTCGGCGACCCCGCCACCCCGTACGAATGGTCAGAACAGATGGCCGCTGCGCTCGACGGCTCCGTCCTGTTGACCTACGAAGGCGACGGGCACACCGCCTTCCTGCGCGGCGGCAGCTGCATAGAAGAGGCCGTGGTCGACTACCTGGTCGACCTGGTCCTTCCCGCCCCGGGCACCCGTTGCCCGGCGCAGTCCGAGGAGGCATCGTTCACGCCGCTGCGCGACGAGATCGTCGATCAGATGGAGGCAGCCGGCCTGCCCGCATCCGTCGCGACCTGCGTCGTCGACGGGATCATCGACGACCTCGGCGAAGCCGCCTTCAACGAGCTGATCCTGAGCGGTGACCAGGAGAAGCTCGCTCGCCTGGTCACCGCACAGGCGATGCGTTGCGCAACCGCTGGCGACTGACCCACTGACCGAGTTGTCGATCTGCCGACCTGCCGACCACTTCTGTCCCGATCAGCTGAGCAGACTGGCCAGACCCCACACGGCCGCGATCGACCCCACGGCGACCATGCCGACGGTGCGCCCCAGCGGTGCGGAGCCAGCCTCCTCGCCCTCTGGGGCCCGGGGCGGGCGGATCAATGCGTACAGCGGGCCGACCACCATGGCGGCTCCGAAGGCGAGCACCATCCAGGGAAGGAAGTCCTCGCCCAGGAAGAGCTGGGTGTCGTCCTGTTGTGCAGCGACCCCGAGGAGCGCCACATGGGTCTGTTCCACCAGCTCGAAGAGCGTCTGCACGGTCACTCGTCCTGCCCACTGACGGCTGCTCGGATTTCGCGCTCAAGTAACGCGGGCAGCTGTCGATACTACTACTGCCGGTGGTTTCGCCCCCATCGGCAACACAGCCGGGGCACATGGGGCGGGGGATCACACTCTCCCTCCAACGCATCGCCACCAGCGCTTCCCAGGTGCTGGCAGCCTTCGTGGCCTCCGCTCCGCCCCGACGCTGTGAAAGAACAACGACAGCAGCCACGACGGTCGGACCAATGGTCCGGCCGTCGCCGCGTCCGGTCCCACTACGGTTGGGCTCCAGACGCCGGCGACGGACACACCGCCGCCAAAGCTTCACCCCAGACCCGGACGCGCCGATGGGAGACACGTGGTGAACAGCCGTGCAATCGCGTTCGTGGTCGGAGTGGTGGGTGCAGCCGTCGGCATCCTGGCGCTGGTGCTCGACGAGCCCGTCGCGGGTCTGATCGCCGGGTTGCTCGCGTTGAGCGCCGGAGCGCTCTCGTTGGGCGTGCACGGTCACGACACCGAGTCCGACTCCCAGTTGGCCGCGGCCATCGGCGAACGTGACGCGCTACGTGAACAGGCCGCCGGCGACCAGGAACGGCTGCGCGCCGATGGAGACCGGATCGCGCAGCTGAAGACCGAGGTAGCTGCAGCGACGAGTCGCGCCGAGGATGCCGAAGCGGCAGCCGTCGCAGCGATGGCCGCGGCACAGGTGCCTGCTCAGACACCCCCGACGACACCCGTGTTCGAGGACACCGCGGAGATCGCTGCACCGTCGGTCGAGCAGGCACCTCCGGGATCGTCGCTGTCCGGTGGCGGCGATATGTCGGCACTGACGGACCAGGCGTCGCAGCTGTTCTCGGAGGCCTACTTCCGAGTGGCGCTCGACGCCAGGATCGCCTCGGCGCGTCGTCACCTGCGCCCGGTGGCGATCGCGCTCATCGACGCCCACGAAGGCGTCGGCGCTGCCACGTCGGCACCGGCGGACCCGGCCCGCGCCGCTCAGTCGATCCGAGAGACGGTTCGCGATGCCGACACCGCTTGCCGGCTGACCGATGGAACCTTCGCGATCATCCTCGAGGACACCCCCGAGAACGGAGCGGTGTGGACCGTGGAGCGGGTCAGGCGGAACCTGGTCAGCCGGTTCGGGAGCCACACGATGTGGGCCGGAGTCGCCTGCTACCCGGCGCATGCCTTCTCCGCCGACGAGCTGCTCGAGCAGGCCAGCCTGGCGTTGGGATCGGCGCGTGAATGGAAGCAGGACCGCATCGAGGTAGCAATCTCCGAATGATCTGGCCTGGACTCAGGACCCAGGATCGTTTCGGTCGAGCTCACCTCGGATCGCGGGGCCGTCGGCGTCGAGCGAGCGGCCTGCCCACCTGAGCTGACCGGGAGTGGCCGAGAGGCGAGCGACGACTTCGGGCATCGGCACGCCGTCGAC
Source organism: Microthrixaceae bacterium (assembly GCA_037045265.1). Lineage (GTDB taxonomy): Bacteria > Actinomycetota > Acidimicrobiia > Acidimicrobiales > Microtrichaceae > JBAOHV01. The sequence goes on along the minus strand of JBAOHV010000025.1, from coordinate 108,122 downwards.
GGTCGCCACGGCGCCACGCTCGCGGTAGTGCGGGTCGGCGAAGATGTCGGCCATGTCGTAGACGGGCGCCACCGCGGCGTTGACTCGCTCGAACTCGGCGAGCACCTCGTCGCGGGTGCGAGCGCCTACCCAGGCTCCCAGCCGCTCGTCGATCAGGCCCCGGTGCTCGACCCGTGCGTCGAACCCGACGAAGCGCTCGTCGCCGCCCAGGCCGATCAGCTCCAGCACCCTCTGGGCGACCGTCTCGGCGCTCGACGACACGGCGACCCAGTGTCCGTCGGCGCAGCGGTAGGTGTTGCGCGGAACCGTGTAGGGGATGCCGGCACCGAGGCGCTCCTGGGTACGGCCGAACATGCCGTAGAGCGGCACCAGCGGGCCCATCAGCTGCAGCATCGACTCCATGAGGTTCACGTCGACCACCTGGCCGACACCCGAGTGCACGGCGACCATCGTCGCGAAGGCTGCCACGACTGCGGTGACCTCGTCGGTCAGGGCGATCGGTGGCAGCAGCGGCGCGCCGTCGGGTTCGCCGTTGATCGCGGCGAACCCCGAGAGAGCCTCGGCTTGTGTGGCGAACGCCGTCCGGTCACGGTAGGGGCCGGTCTGGCCGAAGCCGGTGACCCGCGTGATGACCAGGCGAGGGTTCGTGGCGTGCAGCAAGTCTGGCGCCAAGCCCAGCCGCTCCAGCGTCCCGGGCCGGAAGTTCTCGACCAGCACGTCGGCGGTGTCGCACAGCGCCCGCATGACTGCCAGGTCAGCGGGGTCCTTGAGGTCGAGCTCGATCGTGCGCTTGTTGCGGCTGACGATCTTCCACCACACAGAGGTGTCGTCCCGGGGATCCTTCCAACCCAGGTCGCGCACTGTGTCGCCACCGGGTCGCTCCACCTTGATGACATCCGCGCCGAAGTCGGCCAGGTAGCGGGCACAGCCCGGTCCGGCGACCACGGTGGCGACGTCGATCACCCGGAGGTCGGCCAGCGGTCCTGGCGCCGCGGCGTTCACGAACCGGCCTTGGAGGTGTCGATGGCGAAGCAGCGCTCGTGCAGCCGGCCCCTTGCGTAGCTCGGGTAGGTGCCGCCGAACATGCCACGGGTGCGTTCGGTCCAGGCAACTGCGGCCGGGGTTGAGATGCGCCGGTGGACCTGCAGCACACAGCCCTCGAACACCCGGTACTCGGCCCAGCTGCCGGGGTAGTCCTTGACGCAGGCGACCTCGACGAAGGGCACGCCGGGAGCCTCGGGCAGCGCCACGACCCGGTTGCGGTGCGTGTGACCCGCGAAGTAGCCGACCAGCGCCGCTCGCCGCGCCATCACGGCGGCCAGCGCCTCGGTGTCGTCGGGCACGATGCCGAACGTCTGGTCGTGGCGCGGCTCCTCGGCGGGGTTCCACACCGGGTGATGTCCGAACACCAACACCGGCCGGTCCGAGCGGGCGCCGAGCTCGTCGAGCCATTCGAGCTGGTCCGCGGACAGGTGGCCGTTGACCGTCCGCTCCAGCGAGGTGTCGAGCACGGCCAGGGTCACACCCTCGAAGATGGCGCTCCTGTGTCGGCCATGCCGCCGCCGGCAGCTCGTGGTAGCTCTCGTGGTTGCCGCGCACGTGCAGCAGACGGTCGCCGAACGCGCCGCCGTAGACGTCGAGGAATCGCTGGTACTCCTCCATGGTGCCGTTCGAGGTCAGATCGCCCTTGGCGACCACTGCGTCGACCCCTGTGGCGGCGATGTCGGAGACCGCGCCGGCGTTCATCGTCTCGGGATAGGGCGGCTCACCCGGCTCGACGGAGAAGGTGTCCCACTCGTCGACTCCGTCGACCTGGCCACAGACCATCTCGCCGAAGTGCACGTCGTTGACCGTCGCGACCCGGCTCAGCAGCTCACCGCGGCGCGGCAGCGTGCGCACGGTTCGGTCCCCCACCTCGACGTCCCGATCGGGCGGGAGGTCGTCGAGCACCCGGGGCTCGGGGCCGTGCCACACGACGATCTCGTCGTCGGCGACGGTCAGCACCTCGGGTCGCTGGTCTGGGTCCACGACCCGAGGATAGGGAGCTGCGCACGACGCCACCGCACCCCACCGCTGTTCGGAGTCCCACGGCATGCGAATCCGTTGGCCTCGGGCCTCGTCGAGTTCCCTCCTCCGGATGACCTCCGCGATCGGAAGGCCCGCAACTCGGGATCCGCAAGGACGGACGAGAGTGGACTCAGGGACGCACGCGGCGAGACGGAACCGGCCGGGACCACCAACGTCCCGAGAACCGCCAGCGCGACATGAGCTCACGCCCGGAGCCGTCGTCGCCCGCGCCGCCGAGCAGGGTCTGCATTGCGGCGACGATCGCGGCTGCTTCCTCGTCGGTGGGTTCCGGCGAGATGCCAGCGGGCTGCTGGATCACAGTGGCATGTTCCCGTGCTTGCGGTTCGGCAGCTCCTCGCGCTTGGAGCGCAACAGGTCCAGCCCTGCGATCAACTTGATGCGAGTCTCGGCCGGGTCGATCACATCGTCGACGTAGCCGCGGTCGGTCGCTTCCCACGGGTTGAGGTAGTTCTCCTCGTACTCCTCGATCAGCTCCGCCCGCTTCGTGACCGGGTCGTCGGCCTCGGCGACCGTACGACGGTGCACGATCTCGACCGCTCCGCTCGCTCCCATCACCGCCAGCTCGGCCGACGGCCACGCGAAGCACAGGTCCGAGCCGATCGACTTGGAGTCCATGACCACGTAGGCGCCGCCGTAGGCCTTGCGGGTGATGACCGAGATGCGCGGCACGGTCGCCTCGCAGTAGGCGTAGAGGAGCTTGGCGCCGTGTCGGATGATCCCGTTGTGCTCCTGGTCGACGCCAGGCAGGAATCCGGGCACGTCTACGAAGGTGACCAGAGGGATGTTGAACGCGTCGCAGGTCCGCACGAACCGCGCCGCCTTGGACGACGACTCGATGTCGAGAACGCCCGCGTACATGGCGGGTTGGTTCCCGACGATGCCGACCGGCGTGCCGCCCAGGCGGGCGAACCCGCAGATGATCGAGCCGGCCCACGTCGAGGCGTACTCGAAGAAGTCGCCGTCGTCGACGACGGCGCGCACGACGTCGCGCATGTCGTAGGGCTGGTTGGCCGAGTCCGGGATGAGGTCGTAGAGCTCCTCGCAACGGCGGTCCGACGGGTCGTCGGTCGGCTCGAAAGGTGCCTCGTCGAGGTTGTTCGACGGCAGGAAACCGAGCAGGTAGCGCACGTCGTCCAGGGCGGCCTTGTCGTCGGCGGAGATGAACTGCGCTACTCCCGAGGTGCCTGTGTGCACGCGCGCGCCGCCCAGGTCCTGCTGGGAGACCTCCTCGCCGGTCACCTGCTTCACCACGTCGGGCCCGGTGATGAACATGTAGGACGTCTCGTCGACCATGAACACGAAGTCGGTCATGACCGGGCTGTACACGGCGCCGCCGGCGCACGGGCCCATGATCACCGAGATCTGCGGCGTCACACCCGAGGCCTTGACGTTGCGGTAGAAGATCCCGCCGTAGCTGGCGAGCGAGACGACGCCTTCCTGGATGCGTGCACCGGCCCCGTCGTTGAGGCCGATCACGGGTGCACCGACCTTCATCGCCAGGTCCATCAACTTCATGATCTTCTCGGCGAACACCCCGCCGAGCGCGCCGCCGAACACCGTGAAGTCCTGGCTGAAGACGAACACCTTGCGGCCGTCGACGGTGCCCCAGCCGGTGATCACACCGTCGCCGTACGGACGCTCCGCCAGCGCGTCGCCCGCACGGTGGCGAGCGAGCATGTCGAGCTCGTGGAACGACCCTTCGTCTAGCAGGTGGTCGATCCGCTCCCGGGCGAGCAGCTTGCCTCGTTCGTGCTGGCGTGCGATCGAGCGTTCAGAACCGGGTGTGCGAGCCTGTTCACGGCGTCGCTGCAGGTCTTCGACCCGCTCGCGGATGGGGTGTTCCATAGGGGCGAACGGTACCCGTGGGCGCCGATCGCCCCCAAAAGACGACGACCGCCACGGCGGTAGCGTGTGGCGGTGGATCCGACCCGTCGACTCCGTGTCGCCGTCTACTGCGCGTCGCGCTTCGGCGACGACCCCGACTACTCCCACGCCGCGGTCCGTACCGGTGAGCTGCTCGGCCGCCACGGCGCCGACCTGGTCTACGGCGGGGCGTCGATCGGGCTGATGGGACTGCTGGCCGACGCGGCACTCGCCAACGGCGCGCATGTGCTCGGCGTGATGCCCGACCACTTCGCTGACCGTGAGATCGCCCACGGCCAGTTGTCAGAGCTGCGCTTCGTGCAGGACATGGCCGCTCGAAAGCGTGTCATGTTCGAAGCGGCCGACGCCGTGCTCGCCCTGCCGGGTGGGGTCGGAACCCTCGAGGAGCTCTTCGAGGTGCTGTCGTGGGCGTCGTTGGGTCTGCACCCCAAGCCGATAGGCCTGCTGAACGTCAACGGCTACTTCGACCACCTGCTCGCGTTCGTGGACGAGTCGATCGAGCGGGGTCTCACCAAGCCCGCGGTGAGGTCGCTGCTCCTCGACGACGTCGACCCGGATCGACTTCTCGGCCGCGTGCTGAGCGGCGGGGTGTAGAACGTCAGTCGTGCGGCTTCCAGTGGTGCCACCGGTCCGACCCATGTTGGCCAAGGCGGTGAAAGAGCTCCCCGAGGGGGACCTGCTGTACGAGCCCAAGTGGGACGGGTTCCGCTGCATCGTGTTCCGCGACGGCGACGAGATCGAGCTCGCCAGCCGCAACCAGCGCCCCCTGACGCGCTACTTCCCGGAGCTGCTCGACCCGCTACGAGCCCAGCTACCGCAGCGATGTGTGGTCGACGGCGAGCTGGTCGTCCCCACACCTGACGGTCTGGACTTCGACCTGTTGGGACAGCGGATCCACCCGGCTGCGAGCCGTGTGGAGAAGCTGGCGCAGGCGACACCGGCCAACTTCGTCGCCTTCGACCTGCTCGCGCTCGACGACCTGGACCTGCGCGGCATGCCATTCTCCGCGCGGCGCGACGCACTGGTGGAGCTCCTCGGATCGGCTCACGGCCAGATCCACCTGACGCCCTCGTCGGCGGACCCCGCGGTGGCACTCGACTGGTTCGAGCGCTTCGAAGGGTCGGGCTTCGACGGGGTCATGGCCAAGCCGCTCGACGGCCCCTACGTGGAGGACAAGCGGGTCCAGTTCAAGGTGAAGCACCACCGCAGCGCCGACTGCGTCGTCGCCGGCTACCGCTTGCACAAGGAGGGCGGCGTCGGTTCGTTGCTGCTCGGGCTGTTCGACGACGGCTCTCCCGACGGCGGGTCACCCCGGCTGCACCACATCGGCGTGTGCAGCGCGTTCGCAGCGTCGCGGCGCCGCACCCTGCAGGGAGAGCTTTCGGTGTTCGAAGACGGCGCTGCCGAGCTGCACCCGTGGATCCAGGAGATCGCCGCGGTCGCGGCAGGCGAGCGTGCTCAGACCGTGCGTCTGCCTGGGACGGTCAGCCGCTGGTCAGCCGGCAAGGAGTCTGACTGGGTGCCGTTGCGTTGCGAACTGGTCGCCGAGGTGACCTACGAGAACGTCTCGGCCGGACGGTTCCGCCACCCTGCGCGGTTCGTGCGTTGGCGCTCGGACAAGTCGCCCGCTTCGTGCACCTACGACCAGATCGATCAGCCGCCACCGGTCGAGTTCGGCGAGATCTTCGGTCAGGCGTCTGCTTCCTGATACGACCGCAGGAGCGACTGCTCCTCGTCGTGGGCCGGGAAGCAGAACCAGACCAGGACCCCGCCCGCCATGACCGCGAGCATCCCCGACAGGTACGCCCAGTCCTGGCCCTGTATGAACGACTCCCGCGTGGCGGCGACTATCTGGTCCGCGTACTGGGGGTAGCGCTGCGCGACGCCTTCGGCCCCGGCGAAGGACTTGGTGAGCTGCGCCTGCACGCTCGATGTGACCTGATCGGCGTTGGGCGCACTGCCGATCGCTGCGGCAGCGGCCTTGGCGTACCCCGCTGTGAGCAGCGCGCCCATGATCGACTGCATGATCGCCCCGCCCAGGTCCCTCTGCAGGTCAGCGGTGCCCGATGCCATGCCCGCGTGGGTCACCGGCACCGACCCGGTCAGAGAGTGCGAGGCAGGGGTCCCTGCAAAGCCGACGCCGGCACCGACGAACGCGTAGCCGATGCCCACGGGCAGATACGAAGCGCCGTCTCGCCAGAAGGCGAGCATCGTCGCGAACCCGCACAGGATCGACGCGTAGCCGACCAGCAGGGTGAAGCGAGCGCCCTTCGTCTCGACAAGCTTCGCCGAGCGGGGAGCGATCAGCACCATGAACACCGCGGCAGGCAATATCGCCAGACCCGACTGGACAGTGTCGTAGCCGAGCACGTTCTGGAGGAACTGCTGGCCGATGAACATGGCGCCCATCAACGAACCGAAGACGATGATGCCCGCGCACGCGGCGACCCAGAAGATCCGCCGGCCCGCAACCGCCAGGTCGTAGAGCGGACCGGACGACCGCCGTTCCTGCCAGACGAACAGTCCGAGCACAACCAGCGCTACTGCGGCCAGACCGAGCGCCAGCATGCGCCGCTCGGGTACGACCACGAGATTGATCGCCAATATGAGTCCGGCGACGAGCAGCATGGACAGCAGGCCTCCGAGGTGGTCGACGGGGTCCTCGGTCTCGTTCACGTGGCTGGGCAGCAGCTTGATCGACAGCGGCACTGCGATCACCAGCAGCGGAAGTGTGATGAGGAACACCGAACCCCACCAGAACTCCTCGAGCAGCAGCCCTGCGACCAGTGGGCCGATCGCCGAGATGGCTCCGCCGATGGCCGACCAGAGGGCGATCGCCTTGGTGCGCCCTGCTCCGGACCAGAGAGCCGTGATCAGCGAGAGCGTCGTCGGGTACGCCATGCCCGCGGCGACGCCGCCGAGCACTCTCGCACCGATCAGGGCCCCCATGCTGGGGGCCCACGCGGCGATCAGGCATGCCGGCAGCGACAGCAGCAGGCCGCCCAACAGCATCTGCTTACGGCCGTAGCGGTCTCCGATGGCTCCGAACCACAGCACCGCCACGGCCAGCCCCAGCGAGTAGCCGACGGCCGCCATGTTGAGCTGCGCCTGGGACGCGTCGAAGGCGATGCCGATGTCAGGCAGCGCCACGTTCGCCACCGCTAGCGGCAGGTTCGCCACCGCCGCGACCAGGATCAGCGTCCCGAGAACCGGACCTTGTCGGGCGGGTGCGGTGTCGGCAGCAGCAGATCTCAAAGCGGCGTCGTTCACAGCGTCAAAGGTAGAAGGCTGAGGTTGCCCACTGTCGGATCCAACGACAATGCTTGCCTCCATCGATGCTGCGCCGACCGACGACCTGAGCCCGCCCAGCAGCGGTGCGGCCATGCCGGCGCGCCGCGTCGTGATGCTGGGCCTGGCCCGCGCCGGAGCCATCACGGTCGCGCTGACGACGCTCTACTTCGTGCTCGACCTCAGCTGGATCGCGGACATGCCGGTGTCGGTGTCGCTCCCTGTTGCTCTGGCGGCCTTCGTCGCGTTGGTCACCGTCCAGGTCCGAGCGGTCATGGGAGCGGAGATGCCGGGCCTGCGCGCGGTCGAGGCGCTCGCCATCACGCTGCCGGTGTTCCTGATCATCTTCGCCGGCTCGTACCACGTTGCTTCGGTCGGCTCACCCGGGGCATTCAACGAACCGCTGTCCAAGCTCGATGCGCTCTACTTCGCCGTGACCACGTTCACCACCACCGGCTTCGGTGACATCGCCCCGCGTTCCGACGTCATGCGGGCAACGGTCACGCTCCAGATGCTCGCCGACCTCGCCGTGCTGGGCATAGGGCTGCGGATCCTGCTCAGCGCCGTGCAGGAGGCCCGGAACCGACGAGCGGTGTCCAGAGGCTGAACCGGCTCAGCTCAGACAGCTCGCGACGAACCGGTCGAACTCTTCGGGATCTGCAGTGACGCGGAGGTGGCCGGCGTCGTCGCGTGACACGTCGAGTGCGGGGCAGAAGAATCCGCCAGCCGGCGTGAAGAAGTGCGGTGAGCCGATGACTCCACGCTCGACGCCCGCCGCGTGCTCGGCGCGGACCCGCGTCTCGTCGTCCAGGTCGGCCACTACACCGTGGCGCTCCCCGACGTCACGCAGAGTCGCTCGATCGGCGATGTCGACACCCTGTTCGAAGAGCAGGTCGCGCAACTCCAGGCTGACGTGTTCGCCGACCTCGGCACCGACGTCATAGGCGGCCGCCGCGAGAGCCATGGCCGGCATCGATGTCGACGGGAACGCCGCCTCGCGGAAACCGACGAAGAAGTCCTTGCCGAGCTGACCCGTGATCTCGTCCACCTCCTCGGCGATGAACGCTGCCTGCATCGGGGTTCCGTTGACGATCTCGAGCGGCCATGACCTCACGATCAGCCGGACGTCATCACGTCCGAGCTCCGCTCGTCGGGCGACGAAACGACGGAGCCCGATATGGGTGAACGGACATCCGACGTCGGCGAACACCTCGATGTCTGACATGTCAGCCACCCACCTCGACCGGATTGGCCAGCGCCCACGCGCCGTAGCCGCCGAGCAGGTCGGACACGTCGGCTGCGCCGAGCGAACGCAACAAGCTGGCGCCCACCGACGAGCGATAGCCACCGGCGCAGTAGACGACGACCGGCCGTTCCAGATCGAGCGTGCCGGCCATCTCACGGAGTCTCGCAAGGGGGATCGTGGAGGCGCCGGGGATGGTTCCGAGCGCCGTCTCACCGGGGTTGCGCACGTCGACGACCTGCACCTGCCCGGAGCTGACCGCCGCGTCGAAGATGGGGACGCTGAGCCGTGACGCCTGGCGGGCGAGCTCGGGTCGGTCGGTCAGGGGTGCCACCCCACCCTCGAGGTGGCCCAGCACCTCGTCGAAGCCGATGCGCGCCAGTCGCACCTTCGCCTCGATCTCGTCGCCAGGTTCGGCGACGAGGACGATCGGAGTGCCCGGCTCGACGACAGTGCCGACGTACTCGGCGTAGCGGCCGTCGACCCCGACGTTGACCGAGCCGACGAGGTGGCCGGCGGCGAAGTCCGCTGCGCTGCGCGTGTCGATCACGACGGCGCCGCCCGCCTGTGCGTCGAGCACCTGGTCGAGCGTCATCGGCGACGGCGGTGTGGTGTCGAGCAGCTCGTGTGCGGCCTTGTTCAGTCCAGCGTTGAACCCGAAATAGCCGGGTGCACTGGGCTGGCCCTCGGTGACGACGTGCACGAACTCCTCGACGCTCATCGGCTGCACCGCGTAGTTGGCGCTGCGCTGCTCGCCGATGGTGGACACGGTCTCGGTCGAGAGGTTCTTGCCGCAAGCGGACCCTGCGCCGTGGGCGGGGAACACCTTCGTCCGGTCGGGCAAGGTCATGATCTGCTCGCGCAGCGACTCGTACAGCTGTTCGGCGAGCTCGTCCGCCGTGACCCCGACCGACGCGAGCAGGTCGGGGCGTCCGACGTCGCCGATGAACAGGGTGTCGCCGGTGAAGACGCCGAACGGCTCGGGGTCGTCGCCGCGCTCCCAGATGACGATGCTGATGGACTCCGGCGTGTGCCCGGGCGTCTCACGGAACTCGAGCACGACCCCGGTGCGGGGGTCCCCCAGGTTGATGCGATCGCCGGTGCTCACCCGGCGGATCGGGAACTGCGCCTGTGCTGCGCGGCCGTAGATGATCTCGGCGCCGGTCGCCTGGGCGAGCTCCAGGTGGCCCGACAGGAAGTCGGCATGGAAGTGCGTCTCGACGATGTAGCGGATGTCGAGCCCGTCGGCAGCCGCATCATCGAGGTAGGCCTGGATGTCACGGCGAGGATCCACGACCGCGGCGACGCCGGTCGCGTCGTCGGCGATCAGGTAGCTCGCCTGGGAGAGGCAGTCCAGGTAGTACTGGGTGAACTTCACGGTTGTACCCCGCTTCTCGAGTAGTGCTACGAGCCATCGTATACCCCCAAGGGTATGACGTGGAACCCCCTGGGGTATGCGCTAGAGTGTAGGGGACGCGAGGAGGTGTCGACCGATGGAACTGCCAGAAGACGTGGTCTCCGACGTACGCAAGCGGCTTCGCAGGGCTGCCGGCCAGGTGGCTGCTGTCGAGCGGATGCTGGACGAGGGTCGTGACTGCAAGGAGATCGTCACCCAGCTCTCGGCAGCCACCAAGGCGATGGAGCAGGCCGGCTTCCGCTTGGTCAGCGCAGGTCTCATCTACTGCCTGACCGAACCCGAGCGGGCCGAGGCCGAGGGGTACCCCCTCGCCGAGGTCGAGAAGATGTTCATGCGCCTGGGCTGAGCAAGGCTCATCCAGTTCCAGGCGCAGCTAGACCAATTCGAGGTGATTCAACGATGAAGGATCTGAACTTCAAGGCCCTGTCGAAGGCGGAGAAGGAGCTCGTTCTCGCAGCCCGGCCCAAGAAGCTGCGCAAGCTCGACGAGGACGAACTGCTCCAGCTCCACAAACGGGCTCGGAGAGCGCGCAACAAGTACGCGACGCTTCTGCGACGACGTGCCGCTGACACGGTCGAGGCCGACCGTGCACACGGCAAGGCAGCGCGGAAGCACGCTCGTGTCGCGGCCAAGGCCGAGACGTTCGAGGATGTGCTCGCCCGTGTCAGTCGACGACTGGCCGTCGTCGCCCGTCGCAGCAGCGACGAGCTCCGCGATCGACGCCTCGCAGCGGCGAACCCGACCGACGACCGACCGCCCCAGCACACACCCTCCCGCGGGGATCACCCGGCACCGCCAGGAAGCCAGCGCGGTCGGGAGCAGGCACCGATCGAGAAGCGACGCGTCGCAGGCGAACGCTCCTCCAAGCGCCGCCACGAGGCACGCCGGGGTTGAGCCCGTTCCGCGCAGGCCCCCGGTTGACGGATGATGCCTACCCAGAGGCAGCCCGTCGACATCATCGTCGGAGGTCCTGTCCTTCAACCCCGCTCTCGCCCACTCCGCGCATCCCTGTGGCAGGGTTCTCGCATGCAGGTCCACCTGGTCGACGGCACCTACGAGCTCTTTCGCTACTTCTACTCCCCCGGCGGCGGGCACCGGAACGCCGCTGGCGAGCAGGTGGGTGCCGTCCGCGGCGTGGTCCGCTCGATGGTCGCCATGCTCGAAGACGGGGCAACGCACCTGGGGGTTGCGACCGATCACGTGATCGAGTCGTTCCGCAACGACCTGTGGCCGGGCTACAAGGACGGATCGGGAATCGACCCCGACCTGTTCGCCCAGTTCCCCTGGCTGGAGGACGCGCTCCGATCGATCGGGGTGACGGTGTGGGCGATGGTCGAGGTCGAAGCCGACGACGCACTCGGCGCAGCGGCCAGGGTCGCCGAGGCTGACGCCGACGTGGAACAGGCGATCATCTGCACCCCCGACAAGGACCTGGCCCAGTGCGTGGGCGGCAAGGTCGTGCAGTTCGACCGTCGGGCAGGCCAGTTCCGCGACTCGGACAGCGGTGCTCGAGAAGTACGGCGTCGCACCGGCCTCGATCCCGGACTGGCTGGCTCTGGTCGGCGACACCGCAGACGGGTTCCCCGGCCTACCGGGCTGGGGAGCGAAGACAGCGGCGACCGTCCTACGCCGCTACGGCCACCTGGAGGACATCCCCCACGCCCCCGGGCAGTGGGACGTCACGGGGGTTCGTGGCGCGGCGAAGCTGGCCGCGACCCTTGCCGAGCGCTACGACGACGCCCTGCTCTTCAAACGACTCGCGACGCTCGACACGAGCGTGGACGTCGGCAGACCCGAACAGTGGCGATGGTCGGGACCCACCGAGGATCTGCTCACGTGGTGCGACCGGCTGGACACGCCCGAGATCCCGGCGAAGCTCAAACGGCTGGCCGAGTCTCGCTGACTCCGTCAGGGTTCGGCTGACTCCGTCAGGGTTCGGTAGAGGCACTTCCGTATGGGTCGGTCGCAGGCGGAGCACCCGAGCCACCCATCAGCTTCTTGGCCACCACGATCGTGACACCGACGACGGTGGCGATCAGCAACAGCTTCACGAGCTTGGAGCCACGACGGCGAGCGGTCGCGGCCGCCTGGTCGATGCTCTCCACGGACTTGAGTGCCTGCTGGGTCTTCTCCAACGCGACCTCGAGGTCCGCGATCCCAGCCGATGCCTGCCGCGGCCTTCGTTCCCACTGCGCTCATCGTTTCCTCTTCCCCTTCGCCGGCTCGTCGCCGGAGTCGTTCCTGGTCGGTGATCCACCCCGACTTCTGCGACCCTACCGCCCGGATCGCACTGTCGCGCCCGCGGATCCCCACCTGAATATTTCTGCACACTGACTGCAAACAGTGTCATGATCGGCGGATGGCGAGCATCAGACGCGAACTGCGTATCCACCGACCCGCTGAGGACGTGTGGCCTCTGATCAGTGACCCCGGCCGCATTTCCGAGTGGTTTCCCGGCATCGTGTCGGCCGAGGTGACCCAGGACGACGAGGGAGTCGCAAGAACCGTCACCTTGGCCACGGGCATCCCGCTCGTGGAGCGCGTCGTCACCAACGACCCGATCTCGCACCGGTTCCAGTACCGCATAACGGGCGGGGTCTTCCGTGAACACCTGGGGACGGTCGACCTTATCGACCTGGGTGACCGCACCTGCCTGGGGGTCTACTCCACAGATGCCACACCCGACGTCATGGCACTCGTGATCGGCGGGGCCACCGGCACCGCACTGGAGAACATCAAGAAGCTCGCCGAGGAGGGCACACGCTGATGGGCCGCAAGATCCTGTTCGTCACAACCGACCAGCAGCGCTACGACACACTCGGCTGCAACGGCGGAACGCTCGCACGCACCCCCGTGGTCAACTCCCTGGCCGAGCAGGGCATCCGCTACGAGCGGGCCGTCGCACAGTCGGTCGTTTGCATGCCGTCGCGCTCGACCATGCTCACCGGCCAGCACCAGGCCACCCACGGCGTCTGGATGAACGGCGTGGCGTTGCCGGTAGATGCGCCGTCGGTCGCCACGCTGCTGCACCGCAACGGATATCGGACCGCGCTGATCGGCAAGGCGCACTTCGAGCCGTTCCTCGACCCTCTGGGACGCTTCGACGAGAACCGGCTGTCCGGGCTCGGTGTCGACACGATCGAGGCAGCCCAGTACGACGGCCTGCCCGGACCGCACCGGGGCTTCGAGCACCTCCGCTTCGCCACCCACGGCGCAACAGGCTGGCTGCACTACGCACACTGGCTCGGGGCGAACCACCCCGAGTCGGTTGGCATGCTACTACCAGGTTCTCGACGGCGACCTCGAGGTCAATGCCGACGGGTTCGGCGACACGGGCGCTCCACAGGTGAAGCACAACCCGATCGAACGCGAGTGGTACCACACCGATTGGGTTGCCCAGACGCACGATCGACTGGCTCGACGGATTGGGAGCCGACGACGACTGGTTCTGCTGGATGAGCTTCCCCGATCCGCACCACCCGTGGGATCCACCGCAGTCGGAACTGCACCGGATCGACTGGCGCGACGTCGAGCTACCCGCCGGGTTCCCCACGACGGCGTCGGAGCGCGAACGGATCCTCGACGACAAGCCGCGCCACTGGCGTCTCTGGTACGACGGTGCGCTCGTGTCGAACTACGAAGCACCTACACGGTGGGTGCCGGCGACGCTGACCGCGGACCAGGTACGCGAGGTCAACGCGCTCAACGCGATCGAGTGCGAACTGATCGACGAGGCGCTCGGGCGGGTTCTGGCTGCGATCGACGCCCGCGGTTGGAGCGACGACGTGGACATCGTGTTCACCACGGATCACGGCGAGTTCCAGGGCGACTTCGGACTGCTTTTCAAGGGTCCGTACCACGTCGACTCGCTCATGCGCCTGCCCCTGATCTGGCGGCCCGCACCGAGCGTCGGAACACGACCGTCGGTCGTCTCTGCACCTGTCGGGCTGATCGACCTGGCGCCGACATTCTGCGGCATCGCCGGCCTTGGAGCACCCGAGTGGATGCAGGGCACAGCCCTGCCGGTGGACGACACCGACGCGCACGTACGGGGCATCGACCACCAATTGACGGCCTGGGACAGCGAGCTGTTCGGCGTCGGTGTCTACCTGCGCACGATCACCCGCGACGGCTGGGTGTGCACGGCGTACCTGCCGGGCGCGGTGCACGACGGCACCGAGGGAGAGCTCTACTCGCTCACCGATGACCCCCTGCAGCAGACCAACCGCTGGGACGACCCGGCGGTGCGTTCGATCCGAGACGACCTGCTCGCGTCGCTGTGGGACGAGCAGCCGCCCGACCACGACCCCCGGCTTGACCTGCAGGCCCCTGTCTGAGCGAAGCGGTCGAACGCGCAGCGTCAGATCAGCTCACGAACTCGAAGCTGTCACCCCACGAGCCGTAGTCCTGGCTCGTCACGCCGTTCGCGGTCGACCCGGAGTAGCTGTCCTGGCCGGGCAGCAGCCGGAACGTCACCTCGCCTCCGTCGTCGACGGTGATCAGCCCCGCGTGCACTGCAGCGGTGCAGATCGACGAGTCGGCGGTGAACACCTCGGTTCCCCACACGGTTGCAAACTCGCCATCTGGCTCACACTCGACGGTGAACTCCTTGGGCTCGCGAGTCACGTAGTCGTTGGCGGTGGTCGTCCACCCGATGGTGGCTTCCACGTCGATCTCATCGGCGGAGGGGAAGCGGAAGCTGCCACCCCACGACCCGTAGTTGGAGCTCTTGACGCCGTTCGAGGTCGAGCCGATGTACTCCTGCTCACCGGGCAGGATCTCGATCTTCACGGTTCCGCCTTCGGCGAACTGGATCAGCCCCACGTGAACCGCAGCTGTGCACACCGACGAGTCGTCGGTGTAGGTGTTCGTACCCCAGACCGACGAGGCCTCGCCCTCCGGGTCGCACTCGAACTCGATCGTCTCGCCGATCCGGTCACGGAACGGGTTGGCGGTTCGCTGCCACGACGGCAGCCCCGACTGGTCCGCTCCCTGTTCGTCGACCTTGTCATCCGAGGCCTCGGTGGTGGTCGTCTTGGCCTCGGTCGCGGTCGTGGAGGTCGAGAGCTTCTCGGCCTCATCCCCGCCACACCCGGCCAACATGGCCGCAGCTGCCAACCCGATGACAGCGATGAGGGCCCGTGTTGGTTTCACCATGCGTCCAGGCTATCGACCCGGCCATGGCCGTACGGCGCACAGCCTCCGGCTCTCACCGACCGGCGGTTGCAACGGTCGCGATCGCGCTCGCCTCGACAACAGCGGGGAGCGAGTCGAGAGCGGACGGCGCGCCTTTGAGCTGGGCATCGAGGAACGCGACGACCGACGCTGTCAGCACCTCGACCTCTGGCGGTTCGAACATCGAGCTGTGCTGACCTCCGGGGTACTCGACCAGCCACCTCGCCCCGGGTAGACCCGCGAAGACCTCGCGGGAGTGCGACACCGGCACGGTGGAGTCGAGAGCCCCGTGCACGATCAAGGTCGGCTTGGCCGGCGAATCGCTCCAGGCGATGTCCGGGGTGAAGTTCACCGCCACCCCGGCGATGTCGATCACCGCGTCGGGGGCGAGCCCGTCACAGCACGGGTCGAACGACGCCGCCAGCGTCGTCGCCCCGCCCATCGAGTGACCCGCCAGCGCCAGGCAGTCGCGGCGGATGTGGTCATACAGCGGGTGCGTCGGGTCCTGGACCTGTGACCGGAACGTGTCGGTGACGAAGCCCACGTCGGCAGGCTGGCTTCTCAGGTCGCGGATGTCGGACCACGGAAGGCTGCTCAACGGGAAAGTGGGTGCCAGCACGACGTAGCCGGCCGCCGCCCAACGGGCCAGGGCCTCATGGCGCTCCCGCCCCGAGGACGCCACCCCGTGGGAGTAGACGACCAGCGGGAACCTTCCTGGCGCGGGATCCGCGTCGTCGACGATGGCGTTCCCGGGCGCACCCGTGGCGGGGAAGAGGATCACCACCGGCAGCGTCCGGGCCGCCGACGCGGGGGCGCCAGAACCTGGTGGCGGTTCGGTGCGGCGCGACGCGTCCACATAGGTGACCTCGGCGCGGCCAATGGCATACGGCCCGGCATCCGCCGGCTCGAGCTGTCCTGAGCCACCCTGCAGCGGCTCGGGGCATTCGACCTCGATGGGTTTCGTCGTGGTGGTCGACGCGGCGGTCGATGAGGTTGTCGTCGTTGTCGACGACGTTGCCGTGACCGTCGGGATCACCGGGTTCGCGTCGGAGTCGGCGCGACCCGATGCGCAACCTGCTGCGGCGATGAGCACCGCCAGCAGGAGCGCGCGGCGCTTCACTCCTGGACGAGCTCGATCAGGGTTCCGAAGGACCCCTTCGGGTGGACGAACGCGACAGTCGTGCCGCGCGAGCCGGCCCGCGGAGCCTTGTCGATCGCCGTCGCACCGGCAGCGACCATCGCCGCCAGCGCCTGCGCGCAGTCGTCGACGCGGTAGCCGATGTGGTGCAGGCCTTCGCCGCGCTTCTCGATCGCCTTGGCGATCGGCGAGTCGTCACGGGTCGCGGCGGTCAGCTGGATGTAGCTGTCGGCGACCTTGATCAGGGCTTCCTCGACGCCGTCGGACTCGACGACCTCACGGTGCGCGACCGTTGCGCCGAACGAGCGCTGGTAGTAGTCGATCGCTGCTTCGAGGTCACGCACCGCGATGGCGACGTGGTCGATCTCGGTCAGCAGACCGGAGGTGGCGTCGGGGTTCTCACTCATCTCGGTTCTCATTCATGTGGTTGCTCCTCGGGTCGCGCTGTTCAGAGCTCGCCGCGGGCGTGGCGCTGGTAGAGGGTGATGCGGTCCTCACCGATCGCCTCACGCTTGGCCTGATCGGTGATGCCCTGGCCGGCTCCGGGTGCCAGGCAGAGCACACCGATCTTGCCTTCAGCCTTGTTGTGGTGGACCTTCGAGCGCGGCCTCACCGACCTGGTCCAGCGGGTAGACCTCGCTCATGACCGGCTGGATCGCGCCCTTGTCGATCAGGCGGTTCATCTCCCACGCCTCCTGGTAGTTCGCGAAGTGCGAGCTGATGATGCTCTTGAGCTTCATCCACAGGTGCCGGTTGTCGTACTCGAGCATGTAGCCGGAGGTCGCGGCGCAGGTGACGATCTTGCCGCCACGCTTGGTGATGAACACCGAGGCGCCCATGGTCGAACGGCCCGGGTGCTCGAAGACGATGTCGGGGTCCTCACCGATGAGCGAGCGCACCTTCTTGCCCAGACGGCGCCACTCGGACTCGTCCTGGGTGTGCTCGTCGGACCAGAACTTGTAGTCCTCGGCTCGACGGTCGATCACAGCGTCACAGCCCATGGCGTTGAGCAGCTTGACCCGCGACTCCGACGAGACGACGCCGATCGGGGTACCGCCACCGTTGATGACCAACTGGGTGGCGTAGGCGCCGATCCCTCCGGTCGCCCCCCAGATGAACACGTTGTCGCCCTGCTTCATACGTCCTGCGTGGTCGCCGACGAGCATCCGGTAGCTGGTCGAGGCGCACAGCGCGTTGACCGCCGCCTCCTCCCAACTCAGGTGGGCGGGCTTCGGCATGAGCTGGTTGGCCTTGACGATCGAGAGGTCGGCCAGTCCGCCGTAGTTGGTCTCGAAACCCCAGATGCGCTGGTTCGCCGCGAGCATCGAGTCGTTGTGCGCAGACGGATCCTGGTCGTCGACGTAGTTGCAGTGGACCGTGACCCGGTCGCCGGCCTTCCAGTTCCGCACCGCGGAACCGACCCGCAGCACCACGCCGGACGCGTCCGAGCCGACGATGTGGAAATCCTGTGCGTGACGCGCTCCCCACACGGACTCCTTGCCCAGGCGGTCGAGGAAGCCGAACGTCGGGAGCGGCTCGAAGATCGACGTCCAGACCGTGTTGAAGTTGATCGAGCTGGCCATGACGGCGATGACGGCCTCGTCGGGAGCGAGCTCCGGCAGGGGCAGCTCACCGACGTGGAGGCTCTTGCGTGGATCCTTGTCCCACGACTCGACTCCTTCCCACATGCCCGCCTCGGAGCGCAGCACGTGAGCAGCTCGCGTGGAGTCGGGCAGCGTCAGATGGGCGATGTCGTCACCGGATGCACCGGACTGGATGGCGTCGAGGATCTCCTGCATGGGCGCGAAAGCTACCGGCCGGTAACCCGGCCAGCCAGCAGAGGCTCGAGGAACCCCGGCAGTCGGTCGACCCTGGCGAGCAGCGACCCCATGATCGCCAGGACCAGCACATAGGCCGCAGCGAGAGGTCCGAGGGTGCTCTCGACCCCGGCTGCCACGCCCAATCCGGCGATGACGATCGAGAACTCGCCGCGCACCACGAGAGTCGTCGCCGCACGCCAGCGGCCGTGGCGTCCGATGTGCGAGCGCCCCGCCGCCCACCACCCGACTGCACCCTTCGTGAGAGCCGTGACGACCGCCAGGACGACCGCAGGCACGAGCACCGACGGCAGCTCGGACGTGTCGATGCTGAGCCCGAAGACGAAGAAGAAGATCGCCGCGAACATGTTGCCCAGTGGCTCGACCAGCGACGCCACGCGGTGCTGCACCGGACCCGACAACGCGAGTCCGACCAGGAACGCACCGACCGCCGCGGACACGTCCACTTCTTGGACCAGCCCGCCCACCAGCAGCACCAGGCCGAGGATCGTGAGCAGCGTCACCTCGTCGGAATCGGTGTCGACGACCTTGGACAACCACGGACCCAGCTGGACGGCGAAGACGACGATCACCGCGACCACACCGAGCGCGACGCTCAGCGACAGCACCCCGGCGATGAAGCCGGCACCGGCCAGGAGCACCGCGACGATCGGCAGGTAGACCGCCATGACAAGGTCCTCGAGCACCAGGATCGACAGGATCGTCGGCGTCTCGCGGTTGCCCCGTCGGTCAAGGTCGAGCAGCAGCTTGGAGATGATCCCCGACGACGACACATAGGTGACACCGCCGAGCAGCACCGCCGCCACCGGCTTCCAGCCGAGCAACAAGCCGAGCGCCACACCGGGGGTGAAGTTCGCCATCAGGTCGACCAGCCCGGCACGGAAGTTGTGGCGGAGCTCACCCGAGAGCTCCGCCGCGGTGTACTCCAGGCCGAGGGCGAACAGAAGCTGCAGGACGCCGATCTCGGCTGCCAGGCCGATGAAGTCGTCGGTGATGGGCGCCGGGACCAGCCCTCCTGTACCGACCGCCAACCCACCGACCAGGTAGAGCGGAATAGGACTGAAACCGGCGCGGCCGGCGGCCCTGGCGAGCAGCGCCAGACCGAGCAGGATCGCACCGAGCTGGACGAAAGCTGTTGTGACCTCTGTCGGTGACGCCGATGCGAGCATCAATCGGGATCCAGCGAGCGCGGTGAGCGTGCCGACGGCCTCCGGCGTTCCCGCCACCACGAGCACATCCCCGACAGCGAGCTGATCCTTGGGGCCAGGCGAAGCGTTGGTGACCGACCCGCGCATGATCGCGACGATGTTCGCCCCGGTGCCTTCCCGGATGGCCGCCTCACCGATCGTGTGGCCGGCTATCGGTGACGGACGCGTCGACGGTGATCCAGTCGATCGCCAGACCCTCGAGCCTCTGGAGCGACGCGGCCGACGCCACGTAGGTGCTACCCAACAGATCGGCGAGCACCACGCTGTCCTCGGGATCCAGGTGCACGACCACGCGGCATGAGTCGGGGTCGTCCTCGTCGTAGAGCAGCAGCTCACGGCGCCCGCTGCGCGTCGTCAGCACCCCGAGGCGAGCGCCGCTCACCGTGTCGAACTCCTGGCGGACACCAATGCCCGGCAGCTCGGTCTCGTGGATCTCGGTCACCGCACCCCCACTGCTGTCACGCTGTCTGCTGTCGCGCTGTCTGCTGTCACGTTGTATTCGAAGCGGCATCCAGCGTAGGTGGAGTCAGTCGCGCCCGGACGTCCACGCCGTTGCCTGCTTGCCCACCAGGGTCACGATGTCGCCCATGACCAGGTTCACGTCCTGGAGGTGCAATCCCCAGGCCGGGGTCAGGTCGCCGCCGATGTCGTCGCGCCGCGGATCAGAAGGGTCGCCGTGGACGGTGATCTCGAGGTAGTCGAAGCCGTCCCTGCTCACGCATTCACCGGTCACGAGGCCGGGTGTGGTCACGAATGGTGTCGTGACGTCGACCCCTTCCACCCACGAAGCGGACCGTGCCGCTCGGACCCCGAGAGCCGAGAGGATCGACGCGGAGGGGTCCGAGGGGAAGTACGAGTGCAACTCGGCGGCGCCGCCGGCGAGGGCGGCAGGGCTGTTGCAGGCGGACACACCCTCGCCGGTGCGGGGTCGGCCGAATAGGGCGTTCGGGGTCGGAGGTTCGTCGTCGCGGAACGAGGCCCAGCTGACTACGCAGCCCGTCTGATCCGCGGAGCGGCACAGCGGGATCTCAGTGAAGTCGCCACCGACGTCGGCGCCTTCGGGCACCCGTACGGATGAGCCGGCCAGGTAGGCCGCCACCAGATGGTCGCGTACGTCGGGGTTCGGGTCGATCTCCTCGCGCAGCAGCTCGTTGAGCACGCTCGCACCCTGTGAGTGGCCGATGAGCACCACGCCACGACCGTCGTTCTCGGTCGCCATGTAGGTGCGGAATGCGTCGAGTACGTCCGCGGGGCCCGGGCTGGGCACGGATGCTTCGCCCGCCGCCGCCACCGTCGTAGTCGTGGTCGTGGCGCCCGACCCGCTCAGCGCGCTGGTCAGCCCGGCAAGCGTGCGCTGGCGGTAGACGGGCGCGAACACCCGACAGGTCACCCCCAGGCGGGCCGCCTGGTTGAGGGTGACGAAGCGCTCCTCGACGCCGGCGACGCGGTCCGAGACCTCGGTCGTGTCCAACGAGATCGTCGGGTACACGTAGAAGCAGTCAATCGGCGCGTCGGGATCCGCTGTCCAAGGCACCTCGGCCACAGTGCCGTCGGCCTCCACCACAGTGGCGTCCAGACCTCCGTCGCACACGTCCTCCGCGGCGGGATGGCACACCCAGTTCGCCAGGTCGGCATAGACGTCGGGCTCGTAGTCGACGTAGCGCTCGAGCGGTTCGGCGACGGTCGTCGTGGAGGTCTCGGTCGACTGGGAGGTCTCGGTCGACTGGGAGGTCTCGGTCGACTGGGAGGTCTCGGTCGACGGCGCTGAGATGGGTCTGGCCGAATCGTCGTCGGTGCTGCACCCAACCGGGGCCAGCAGCGCGACAACGGGTGCTGCCAGCGCTGCGAGAACGTTCCGTGACCGCATCGCGGCGACGCTACCGGGTCGCGCCGCCGGGCTATGTGGCTCACCCGCCCGGCGATGTCGGCCAGTTCTCGGCGAAGCGCTCGAGCTGGCGTCGGGGCAGCTCGGGGTCCAGCAGGTCGACGATCAGCGCGCCGTCGGCGCGGTAGGTGCGGGCTGCGACTGCACGGGTCGCGCCGGGGACCACCAGCCCGAACAACCGGCGCCTGGTCCCGACCAACAGCGGCTCCTGCTCGGTGCCGTCGTCGGTCGTGACGACGATCCGAGCCACGTCGGTCGGCAGGTCGCCGTACACGAACGCCGCGCCCTGTCCGGTGACCTCCCATCCACCGACCTGACCGAACTCGGTGCAGTACCCGCCGCCCGTGCCTCCGCCGCCGCTGTAGCGGCCGTCGGGGAACTGGTACGACGTCGTGACCATGCAGGTGTCGACCCGCCCGAGCATCGTGTCCGACGCAGTGATCTCCACGACGACCCACCAGCGGCCGCCGAGCGCGTCGCCGCTCGCGACCTCCTCGGGCGCACCGCCCCCGACTCCGGAGGGCATGCGCAGGTTGAACTCGCTCGCGAGCACGGTGACACGTCCCGGATCCGTCGGCTCGAGCGACGCCACGACCGCATCCAGGCCTGCTTCGTCGTAGCCGACCGACTGCACCAGCACGAGGGCGCCGTCGACGCGGCGCACCGTCATCAGGCCGTCGGCCGGCGTGCTGACCGGCACGACGGCACGACCGGTCGTGCGGCCCCCCATCGCTGCGCGCAGCAGCAGCTCCAGCGCCGGTTCGGCTGCGAAGGACTGCACACCGAACCTGCGCTCGCCATGCCCCCACTCCACCGACGTCACCCCCGGCGCGGACCACCACATCTGCCCCAGCCCCGCGCTGTCCAGCGGACCTTCGGCCAGCAGCACGAGCGGCGCCCCGGCCTCCTCCAGCGATCCCGTCGGGAGCCGGATGCCCACCCCGCTGTCGTCCCAGCTGGGCTCCGCCGCCTCGGCCAGCGCGTCGGCGTCCTTGCCGAGACCCGACGTGAGCACCCCGAACGTCGGCTCCTCGGCGGAGTCCATGTCCGGCGCGAGCAACTCCCACCGGAGCGCATCGCTGTCACGTGCCAGCTCCGTACCGAGGGAGTTGTCGTAGTTGAGCGTCTGCGCCACGGCGAGCGCCCAGGGCCGATCGAAGGGATCCTCGGCGTCGGGGTCGCCGTATAGGGCAAGCCAGCCGGTGGCGTACCCGGTCGGGCTCACGCTGGTGGTGGGCACCGAGGTGGGGTCGCTCACCGTGAGCAGCCCCAGTCCGGCGAGCTCCGGATCCCCGGCCGGCGGAAGCATCACGGTGCCCGGCTCGAGCGACGCGGGCGCTGCTGCGGTCGACGGAGAAATGGGCTCCTGACGGCAGCCCGCGAGCAGCACCGCGGCGGTGGCGACGACCATCGCCGCGACCGCTGCGGCGAACAGACGACGGACCCCTGACCGGCTCACCGGCCCTGCGGTCTCATCGACCCTGCAGCACGAACATCCCCTGCGACCGGGTACCGTCAGGGAAACCGAGCTCCGCCTCACCGTCGGGGAACGAAGCGAGCAGCCGGCCATCGGCATCGAAGGACTCCGCCTGCCGCACGCGGCGGGCCGCCTCGAAGCCGACCACGAACGCCCGGCGCGGACCACCCTGCAGCTCCGGCTCCACGATCTCGCCGCCGTCCAGGGTGACCCGGACCCGGGACACCTCGGGAGCGAGCGCGCCGTAGACCAGTGTCGCTCCCTGCTGCAGGCTCATGACGCCGACCGAGCCGGTCGGCCCGCAGGGCTCACCCTGCGAGAACCCGCCCACGTCCCAGCTTCCGTCACGATGCACCACCTGCAGGTCGTCGCGGCAGGTCGACGACGGACCAAACGGCGTGTCGAGCACGTCGATCGCGAGTGCATACGTGTACGCGGCACCCGCCACAGCGCCGGTGATGCGCACGTCGGGGTCGCTGATCATCGACCCTGGCGGCTGCATGGGGAACTGCGCAGCCAGCTCGTCCCACCGCTCGGGGCCGGCCAGCTCGAGCGAGTCGAGCACCTCGGCTATCGGCGGTGCCGTGCCCTGGGTCTGCACGAGCACGGTCGTGTCGCCGATGGTGACCACGCCGGTGGACTGTCCCTGTGCGCTCTCGCCGCCAACCGGCAGCAGGTTGCGGCCGACGGGGGCACCACCGTTCACCGCCCGTAGCAGCAGCTCCCACGCCGGATCCGCACGGAACGACGTCACGCTCAACGACGCCCGGTCCGACGACTCGCCGCGGGTCCAGGTGACCGACGGTGTGGTCTGGGTACCCGGGTCGTCCGCACCGATCTCCCAGCCGCTGACGGCCGCGGACGTGATGCGCTCGAGCCGGACCGCCGCTCCTGTGAGCGCGCTCGACGGGATCTCGATCTTGTGCAGGCGGTCGTCGTCGGGACCGTCCAGGCCGCTGCCGACCTGCACCCCAGCGGCGAGCTCGTCGCCAGCGGCGTCGGTCATGCCGCCGACCAGCAACCCGGCCGAACGCAGCTCCTGCGACTGCTGTTCAACCGGCACGTCGATCCAGAGCGAGTCGGTGCCGTGCGCGTCGTAGTCACCGCCCAGTCCCGAGGACTCCGAGCCTTGGAACACCACTGCCAGCGCCCACGGACCGTCGAAGGGGTCCTCGAGGGTCGGGTCGCCGTAGAGGGCGATCTCGCCGTTGGGGTACTGCTCGATCTGTGCGACCAGCGCGGGGTCGATCTCGTCGGGCGCGGTGGAGCGCTCCAGGCTCCAGCCGTTCTGCAACTCGCCGTCGAACGGCGGCAGCAACGCAGGGCCAGCGACGGGCACCGCCCGCTCGGCCACGGCGCCGACGGCGCCCTCGACCGCCAGACCGCGAGCGCCGTCCAGTCCGGTGCCCCCGTCCGCGTCCGCCGCACGCGGCCGCTGCCAGCACCATGATCACCATGACTCCTGCTGCAACCTTCATCCTCACCCGTTCGAGCCTAGGTGTAGGCCCCCTCCCGGATCGCTCGGCCGCCGGGCCGGGCGCGTAGCGTCGGAGACCAGTGACCGCCTCGCCGTCCGCCAATCTCGGCGCAGCCGTACCCGAGTTGCGCACCGAGCGTCTGGTGCTGCGCGCGTGGCGCGACGCCGACCGGTCGCCGTTCGCTGCGCTGACCGCCGACCCGGTGGTGATGGAGCACTTCCCGTCGACACTCACGCGCGATCAGTCCGACCTGTTCGTCGACCGGATCGTGCGGCGCTGGGATGCCGGTCGGCCATCTCTGTGGGTTGTCGAGGTGCCCGGCGTCGCCGACTTCATCGGCTGCGTCGGGCTGTTGGAACCGTCGTTCACCGCACCGTTCACCCCGTGCGTCGAGGTCGGTTGGCGCCTCGCCTCACCGTTCTGGGGGCGCGGCTACGCGCCCGAAGCCGCCGCAGCGGCGCTCGAGCACGGGTTCGGTACCCGCGGTATTGACGAGATCGTGTCGTTCACCGTGCCGGTGAACGAACGTTCCCGCCGGGTGATGGAGAAGCTCGGTTTGCACCACGACCCGGCCGACGACTTCGACCACCCGAACCTGCCCGCCGGCGATCCGCTGCGTCGCCACGTGCTCTACCGGCTGAGCGCCGCGGAATGGCTGGGCGGGCGTCTGGGTTGAGTGCCTTCGACGGCGGGAGTTACCCGGCAGTAGCCTCGTCGGATTCCGAATTTCCGGGCCGTTCGGTCCGCAAGGGGAGGTCGTTCAATGGCAGGTTCCGTCATTCTCTCAGGTGTTCGCACCCCGATCGGCAAGCTCTCCGGCGGGCTCGCCGGCTTCAGCGCCACCGAACTGGGCTCCATCGCGATCAAGGCGGCGATCGAGCGTGCCGGCGTCACTCCCGAGCAGATCGACTACGTGTTCATGGGCCAGGTCCTCCAGGCAGGCGCCGGGCAGATGCCCGCCCGTCAGGCCTCGGTCGGTGCCGGCATCCCCATGAGCGTCCCGTCGACGCTCATCAACAAGGTCTGCCTGTCGGGCATCAACACGATCATGCTCGCCGACCTGCTGATCCAGTCCGGCCAGGCCGACATCGTCGTCGCCGGCGGCATGGAGTCCATGACCAACGCCCCCTACTTGCTGCCCGACGCCCGCGCCGGCATGCGCATGGGCGACAAGAAGGTCGTCGACTCGATGATCAACGACGGGCTGTGGTGTGCCCTCGAGCGCCAGCACATGGGCTCGGGCACCGAGAAGTACGCCGCTTCGGCGAACATCGACCGTGATGCCCAGGACGATCTGGCTGCCAAGTCCCACCAGCGTGCGGCCCGCGCACAGAAGGACGGTCTGTTCGACAACGAGATCGTCAACGTCGAGATCCCCCAGCGCAAGGGCGACCCGGTGCTGTTCACCGTGGATGAGGGCGTGCGTGGCGAGACCACCGCCGAGTCACTCGGCGGTCTGCGCCCGGCGTTCGACAAGGCCGGCAACATCACCGCCGGCAATGCATCGCAGATCTCAGATGGCGCAGCAGCGGTGATCGTCGCCTCCAAAGCCGCCGCCGAGCGCATCGGTGGATCCCCGCTGGGCGAGATCGTGGCAAACGGCTCGGTCGCCGGACCGGACCCGTCGCTACTGACCCAGCCCTCCCGGGCGATCCGCAAGGCGCTCGATCAGGCCGGCAAGTCCGTATCCGACCTCGACCTCTTCGAGCTGAACGAGGCATTCGCCGCGGTCGGCCTTGCCTCGATGGCCGACCTGGGAATCTCCGACGACATCGTCAACGTCAACGGCGGCGCGATCGCGTTGGGTCACCCGATCGGCATGTCCGGCACCCGTGTGGTCATCACCCTGCTCAACGAGCTCCAGCGTCGCGGCGGCGGCATGGGTGCGGCCGCCCTGTGCGGCGGTGGCGGTCAGGGCGACGCGCTGGTCGTCAAGACCGTCTGACACCGTCTGGACTCGGCGGCCTTCGGTCGCCCAGCTTCTCGGTGCGATTGCCGACACCTGTCGACAACGATCGCACCGAGAAGTCCCACTGCTTCCCCCCATGGCCCCCGGCTCGGAGGGAAGCAGTGTCCGTTTTCGCCCAGGTTGCCGAACTGGCGCAGCGCCAGCACGGCTCGATCACCCGACAACAGTTCCTTGCAAGCGGCGGCAGCGACCGCCGACTTCGACAGATGCTTCTCGACGGTGTGCTCGAGCGGGCCGCTTCCGGCGTGTACGTCGTCGCCGGCAGCCCGGACACATGGCATCGCCGGCTGGCCGTCGAGCTCCACAGGGCCGGACCACTCGCGGTCGTGAGCCACCGGGCGGCTGCTGGGCTGCATCGACTCGACCGGTTCCGCACCGGTCACCTCGACGTGGCCGGGCCATGGGCCGCGGGGCGAACCGGTACGTCCGTGCAGCTACACCGATCCACCGACCTCTCCGCCCGGGATCGAACGGTTGTAGACGGTCTGCCAGTGACCACAGCGACCAGGACGCTCATCGATATGGGCAGGTACGTGCCGGCGGCGCGCCTCGGCTCCATGATCGACGACGCCGTTCGCCGCGACCTCACGTCGTACGAGGCCCTGGCGAGCAGGCACTCCGAGCTTGCCCGGCAGGGCCGTCGTGGTGTGCGAACGGTTGCCTCGGCATTGGCCGACCGACCCGTTGGGGCTCCGGTCCCCGGCAGCCCATTCGAGACCTTGGTGCGGCGCCTGTTCGTCCGCGCAGGCCTACCCGAGCCCCTCCTGCAGCACCCGGTCCCGTGCAACGGCATCGCCTATCAACTGGACCTCGCCTGGGAGCGTGAGCTCGTTGCGGTGGAGTGCGACGGGTTCCGTTTCCACCGCATGCCCGACCAGCTGGAATGGGACGATCGCCGCCGAACCGAGCTGGGCTTGCGCGGCTGGCTGGTGCACCACGTCACCTGGCGCCAGTACCGACACGAGCCCGACCGGTTGGTCGCTGAGGTCGGGGCGTCACTGCGGGCGAGGGCGCGGTCGCGGTCCTAGTCGCTCTGAAGCGCCACACCGCCGCCGAGCAGCCGAACTCGGCCACCACGGCCGATTTTTCGGTGCGATTGCTGACACCTGTCGACAACGATCGCACCGAGATCGCGAGGGCGGGGGCGCCGCCAACAACGCGAGGGCGGGCTCCGCCAACAACGCGACGGCGGGGGCGTTGCCGAGCACGCTAAGGCGGCGCGCACATGAGTCAGGCGAGCCGATCGCGTGCCTCGTCCACGGGGATCACCGCCTCGACCTCGAGCTCGATCTTCCAGCGCGGGTCGAGCAGGCCCGCCACCACGACCGTCGTGTTGACCGGCAGAGCCTCGGCCATCACGTCGCCGTGCACCGCCCCGATGGCTTCGAAGTCGGCGGCATCGATCAGGTACATGCGAGTGCGCACGACATCGCGCAGGCTCGACCCGACCGCCAGGAGCGCCTCGTCGATGATCTCGAAGCACCTGCGTGCCTGAGCGCCCGGGTCAGGGTCCACTGACCCGTCGGACCACTTGGGGGCTGTTCCTGCGACGAACACCCGCTCCCTGACGCGCACGGCCCGGCTGTACCCGACGGTCAGCTCCCACGGGGAGCCAGAGGAGACTCGCTGGCGATCGTCCATCGCCGGCACGGTAGTGCGCGAGCCACCCGGGAACGGTTGATGAACGGTTGGCTGAGAAGAGTTCCTGAAGGTCTCAGCCGCTCTCGACCACTCGACGCCCTTCGAGCGCACGTCCCAGGGTGAGCTCGTCGGCGTACTCCAGATCGCCGCCGACCGGCAGACCACTGGCAATACGGGAGATGGTGAGCCCGGGGACGTCCAACGTCCGGCTCAGGTACAGCGCTGTGGCCTCACCCTCGAGATTCGGATTGGTGCACAGGATGACCTCGGTGATGCCCTCGTCGCCGACGCGCTGCACGAGCTCACGGATCCTGAGTTGCTCCGGGCCGATCCCCTGGAGGTGATCGATCGCTCCCTGAAGCACGTGGTAGCGACCGCGGAACTCGCGAGTGCGTTCGATGGCGACAACGTCGCGGGGCTCCTCGACGACGCAGAGCACGTGTGCGTCGCGCCGAGGGTCCGCGCAGACCGTGCACAACTCACCCTCGGCGATGTTGAAGCAACGCGTGCAGAAGCCGACCTTGTCCTTCACCTCGACTATCGCCCGGGCCAGGCGGTTGGCCTCTTCGCTGTCGACCTTGAGCAGGTGAAAGGCGATCCGTTGGGCAGATTTGGGGCCGATCCCCGGCAGGCGACCGAGGCAGTCGATCAGCTCCTGGACCGCTGCGGCGTAGGCGGTCGCCACTCAGGACCCACCGAGAAGGCCACCGAGACCACCGCCACCGAGACCACCGCCACCGAGACCACCGCCGGCGAGCCCGCCCAGCGGATCAGCAGAGGCCTGCAGCCGGGCAACCTGGTCGTGGGCGTCCTGCCAGGCGGCGCGGATCAGGTCCTCGAGCATGGATGGATCGTCTGGGTCCACGGCTTCAGGATCGACTCGGAGCGCCACCAGGTGCAAATGGCCGTTGAGGGTGACACTGACCAGCCCCCCACCCGAGGTTCCCTCGAGCAGAGCGGTCGCCAGCTGCTCCTGCGCGTCTGCAACCTGCTGCTGCATGGTGGCGGCCATCTCCATGACCGAAGTCAGGTCGAGCCCCCCGCCACCGAGAAGTCCCGCGAGCGGATCCGCGCTGTCGTCAGCCGGCGGAAGAACCTCGGTGGGGAGATCGTCGTCATTGGTCATGTGGTCACCTCGTCCTCGTCCACCACCACTGCGCCGGGGAACGCTCTTGTGAGCCGATCGATTCCAGTCTCAGCGACGTCATCGGCGTCTTCGAGCTCGGTGATGTCGATCTCGAGGACTTCGTCAGCGTCCTCCTGCGTGCCGCCCCGCGGAGAGTCACCTGCCGGGCCTGGCACCGGTCCTGAACCACCGAGCGCAACTTTCCCGGAGGGCACGAACTCAAGGGTCACCGTGGTGCCGAGATGCTCGCTCAGCGCGGCCTGCACATCGGGGCGGAAGCGCTCCGCGTGACGCTGTGGCACGCCCATGCCCAGCTCGAACACGGCAGACCCGTCGCCCACGGAGACGAACGATCCGTCCTGACACGCCGCTTTGGCGGGAGCACGCAATCCGGGGAGCACGGCTGCCAGCGCAGCGGTGAGTCGAGCGGAGTCGAGCTCACCAGACGACTTGGCGTCGCCTGCCTCTCCAGCTGGGGCCGGGGCTGGAGCTGAGGCCGCGGCTGGAGCCGAATCGGGTGACGAGGCCGACCCCGAGATCGGGGACGGTGACGACGTGTTGGCCGGAGACGGCGCGCCGGTCGCCGACGCATCTGTGGAAGGTGCTTGTGTTGCAGACGGATCCGTCGACGACACATCCGTGGACGACTCGAGAACCGGCGGAGCATCGGGCGTCGGTCCGTCCGGCGCCGCCCCTGGGGGGATCGGCGTTCCCGGAGCACGTGGGGGTGCACCCGGTACTGGCGGCGCAGCGGCTCGCTCAGCGCGACGGCGGGGCGCCTCGGCCGGCGAGTCGGCGTTGCTCCCTTCGCGGGCGGCACGTCTCCGTGCGAGCTCGGCGCGGACCATGGCCGGGCCCGACCCGGCCGACGCAGCCGGCTCCGCCGCGGGCAC
The DNA here is from genome assembly GCA_037045265.1 of Microthrixaceae bacterium. Classification (GTDB taxonomy): domain Bacteria; phylum Actinomycetota; class Acidimicrobiia; order Acidimicrobiales; family Microtrichaceae; genus JBAOHV01. Next base: position 78,374 of record JBAOHV010000025.1, on the reverse strand, counting down.
GGCGGCAATGTCCGAAGCTGCGGCACCGACCGGTGCCTCGGCGACCGGCCGCGCCGGCGGCGGCGGAGCTGGTTCAGACTCGTAGCCCTCAGTTTCGCCGGGTGAAGATGCGACGGGCGAGGAGAGGGCTGAGGAGGCCGCTGGCGGAGCGGCCGCGGGCGCCGGGCCCTGGGGCGCCGCAATCTGGACTCCCGAAGCGAGCGCCTGCTCGAGCCGTTCGATTCGCTCCAGCAGCCCGACCGTGGAGCTCGCTGTCGGGAGCGGTGAGTCGGACCAGCGCCACCTCAAGCGGAACGCGGGGATCGGCAGCCTGGCGCATGTCGACAAGCGCCGACCCGAGAGCTTCCATGGACCGCGTCAGTGTGGGGGTTCCAAGCTCTCCCGCCCAGCGCTCGAGCCGTTGCCGGTCCTGGTCGACCAGGTGAGGCACATCGACACCGAGCGAGACGAGGAATGCGTCGCGCAGCGAGTCCAGAAACGCGCTGCCGAGCACGCGTGGGTCGTGGCCCTGGGCGAGTGCCTCGGCGATCGTGGCCACGGCTTGGCCGGGATCACGGGACGCGAGCGCCTGGTAGAGCTGATCGACCGGTTCGGCGCGGGTGACGACACCGCCCGCCGCGGCGACCTGATCGAGTGCCGAGAGGGTGTCACGCGACGAACCGCGACCCTTCTGCACGACCCACGCGATCGCCTCGTCGTCCACCTCGAGTCCGGCGTCGGACACGATCCAGCGCACCTGGGCCTCGAGCTCCCGCGGCAGAGAGCAGCTGGAACTCGAAGTGCTGCGTGCGGCTGCGGATGGTCGGCAGGACCTTCTGTGGGTCCGTCGTGGCCAGAACGAAGCGGACGTGGTCCGGTGGCTCCTCGAGCGTCTTGAGCAGGGCGTTGGACCCCGCGGTGGAGAGCATGTGGACCTCATCCAGGATGTACACCTTGGTACGACCCGGCGACCCGACCGCAGCCCGCTCGATAAGGTCACGCACCGCGTCGACTCCGTTGTTGGACGCGGCGTCCAGCTCGAACAGGTCGAAGCTGCGGCCGGCCTCCATGTCGGCGCAAGGGGTGCAGTCGCAGCACGGCTCACCGTTCTGCGGGCTCTCGCAGTTGAGGGCCTTCGCGAGGATGCGCGCGTGTCGACGTCTTGCCCGTGCCGCGAGGCCCCGAGAACAGGTAGGCGTGGCCTTCGGACTGGTTTCGCACGGCGTTGCGGAGTGCTGCGATCACGTGCTCCTGGCCGCGCACCTCGTCGAATCGACGGGGGCGGTAACGCCGGTACAGGGACTGATGTGCCACGGACCGAGCCTAGTTGGCGGTGCTGACAGCCTCTCTCCGTGGTGCCGGCCAAGATGGCGGTAGACGGCAGCGGCCAGAGGACATGGCCAGCACGAACGCACGCACCGTCAGGAGGCGGCCAGGCGATCTGCGGCACACCGGAGGTTCCGCTGAGAGCTGCTGCCTTCCGGCCCTGACCCGATTCACGGGCTCCGATTGCACAGGACCCGGCCGCCACCTGACGGTGCATGAGTGAAGTCAGGCTATCGTCTGCCCCGGAGACGTGCGAGAGCGGCCGAATCGGCACGCTTGGAAAGCGTGTGTGGGGAGACTCACCGTGGGTTCGAATCCCACCGTCTCCGCCGTGGTCCCGAGTGGACCAGCGAGGCCCCCGACCCAATCTGGGTTCGGGGGCCTCGGCGTACGACACCGCTGCATTCGACGAGGGTGCCTACAGCGCCTTGTCCGCTCCGCTTCGGCTCGACTGTGCGGCGCATGGGGCGACAGCGCCGCACAGTCGAGACCGGTCGTCAGACGGCCCAGAGGCCGTCAGAGCTTCGCACCCGTGTGCTTCCGGACTTAGCATGACCGATCCACCGGCGGGCCGACATCACCAGATCCCGCCAATCTTCGGTCCGATTCGAGCGATGAACCCCGAGACACACACGGCCCATCTGGCTGTCTGCAGGACAACTCAGCTGCTCGACACCGTCGTCGCGGAGCACGTCGCCGCCGGGTGGCAGGTCATGGATGGCGACATCGTGGAGCAGGCAGCACGGGCCACCTTCGGCCCTGGAACGCTGGCCGTCATCCCCGGAATGGGCGCCGACGACGTGGAAGCGACGCTCGACCTGCTGGAACAGGGTGTTTCCGTCGCCGTGGGGGTCGTCGATCATGTGGTCGCCGTCCGACTGTACGACCAGGCCCGCCGGCTCGTACCCACATCGTGGTACGACGAGACGGAGCCGCCGCCAACGGCGGGGCTCGATCTGACCCAGCTGCTACTCCTGAGCAGGCTGGCAGCGGGGGAAAGCGTCGGATCGGCGGCGGCCAACGAGCACCTGAGCGAGCGAACCGCTTCCAGGCGCCTCACAGCAGCTCGGATCGTGCTCGGCGTACGCTCGAACGCCGAAGCGGCCCGGGTCGTAGCCAACCACCTCGACCGACTCCGCTCCCGCTGCGACTGAGCAATCGGCCTGCCACTGAACGGAGCGATTCGGTCAGGTCACATCCAGGCCCACTGCGGCGGCGGCTTCGACACGGGTGCGGGCACCCAGCTTCCGCATCGCGTGGCGCACGTGGGAGTTGACGGTGTCAGCAGTCAGACCGAGCCGGCGCGCGATCTGCGCGGTGGACAATCCCTCGCCCACCAGCAGCAGCACCTCCTGCTGTCGGGAGCTGAGCATCGATGCACTCCGACCGCCCACCCCCGCCAGCTCCCGGCCTGTAGCCAGACGGAACGCCGCTGCAACCCTGGGCCGCAGAGCAGGCACCCCGGCTGCGTCCAGCTCCGTGTCCAGGGATTCGAGGACCTCGGCGCCGAGTTCTCTGCGTCCGTCGAGCACGAGGGCCAGCCCGGTCGCCCAGCGGCAGCGCAGCTCCGACCGGAGCATCAGCGACGACCACGCCTCGGTGGCCGCCTCGAAGCCCTCGACGGCGGCGGCGGTCGCTCCATCTGCCAGATCCCTCACCGCCGCGGATTCCAGGGCGGCACAGGGCAGAAGTCCGCCCTGCGGGTCCGGTGAGTCGATCGGACGGCCCGACTCGTACTCCGCCCACCTCCACATGGCCTGGGTCCCTGCCAGGGTGGGGAATCCAGGCGGTATCGAGTCGGTCGCCCACGTCGCGACTCTGATCACCTCGTCCAGGTCGCCCAGGACCCACGACCGCTGCACCATCGCCCAGACGATGACCGCCTGGGTGAACGGGCCCATCCCGGAGAGCACACCCGGATCAGACCACGCTGCCAGCACCTGCCCGGAGCGTTCGATCGCTCCCCGGTCGACCAGCACCGTCGCCAGGGACGACGTCGCCATGGCCCTGGTGTCCAGCCTCGTCGGAGCGGTCCGGACCCATGACAGCCAGCCGATCGCGTCGTCGGTGCAGGGCTGTACCGCCATGCCGGCGAGGGTCTCGAAGGTCTTGAACTCGGCGACCCAACCGGTTGCACCGTGGGCGCGGGCGAGCGCCGCGCCGCGGCCGGGCGACGTTGATTGCGGAACCCCAGTTCCCAAGTCCCAGGTGGAGCATCACCAGGTTGCGGGTGGAGTCCATGTCGGACATCGGATCCGAATCGGAAACCTCGTCCGCGGCAACCTCGAGCCACCGCACCGCCTGCTCGGGGTCGGTGCCGTAGGCCTTCACCGCTCTGAGGAACGCCAGGTGCTTGCGGTCGACGCTCTGGTCGACGGACAGCACGTCCATGGCCTCCAGGCTGAGGCGCTCGGCGTGGCCTCCGGCGCCGGATCGGTGCAGGAGTCCGGTCCACGAGGAGATCCACGCGCTCGGTTCGGCGTCTGGTCCTCCGCGAGCCCAGGCGACGGCCCGAGAGGTGAACTCGCGGTCTTCCCGGCCTGCGGCGCAGCGCAGCAACTGGCGCGCCATGGCATCGCCGGCGAGACCGCCACGCTCGCAGCGGCCGTTCAGGACCGCCTCGAGCAACGCAGACGAGCCGTCGAAGTCACCCAGGTCGTTCAGGGCCGCGGCGGCATCGAGCACCAGGACGAAATGGTGCTCGGGCGAGTGCTCGTGCAGAGGACGGATCCCGTCAGAATCGCGGCCGAGCTCGGCAATGGCCTGGATGCTCAAGGCCTCGGCCTGCTCGGAGCGCGTGATTGGTCCGGCTGCAGCGAGCGCGGCCAGACGCCCGGCCGCGCCCAACTCCCCGGCGGCCAGCAGGTGCCGCGCACGGGCGATGTCGTCTCCCGCGAGCTCCGCGAGCCGGAGGTGCACCGAGCGCTTCATCGGTTCGTCCAGCAGCCCCCACGCGAGCTCCGCCAGCACCCCATCGACCACCTCGTAGTGGCCGCAGGATTCCGTCGCCAAGCCACGGGCGACGAGATCGGCCCCGTCGGGGCAGCGGTCGTGCGGGGTCGGGAAGGGCGAGCTGCCGAGAAGTGCCAGCGCCTCGAGCTCGGCGGCCGGGAGCTCCGCCACGACACCGAGCAGCACTGCCTCTGCGCTACCGCCGACCAGCTGACCCTTCGGAGCGTCACGCGGCGCCGTGTTCAGCAACCTGTAGGCGAGCAGGTTCGCGACCAGGGCATTGCCTCCACAACGATCGAGAACCTCGCGACGCTCACCCGCAACCAGAGTCGGTGCTTCCCTCCGGAGGATCTCGATGATCACGTCCTCGGCAAGCGGCCCCAGCTCGACGTCCTCACCGCCCATCCAGGAGATCAGGCCCCTGGCCGCGGCACCGCCGGGCTCTCCCACCCTTGTCGTCATCACGAGGCGGCGCTGGGTGCTGAACGCCGTGGCGAGCTCCAGGGTCTCCGGGTCGGCCCACTGCACGTCCTCGATCACGAGCAGCGCGTCGCTCTCCATGGCAGCGAAGGTGCGCTCGAGCATCGTCGCGATGGTGTCGGGGGTCGAAGCCCAGCCGAACGCCCTGCTGAGCGGATGGAACGGCCTACTACGCAGCGGTGACGAGCACTGCGCCGTCACCCCGTTGCGCGACGACAGCAACTCCGCGACCAGCGCAGACTTGCCGATGCCCGCGGCGCCAGACACGAGAACGGGACGTCCGTCGTCGAGCGCGAGGCCGATCCGCTCGAGCTCCTCCCTCCGGCCCTCCAGCACCCGGCAAGGCTAACCCGGGCATCGCCGGGGCGGAAGCGCCGACGACGCGGTCGCGCGTTCGCCTCGGGCACCGCGTCGCTCGGGTACGGTCGCCCGGTGACCGCCATCCTTCCGGGCCGCGCCGAACACGAGGAGTGGATGAGACTCGCCCTGGCATCAGCTGAGCGGGCCGGACAGCTGGGTGAGGTGCCGATCGGTGCCGTCGTCGTGCACCACGGACCGGACGGTGACACGGTGGTCGCCGCTCGCCACAACGAGCGCGAGTCGACAGCGGATCCGACGGCTCACGCCGAGGTGCTCGCGCTCCGCGACGCTTCGGTGGCGCTCGGCCGGTGGCGTCTGGACGACTGCACGCTGGTCGTGACGCTCGAGCCGTGCCCCATGTGCGCGGGCGCGCTGTGGGCCGCACGCATCGGTGGCGTGGTGTCGGGCGCGCCCAACACCGACGCCGGAGCTCTCGGAACCCTCTACCACCTGGGCCAGGACCCTCGCCTGAACCACGAGTTCCCCGTGCGCACCGGCGTCCTTGCCGAGCAGGCATCGGAGGTCCTTCGCGAGTTCTTCGCCCGACGCCGCTGATGTGATCACGCCCGAGCGCGGCGACTAACGTCGCAGCCGGAGAGTTGCCAGAGCGGACGAATGGGACGGTCTCGAAAACCGTTGAGGTTGCAAGGCCTCCGAGGGTTCGAATCCCTCACTCTCCGCCATGGAACCCCTGCACATGCAGGGGTTCCCCCGCGTCTCGGGCCATGCGGTCGGCGGCCTGGTGGCGCGCCACCTCGTCAAGTACCTGGGCGGCGACGCCAGGGTCGATTCGCTCATCTCGTTGGGGGCACCGCATTGCGGGGCGCTGAGCGCGAACCTCGTGACGTTCCTCGGCTTCGGCAACTGCCTGGGCGTAGCGGCCTGCCAGCAGATGTCGCAGGGTTCCGCCTACCTGGACGACCTGAACGACGGACCTGATCAGATCGTCCCGGTCCGCTACACGAACATCGCGACTTCGCTCGACGAGGTCGTGTTTCCGTACCAGAACAGCTTCCTGGCGAACGAGGTTCCGGGCTACAACCAGAACGTGCTGCTCCAGAACCAGTGCCCGTTGCGCATCGCCGGACACATCCTGCTGGCCACCGACGGTGCGGTCTACAGCGGAATACTCGACGCCCTCGCGCACCGGGCGATCACCCTCGACTGCCTCGTCCTGTGACCGGACGCTGCGCGGGTGTCACCCGGTGCAGCGCGAGCTGGTTCCCGGCTGTCAGCCGTTCCCGACGATGTTGCCCACGGCGGTGAGGTAGCGCGACGTACCGATGATCGGCGCGATCGCCGCGAACATGCCTTCCAGATCGTCGACGCTGACGTGCTCGTCCATGACCTCGAGGTTGATCTCCCAGGCCGTGCTCGGAGCACCCGTCGCGGCAAGCGCCGCCGCGCGCACCAGGTGCAGTGTTCGCAGATCGAGGCCGGAACGCTCGGCGACACCTTCGCTCATCTGGGCGGCCAGGCCGAGGGCGTTCGGGAGATCGGCCAGTCGACTGACGACCTCCTCCAGGTCGATTCGTGCCTGGCCTTCGGACGTGTCGTTCATCTGACTGCTCCTTGATCGCGGTATCACCCAGCATCATTGCCCCTCACCGAGCGGCGTGCCGGACATCGTTCGGACCCGGTCAGCTGAGCACACCGCCAAGCAGCAGGGACGCGGTGACCGTCGCCGCGACGATGCGATACCAGCCGAAGATCGACAGCGAGTGCCGCTGCAGGTAGCCGACCATCCACTTGATGGCGATCACCGCCGAGACGAAAGCGAACAACAGGCCCACGAGGGGGTCGAGCAGGCCGAACTGCTCGACCAGGTCACCGCCATCGGTCAACACCGAGTAGAAGCTCGCCGCGCTCAGGGTCACGAAGCCCAGGAGGAAGCTGAACTCGACCGCTGCCGACATGGTGACTCCGACGAGCAGCGCGCCGAGGATCGCCATCAGCGAGCGAGACGTGCCGGGCCACATCGCCACCGTCTGCACGAGGCCGATGACCAGGGCCTGCCTGTAGGTGATCGCCACGAGCGGGTCGGAGTCGCCCTCGGGTGGCTGGTCGTGGTGCGGGATCAGCCCTCGCTGCTCGAGCAGCAGGATCGCGACACCACCCACGAACCATGCTGCGACGATCGGCCACGGGGAGAACAGCACCCGTTCGATCGCGTCGTCGAAGAGGAAGCCGAGCACCGCCGCCGGAGCGAACGCGATCACGAGCACGATCAACAGGTGCCTGCCGTCGTCCGAACGACCGACCAGGCCCAGCAGCATGTCGCGGAAACGCCGCCAGAAGAGGCCGGCGACGGCCAGGATCGCGCCGAACTGGATGGCGATAGCGTAGGTGTTGGCAGCTTGGATGTCGGCTTCAGTGGTGCCGAGCCCCATGAGGCTGGACGCGACCAACAGGTGCCCGGTCGAGGAGATCGGCAGGTACTCGGTGACCCCCTCGACGATGCCCAGAACTGCGGCCTTCCACGTCGTCATGGCGCTCTCAGTGCTCGAAACCGTCTGAGCCACCGCCGCGGCAGCGGTATCGGGCGCGACAAGTGCGAACACGGCCACCCCGAGCAGCACCACGACGGTCGAGCGTCGGAGGAACCCCCTCAACTGGCTCTCGCCAGCAGTTCGTCGAACGGGCCGGTCACCTCGTAGGTGATACCGAGAGGCAGACCGGCGACCCCGACCGGGCCGCGCTGGGAGCTGAAGTAGAGGCGCTGCCCGTCGGGGCTGAAGCACGGCCCCGTCATCTCGGAGATGTCCTGGCCTGGTAGGCGCACGATCGGCTCGAGCGTGTTGTCGGCGCGCAGGAGCACGACCTGCATGTCGTCGCCGTCCTCGGCGACGAGCAATCCACCCGAGGCCTTGTCCATCCAGAGGTTGTCGACGCCCGACAGGACGCTGTCACCGCCTGCCTGGTAGCGGATCCTCACCCGGGACGACTCGATGTCGTACTCCCAGACGCGATCGTCGCCCTTGGTCGAGAACCACACGATGCCGTCGTCGGTGGCTACCCCCTCACCACCGTCGAACTCGATCGTGGCGCGCACCTGGTGCCGACACGCCGGTTCGAACACCTTCGGGCGCGGGTTCGGCACCGGCACCCAGGTGACGGTGCCCGGGGCGTCGCCGGTCGCCACCTCGAGCAGACCCATGGACAGATCACCCGCGATGTCGGGGGTGAACCGGTAGAGCCCCCCGTCGGAGCGGTCCTCGGTCAGGTAGAAGCGCCCGTCGGAGGCCATTGCCGCAGCTTCGTGGGCGAAGGCACCCATGCCCGACCGACGGCGCGCCCTCTGCGCCCCCGTCGGATCGCACTCCCACACATATCCGCCGTCCCACTCCTCACACGTGAGCCAGGTTCCCCAAGGCGTGGCCCCACCCGCGCAGTTGAGCGACGTATCGGCACAGATCGAGTGGGCGCCGACGACCGTCCCGTCAGGGGCGAAGCGGATCGAGGAGACGCCGCCGGCACCGGCCGGCGCCTCGTGGTTCACCGCCAGGTACCAGCCACCGGCGACCTCTCGGTCGACGAACGTCGCAGCACCGTCGGGGAAGACGCGGTACTCGAACGAGGTCCCCGGCACCGATTCGCCTGCCCGGGCGATGACCCTGCTGGTGAACCCGGGCAGGAGCCAGACACCGTTCTCATCGACTCCGTCGCCGGGGGTCGCTGGCGAGCTGCACGAAGGCGCGACCGTTGCGACCACCGCCACGAGGCCAGCGGTCCCGGACCACCTCAGCACCTGTCGACGTGACATCGTCGGACGATCTCGCTGGCCCATCGGTCCCCTCCGCACCGGACCTGCGACGTCCGGACGACCTTCGACGGTACCGGAGCAGCACTCGGCTGAACAGCGCAGCCCGGCGTCGGGCACACCCGGTAGGTTGTCCGCAATCAGGGCCGCAGCATCTCGGCCACCCGGAGATCCGGGACAGAGGAAGGCACCACATGCACGCGTTGATCGCCACCGACGGCTCCGATGTGTCACTCGACGCCGCCCGTAGAGGCGTGGCGCTGCTCCGCCCTACCCACGTGACCCTGCTCAGCGTGGCCGACACCAGCATCGCTGACGACTCCGGTGCCGGCGGGTTCGAAGGCAACCTGCTCTCCCCCGCCGAATCCGAGCGTGCGCGCAACGCGATCCTGGCGGAGGGAGACGACGAGATCGCCTCCACCGAACAGGCCATGGCGATCGACCCGGTCAACGTCGAGCACCGTGTGGTCGAGGGGTCAGCCGGACCCATGATCTGCCAGGTGGCCGAGGACCTGTCCCCGGACGTCGTCGTGGTCGGCTCGCACGGCAGAGGCTTCCTCAAGCGTGTCGTGCTCGGCTCCGTGAGCGAGCACGTCATCCGTCACTGCACGGTTCCCGTGCTCGTGATCCGCGCCGAGCACGACTGACGCCTTCCGGGCGTCGGACACCGGCCGAGAGGACCCCGGCGATGAGCGGTGAGCAGACGTGGTCGGTAGCCATGCTGCACGAGGCGATCAACGGGCTGCTCGTCAACGTGTTCGGCGAGCAGGTGTGGATCGAGGGCGAGATCCGCAACCTGCAACGGCCCACGAAGGGCCACGTGTACTTCGCACTGGTCGAGCCAGGCCCCGAGTCCGACCCGACTCGCCCGATGGTGTCGGTCGTCCTGTTCGCCTCCGACCGCCAGAACGTCAACGAGCACATCCGCAGAGCCGGTACATCGATGCGGATGAGCGACGGAGTCAGGGTGCGCATCCGCGGCCGGCTGAACCTGTACGGCCCGCGCAGCACGTTGCAGGTGCTGATGAGCGGAATAGACCCCTCGTACACGCTCGGTGTCATGTCCCAGGAGCGCGATCGGGTGCTGGCGTTGCTGTCTGCCGAGGGCCTGCTCGAACGCAACGCTCGGGTGGCCGCACCTGATGTTCCGCTGAGGGTCGCGATCGTGACCAGCCTCAACAGCGCCGCTCACGCCGACGCTCTCGACGAACTGCGCAGCTCGGGCCTGGGCTTCCGGGTCACCGTGCTCGACGCCAGGACCCAGGGCCCCGAGGCACCGGGGGCCATCGCTGCGGCGCTCTCGGCGGCCTCGACGCTCGACGCGGCAGGTGGTGCTGCTGGTGCGCGGCGGCGGAGCCCGCACCGACCTGGCCGCGTTCGACACAGAGGCGGTCGCCAGGGCGATCGCCGCCTCACCGATCCCTGTGATCACGGGGATCGGCCACGAGATAGACCGCACCGTCGCCGACGACGTAGCGCACCGGGCCCACAAGACACCGACCGCAGCAGCAGCCTCACTCGTAGAGCAGGTCCGCGTCGTCGCCCGCCACGTCGACATGGTCGCGGTCCAGCTTCCGGCGGCCACGCGGGGCCGACTCCGCAGGGTCGAACTCGACCTGGGCGCCGTATCGCATCGTGCCGGGCGCTCAGCCGGACACCACCTCCGGTCCGCCTCCCGCGAGCTCGACCGGCTGGACACCGCGATCGGACTCGCGGCAGACGCGATGCTCGACTCCGCGACTGAGGCGCTGAACCGTCTGGGCGGACGTCCTGCACCGGCAGGTCGCCGGGTCCTGGCCCGCTCGGCCGACACCCTGGATTCGCTCGCCGCACGCGCCCGGGCACACGACCCCCGGCTGGCGATGGCCAGGGGCTGGTCGATCACCCGCGGTCCCGACGGGCGTCTTCTGCGATCCGTCGGCGCACTCGGTCCCGGCGACGTGATGTCGACCACGGTCGCCGACGGTACGGTCCTGTCCGAAGTCGTCGACGACCCGAGCGGAGCGCCGCAGTGAGCGAACAGGACAGCACCTTCGATGAGCCCGCCGGGTTCGCCGCCGCTCTCAGCGAGCTGACCGACCTCGTCGCCGCCCTCGAATCAGACGATCTCGATGTCGACCACCTGACCGAGCGTGTGACCCGGGCAGCCGAGCTGGTCCAGTGGTGCCGCGACAGGATCGACGGGGCCCGCTTCTCGGTCGAAGAGGTGCTCGTGCGGCTCGAGGCCGACCCCGACGAGACCTGACCGGGCCAGGAGAGCCGACGAGCTGGGTCAGACCGTCTCTCCCTGGCCCGCGTAGTGGGCAAGGGCGGCGCGCACGTCATCCTCGCCAACCCCGGGCTCATCGACCACCGCCGCCAGCCACGCCGGTCGAACCACCGCGCTGACCGTGATCGGACGCCGCAGATCGCTGCGCTCGACGAAGAGGCGCACATAGGTCTGGGCATAGTCAGGTGGACGGATGTCACGGGCCAGTTCCAAGAGGGCGAACGGATCGGGTACAGCCAGGGCGTTGGGTTCTGGATAGGCGTTGACCGACGAACCGGGGTACACGCCCCCGCCGACCAGACCGGGGCCATCGGTCAACACCGCCCCCACGACCTGGGCCGGCCGGGCGGCCGAGATCATCAGAGCGATGTAGGCGCCCAACCCCCGTCCCAGGATCGTCACCTGGCCGAACCCTTCGAGCACGGCGTCGACATCGCCGGTGAGGATCTCCGACGTGTAGCCACCGCCGACTGGAACCGTGGACAGTCCGTGGCCGGTGAAGTCCAACCCGTAGACGGGCCCGAGCCAGCTCACCACCTCCGGCACCGACTCCGGGGTCTTCTCCCCCAGGCCGTGCAGGAGCAGCAACGGCCGAGCGTGCGGGTCATCACCGACGCTGAGTAGGTGCAGGGCCAGGTCGATGCGGTGGTGGCGCACCCAGGACAGCCGCTCCGACACCGGTGTTGTTCGGGGTCCGCTCACGACAGGAAATCCAGCACGAGGTCGGCTACGAGCCGGGGCTGTTCCACGTGCACGAAGTGGCCGACACCCTCGAGGGTCTCGAACCGGGCACCGGGGGGCAGGTACGGCAGGACGTGGCGGGGCTCGGTCCCCCAGCCCATGATCTCCAGCTCGAGGCCGACTACTCCCATGACCGGAGCGCCGATGCCGGGCAGACGCAACATGGACCACTCGGGTCTCCACGGACCGAAGCCACCCATCCGCATCGTCGGATCGAGCTTCCAACGCCACCCCGCATCGTCGCGTACGGCCCCGACGGCGACGAGGAACCGGAGCCAGTCCTGACCCAGCCGGGGGTTCATGCGCCTGCGACGCCCGGCCAGCTCGTCGAGCGTCCCCGGCCGGCGCTGCTTGTCGATGAGCGTGCGACGGTGTGACAACCATGCATCCATCTCGTCGCGGAGTCGCCGGGCCCGTTCATGGTCGCTGACGTCGGTCATCGTCCCGTCCGAGGGCAGGCCGTCCAGGTTCACCAGAGCCGATACGCGGTGTGGCGCTGCGTTGGCCAGGTGCATCATCAAGCCGCCACCCTTGGAGTGGCCGATGAACGGCATCGGCTCGGGCGGGAGGGACGCCAGCACTGCCGCGGCGTCGCGCAGGTCGGCCTCCCAGCTGTACAACTGCGCCCATGCCGAGTCCCCGTGGCCTCGTTGGTCCCAGCCGACGACCCGCCACCCGGCACCCGCGAGCATCGGAGCGAAGACGTCGAACGTCTCGGCGAAGTCGAACCCCCCGTGCGCGATCGCGATCGGGGGGGCATCGGGATCGCCCCACTCGACGACGGAGATCGCCACACCAGCGGCATCGATCGAGTAGCGCCGGTCCGGTCGACGCGCTCCGGGGTACTGCGACGCTCGGAGCTCGTCCGCCGAAAGGCCGGTCGCTGGATCGCCCATCGGCAGATGATACGGGCGCTCGCTGGCTGGCTATCGACACTGCACGGCGGCGCCGGAGCGCGCGGCGCCCTCGGTAGGGTGTCGGGACGAACCAGATCGCATCCCCCTTCGGGCAACGTCCGGCGACGAGCGCCGAGTCAGACACGGTCCGTGTCGACCAGACTGTCGCCGCGCTCAGAGCGCTGCGGTACGGCTCCGTCGACGAGGCGACCCGCAGCATCGCGCTGCCGCCGTCGGTACGGGCCTCGGTCTCACCGACCATCTCGGCACTGCGCTGGGGCGCTGTCGGATACGGCCTGGTGCTGAGCGCCCCGGAGGCGTTCGAGGGCTCCTATGCGGCGGTCGCCACCCTGGCCACTGCCCTGTTCATAACGACGTGGCGCACGATCCTGCCGATCCGCCTCGGTTCTCCACACCGTGGCGAGCGTCTGGCCGCCTACGGCGACGTGATCGTCCTGGCGTTCGCCACCGGCTACGGCGGGGGCCTGGAGAGCCCCTTCATCTTCACGGTGATGATCGCCCTGGTGGTCGTGTCGTTCGGCTGGGGCTACTTCGACGGTGCCGCCGCGTTCCTGGCCGCGGTGGGCTCGATGACGTGGGGGGTGCTGCTCACATCGCAGCACCTGGCCGCCCAGGTCGACGACCAGCGCTCACTCGGGAGCCTGTTGACCATGCTGCTCGCTGCAATGACCGCAGCGGCCGTGCGCGCCAGGCTCGTGGACTCGGAACGACGGCGGGTGGCGCTCGCCGGACGGGTCGAGTCGCTGAGCGAGGCGAACAGCCTGCTGACTCTCGTCAACAGGGTCGCGCGGACGCTGCCCACGTCGCTGACCCTGCGTGAGGCGATGCTCACCGCGCAACGTCAGATCTCGGACACCTTCGACGCGCGGGTCGTCTGCCTGTTGACCCTGGACGAGAACGCACAGGAGTGGGTCCCCAAGCTCGCCGAGGGCTGTGTGCTGCACCCCGCCTACCGCACCGAGACTCTGCCAGAACCGCTCGCGGCAGCGCTCGCCCGTCACGACCCGTTGCTGCGAGGCGACCTGGAGGAGCTCTCGGAGGACCGACGTATCGCGCCGGGTAGCGCCAGCGGCATCTACGTGCGCCTGGACGCCGGCAGGTCGACCATCGGACTGCTCGGACTGGAGCACCCGGAGCTCGGCCATTTCGACGAGCGCGACACGCGGGTCCTGGCAGGACTGGCCGAGGTCCTGGCCCTCACGATCGACAACGCCCGGTGGTTCGGCCGACTGCGATCGTTGGGCGCGGAGGAGGAGCGGATCCGCCTGGCGCGCGATCTGCACGACCGGCTGGGCCAATGGCTCACCTACATCGGCTTCGAGCTCGAGCGGATCATGGCGACCGACGCGCCACAGGTGGACGACCTCGACCGCCTCCACCACGACGTCCAGGCGGCCCTCGACGAGCTGAGGGAGACACTGCGCCAGCTGCGCTCCGGGGTGACCGAGGAGCAGTCCTTCGCCGTCGTCGCGCGCGACGTGGTGAACCGCTTCGGTGAACGTGCCGACGTCGACGCCCGGCTCAGGGTCACCCATCCCGAACAGCGCCTACCTGTCCCGGTCGAGAACGAGCTGCTGCGCATCCTCCAGGAAGCCCTGAACAACGTGGCGAAGCACGCCCGAGCGGATCAGGTCGACGTGCTCTGGGACGTCGACGGGGGCCGTTTCGAGCTGGCCGTCACCGACGACGGCCGCGGTTTCGAGACTGCTCGCGGAGTCCGGGACTCTGCCTACGGCCTGGTCGGCATGCGCGAACGCGCGGACGTGATCGGCGCCCAGCTGATGCTCGACAGCCGCCCCGGCGCAGGGACCACCGTCCGAGTCGTCGCGGGAATCGCTCCGCGCAGGTCAATTACGCACCCCTCGATGCCGATGGGGCGATGATGGGCCGGGCCGCTCCGCTTCCCACCACCGACACCCGAGGGCCGGGTGACACCATCCCGATCAATGGAGACCGCCATGCGAGTCCTGCTTGCCGATGACCACCAGATCCTGCCGCGATGGGATCCGTCGGGGCCTCGAGAGCGCCGGTGAGGACGTCGTCGGTGAGGCGGACAACGGCGAGGAGGCACTCGAGCTGGTTCGTGAGCACGTCCCCGACGTGGTGCTGATGGATCTGTCGATGCCCGTGCTCGACGGCGTGTCCGCCACACGGCGCATCACAGACGAGTTCCCCCAGGTCCGCGTGGTCGTACTCACGATGCACGACGACACCCAACGCACCCGGGCCGCTCTCGAGGCGGGGGCGATCGGCTACCTGACCAAGGGAACCTCCTTCGCGGAGGTCCTCGACACCTTGCGTCGCGCCGTCGCCGGTGAAGAGGTCCTGAGCCCGCACATAGCTGCATCGATGCTCAGCGCCGCCGTCCACGAGGACGAGACCGAGGATCTCCTGTCGGAGCGCCAGCGCGAGATCCTCCAGATGATCGCCGACGGGTTGAGCACCAAGCAGGTGGCACGGGAGCTCGGCATCACCCAGAAGACCGTTCACAACCACCTGAACGCCATCTACCGCCGCCTCGACACCCAGAGCCTGACCCACGCGGTTCTGTCAGCGGTGCGACTGGGCATCATCGACCTCAGGGACGGGTCGGATGAAGACGCAGCGTGAGCACGGACCGCGGAAAGTGCCCATGTCGTCGCGGTCGTGACACGGTGATACTCCCAGCGGAGCACTGAAGGGCGAGAGATGTTCGGAGCGAGGGCGAAGCAGCGAGAGAACCGGCCCCAGCGCGGCGCTGCATCCCAGCGCCTCGTGCTCGCGCTCGCCGCTTCGGCACTGCTGACGATCGCCGTGTCGTTGCCGATGGCGTACCAGGCCCACGAGGCACGCCAGCAGGAAGGCAGACCGAGCGGACCACAGGTGGAGGTCCTCGGCGCATCGTCTGTCCCCGAGACAACACCGCGGACCGACACCCTCTTCTGGCAACAGGGAGCGGGCGTTCCGCAGCTCCTGGACCAGGCTGAGGTCCCCCGTTCCGCACAGCTCCTCCTCGTCGATGAGGAGGAGGTCGTGAGAGCCGACTTCTGTCTCGACGACGGAGCCGTCGAGACCATCCGCGGCGGCCCCTACGAGATCAGCACCGACACAGCAGCAGCGCTCACACCGGGAGAACACACCTTGACGGTCACCGTCACCTACGCGGACGACACCGTCGCGTTGCACCGGGTCTCGTTCATCACACGCTCCTGATCGTCTGTCTGCCGCTTCGTGCCCCGACGGGACGCACCGCGGTGCTGCCGCCTACTCTCTGGCGGTCGGCGGCCAACGGGGGGCCGCCCGAGGGGTGTGCCCACGGGTCGCGCCCGAGGAGATTTCCATGACCGAGATCAGGGGAAGCGTGGCTTCCGGCTTCGAGGCGGTCCGCGAGGCGTTCGAGGCGAACTTCGACCAGCACGGCGAGGTCGGCGCTGCCTTCAGCGTCTACGTCGACGGCGAAGCAGTGGTCGACCTGACCGGTGGAACACGCACCGACGGGTCCCCCTACGACGAGGCCACCCTCCAGATGGTGTTCTCCTCCACCAAGGGCGCCACGGCCGCGTGCGCCCACCTGCTCGCCCAGCGGGGCGAGCTCGACCTGGACGCGCCGGTCGCGGACTACTGGCCGGAGTTCGCCAGGGGCGGCAAGGCCCAGGTGCCGGTCTCGTGGCTGCTCTCGCACAAGGTCGGGCTGGTCGACACCGAAGCACGGCTGACCTACGAGGACATGCTCGACTGGGACACGGTGGCGTCAGCGCTGGCAGAGTCGACACCGCTGTGGGAGCCGGGAACTCAGCACGGCTACCACGCCGTGACCTACGGCTGGTTGATCGGCGAGGTCGTCCGGCGCGTGAGCGGAATGAGCCTGGGCGAGTACTTCAGGCGAGAGGTGGCCCGATCCGCTCGGCCTGGACTTCTGGATCGGCCTGCCCGCCGAAGAGCACCCGCGGGTCTCGTCGCTCATCCCGATGACACCCCCCGAAGGCCTGTCGACGGCGGGCGGTGATACCGACACCGGATCCGGCGCTCGGGCCCCCACCGGGCTCGTCGAGATGCTCGACATCCTGCTCGGGCCTGGGAACCTGGCCGGACGAGCCCTCTCGGCTCCGGGAGGAGCAGCCGCCGACGAGCAGATCTGGAACGACCCACGGACGCTCTCGGCGCAGATCCCCGCTGCCAACGGAGTGACCAACGCCAAGAGCCTGGCGCGCATGTACGCCTCCATGGTCGGCAACGTCGACGGAGTGCAGTTGTTCGAACCCGAGATACTCGACGTGGCGATCGAACCGCAGGTCGAAGGACCCGACGCGGTGCTGATGTTCCCGATCCCGTTCGCTCTGGGCTTCATGGCGCATTCCAACTTCTCGCCGTTCCTCGGCGGCCGCTCGTTCGGCCACTACGGCGCCGGGGGGTCGGTCGGACTCGCCGACCCGGACCGCCGGATCAGCGTCGGCTACGTGATGAACCAGATGCACTTCGGGTTGGCAGGAGACCCACGTACAGCAGGGCTCCTCGCAGCGGTCGACGCCTGCGTCGGCTGAGACCGGTTGGCGCCGGGTGGCGGACACCCTGTTTCCTGAACGGGTGAGCACCCCCACCGATCCGGTCGCCCAAGCCGCACGCGCCGCCGGACGTTCGCGATCATCTCGCACCCCGACGCCGGCAAGACGACCCTCACCGAGAAGCTCCTGTTGTACGGAGGCGCGCTCGGACGCGAGGCGGGGTCGGTGAAGGCCAAGGGGGACCGCCGTTCGGCCACGTCCGACTGGATGGACCTCGAGCAGCAACGCGGCATCTCCATCACCTCGACGGTGTTGCAGTTCCCCTACCGCGACCGGGTCGTGAACCTGTTGGACACACCCGGTCACCGCGACTTCTCCGAGGACACCTACCGGGTGCTGACGGCCTGTGACGCAGCCGTGATGGTGCTCGACGCGGCCAAGGGCATCGAGGCCCAGACACTGAAGCTGTTCGAGGTCTGCCGCAGCCGCGGCCTTCCGATCCTGACCTACGTCAACAAGTGGGACCGGCCGGGTCTGAGCCCCCTGGAGCTGATCGACGACATCGAGGCCAAGCTCGGCCTGTTGTGCACTCCGGCGACCTGGCCGGTCGGGATCGCGGGTGACTTCCGCGGCGTGGTCGACCGGTCCTGTGGCGACTTCAT
Source organism: Microthrixaceae bacterium (assembly GCA_037045265.1). Taxonomy (GTDB): domain Bacteria; phylum Actinomycetota; class Acidimicrobiia; order Acidimicrobiales; family Microtrichaceae; genus JBAOHV01. The sequence continues at coordinate 60,447 of JBAOHV010000025.1, read as the reverse complement.
ACGCTTCACCCGCACCGCTCACGGTTCGACCGAGGCCCCCGAGGAGGTCGTCGACGCGGCCGCGGCCGAGGCGCAGGAGGGCTCGGCGTGGACCGACGCCCTCGACGAGCTGGAGCTGCTGGCAGGCGCGGTGCACGACCACGAGCTGTTCCTCGAGGGCGAATCGACGCCGATGTTCTTCGGCTCCGCGTTGACCAACTTCGGCGTGCGACTGCTGCTCGACGCCGTCATAGATGACGTCCCCAGCCCGACACCACGCTCCGACATCGACGGCACGCCCCGACCCTTGGATGCTCCGTTCTCCGGGTTCGTGTTCAAGGTCCAGGCCAACACCGACAAGGCTCACCGCGACCGCAGCGCCTTCCTCCGTGTGTGTTCGGGGCGCTTCGAGCGCGGCATGGTCGTCACCCACGACCGGACGCGCAAGCCGTTCACGACCAAGTACGCGCACTCGGTGTTCGGCCAGGACCGTGAGACGCTCGACGACGCGTTCCCGGGTGACATCGTCGGGTTCGTCAACGCCAACGACGTGCGGGTCGGTGACACCCTCTGGGCAGGTTCCGAGGTCACGTTCCCCACGATCCCCAGCTTCTCGCCGGAGCACTTCGCCATCGCCCGCACCACCGACATCAGCCGCTCCAAGCAGTTCCGCAGTGGCATTACGCAGCTGGACGAGGAAGGCGTGGTGCAGGTCCTGCGCGACCCCGACTTCGGTGATCAGGCACCGGTTCTGGCCGCGGTGGGCGCGCTCCAGTTCGAGGTCGCAAAGCACCGTCTCGAGTCCGAGTTCGGAGCACCGGTCGAACTCACGATGACGCGCTACAAGCTGGCGCGCCGCACCGACGAGGCGAGCCGTGCCGAGCTGCGCGCCATGCAGGGTGTCGACGTTCTCACCCGTAGCGACGGGACCCTTCTCGCGCTGTTCGAGTCGCCCTATTGGCTCGAACGACTCGAGCGCGACCACCCGGAACTGACCCTGGAGAGGCTCGTCGCCGAGGGCGAGCTGCGCCAGTAGCCTGCTGGCAGCTCGCTCCCTGGGGTGACCCGCGGGAGTCCGGTTCGGGAGGGAACGAATGTCACGACGACCTGGGTTCCCGGTCGTGGTTGCTCTGCTCACCTTGCTGTTGCTCGCCGCATGTCGACCTGCCGACCGGGTCTTCACCTACCGGATCGCGACGCGTGGCCACGTGGGTTCCGACGTCGGGGAGTTCGCGGCGCACGCTTCGCGCACGCTCAACGACCCTCGTGGTTGGTCGCTGGGTGGGGCGATCCGCTTCGAGCAGGTGAGCGGACCGGCCGACTTCACGCTGTGGCTCGCAGGCCCGGAACAGCTGCCCGGCTTCAGCGGTGCGTGCAGCAGCCAATGGTCCTGTCGATCGGGTTCCAACGTGATCATCAACGACATGCGCTGGCGGGGAGCCACACCCGCCTGGCCCTACGCACTCGACGACTACCGCCACTACGTCGTCAACCACGAGGTGGGCCACTGGCTGGGCCTGGGCCATGCCTCCTGTGGCGGTCCCGCCGGAACGAGAGCCCCGGTGATGGTGCAGCAGTCCAAAGGTGGACCGCCGATGGGTGCGTGCCGCTTCAACGTGTGGCCGATCCAGGGGGAGCTGGGCTCCGTGGGCTCGATCCATCGGGTCGCGCCTCGCGGCAGCGGACTTCCCACACCCGAGGATCCGTTCGGCTCGCTCGACATCGCCGATGTAAGCCGCTCCGACGACGACAGGCCGAAGTCCGTGCGGCTGGCCGGCTGGGCGCTCGACGGCGACACGACAGCACCGCTGCTGGTCGTGGTGAACGTCGACGGGATTCCCGTCACCGTCCTACGAGCCGACGCTCGCCGTGAGGACCTGCAGGCCACGTTCCCCTACTGGGGTTCTGAGCGGGGCTTCGACAACGAGGTCGCTCTGGGCCCCAAGGCCCGTACCGTCTGCGTCGACGCGCTGGGCGTCGGCCCGGGCGCCCCTGCCGCCTCGCTCGGCTGCCGAGTCGTCAAGTAGACATCCCCGACTTCACGCGGGTGTCGGGCATGCGTGAGCAAGGGTCCACATTGCGGTCACAGTCCGTGAACGACCCCGTAACGACCGCTCCGTACCTTCGTCGGCGACCCACCGACCTATCGACGGAGACCCATCGATGCGAACCGTCATACCTTCCGAGACCACCGAAGCGGCACTCGTTCGCGGCGCGTCGGACCTGGACGAACCCGCAACCACCACGCTCGTGGAGCGCACCGGCCGGCGTCACTGGATCGAGGACTGGCGTCCCGAGGACCGGGAGTTCTGGGACGGTGGCGGTGACCGGATCGCACGACGGAACCTGGTGCAGTCGGTCTTCTCCGAGCACGTCGGGTTCTCGATCTGGGCGATGTGGTCGGTGTTCGTCCTGTTCCTCGGACCCGAGTACGGGATCGACCCGTCCCGGAAGTTCCTGCTGACCACGGTGCCCGCGGCGGTCGGGGCCGCCATGCGGATCCCGTACACGTTCGCGGTCGCCAAGTTCGGTGGACGCAACTGGACGATCGTCAGCGGACTGCTGCTGTTCATACCCATGGTCGCCGCGGCGATCACCCTCCGCCCCGGCGTGTCGTTCAACGCCCTGCTGGTCGCTGCTGCGCTGGCGGGCTTCGGCGGCGGCAACTTCTCGTCGTCGATGTCCAACATCGACTCGTTCTACCCGCAGCGACTCAAAGGCTGGGCGTTGGGCATCAACGCCGGCGGTGGCAACATCGGCGTCGCCGCGATACAGCTCGTCGGCCTGGCGGTGCTCGCCACCGCAGGCGCTGCTCATCCGCGGATCATCCTCGGCGTCTACATGCCCCTCGTCGTGCTGTCGGTCCTGGGCGCAGCACTGCGCATGGACAACATCTCCGGATTGACCAACGAGCGCCATGCCATCCGCGACGTGTGCCGTGAGCCCATGGCGTGGGTCATCTGCGTGCTCTACGTCGGCACCTTCGGAACGTTCATCGGGTTCAGCTTCGCCTTCGGTCAGGTGCTGCAGGTTCAGTTCGCCGACACGTTCGACACTCCCCTGAAGGCCGCCTACCTGACATTCCTCGGACCGTTGCTCGGGTCACTCATCAGGCCGGTCGGAGGTCGCCTGGCTGACCGCTTCAGCGGTTCGGTCATCACGCTGTACACCTTCGTCGCGATGGCAGTCGGTGCCGGTGTAGTCCTCCTCGCCTCATCGACCGGCTCGCTGCCGATGTTCATCTTCGGGTTCGTAGTGCTGTTCGTGCTCAGCGGGCTCGGCAACGGTTCGACCTACAAGATGATCCCGGCGATCTTCCGGGCCAGGCAGCAGCTGGCCGTCGCCGACGGTCAGGACCCCGAGGTGGCGGCACGGGAACGCGCGACGGCTCTCCGGTGCGCTGATAGGAATCGCCGGAGCGGTCGGGACGTTCGGTGGCGTCGCCGTCAACCTCGCCTTCCGCCAGTCGTTCCTGGACAGCGGCACGGGTGACGCCGCCTACATCGCCTTCATCGGCTGGTACGCGGTCTGCTTCGTCGTGACCTGGGTCGTCTTCCGGCGACGGGCGACAGGGCAGCTCGTCTAGGTCTGACCGGCATGTGGGCAGGTCATCGAAGCCAGGGGCGGCTGCTGGGATGATGTGCTTCCCCGGCGACTGGACCTTCGATGAGCGGACCTGCCTACGACGACTACGAGTTCCGTGGTCGCGGTCTGGTTCCTCCTATCCGACACGTCGTCCGGCGCCACCGTGCGGTGGTGACGGACGACCGCACCGCCTCCTGCGACGATGGGGAGCTCGTGTCCCCGACCGCGTCGGGCCGCGGGCGGAGGCGGCGAGTGAGCGGGCACCCGGGTCCGGGCCCAGCACCGAGTCTCATCCCTGCCGTCCCCGATCAGTCGTGGCTCGAGCTGTTCTACGACCTGGCGTTCGCGGCATCGATCGTCGTGCTGTCGAGCACGTACTCGAGCTACGCCGGGGTCGGTGGAGTCATCTGGCTCGGGCTGGTGTTCTCGATGATCTGGTCCACCTGGTTGTCCACGACGCTGATGCTCGGCGCCGGCCTGGTCACGACCATGTGGACCCGGGCACTCCTGTTGACGCAGATGGTCCTCGTCCTTTCAGTGGCGATCACGTCGGACTACTCCCAGCAGGACCACAGCCGCGGCGGTGGGGCCGCTGTTCGCCGCGGTCCTGGTCACGCTGGCGCTGCTCTACAGGTCGGCCCGGCGCTCCGCTCCCGGGCTGGACGTCGCCTACAGGGGTCACGCAACTCGCTGCGTCGTTGCGTCATCGGTGTTCCTCCTGGTCCCGTTCCTCGGCTGGCCGTGGTGGTATCCGCTGCTGTGGATCGCCGGAATCTCCGTGTTCATGCTCCCCACCCGGTCGCAGGAACGTCGCCTGCCGATGGACTCCCACCACGTCGTGCACCGATTCGGCGAGTTCACGATCATCATGCTGGGCGAGGTCTTCTTGAAGTTGGGGATCACCGCTTCCCAGGAGCCGCTCGACCGAGTCGACCTGATAGGGCTGCCCCTGGCAGCGACCGTGGTCTTCGGTGTCTGGTGGCTCTACTTCACCGACGTGCCGGCCATGGGGCTCTCGGCGGATCACAGTCGGCGCCTGGCGTGGATCCATCTGCACTTCCCGCTCCACCTCTGCGTGATCGCGTCGGCTGTAGCCCTTGCCCACACCCTGGTTCCGCATCCGGATCAAGGCGATCACGCCACGCCGACGGTCAGCACGATCCGCTACATCGTCGTGCCGATCGCAGTCGTCCTCGTCTCGATCGGGATGATCGGCGTCTACAGCGGGGGACCAACCGCTCTCGTGCGACGACGAGCCCGGGTGTTCCTGGGCGCCGCCGCGGCGCTGGTGCTCGCAGAAGCCGCGCTGCTCGGGTTCAACTCTCCCGACCTGGAGGCGAGCGCGTTCATCGTCACGGTCGTTCTCGCTGTCACGGCTCTCTGCATCCGTAGGATCCGGGTGCCGACGGTTGGAGCAGACGGCGTCGAGTGACCGACACCGGCGGACCTGACACGTCGGTGGGATCAGGGACTCAGGTCTGCAGGGCCGCCGTCAGCCTGCGGTCGTAGTCGTCCGCCAGGTCGTGGAGCGCCGCCCCGCAGTCACCGGTGAACGCCGGGCCGTGCATCAGAGCGAGCGTGGTTGCACCCAGATCGGCCAGGCCCCTGATCGTCGGAGCAGTCGTCGGAGTGAGACACGTGGCCCCGAACAGGTCCTCCGCTGCTGCCGCCGGGCCGACGACGTCGCCGTCGGTGACCGCTGGTCCCTTGCCGAGGGCGGTGAAGAGATCCCCGCACAGCAGCGCTCCCGTCTCCTCCTCGTAGAGGAGGTGGGCGTCCCAGCCATGCGGGACGTGGGGGGTGTCGAGCATGCGCACACGTTTGCCGCCCAGATCCAGCAGCTCACCGTCCGACATGGAGTGCGGTGGCCGGTCGCACAAGTCGAACAGCGAAAGGATGTTGGCCATGTGCGAGCCCACAACCTGGGATTTCGGTGCGGCCGCAAGGAACTCGTTCATGGCCCCGCACTCGTCCGACTCGAGGTGCCCGAACGCGATCCAGCGCAACCGGTCCAGTGGCACCACCGACGCCACGGCCGCAGACACGTCGGCGAAGAGCGCTCGCTGGCCCGTGTGGAACAGGAGCGGCTCGTCTGCATCGAGGAGGTACTGGTTGAAGACCAGCCCTGCACCTTCCAACCAGGTCGAAAGCCGGTAGATGCCATCGCTGATCTCGTCGACGGTCGTGTCGTAGGCCATTGGACCGCACTCCAATCCGACCGCGCCCCGGTCCGACCCGGTGGTCGACCGTGCGCAACCACTCCGATCGTACGGTCCCGCGGTCCCCGCCTGCACCGGAAACGGCACCGGGTGAAGCGCCGCACGCCGACACGCGCGGCGCCGGATCGTCGGCGATGCCCGCAGGCAGTAGGGTGTCGCTTCCTCGGGGCTGTAGCTCAGTTGGCTAGAGCACCTGCTTTGCAAGCAGGGGGTCGTGGGTTCGATTCCCATCAGCTCCACTCCGAGATCCCTTGTCCCCCAAGGGTTTCGGGCGTCTCGCCGGTCTGGCTGAGCGTCCCGGAACCCCCTGGGGGGCCAAAGGGGGGGCCTAACTTCGATCCTCGTCGCGAAGGATCGACTCCATGGGTCCGACGGCCACGTCGATCGTCTCGGTGAGCCGGTGCCGGTAGTGGACCTCGACCATGCGTGTGGTGGTGTGACCGAGCAGGTCGGCCAGCTCGTGATTGGGCACTCCTGCATCCGACAGCAGGCTGGCGGCGGTGTGGCGAAGGTCGTACGGGCGCGAGGTGCCCGATTCCCGCTCGCGTTGCCACGTCCTTGACCAACCGCCGGAGGTTCGACGGATCGATCGGCGTTCCGGCAGCGGAGCTGAACACCAGCTGCTCCCACTCCGCCGGGCAGTCGTGGGCGGTTCTACGGCGCTGCTGGGCAATCTGGTGGCGACGGATCGCCTCCACGGCCACCGTCGCGAGGCCGACGGTTCGGATGCTGCTGCGTGTCTTGGGCTCGCCGATGTGGCGGTATTGGTCGTGACCCTTCCACGCCCGCCGAACAATCAGGACTCCCTTCGTCAGGTCCACGTCGTCCCAGTGCAGCGCGAGGAGTTCACCGGGGCGCAGGCCAGTGCAGATCGCTGTCAGCAACAGCGCTTCGTTCGGGTCGCCAGCGGCTGCGTTGACGAACCGTCGGGCCTCCTCTGGCAGCAGCGCTCGAGGGGTGCGGTTCACCCGAGGTGTCGCCTCCTCGTAGATGCTCGACGGCGGCAGCTCCGCGAACGCGGCAGGGTCCCAGGTGCACTGGCGGCGTCGCACGCCCCACCGGAACACCTGCGACAGCGTGTTGCGAATCCGGCGCACGACCGAACGCGAGTACCCGCTGCGGGCACGGTCCATCAGGAACCGGTCGACATCGTCAGCGGTGACGGTGCGGAGCTGGCGGTCGCCCAGCCCAGGGGCAATGTGGTGGTCGATGGCGTACTGGTACGTCTCCCACATCGGAGAGCCTTCCGGGTGTCGGGCACGCACGGCGGTGTCGAGCCATCGGGCAGCGAGCTCGCCGACGGTCTGAACTCCGGGCGTCGTGCCCGGACGACCGTCGTGTTCCTTGCGCAGCGCTCGGAGCTTGGCGGCGACGTCGGACTTGGTCCGACCCACGACCTTGCGGCGCAGCCGCTTCCCGTCGGGTCCGATGCCCAGGTCGAGCTGGCCGACCCAGCGGTTTCGGTCAGGGTCGCGGTAGATGCCGCCGTCGCCGCGTCCGCGGCGACTCACGTCGAGTCTCGATCATCGAGGAGTGTTCGCACCGGTCGCGCGCCTTCCAGCTCGGAGGCCCCGCCGGTCGACGTGGTGACCGTTGCGGCGATGCGATCAGCGACGAAGGCGGATGCTCGTCCACCGCCATCGAGACTCGACAAGGACACTACCGGTCGCCCACGACGGCGGACTCGGTTGACCGTCGGCGCTCGACGAACGCGTGCACAGCATCGACAGGAACGCGGATCACGGTGCCGACATGGACGACCTCGAGCTCGCCACGGGCGATCAGCTCGTACGTGAGCGATCGCCCGACGCCCAACAGGCGCGCCGCCTCGGGCACACGGAGGAGTACCGGGATCAGGTGTTCGGAATTGCTGCTCATGACACTCCTAAGCGCTCGCGACCACCTCGCCGTCAAGAACCTCCTGCGGCCTGGGTGGGTGATCCGGCGCGCCACCCGAGTCGGTGGGCCTCGCTTTCGGCGAGCTGGCCGACGTACGCCCCCAGTCCCAGGCCGAGTTCTGCAGCCGCGACCCGGAACCGGGCCCAGGTGTCCTCGGTGACGAACAGCCTCAGCGCGTGCACCGTACGGACCGGTCGTGCTTCGCCGGGGCTCCGGCGCCGACGATCGTCGGGGGCTGTGCGACCTTCGGTGTCACCGTCGACCTCGGCCGCCACCAGTCGTGCCAAGCGCACTCCGAGACTCTGCCGCCGTCGCTCCGCGTCGACACGCAGGACCCGCCAGGCCCCTTCGTCGGCCATCACCCTGACCAGCCGTCCTGACCGTTTCCGGCTGCCGTCATCCGGCCTCGGCGCTGGCTTCGTCCGCTGCGCCGCCAGCGCTCGCTCGGCTCGCGCCACTGCGACGGTCGCCTCTCGTTCGCGGACGGCGAGGCGGTGTAGCTCGCCGAGCATCTGCATCCGTTCGTCGAGCAACTGCTCCAACAGCTCGACCTTCTCCCGCTCGAAGCGCACCTCCAGGCTGAGCGCTTCGATCGAGTCCAGGGTCTGATCGATTCCGTCATCGAGCTGGCGCGACCGGACGGCCGCATCGGCACGCTCCTGGGCCACCTCCCACGCCCTGGGCCTCGCCCGCTCCCATCGTTCGGTACTCACCGTCGCCCCCGCAGCCGCCGAAGCCCACACCTGCAGCCGCTTGTTCCGCTTGCGGAACAAGCCAGTCTGTGCCCACCCATGACCACGCCGGGAACGACGACTCGACCGCACACGAACGCCGAACGACACGACGGCCAGGACCGGCGAAGGCGCCGCGCAGATCGGCGCCGGGGTGGGTGCACGACGCGGATCAACGGAAGCTCGAGGCCCGGGGCCGAGGCCGTCACCGGAGCGCGGCGCTCATCGCTCATCCCGTCGCACGCTCGCATCCCCCAACGGGCCCGGGATGTTCGGCCCTGCTCTCCCGCTCCCGCTCCCGCTTCTGCCGTCGCCGACAGCCGATCCATCGCGACCTCCCAGGTCTGACCAATACCGGCGAACACCACCGGTACCCCTCCTATCCGCGCGGAGGCGAACGCGGCCCTAGAGGAAGTCCGAGAAGTGCCGGCGGACTCGCCGGACTACGGCAGCGACGCGCCTGACCAGAACCCTGACCACCGGCCTTGGTCACCCCTGACCACCTTGACCGGAGTCTCGACAATTGTCTCGACCGGGACACGTTGACCGGTCACCAAACGGCAGATCATCCGCTCCGCACTGGGCGCTCCGGCCGTCAGCGCGACGTCCAACGCTCGACCGACAAGGTTGACCATCAGCGGTCAATCGCCAGCGAGCGACGGGACCCGCTGTTGTCAATGATCAAGGCGGTGTGATGCCGCTGGCCCGCTGCGTCGCCCTCCGCCGAGGGGCTCCGGCCCCGGTGCGAACCGTTCATCTGGCCGAAACCTGCGTCGGCCACACTGCGCGGGTGTCGTCGATGGTGCGTCAGGCTCATGGTGCGTTGACCGGTTGGGTCGTGGGTGTGACCGCGGATCGTCGGCACGAGGAGCAGATCGAGCTACTTCGACGTCGTGGGGCACGGGTGGTGCACGCCCCGACCATGCGGACACGACCACTCGGCCCGGACGACGAGCTGGGCGAGGCGATCGAGGCGGTGATCGAACAGCGACCCGAGGTGATCGTCCTGTCGACCGGCATCGGCGTCCGCGGCTGGCTGGAGGCGGCCGAGGCGCTGGGCCGGGCCGATGAGCTGCGCGCTGTGATCGGTGACGCACAGCTGGTCGCCAGGGGACCGAAGGCGGCAGGGGCAGCAGCGTCGGAGGGATGGCAGCTCGACTGGCAGGCGCGGACGGCGACGGCGACCGAGGTCGTCGAGCACCTCCGCGACACCGGGATCGACGGCCGACGCGTCACGGCCCTGCTCGACGGACGCAGCGCCCCGGTGCTCGCCGAGCAGCTCCGCACCCTTGGCGCGGAGGTCGTCGCGGTGCCGGTGTACCGCTGGGAGTTGCCCGATGACGTCGAGCCGGTGCTCCGACTGAGGATCGAAGCCCTGACGTCGACTGTGTTCGACGAACAGGTCGAGCGGCTCGCGTTCGACCCGTTCCGCAAGCCGGAGTCGTCGGCCGGCCCGGCGACCCACGTCGATCGGTGTGTCCCCGCTGCGGACGAGCTCGGTCAACAGCACCGCAAGTCGTTCATAGGGGCCGGTCACACCCCACCGGCTGTCGCTCGACGGGTCAACGGTGTACTCCAACCGCGGTCGACCTCTCCCCGAAGGTGCTGCGGTGGACTCGATCACCAGCCCGGCCCCGACCAGCTTGGCGAGGTGCTGGCGGATGGCGTTGTGGTTCAGGCCGAAGTGATCGGTCAGTTCGGCGACACCGACCGGTGCGTCGGCGTCGGCGAGGTACTGGAAGATCGAATGGCGGGTCGGGTCGCCGAGCGCCCGAGCCTGGACCTGCAGCGACGTCACCGATGCCACGTCGATGACGGGAGTGGCGGACTCAAGTCGGCGATCACGAACGACACCGGGCGGATGCTAGCGAATCCTCTAGTCCCGGCTAGTGAAATCGATTCGTGTCGCCCGGTCGTCGATCTCGGTCACTTCCCCTTGCGCGGCGGATCCTGACGCAGTCCATCACCGAGCCGATCGAAGGCTCGTTCGACGAGCGCCGGCAGCGGAACTGACCGATCGCCGGTGAGCCAGTGCTGGAGCGACGCTCGCATCACGGCGAGCGCTGCCGCAGCCAGCAGGCGGGGGGTGGGGTCGTCCGCCGGCGCCGCGAGCCGTGCCGTGAGGTGCTCGCTGAGCGTCTGCTCCCACCCCGCCTGGAGCTGCAGGCTCCGGGCGTACACCGACGGTGCGGTCGCCATGATGGTGAAACGGCTCGAGAGTCGGTCGACCTCGGTGGTGTAGTCCGAGGCCACGGCCGCGAACGAGGCGCCCAGCGCCTCCCATGCCAGCTCGTCGTCGGGTCGACCCTCGAGCTCGGCGAGGATCCGGTCGAGTCGGGCGGTGTAGTCGGCCAGGACGAGGTCGTCCTTGGTCGAGAAGTACGAGAAGAACGTCCGTGGTGCGATGTCGGCGGCAGCGGCGATCTGCTCGATCGTGGTCGCGTCGTAGCCCTGTCGCTACGAACAGGTCGATGGCGACGTCCTCGATCCTGCGGCGCCGGTCGCGCTTCTTCCGTTCCCGGAGGCCGGAGGTCGGTGGCATTCGGAGATCCTAGCAAAGAGTGCTGACTATTGCAATGATTGCAGTCACTGCAAGTAGGGTGAGTCCTTCTCTGGAGGTCGGCCATGTCGAACGTGCTCTTCCGTCTGGGACGCTGGGTGGCAGAACACCGGCGTCTCGTGGTGCTGGTGTGGTTGGCCGTGGTGATCGGTCTGGTGGCTGCGAACCGGGTCGCCGGTGGTGGCACGGTGGACGACTTCGAGGTGCCGGGCGTCGAGTCCCAGCAGGCGATCGACCTCCTGGACGAGCGGTTCCCCGAGCGCTCGGGCGCCACCGCGATGGTCGTGTTCCACGTGCCCGACGGCGGCATCACCGACGGCGGGTCGGCCGCCGCGGTCGCGGCCGTCGTTGACGAGGTCCGATCGCTCGACGCAGTCGTCGGCGTCACCGAACCGCTCGCCAGCCCGCTCTCGGTGTCACCCGACGGCACGACGGCGTTCGCTGCGGTGCAGTTCGACGCGCCGACCGCCGAGCTCGGTCGGCCCACGCTCGATCTGCTGCTCGACACCGCCGGCGCGGCCGACGGGACCGATGTCGAGGTGGAGTTCGGCGGGGAGCTGCCGACCGTGCTGAAGGAACGCTCCACCGGTCCGGCCGAGATGATCGGCATCATCGCTGCGCTCATCATCCTGTTCGTGACGTTCCGGGCGGTGCTCGCGGCTGTGATGCCGCTCGGCGTCGCGATCGCCGGGCTCGTGACGGGACTCTCGATCGTGGGGCTGCTCGGTGCGTGGATCGCCATCCCGTCGGTCGCCCCGCGGCTCGGCACCATGATCGGGCTCGGGGTCGGCATCGACTACGCGCTGTTCGTCCTGAGCCGGCACCGGGACCAACTGGCCGAGGGCATGGACATCGAGGAGTCGATCGGCCGGACGAACGCCACCGCGGGCCAGGCCGTGGTGGTGGCCGGTGGCACGGTGGTGGTCGCCATCCTCGGCCTCCAACTGGCCGGGATCCCCTTCGTCGCGGCGCTGGGCTACTCGGCCTCGATCGTCGTGGCCGTGGCCGTGCTCGTCGCGATCACGCTGCTGCCCGCGCTGCTCGGGTTCGCCGGCGACCGCGTGCTGGCCCGGGCGAACCGCGGCGCCCCGCCCGTCGAGCGACGGGCAGCACAGCGGCTGGGTGCGCTGGGCCCACTGGGTCACCCACCATCCCTGGCGCAGCGCGATCGCTGCGACTGCGGTGTTGGTGACGCTGTCGATCCCGATGTTCGACATGCGGCTCGGCCAGGCCGATGCGGGCACCGACCCCACGTCCACCACCCACCGTCGTGCCTACGACCTACTAGCCGCCGGGTTCGGCGACGGGTTCAACGGACCACTGCTGGTCGTGGTCGACCTCGGCGAGGCGCCCGACGCCGCCGTGCTCGATCCGATCGTCGCTGCGGTGTCGAACGATCCCGGCGTGCGGGCGGTCTCGCCGCCCGAGGTCAATTCGGTCGGCGACACCGGGCTCATCACCGTCATTCCCACCAGCAAGCCACAGGACCAGGCCACCAGCGATCTGGTCCACCGACTCCGCGACTCGATCCTGCCCCTCGCGACGACCGACACCGCGGCGACCGCGCTGGTGGGCGGACCGACCGCAGGGTTCATCGACCAGTCCGACAAGATCGCCGACCGGCTCCCGTGGTTCATCGCCGTCGTGGTGTCGCTGTCGTTCCTGTTGCTCATGGTCGTGTTCCGCTCGATCCTCGTCCCACTCAAGGCGGCGCTGTTGAACCTGCTGTCCATCGGAGCGGCCTACGGCGTCGTGGTCGCCGTGTTCCAGTGGGGCTGGGGCCGATCGTTGATCGGGCTCGACGAGGCCGTGCCGATCGCCTCGTTCGTGCCGATGATGATGTTCGCGATCCTCTTCGGCCTGTCGATGGACTACGAGGTGTTCATCCTCTCCCGCATCCGCGAGGAGTACCACGGTGGCCACAGCAACATCGACAGCGTGGTCGAAGGCCTCGGGGCCACCGCCAAGGTCATCACTGCTGCGGCGCTGATCATGATCAGCGTCTTCCTCGGGTTCGTCGCCAGCGACGACCCCGTGGTCAAGATGATGGGCGTCGGACTCGCCACTGCGGTGGCGGTCGACGCGACCATCGTGCGCATGGTGCTCCTGCCCTCCACCATGGCCCTCGTCGGCGACAACAACTGGTGGCTCCCGCGCTGGCTCGACCGGATCCTGCCGCACCTCGACCTCGATCTCGACGTCGACGAAGACCCGATGGCGACCGTCGGCGTCGAAGGAGCCACCCGATGAACCGCCCGCTGCTGCCGAACGGGCTCGACCACGTCCGCACCACCGACACCTTCGACAACACCACGGTGCCGGCCGGGCTCCTGCGCGCCCACCGTGTCGCCGACGGTGTCTGGGGCAACCTCGTCGTCCACACCGGCACCGTCACCTTCGTCTTCGACGACGAGCCCGACCAGCCCATCACCGCCCGCGCCGGTGACACCGTCGCCATCCCACCGGCACGCCAACACCACCTCGAACTCGACGGGCCCGCCACCTTCGCCGTCGAGTTCCACCGCATGCCCACTGAGCCGGCTCCCGAACCAGGACGCGAGAGCACCGCACTCGCGCCCGAGTTGTGACGGAGGTCTCCGTGCAACGGGTGCCGCGCGGGTGCACAGTGGGAGCCACAGCCAAGGACCGAGGGGGTCCCATGCGCGACGACACCGATCACCGGCCATGGGACGACGGTTCGTCGAGAACGCGGGTGCTGTTGGAGTGCCCGGCGAGCTCATCGCCGGCGATCATCGCCCGGGTGGTCGAGCGGCACGGCTTCGACGTGCGCACCTGCGAGGGGCCGGGCGATCGGGGCGGTTGCGATCTGGTCGACCACGGCGCATGCGCTCTGGTCAGCGGAGCAGACGTCGTGGTCAACATGCTCGCTGCTGGCGACCCGGCGTCGTCGGAGGTGCTGGACGCGGTGCTGAGCGAGCGGCGACCACCTGCGACGGTCGTCGAGCTGACCCCGGCACGTCGGGCTGAGGTGGAGTGCGACGACATCATCGGACCTCGGCGGGTGACGGTGATCGAGACACCCGTCAGCGGCCTCGACCTGGTCAACGGCATCCACACCGCCATCGAGCGACGTGAACGGAGCGTCCCGTGGTGGGGCGACGGGTATTCCTGACGGCGCTGCGAGAACCCGTCGCAGCAGATGCGCACGGCCGCGAGCGTTCAGAGCATGCACGCCACAGCGTCAGGTGGAGTTCACCCCCGATGGACGCAGCGGTCGAGTGCCTCGCGGGCACGCCCAAGTGCTTGGACGCGACCCTGCCATCGTCGGCCCCCCGAAGTGACCGCCGACGATCCCGTGACAGGGACCACCGGCTTTGACGCATGGGGGGCCAAAGGGGGGGCCAAACCCCTCGGGACACCTCCGGACGCCTGCGGTCGGATCCCCGGAATACCAACGATCTCGCGACATCAGCGGACACCTCCGGACCCCCGATCCCGATTTGCAAGCAGGGGGTCGTGGGTTCGATTCCCATCAGCTCCACTCCGAGATCCCTTGCTCCGCAGGGGATCCGACCCGTCCGGCTCGGGCCTGGAAGACCTGGATAGCGGCGGCCTCCTGGACCTGTCGTCTGACGCGTGCACGCACGAGATTCTACGGACCCACCTGAAGTCCGGCCGTAGGGTGTCAGCCGGTGAGCTTCGACGTCTACTTCCTGAACCGACCAGCCGACGATGATTGGGATTCGGCAATGACAGCGTTGGCGGACGCGGACGGTCAGGAGCTGATCCTGACCAGCGAGCGCCTCGCACTCTGGAACAACGTCGCCAACGAGCTACGTCGGCTGCTACCCGACGCCGAGGTGTTCGAGAGCGAGCGGGTTCGCGAGCTGACCGACGAGGGCAGCGGCATCCAGGTTTCGCTCTTTCCAGGAGAGCTCGTGCTCAGCGTCCCCTACTGGCACAGCGGAGACGAGGCCGATCAAATGGTCGAGCTCCTACGGCAGCTCGCGCGATCGATCGAAGCTGCATCTGGCCTGGTGGCCTACGACCCCCAGGCCAGCGCCCCCTTCATCGGAGATGGCGACGCCACCGCTACCTCGAGCTTCGACCTTGTGCACCGCTCTCTCGCCGGTCCTCGCGAAGAGAATTCCGACGATGGAACAGCGCAACAGTCCAGATCGAGATGGCGACGATTCTTCGGCAGTTGAGTCGACTTGCCGTGTTGCCGGTTCCGGAGTCAGAGCAAGCGCCGAACCTCAGACAACGGGTGACCGCCTTCGACCACGGACGCCAGGAGATCCAGTGGGTTCGGCTCGGCGACGGTCGTAAGACGCCAGGAGCCTGTCGGAAGGTCGTCCGTCAGCGCCAAGAGAAGAGCTTCCGCGCCCTGGTCGATCCACAAGGTCACCCAATAGACCTCGTCAAGCAACCACCCGCGACACGCTTCCGTGTCGACCGCGAGAAGGACATCCGGCGTGAAGAGACATCGGACGGCGGATTCAGAGCCAGTCCACGTGAGGAACGTCGCTATGACGTCATCGCACTGCTCAGAGTCGACCTCGATCACGACAGGCATGCTGGTGTCGGTAGCGCTCGGCTTCTGATCGTCGGCCATCGTGTCCCTTCACCCGTCGCGAAGTGTCTCCACACGGAGCCCAGGAACGTTGCCAAAGATCCGGTCGTTGGCGACAAGCGGCAGGTCGAGCCGAATCGCCGTCGCTGCGATCCAACGATCGCCATCGTGGATCTTCTGCGCGAGGGGATGCCCGGCTCGGCGGCAGTCCACCTTCAGCTGCGCGTAGACGGCGATCAGCTCGAAGCCAGACTCCACCGTCTCGGCCACCGCGAGTCGAGCTTCCATTCGGAGTCGTCTGGCTTCGCCCCATCCTCGTAGCAGCGCACCGAAGCGGATCTCCGCCGCAGTCTGGAACGAGATGAACGTCGGTCGACCAAGGGTCAGTGGTCGGTAGCGCTCAGCCAGCGCGGAACCGGGAACAAGCTCGGAGCTGAAGACGTCGGTGTCGACGACCGCCGGTCCCCGCCACTTGCGAGCGGTCACGAGCGAACGGCATCGAGGAAGGCTTCGCCCTCCTCGGGAGTGAGATCGTCGATCACGAACTCCTCCGGGGGAGGCATCGGCTTGACGCGCCGAAGGAGCTCCTCGACGGGAAGCTCAAGGCTCTGCTGCCTCGGAACGGGGGTGGCGGGATCGCTCGACATCTCGCCTTCAACGATACCGGGCAGTCGCCGCCCTTTCACCGCTCCCTGCCGTGCGCACTACGTGCCCTTTTCGATCGGCAACCCCGGTCGCTCAACGGTCGTCGCTGTCACCAGAACCGCCGTCATTCCCGGGGTTCTGCGACTTCGGACCCTTCCTCTGGATAGGTTGATCCTGCTTTGCAAGCAGGTCAACCGGTCGAAGCGCCAGGCGACGTGCGCCTCTGCCTCTTCGACGTGGACGAAGTCGATCCGCTCCATCGTGGCGATGACCTCGTCGAGGCGTTCGTCGGGTTCAGGGCCGAGACCGGCGGCGCAGCAGACTTGGCAAAGCTTGCCAAGGATGTACCCTGTCGGGATGGCCACGATGAACGTGTCGCTGCCCGACGAGCTTCGTTCGTTCGTCGACACCCAGGTCGACGAGGGTAGCTTCGGGTCTACCAGCGAATACGTGCGTGAGCTGATCCGGCGCGACTACGAGCGGCGCCAGCTCCGAGCGGCCCTTCTCGAGGGAGCGAGGGGTCCGGTGACCACCAACGCGGACGCTGCGTACTTCGCGTCGCTGCGGGACCAAGCCCGAGCTGCCGGCTGAGTCCGGCGTGACCCAAGCACACCTGCGCGCTGGCGCACAGCGCGACGTCGAGGAAGCCGTCGCCTTCTACCGCGGCGAAGCTGGCGCGGCCGTAGCCCTCGACTTCGTCGACTCCCTCGAGGCGGCGATCCGTACGTTGGGCGACCACCCGCCCATCGGCTCGCTCAGGTTCGCCTACGAGCTCGAGATCCCCGACCTGCGGAGCTGGCCCACACCGCGCTTCCCCTACGTCGTCTTCTACCGCGCCGACAACGAGAACATCGACAACGGGATCGTCGACATCTGGCGGGTCCTCCACGCGCGGCGAGACATCCTGGGCCTCCTCTCCGGCGAGCTGGCCGAGTAGGAACAAGGCTGCCGGCCTTGTCCGCACCGGTGTCCCGAGTCTCGACGGGCCCCGTCCAGCGCGCGTCATCCGGACCAGGAGAGAAGACGAGCTGATCGAGACTCGTCGGCGTTCACCGTTCGACGCTCCACCAGTTGCGTCCTCGACACGTGCGTCGAACTCGTCGGCTTCACCCACCTGACCTGCCCAGACCCGGACCCCGCGTTCGGGGACGGTTCGGGGCAACAACTGCCCCGGGACGCGTTGTTGGGAGGACGGTGTGGTGGCATAGTCGTGGCATGGCTCGTACACGCGTCAGCACGACGGTCGATGACGAACTCCTCACAAGGGCTCGGGCGGTGACGGGTGCATACTCCGACTCTGTGCTGTTCGACCGGGCACTCGACGCGCTCCTGGCACACCATCGGCGGGCAGAGATCGACAACGCCTACGCCGCATACGACGAGCTCCCGGTCGACGATGCCGATGAGTGGGGCGACCTCGCGTCGTTCCGTACAGCCGCATCCGCGTCGTGACCGACCATCCCCGGCGCGGTGAGCTCTGGTGGTGCGAGCTGCCGGACATCGGCAGCCGACCCGTCGTCGTGTTGAGTCGAGATGTCGCCATTCCCCGGCTGGGCCGAACCTTGATCGCCCCCTGTACGACGACCATCAGGGGGCTGCCGAGCGAGGTGGTGCTCGAGCCCGGGTCGACCCGGTCCCGCGACTGTGCGCCGTCAACCTCGACTCGGTCGAGAGCGTGTCCGTTGGCGTCCTCGTCGGCCGGCTCGGACGCTTGAGCGACGAACGCATGCGTGCCGTCTGCGACGCACTCTCGGTTGCCGTCGACTGTCACTGAGCCGCTGTTGTACGGGTGATCCAAGGGCCCCTTACCCCGTCAACATGTGTTGACGTCTGGGGGTTGTCCGGATACCGTTGTCCCTCGGTGGACATCGAAGCGAGTGCCCGCAAGCAAGGTGTCGCCGACGACGACATGCTGCACGCAGTGCGAAACCATTGGAGAGCGTTCGAGACAGACGACCCGGCCGTCACCATCTACATCGGACCTGCAACCACTGCAGGGCCGCTCGAGGTCGGCGTCGTCGATGACGATCAAGGAACCGCTGTGATCCACGCGATGCCAGCGCGACCCAAGTTCCTGACGGGATGGTGGAAGCCATGACCAAGAGCCGAGCAGAACGGGCCGCAGCCCTCGAAGCCTGGGCCGAGACGGTCGAGCCAGCAGACCTCCGCGAAGCCGACACGGACTCACTGCGCCACATCGCCGAACTCGCCCAGCAGCGAGACCAGGTCGACTCCAAGCTCGCCGAGTCCGTCCGAGCTGCCCGGGCCGCTCACCGGTCGTGGTCCGAGATAGGCGCCATGCTCGGCGTATCGAAGCAGGCAGCACAGCGCAAGTACGGAACCAAGACTCCGGCCTGAACGCAAGGGCTCAAACCGTGTCACTGGGTCGGCGGTATGGGGCAGTGAAGCTCAGATGGACTTGACCGCCGAGGCGTAGCGCTGCTGAGCCGCCTGCGCAGATGTGCCCAGGAGGCTGCCGATCCTCTGCCACGACGCCCCCGCTGTACGCGCGGCGATCACCGCGTCGATGACCTGACGCTCGCTGCGAGCGCGGTCGAGCGCCGCTCGTTCGAGCATGTACTCCTCGACCGGGCGCTCATCGCCATCGGAGGGCTCGTAGTTCTCGAACCGCTGAGCAATCTCCTCGGCGTGGTCGAGGATCTCTTGGATCGATCGGGGCATCGGAGTCACCTCAGGAACTTCATAGCCGCAGACAGCCCGCTTGCTGCTCCGCTCGGAACGTCTCGAAGGACTGGCTCGAGACGAGTGACAGAGTGCCGGCCATCAGCTCTGGCCAGCCCTCCCGGACGGTCACCCGGCGTTCGGGGCATGCAGGATCAGGCGCTGGCAGCCTCATGCACAGTCAGCCCTCACAGCGAGAGGAATCGTGGCGCGGCCAGACCCGCTCGGCCGTCACCCGCCGCAAGCCGGCGGTTGGGGTCAGGTGATTGCCGGCATGCACATCCAATAGCCAGCGAGACTCGCCGGTCTGGTGAATACCGCTAGGTCGATCTCCTCGGCCCAGCCCTCTGGGCCTACAGCCTCGTCGCAAGCAGCGGCCGCGTTGTCCCCGCGGACGATCGTCCCGATGTATCTGAAGCTCACGTCCCCGCTGCAGGAGCCATCGGACGAGCCGTACAGCATCTCAGCGTTCCCGACGGTTCCGAGAGGCGCTGTCAGTCGGATGTCCCACGTGCTGTACGGCTCGGTCGGGTCGTCGTAGCAGCCCAAGGCGGGGGCACCGGCCGGCGGCTGTGTGCACCCGGCCAGCGAACCGATCAGGATTGCGGCTCCCAGCACCGCTGCGATCTTCATGGTCAAACCCCCTCTATTCCCGCACAAGTGCCTCACCGATCGGAGTGCCAGCGTCGAACAGCACGGGATCGTCGGCACCGCGTCATCGGTGCTCGGCGCGACCCACTCCACACGGTTCCGTCGAAGGAAGGCCACCGCCTCGAGGCGGCGCATCACATCCTCGGGCAGATCGACGGTCAACGACATGGGAGCAGCCTAGAGACCGCCGACGCTCACGTGACAGGAACCACCGGCTTGGCCCCCTCGGGGCCCAGAGGGGGCCAAACTCCTCGGGACGCCTCGGGACCGCAGCGCACTCCGTTGTAGGCATGCGGTCGAGGGTTCGATTCCCATCAGCGCCGCTGGATCCGGAACCTGAAATCCGGGTTCGCCGCGATCTCGGTGCGATCGTTGTCAGGGGCTGACTGCAATCGCACCGAGAAGTTCGGGCGGACTGGGGTCGGGCGGACTGGATTCGGTGACCCGAAAAGCCCTTCAGCCGGCCTGTTCGGCCTGGTCGCGCAGCACGCGGCGCAGGATCTTGCCGGACGCAGACTTGGGGATCTCGTCGACCAGGTGGAGCACCCGGATCTGCTTGTACGTGGCGACCTTGCCTGCCACGAACTCCTGGATCTCTTCGGCTGTGGTGTCGGCTCCAGGCTTGAGCACCACGTAGCCGACCGGGATCTCGCCCGCATCGACGTCGGGCAGACCGATCACCGCCGAGTCCGCCACAGCAGGGTGGGTAAGCAGCAAGGCCTCTAGCTCCGCCGGGGGGACCTGGAACCCCTTGAACTTGATGAGCTCCTTGAGCCGGTCGACCACGTAGAGATGTCCGTCCGAGTCGATGTGGCCGATGTCGCCGGTGTGGAGCCACCCGTCCGCGTCGAGCGTCGCCTCGGTCGCCGCAGCGTTGTTGAGATACCCCTTCATCACCTGGGGACCCCTGACCCACACCTCGCCGTCGGCATCCACCCCTAGCGACTCGCCCGTCGCTGGGTCGACGATCATCGTCTCGGTGCTCGGAGCGGTGACACCCACCGAACCGGGCTTGAAGCCGCCCTTGAGCGTCATGTGCGAGACGGGTGACATCTCGGTCATCCCGTAGCCCTGCACGACCTCGGCACCCAGGCGCCCGGCTGCCTCGAGGGCCAGCTCCGCTGACAGCGGCGCGGCACCCGAGAAGAACTGCTCGACGCTCGACATGTCGTACTGATCCACCAACGGGTGCTTGGCCAGCGCCACGACGATCGGAGGAGCGACGAAGGACCTGGTGACCCTGTGCTCCTGGTGCAGTTGCAGGAACTGCTCCAGGTCGAAGCGGGGCATGGTGACGATGGTCGCCCCGGCGCGCAGAGCCGCGTTCATCAGGACCTCCATGCCGTAGATGTGGAAGAACGGCAGCACCGCCATGACGACGTCGCCCTGGTTCAGATCCGAAGCGGCGAGGATCTGCTCGACGTTGGCCACCAGGTTGTGGTGGGTGAGCATCACACCCTTCGACAGCCCGGTCGTGCCCGACGAGTAGGGCAGGACCACGACGTCGTCCAGTGGGTGCACCTCCGCGGGCGCGGCGATCGGGTCGCCGAGGAGATCGAACACCGATGCGGCGCCGTCGGCAGCTTCGCCCAGCAGGTAGATCTGCTCCACCCCGGTCTCCTGCGCACCTTCGGTCGCCACCCCGAGGAACATCGGGATGGTCACGAGCAGCGATGCACCGGAGTCGGTCAGCTGATGGTGCACCTCTGTGGCGGTGTAGGTCGGGTTGACAGTGGTGACGGTGCCACCGGAGAGGGCCGCGCCGTGGAAGAGGATCGCATACTCCGGCAGGTTCGGAGCCATGATGGCCAGCACGTCGCCCTTGCCGAACCCGCGGGCCTGTAGGCCGCCGGCGAAGCGGGCGCACAGGTCAGCCAGCTGCGAATAGGTGATCGTTCGACCCGTCGGACCGTCGATCAGCGCCGGCTTGTCGCCGAGCTCCACCGCCCTGGCAAGCACGTGGACCGGAAGGGATACCTCGGGGATCTCGACTTCGGGCAGCGGGCTCGTGTGGATCATGAGCCGAACGCTCCCATCACCGCCGGAGGTCGTCAAGGACCTCGGCCGAAGTCCCGCCCCAAGCCGACCCGGGACGCCGATCGACGGCGAGACGCTGAGCGCCTCGCCGTCGCCGACCGCCCTGATTGGGATGGAGGGATGGGTGGAGGGTCTGACCGACCGGACCACAGGAACCGGGTGAAGTCCCTGTCGACATCGGTGGTCCTGTTGCATGATGGAGGAGACAGGGTTGGGGAAAGGTTGGTCGTCGGGATGGACGACGAACTACGCGAACGAAGACGTCGGCTGGAGGCAGCCAGGGTCGGTGCCCACCGGCCAGACGGGATAGTCGCACCCGAGGTGCTCGCCAGCTGGCAGCGGTGCGCTCCGCACGTGGCGATGCACCTCGACCGTGTCCCCACCGTCGACGAGGACGTGGTGAGGGACGCGTGGCAGGAGTCGAGGATCCGGCGCGTCGGCGACGCCCTTCTGGACGAGCTCCGCACCATCACCGAACACGACGACCTGCTGGCTGCAATCACCGACTCCGAAGGAACCGTCCTGTGGTCGCACGGAAACCGCCGGATGAGCCGCATCGGCGAGTCGGTCAACTTCGTGCCCGGTGGCCGCTGGAGCGAACAGAACGCCGGTACGAACGCTCTCGGCATGGCGCTCACCGCCGGGCGGCCGGCGACGGTGTTCTCGTCGGAGCACTGGTGTGACGCCGTGACCGACTGGGTCTGCTACGCCGCCCCCGTGATGGACCCGGCGACCGGGGTTCCGCTGGGGGTCATCGATCTGAGCTCGAGCTGGGAGAAGACCTCCGCGCTCGGTCTGACGACCGTGCGAACGCTGGCAAGGCTCGCCGAGGCCCAGCTGAGCCTCGATGCCGGAGAGGCGGCCTCGCCGTGGCGGCTGCGGCTGTCGGGTCGGGGGGAGCTGACCCACCACGGCGACCCGGTACCGCTCACCACCCGCCAGATCGAGATCCTGGCGACGATCGCGCTGCACGACGGACTGACCCTCGACGAGCTCCACGCCCACGTCTACGGCGACCGGGCGGTCTCCATGTCGACCCTCAAGGCCGAGGTGTCGCACATCCGCAAGAGACTCGACGACCTGATCCTGTCACGCCCGTACCGACTCGGCGGGCCGATCGCCGTCGACGTCGACGAGATCCTCGATGCTCTCGACCACAAGGACCTGGCCAAGGCCCTCGATCGGTACAGGGGACCCGTGATGCCCCAGTCGGAGTCTCCGTACCTGTCGGCGCGGGGACACCACCTCGACGTCGTGCTGCGGGACGCGGTGATCCGCTCTGGCGACCTTGCGCACGTGCGTCGGTTCGCGGAGCTGCACCCCGACGAGACAGACCTGCTGCTCGGATGAACCGACAGCGTTCGCGACCTCCGATCCGCGCGGACCGTGAGCGGCGTCTACCGTGAGGTCAGTGACCGACCGGCCGACCGACATCCCGCCGTGGAGCGCGTTGGCCGAACGGGCACGGGGTTTGAGCGAGCCCGCGGCGCCCACCGGACCTACAGGCGCTGCCCCGCCGGATCCCGAGCACCGTCGGCCCGGCCGCAAGCTCCCGGTGACCCTTGCGGTCCTGGCCGTCGCGGCCATGTCGACCACCGTGGTGATCCTGCTGCTCGGCCGGGGTACCGGACCCGCTGCGGGTTCCTTCGACCGACTTGATCTTCGGGTTCCCGAGCTGCGAGACGCCGCTCCGCCCACCTCCGCCGACCACCCCGCTGCGCCGGGCACCCGAGTCGCCATCGGCAACGGCTGGACGGTGATGGTGCACGGCTGGGACCCTGCGGCCACGGCGACGTTGGCGCCGCTCAACCCGGAGCTCTCGCCCACCGACGAGCAGACCATCGTCCTGATCGACCTGGAGATGACCTACCTGGACGGGGAACGCAGCGCAGAATCGCCCTTCTACGGCGTGGACCTGGGCGTCGTCGGCTCCGACGGCCGGGTCGTGACCCCGGCCGACACCCCGTGCGTCTCCAACGATCCCGCTTTCGACATGCAGGAACCCATGGCCCAGGGTTCATCTCGACGCGGAGGCATCTGCTTCCTCGTCGCCACCGCCCAGATCGACTCCCTGAAGCTGACCGCGGCACCGTCGATGGCCCCGCCGCGGATACGAGTTGGCTCGAGCTCGGCTGAGCGAACACCAAGCTCAGGCCCCAACCGCTTGCCCCGCACCCCCGGTACGGGTCGAGAATGTCGGGATGTCCCTGCACGGCGAACGATCGCCAGATCACCGCGCACGAAGTCGCCAGGGAGTGATGCTCGTCGCGCTGTCGCTTGTGATCACCGCGGGATGCGGCGCGGCTGGTGGGGCAGACTTGAGCGAGCCCGTCGGCGCCGCGCCGGCCATCGGGGAGTCGGCCGAAGCGGCAGCGGCGTCAGAGGACGGCCCCGCTCAGAAGGTCACCGTCGCGGGTGATTCGATATCGCTCGGCATCGGAATGGCGTTGCGGGAGGCCCTTGACGCGCAGCAGGAGCTCAAGGTGATCGGCGAGACCGGTACGGGGCTCGCGCGACCCGACTCCTTCGACTGGCCGGGGCGACTCCAAGAGCTCGCGGCCGAGTTCCCACCGGACGTGCTCGTGCTGTCGCTCGGCTCGAACGACCGCGCAGGACCTGCGCGACGAAGGCGGCGACGTCGTCGTCGAGATGGCCGACTCGGCCGCGTGGGACGCCGAGTACTCGGCCCGGCTGGCCCGCAGCTTCGACGCGTTCGCCGGGACGGGCACGACGGTGCTGTGGCTCGGTCACGTCCGCACGCAGGAGGACGAGGTCGGATTGCGCAACCGCCACATCAACGAGCTGGCTGAACAGGTCGCCGCCACCCGCGACTGGGTGGTCGTGGGAGACCTGGCCCGGATACTCGGTTCAGGAGAGAACGTGGCCTCGTTCTGCCTCCGACCGGACGGGCTTCACCTGCGAGAGAGCTGCCTGGAGCGGGTGGCGCAGTGGCTACGGGTCAACGAGCCGATCGGCTGACCCGCTTCTCTCGCGAGGCTGACGGGTGTCTCGGAGAACTCGAACGTCGCACCCGAGCTGAACCTCGTGAGCGCGACCCAGGCGCGACTCCCGTGCCGGCTCGTCGCGGCGGACGACCCGCCACGCGGCGACCTCGCCGTCACCGGGTCGCACCCGCTCGATGTCGTAGTGGAGGTCGACACCCTGGACGAGGGTTCGCAGGCCGTCGTCGTGGCCATCGGCAAGGAGCTTGATCCAGTTGATGAAGGGCTCGTGCATTGCATCGCAGTCGGCGAGCGCGACGCGGAGGCCCTCTCCGTCAGCTGACCGCTCGATCCGTGCTGCAACGTAGTCACGGGGTTTGAGAAGGGGGTGCAGCTCCAACACCTGCGCCAACGCGCTCTGCGATCCGTCCAGACCCATGGCGTCGTGCAGCCGCTCGGACGAGATCCCCGCGATGCCGGCCATCTGCTTGGCCACGATCCGTCGTGCGTCGTCGATGCCGTGGCGCCGTTGGATCGCGAATCCGAACGACATGACCAGCAGGTGAGCCTGGACTGCTGTCTCGTGGAGCAGCCCGAGCAACGTGGCCTGCGAGAACCACTCCATGCGCAGGTCCGCGTCCATGGGTGCGCGGTAGTCGGACCATCCCTCCCCTCCGCTGTGGATCGCCGGAACCGCCAAGGCGGCAAGTCGGGAGGTGGCGATGTGGGTCGCCGGCTCCGGTTCGGGCAGAGGGTCGAGGCCCGGGTCGATCGTGGCGGTCCAGTGGCAGTGGGGGTGGCGATCAGCCGGGGCCCTGGGCGGACGGTGGATCGGCCGGATTCGGGCGTACGGGCTCGTCGCCATGGCGGTGGCATCGAAGGTCGGGTCCTCGATGTCGTGACACATCGTGTGGACGTACTCGTCGCCCATCGGTTCGACGTCCATGAGCGCGCCGCAATGATCCAGCCAGAACTCGCCGTGGTGGTCGTCGATGACCTTCAGGCGGAAGTCCATGAACTCGGGTGGTGCCCCGATGTCGAGCTGAAGGCCTTTGAACATCGTCTCGATCGTCTCGCCGGAGAACCCGAGCATCCTCTGCATCCTCCGGGTGTAGATCGGGCTGGCCCCCATCCACTCGTCGATCGCGATGCGGCCCATCTCGTCGCGCCCGTAGTCTGCGATCAGGTGGGGCATGCCGGCGCGGTCGATGAGCTGCCCGGCGAGCAGCATCTCCCGGACGAGGACCGCCAGCTCATCGCGGTGCATCTCGTCGGCCCTACGCACGGTTGCCCGATCGCTCATCGAGCGACCGCCACTGCCTTGGTCTCCAGGTACTCCTCGAACCCGGCGACACCCATCTCTCGCCCGATTCCCGACTGCTTGTATCCACCGAAGGGAACATCGGCCGCGTACCAGACCCCGCCGTTGATGCCGAGAGTGCCTGTGCGGATCCTCGCCGCGACCCCCAGCGCCCGCTCCTCGTCAGCGGAGAACACCGCCCCCGACAGGCCGTAGGGCGAGTCGTTGGCTATCGCGACGGCGTCGTCGTCGCCGTCGTGGGGGATCACCGTGAGGACCGGCCCGAAGATCTCTTCGCGGGCCACGGTCGCGCTGTTGTCGAGCCCGACCACCAGCGTCGGATCGATGAAGTACCCGCACTCCATGCGCGTCGAACGGCCGCCACCGGCGGCGAAGGTCCCGCCCTCGTCCAACGCTGCGGCCAGATACGCCTCGACGCGGTCGCGCTGGCGCGCCGAGATCACCGGCCCGCAGATCGTGCCCGGGTCGTTGGGGTCGGCCGCAGCCAGCGAACCCATGGTCGCTGCCGCGACCTCGACGACCTGGTCGTGCAGCGCGCGGGGGACGAGCAGACGGGTGGTGATCGCACACCCCTGGCCCGCGTGCGTGGACGCCATGAACGCCGCCATGGAAGCGGCCCCCGCGATGTCGGCATCGTCGAGCATCACGAACGCGGACTTGCCACCCAGCTCCAGGAAGACCCTGGTGATGTTGTCCGCCGCGCTCGCGCATGACCGAGCGTCCGGTGTTCGTCGAACCTGTGAACGACACGACGTCCACGCGGGGATCCCCGGCTAGCTGAGCGCCGAGCGAGTGGTCCGACGAGGTCACGACGTTGAGCACACCCGGAGGGATCTCGGTGTGCTCAGCAGCGATGCGCGCCACCGCCGAGGCGCAGAGCGGGGTGTCGGGAGCCGGCTTGAGCACCACCGTGCAGCCTGCAGCGAGCGCCGGGCCGAGCTTGGCGAAGTTGATCTGATGGGGGAAGTTCCAGGGGGTGATCGCGCCGACCACGCCCGCTGGCTCCCGCCAGATCTGTCGGTGCGTGGGCACACCGACCGACACCCGCTCACCCAGGTCGACACGCCAGCCGTCGTAGGACTCTGCAAGGTCCGCCCAGTAGCCGAGGTCTTCGACTGGGATGTCGAACTGCGGGCCCGCCGTCAGGAACGCCGGCGCTCCCGCCTCGGCGGTGGTCAATGCTCGCAGCGACTCGCCCCTTTCTGCGAGAGCGTCTCGGAGTTGGCGCAGACAGCGAGCCCGCAGGGCTGCGTCCGTCGCCCAGCTGCTGCGGTCGAACGCCCGGCGGGCTGCGTCGATCGCTGCTTCCATGTCGGCCGCTGTCGCGTCGGCGGCGAGACCGAGCACATCCTCGGTCGACGGATCGATCGTGGCGAACGTGGCGGATCCGGTGGCCGAGCGCAGCTCGCCGTCGACCAGCAGCATGTCCAAGCCGTCCGCCAGGTTCGCCGCTTCCATCAGCGATCCCAGAGCTTCACCGGCGCCTTGCCAGCCGGGTAGTAGCCGGGCAGCGGACCGCGCATCGAGCGGTTCATGCGCTCGGTCATCCCGTCGGAGAGAACACCGTCGGTCATCATCTCAAGGAACAGCGCGGGCCGCGTTGCCGAAGTCGAACCAGTCGCGCTGCCAGTTCCACTGGAAGTTGCCGGCATAGCGGAACCAGCTGCCGCCGATGCCGTGCACCTCGTACTGGGTTCCGTCTTCGCGGGTGGCGTCGGCGACCTGGCGCCAGAGACCGATGACCCAGCCCTTCTGGTCGTCGATGACGACCTCCTCGTAGGGGTACTCCCAGCCGTCGAGCCCGCCCATCTCGGCGCCCAGCGCCAGTTCGCGGATCTCGTCGCGGCCGACTGCCATGAAGTCGGTCTGAGGGCCGTAGTTCCACCCGTACGTGGCGTCCTCGGTGTACATCTCGGCCATCAGTCGCCAGTCGCCGGCGGCCTCGGCGTCGCGGTTCGCCTGAAGCCACCGCTCGACCATCTCCTCGAGCTCGGTGCGTGGGAATGCAGCCATGTCGTCATCTCCTTGTTCGGCTGTGCTTCAGTCATCGACGATCGACAACGCGTGGGTAGGGCAGTACTTGACGGCCAGCTCAGCACCGCGGCGCTGCGCGTCCGGTGGTGTCGGATCCAACACCTCGACCGTTCGGTCCCGGCCCGACCCGGAACAGGTCGGGTGCCTCGCTCTCACAGACACCGTGCCCCTGGCACAGGTCCCTGTCTACGACGATCCGGAACCCCATCACCGCTCCTCTGTCGTCGTGGTCCGTTTCCGCCGGCGGTAGCGCACCATGCAGGGCTGCGCTAGCTGTACGACCATCTTGGAGTGGTCGTTGTGGTAGCTCTCGGGTGGCTGGGCCGCCTCGAGCTCCCAGTCACGCAGGAGGATGCAGAAGATCGTCTTCAGCTGCATCAGGGCGAACGCCGCCCCTACACAACGGTGACGACCGGCCCCGAATGGGATCCAGTTCCACGGGTTTTCCAGGTCGTCCTGGCGCGGGTCGATGTAGCGCGCCGGATCGAATCGGTCGGCGTCGACGAACGCCTCGGGCAGACGGTTCGACACGGCCGGTGACGCACCGACGAGCTTGCCGGCGGGGATCGTGAAGCCGTCCACCTCGACGGGCACCATCGCGAGGCGCAACAGCAGGATCAGCGGCGGGTGCAGACGCAGGGTCTCCTTGATCGATGCCTCGAGCCACGGCACCTCACGCAGGTCCTGGTAGGTGATCTCACCGCCACCGGCGTCAGCCAGCACGTCCATCTCGGCGACCACGTTGGCCAGCACATCTGGGTTGCGGAGCATCTCGATGATGAACCACGACGCCGTGGTCGAGGTGGTGTGGTGCCCGGCGAACATCATCGAGATGAACATCCCGGTTATGACATCGGGCGAGAAGTGCTCGTTGCCGTCAGGGTCCTTGATCGACATGAGCACGTCGACCAGGTCGCGCTCCTCGTCATCACCTGGCGGCCCGCTGGCGCGGCGCTTCGCCATGACCGCCTCGATGCGTTCGACCAGCGCCGCCCTGGCGGCATCACGGCGGTGGAAGCTGTCGATGTCGGCGTATGGATCGACGAAGGCGATGGCGTCGGTACCGCGCTCCAGGTCGTGGAACAGGTGGGCGACCGAGACGTCCAGCTCCTCACGGAACTTCGGCCCGATCAGACACGACGTCGAGGTGTAGATGAACAGCTCGGCTGTCCAGTCGAGCAGGTCGATCTCGCCCTCGTCGTCCCACTCCGTGAGCATCCGGTCGATCTCGGTGGCGATGGTCGCCGCGTGGCCCCGCATGAACTTGTCGCGCAGCGACTGGTTGTGGAGCGCTCGACGACGTTCCTCCGGTGTCGCGTCGAACACAACGCCCTCGCCGAAGACCGGCTTCATGAACGGGTAGGCGGCGGCCTGGTCCAGTTCGTCGTCGGACGCCCGGAAGAACACCTCGTTGGCCTCGGCACCGCTCAGCAACACGACGTCCTTGTCTGCCAGGCGGAACTCCCCCACGTCGCCGCACTCGTCGCGGACCCGTTGCATCAGTCCGATCGGGTCGACGCGCAGCTCCTCGAGGTGACCTGTGGCGCCGTCGTCGCCCGAGACCCTCGGGATGGTCCCGCGCGCCGTGTCAGGGGACGTTTTCCGATCAGTGCTCACTGCTGCTCCTCGGTGGCAGGGGAAGCGGGGACGACGGGCGCCTCGGGCTGGACCTCGAGCACCGCCCACCGGGTACCTCGCGGGACGGAGACCATGGAGAGCACGGCCTCGGACATCTCCTTGGGCCGGATCGCGCCGTCGTGGCGCAGCATCCCCCAATGGGTCCAGGACGAGATGACCTCGTTGATCGATTCGATCTCCCAGGTGGAGCCCTGCTCGGTCGAGGTCGGACCGGGTCGGACGATGCCGACTCTCACACCCGTTCCCTCGGACTCCATGGCCATCGCCCGCGCGAACCCCTCGAGCCCGGCCTTGGATGCGACGTAGGCAGCCATGTGCGTGCGGGGTGACAGTGCAACTTCGGAGGTCACGAAGACGACGTCGCCGCGGCGACGCTCGTACATGGCCGGCACCACTGCGTGCGCCAGTGCCTGGGCGCCGAGCAGGTTGACCTGGAGCTGACGGGCGAACTCGTCGGGCGAAGCGACTGTGGTGATCGGCTGCACGTCGCCGGCGTTCGAGACCAGGATCTCTATTGGGCCCATCTCGGACTCGGCCCGCGCCGCGAACTCATCGACCGATTCGGGCCGGGTCAGGTCGAGCGGCAGTGCGAGCACCTCGGCGCCGCCCGCTCGTAGCTCGCCGGCCAGATCCTCGAGCCGGTCGATCCGGCGAGCACCGATGACCACCGGGTGGCCTACCCCGGCGAGCTCCTTGGCCGTCGCGGCACCGATGCCGGACGAGGCGCCGGTGACGATCGCCGCCGCGCCGCTCGGGGTGGGGATCGAAGCGCGGCATCAGCTGCCCTTGCCTCGTCGGGCGACGACGGTGGTAGGCATCTCCGCGAACCCGCGGACGTTGACCGAGTGGACCCGTTCCAGTCCCGCAGGGTCGATGTCGTAGGTGTCGAAGGCAGCGACGAGCTCCTCGAGCGCGACGCACGCTTCGAGGCGGGCGAGCGACGCGCCCAGGCAGTAGTGGCGACCAAAGCCGAAGCTGGCGAGCTGCGGCAGGTCCTCGCCGCGGTCCAGGTCGTAGCGGTCCGGGTCGGCGAACACACGGTGGTCACGGTTGGCCGAGCCGGCGAGCAGCAGGACCCGGTCACCGGCGGGGATCACCCGGTCGTGCATCTCGACGTCGCGGGTGGTGATCCGCCCGAGGATCTGCGAAGACGTGTCGAAGCGGAGCGTCTCTTCGACCCATGCCGGGATCCGCGACGGATCGGCGAAGGGCTTTGTCCGCTGGTCCGGATGACGCCACGCCCAATACCAGGCGTTGGCGAGCAGCTTGGTGGTGGTCTCGTTGCCGGCTACGACCATGAGGAACAGGAAGCCGGTTATCTCGTCGTCGGTCAGTCGGTCGCCGTCTATCTCGGCGCCCAACAGCGCGGAGGTCAGGTCGTCGGTGGGACGGGCCTTTCGCTGGGCGAGCATGTCCGCGTAGTAGACGACGAGCTCGAGCGTGGCGGCCATGCCCTCCGGCGGAACATCGTTCACGCCCTCTTCGCGGTGCACCAACAGGTCCGACAGGCGACGCAGCTCCTCACGGTCGGCCACAGGCACGCCCATCATCTCGGAGATGACGTCCATGGGCATGCGCCCGGCGAAGTGGGCGATGAAGTCCAGGTCGTTCGGACGTTCGAGCATCTCGGCGATGTACTGCCGGGCGATCTCGCGGATGCGGGGCTCCATCTCGGCGACACGGCGCGGGGTGAACCCCTTGGACACGAGCCCACGCATGCGGCCGTGCATCGGCGGGTCCATCGCCAGGAACGACATGGTCCGGTGAGCGTTCGGACCGGAGGCCGCCGGGTCGAGAGAGACCCCGTGTGCGCTCGAGAAGGTCTCATGGTCGCGGAACCCCTCGAGCACGTCCTCGTGGCGTGACAGCGCCCAGAAGCCAACCTCGGGGTTGTGGTACAGCGGCGCCTCTTCCCTGAGCCGTGCGTACGTCGGGTACGGATCCTCGTGGATCTCGTACGAGTACGGGTTGTAGACCACCACCTCGCTGGTCGTGCTCACGATGCATGTTCCCTTCTCATCGGACGACGCGCTCCACGACTCGGGTCATCGCGGCAGGCAGCTCGTCGTAGCTCATGTGCCCCATCCCTGCGCGCAACAACGCTCCCGAGACGGCGAACTCGAGCGTCTCGAGCACTACGGGATCGGCGGCCTCGCCCAGTGCTGCTTCGAGACGGCGGTGCCACTCCCAGCCGATGCGGTCTCGCAGTACCTTCACATCCGGGTCGCTGGCGAGCACGGCCACGGTGCACGCAGTGGCCAGCTCTGGCTCGTCGGCAACCAACAGCGTCAGCTCAGCCATGGTGTCGCTGACACGGCGGGCTGCCCCTGTGCGGCCGTCGAAGCGTGTCTCGGGCAGCGCGGTGAGGCGACGCCAGAAAACCTCGGCGACAAGGTGGTCACGCGAGGTGAAGTAGTTGTAGGCGGTAGCCGGCGCCACACCGGCGCGGCGGGCGACATTGCGGACCGTCAGCCCGTCGTACCCCGACGCCCGCAGCTCCTCGACCGCAGCGACCACGAGGCGGTCGACGGTCTGGACCTGCTTGTGGGAGAGGTGGCGCCGCGTCGACTCTGCCGCTCCGCCGAGCGGGGTCGGGGCGACCGCTGGATACGTCGGCGAGACGACAGAGTTGGACATCTGTCCAGATAGTAGTCCAATTCGGGTGGTGCTTCACCCCGTTTCCCACGCGACCGTGCGACCCTGTGAGGGTGCGCAGGGGTATCGGACGGCCCGCGTCGCCAGGTGGTTCGATGGTCGACATGGAACCGACTCCCGATCCCTCCCCCGCGCCGATCCGTCGGATGTCGAGACGCACGGCTCTCGGCACGGGCGGTGGTGCCACCCTCGCGCTGTTGCTGGCGGGCGCGCTCCGACGGAGCGGAGAGCGGCTCACCATCCACCTCGACCACCGCCGCCGGCTCAGGCACATCGACGACCACCGCCGCGGGCTCAGGCGAGGGTGAGGGCTCTGGTACGACGTCTGGAGGAACGCCGTCCACCACCGTCTTCAGAGCCGCCGACTTCGCCGCCCTGGGAGCATGCCTGCTGTCGCCGGAGCAGACCGAAGGGCCGTATCCGACAGTGACCCAGATCGAGCGGCGCGACATCCGCGAGGATCTCGCCGGACACCCACTGCGATTGGGACTGCAGGTGGTCGACGAGTCCTGCGAGCCGATCCCGGGCGCCGTCGTCGAGATCTGGCACTGCGACACCGACGGCGACTACTCCGCCTATGCCGACGGTGGCACCCAGGACGACGCCGGAGAAGGCACCACCTTCCTGCGAGGCTCACAGACCGCCAACGACGAGGGCATCGTCGAGTTCATCTCCAACTACCCGGGCTGGTACCGCGGCCACGCGGTGCACATCCACACCAAGGTGCACCTCGACGACTCGACTGTGCTGACTTCGCAGATCTACTTCGAGGACGAGCTGAACAGCGAGATCTTCCGGGAATCGCCCTACAGGGGAGACCCTGACACGACCAACACCGAGGACTCCGTCTCGAGGGGCGACCCCGCATCGAACGGGACCCAGGCGTTCGCCTCGGAGGACGCCCAGCTCGCGGGCACCAGGGCGCTGCTCGTCCTCGGTGTCGACCCGAACGCGTCTTCGGCCCGATCGGGCCGAGGCGACATGGGCGGCCCCGGTGGCGGTGGCAGCGGTGGCGGCCCCGCGGTCTGACCGGTCGATCGACCGCCCCCGGTAGCCAGCTTCTGGAAGGCGCTCGGCTCCCCGACGGACGGTCCCTACTTGGGGACGGTCTCAGCTGGCGGTGACACCGACAGCTTCGTCGTTGCCACCGACAGACGCATCGTGGCGGCCGCCGGACTCCAACAGCTGGGTGCGACTCAGGTCCGCGTACAGGCCCCCGGCAGCCAGCAGGTGCTCGTGGGTGCCGCGCTCGACGATGCGACCGCCGTCGACGACCAGGATCAGGTCCGCGTCCCGGACCGTCGCCAGGCGGTGGGCGATCACGAGCGACGTCCGCCCGACCAGTGCGTTGGCCAGCGCCTTCTGCACCGCCGCCTCGGACTCGGAGTCCAGGTGCGCCGTCGCTTCATCGAGCACCATGACCGCCGGGTCCTTCAACAGCAACCGGGCTATTGCCAGGCGCTGCTTCTCGCCACCTGAGAGCCGGTGACCCCGGTCGCCGACCATAGTGTCCAGCCCGTCGGGCAGCGCATCGACCAGGCCCCAGACCTGCGCCGCGCGCAGCGCATCGACCAGCTCGGCCGGGGTCGCATCGGGGCGTGCGTAGAGCAGGTTGGCGCGCAACGTGTCGTGGAACAGGTGGGCATCCTGGGACACCATGCCGACCCGATCGCGCACCGACAACAGGGTGGCGTCGCGAACGTCGGTGTCGGCGAGCAGCACCCGCCCCCCTGACGCGTCGTAGAGACGGGCGACCAGACCGGCGATGGTCGTCTTGCCCGCGCCCGAGGGGCCGACCAGGGCGACCATCTGCCCGGGCTCGATGCGGAACGAGACGTCGTGGAGGAGCATCTCGCCGCGCTCGGAGCTGAGCCGGTCGGCCTCGACCGACTCGAGCGACGCGATCGACACCTCGGCAGCGGACGGATACCGGAACGACACCGAGTCGAACTCGACCGACGTGGGCCCGGCGGGCAGCGGAGCCGCCTCGGCTGCCTCGGTGATCATCGGCTCCAGGTCGAGCACCTCGAAGACCCGCTCGAAGCTGACCAGCGTGGTCATGACGTCGACCTGGACGTTGGACAGCGCGGTGATGGGTCCGTAGAGGCGGTTCAGGTAGGCGGTCAGCGCGACGAGCGTGCCGATCGCCAGCGTCCCGTTCACCACGAACACACCACCGAGGCCGTAGACCAGCGCCGTCGCGAGCGCAGCCACCAGGCTCAGCGCCACCATCACGACTGTCGAGTACATGGCCGAGGTGACGCCGATGTCGCGCACCCGCCCCGCTCGACCGGCGAACGTCGAGGACTCCTCCGCCGGGCGGCCGAACAGCTTGACCAGCAGCGCACCGGCGATGTTGAAGCGCTCGGTCATGGTCTGGGCCATAGCCGCGTCGACCTGGTAGCGCTCGCGTGTGATGGCAGAGAGCTTCGGTGCCAGCCAACGGGCCGGCAGCAGGAAAAGCGGGAACAGGACGAGCGCGAGCAGAGTGATCTGCCACGACAGGAACAGCATCGCCACGAGCGTCGCCGCCAAGGTGGCCGCGCTGCCGACGACGTTGGACAACGTCGAGGTGAACGCCTGCTGCGCTCCGATGACGTCGGAGTTGAGCCTGGACACGAGCGAACCGGTCTGGGTCCTGGTGAAGAACGCGACCGGCTGACGCTGCACGTGGTCGAACACCTGGGTGCGCAGGTCGAAGATCAGACCCTCTCCGATGCTCGCCGAGCACCAGCGCTGCACGAGCGAGATGGACGCACCGGCCAGCGCCAGCACCACCAGTAGACCGGCCAGGGAGACGACCAGGGAGGTGTTCTTCTCGGCGATTCCCACATCGATGATCTCGCGGTACACGAGCGGGATGGACGCGCCGACCGCCGCTTCGACGAGGATCAGCGATACGAACGCAATCAGACTCCTGCGGTATGGCCGTGCGAACCCCGCGACCCGGGCGACGGTTCCTGGCGCGAGGCGCTGACGGGCGACCGAGGAGTCCCGCGACAGGGATCGCACGGCACCGAAGCC
Organism: Microthrixaceae bacterium; assembly: GCA_037045265.1. Classification (GTDB taxonomy): domain Bacteria; phylum Actinomycetota; class Acidimicrobiia; order Acidimicrobiales; family Microtrichaceae; genus JBAOHV01. The sequence continues at coordinate 25,311 of JBAOHV010000025.1, read as the reverse complement.
GTGGCCCGGCATCATCGCGGGTCACCAGTGCGGGCTCGGCTCGGAACCGAGGGGCGCTCGTCGACGAGTCGGTGTCGTGGTTGGATCATCGACCTTTCAACTCCCGACCAGCGCTGCTTCGTCCCGGCGAGGCTGGTCGAGCGTCGCGGTCCTGTCGTCGACGCGGTCCCGCCGTGCGACGAACACACCCCAGCCGCCCGCTGCGAAGCAGGCGAACGCCGCGACGACCAGGGCGTAGCGAGCGCCCAGGTCCTCCGATATCCAACCGATCAGCGGCCCTCCGATCGGTGTGCTGCCCAGGAAGACCATCGCCTGGAGGGCCAGCACGCGACCCCGCATCTCGGGCGACGCCTCCATCTGGACCAGCGCGGTCGACGAGGTCATGAACGCGATGCTCGCCATGCCGACGAGTGGCGCGACCAGGAACGCCGCGGTCTGTCCGGGAGCCACGGCCAGCATCGCCATGGTCACACCGAAGATGATCGCACTGGCCCCGACGCGCTGAACCGTCGTGCCGGTGCGCCGGGCGACCACGAGCGCTCCGACGAGCGAGCCGAGGCTCAGCACCGAGAAGAGCATCGTGAAGGTCTGGTCCCCTCCCCCCAGGTCCTCGGTCACGAACAACGGCACGACCACCTGGAAGTTGAACGCCAGCGTCCCGACCACGGCCATCATCACCAACGGCATCCAGAGCTGGGGCACGCTACGTGCGTAGCGGAGCCCCTCGCGCACCTGACCCTTGGCGCGCTCGACCACCGGGGCGGGGTGCAGCTCATCGCTGCGCATCATCGCCAGACCGGCGAGCACCGCCACGTAGGACAGCCCGTCGATGATGAAGGTCCAACCGAATCCGACGGTCATAACCAGCAGACCGGCAACGGCGGGGCCGACCACCCGTGAGCCGGTCATGAGTGCCGAGTTCAGGCTTACAGCGTTGTTGATGTGGCTGCGGGGAACCATCTCCACGACGAACGAGCGCCGCGTCGGGTTGTCGAACGCCGTGAGCACACCGCCGACCATCGCCACCGCGTAGATCGCGAGCACGGGTGGGCTGCCGGTGAAGGCGAGCAGACCCATGGCGAAGCTCTGCAGCATCGCGAGCGTCTGGACGGTGAGCAGCAATCGGCGCTTGTCGGAGCGGTCGGCGATCACACCGGCCCAAGCGCCCAACAGCAGGACCGGCCCGAACTGCGCGGCGGTCAGCAGGCCGAGTGCCACTCCGCTGTCGGTCAGATGCAGCACCAACAGGGTCTGGGCGACCATGCCGAGCCACGTGCCGGTCTGGCTGATGACCTGGCCCCCGAAGAAGAGCCGGAAGTTGCGGATGCGCAGCGACGCGAACGTCTCGCCCGTCGCGATCCTCAGCCTGGTCACGACCCAACCCCCGCGCTGCGGCCCGGCGCCGCCCGATCGCCGTCCGGACCGGGTGAGAGGAGCTCGTCGATCAGCTCCGTCGCCCGCCTGAGGGTCTCGAGGTCTCCGTCGGCGATCCCGGCGAGCCTGCTCGCCAACCACTCGGTCTTGCGCGCCCTTGACTCGGCGAGCAGGGCGTCACCGGCCCGGGTGACGCTGACCCGGGCGACGCGACGGTCATCGGGGTCGACGACCCGCTCGGCCAGGCCCTGGTGCTGGAGTTTGGCGACGATCTTGGTGACCGTCGGTGGTGTGATCCCTTCGAGCTCGGCAAGTGCGCCCAGGGTTAGCGGCCCCCGCACGTGGATCACGGCGAGGGCCGACATGAGGCTCGGCGTGAGGCCGATCTCCGCCTCGGTGCGCAGTCGACGTGCGAGCCGCGTCGTGCTCAGCCGCAACGTGGCCGCGACGTCGGTCGTGTCAGGCTCGCGGGGGCTGTCGGCGGCGGTCATCGCCAATACTTTACCAAACTAATTAGTTTGACGAAACACTTTGGCTGCGACTCTTGGCACCCGACGAGCGGCCCTGGGCCTTCTGGGCCGGACGGCGATCACCTCGGGGCTCCTGACCCTTGCCTTCCTGGCTCCGTGACTGTTGACCCGCGCCAGGGCGCCTGCGGCGGGACCGTGCAGGGCGACCCTGTCGACCGTCGGAACGGCCGGCGGGACGCCCGGCGCCCCCACCGTTCGAGCGCTGTCGAGGAACGGGCACCACCTCGATCGGGTCACCTTCTGGAACGGCCTCGACGTCAGGGGCCTCGACGCGGATCTCCCTGCCCAGGTCGCGCTGCTGGCGAACCAGGTCCTTGCGCTGCTCCTTCGCCACCAGGCTGATCACGGTGCCGGCAGCGCCGGCGCGACCGGTGCGACCCGATCGGTGCACGTAGTCCTTGGGGTCGTCGGAGGGGTCGTAGTGCACCACGCATGCGACGCCGTCGACGTGGATGCCGCGAGCGGCGACGTCGGTCGCGACGATCGCCCTGGCACGTCCCGATCGGAAGTCCTCGAGCGCGCGCTCACGCTGGTTCTGGCTGCGATCGCCGTGTATCGCTGCGGCGCTGACCCCGCGTGTCGAAAGCTGGCGGGCCACGCGGTCGGCGCCCCGCTTCGTCCGACAGAACACGACGGTCGGACCAGCGTGCTCGACCACCCGGGCCACCAGGTCCACCCGTTCAGTGCGCTCGACGGACCAGAAGATGTGCTCGGCGACGGGCCCATCGCTGTCGCCACCGGCCTCCTCGTGTCGCACCGGATCGTTCAGGTAGCGCTTGATGATCACGTCGACATCGCCGTCGAGGGTCGCCGAGAACAGCAGCGTCTGGCGCCTGGGTGCACATGCGTCGAGCAGTCGTCTGACCTCGGGCAGGAACCCCATGTCGGCCATGCGGTCGGCCTCGTCGAGCACCACAAGCGAGACGTCCCCCATCGAGACGTGGCCCTGGCTGATCAGGTCGGCGAGGCGGCCGGGACAAGCGACGACCACGTCGACACCACGACGCAGGGCCTTGAGCTGCGCGCCGAACCCGACACCGCCGTAGAAGGCAGCGACCGTCTGCTCGTGGTCGACCAGCTGGACCAGCTCGTCGGCGATCTGGGCCGCGAGCTCACGGGTGGGCGCCAGGACCAGCGCTGTCGGCCGGCCGGGGCGGGCGCGCCTGACCCGCTGCATGAGCGGGATGCCGAACGCGAGCGTCTTGCCGGCGCCGGTCGGGGCACGACCGCAGACGTCTCGGCCGGCCAGGGCCGCCGGGATCGTGGCCGTCTGGATGGGGAATGGGGCGACGATCGCCCGAGCTGCCAGCGACGCGGCGACGTCCGCCGGGACTCCGAGCGACTCGAACGTGGGGGCAGCGTCGAGCGACGCGGCCGCGGAGGGGAATGACACAGATGCTCCAATGATTTCGGGAGACCCGTCACAAGTCGCCCGACGGTCGGGCGCGGGTCTGATCGGCGACGGGACGAGGCAACACCGTCATGGATGGACTGGGCGGGCGCCGGGACGTGTCAACGCTGCCTCTCAGCGCATCTCCGACCAGTGGATCGGCACAGAGTAGCGGGACACCCGGCTCCGACCGGAGCCGGGTGACGAACGCCACTCCGGCCGGAACGGGCAGCAGCCAACCCGTTCGTTACCCTCACCCCGATGCCCGACCGGTCACGACTGCGACGCCCGACGCTCGTCGCCGCACCACTGCTGTTGGTTGGGATCATGGCGATGACCGCCGCCGTAGCCGGCGCCCTCTGGGGGACCTGGTACAGCGAACAGATCGGCACGGGCTTCGTCGCCGGGGAGGTCGCGCTGGTGGTGGCCGGAACCGCCGCGTTCGTGGCCGCCAGGGGCTGCTTCGTCGAGATCGATCCCGATCGTGGGGAGCTGCGCGACGTCGTGGCCTGGATCACCAGGTTCCGAATTCCCCAGGCCGAGATCACCGAGGCACGCGTTCGAGCGGGACCGTGGCGCTGGTTCGAGCTCGACCTCGCCAACGGCGACACGGTCGTTGTCGCAGGAATGTCACCTACCCAGTTCCCCGCCCGGCTGCTACCGGGAGCGGCCGAGCGGGACCTCGCCGACCTGGATGCCCTGATGGGTTGGGACTCCGCCTGAGATCCCGTCGACGTGCACGGCCCGCACCTACGCGCGTTCACTGGTCCGAGCGCCGCAACAGCGCGTCGCTGTCCCCACGGGACCCGATCGACCGGAGGTCCGGTGGCAACGTCGCCCCGCCCGGAAGAAGATCCAAGACGATCATCGGCAAGACCCGGGCCCCGGCCGGCGCACCGACCGCGGATGGGACGCATCGAAGGCAAGGTTCCCCGACCCGAGGTCCCCACGGCCATCCAGCTCGGCGTCAAGCCACGCAAGATGATGCTCCGCGGGCTCGTCGCCCGCTGCCCCGTGTGCGGCGGTGGGCACATCTTCCGCCGCTGGTTCACGATGGCGGAGCGTTGCCCGACGTGCAGCCTGCGCTACGAGCGCGTCGACGGGCACTGGATCGGGGCGATCGGCGTCAGCACCGTCTGTGTGATGGGGCTGATGCTCATCGTCGTCGCCGCGGCGACCTTCTCGGTCTATCCGGACCCACCGCCCATCGGCCCGCTGCTCGCGGTCGAGATAGGCATCGCCCTGCTCGGCCCACTCGTGTTCTTCCCCGCCTCGCGGACCATCTGGTCCGCGATCGACCTGCTGATGCGGCCGCTGCTGCCGGGCGAGGTCGATCCCCGATTCGTCAAGGTCGACCCGCTCAGGGACCGCGGCCAGCGACCCAGGGGCTGACGGGAACATCTCCTCCCCCGGGCGCCCTTGCCCCCGCCGGTGACCATCCCTACCGTTGATCGACGTGCGGCACCCCCGATTCGTCCTCCTGGCCATCCTCGTGACCACCGCGGTCACGGCCGCGGCCTGTTCCAAGGCGGCCGACACGACGGCCGTCGAGAGCACGCCGGGACGTCGCAACGTGTCTGCACCGACGAGCACGATCGTGCAGGCCACGTCGAGCACCACGACGACCCCTTCGTCGGCTCCGGTCGCAACTCCGGCCAGCACCGATCCGGCGGCCGCGCTCTCTACCGTCGTCGCCGCACTCGCCGCCGATCCGTCGGTAGCTGCTCAGCTCGCCCAACTGAACCAGCTCGATCCGGCGATGATCGCCGGCATGCTGGCCATCGATCCGGCGCTGCTCGAACTGCTCCAGCTGGGACCTCAACAGCTCGCCCAACTCGCCCAGGGACTGTCGGTGATGCCGTCCGGACAGTCGAGCCCGACAGATCCGGCAGCGCTGCTCGGCCTTCTCATGGGGTCACTCGACGCGGAGTCGCTCCTGAACGGAACGGTCGCGACGCTGGTGCAGGCTCTGCTCGCAGCCATCACCGGCACGACGATCGTGATCTCACCCGACATCACCGTCGACATGGGCGAGGTGCTCGGCGAGCTGGATCCCGACGGCATCGGCCCCATCGTCGCCAACCCGTCGAACGCCTCGCTGCTGGCACTGCTCACCAGCGCATGGCTGTCCGAGAACCCGCTGTTCGCCGATCAGTTCCTGGCCGACCCGGCTCTGGACCCCGAGCTGCGAAGCCTGCTTCTCAGACTCCAGAGCCTGACCGATTCGATCGGCGACACGGCACGCGAATCACTGCTCGAGGCGCTGAACAAGCTGTTCCCGGGGCTGGCCCCCACCGGTTGATCGAACCGGTGGGTGGCCACCCGGCGGAACTGCGTCAGCTGTAGAGGGCCTCGATCTGCTGGGCGTAGCGGGCGTTGATCCCGCGTCGCTTGAGCTTCGAGGTCGGGGTCAGCAGGTCGGAGTCGGGCAGCCACTCCTCGCCGACCACATACACCTTCTTGACACGCTCGGCGTTGTTGAACTCGGCCATGACCTCTTCGAGGCCGTCGTTCACCGCGTCGAGGACCTCCTGCTTGGTGGCCAGGTCGGCCAAGTCGGTGAACTCGACGCCCTGGTTGTGCGCCCAGACCGGGGCGACCTCCGGGTCGAGTGCCACGAGCGCCGACACGAATGGGCGCTGATCGCCGATCGCGGCAGCCTGGGCGACCAACGGGATGAGCTTCAGAGCCGCCTCCAGATTGGCGGGGCTGATGTTCTTGCCGCCGGCTGTGATGATCAGCTCCTTCTTGCGGTCCACGATCCGCAGGTAGCCGTCGTCGTCGATCTCACCGATGTCGCCCGAGTGCAGCCAGCCGTCCTCGTCGATCGTCTCGGCGGTCTTCTCGGGGTCGTTGAGGTAGCCGACGAACACGTGACCGCCGCGGCAGCAGACCTCACCGTCAGGGAAGATCGCCAGTTCCGTACCCGGGAGCTTCTTGCCGACCGTTCCGGCCTTGACGAGGAACCGCTCGAAGGTCATCGGACCCGTGTTCTCACTCATGCCGTAGACCTCGGCCAGCGGGATGCCGATCGCCCGGAACCAGCTGATCAGCCTCGCCGGGATGGGCGCTGCGCCGGTGACCGCCATCTCGACCTCGTCGAGGCCCAGCAGTGCCCGGACCAGGGCGAAGTTCTCGGCGTCGATCTCGTCGAGCCGCGGCAGACTCATCCTCGGTGGCGGTCCCCCAGGTGACCTTGTCACGCAGCGGGATCGCCTCTTCGATCGCCGCGTCGAACTTCACGGCGTTCGCCGGATCGGCGGCGATCATGGCGTTCAGGCCGCCGTACACCTTCTCCCACACACGCGGCACGCCGAACACCACGTTCGGCTTGACCGGACCCAGGTAGGTCGTCAGCAGCGAGGGATCCGGACAGGTCGCCACCTCGAGCGCGCCGCCGACCATGCCGTAGTGCGAAACCATGCGCTCGGCGATGTGCGCCATCGGCAGGTACGAAACCACCCGGCGTCCGGCCATCTCCTCACGGGTCCACCCGTAGGAGCGCAGCGCCGACTCGAACGTCCACACGATGTTCTGGTTCGACAGCATCACGCCCTTGGGGCTCCCGGTGGTGCCCGAGGTGTAGATGATCGTCGCCAGATCATCGGGCTCACCGACCGCCGCTGCGGCGGCAAGGTCGACCGGGTCCGGGTCCGACAGAACCGCCGCGCCACTCACTCCGTCGGGCAGGTCCGCTGGCGGGTCGAGGACCAGGATCTGCTCCAGGGCGGGCAGATCGCCGCGGACGGGGAGGAACTTGTCGAGGAAGCCCTGGTTCTCGAGGACCGCCACCTTGGCTCCGCAGTGCGACACCAGGTATTGGACCTGGTCCGGTGCTGAGGAGTTGTAGATCGAGACGGGCGTCGCGCCGCAGAACAGCACCGCGAGGTCCAGCCAGTGGAACGCGGGGATGTTCCGCATCATCAGCACGACCCGGTCACCCTTGCCGACACCCAGCGACGCGAGCCCTGCCGCGGCAACGGCCGCACGCTCTGCCACGTCTGCGAACGTGAGCGAGCGCCAGTCGTCCCCGTCGAGCCAGCGCAGAGCGGTCCGGTCCGCGTTCGCCTCGACGGTCTTGAGGAACTCGCCGGCCACAGTGCGCCCGGCGGCCAGCGCGTCGATCTCTTCACGGGTCGTCATCGGGGTCCCCCTTGTCGATGTGTGAGCCGCGACCGGGGACTCGTCCACCCCTCCACGTCCGGCACGGGCAGGATACCGGCGGGCCCGAACTCGCGGCGCCCCTTTCGGTTCATCTCGCAGAACCGCCCAGCGCGTTGACCTTCCGGGCCCTTGGGCACCAGAATCTTGACCGATCGGTCAAGTTGGATCGGTCGGGGGACACACGAACCGGAACCGGAGAACCACCAATGCCAGAGGCAGTGATCATCGACGTAGTCCGCACCGCGGGCGGCAAGCGCAACGGCGCCCTCTCGGGCTGGCACCCGGTGGACCTGGCGGCCGAGACGCTCAAGGCACTTCAGGAGCGCAACGGCCTGGATCCCGCGCTCGTCGACGACGTGATCATGGGCTGCGTCATGCAGGCAGGCGCCCAGGCGCTGAACGTCGGTCGCAACGCCGTGCTCGCGGCAGGTTGGCCCGAGTCCGTGCCGTCCACCACGATCGACCGTCAGTGCGGGTCCTCCCAGCAGGCGTATCACTTCGCAGCACAGGGTGTGATGGCCGGAGCGTACGACGTGGCGGTGGCTGCCGGGGTCGAGGTCATGAGCCTGGTGCCCATGGGGGCTTCGATCTCACGCAACGTAGGGTTCCCGTTCGGCGCGGCCATGGACCGCTACGCGGACGTCGAGCTCCTGGACGGCCATCCGGGCATGATCGGTCAGGGCCTCTCCGCCGAGGTGATCGCCAACGAGTGGGGCATCAGCCGTGAGGATCTCGATGCCTTCGGCGCCCTCTCCCAGCAGCGCGCCGAGCAGGCCGCCGACGAAGGCCGCTTCGACAACGAGATCATCCCGGTCGTGTCGAAGATCCGTGACCAGGAGACGGGCGAGATCAAGGTCCTCGACACGATGCACACCCGTGACGAGGGGATCCGCCCCGGCACCACCGCCGAGGGTCTCGCCAAGCTCAAGTCCTCGTTCCTCGAGAACGGCAAGGTGACAGCGGGCAACAGCTCCCAGATCTGCGACGGCGCCTCGGCGGCGCTGATCATGAGCGCCGAGAAGGCCGAGGAGCTCGGCCTCACCCCCCGTGCACGCTTCCGCAGCTTCGCCCTGGCGGGAGTGGACCCGGTGCGCATGCTGACCGGGCCGATCCCCGCTACGACCAAGGCGCTCGAGAAGGCCGGCCTGAGCATCGGCGACATCGACCACATCGAGATCAACGAGGCGTTCGCATCGGTCGTGCTGGCCTGGGCCAAGGAGCACGACCCCGACATGGCCAAGGTCAACCCCAACGGCGGTGCCATCGCGCTAGGTCACCCGCTGGGCGGATCGGGCGCCAAGCTGCTCGCGACGATGCTCAACGAGCTCGAGCGCACCGGTGGGCGTCTGGGCATGCAGACCATGTGCGAGGGCGGCGGCCTGGCCAACGCCACCATCATCGAGCGGATCGGCTGACGCCCTTCCCTGGCGGTCGTGTGCCCCGCATTTGTGATCCGTGGGCGAGGCCCTAGCCTCGCCCACGGATCACAGACCCCGATTGGGCACCGATGGACTCGACCGACACCGACCAGGACCTGGCAGTCGCTCCCCGCAAACCGTGGTGGGGTCGCTGGTGGCTGCACCTGTGCGTCCTGGTGGTCGCGGGCCTGGTGCTGTCGTCGTTCGTCCAGACAGGTCCGGTGGCGACCGTCTTCGCCCTGTTGATGGGCTACGCGATCTTCCGGGTCGGCTGGTTCTTCCTACGCTCCTTCGCCACGCCACCACCGCCACCGCCCGACCCCGGCACCCTGCGCAAGGTGAAGCTGGTCTACCGGTGCCCCACCTGCGGGACCGAGGTGCGGATGACCGCTGCGGTGTCCGAGGAGCCCGAACCGCCCCGTCACTGCATGGACGAGATGGAGCTCATCTCCGGCTTCGAGTAGGCGCTCGTCCACAGGATTTCAACAGCCCGGGGAAATTCTCCCCAGGTTGGGGACAGCCTGGGACTTGTCATCCGACGATCACCTGTTGGTCATCACACCGACATCGCTCAGGCGGATCTCAGCGGTACTGGGTGGCGACCATGATGCCGGCAAGGATCGAGGCCAGCCCGCCGACGAGGTACCAGCCGTTGCCGCCGTCCTCGGAGCCGGGCAGTACGCCCATGTAGTTCAGGACGATGAGGAGCAGGCCAACGCCCCACAGGGCGAACATCAGCACTGGCACCCAACGGGGACTGGGCCCGGCACCCTTGGACGTGGTCCTGGTGGGGGTGTAGCGCGCAGGCGCGCCCCTGTCGCCCGCCTTGGCCCTGGCCTTGGCCTTGGGGGGCACCACCTTCACCGGTCGATCGGATGACCCTGCAGTGGATCCCGCTGAGGATCCCGATGTTTCGCCGGACGCTGCGTCGTCGCCGTCGATCCTGCGCTTCGCCGGGTTCGCCATGGCGACAGGATACCCACAACCCGTTCGGTGTCCGACCGGTCCGCGGCATAGCGTGGCCGCCTGTGGGACCCCGGATCCTGGTCATCGACAACTACGACTCGTTCGTCTACAACCTGGTCCAGTACCTGGGGGAGCTGGGCGCGGATCCGATCGTGCACCGCGACGACGCGTTGACCCTGGCCGACGTCGAGGGCATCGATCCCGACGGGATCCTCATCAGTCCAGGGCCAGGCTCCCCTGCCGACGCAGGGCTGTCGAACCAGTTGATCGCTACGTGGGGTGGCCGCCGTCCGGTGTTCGGGGTGTGCCTGGGGCTGCAGTGCATCGGCGAGGTTTTCGGCGGCCGTGTTGTGCGCGCTCCACAGGTCGTGCACGGCAAGACCTCACCCATCCGCCACGACGGAGCAGGGGTGTTCAGCGGACTTCCGGACCCGCTCGAAGCGACCCGCTACCACTCGCTCATCGTCGAACGCGAGTCACTACCCGAAGTGCTCGAGATCACCGCCCAGACCGAGGACGGGCTGATCATGGGGCTGCGACACCGCGAGCTGGCGGTCGAGGGCGTGCAGTTCCATCCCGAGTCGGTGCTCACACACGGCGGCCACGACCTGGTCGGCAACTTCCTGAAGACCTGCGCCTGAGCAGGGCGGGTACGCGCCGTCGAGCCCTGCCGGGTCAACGCCGTGGAGCAGTCGTCGACGTGGTCGAGGAGGTCGCTCCCGGTACCGTCGTCGTCGTGGTGGTGGTCGGCACCGGGATCGCCCCCACCGTGATGGTGATCGTTCCGTCCGCACTCGCCGGTGAGCCCGCCACCGGCGACTGCCACAGCACCCGTCCGTCGCGACGGTCACCGGGTTGGAGGGTCTGTGTGCGCACCGTCACTCCCAGGTCCGCTTCCGAGGCGACACGGCGAGCGGACGCGGTCGTGAAGCCGACTACATCGGGCACCTGTGTCGAACCGGGGGCTGCTGCGACGACCACCGACACCGGGTAGCCACGCGGCGCCTGCTCTCCTCCTGCCGGGTCGGTCGACAGAACCGTCCCGGGTGCAGCATCGGCGACCACACGTCGGGTCACGTCACCCACCTGCAACTCGGCGCGGCCGATCGCGTTGAAGGCCGCTGCCGACGGCTGCCCCACGACACCGGGAACCGTGCGGGGCTCAGGGCCGGCGGACAGCTGCACCGTGACCTGGTCTCCGGCGACGACCCTGGTGCCCTCGGCCGGGATGGTGCCGACTATCTGCCCCTGTGGAACCGACTCGTCGTGCACCTCCTCGACCACCCCGACCAGGCCCAGCGACGTGAGTAGCCGCACCGCTTCGCCGGCGGTCACCTCGCCGAACTCGGGGACCCGTATGCCTGCGGGGCCGTCGCTCACGGAGAGCACGACCTGCTCGCCGACCTCGAGTCGGGCACCCGCGATCGGCTCCTGCTCCACCACGACGTCGATCGGGACGATCTCGTTCGGCTCGTAGCGCACGTCGACGATCAGTCCCAACTGCTCCAGCTGCGCCTGCGCTTCGGCCATGCCCCGGCCGGTGACTCTCGGTACCACCACCTCGGGTACGAGCCGGGCGTCGGAGTCGTCAGTGCCGATCATGCCCGCCAGGCCGACCAGGGCGACGACGACGACGACCAGGATTCCCGCCACCGCCGCCACCACCGATGCCGGATGGGTCGCGCGGTCGATCGTCTCGGGTGCGCCGACCACTGTGACCCGGCCCGTGTCGTCCTCGGCCACGGCGTCGGCTCCCCCGTCGCGGCCGATCCCTGTCGGGTCGTCCTGGGCGTTCTCGGCCGAGGTCATCGTCGGGCGGTGGTCGTCGTCGTTGACGACGTCTCGGGGGGCGAGGTGGTCGTGGTCGTGGTGGTCGGGGGTGGCGGCGTCGGTGCCAGCTCACGCCCGACGACGATCGTCACTTCCTGTCCCGGGCGCAGCATCGACGACAGCGGTGGGTACTGCTCGAAAACTACCCCGACGCCGGCTTCGCCGTCTGCGAGCAGGCGCCCGGCGAGCCGCACGACGAGACCGAGCTGCTCCAGAGCGCCGCGCGCCGCCTGTTCGGTGTCGTTGATGACGTCTGGCACCGCCACGGGTGCTGGGCCGTTCGACACCACCACCTCGACCGGCGAATCGATCGGCACGACGGTGCCTCCGGTCGGCGAGACCGATATGACCGCGCCGGCAGGGACAGTCGGATCGTCGCGCTGTCGGATCTCTCCCACTGCCAGGCCCGAACGACCGAGCTCGAATGCCGCCGCGTCCAGGGTCCGGCCGACGACCTCGGGCACGGGTCGATCCGCCGGACCGTCTGAGACCACGAAGGAGACGGTGTCGACGCCGGTCACCCTGGTCCCTGGACCGGGTGACTGCTCCATGACGATCCCCTTCGCGACGCGCTCCCGAAGGCACACGCTCGACGTCGAGCGCGATGTCGGCCTCGTCGAACGGCTTGCGGATCTCGGCGAAGGGTTCTCCGACGGCGTCGGGCATCTCCAACCGGTTGGCGCCCTTGGACACGACGATCCGGACCTCGGTCCCCGTCCTCACCCGATCGCCCGACACCGGCTCCTGACTGACCACGACCCCCTTGGGCGCCTCGAGGCTGAACTTCTCGGTCACGTCGGCTTCGAGCCCCGCTTCGTCGAGATCGGCTACCGCTCGTGGCCGCGCGGAGTCGACGACATCGGGGACGGTCACGATCGCTCCACGTCCCAACAGCGCGTCGATCGGATTGAGCGTGTCCGAGAATCCGAGCAGCGCGACCGCGCCGAGCGACAGGGCCAGGACGACCGCGACCGGGACCGCTCCACGGACCCGGCCTAGGCCGTCACGATCCACCCAGGTCCCCCGAGCACACCCCGATCGCCGTCACGGGGCCGTGGTGCTCGTGGACGACGTGGGCGACGAAGTCGTGGTGGTCGACGATGCGACACCCACCTCGATCGTCACCGTCGAGCCCTTGTCCTCGTCGCTACCCGCGTCCGGCGACTGCGTGATCACGCGGCCGACACCGGGGTCGCCCGCCGGGACCGACTTCGGCGAAACCCGGACCGCGAACCCTTGTGCGCGGAGCGCGGAGGTCGCGTTCGTCTCGGTCTGGCCGACCACGTCGGGCACAGCCACCTGCTCGCGACCGCTCGACACGACGATGTTGACCGTCGAGTTCCTCTCGACCGATGAACCACCGGCCGGATCGGTGCTGATCACGCTGCCGGCGGCCACGCTGTCGCTCGACTGCTCCGTGGCCGCAGCGAAACGCAGCCCGGCCGCCTGGATCTGCGTCTGGGCCTGGGCCAACGGGCGGCCGACCACATCGGGGACGAGCACCGTGCCTGCGTCGACCGAGACGAAGATCTCGACCTGGTCGCCCGGTGAGACCTCGGTTCCGGGGGCGGGGTTCTGTTCGACCACGTAGCCGGGTTCGGCGCCCGCGACCTCACGCGGGGTGACCTTCACGGTCAGGCCGGCTTCGTCGAGTCGGGCGGTCGCCTCGGTCTGGGTGAGCAGCACCACGTTGGGCACCTCGACGATCTCGGGGCCGGATGAGACGACGAGCTTCACCGTGGAGCCCGAGTCCACCTTCTCGTCCTTGCCAGGATCCTGGTCCATCACGATGCCGGGTTCGAACTGGTCGCTCGGGCGCCGTGACACATCGGCCTCGAGTCCCGCCTCGTCGAGAGCAGCGGTGGCCGCGTCGAGCTCCAGTCCGATCAGTGCCGGCACGGTGACCTCGTTGCCCTCTTCCAGGCTGCGCGTGAACCAGAACAACGCCCCGCCGAGCAGGGCAAGGCCCACGACCAGGGCGACCGCGAACACCCACGTCCGCTTCTTGGGCTCGTCGGCAGTGGGTTCGTCGGGAGGAGCGACCGGTGGTACGGCCTCTCCTGCGACCGTCGCCGCCTGCACGGTCGTCGCGGGCTCGTCGGAGACGACGACTGCGGCGGCGCCGGCACCGGCTGCCACGAGGTCGCGCTCCGCGACGGTCGGCTCGCCGGCCAGGAATCGGTTCAGGTCGGCCCGGAGGTCCTCGGCAGTCGAATAGCGGTCATCGGGCCGCTTGGACATCAGCTTCATGATGATCGCCTCGAGCGAGACGGGCAGACCGCTGATCATCGTCGACGGGCGCGCCGGTTCGTCCTGGACGTGCTTGTAGGCGATCGCCAGCGGCGTGTCACCGGTGAACGGTGGGCGCCCCGTGACCAGTTCGTAGAGAACGACCCCGAGTGAGTAGAGGTCGGAGCGTGGGTCGACCGCCAGCCCCTGTGCCTGCTCGGGTGAGAAGTAGGTTGCGGTGCCCATGACTGAGCCCGCCTGGGTCAGGTCCTCGTCCGGCGAGCTGAGCGCGCGGGCGATCCCGAAGTCGGTCACCTTGGCCTGACCGGAGCGGGTGAGCAGGACGTTGCCCGGCTTGACGTCGCGGTGCACGACCCCGCGTGAGTGGGCGAACCCGAGACCCGCGGCGACCTCGGTGGCGATCTCGGCAGCTCGTCTGGGGTGGAAGGGACCGTCGGTTCGTAGGACCCTGGAGAGACTCGGCCCATCGACGTACTCCATGACGATGAAGTAGGTCCCATCCTGGGCGCCCCAGTCGTAGACCCCCACGACGTTCGGGTGAGAGAGGTTCGCGGCGGCCTGCGCCTCACGGCGGAAGCGTTCGACGAAGGAGGGGTCGGCCGCGAACTCCGGGACCAGCTCCTTGACCGCCACCGGACGGTCCAGGGATCGGTCGCGCGCCAGGTAGACCTGGGCCATGCCGCCACGGGCCAGGCGACGGTGGATCTCGTACCGGTCGTTCAGGACGCGCAGATCTTGGTCAGCCATGCGGCGCCCAGCGTAGATGCGCGGCCACCACGGATCGTGGCAAGCGGTGCCGACGTTGCCGCGCCGCCTGTACGGCTCTCAGCCGAGCCCGAGAGCGCTCTGCAGTACCGACTTGGCGATCGGTCCCGCGACACGCCCACCGGTCTGGCCGTCATCGCCGGTCACTCCCTGGACCATGACCGCCACTGCGACGGTCGGTTCGGCGCCCGGCGGGCCGGCAAATGCGATCATCCAGGCGTGCGAGCGCGGCGGACTGGTACCAAGCTGAGCTGTACCCGTCTTGGCGCCCACCTCGTGACCTGGCAGCTTCAGGAGCGAACCGGTACCACCCGGCGCCTCGACGACGCTCACCATCGCCCGTCGCATGACCTCCGCGACCTCGCGGTCCATGGAATCGCGCCAGGGGCGCTCGTCGAAGCGGGCGACGGTGTCACCGTCGCGGGCCTGCACCTCGGACATGACGTGGGGGACCATGATCCGTCCCTCGTTCGCCACCCCGGCCGCCACCAGTGCCATCTGGAGCGGGGTCGCAGATACGTCGTTCTGCCCGATGGCGGTCTGGGACAGCGCCGGTGTGTCCTCGTAGACCGGGGCCGCGTCGTCGGGGGTCGACACGACGTCGCCGAAGTCGGTCGGGTAGACCGACCTGGCCGGACGGGTCAGGTCGACCGGTGGTACGTCGTTGAACCCCGCTGCCTCGGCCGCGTCGATCATCGGGTCCGCTCCGAGCTGTTCGGCGGCCATCTGGGCGAATGACGAGTTGCAGGACCGTTGGAGGATCTCGAAGAGGTTGCCGCCACACATGCTGCGGTCGAAGTTGTAGATCGGCCGGTTGGTGAGCGGAGGCGTGTACGAGGGGACAACCGGGTAGACCGGATCGGACTCCGTGACCTTTCCACTCGTCAGGCCGGCCGTCGCGGTGACCACCTTGAACGTGGATCCGGGGAAGAAGCGATCCTGGTACGCGCGTGACAGCAGCGGCTTGTCGGGCGACGCGTCGAGCACGATCTTGACGTCCGACGCAGTCTTGGCGTCGTTGGTGGAGATCAGGTTCGGGTCGTAGGTCGGGTTGGAGTACATCGCCAGGATGGCCCCGGTTCGTGGGTCGATCGCCACGACCGACCCGGTCATGGTCCCCAGCGCCTCGGCCGCGGCACGCTGGACCTGGGTCTGGACCGTCAAGATCACGTCGCCCTCGGTCGACGGTGACGAGAAGAACCCGGTGATCTCCCGCAGCTGCAACGCCGAGGTCCGTCCGGTCAGCTCGGCGT
The DNA here is from genome assembly GCA_037045265.1 of Microthrixaceae bacterium. GTDB lineage: Bacteria > Actinomycetota > Acidimicrobiia > Acidimicrobiales > Microtrichaceae > JBAOHV01. Next base: position 9,371 of record JBAOHV010000025.1, on the reverse strand, counting down.
TGTAGATCCGCTCGACCCCGGTCGACCCCAGGCTGAACGAGTAGTAGCCGGTGATGTGGGCGAAGAGCGATCCCTCCGGGTAGACACGCTGGTAGCGCAGTTGCGCCCGTCGCTCCTCGGACGTGGCCAGCACGACGCCGTCGGCGCTGACGATCTCGCCCCGTGGACTGTTGAAGTCGCGCAGCTGCGCCCGGGTGTTCTCGGGCCGGTCGTTGTATTCCGATGCCTCGAGGACCTGGATCTGGTTCAGCTTGGCGAAGGCCGCCACGTAGCAGACCATGATCACCACGCCGAGCATCTTGATCTGGCGGCTCACCGGGCCACCACCGGGACGGGTGTGCGACGCCCGGACTGGTCCGAGATCCGGACCAGCACCGCGAGCAGCACGTAGTTGGCCACGAGCGACGAACCGCCGTACGAGACGAACGGCAGGGTCACACCTGTCAACGGCAGCAGGCGGATGACACCGCCGATGATGATGAACGCCTGAAAGGCGATGAGCGCCGTCAGCCCGACGGCCAGCAGCGACGAGAACCCGTCACCCGCCGCGCGGGCGAGTCGCAGGCCGGAGCCGGCGAGCAGCAGGAAGGCGCAGAGCACCGCCGTCGCCCCCAGCAACCCCAGCTCCTCGCCGATCACGGCGAAGATGAAGTCGGACTCATCGGCAGGGATACGCCCGGCGATCCCGAGCCCCGGACCGGTGCCGGCGACCCCGCCCCAGGCCAACGCGTACGCCGCCTGGATGACCTGGTAGCCGGCACCGTTGGGGTCGTTCCACGGATCCAGCCAGATCGACAGCGCGGGCCTGGACGTGGGAGAACCTGGTCCAGGCGAGCCATGAGCTGACCGAGAACAGCGCGGCACCTACCAGGACGTAGCTGGCGCGGCCTGTGGCCACGTAGAGCATCACCATGAAGAGCACGAAGAACAGCAGCGCGGAACCCAGGTCGCGTTCGAACACCACCACGATGAGCGACACGCCGACCGCCAGGAGGATCGGCGCGAAGTGCTTGGGATCGGGTGTGTTGATCCGACCGATCCGGAACGTCGCCACGCCGAGCAGCTCGCGGCGCTCGTTCAGGTAGCCGGCGAAGAAGACCGCCAGGCACAACTTGGCGAACTCGCCGGGCTGGAAGTTGACCGGCCCGATCGACACCCAGATCCGCGAGCCGTTGATCTCCTGTCCGATTCCGGGCACGAGCGGGAGCACCAGGAGCACCATGCCCAACAGGCCGAACGTGTACCGGTAGCGCTGGAGCACCTTCACGTCACGGACGACCGCCAGGGTCAGCACGTAGCCGACGATCCCGACCGCGGTCCACGACGCCTGGAGCCCCGCCAGCTCGTCGTCGATCCGCGCTATGAAGACGTAGCCGATGCCGTTGAGAAGCGCCGCCAGTGGCAGGAACAGCGGATCGGCCAGCGGTGCCAGGTAACGGGTCGCGATGTGTGCGCCGACGAGCAGGGCGAGGAGAACCCCGAGGAAGGGAACGATGTCGGCCGGGAGCGACGCGCTGCGACCGAGGCTCGCCAGTGCGTAGGTACCACACGTGATGAGCACGACCAGGATGAGAAGTCCGAGCTCGGTCCTGCGGCGACGACGGCCGAGGGCGGCCGGTGACGCCGCTGCGGTGATGCTGGTCGCTGTCACGCCGGGGGTTGGGCGGCCGGAACGTCGGGGGCCACCGGTGCCAGCGGGTCCGGTGCCGGGGGCACGGTCTCGACCGGCGGCGGCACCGTCGTCGTGGTCGTCGTGGTCGTAGTGGTCGTCGTGGTCGTAGTGGTTCGCGCTTCGAGGTTCGCCACGTACCGCTGCGCACCGTCGAGCTCGCTGAAGGTCCGCCGCCGCTCCTCGACGTCGGCGCGGTCGCGGTCGGTCAGATCTGACAGCTCGACGTCGGAGCCCTGCTCCACCTCGGGTTGGATCCAGAGGAACCCGCTGGGTGTTCCCCGGTAGATGGCGACCGTGGCACCGTCGGGTCCGACGAACCAACCACGGCCAGCCATGAGCGCGACGATCCCGAACGCTCCAGCGATCAGCAACAGGATCACGACGATGAACACCGGGGTCCGCCAGGTGATCCCTTGGCGAGGGGACCGACCTGCAGCACCGCCATCGCCGTCGCCCTCCGGCCTTCCAGCAGCGTCGCTGTCGGCACCGGCGGCAGCGCGGTCCAGCGCGTCATCGAGCTCTCCCAGGTCGACATCTCCCGACGCGAGCGGCTCCTCGCCCCCCTCGGTGTCGTCGGGCGACTCCAGCGGGTCGTCGTCGGTGGGCGGGTCATCCTCGCCCGACGGCTCTTCGTCGGGGTCACGGGGTGGTGCTGGCGAGATCGGCACCAACGGCACCGTCGCGGTGTCGTTGACGGGGTCGTGGTAGGCGTCGTCCAGGTCGACGGTCGGCGTGGCGATTCGACGGAACCGTCCGGCCAGGGCGTCGGTGGGCCTGTCGGCGTCGACCAGGTCGACCACGACCGCCGTGATGTTGTCGCGCCCGCCCGACGCGTCGGCCTCGGCCGCCAACCGACGTGCGGCCACCTCGGCCTCGTCACCCTCTCCGAGGATCTCGGCGATCCCGGCCTCGGACAACTCGTTGAACAAGCCGTCGCTGCACAGGAGGAGCCGGTCCCCCTCGCACGGGGCGAGCAGCCAGGCGTCGACCACCACCAGGGCCTCGACCCCGAGTGCCCTGGTCAGCACGTTGCGCTGGGGATGCACCTCGGCCTCTTCGGGCGTTATCCGCCCTTCACGCACGAGGGTCTCGACCAGCGAGTGGTCCTCGGTCAGGCGGATGAGTTCGCCCCCGGCGAACAGGTACGACGCGGCTGTCGCCCACGTTGAGCACAGCAAGGTGTTCGCCATCCTCGTCGACCACACCGACGACGCAGACCGTGGTCCCCATGCCACGCAGCGACTCGTCCTCGGCGGCACGCTCGTTGATCGCGCGGTTCGCCAGGTGCACAGCGAGCACCAGGTCCGCCAGCGACCGGCGGCCCGCCGTGCCGCTCAGGACCTCGACGGTCAGCGCCGAGGCGACCTCGCCCGCACGGTGTCCACCCATTCCGTCGGCGACGGCGACCAGGTCGTCGGTGACCAGGAACGAGTCCTCGTTCGCCGTTCGGACCTGACCCACGAGGGACGAGGACCCGGCGTTCAGACGAATCACCGGACCTCCATGACCACGTTGCCGACCTGTACACGGTCACCCAGACGCGCGGGCATCTGGCCCACCGCACGGGTGCCGTTGACCCAGGTCCCGTTGGTTGAACCCAGGTCCTCGACGAAGACCGACCCGTCGCGGACGAAGAGGCGACAGTGGACCTGCGAGACGTACTGCTCGTCGAGCACGATCGAACAACCACCGGCACGGCCGACCGTCAGCTCGGGGCCGAGCACGAACTCGGCACCCGCCCGCCCCGCCGGTTCGACGATCACCAACCGCGTGGGAGTGGTGACTCCGCGCCTGGCCTTGGTCGGCTTTGCCGCTTTGGGCACCTTGGCGGACTTGCCGCGCCGACCCACCGCCGGATCGACGCCGGCGGGGACGACCTTCGGTGGGTTCACCTCGGACCACACGGCGCGCAGAACGCGCAGGAAGAACAGGTACAGGAGCGCCAGCAGGCACAGCTTGAGGACGGTGAGCAGCTGCTCGGACACTGTGGGCGAGCCTACGACGCCTGGAAGTGCATCACGGTGTTGCCGAAGCGGACCTCGTCGCCCTCTCGCAGCTGGTGCTCCCCCACCCGGGCATCGTTCACCTTTGTGCCGTTGGTCGAGCCCAGGTCCACTACGACGAATCCGTCGCCCGACGGGCGGATCTCGGCGTGTCGGCGGCTCACGTTGGGGTCGGCCAGGACGATGGTGCAGTCGCTCGCACGCCCCACCGACACGACGTACTCACCCAGCGGGACTCTGTCGCCCGTGGGCAGCAGCAGCGCTCCGGGTGGCATTCCTCCTTCGCCTTCGGCGAAGCGGGCGTCGAGTGCCAGCACCCCACCACGCAACGTCTCGTCGAGCACGACCTGCACATCGATCGGCCCTACGAACCCGTAGCGCTCGTCGCGGGCGTGCTCGCGGGCGGCATCGGCGAGCTCGCGCCGGAGCGTGCCCAACAGATCCGACAGCTGCTCGTCATCGGCGACGGAGATCCTGAACGTGAACGAGTTGGGCACCAACGTGCGTCCGTCGACGCCGACTGTCCGGTTGGCGTCCATCTCACGCACGAGCTTGCGACCGAACTCGACCGGGCTGAGCCCACTGCGGAACAGACGAGAGAACGTGCCTTCGACCGCCCTTTCGAGGCGACCCTCGAAGCCCTTGATGCCCATCGGCACCACAGTAGTGATCCCGGGTGACGGTTCTGTGATCGCACTTGGGATCCGTCCGCCAACGGCGCTACCATGCGCACTCCACTCGCGCGAGTGGCGGAATTGGCAGACGCGCAGGATTCAGGTTCCTGTGTCCGAAAGGACGTGGGGGTTCAGAGTCCCCCCTCGCGCACCATTTTGATGTCGCTAGACATCCCGGACACCCGGACCCTCACGGTCCGGGTTTCTTGGTTCCCGGAGCTCCATCGCCGAACCGTCGAGTTGCCGCGGGTGCATCGACGCGCGCCGCGTCGCGACGAATCGGGTCCAGGCTGGTGGGGTGCAGTGGCTCTGGGTCTCGCTCATCGCCTCGGTGGTGCTGACCATCCTGTTGAACGTGGCGATCCGATTGTGGCCGGGCGGGACTGAGCGCAGCGCACGGCGTGTCGATTACTGGGCCCGACGTCAGGTCTCTCCCCCGGCGAGCGGCACCACCGGTGCTGTCGACGAGCCCCGGGTGCAGGTGATCGCGCCGTGGAAGGCGATGCTCCTGGCCTCTGTCGTGGCGACGGTGCTGCTCAACGTGGTGCTGCGATTGGCGTGAGTGGGCGGGCCACATCGCAGTTCGGCTGCTCAGCGAGCATGCGGTCGAGGTACGTGACCCTCACCCTCGACCGAGACCACCATCCGCATCTCCAACGACATCCGCACGACCCGTCGGCGAGCCCCGCGCGACGTCGCCGTCCACTCCGCATGGCGCTCACCGCAGATCCGCTCGGGATCCGCGCGCGCCTCGTCGAGCAGGGCGACCATGGCACCGTACGCGTCACGCAGGGCCGGTGTGGTCGACACCGGAAGGTCGATGGCCCCACCCGACCCGATCGTTGCGAGGAGTACGTCGACGTCGCCGGCGCCGACCGCCGCCTCGGAGCGCTCGAGCACCCGGTAGCACCACTCCGCCACGTCCTCGCCGGGCAGCGCGCCGCAGCCGTGCGGCGTGCTCAACGTGTTGAACACGTAGGCGCTGCGGTGGTCCATCTCGGAGCGCAGGTACCAGCGCTGCGCCGGCGTCGTGCAGGAACGTCCAGATGTCGTTGATCGACCATGGTCGTCGTCGCGTTCGAGGAACGCGTCGGTGGCGCAGGCCGTAGCGGAGCTGGTGGCGGCGGCGATCGATGCTGCGCCCGTCGGCCAGCACCAGCGGCTGGGTGATCTGCTGCAGCGGGATCCACAGGTTGACCAGCATCAGGCCGAGCGTCGTGGTTGTGCGCCGTCGGGTGAGTCGTGGCGGAACAGCGACGGGGCCCGCCCGTCCATGATCTGGGTCAGCGGCGTGCCGTACACGTCCTGGTCGGCGTGCACCGAGGTGGCGCCGCCGTGGTCGTTCATGCCCGATCGACCGCGGACCCACGACGCGACATGCCGTTCGGGCCCGGCCTTGCGCATGATGAAGCCCTCGTCGGAGAGGTGCTGCACGCGCAGGGACCCACCGCTCGCCGTCGCCAGGACCGCCCCGTCGAGCCGGGCGTGCACCACTGCCGCCTGCTCCGCGGTGACACGCCCCGCCGCTCGGATCTCGGCGCACACCGCCTGCAGCTCACCGAGCCCCGACAGGTCGACCGTGTCGAACCCGAAACCGGCCAGGTCGGGTTGCACCGAACCCTCGACGCTCATGTCGATCGTCGGGCAGAGGTGGGTCTCCAATCCCTCGCCGACGTACGGCGCCGAGACCCTGGGACCCGCACGTCGCAGCCCCGGATGATCGGGGTCCTCGATGGCCTGCGAGCCGGCCGTGAAGCACAACTGCACCGGGTACGTCGCGTCGGTGATCGTCATCGCAGGACCCCGCGGGCTCGTGGCCGCGTGCGGCGGCGACGGTGGAAGTTGTCCAGAGGGTATCGGGCGAGCTCCTGACCGACCTCGAGGGCATGCGGTTTCGGCCCATACAGGTCGGTGTAGGGTCGCCGCATCCGATTCCAACAGGAGACTGCTGTGCTGTTCGCTGCTGAGACCAACTACCCTGTGTCTTCCTGTCGATGCTCTAGCTTCTTCCTGTTCATCCTGTGGATCTGGATCGCCGTCATGGTCGTCGTCGACATCTTCCGCAGCCATGACATGGGCGGCTTCGCCAAGGCGCTCTGGTTCCTGTTCGTGATCTTCCTCCCCTACCTCGGGTGTGTTCGTCTACCTGATCGCCCGTGGCGGCAAGATGAACGAACGCCATGTCGCAGACGCGGCAGCCCAGCAGAAGGCCTTCGACTCCTACGTACGCCAGACCGCAGGTAGCGCCGACGTCGCCACCCAGCTCGAGAAGCTCGCCGACCTACGCGACAAGGGCGTCATCTCCGCCCAGGAGTTCGACTCGCAGAAGTCCAAGCTGCTCGCCTGAACCTCGCTCCGATGACCCGCCGCCTCCTCACCGCCCTAGGAACGTTCGCACTGTTGGGAGTGCTCGTGACCGCCTGCAGCGACGACGCCGACGTGCTCTCTGGGCCAGGGGGCGGTACCTCCACCGGTGGTGCCGCCTCCGCCGAGCTCGACGGCCGGACCTTCGTGTCCACCGACGTCACCGGCCGTGATCTGGTCGACGGCACCCACATCACGTTGCGTTTCGAGGGCCCCACCTTCTCCCGCAACGCCGGCTGCAACACCTCGGGGTCCGGCTACACGGTGTCGGACGGTCGCCTGCGCGTGGTCGGCGAGGGGTTCAGCACGATGATGGCCTGCGAGCAGGCCCTCGAGGAACAGGACGGCTGGCTCCAGGAGTTCCTGGACGCCGGACCCGATTACACGTTGGACGGCAGCGAGCTCCAGCTCACCAGCGGCGACGTCACGATCGACCTGACCTCCGACGGTGCTGAGGACAGCCCCCTCGTCGGGACCCGCTGGACACTCGAATCCGTCACAGACGGCGAAACCGTCTCCTCGGTGCCCGTCGGTGTGAATGCTCCGACGATCTTCATCGGCGAGGACGGAATGGCCGAGCTCACCACCGGTTGCAACACCGGTGGAGCCGGAGTCGGCACGTCGATCTCCGCCGACGGTGACGACACCCTGCACTTCGGAGCGCTGCGCACCACGAAGATGGCCTGCGACGAAGCGGCAATGGAGCTCGAGACCACGGTGGTGTCGGTCCTCGACAGCGTTCCTGCCTTCGAGATCCAGGGTGATTCGCTCGAGTTGACCAGCGCGGACGGCACCACCCTGACCTACCGCGCGGACTGATCCGGGTCCGATCCGGCGGGACCTGGTCAGGCTCCGGCGAGGAGTTCAGACCCCGGCGAGGAACTCGCGCAGCTCGTCCACGTCGGCAGCTGCCTGGCGGCGGCCCATGGCGATCGCTTCGGGCACAGCGCTCGGATCCATCAGCCGGTCCGGGTCGACCGCCTCGGGAGTACGCACCATCAGCTCTGTGCCGGATCCACGCAACGCAGCGAACTCGGCCTCGATGTCTCCTGGCGAGACCGTCATCATTGGTTCGACCAGGTCGGAGCCGTCGGTGAGGCTGACCACCAGGGCTCGGCGGGCCCCGGCGAGCAGGTCCAGATGCGTCCCCGAGCCACTGACCCCGCCGTCCATGCAGCGCCTGTCGGCCATGGGCTGGGGGGCGAACAATCCCGGCACAGCGCTGCTTGCCGCGACCGCCCTGGGCAACGGAACCCGGGATCGGCTGGTCACCACGCAGCGCTCGCCGGTGAACGCGTCCACACAGGTGATGTGCAGCGCCGGCGACGGCCACGAACGCGAGCCCAGGATCAGCCCGACGTTCCGTGACATGGTCGCGGCCGACGGAGTCGACGCGGCAAGCGCCGCATGGCCGATGTTGCGGATCCGCTCGGGGTCGGCGTCACCCGCGGAGCCGAACAGATCGCGTGCGGTCTCCTGGCTGGTCGACAGCTTCGACGCCGGGGCCAGCACGCCGATCAGCTTGGGCAGCTTCGCGAGAACCTTGAGCTCGGTGTGCAGGCGCGAGAGGTTGCCCGCCTCCAACACCGACGACACGACGGAACCGGCCGAGGTGCCCACCACCCGGTCGGCACCGGTGACATCGATCCCTGCCGACGCCAGCTCGAACAGGTACGCAACCTGCCATGAGATGAACCAGATCCCACCGCCACCGAGCGACAGTCCCCAGCCCAGGCCCTCGCCGTAACGAGCGTCGAAGTCGATCGGGCGGGCGATGTCGGACGCAGTGTCGGACGCAGAGTCGATGGCCATGGCCGAACCCTACCCAGCGCCGGCTGCGATCAGCCCCGTCGACCGGGTCAGCCCGGCTGGGTTATCCGACGCCCTGAGAGCTCCTCGATCATGATCCTGACCCAGTGGTCGCGGAGGTCAGGGCGGGACCACGGTTGAACCGGGAGCCGACGCAAGGTGGCGATCTCGTCCTCGTCGAGCACCTCGTCTGCCACACCCTTGGCCAGGACGCTCCATCCGGTGTGGGTCATGGTGTTCCAGTCGTCGATCTCGAAGCAGACCGGTCTCTGCATCAGCGCCATGGACAGCTTCGATCCCCCGCCGGTCCGGAACACCACCGTGTGGCCGTCCACGGTGTAGTTCACCGGCAGGATCACGGACTCCCCGCCTCGACGAAGCCGACCCTCCCCACCCCCACCGAGGCGAGCAACGTGCGGCAAGCATCGGTGCCCAGGATCTCGAGGCCCGACCAGTCCAGATCGATCTCATCCATGCAGCGATCGTGGCACCCCGTGCCGGCCTGCGACAGAGCCGTTGGTCACCCTCAGTGCTCGTGGCGGGACCGCTCCGGCGAGGTGAGCCGCGTAGACCGCCGCCTCGGTGCGGCGACTCATGCCCATCTTGGCCAACAGGTTTGAGACGTAGTTCTTGACCGTCTTCTCGGCCAGGTACATCTCGTCGGCGATCTGGCGGTTGGTGCGCCCCTCGGACAGGAGGGCGAGGATCCGGTGCTCCTGCGGGGTGAGGCCACGGAGACGCTCGTCTTCTTTCGGCACCGCGACGGAGCCGCTCACGGGCACGGACCACCAGCGACTCGTCGAGCAGGCGCTCGCCCGCGGCCACCATCCGGACCGACGCCCAGGTGAC
>JBAOHV010000024.1:0-135026 GCA_037045265.1 Microthrixaceae bacterium | reverse complement strand
CAGTCGGGTGACCGGAACGCTGCCCCACGACGCCATCCAACCAGGTGGCAACCCCTCGGTCGCCTCAACCACCGACGACCCCGCGGACAGCAACGAGTTGTACGTCAACGACACCGCGGCGCCACCGCCGAGCGTCGCGACCGGACGCTGGGACCACGTGAACATGGCGTTGCCGGTGGCCGCGTTCACCTTCAACGGACCGACGTCCACGTACGGCGACGGACCGGACGTGCCGAGGCGGCGGTCGAAGCGGAACGAGAACACTGGCGACGGGGTCATGTTGATCCCATCTGACGACCACGCCCGCCAGTAGTAGGTGTGACCGTCCTTGAGCACCGACGGCGACAACGCGAACGACGTGCCCGGCTCTGACGCTCTCGCCGCCACGTTGCCCCAGTAGTCGGTGATACCCGGCGGTGTGGTCGACACCGAGAAGTGGTACTTCACTGCGGTCCACCCGGGGGCCAGCGTCGAGTCCGACACCGGAGCGACCGTCAGTGTCGGTGCCGCCGACACGGTCTTCGCGAACCATGCCTTGCCATCCGGCGGCGCGGTCGCCGACGGTGCCGGCGGCGCGTCGTTGACGACCAGGAACAGGCCGAAGTCGAACTGCTTGTAGTTGTACACACTGGCGTCGGACTCGTAGTCCGAAACGCGAACCCCGTGTCCGACGCCGCCAGCTTCCCCTGCATGTGAGCCGGTGACGTCGTACACGTAGCTGGACGTCGATGTCGCTGATCCCAGCAGCCCTCCGCCGGTCACGCCCTCCCACGAGTACGCGTTCGGGACGTGCAGGTTCACCTGCGTCGACGCCGTCGAGCCCGCCGTCCGGTTCAGCCCGACCTGCGCCGAGAGCAGCCTCGGATAGTTGCCGCCCGTCAGCTGGTACCCCGACGCCACAGACGCCAGATCGAAGATGTTCAGCGAGCGCCACATCGACCACGGATACCCCGGAATCATCGGATGCCCCGCACGATGCCCACACGCAGGCGCCACGCCGCACGTCGACGACGGCACTCCACCGAGATACGACGCCCACCACGTCGGACCGATCGCGAGGTCCGGATCGATCACCACCGGGAACGCCGCCGGCGGCAGGGAGCTCATCCACCCGCGATCGGCTGACACCTCGACCAGCGACTCGCCCGCCGCGACGACCGTCGAGCGGACGAGCGGGCTCGCGACCTTGTCCTCCACGAACACCGGATCCGCGCCCGTCGTCACCACCACGGGACCGAACCGGACCTTCCCCGCCAGCTCACCTCAGGCCGCCAACGTCGGCACCGCACCCGCAGGACGCTCCGCCGCCGCCGCCGCCCGAACCGCGGCCAGCTCACCCAACTGGTCAGTCGAACCCTTCTGCAGGTCCGACCGCTGTCATCGCCGACGACGCCGCGACTGGACCCTGGGGGATCGCCACGTCGCCGGAGCGAAGCTCCTGGGGCGCCGGCGACAACCACGCCGCATCCAACTCCGCCCCCGACACCGCGAAACGTCACCGCACCCGCTCCAGCGGGAGCCGAAGTGAAGACGACATCCTCCGACAGACCCTGACGAGCGCACCGTGTAGCGCACGTCGACGCCCGGCCAGACCTGCCGGTACCAGACCACCGAGTCGTCCGACTTGTCGACCTCTGCCTGGCACCGTGCGCTCAGGTGCCACACCGTCCAGGGCGGCGGGACGCGACGCCACACGCTCCCCCGACTCCAACACCACGGTCACGCCACGCTGACGAGTCTCCGAACAACACCTGGAAGCTGTTCTTCGTCGCAGCCAAGCCCTGCTTCGTCTCGCTCACCGACGTGTCGATCAACTCGAACTTGCCGGGCTCTGACTGAAACGCGATCGGCTGCGCCGACGCCCGAACCTCCAACAACCCGTCCGACCGGCGGAACGACTGCGAGAACGCCGTACGACTCTCGCGACGACCTCCTCGAGGACCTTCGCGTCAGGGTCGAGCTTCGGGCCGCCCTCCGGCACCGTCGGCAGATCAACCTCGCCCCGCTCAACCTCCGGTGCCTTCAGCGGCTCCATGAACGGCTCCGACGACAGGCCCGGAACCTCAGCCGGCGACGAGAACGGCGACTCCAGCTCCCGCTCCGCAACCTCCTCGGCCGCTGCTGCGCTCGGCGCCACCAGCGGCACGAACACGAACGAGACCGCGCCGAGCACCAACCAACCCGCGGCCCAACGCCGACGCCAAGATCCGATCACCTGAACTCCCACTCCCACACCCACCACGGGCGCCCTCGTCGGCATGGCTACCACGACCGCAGGCGGAGCTCGTCAAGAGGCTCACGGATTGAGCCCACAGGGCTCATCGCCGCACACCGCACGACCGACGGTCGCCGCCCGGTTCCGAACGGACCGGTGAACGATCGAGTCCCGCCGAGGCCACCCAACCTGAGGTCGGGGTCCGCGTCACCCGGCACCCCACGCCCTTCGACTCGAGCCCAGACTCGACGGCCGACATGTATCAGCGATGTATCAGTACGCGCCCGTCACGGGCGGTGCCACTCAGTGCCGCTGTGTCCGCGGACGGGTCCGAGACGCCTGAGATTCCGGCACTCTCCGGCATCTACTGTCACTAGCCGGATCCGCTTCCGTAGCCCTACGGATCAGAAGGTTGGGGGTTCGAGTCCCTCCGAGCGCACAGACGAGATCCCTTGCAATTGCAGGGGATCCAGGTACCGAGAAGAGCCCCGGCTTCGGTCGGGGCCCTTTCCGTTTTCGCTGTATCAGCGACGTATCAGACGACGGGACGGTATCGACCGGCACGGGCTGGTCCTCAGCGACACGAGGAGGACCGAGGATGGGCTGGAAGGCAACCGGACAGCCGACCGTTTGCAAGCAGCGCGACAACTGGGTCGTGCGCCTGGACGGCATCGACACCGAGACGGGCAGACACCGACCACGCCAGCTCGGCACGTACACGTCCCAGCGCGCAGCTCGAACGGCGGCTGCTGAGTTCACGGCCGAACGGGCCGAGGGCGGGTCCAAAGGGACGGTCGGCTGGCTGGTCGATCGGTGGGTGGCGTCCAGACCGACATCACCGAGAAGTCCCAGATGCAGAACCGCTGGGCCGCCGGCCACATCCGCAAGGCGCTCGGCGCGATTCGTCTCGACCAACTCGACCGCTCGGACATCGCCCGCTGGTACGACGAGCTCGCCGCCGGCGGGGTGCTCAACAAACGGTCGATCACGATCATCCGGCGAGTCCTCCGCGCGGCGCTCGAGGACGCCCTCGACGAAGGGCTCATCCGGCGGAACCCCGCCGCCCGCGTGCCCGTGCCGAAGCGAGTGGTCAAACCCCAGCGGCCGAAGGAAGTCGACGCCTGGGACGAGGACCAGATCCGCACGTTCCTGACCGCGATCGACGACCACCGCTGGGCTGGCCCGATCCGACTGTCGACGCTCTACGGGCTGCGACGCAGCGAGCTGCTCGCGCTGAAGTGGGACGACATCGACTTCGACGAACGCACGGTCCGGGTCGACGAGGCGCTCATCGAGGTCGAGGGCCGGCCGGTCTGGACCGAGGGGAAGAACGAGCGGTCACGGCGAACGTTCGCGATCGACGCCGACACCGCCGAGCACCTCGCTGCCCACCGACGGCTGCAGGACGAGGAGCGGGACCTCGCCCGAGACGACTGGGACGAGCAGAACCTGGTGCTGGCGACCCGAACCGGCAACCGGGTGTCGCCCGGGAACTTCGACCAGACCCTCGACCGGCTCGTGAGGCAGGCCGGGCGTGCCGCGCCTCACCTCACACGGCCTGCGCCACACCGCGGCGACGCACATGGTCCGGCAAGCCACCGACCTCGGGGAGCTGCGAGCGGTCGCCGACGTGCTCGGACACTCCCCCGACATGCTCATGCGCACCTACGCCCACGCGCTGCCCGACTCGCTCCGAGCCGTCAGCGATCGCATCGGCGGGCGCGTGGCAGGGTGGTCGGACGGCCAGAACTGACCTACCTGACCCGAACGACCGCTCGTATGATGGATGCATGACGAGCAAGGCCGCTGTCGGCTCACCCGAAGATGCCGTCCTCAGTTGGCTCAAGGGACGGTCGTTCGGGAGCATCCGCGTGAACGAGGTCACCTTCGCGCTCGACCAGTCGGCCGACGGCCAGCCGCTGGTCCGCTTCACGGTGACGCTGGACGACCCGGAGCCGGGTCAGGAAACCTGGCCGTTCGACGACATCCAGTCCATGCTCCGGAGCATCGACGATCAAGCTGTGGCAGAAGGCGTCGAGTCCAGATGGAGCACGTCGTTCCAACAGACTTCCCCAGAGGACTTCTCCACCGACGACGATCTGTCAGGCTGACATGCCGCAGGCCGTCCCGATCGACCCGAAGAAGCTGCTTGAGCATGCTCGTGCTCTGGCGACTCACCAGGACGGCGCTGGTAGACCTCGGCCTGTCTGGCTCCGCCGAGCCGTCTCCTCGGCTTACTACTCGGCGTTCCACGCAGTGAGCCTCGCAACGACCCTCCAGCTGGCGCCGCAGTCATCGAGCGAGGACCGCTATCGCCTGAGTCGCTCGATCGATCACGGACGTTTGGCCGAGGTGTGTGGTTGGGTTCGCGGACAGAAGGGCGACGGGGCCGGGAAGCAGCACGTCCAAGCCATCGTGTCCGATCTGCGACTGAATCCGGCGATGCAAGAGCTCGCCACCCATATCGCCGAGCTCCAGGAAGCTCGACACCAAGCCGACTACGACCACCTCTACGTAGTGGGAAAGGCGATGGCACTGACGCACGTCGCACAGGCATCAGAGGTCTTGAAGCTCCTGGATAAGCACCAGTCCGACGCCGACTTGCAGAGCTTCCTCGCACTCGTCGCACTGCACACCCAGCTGCGATGACCACGACTGATGACCGCATCCAGCACTTCCTGCTCGTGTTCGATCAAGAGCAGGGGAAGCTGATCGAAACACAGGAGTTCGGCGAGGACTCTGACGCCGCCGTGGTTGCGTACGCCTCCAAGGAAGCCCAGTTCGGCGACCAGAAGCGGGTGGAGATCGTGCTCGTCGGTTCCGACTCGATCGAGACGGTGAAGCTGACCCACGCCAACTACTTCGATGGCAGCGTCAGCGTGTCGAAGTACCTCGCCGGAATCTGAACCCCGTCGGCTCCACAGAGCCTCCGCTCACAGACCCACATCAGCGCCGAGATCTTCATCTGCCTCCGGCGCGTTCGCTCCCGTCGGCTCAGACTCGAGGGCGAGCTGCTTGGCACCGGAGCGACGGACGGCTGACCGAAGCAGCTCGTTGGGTCCGGTCTGCAGTTCCGACATGTGTGCTTCGTCCACGCGGGTGTGATCGGACACGAGGTAGAGGTCGGTCCCAGACCGGGCCGCGGGACAGCGCGGTGTAGGCCGACTCCTTGGTGAGCTGGTCGCCGACGAGCACGAAGCATCGGTCGTAGGTCGCGCCCTGCGCCTTGTGGATCGTCATGGCGTAAGCGTGGGTGAGGTGGCGACTCGCCGCGTAGTCGAACGGCAGCCGGAGCGGCCGGTGGTCGTCGGTGCGGCAGTGGATCGCCTGGTGCTCGATGTCGATTCGCTCGATCACCGCCCTGGTCCCGTTCAACACGTCGAGTCGCCGGTCGTTGCGCAGTGCGAGGACGAGGTCACCGGTTGCGAAGCCTCGTCCACCGAGCACGACCTCATCGCCGCCGATCACCCCGGACTCAGCGAGCCGAGCACGCGCCTGCTCGTTGAGCTGCTCAACGTCGTCGAGCCGACTGGCGAGCATGACCGCCGTCTGGTCACCACGCGTGCCCAACCACTCCTCGACCATCCGGCATCGTGCGTCAGCACCAGTCGAGGCGATGGTCACGCGCCTGCGGTCGAGGTACTCGTCGATGACCGGATCGGTCTCACCGGCACGCAGGCGGGCGAGAGCAGCGCGCTCCCACGGATCGCGCTGACGGCGGTTCTCGACCAGACCGACGTTCCCGAGCCGAGCGGCCAGACCCACGAACGCGCCCTCCCGCCTCGATCTCCGGGAGCTGGCACGGGTCGCCGACCAACACGACCTTCGCTCGTGCGTGCGCCGCGTGGTCGAGCAGCCGGGCCAGCTTGCGAGTGCCGACCATCGCCGCCTCGTCGACCACGAGCACCGTGCCCGGAGCAAAGCCCCCTGCTTCAGGACGGTCGAGGTCGAGCAGGAGCCGGTCGATCGTCTGCGACGGGATGCCGGCGTCGGTCTGCAGCTGGCGCGCTGCTTTCGCAGCGAGCGCACAGCCGATCACGGGGTGCCCCGCGGCCTGCCACGCCTCGCGGGCCGCAGCGAGGGCGAAGGTCTTGCCCGCCCCGGCGACACCCTCGACGACATCCACGCCGCGTCCGGACGTGCAGATCTGCCACACCATCAGCTCCTGCTCGTCCGACATCGTGGGGCGAGCTGAGAGGGCGGCGCCCACTTGGTCGAGTGTCGCCTCTCCGACTCGGTCACGCACGCGCGCGAACGCGCCGTCGACGAGCCGTCGTTCGGTCGCGAGCATGTCGGGTGTCGTGAAGGTCGTCTCGTCGGTGCGAGCAGCGATCGTGGTCCCGCTTCGGGTACGGATCGTCGGCGATGACCCGCCGGCGAGTTGGATGCAGTGGTCGGACTCGAGGAACAGCTCGCTCCACTCGATGATCCGATCGACGGGTGCGCCGGCGGGCAGTCGCTCGCAGATGGCCTGGATCACGTCGCGACGGCCGAAGGTGGACCGACTCCAGGTGAGGCCGTCCGGCGCGGCGAGCTGCCCGAACAGGCTGTCGAGATCGGGAAGGTCGATCGCCGCCGTGACGTGGTGGTTCAGGAGCGCCCGGCTGACGCGCTCGGCGTCGAAGCCGTGGGCTTCAGCCCGACGCTGCCACCCTGCTGCCAGGGACTCGGGCGTGGACGAGTGGTCCTTCATCCGTCGTGTCGCGTAGGCGGCGAGCTGTGCGGCGCGTGCGGACTCGAAGCCCGACGCCTCCAGGTGTGCAGCGATCTCGCGGCGTCGGGTGGAGAACTCGTCGACGACCTGCTTGGGGACACGTTGGAGGTCGGCGATGCCGTGGCGGACTGGGAGCCACTCGGCTCCCAGTCCTTGCGTCAGCTCGTGGCGGAGGTGTGCCTCGTACAGGTAGCCGACCGGCTTCGCCCAGTGGAACATGGGCCGAGCGTCTAGCGCCGTCCAGCGGTCGTCGGGGCCTTGCACGAGGTTGGCGATGACCACGTGGGTGTGCAGGTGCGGGTCGCCGGCTCGGGACGTGCGGTGGCGGAACGCAGCGCCGACGAACCCGTCGCCGTCCACGACAAGGGAGCCTCCACGGCCCCGGCGCCCCCGTGCCGCCTCGTCCTCCAACACGGCCAGCGCTGCGTTCACCGCGGCGTCGTGAGCGTCTCGAACCACGGCACGCAGGTCGTCGCTGCCGAGGCCGTGGAGTATCGACACCGACTTCGGCAGCGCAGAACGTCGCGTCGAACGCGGCCACGGTCGGCGCCGACCTGGCCGCAGTCATGCGGACGCCGGTACCGGGGTGCCGGTGCTCGAGCACGGCGGCGAAGCCTTCGGACTGCACCGAGCCGTCGAGGCCCAGTTCGGCCGATCCCCCTCCGACCCATCGACCCGGCGCCTCGCGGTCGCCGGTGTAGTACTCCTCGGCGCCGTCGGCGACCATCGAGGTGTAGTAGGCGCCGGCTCCGGCGGCGAGCTTCCCGATGCTCAGCACCGCCCGCCCCCAGGCGTTGAATCGACGCTCGTCGGGCGAGGGCACCATGGTGCAAGTGCGTCGAACGAGATGGCACCTGACCACGAGCTGATGCGAGCCATCGGCGCAGCCGTCATCAGGCGAACGGCAGGGTCGGTTCGGCGTCTGCGGAGGACGACGCCGGTGCCGAGGTCGAACGCTGACCTGGGGAAGACGACGCTGGCGTAGCCACCGAGCACGGAGTCGGCTCAAACCGGGAACTGCTGTCGACGAGGCACGTGACCGGTCCGCCTACGATCCGCTCCAGGGCCGACCGAGGCACCCGGAACTGACCGCCGATACGAACGACGGCGAGGCCTTCACCACCTCCCGAGTCGAAGTCGCGTCGGACGAGCTCGTAAGCGGTCGTACGGCCGATCCGCAGCACGACGGCGGCTTCGGCCACGGTGAACAAGTCGGGGTTCGACATCGGCAACTCCCTGCGATGACGTGGAAACGGCCCCCGAAGCATGCGGGATAGACCTGACCGGGAGTCTGAACACCTTCCAGCGCAGCCTCCCGTCGGGTGGTCAGCCCTGACCGACGCCTCGGGGATCGCTGAGTGGCAAACTGGTCAGCCCTTACCAGCTGCTCCTCGCACACCGGATCGAGGCGAATCGGGCCGATTGACCTTCAGCAGTCAAGACATCCGAAGCAGCGGTTGGCTCAGCTGAGCCACGTAGGTGGCCGCGCAGAGGCCAGGGTCCCCCCGTAGGACTCGGCGACACGCCGGCGCCGATCATCCGCAAGCTCGGCGAGAGCCTGGAGCTGCCGACTGCGCTAGGTCGGGGAGCAGTGGCCCAGTATGAAGTTGCCACGTTCATGTAGGTACGTTGTATTGACAGTCCTGCTGCCGGTCAGGCAGCGTGAACGCGGCCAGGGTGCGTTCGGTTCCTAGGCGCTGGGGAAGGAGCGTCCCGTGAGGTGGTGGGGTTTGAGGCCAGCACGGGGGTCCACCACGTAGTGGGGCCATCGGCGTGATTCTCGGTGTGTACCGCCAAGTGCACACCATGAGGAGAACCAACCGATGGCCCTGTCTGAGTCTGCCCTGTCCGAACTGCTCGACGCGTTCCGCGCCGGTGACGGTGTCGATCTGGTCCGCGAGTCGGTCCGCCTGGTGCTCCAGGAGTTGATCGAGGTCGAAGCCGCCGAGGTGATCGGCGCTGGCCGCTACGAACGCTCCGACGAGCGTGTCACCGAGCGCAACGGTCACCGGCCCCGACTGCTTGCCGACCCAGGCGGGTGACATCGAGCTGGGCATCCCGAAGCTGCGCCGCGGGTCGTTCTTCCCGTCGATCCTCGAGCACCGCCGTCGCATCGACCGGGCGCTCTACGCGGTGGTGATGGAGGCCTACGTCTCGGGTGTCTCGACGCGCTCGGTGGATGACCTGGTCGCTGCGCTCGGGATCGGCTCGGGGATCTCGAAGTCCGAGGTGTCACGGATCTGCGCCGAGCTCGACTGTGCGGTCGGCGCGTTCCGCACCCGCGACCTCGACCACGTCGAGTTCCCCTACGTGTACCTCGACGCCACCTACCTGCACGTCCGCGACGACCACCAGGTCGTGTCCAAAGCCGTCGTCGTCGCCACCGGGATCACCGCCGACCGGCCAACCGCGAGGTCCTCGGCCTCGACGTCGGTGACAGCGAGGACGAGGTGTTCTGGCGGGGCTTCCTGCGGTCGTTGAAGAACCGAGGGCTCGGCCGGTGTGCGCCTGGTGATCTCCGACCAGCACGCCGGGCTCACCGCCGCGATCCGCCGCTGCTTCCAAGGAGCCGCGCATCAGCGATGCCGCGTGCACTTCGCCCGCAACCTCCTGACGCTGATCCCCAAAGCGCACCAGGACATGGTCGCCGCGCTGTTCCGCACCGTATTCGCCGGCATCGACGCAGAGACCGTCTCGGCGCAGTGGGACCACGTACGCAGCCACCCTCGCAGAGCGCTGGCCCAAAGCAGCTGCGCTCATGGACACCGCCAAGGCCGAAGTGCTCGCGTTCAGCCGCGTTCCCGGTCGAGCACTGGCAGCAAGGTCGTGGTCCACGAACCCCCTCGAGCGGGTCAACAAGGAGATCAAGCGCCGCAGCCAGCGTCGTCGGGCATCTTCCCCAACGAAGCCTCCGTGGTCCGCCTCGTCGGCGCCGTCCTCGCCGACCTCCACGACGACTGGATCAGCTCCGACCGCCGCTACCTGTCAGAAGGATCGATGGCGAAGCTCTACCCCGAGCGCGAAGATGCTCCGACGGTCACCGCCGAGCTCAACGCCGGCGACTGACCCACACCGAGGATCACCCTCGAATCCCCACCACTCCACGGGGCGCTGCCGCTGGGGAGCTCATGGCGCCGATGAGGACGGGTCGCCTCCCATTGCGACAGCTCGACGACAGAACGGGCTTCCCCTGCTACAGAAGCACGAGCGAGCTGCACCAGCACCGCTAGGCGTGCTCGGCGACCCGTTCCTAGCTCAGCTTCGATACTCACCTGGAATCGATCGCGCCGACTCCCGCGACGCTGGCCGCGAGCGCACGGTAGGCCAACCCGGTCCAGTACAGACTCGCTCTAGTCCACGCCGCACTCACCGCGCAATGATCAGCCACGACCACGATCGACAGAGCGTGCAGCAGACCCCCACCGAGTGCCGAGTGTTTCGTCGGAACGTCAGTCAGCGTGCGACCGAATCCGACGGTGCAAGCCGACCCTACATGCCCGAACCCGGTTCTGCCTCAATTCCATTAGGGTCTCGGCGCACTAGCAGTCTGCCGAATATTCATCGATCACAGCAACGACAGCCGGATCTGCCCCCCACTCGCCAGCCCTGCGAGATGGCGACTCCGCTGGTTTGTCTGCTGGGCCGAGACAGGGATCCGCCCCCATTTCCAGCAGATACCGAACTGAGTCGAGCGCGTGTCTCCGGAGCGCATCCCCTGAAGAGCGGGGAGCCATCGAAGAATGTCTGATCGTAGATAATTGTGTGACCCTCGTCGGTCCGAGCAGTCGCTGCGAAGCCCATCTCCTCGATGAGGTAACGGAGCGACGTTGGCTGACAAATCGCTGCGGACATGAAGGCCACCTGTTGCTCTGGGGAGGTGTGGCCATACTGAACAATCAGCTTCTCCGCATCCATGTGGTTACCCATCGCAAGCTGGCCCGTGATCTGGCTTAATGCGTCAATGGCCTCGATAGAGCCGACCGGACCAGACTCAGCGCTGTTCCCACCAGAACCGATAATCGAATCGTCCCGCCCACATGAAGCGATGAGGAGAGCCACGGCGGCGGTTACGAGCACGTGGGCAGCAATGCGACGGGTAGTTCGCCGCGAAATCACTTGAAGATCACCTGACCCTTGCCCAGATACACGGCCATGGCCTTATTTGCAACCACTTGGTCTAGGCACTCGACAAGCGTTACCTTCCTCTGGACACAATCGACGCCAATCTGGTTGTTCCACTTGTCGGCTCGACTCCCATCCGGATCGCCGTCAGTCTCTAGCTCGTAGGCGTTGAGCATCTTGACAGCGTACTCCGGTCTTCCCGGGAATCGCTCGCGACCCGGTAGCCCAGAATGATGTGCTGAATACTCCCGTTTCGATTCGCTTGCTCCGCTTGGTCCCACCCGTTCTTGCGGACCAGGCGATTGACTTGATCCTCTTGCTCCAGAATGGCACCCGCTGCGGCTCGCTCAAACCGGAGGCAGTCGCCGGAAGAGAATCCGTATCGGTTTCTGTAGCATCCCGGCCAGGCGTTCTTCGATTGAGTTCCGTCCAAGTCGCTATCGTTGGTTGGGTCGCCCACGTATCCATAGTCGTTCACCACGCCGCCCTCGATTGGATCGACCTCAAGGAACCTTCCGAGCGTCGGAGAGTATTGCCTCGCACCCATTTCGATGACTGGCTGCAGGCCGTCTTGGTGCTCAAGGGGCCGCTGTTGCGACCCGAGCCAGCCGTAGTCGAACTGGCCTGGGCCCGTGTCCGTCTCGATTCCCACCAGCTGATTGCCGTCTGGGTCATGGACCCGAGTGGCTCCGAGCTTGGCGCCTGCCTGGTTGGCCGACGCGGTGAGGCTGCCTTGGAGGTTGGGGTAGTTCCAGACCGACGCTGATGGGGTCGATGGGACCCATTGGTACAGGACGCCGCCGGGCAGGCTGATCGATGCCCCGACCACCACGTTGGAGGCGTTCAGCATGAGCGTCGGCGAGTCGCCGCTGCCGCCGAACGAGTAGCGGGCCTCGGTGGTGCCGTTGACCTTGCGTTCGATGATTCGCCCTGCTCGCGTCTCTCACGTACGTGACGGTTGGGAGGGCGGGGAGATCGGCGTCGAGATCGACGACGGATCCGTTGGTCGGGCTGGTCAAGCTCCAGAGCTCGGCTGCGGCAGGTGTGCCTGCGCAGGCGGCCATGGTGAGACCGGTGCCGTCGCCGCCGCTGGGTGACGAGTTGAGGCATCTCCCGTTGAGCGATGTGGTGAGTCTCCACCCGCCGGCGACCTCGGTGAACGTCCAGCGCTGGTTCGCTGCGCCGGTGACGCACGTCGATTGGACCACGGTGTGGTCGGTTTGTGCTTGGAGGCACTTGTTGGCGTTGCGGAACTTGACCTTCACCTGGTTCGAGCCGCCGTCGTCGACGATGTCGATCGACTGCTGTGACACCGCTGGGGTGTTGCAGCTCCACTGCTGGATCACGGTGCCGTCGGCCGAGGACGGGCCGCGGACGTCGGCGCATTTCCAGTTGCCCCGTGCTCGGAGTTGCACGTTGGTCTTGCCAGCAGCGGGCACGGTGGACACGGCCGTCGGCGCGCACCGTGGTCGGTGTCGTGGCGGGGCCGCTGGTGGTGGTGAGGGTGAAGAGCTTCGAGTTCGCAGCTCCGCTCGAGCAGGTGAGCAGTTGCATGTCGGTGCCGTCGCTCGACACGTTCGACGGCACGTCGACGCATTTCCCGGTCGGGCGTGAGATGAGCTGCCATGAGGACCCGGACTTGGCGAGCCTGAACTGCTGGGCGGCTGCGCTCTGGTCACACGCGCCTTGGGTGAACTTGGTGCCGTCGGCGGTGCCGCCGCCTTGGGGTGCCATGCACTTGCCGGCGAGTTGTGACACGAGGTTGAACCACTGTCCGTCGGCGGCGACGAGGCTCCAGGTCTGCTCCGCGACCGCGGGCGAGTTGCATCCCCACTGCTGCAGGATCGCGCCGTCGGCCGACGATGGGCCTTCGACATCGAGGCAGCGGTTGTTGTTGGTGCGCACCTGCACGGCCGACGCAGCGTTGTTGAGCTCTGCTGCGGTGGTGGAGAGGTGGCGGTCCGCGATGTCGTAGGTCATGGCTTGCCAGCCGAGCACGGAGGTGTTGCCGTGCTGGTCGTAGGCCAGTGTGCCATCTGCGGTGTTGGATTCGACGGTGGCTGCTTCGCTGGTGGCGGTGAGTCGGTCGGCGTGGTCGTAGCAGTAGGTGGTCGGCGTGCCGCCGTTCACGGTCTTCGCGGTCCGGTTGGTGTTCTTGCCTGCTGCGCCGGCAGCGCCGCAGCCTCCTGTGGCTGCGAACGTGTAGGTGAACCGCCCTGGGTTCGTTGGAGGCTCCTGAGCTTTGAAAGCAGGATGGAGTCATGCCACAGGAGAAGTCACCGGGGAAGCCGACGACGCGTCGGTACACCGAGGAGGAGAAGGCCCAAGCGGTCCGGCTGGTCCGCCAGCTGCGCCGCGAGTTGGGCACCGAGCACGGCACGGTGCAGCGGGTCGCTGACCAGCTGGGGTACGGCGTCGAGACGGTGCGCAAGTGGGTCAAGCGTGCTGATGTCGACGAGGGCGTGAAGCCGGGTCGGTCCACGGCGGACGCGGCTCGGATCAAGGAGCTCGAGCAGCGCAATCGGGAGCTGGAGCGCACGAACCAGATCTTGCGCAAGGCGTCTGCGTATTTCGCCCAGGCGGAGCTCGACCGCCCATGGAAGTGATCGTCGGGTTCATCGACGAGCACCGTTGCGAGTTCGGAGTCGAGTCCATCTGCAGGTCGCTGCAGGTGGCTCCGAGCAGCTACTACGCCGCAAAGCGCCGGGTGCTGGAGCCGTCGGCTCGAGCGTTGCGTGACGCGGCGATGATGCAGGTGCTGATGGCGCTGTGGGTGTTGAACCGCAAGGTCTACGGGGCGCACAAGCTCTGGAAGGCCGCCCGTCGCGCCGGTCATGACGTGGGCCGGGACCAGGTCGCCCGGTTGATGCGCGAGATGGGCATTGAGGGCGTCAGCCGGCGTCGCAAGAAGGTGTTCACCACCGTGTCGGACCCCGACGCTGTGCGGGCACCGGACCTGGTGAACCGGAACTTCACCGCTGATCGGCCCGACGCGTTGTGGGTGACTGACCTCACCTACGTGCCCACGAGATCGGGCATGGCCTACGTCTGTTTCATCGTCGACGCGTTCTCCCGACGGATCGTCGGCTGGAGAGTCGCGGCGAACATGAAGACCGACATGGTCCTCGACGCGCTCGAGATGGCGAGACGTTCCCGAGGCAGCCGCCGCCTCGTCGGTCTCGTCACACACGCGGACGCCGGCAGTCAGTTCACCTCTGTGCGCTTCACTGAGCGGCTCGAGGAGATCGGCGCACAACCGTCGATCGGCACCGTCGCGGACTCCTACGACAACGCGCTCGCCGAGACGACCAACGGGCTCTACAAGACCGAGTGCGTCTACGGGCCCGACGCGCCGAGGCCCTGGGACGACGTCCACGAGCTCGAGCTCGCCACGCTGTCCTGGGTCCACTGGTTCAACCACGACCGGCTCCACAGCCACTGCGCGGATGTGCCACCGGCAGAGTTCGAAGCAGCGTTCTACGCTGCCCAACAGACCGACCCCACCGGGGTTGGAATCCAATAGAACGAGCCTCCATCAGACCCAGGGCGGTTCAAGGTGGTCGTGCGGGTCGCAGCGGCGGCGGCCGGTGCCGCCGCGAAGTTCACTGCGGAGGTGAGCTCACCCGTGGCCGCGTACACGTAGTTGCGGGTGGCTCCGTTGGGGTCGAAGCCGTCGGTCGACTGGTTCACCACACGGCCGATCAGGTCGCGGGTCACCTGGTCGGACGTCAGCGGGGTGGACGACGGTCCGGTCCACGTGTTGCCGACGGGCAGTCCGCGGTCGTCGTAGGTGAACTGTCCCGATGATCCGTTGCCGGCGTTGCTGGTGCCCGATGGGTACGTGACCCCGGTGGGTCGTGTGAGGGCGTCGTAGGCCGGCTGGGTGATCGGCTTTCCGTTGAGGGTGATCTGGGTGATCTGGTTGTCGGTGCCGTACGTGTAGCCGAGCGTGCCGCCCGAGTTCACGGCGGTGGCGACGCGGCCGAGGTTGTCGTAGGTCGTGGTCGAGGTCTTCGCCCACACATCGACCGTGGAGATCGGTCGGCCCGCCCAATCGGAAGTGGTGGTGATGGTTCCGGCGCTGTCGCCGACGGAGGTGACGGTCGGGTTGCTGCCGACCCGGTAGTTGTAGGTGACAGTCCTGGCGGACTGACCGTTCCACGCCGGATAGGCCACCGTGGCGACGCGCCCCATGGCGTCGTAGGTGGTGCAGGTCCACGGCTCCGACGACACTGCTGTTGACGCGCGGTAGCCGGCCTGTCGCCCGGCGGAGTCGTACACGTACTCGCGGATCAGCGGCAGCTCCGGGCCAGTCCCGTCGGGGTCGGCCTGGGTCGTGCGCTTGAGCATGCCGAGCTGCTTCGTGGTGCCGGTCGCGCCGCACACGTTGGCGATCGGCCCACCCGTCGCCGTGTAGTAGTCGTACGTGACGTTCGAGCCGCTGCCTGCGGGCAGCTGGCGTCCGGTGCGGCGCAGGAAGCTCCCGGAGGTGGACGGTTCGAACGTTTCGATCGTCTGGCGGTTCGCTCCCCCGGGGTCATCGGTCGTCACGCGAGGAATACCGAGGTAGGACTCGTTGAGCGGGCTGGTCGCCGGGTCGTCATAGGACGTGGTGGTGTTCAGCGTCGTCGTTGCATCGACGCGGGTCGTGGACGCAGTGGGGAGCCCGAACTCCGGTCGCAGCTCGCTCGACGGGACGTTCTGCAGCGGACCGCTCGGTGGGGTCCACTGAATGGTCAACCCGCCGGTGCCCGAGGCGTCCGCGGTGTCGACGACGATGGGCACCCACTTGCCGGCGTCAGGCGCAGCAACGTTCACCGTGGTGCTGGTCGTGACGGTGCCACCCGCACCCGGGTCGGCAGTGCTCCAGGAGTCCGCCCAGCCGTCTCCGGCTTGGAAGCGAACGGGCCCGTTGGCGACGACCGAGACCGTGTAGGTGCCGGCTGCGGGGAACCGGATCGAGCCCGCCGCTCGAAGCGACCAGTTGTCGGACCCAGCGATCAACGAGTGCGGGGACCCGGTCGTGGTCATCGCCGCCGAGGTCATATGGCCGTGCGCCGTGGGTTTCCCTGATTGCTGAGCGTTGCTCCACAAGGTGAGAGCCAGGCCCGTGAGTCCGGTGTCATAGGCGGTGGTGGTCTTTGGGGTTCCGGCCCCGCCGGTGGCGTTGCCGTTCGCTTCGCTGGTCGCGCCGAACTCGCTGCGCGGGGCGGGGCCCCACTGTTCGATCGGTCGGCCGCGGTCGTCGTACACGGTGCCGGATCGCAGGAACTGGGTTGCGCCTGCAGCGGTGAGCGACTGGGTGTCGCTCCACTGGACTCGGTCGGTGTCGGCGTCGACCCAGCGGGTGTGGGTGGCTCGGGCCATCCGGTCCTGCACCGTGATCGCGCGACCGCGGGCGTCGATCGTCCATCGGGTCGTGTAGCCGTTCGGCTCGGTCCGGTTCGCTTCGGTCATCGTCGTGACCGTGTCCGACGGGTAGGCGAAGGTCGCGCCTGGCCGTGAGTGCGTCGCGTCCGGCTTGGGGCCCGTGATGGTCTGGACTCGGCCGTTGCCGTCGAAGGTGATGTCGGTCCGGTGGTTCGCGGGCGTGGTCAGCACGCCGCCCGAGTTGGGCAGAACGCCTGCTGCGATCTGGCGCATGGTCTGTGGGTCGCGGATCTCCTGGATCTTGAACGACGAGTCCCATCCGAGATCCCAGACGGCCTGGTCGTCGGTGCCGGACGCGAAGTTGCCGTTGCCGTCGTCGACGATCCGTGAGATCTGACTTGACGAGCCGCTGGTGCGGTACCAGAACGGCGACCTTGGAGCCGTCCATGTGGGTGATCTGACAGAGCAGACCCCCGGGAGCGACGACAAGGCCGGACGACGCCGCAGCAGAGTCGGGTACGGGACAACCGGTCTCGCCGCCGTAGAGGAACTGCATCGTTCGGCCTGACGACGGCACCACCGGGTCGATGATCTTCCGCAGAACCTTCGCCGAGCCCAAGGTCGCCCACTCGTAGCCGAGGGCGGTCGGGGCGGCGTCATCGCCTTGTTGGGTGGCGTTGAGGATCTTGCCGGCGGCGTCGAAGTTCACCAGCCAGCCCGACGGTGACTCCCACTGGTACTGAACCGGACTCGTGCCGATCGTGCGCAACACCGTGTTCTGCAACGGTTCGACCGTCTTCCACGTGTTCGACTCCCACGTGAACGCTTCCTTGCCGCCATCAGCGAGGCGCACCACCGCAGAACCGCCGGGGATCAACTCGAGCCGGGTGACAGGGACGCTGCCCCACGACGCCATCCAACCGGGTGGCAACCCCTCGGTCGCCTCAACCACCGACGACCCCGCGGACAGCAACGAGTTGTACGTCAACGAGACCGCGGCGCCACCGCCGAGTGTCGCGACCGGACGCTGGGACCACGTGAACATGGCGTTGCCGGTGGCCGCGTTCACCTTCAACGGACCGACGTCCACGTACGGCGACGGACCGGACGTGCCGAGGCGGCGGTCGAAGCGGAACGAGAACACTGGCGACGGGGTCATGTTCGATCCCATCTGACGACCACGCCCGCCAGTAGTAGGTGTGACCGTCCTTGAGCACCGACGGCGACAACGCGAACGACGTGCCCGGCTCTGACGCTCTCGCCGCCACGTTGCCCCAGTAGTCGGTGATACCCGGCGGTGTGGTCGACACCGAGAAGTGGTACTTCACTGCGGTCCACCCGGGGGCCAGCGTCGAGTCCGACACCGGAGCGACCGTCAGTGTCGGTGCCGCCGACACGGTCTTCGCGAACCATGCCTTGCCATTCGGCGGCGCGGTCGCCGACGGTGCCGGCGGCGCGGTCGTTGACGACCAGGAACAGGCCGAAGTCGAACTGCTTGTAGTTGTACACACTGGCGTCGGACGCGAGTCCGAACGCGAACCCTGTGTCCGACGCCGCCAGCTTCCCGTGCATGTGACCGGTGACGTCGTACACGTAGCTGGACGTCGATGTCGCTGATCCCAGCAGCCCTCCGCCGGTCACGCCCTCCCACGAGTACGCGTTCGGGACGTGCAGGTTCACCTGCGTCGACGCCGTCGAGCCCGCCGTCCGGTTCAGCCCGACCTGCGCCGAGAGCAGTCTCGGATAGTTGCCGCCCGTCAGCTGGTATGCGGATGCCACAGACGCCAGATCGAAGATGTTCAGCGAGCGCCACATCGACCACGGATACCCCGGAATCATCGGATGCCCCGCACGATGCCCACACGCAGGCGCCACGCCGCACGTCGACGACGGCACTCCACCGAGATACGACGCCCACCACGTCGGACCGATCGCGAGGTCCGGATCGATCACCACCGGGAACGCCGCGGGCGGCAGGGAGCTCATCCACCCGCGATCGGCTGACACCTCGACCAGCGACTCGCCGGCCGCGACGACCGTCGAGCGGACGAGCGGGCTCGCAACCTTGTCCTCCACGAACACCGGATCCGCGCCCGTCGTCACCACCACGGGACCGAACCGGACCTTCCCCGCCAGCTCACCTCAGGCCGCCAACGTCGGCACCGCACCCGCAGGCCGCTCCGACGCCGCCGCCGCCCGAACCGCAGCCAGCTCACCCAACTGGTCAGTCGAACCCTTCTGCAGGTCCGACCGCGTCATCGCCGACGACGCCGCGACTGAACCCTGGGGAATCGCGACGTCACCGGAGCGAAGCTCCTGGGGCGCCGGCGACAACCACGCCGCATCCAACTCCGCCCCCGACACCGCGAACGTCACCGCACCCGCTCCAGCGGGAGCCGAAGTGAAGACGACATCCTCCGACAGACCCGTCGAGCGCACCGTGTAGCGCACGTCGACGCCCGGCCAGACCTGCCGGTACCAGACCACCGAGTCGTCCGACTTGTCGACCTCTGCCTGCACCGTGCGCTCAGGTGCCACTCCGTCCAGGGCGGCGGGACGCGACGCCACACGCTCCCCCGACTCCAACACCACGGTCACGCCACGCTGAAAGTCTCCGAACAACACCTGGAAGCTGTTCTTCGTCGCTGCCAAGCCCTGCTTCGTCTCGCTCACCGACGTGTCGATCAACTCGAACTTGCCGGGCTCTGACTGAAACGCGATCGGCTGCGCCGACGCCCGAACCTCCAACAACCCGTCCGACCGGCGGAACGACTGCGAGAACGCCGTACGCTTCGCGACAACCTCCTCGAGGACCTTCGCGTCAGGGTCGAGCTTCGGGCCGCCCTCCGGCACCGTCGGCAGATCAACCTGGCCCCGCTCAACCTCCGGTGCGTTGAGCGGCTCCATGAACGGCTCCGACGACAGGCCCGGAACCTCAGCCGGCGACGAGAACGGCGACTCCAGCTCCCGCTCCGCAACCTCCTCGGCCGCTGCTGCGCTCGGCGCCACCAGCGGCACGAACACGAACGAGACCGCGCCGAGCACCAACCAACCCGCGGCCCAACGCCGACGCCAAGATCCGATCACCTGAACTCCCACTCCCACACCCACCACGGGCGCCCTCGTCGGCATGGCTACCACGACCGCAGGGGAGCTCGTCAAGAGGCTCACGGATTGAGCCCACAGGGCTCATCGCCGCACACCGCACGACCGACGGTCGCCGCCCGGTTCCGAACGGACCGGTGAACGATCGAGTCCCGCCGAGGCCACCCAACCTGAGGTCGGGGTCTGCGTCACCCGGCACCCCATGCCCTTCGACTCGAGCCCAGACTCGACGGCCGACATGTATCAGCGATGTATCAGTACGCGCCGTCACGGGCGGTGCCACTCAGTGCCGCTGTGTCCGCGGACGGGTCCGAGACGCCTGAGATTCCGGCACTCTCCGGCATCTACTGTCACTAGGCGGACCCCCTTCCGTAGCCCTACGGATCAGAAGGTTGGGGGTTCGAGTCCCTCCGAGCGCACAGACGAGATCCCTTGCAATTGCAGGGGATCCAGGTACCGAGAAGAGCCCCGGCTTCGGTCGGGGCCCTTTCCGTTTTCGCTGTATCAGCGACGTATCAGACGACGGGACGGTATCGACCGGCACGGGCTGGTCCTCAGCGACACGAGGAGGACCGAGGATGGGCTGGAAGGCAACCGGACAGCCGACCGTTTGCAAGCAGCGCGACAACTGGGTCGTGCGCCTGGACGGCATCGACACCGAGACGGGCAGACACCGACCACGCCAGCTCGGCACGTACACGTCCCAGCGCGCAGCTCGAACGGCGGCTGCTGAGTTCACGGCCGAACGGGCCGAGGGCGGGTCCAAAGGGACGGTCGGCTGGCTGGTCGATCGGTGGGTGGCGTCCAGACCGACATCACCGAGAAGTCCCAGATGCAGAACCGCTGGGCCGCCGGCCACATCCGCAAGGCGCTCGGCGCGATTCGTCTCGACCAACTCGACCGCTCGGACATCGCCCGCTGGTACGACGAGCTCGCCGCCGGCGGGGTGCTCAACAAACGATCGATCACGATCATCCGGCGAGTCCTCCGCGCGGCGCTCGAGGACGCCCTCGACGAAGGGCTCATCCGGCGGAACCCCGCCGCCCGCGTGCCCGTGCCGAAGCGAGTGGTCAAACCCCAGCGGCCGAAGGAAGTCGACGCCTGGGACGAGGACCAGATCCGCACGTTCCTGACCGCGATCGACGACCACCGCTGGGCTGGCCCGATCCGACTGTCGACGCTCTACGGGCTGCGACGGAGTGAACTACTCGCGCTGAAGTGGGATTGCATCGATGTCGAGGCACGGACCGTCCGCATCGACGAAGCGTTGATCGAGGTCGAGGGCCGGCCGGTGTTCACCGAGGGGAAGAACCAGCGATCTCGGCGAACGTTCGGCGTCGACCCCGACACTGCGGCTCGGCTGGAGATACATCGCCTCCGTCAGGTCGAGGAACGGCTGCTCGCGGGCTCGGACTGGCTGGACCAGGACATGGTGCTGTCGACGCCGACCGGCAATCGGGCGTCGCCCGGCAACTTCGACCAGACCCTCGAGCGGCACGCGCACGCACTGCCTGATTCGCTCCGGGCCGTCAGTGACCGCATCGGGGAGCGCGTGTCCGGGTGGGACATCTGAGCACTGATCGGTGGGTTGGTGGACGGACTACTTGTTGACCGGCGGCGTCGCCCGCTGCCCGATCGACCATGCGCCGAGGGTGTCGTTGCCGAGCGACTGCAGGGCTGGCCAGATGTCCGCACCGGTGAGATCGGCCGAAGGTTCGTCGATGTCGAGATCCTCTAGATCGTCCTCGATGCGCCGGAGAGCAGACCTAGCTTTCACTCCGGCGGTTCGGAGCGTTGCGGTGCCCATGCGCTCCTCCACCGTGACGAGCTCTCGGGCGACGTTGAACATCGCCGTCCAGTCCGGTCGCACGGCCGGCATATCGCCCACGAACTCCTCGAGTTGCGAGGCCTTTGCGAGCGTGAAGTAGAAGCGGTTGCCGACCGTTCGGGAGGAGAGGACCCCGGCCTGCTCCAAGAACTCGCACTCATCCGCGACCGTCCGTTTGAGATAGCCGCTGGCACGGGTGATGGTCGCCACACTGGCCCGGCCGCCGTCCGAGGAGAGGAAGTAGCGAAGGATCTCCGTTCGCGCACTGAGACCGAACATCGCACGCAGCCGAAGCCAGACGAGAGACGGTCGTTCCAGCGGCGGGAGAGTCGACCTCCCGGTCACGGTAAACGGTCGGGCGGTGGTCGCTCCCGGCCAATCGATTCCTGCATGGGCGCCCACCGTCGCCGCGAACTCACCGAACGACTCCTGGTCGTCGTCCGACTGGCGACGAGCGAGGTTCTTCAGGCGGACCTTGGACACGTGACGCCAGTTGCGGACGCACCAATCCGTTGCTTCATCCCGGAGACGCGGATCGCGATCTCCGAGAAACGAAGTGAAAAGGATCAGCGGCTCCGGGTCAATCGCCCAGTCACCGTGCGTTGATTCCCACCCTGACACTCCGAGTTCGGCCCATGCACCCCATGCCAGATCCAGCGCCTGCTCATCGAAGGTCTTCGCCGGCCGACGTTGGGTGCGCCTAGATGTCGCCATCACGCACCTCTACTCCGAGCATCGTCAACGCGCTCTGGAGCTCACCGAGGAATCCATCTGACGGGTCGTGAGTCCGAGCCCAACGAGCGGCGGTCAGCAACTCGTCCGACGACGGACGCAGGGATTGAAGGTCGGTGAAGTGCTTGCTGCGAGGCCCATCGTCAGTCGCGGCATACAGCTTGAAGCAGATCAGGTCCTCACGGGCGGGTAGGTGCACCTCGAGCGATCCGAAACGGCGAACCATGACTCGATCTTCGATTCCTGCCGGAAGACCCAGGTCGATGAGCGATGCCGGTCCGCTGTTCATCCATGTGGGGCCCAGAGCCAGAGCGTCGCCAACCTCTTCGATCGCCGAGGAGAGGAACTCCGGCAGCACGGCGGCGGTCGTGTAGCCGGCGGGCCCCGATAGAGCGGCGACATCGACGTCGGCGGTCGGACGGGACACGAAGCCGAGGAGCAGGAGACTGCTGCCACCGATGACGAGCAAACCAACATCTTGGCCGCGCTCATCGAGCACTTCGCCAAGAGTTTCGAGCGCTTCTTCTAAGCGATCTCGTTCCATACGAGCATATTATATGCTCGAAACGTGCATTTTGTCCGCTCGGTCGAGGCACTGCCACCCTCGCCACCAGCCGAACTCGCTGCCCTGGTCAGAATCGCCGAAAGGTCGGGAGCTGCTACTGGGTGCGGTCGGTGCGATGAAGTCGCCGGACCCGTCTGCCGAAGATTTCATCCGCAGGGACGGCTGCTCCCGTGTCCGTGTCGGTCGATGTCGGACTGCACTGGCCGGAATCGGCGGCGGGCGTGCAGGGCGGACAGAACTGCAACCTGGACCCTGACCGCCAGCACGGGCTTATATTTTCTGGGACGAAAGTGTAACTCAGGGTGAGGAGGGTGACGTGACTTACAGATTGCTCGGGCCGGACCCGATTGAATCGCAGATCGACGCGGTGCTTCGCCAGATCGCAGCGGGCAACGCACCCCGGGACATCGAGGTTGCGGCAGTCGATGTCAAGGAGGAGCCGGGCAGGCGAGGGACCGGAGGAGCGATCCAGCAAGGCAGCCAGGAGAACGAAGCCGCCGCTCGGTACTTGGCGGGCGAGATGGCCTGCCTAGCGAACACGCCCGGAGGAGGCGCCCTCATCGTCGGGATTGCCGACGACGGACTGAGAATCGGCACCGCCCTCGACCCTGGTTGGCTTCGTCACCGCGTCTGGGAGCTCACCGGGGGCCGACTGACCGTCGACGTACGGGTCGTAGAACTCGACAACACTCGACTCCTGGTGCTCGTCACCCATGAGGCCATCGAGCCCATTCGCCACGCGGGAAGGATCAAGTGGCGAGTCGACGACCGCTGCATCGAGGTCGACCCAACGACGTGGCACACGGGAAAGCTCCAGCGAAGCGGCGTCGACTGGTCCGCTCAACCGTCAGGTCACACGCTGATGGACGTCAACCCCGTCGCAATCGAGATCGCTCGTCGCTACCTACGCGCTGCCGGTGACGAGGCAGCGCAAGACCTAGCGGAGGCGACAGACGAAGACCTGATTCGTCGTCTCAACGTGGTGGCCGGCGACAGCACCCTCACCAACGCCGGATCGCTCCTCTTCGTAGGGTCGCCCAGCATCGGCCTCGACTACATCCGTCGTGACGTGCCGGGTGGGGACAGCACCAACCGAGTCAGGGGCGGTGGGCCGCTCCTCGAGCAGGTGTGGGATATCGACCAGGCCAGTCAGGCTGCAGACCGAGTTGTGCACGTGGCCGGCGGCTTCGCTCACGGTCAGCTGCGCGCCTTGTCACCGCGTGCGGTTCGCGAAGCAATCGTCAACGGCTCCGTTCACAGGGACTGGGCCTCCCCCCAGCCGACCACGATTGAGCACATCGGCGACACCCTCATCGTCACCTCACCCGGTGGATTCATCGGAGGCGTCGATCCGTCGAACATCATCACCCACCCGGCGGTTCCCCGGTACCGGAGCCTCGCCGAGGCAATGGCAGCCCTGCGACTCGCCGAGCGTGAGGGCATCGGCATCGACCGGATGGTCCGAGACATGCTCTCGGTGGGGCACCAGGGTCCGGAGATCACCGAGGTCGCCGGGCCGTACGTGCGAGTAGCACTCATCGGAGGAGACCCGGACCAGGAGATCCTCGCGCTGATGGCCGCTGCTCAGCCGCCCGAAGTTTCTTCCGACGTCGACGCGCTGCTCGTGATCGAGCACCTGAGTCAGCACGGATGGATCGACGTAGACCGAGCAGCCCCTGTCCTGCAACGGCCTCCTGCCGAGACAGCGGCGGCGTTGGCACGCATCGCCGAGATGCGGGTCAACGGTGACCCGCTGATCACCCCACTCAACGGAGTGCCCGCTGGACACCCCCCGGCATACCGGCTGAGTGATCCTGCACAGGCCATCCTGGCGACACGCACTACAGCGTCGAGGGTGCCGGACCATCGACGGGAGATGGTCCTGGCCTGGGCGAGGGCACGCGGTCGGGTCTCCTCCACGGAGGTCTCCGACCTCACCGGCTTGAGCGTGCCGTCGTCCGGGGCGCTGTTGACTGCCCTTGAGGGCGACGGCCGACTGGCGCCGGGACGCGGAACGAAGCTCGGCCGCGGGTTCTTCTACATCCCCGTGGGTCCCGCTCAGTGAGCGGGACCCCGCGACCCCGAAGTTGGCAATTCCGTTGGCAATCCACCAGGCGTCACGGGCCCGGACTCCGCAGCATCCGCCAGACCGCGTACCGCACCTGACCTGGTAGGAGCGCAGTACGCGCTCGATGTGGCCTGCCGCAGCCCTCGGCTCGATCATGTGCCTGTGTGCGGCCGCGTGGCAGGCGTTCGGCCACTAGGTGTGGTCGGCGCAGAATCTGTCCGTGGCGAAGCGGGCGAACGGGCCTGCTGTGCTGTCAGAGCGGCCATCTAGACTTGAGGTCATGTCCGTGACGATCGAGCTTTCCGACGAGGTCTTGCGCCGGCTCGAAGCGGTCGCCGCGGCTCGCGGGGTGACTGTCGAGGAGTTCGCCGCCCAGACCCTTGCCCGGGTCCCCGCCGTGGACGCCGCGTTCGCAGGGATCGTGACCGAAGCAATCCACCAGCACCGCGAGATCCTGGATCGGCTCGCCGACACGTGACCGGCGGCCACACGATCTACCTCACCATCGACGAATGGGTCCACCTCACCGCCGAGGTCCTGGAAATCGACCCGGCCACCATCAGTCGAGTCGCGAACCTCGCTCTTGCAGACTCGGCACTCCACGCACCCGCAGCCGGATTCGGTGACCACGACACCTACCCCGACCTGCTCGACAGGGCGG
Organism: Microthrixaceae bacterium; assembly: GCA_037045265.1. Taxonomy (GTDB): domain Bacteria; phylum Actinomycetota; class Acidimicrobiia; order Acidimicrobiales; family Microtrichaceae; genus JBAOHV01. Next base: position 109,646 of record JBAOHV010000024.1, on the reverse strand, counting down.
CCGTGTTGGGCTGGCACCTCACCAACAACCACCCGCTGCCCGACGGCAACAAGCGCACGGCATTGGTGTCGATGATCGTGTTCCTCGTCCGCAACGGCCGACCTTGGACTCCGCCCGCGGCCGATGATGCCGTCGCCCTCATGCTCGCAGTCGCGGACAAGACCCTCGACGTCGCCGGTCTCGCCACCTGGCTCCGCACTCACAGCATCTGACCGGAGAAGACGTTCCTATGCACGAGACGTCGGGGCTAGCCACGCGCTAACCAACTTCGCCGGACGGAGCCGGATCGAGCAGCACCGGTCCTCACGACCGACTCGCGAGGCGCCTGGTGCCCTCGGACAACACCACCTCGGTGAGCACGGATCGTCACCTGACGACACGACCGAGCCGGAGCTCAGAAGGGTTGGGGGGTTCGAGTACCTCCGAGCGCGCTGCGCAGATGCGCTGGTCAGAGGCGGTCCCCGGTGGCCAAGGGTCGGGTCGTGGTGATGCCACGGGGATGCCGGGGGGAGCCGGTGGAGGTGCCCGAATCCGTCGTGCGCGTGCTCGCGGAGGTGCTTGACCACGCCCGTCGGGGCGAGCATGTGCGGGTGATTGTCGATGACGACGAAATCACCACACAACAGGCAGCGGACCTCCTCAACGTCTCGCGTCCCTATCTGGTCGGGCTCATGGACCGGGGCGAGATCCCGTCGCGCAAGGTCGGCACCCGGCGCCGGCTGAAGCTCGCCGACGTTTTGCTGTACCGGGAGGTCGACCAGGCCCGACGGCTCGATGCTGTGAACACGCTCGCCGCCGAGGCCCAAGAGCTCGGTATCTACTGACCCGCATGCCGAGACCGGTGGCGGTGCTCGACGCCGGCGTGCTGTACCCGGCGCGGTTGCGGGATCTGCTCATCCGCCTCGCCATCGCCGGGCTCTACCAGGCGCGCAGGAGCGAGCAGATCCTCGACGAGTGCTTCGACAATCTGCTCGAGAACCGGCCGGATCTCACCCAGGAGCAGCTGGCTCGCACACGACAACTCGAGAGCGCAGGACGCTTCCCCACTGGCGCTCTGAGGTTATACTCACCAGTATGACTCATCGTGTCGGGCCCAAGGGGCAGGTCGTCATCCCTAAGGAGCTACGCGACGAGCTCGGGATCGAGCCCGGCGACGAAGTCAGCTTCTGGCGCGACGGCGATCACGTATCGGTCCGCCCCACGCGGCACCGGCCCCCGCTCCGTGGTCGGTTCCGCGGGTCCCCGCTCACGGACGAGCTGGCCGCCGAGCGCGCTGCGGACCGAGCCAGCGAGGACCGTCGTTGACCGTCGTCCTCGACTCCTGGGCGGTGCTCCGCTACCTCGAGGACGCCCCTCCCGCTGCAGCACGCGTGGCGAAGCTCCTGGACCGGGAACGCCCCCTCATGTCGTGGATCAACCTGGGCGAGGTGTACTACGTACTGCGTCGCCTCCACGGAGACCCGACCGCGGCCGACACGGTGCGAGACATCCGGCTCGTGGTGGATGTCCGTCTGCCCGACGAGACGGTCGTCATGGACGCCGCCCGGATCAAGGCCGACCGCCCCATGGCGTACACGGACGCTTTCGCGGCCGCACTCGCCATGGCGAACGACGCCGTCCTGTGGACCGGTGACCCGGAACTGCTCATCCCTCGAGCACCCTGGAAGTGGAAGGACCTCCGCCCACCAGCGAGCTAGCCACGCGCCAACCGACGTCACCGGACCGAGCCGGACCGAGCCGCACCCGTCCTCACGACCGATGCACGAGACGCCCGACACCGTCGGACAGCGCCGAGGCGGCGACAGCCCGGCAGGCCACCGACGCGATCGGCGAGGTTCAGTATCAGGCCGTCAGCATCCGGGCGTAGGATGGCCAGGTGAGGCAGATCGTGCCGCTCGTGACGTCCGCTACTTGATCGTCGGAGGCACCCGCCCATGCGAATCGATCTATTGACCTCGATCAGCGGCGTCAGCTTCGAAGAGTGCTGGAGCAACCGCCTCCTGGTTGACGTGGGCGAGCTCTCCATCGGTTTCATCTCGGCAGACGACCTGATCCGCAACAAGCGCGCCGCTGGCAGGCCACCGGACCTCGTCGATGCCCACACGTTGGAGGGGTGATCAGGTTGACCCGCGAGGAGCCTCACCCCATGAGCAGTCCGGCGAAGCGCCAGACGAGGTGGGTCGACGTACTCGGCGCAATCATCATCGCTGCCGGAACGGCGCTGACGGTCGTCCGGATGCTGGGCGAGGATCCCATCGCACGGAACCCGGAGTCGTTCTTAGGGTCAGTCGCCCTCGGTGCCCTGATCGCGACCCCCGGGGTCCTGTGCCTCCTGGCCAACCGGACCGGCCGCTCCTCGCTGCTCCTCTCAGGCGGCATGGTGCTCGGGCTCCTGAGCACCATGTCACCCGCGACCCTGCCGCTCCTCGTCGCAGCCGTCGCCCTGGTTCTTCGTTGGGCGCGCTGCGGTCCGAGCTCGTCGCGGCTGCGTGCCCTGGCGGCGAACGTCGTCGTGGTCGTCGGAGTTCTCGCAGCTACGGCCTTGTTCCTGACCAGGACGACGACCCGCACCTTCACCTCGCCCGACCACACCTACTCGACCAGCGGCTGGGTGACGGTCTCCACCACGCTGCTGGTCCTGGTCGTCCTGGTGGGCACCGTCGCCGCTGCGTATGCACTGGCGCCGGGCTCCAGGGCATCGACGAACCAATCGCCGCAAGCTGTAGCTACTGACCTCGCTGACCGAACTTCTCGAGATAGCTGAGGGCGACCCGGCGAGACTCGGGGTCACGCAGTGCGGCGACGATCACGTCCGCGTCCGACCAGGACCGGTCGATGCCCACCGACTGGGCCGTGACGGCGTCGACATGGCGTTTGGTCGTGGTGGCCGACAGCGGGTTGCGCTTCTCCGGCCGGTTGAGGGTGATCCACCCGCGGGTGCCCTCGCTGCCGACTTCGATCGTCGTGAAGCTCACCGGATCATTCGACCGCAGGCGTGCCAACCGCGAGGAACATCGAGAAGGTGCCGTCGTCGCGGACCAGGTCGCCGCAGTCCGCCACGGTGACTTCGTCGAAGCCCACCGTCCGCAGCCTCTCTCCGAATGCCTGGCGGTCGAAGCCGTGGTGTCCGGCGAAGCCCGCACCGTGGAAGCTGCCGTCCTCGGCGTCCAGGTCGACCACGCACAGGTGCCCACCGGGGTCGAGGAGCTGGGCGAATCGGCCGAGCACACGGTCGAGCTCCCCTACGTGGTGCAGCGTGAGCACGGTCACGACCAGGTCGAAGCGCTCGTCCGGTAGGTCCGCCGAGACGCCGGCAAGATCGACGTCTGTGATCCTGGCGCCCGCCAGTCGTCCATCGGCGACCTTCGTCGCCATCACCTCACGCATGCCCGCTGACGTGTCGGCCAGCAGCGCAGGGCCCACCCGGTCCCCGAGTGCCTCGGTCACCAGGCCTGTTCCGGCGCCGTACTCGAACAGGCGAGTCGTCGGGCCGGGTGAGGTCGCAGCGACGATCGCATCGGCTACCTGACGAGCGCGGGCGACCTTGCCCGGGTCGTCCCAGTCGGCGGCCTTCAGGTCGAAGTCGGCCACGTAGGCCCCCTGCGCCCCGTGCCCGTGGCCGTGGCCGCTGTGCTCGTGACCGCTGTGCTCGTGACCGCTGTGATCGTGCCCGCTGTGCTCGTGACCGCTGTGCTCGTCCCGTGCTCGTGACCGCTGTGCTCGTGACCGCTGTGCTGGTCGTGATCCACGCTGCCTCCTACGCGTCGTCGCCCGGCCCACGGATGCAACCCGCTCCGACCGGGCGTGAACGAGTGAACCGCCGTCGCCTCGTTCCGATTCCCCGGGCGAACGACAGCACCTTGATCTCCTTACATCGAAATACCTACGATTTCCGATATGGCTTCGGAAAAGGTAGGGCGCGTGGAGGCAGCATCACCTGATCGCCAGCACGCGAAACGTGCGGCCAGGCGCGACGGCGCTGTTGGACCACGCGGCAGCACTGATCGACAGCCAGGGGATCGAAGGGCTCACCATGACCGCCCTCGCCGACGCCGCCGACTACGCACCGGCATCGCTCTACACGTACTTCGAGTCGCGCAGCGCCCTGCTCGCGGCGCTGCAGCAGCGGGCATTGACGACCCTGGCCCGAGTCGCTGCCGAGCACGTCCACGCATGGGACCAGGAGCTGTTGGAACAGCCGGACCGACTGTCCGCAGAGATCGCCTCGCTCGCGTGGCTCTGGGCGTTCTCCGACCTGTTCCTCTCCGCTCCGCGGCACCACCGGCGCGAGTTCCGACTGCAACAGCAGCTCCTTGTGTCGCCAGGTGTCGAGGACACGAGCGACGCAGTGTCAGTCCTGCCGGCCGCCCTGGCCGTGCTGGAAGTACCCCGTCAGCTGCTCCAGCGCGCCCAGGACGTCGGCGCGCTGGAACATCACGAGCAGGCCAGCAACCCCGTCGGCGAAGCGCTCGACTGCACGATCGTTCGTACCTTCGGGTGGGTCCTGGCACTGAACGGAGCGCTGATGTCAGACGAGCTGAGCACCGGCATGCCCACCACCGGCGCAGCACTCGGCGCCGAGCTCACCGGGGCGCTGCTCCGGGGGTGGGGGGCGCAGCCGGTCGACGTGGCGACCGCCCGTCGACTCGCCGATGAGCTCGCTGCCGCCGTTCCTCCCGGATCCGCCGCGGCAACGATCGTCCCGGACCAAGCACTAGCCCAGCAGCCCGTCGACCCGCGCCGCCCGAAGGCGAAGAAGACGGGGGCGGCCAAGAAGTCGGAGACAGCAAAGGAGAAGGTCCTGTGAACCCGACCGAGACGATCGCCACCCTCGTGGCAACACTGGCCGCCTTCGCTGCTGGAGCTGCGCTGTGGACCCTGGCGGAGTACCTGCTGCACCGGTTCGCCATGCACGAGCTCAACGGCAAGGGGATCATGAGCCGCGAGCACCTGGAGCACCACGTGCACTCTTCGTGGAGCTTCTCGGTGACCCACCTGATGAGTTGGGCCGGGATGCTGCTGGTCGGCTTCGGAGTCTGGATGCCGCTGACCTGGTGGCTCGCCGGCCCGGTTCCGGCGGTGGCGCTGGCGTTCGGCTGGGCAGCCGGGTACTTCTTCTACGAGTACCAGCACGCAATGGCGCACCTTCGTGCACCGTCGGGCAGCTACGGGACCTGGCTGCGACACCACCACTTCCACCACCACTTCGGGCATCCGCGGGCGAACCACGGCGTGACCACCAACGTCTGGGACCGGGCCTTCGGCACCTGCGAGGCCCCCGAGCGTGTTCGCGTTCCGCGGAGGCTCGCCCTGCCCTGGCTCGTCGACGCCGACGGCGAACTGCTCTCCGAACACCGCGACGACTACGTGCTGGTCGGCTCAGCTACCTCCGACGAGCGTTCGGCCCAGCTGGATCGCGCACGAGCGTTCGCTTCGGTAGCCCCGCTCGACTGAGAGCACCGAACCTGGCAGGACGATCCAGGATCGGCCTGCCCCCGGAGGCATCGCCGGAGAGGCTCAGAGCACCTCGCCGGTGATGGCGTCGTAAACGCCCCCAGTGCCCTCCGGATCGCCCGGGAGATAGAGCCGCAGACCACCGCCCTCCTCGCGCATCATCGGCACGATCGCGTCGACGTCCTCCTGGGAGCGAGCGTGCTCGAGCACGTCACGGGCCGAATCGAACCGGGCGAGAGCGACCATGGTGCGGACCGTCGGGAAGATCATCGTCTTGCGTCCGGACTCGTGATCCGCGAGCGCCTCCGCCGGAGTCAGCCAACGCGAGCCCGATCACCTCCCGGTCGTCGTGCAGGGGCTCCTGCTCCGCGGGGGCGGAGGCGACGAAGAACCGTGTGTCGTATCGCCTCGGTGCGCCGAGTGGTGTCACCCAGCGAGAGAAGTAGTGCATGTCACCCACGGTCAGGCGTAGTCCCTCGTCCATGCACACCTGCGACAGGGGACGACGCCCGGAGTCCACCGACTCACGGTGCGTCGAGAATCGCTGCGCCACCTCGGGGTCCTCGAACGAGATCACGGTGCCTGAATCGTCAGCGGCGAGCAGGACTCCTGCTTCCTCGAAGGATTCGCGGACGGCCGCCACCCAGAACGCCAGGCCTCCCCGCTCCACTCCGACCAGCTGCGACGCCGACTCGTCGTCGCGCCCTGCGCAGACGGCCATGGAGGCCTCGTTGCTGTCTTCGGGATCCACGGCCCCTCCCGGGAAGACATAGGCGCCGCCCACGAAGTCCGAGTTGAGGTTGCGCTGCAGCATGCACACCTGCATCCCGGATTCCGAGTCGCGCAGCAGCATCACCGTTGCCGCGTCTCGCACGGGTACCGATCCGGGATCGGGATGGGCCATGTTCAGCGGGGTCACGGCCGAACCGTACCTGTCGCCTGTTCAGGCCGTCGGGCCGTCGTCAACGACATGGCCGTCGATGACCCGGCCACGCTGCTCGGGTGACAGCTCGTGGGGCTCCTCGCCCACATCCCAGCCGTCGGCATCGATCACGTCGCCCGTCGTCCTGGTCCTCGTCCGCACACGACCGTCGGCGTCGACCACTGTGTCGACCACCACCACGCTCATCCGACCCGAGCGGACCAAGCGCTCTGCGCGCCGCGCCATCCAACCCGAGAGTGCCGGTCGGAGCACCGCCCTGACCGGCGGGAGCAACAGCAACAGCCCGAAAACGCCCGTGATGAATCCGGGCACGATCAGACACAGCCCGCCGACGAGGACCAGCACCCCGTCGAGCATCTGTTGGGCAGGAGTGCGCCCCGCGGCCACCTCGGTGTTGATGCGACGCCAGACGCTCACGCCCTCGCCGCGCAGGAGGAACCAACCGAGCACACTCATCCCGACGATGAGGAGCATCGTCAGCGGTGCGCCGATCAGTCCCGCGATCTTGATGGCCACCCAGATCTCGAGGAACGGGAGAACCAGGAGGAACGCGATCAGCGCTGCGAACATGGCTCAGAGGCTACGCGTACGGGCCCACCGGCGTGTCGCCGGGTGACCAGGCGATGAGACGCCGCTCAGCGGTTTCGCTCCGGGCCGGGACCTACGAGGACGCGGGGCTCAGGTGGTCGACTCGGCGAGCGCCCGTCGTTCGTGTTCGTTGAGCCCTCCCCAGATGCCGTGCGGCTCCTTGATCTGGATCGAGTAGTCCAGGCAGTCGCTGCGAACCATGCACTCGGCGCAGATCGCCTTGGCCGCGACGTTCCCGCTCGAGCCTGTCGACCTTGCGCTCGAACTGCGGCGGCGGGAAGAAGACCACCGCTTGTGGACCCCTGCATGCCGCCTTGGCCTGCCAAGCGTCGAATGACTGTTGTGCACTCACCGTACGACCCCCCGAATCGGTGTGTGGGCGCACCCTACGCACGCAGCCCGCGGTCCACAAGGGTTGAGATGAAGTTCACGTACCGCGAACTCCCGTTAGCACTGCTTACGTCGGTCGCGTGCCGTCAACGACGATCGCGATGATCGACCGCTCCACCGGTCTCCGGCTCCACCTCGAGCTCCAGGCCGTCGACAGCGATCACGCGGATCGGTTCACCGGAACGGACCGGCGTCGCTCGATTGGTGCGTGCACGCCAACTGGCACCGCGGATCAGGACGCGCCCGGTCGGGTCGACATCGCTGTCGGCGACACCCATCTCGTCGATCATCCACTCGCGACCGATCGTCGGGGTCCCGAAGCGGGACCGGACCATCGCCGGCATCCCCGAGAACATGGTCGCCGCCATTCCGCTCACCCCGACCAGCAGCGCTATCCAGGTGGGCCTGAACTCGGTCAGCAGGAACGCCGAACCGACCGTGTACGTGACCATCCCGATGATCGTCCACAGCCGGGGGATCCCCGTCTGGACGTCGATGGCGAACGCCAGGATCGAGAACAACAGCAGGCCGAGGGCCCACGTGTTGAAGGGAAGCTCCGCGAGCCCGAACGATCCGAGCACCAGGAACCCGGCTCCGACCACGCCTGCGACCCCTACGCCGGCGGTGAAGAACTCGAAGACGCAACAGACCCAGCCCGAGCACCAACAACAGGTAGGCCACCGAGGGGCTCGCCGCGGTGTGCATCAGCTGTGTCTGCAGGGGGAGCTTGGAGAAGCGAACCCGCTGCACCGGCTCGCGGCGCATCTCGCCGTCGTCGCCCTTCACCTTCGCGGACCTCGACCTGGTCGAGCTCGCCCACGTGCTCCACCAGCGTCGGGGAGAACCGGTCGACCAGACCCGCCTCGACCGCCGCCTCACCTTCGAGGACCCGCGACTGCGCCTCGGCGCTCCTGCCTTCGAACAGCACGCCGAACTCGGCGACGTCCAGACGCTGATCGCCAACGTCGCCTATCCCGGAACCGGGGGTGATGCCCGACGAATCGGCCACCTGCACGAGCTCTGCGGCGCCACCGCAGCGCGACTGGCTCCGGCGGCGCCTATCCAGACCGAGACCGGCACCCTCGAGTTGGCGATCACCGAAGCGAGCTCGTTCAGTCGAACATCGTCGACCGCCGCTCCGGGGCTGTCCATCTGCAGGACCACCGCCACCACGTCGCCGGCGCGATTCGCTGAACGTACGCTGCCGATGATGAAGTCCGCCTCGATCTCGTCGATGATGCCGTCGACGGCAACCACGTCGACGCACCCGTCGGGGCATGACTGCTGCGCACCCGCGCCGGGAGCGAGCACGCCCCAGACCACGCTCACCGCTGCCGCGACGAGCAGCCCTGTGGCGGCGAGCCGTATTGGGCTGGGTAGTGTTCGCACCGCAGAGCCTCCGAAGGGACAGCGTGGATCCTGAGCAGTTCTTCACTGCATCCGGGGTGATCATCGTCGCCGGGAAAGGCGGTGTCGGCAAAACCGCCGTCACCGCTGCGCTCGCTGTCGCCGCTTCACGGGTCGGCCTGCGGACCCTCGTGGTCGAGGTCGAGGGCAAGGGCGGACTCGCCTCGATGTTCGGATCCGACCGGCTCCACTTCGACGACACCGTTCTCGTACCCGCCGACGAGGCGCACGGAGGCGTCACCGCCCGCACGATCACACCCGACGAGGCGCTGCTCGAGTACCTGCGCAACCACGGACTGCAACGCATCTCGAACCGGCTGCTGTCCAGCGGTGCGCTCGAGCTGATCTCGACCGCCGTCCCGGGTATCCGCGACATCCTGGTGCTGGGCGCGGTCAAGGGGATCGAACGAACCGCCGTCCACGACCTGATCGTCCTGGACGCCCCCGCGGCCGGGCACGCCATCTCGTTCCTGCGGTCCGCGTCGGGGCTGGCCGATGCCGTGAAGGTCGGCCCGATCAACAGCCAGGCCGAGGACGTCCTGGAGCTGCTCAACGACCCTGCCAGATGCCGGGTGGTACTCGTGACCGTGCCCGAGGAGACCCCGGTCAACGAGCTCATCCAGACCGCCTACAACCTGGAGGACGACGTCGGGGTCGCTCTCGGTCCCGTGGTCGTCAACGGTGTCGTCGCCGACCTCCCGGGGCTCGACCTCGACCCCGAGGACGCCGCTCGACAGGCCTCCGCAACGCTGATCCCCGGAGAAGCCGACCTGCTGCGCGCCGCCGCCGACTTCAGGCGGAGCCGGCGAGGTCTGCAACAGTCCCAGCTGGACCGGATGGCCGCCGAGCTACCGCTTCCGCAGCTGCTGCTGCCCTACCTGGTCACGTCGCAGTTGGACCACGATCACCTGGACCTCCTCGCCGACGCGCTGTTGTTGCGCATCGCGGACCTGGGGGGCGTTGCTCCGTGACGACGCTCGACGAGATCGTGCGGAGCAGCTCAGTGGTCGTGTGCTGCGGCTCCGGTGGGGTCGGCAAGACCACCACGGCCGCTCTCATCGCTCTGCGAGCAGCGAACGAGGGCCGCCGATCGGTCGTGGTCACCATCGACCCCGCACGGCGACTCGCGGACGCGCTCGGCCTCGAAGGCCTGACGAACTCGCCCGCCCGGATCGACGGTGTCACCTCGCCCGACGGGACCGGCGAGATGTGGGCGATGATGCTCGACACCAAGGCGACCTTCGACGGTCTCGTCGAGCGCTACTCGGCGAACCCGGTCCAGTCGGAACGGATCCTTTCGAACGGCTTCTACCAGAACATCTCCGGATCGCTGTCGGGCACCCAGGAGTACATGGCGTCGGAGAAGCTCTACGAGCTCGCGGTCGAGGGCGGGTTCGACCTGGTCGTCGTCGACACCCCGCCGACGCGCAACGCTCTCGACTTCATCGACGCCCCGCAGCGACTCGCGCAGTTCCTGTCACATCCGCTCTACCGGGTGTTCATGGCACCCCGGGGCGGGATCGTCAAAGCGGTGAACCTGGCCGCCCAGGCACTGACCAGGTCGATCGCCAAGGTCGTCGGAGCCGAGGTCATAGGCGACGCAGTGGCCTTCTTCCAGGCGTTCGAGGGCATGGAGCGGGGCTTCGCCGAGCGTGCACGCCACGTCGAACACCTACTGGCGGCTCCCGGCACGGCGTTCGTGCTCGTCGCCTCACCAAAGGCCGACACGGTCGCCGAGGCCGACTACTTCGCCGACAGGCTCCACGACCACGGCATCCGGGTGCGGGGTCTGGTCGTGAACCGCATGCAGCCGTCGTTCGCCGGTGCAACAGGTGCAGAAGAGAGCATGGCCACGGGCGCCGACGCGGTGCGGGCGCGTGCAGCGACGCTGGCCGGAACCGCTCTGGGTGACCTGTACACCTGTCTGGCAGACGCGCGGGAGCTGGCCCGTGACGAAGAGGCGCACCTCGTCGGGCTCGCGGCCCGTATCGACGAAGCCCCGCTCGTGCGGGTGCCCGTGCAGGCGTTCGAGGTGACCGACCTCGAAGCACTCTCGGCACTCGGCGACGTCATGTTCGCCGACCCGACGGTCTGAGAACGGGCCACCCTGTCGGCTTCGCAAAGGCGGCGCATTGTCGGGCCTGATCGCGCCCGGAGTATCGTCGGCGACGTGACTACTGCGACCGAGCGCACCATCCTCGTCGCGACCGACGCCGACGAGGTCCTCGACGAAGTCGACGCGGCGCTCGCCGATCCGACGACGCAGGTCGTACGCGTCACCGCCGGACGCGACGTCCTCGCCGCGATCGATCAGGTCGACCCGGACCTCGTCGTCCTCGACCTGCAGATCGGCAACATGGGTGGCGTCGCAACTGCGCTCGCCGTCCGCAACGAGGCCTCGGCCGGTCGGATCGAGGCCAGGCCGGTCCTGATGCTGCTCGACCGTGTCGCCGACGTGTACCTGGCCACACGCGCCGAGGCCGATGGCTGGCTGATCAAGCCCTTGGACGCTCTCCGACTCCGACGGGCCGCCGACGAGGTTCTCGCCGGCGGTTTCTACGAGGAGACGCTGGTCAGCTGAGGGCCGCTGCATCGCATTTCCGGCCCGAGGTCAGAGCCCGGTACGATGCCAGCGATACGGGTGGTGGCGCAGCTTGGTACGCGCGCCTCGTTCGGGACGAGGAGGCCGGGAGTTCAAATCTCCCCCACCCGACCACCAAGGCAACGGCCGGCCCTCCGGGGCCGGCCGTTGCCTTGCTCCAGCACCTCCCTCTCACACCCGCGCCGACCCGGGATGAGAGATCTGGGCAGGATTCCTCATCCACAAGGGTCAAGTTGTGGCCGTGAGAGGTCGTTACCCAATGCATGGCTGGGACCATCACGACCACGAGCTCGACCGGGCGCGACCTCGACACGACACACGGGCGACGCAGCCGACACCGCGCGCTGACCCTGATGGCGGCACTCGCATCGGTGCTGATGCTGGCCGGCGTCCTGACGTCGTGCGAGACCACCGACGCCGACCGCGGCGAGGTCATATCGCTGATCAACGCGTCCCGGACCCAGAACGGACTGGCACCGCTCACCGAGAACGTCGAGCTCAACATCAAGGCCGACGCCTGGGCCGCCACACTGCGTGACCGCTGCCAGATCTCGCATTCCCGCCTGGCCGACGGAGCCCCCAAGAACTGGCAGAAGCTCGGTGAGAACGTCGGACGAGGCGGCACGATCTACCAGGTGCACGGTGCCTACCTGAACTCACCGGGGCACCGTCGCAACATCCTGGACGCGTCGTTCAACCAGGTGGGGGCCGGAGCGGTGTGGGGAGAGTGCAACGGCTACCGCACCGTCTTCACGGTCCAGGTGTTCATGCGGGGCTGATCCACGCGATCGACGGAACGGAGCCGCTGCGGGACGGGGGTTATCGTCCGGGGATGCAGATCGACGAGTTCCAGCAGCTCATGGATCGCCTGTACGGCGACGCCGACCGTGAGCGAGGCATGCCGTCGACGGTGGCATGGCTCTGCGAAGAGGTCGGAGAGCTCGCCCAGGCCGTTCGCAAGGGCTCCCGGGACGACCAGCTGCACGAGCTCGGCGACGTGCTCGCCTGGCTGGCGTCGCTTGCGAACCAGCTCGGCCTCTCACTCGAAGAAGCGGCGCAGCGCTATGTGGTGGATCCGCCGGCCTGAACCAACCGCGTCCTAGCGTCGTGTCGGTGAACTTCGACGAAGTGGTCGAACACATCGTGCGCGGGGTCGAGGCGTGTGGCATCGCCGTGCTGATCGTCGGCGGGCTCATCGCGTTCGGCGGCTTCGCGTTCGACCTCGTCGATCGCGGCCGGCGAGCCGACGCCTACGTCAGGCTGCGCACCGCGCTGGCCAGGGTCATCCTCCTGGGGTTGGAGATCCTGTTGCTCGCCGACATCATCCTGACGATCGTCGTCGAGGCGACCTTGGAGAGCGTCGCGATCCTCGCCGGAATCGTCGTCATCCGGATCGTTCTCAGCTTCTCGCTCGAGGTCGAGATCGACGGTGTCTGGCCCTGGAACCGCTGGCGGATCGACCCTCCGGACGCGACCTAGGCCCACGGCCGGGGATCACCCCCCGGCGAGGAGCACCTCGGCGATCTGGATCGTGTTGAGTGCGGCACCCTTGCGCAGGTTGTCGTTGGACACGAACAGCACCAGACCGTTCTCGGTCGACTGGTCGCGACGGATCCGCCCGACGTACGACGGATCTGCGCCCGCCGCCTCGAGCGGGTTCGGGATGTCGCTCAGCTCCACACCGGGAGCGGCGGCGAGGACCTCACGAGCGCGTTCGGGGCTGATCGGCCGGTCGAACTCTGCGTTGATCGACAGCGAGTGTCCGGTGAACACCGGCACCCGCACACAGGTGCCCGCCACACGCAACTCGGGCAGTTCGAGGATCTTGCGGCTCTCGTGACGGAGCTTCTGCTCCTCGTCGGTCTCCTCCGAGCCGTCCTCGACCACCGACCCGGCCAGAGGCACGACGTTGTAGCCGATCGTCCGTGCGAACTTGGCGCCGGGCGGGAAGTCGACCGCTGTGCCGTCGTAGGTGAGCTCGGCCGCGCGGTCCCCCGGGGTGGCGATCTGTTGAGCGAGCTCCTCGACCCCGGCCAGCCCTGCACCGGACACCGCCTGGTAGGTGCTGACCACCAGTCGGGTAAGGCCGGCCTCGGCCGCCAGCGGCTTGAGCACCGGCATGGCGGCCATGGTCGTGCAGTTCGGGTTGGCGATGATGCCCTTGGGCCGATCGGCGAGTGCGTGGGGATTCACCTCGGCGACAACGAGGGGCACCTCGGGGTCGCTCCGCCAGGCAGAGGAGTTGTCGATCACGACCGCTCCGGCTGCCGCGACCTTGGGCGCGTACTCGCGCGAGCTGGTCGCTCCGTTGGAGAACAAGGCGATGTCGATGCCACCGAAGTCGGCGGTAGCGGTGTCCTCGACCACGACGTCGACACCGCGGTACTCCAGGGTCGTTCCGGCGGATCGGGCCGACGCGAAGAAGCGCACCGCCCCTGCCGGGAACCGGCGCTCTGCGAGCAGCGTGCGCATCACGCCACCGACCTGGCCGGTCGCGCCGAACACTCCGACAGTCGGGTTCGAGGGGAGGGTCATGACGACGAGGATACGAGGGGTGCTGCTGAGCCCCAAAGACGATTGACCTCCCGGGTGCTGGACGGTGCCCGACGCCTCGCTGTGGGACCCTGAACGGGTGCACCCGGAGCTCCGCCCCGCTGGGGCGCCGTTCGGCCTCTACATCCACGTTCCCTTCTGCACCCGCAGGTGCGGCTACTGCGCGTTCGTGACCTCTGCACTTCCCGATCCCGGATCCCCGGGTGCGCTGGGGCGAACCGACGCGTTCGTCGCGGCGGCGACCGCTGAGATCGACTCGGCCGCGTCGCTGATCGCCGACCGGGTACCGCCGTTGACCAGCATCTACTTCGGTGGAGGCACACCGACGACGCTCAGCCCGACACAGACGCGCCGCCTCGTCGACGCGGTGACCGACCGGTTCGATGTCGGGCCGGACCTGGAGATCAGCATCGAGGCCAACCCGGACGGACTCGCCCCCGCTCAGCTGGCCGAGCTGCGGGAGATGGGCGTCACCCGGGTCTCGTTCGGCATGCAGAGCGTACGCCGGCGTGTGCTCGAGCTCCTCGACCGGACCCACTCACCCGAGCTGGCACTGCAGGCGGTCCGCGACGCGCGCAGAGCCGGCTTCGACCACGTCAGCCTGGACCTGATCTACGGAACCCCGGGCGAGACCGAGGACGACTGGCGAGCGAGCCTCGAGGCGGTGCTGAGCACCCAGGTGGACCATGTCAGCGCATACGCGCTCGGCATCGAGTCGGGTACGAAGCTGGCGTCGAGGGTCCGTCGTGGTCAGCTGAGCGAACCATCCGACGACGACGCGGCAGACCGGTACCTGCTGGCCGATTCGATGCTGCGCAGCGCCGGTTTCGAGTGGTACGAGATCTCGAACTGGTCGCGCGATCCCGCCGCGCGCTGCCGCCACAACCTGTTGTACTGGCGGAACCACGACTGGTGGGGGGTCGGCCCCGGTGCGCACTCCCACGTCGCCGGAACCCGCTGGTGGAACGTCACTGATACCGACAGCTGGGTCGCGGCGGCGCTCGGAGGAGTCGGTGTGGTCGCGGGCCACGAGCATCTCGACGACGAGCAGCGTCGCATCGAGTCGATCATGTTGGGGGTCCGCCTCGCCGAGGGTCTCCCCCTGCCCTGCGGGCGGCGACTCGTGCTGACGACACGGGGCCGGTTGCTGGCCGACGGCGTCGTGCGACGGCTCCTCGGCGGGCCCTGACAGGTCTCGGCCGGCCGTGACCGCGTCAGAAGGTGGTCTCGGACAGCTCGAAGACGTCGTGGAGCACCTGGACCGCACGGTCCGCGTCGTCCTCAGCCACGACACATGAGATTCGGATCGCCGAGGTCGAGATCATCTCGATGTTGATGCCGTGCCCTGCGAGCGTCTCGAACATCGTCGCGGCAACACCCGGGTTGGACTTCATGCCTGCGCCCACGACGCTCACCTTGGCGATCTCGTGGTCCGCGGTGACGTTCGCGGCGTCGATCTCGGCCCGCTTGGTCTCGCAGATCGCCAGTGCCTCGTCGAGCTCCGAGTGGGGGACGGTGAAGGAGATGTCGGTGATCCCCCCCTCGGACGCGTTCTGCACGATCATGTCGACGTTGATCGCAGCATCAGCAAGACGACGGAAGAGGTTGGCCGCGATACCGGGACGGTCGGGAACTCCGCTGACGGTGACCTTCGCCTCGGAGAGGTCGGCGACGACCGCCCGTATGACTGCCTGCTCCATGTCGGGATCCTCCTCGGTCACCCAGGTGCCGACCTCCCACGTGAACGCAGAGCGCACGTGGAGCGGCACCCTTTGGCGGTGCGCGTACTCGACCGATCGCATGGCCGGCTTGGGGCAGCCCGCGGCGGTCATCTCGAGCATCTCGTCGAAGGAGATGCGGTGCATCTTGCGGGCGCTCTCGACGACGCGCGGGTCGGTCGTGAACACACCCGACACGTCCGTGTAGAGCTCGCAGGCGTCGGCCGAGAGCACATGGGCCAGCGCGACCGCTGTCGTGTCGGAGCCGCCCCTGCCCAGGAACGTCACGTCGTTGTCGGTGGACACGCCCTGGGACCCTGCGACCACCGGTACCCGTCCTGCGGCCACCGCCGAACGGATCCGGTCCGCGCGGACGTCGAGGATCTTGGCGTTCGTGTGGTTCGTGTCGGTCAGGAAGCCCGCCTGGGAGCCGGTGTAGCTCTCCGACTCGACCCCTGCGGCTGCCAGCGCCATCGAGACGAGTGCGATCGCCTTGCGTTCCCCGGCGGTGATCAGCATGTCCATCTCACGACCAGGGCGGGTGTCGGACACCTCGTTGGCAAGGCGCAGCAGCTCGTCGGTTTCCTTGCCCATCGCGGAGACGACCAGCACGACGTCGTCACCGCGGCGCCGACACCGCGCGACATGGTCGGCGACCTCACGGATCCGTTCTGGGTCGGCGACCGATGTTCCGCCGAACTTCTGGACGAGCAGCGCCACGGGCCAAGAAGGTACCAGCGGCATGGGCGTGTCCCTCAACCGGTTCGCCGGCAGCGGTGCCGCAGTGGCCGGAGTGGCCGTCGGGGCCGTCGGGGCCGTCGGGGCCGACCGAGGCTGCCACGGCCTCCGCCGCCGGGTTCGCTACCATCCGGCGCCGTGGGGACCAACGCCGACAAGCATGCACGCCAGAAGGAACGCCGGAACCGCGTCGACGAGGCACGCCGTCAGGTCGAGCGGAAGGCGAAGCGCAACCGACAGATGGCGATCGCCGGCTCGGTGCTCGCCATCCTGGTCGTGATCGCAGCAGTCGTCGCGATGACCCGTTCCGACGATTCCGCCGACCAGGTCGACGGATCCACGACCACCACAGCCGCGTCCGATGCGGCCGAGCTGCCGGCACCACCCGCCGGGATCACCCTGAGCGCGGAGACCGAGTGCCCTCCTGAGACCGGCTCCCCCGAGCGGGTCCAGAAGTTCGCCGGCCCACCGCCGGAGTGCATCGACCCCGCTGCCACCTACACGGCCACCTTCGCGACCACCGAAGGCGAGTTCACCGCAACCCTCGACGCTCAGGCCGCGCCGATCGCCGTCAACAACTTCGTGGTGCTGTCCCGCTACCACTTCTACGACGGGGTGCCGTTCCACCGCATCGTCCCCGGATTCGTGATCCAGGCCGGCGACGGCGACGGCGCTCCATGGGGCAGCAACGACCTGGGCTACGAGTTCGAGGACGAGCTGCCCAACGACTCCGGTGCCTACACCGACTACTCGCTGGCCATGGCGAACGCGGGTGCCGGCACGAACGGCAGCCAGTTCTTCGTTGTCCTGCCTGGCGGTGGCGCACAGCTCCAGCCGAACTACACCAAGTTCGGCCAGGTGACCCAGGGCACCGACGTGGTCGACTCGATCGGGGCGCTCGGAACGGCCACGCAGGAGCCTTCCAAGGCGGTCCTGATCGACTCCGTGACGATCGTCGAGACACCAGCCGACTGACAGGACCGGCCCATCAGAAGGGCCAGATCAACAGCAGGAGGCGTCAGCGAGTGCCGGGTTGAGCTCGGCCGGCAGGGCGTCCATCCCGGCCGAGCGGCCGTCGACGAAGACGTGCACGTTGCCTGCTCCCTCGACTCGCCAGGTGCCGTCGGCCGAGCGGATCAACGCCGTGGCCTCGTCGATCCCGACGACAGGCAGTCCGCGGTGGGCGAGCTCGACCGTACGGTGGAGCTTCTCGGGTGACCACTTGTCTCGGCGCGGAACGACCGTCATCGTCGTGATCAGGTCCAGGCCGACAGTGAACGCTCCACCCCGGCTGTCGACCATGTGGCTGCAGAGCACCGAGCCGGCCTCACCGGCCGCGGCGATCGTCGCCCCGTTGCGCCACGCTTCGATCAGGGCGGCGAGCAGGGCCGTGTCCTTGAGCACCGACCGCAGGTGCATCGGCGAACCACCGGTCACGTAGACGGCACACGCGCTGCGAGCCAGGTCGGCCACGGCCGGGTCCATGGCGTCGGCACGCCTGTAGACGTCGAGTGTGCGCACTGCGACTCCAGAGGGCTGAACCACTCGACAGCCCGGTCGATCGCGGCGCTCGGGTTCTCGTACGCGAGCGCTGCAGGGATGAGCAGCACCTCGGAGGCATCATCGACGAGAGCCGCGTCGAAGGTGCATCCCTCGGTGAACTCCCTGCCCCCAATGAGCGCCAGCGTTCCGTCCATCCGTCCGTGTCTCCGATCGTGGGTCGACGGACCGCGCTCTCGTCAGGGGACGATCGTGCGCCTCGGGTCACGACCAAGCTACGCCTCGCAGCCCTGACGACGACACAACTCCGACGGGACTTGCCCGGCGGTTGTTACCCGTGAGTAGCCTCACCCCCCATGACGATCGAACGTGTGGGGATTCTGGGCTCGGGCATCATGGGGTCGGGCATCGCTGAAGTAGCGGCGAAGTCCGGCTTCGAGGTGGTGCTTCGTTCCCGCAAGCAGGAGACCGCCGACGCGATGGTCGCGTCGCTCGAGAAGTCGCTGGCCCGCCAGGTCGAGCGCGGCAAGCTCGAGCAGGCCGACGCGGATGCCGTCCGTGCCCGGGTCAGCGCGACCGACCACATCGGTGCGCTCGTCGACTGCGATCTGGTGATCGAGTCGGTCGTCGAGGACCTCGACATCAAGCCGCGCCTTGTTCGCCGAGCTCGATTCGGTGGTCAAGGACGGTGCCATCCTGGCTACCAACACCTCGACGCTGCCGGTGGTCGAGATGGCCGTCGCCACCAAGCGCCCGGGACCGCGTCGTCGGCGTGCACTTCTTCAACCCGGCACCCGCCATGTCGCTGGTCGAGATCATCGCCCCGCTGACCGCCTCGGACGAGACCGTCGCCGAGGTCACCGCGTTCGCCGAGGCGTGCGGCAAGAACGCCGTGCTGGTCAAGGACCACGCCGGGTTCATCGTGAACGCTCTGCTGTTCCCGTACCTGAACAACGCCGTGCGCATGCTCGAGGCGGGCACCGCTTCAGCCGAGGGCATCGACACGGCGATGAAGGGCGGCTGCAACTTCCCGATGGGGCCGCTCGCGCTGCTGGACCTGGTCGGCTTGGACACCTCCTTGGCGATCCTCGACGCTCTCTACGAGGAGTTCAAGGACCCCAACTACGCGGCAGTTCCGGTGCTGCGCCGCATGGTGTCCGCCGGTCAGCTCGGCCGGAAGTCCGGTCGCGGCTTCTACGACTACTCCAAGAAGTAGGGGCCTACGATCGGCCATGTGCTGATCGAGCCACCGCCGAGCCGCTGGCAGTTCCCGCCGGTCCTCGACGCGGACCCCGACGGTCCGGTCGCGGTCGGTGGCGATCTGGAACCAGCGACCTTGCTCGGCGCCTACCGCAACGGGCTGTTCCCCATGCCCGTCGGACGGCGGGGCCGGATCGGCTGGTGGTCACCCGACCCACGGGCCGTGCTGCCGGTCGACGGTGTGCACCGCTCGCGTACGCTCGCTCGTTCCATGCGGCGTTTCGAGCTGCGCATCGACACGTCGTTCCGCGAAGTGGTCCTGGCCTGCGGTGACCCCAGTCGCCCTCACGGCTGGATCACCCCGGAGATGGTCGACGCCTACTACTACCTGCACGAGATGGGCTGGGCTCACAGCATCGAGGTGTGGCGCGACGATGAGCTCGTCGGGGGGCTCTACGGCGTGCGGATCGGCGCGTTCTTCGCCGGCGAGTCGATGTTCCACCGCGCCACCGACGCCTCGAAGGCGGCGGTCGTGTGGCTCGCCGAGCTCATGCTCCCGGCACCGGGAGCCTTGATAGACGTCCAGTGGTCGACACCGCACCTGGAGTCGCTCGGGGTCGTGGACATCTCCCGCACCGACTACCTGGCTCTGCTCAGGGCCGCCACCCGAGCGGCACCCCCGCCGGTCTGGTCCGATCGGCACAGCTGAGACGGCTCACCAAGGCAGATCTACCCGTCTCCGTTGACCGCAAGGCCGGCGATCGGTACCACTGATCCCACGGAGCACGACGGCAACCTCGAAGCTCGACACCACGACCTGGGAAGCGTCGACGGAGGGGGCTCAGCCCCCTCCCGTCGCGTCCCGGCCCCCTTGTCAGCTCGGCTGAGCTGCAGCGCGACCGGCAGTGACGGGAACGCCCCGGTACTTGATCCGCCAGATCACCAGGGTGACCACCCCCAACAGGACCTGGGGTACCCAACTGGCCGCCCGCCACAGCAACGTCGCAGCAAGAGCGTCGGTGTTGGTCGCTCCGAAGTTCACGAGCATTCCGGTCAACGCCGCGTCGACGGTGCCGAGCCCTCCGGGAGTGACCGGGATGAACGATGCCAACCGGGCCAGTGCGAACGCGGCAAAAGCCGCCGCCAGGCTGACCTGCGTGGACTCGCCGGACTGGGTGACCCGCAGAGCCACGAACAGGACGCCGAACTGCGCGAACTGCTGCAGGAAGTTCGTCCCGGTCAGCACCGGCCAGCGGCGGCTGATGACGTCGATGGTCGAGTGACGGAAATCTAGGAGCTGTCCGCTGACGCCGGCCGGTGGGTCCCGGCGGATCAGCCCGAACACCCTGGCCGCGATCCGGTCCGCCACCCCGCCGACCCGTAGCGCGGTGGTGTCGCTCTTGAGCACAGCGGCGAACAGGCCGACCATCACCGCGACTCCTACCAGCGCGCCGATCGCGCCCAGCACCTGTGCCGATGTCGGAGTCTCGACGAACACCAGGGCGAAGAGCCCGAGGACCGGCAACGCCAGGGTGACCATCAGGTTGAAGACGCTGGTGATGCCGATCGCCGCGGTCGACGGTGCACCGGCGAAACCGGCCTGCCCGAGCATGCCGTACTGCACGCCCAGTCCGATCGCCCCACCAGCCGGCACCGCGTTGGAGATGGTGAACGAGGTCTGGCGGATCAGGAAGGCGGGCGGATAGTGCAGCCCCGGCAGTGCCGCCTGGAACGGGAAGACGTAGACGACGATCGAGAAGATCACCGCCGCACCGAGGACGGCGAGCTGCTCGACCGACATGGTCTTGATCTGCTCCCAGGCATCGGAGTAGTCGCCGAACTTCGGCAGGATGCCCGCGAAGACGATGACGAGCACGACCAGCGTCACCAGTGTCGCGATGACCTGCTTCTTGCGGTTCGTCTCGGGAACAGGGGGAGGCCCGTCGAGCGCTGACGGCTCGACGCTCAACGAATCGGACACGGCCCCACGCTAGCGACCGACAGCCGCCCGCAGCGCGTCCATGGACTCGAGCTTGCGGGCACCGGTGCCGAGCGCCGCGTCGGGGACCACGACCTCGTCGATTCCGATCGCCGCGTAGCGGTCGCAGAGATGCGCGAACTCCTCGGCTGTTCCCACGAAGGCCGCCCTGGGTGCCGCTCGCTCGACGAACTCTCGGGCGCTCGTGCGGTCGTCGGTCAGCAGGACCAGCGCCTGGGTGGAGCGGTGCACGGTCGAAGGGTCTCGTCCGATCTCGTCGCAGCAGCGTTCGAACACCTCGGTGCGTGCGACGAGGGTGTCGGGCAGACCCCACAGGTTCCAGTGGTCTGCATGGCGAGCCACGACGCCGAGCATCCTGTCCCCCTTGGCTCCCACGAGCAACGGAAGTCGTTGCTGCACCGGTGGCGGGGCGCAGTGTGCACCGCTCAGCGAGTAGTGCTCGCCGGCGAAGTCAGCCGGTGGGCCGTCGAGAAGGGCCCGAACTACAGCGCATGCCTCGTCGAAACGACACACCCGCTCACCCGGCGACGGCAGGGTGATCCCGTACTGGTGGTGTTCGTTGCGCTGCCAGCCGGCACCGATGCCCAGGATCGCCCGACCGCCACTGGCGTGGTCGAGGGTGACCGCCCAGTTGGCCACGACCGCCGGGTGGCGATATGTGTTGCCCAGCACCAGCGGGCCGAGTCGCAGGTGGGCGGTGAGTGCTGCGAGGGCGGGCAGCGCCGCCGTCGCCTCGAGCATCGGCGTGTCCGTCGCACCCCAGTCCCCGCCGTCGCCCATGAAGTGGTCGGCCACGTACGCCGCGTGCCACCCGGTCGCATCCGCGTGCCGCACGACCTCGACCACATCGCCCCAGGCCTGGTTCGCTCCGGGCCAGATCGACAGCTGCATCGCCCCGGTCTAGTCGACCGGGGCGAAACGCCGGAGTCGGAGGCTGTTGGTGACGACGAACACGCTCGACAAAGCCATGGTCAGCCCGGCGATCATCGGGTTCAGCAGACCGGCCGCGGCCAGAGGTATGGCTGCGACGTTGTAGGCGAACGCCCAGAACAGGTTGCCGCGGATGGTCGCAAGCGTCCTGCGTGAGAGCCTCACGGCATCGGCAGCGCCACGCAGGTCGTCACGGACCGAGGGTGAGGTCGCTCGCGTTCGATCGCCGCGTCGGTGCCGCTGCCCATCGCGATTCCCAGGTCGGCCGTCGCCAGCGCTGCCGCGTCGTTCACGCCGTCACCGACCATCGCGACCACCCGGCCGTCAGCCTGCAGCTCGGCCACCGCTGCGACCTTGTCGGCCGGGAGCACGTCTGCGATCACCCTGTCGATTCCGACCTGCTCGGCGACCGCGCGAGCCGCCAGCTCGTGGTCACCGGTGAGCAGGATCGGCTCCAGGCCCAGTTCCCTGAACCGGTGGACAGCCTCGGCACTGGTCGCCTTGGGTGTGTCTGCCACCGAGATGACCCCCCGAGCAGCACCGCCCCAGCCGACCACGACCACGGTTCGTCCCCGAGTCCTGGGCGAATCCGACGGCGGCGGCCACCTCGGGGCCGAGCTCGCCGTACTGGTCCGCGATCCAACCGGGCCGGCCCACGAGGATCGACACGCCGTCGACCTGGCCGCTCACGCCCCGCCCCTCGTGGTTGACGAAGTCCTCGACGGCTGGGAGCGAATCGGCGCTCAGCCCGGGTGTCGTCGGCGCCCAGCTGCTCGACCGCGCCTTCGACGACCGCCCTGGCGATCGGGTGCTCGGATCCGTGCTCCAGCAGGGCAGCACGGCGCAGGACGTCGTCCACGCTTGCACCCGTCGCCGCGGAGGCGTCGACCATGCCGCATCCTGCCGGTGGTGACCGTCCCTGTCTTGTCCAACACGATCGTGTCGACCCGTCGCGCGTCGACTCCAGGATCTCGGGACCCTTTATGAGGATTCCGAGCTGAGCGCCGCGACCGGTGCCGACCAGCAGGGCGGTCGGTGTCGCCAGTCCGAGAGCGCAGGGGCAGGCGATTATCAGCACTGCCACCGCCGCAGTGAACGCCATGGCGGCACCTTCGCCCGTACCCAGCCAGAACCCCAGGGTGGCAACTGCGAGGACCACGACGACTGGCACGAACACCGCCGAGACGCGGTCCGCCAGTCGCTGGACCGGTGCCTTGCCGGTCTGGGCATCGGTGACCAGGCGCGTGATCTGCGCGAGCGCCGTGTCGGTTCCGACGCGCGTCGCCACGACGACGAGGCGGCCACCTGCGTTGACCGTCGCGCCGCTGACCGGATCACCCGGACCGACCTCGACAGGGACAGACTCGCCGGTGAGCAGCGACGCGTCGATGGCCGAGGTCCCGAGCTCGACACGACCGTCGGTCGCCACCTTCTCTCCGGGTCGCACCACGAAGCGGTCGCCGACCTCGAGCTGCTCGATCGGGATTCGCTGCTCCACCTCGGCGCCCGACCCGGGCTCGGGGCGCAGCACAGCCACGTCCTTGGACCCGAGCTCGAGCAGCGCGGCGCAGCGCGGCACCGGAGCGACGTTTGGCCTTGGCCTCCGCCCAGCGGCCGGCGAGGATGAACGTGGTGACTGCGGCCGCCACCTCCAGGTAGATCTCGTGCTGACCGGCGCCGCGGCTGACCGTCAGTGAGAACGGCATGGTCATGCCCGCCACACCGGCATCGCCCAGGAACAGGGCGTACAGCGACCAGCCGAACGCAGCGAGTGTGCCCATGGAAACGAGGGTGTCCATGGTCGCTGCGCCGTGGCGCAGGTTCAGCCACGCAGCGCGGTGGAACGGCAAGGCCCCCCACACCACGACCGGTGCTGCCAGAGTCAAGCTGAGCCACTGCCAGTTCGCGAACTGCAACTGGGGAACCATCGCCATGGCAACGACCGGCACTGGTCAGCAGCCGCGCAGATCAGGACCCGGTCGCGCAGCGCTCGCACCTCCTGTTCGTCGCTCGGGCCGTGGTCGTGATCACCACCGTGTGCAGTGTGGGCGTCGGTCACCTCGTCAGTGCCCCGGCGCCTGATCGGCTCGTGCACGCTGGCGCCGTAGCCGGTCGACTC
This sequence comes from Microthrixaceae bacterium, assembly GCA_037045265.1. GTDB lineage: Bacteria > Actinomycetota > Acidimicrobiia > Acidimicrobiales > Microtrichaceae > JBAOHV01. Next base: position 85,505 of record JBAOHV010000024.1, on the reverse strand, counting down.
GACCGCGGCCACGAGCTCCGCTGTGTCGAGGCCGACGCTGTGTTCGACGTGTGCGCGTTCAGTGGCGTAGTTCACCGTGGCGACGACGCCGGGCATCTTGTTCAGGCGCTTCTCGACACGCATGGCGCATGAGCTGCAGGTCATGCCGGTGATGTCGAGCTCGACCGAGCCGGATCCATCGGGCTCGGTCGAGTCGGAGATCGGTTCGCTGCTCATCCGCCGTGCTCCGATCCGTGGACCGTCGTCGACGTACTGGTGGCCGGCGAGCTGTCAGCACCGGGGTCACCGACAGCACTGCCCACGGCGTAGGCGGCACCGAAGGCGATCACCAGTACGACGAGGAAGGCGCCCAGCCGCGCCGCCACGCTCATGACCCTGCCGGGGTCACCGCGTACCCCGCCTCCTCCACCGCTGCGACCAGCGATGCCCGCTCGACCGGAGCCGACGAGGACACCGAGACCTTGCCGGTGGCGAGGTCCACTTCGGCAGCGTCGACTCCTGCCACCTGCTCCAGCTCGGCCTTGACCGCTCCGACGCAGTGACCGCAGGTCATTCCGGTGACAGTGAACTCGGTGATCGACTCAGCCATGACGCACTCCTCGGTTCCTGCTGGGGTTCTCCTGAACTATACCCCCTAGGGGTATAGTTGTCATCCGCTGTGGGCTGACGAGCTCCTGATCGCCGGGTCGATCCGACCCCCGACCGGGCGCCGAGGCGGTCTACGAGCCGACCGGGGAGTGGCCCCGAGCGAGTCGCTCGAGCATCTCCCGGTAGTGCTCCAGCGCAGGAACGCGCAGATCCCGGCGCTTGCCGCCGTCGTCCCAAGCCCGCAGCCTCACCGCATCACCGTGGATCGGGTTCGCTTCGAAGCTCGCCCGTTCGGTGGCGTCGGCAGGTCCTCCCTGGAGCTCAAGACTGCGCCGTGAACCTTCGGACAGGCCGCTCAGGTAGTCGGTATCCACGGCGCAGCGGTAGCGCTTCGCCCGTACGTGCAGCGCGATCGGACCCGTGACGCCCGGTCCGAACAAGCCGGTCAGGTACCTGGCCCCCACCGACTCGTGGCCACTATCGGTCGTCGGCAGCTCGCCACGGCCGTCGCGGGCTGCAAGTTCGAGCAGGTGCCCGACGTCGTGCAGGAGAGCCGCCGCCACGAGCTCGTCGGATGCGCCGTCGGCGACAGCCAGAGCCGCCGTCTGCAGAGCATGGTCCAGCTGCGACAGCTCCTCGTCGTAGGGGTCCTTTCCCCAGCGGTCGAACAGCTGGAGCACCTCGCCCACCGACCCGGCAGGCGCCGGACCCTTCGGATCCACCGACCCGACCATCTCAGCTGACCGGTCGGCCCTGGAAGTCGCCGATGAGCGAAACCCCCGTGTGCTCGCCCCTGCCGGACCGAGCGGCGAAGGCTGCGGTCTTCTCCCGGTAGTAGCCCTCGCGCAGGTCCCCCTCGGCCAGGGCGTTGTAGGTCGGATACAGCGCTCGTCTGGCCGTGTCCGACAGGTTCGGCCCGCTGCGGTGGGGTGTGCGCGAGTGGAACCACAGCGTCTCACCGGCTCTCACCTCGACGGCGGCCCACTCGAGGCGATCGGCCACCTCTCCGCTGATGCAACCTGAGTCGTCCATCGCCAACAGCTCGTGGTGCATCGCCGAGACGACCTCCAGACAGCCGTTGTGCACCGTCGCGTCATCGACCGCGACCATGCAGGACACGTGCGAATCGACGAACGGATAGGCAGGCGCGTCCTGGTGGGCTGCGTAGCCCGCTCCCCCCGGCAGCTTGTAGTTGACCTTCTCCTTGTAGAGAACCGCCGGTTCGCGCAGGAGCGCCGACGCCGTACGAAGCAGCGGCCCCGACGTCACCAGCGCCAGCAGTCCGTCGTGGAACGGCACCAGGTTCTCGCTGCGACACAGCCGGGGACCGTCGTCGGTCATCTCACGGTGGTGCAGCCAGCCGCCACCGTCGTCGGGCCAAGCCGCGACCTCGTCGATCCAGCGCCTCAGGTCCTCGACCCCGGCGGCGTCGAGGGTTCTGGTGAGCAGCCAGCCGTTTCGCTCGAAGCTCTCAACGGCATCCTCGGACGCTTCGTCGAACACCGTCGGTCGGATGGTCCTGGTCACCGTCAGGAGCCTACGGGTGCAGGCAACGAGGCGCTCAGCGAGCTTCGTTTGGTCAAGAATCACCGTCGACGGTTCGACAGGAGGTTCACGTTGGAGCAAGGGGGTCGACAGGACTGGGTGCGTGGCGCCCCCAGCGACGTGCTACGAGCTGCCGTTGCGATATCGGTCACCCTGGTCACGGTGGTGATCGGGCAGCTGTTCGATCAGACGATCGTGACGGGTGCCGCGGAGCTCATCTCCGGTTTCAGGAGGGTGCCCGAATGGCTGCTCGACCTGATCAGCGTCACGGGGTCCGTGCTGCTCGTCGTACTCGGCCTCGCCGGGATCTTCGTCGGCGTCACCCGGCGGCAGTGGCGGCTGCTGACGATGGCCCTCGGTGCCGCAGGAGCAGCCGGCGCGCTGACCGCCATCATCAACCCGGCCATAGACGCAACCGCTGCGTGGACACCTGCCAGTGACCTACAGGTCACGGTCGGTCGTGTCCCTTCGGCAGCTCTACTGGCCGCGGTGACAGCCACCGTGGTGGTCGTCTCCACCTCGCTGCCACGCCGATGGCGCCAGGCGTCCTGGGTTCTCGTCGTTGCCATGATCACCCTGCGGATCCTCGGCGAGCCGTTGTCGCTCGACGCGATCATCTCCGCGATGCTCGGTTGGAGCGTCGGTGCAGTCGCAGTCGTAGCCGGCGGTGCGCCGTCTCGCAGACCGACGCCCGAGTCGGTGGTTGCCGGACTGACCCAGGTGGGCCTCCGGCTCATCGACCTGGTGCCGGCGTCGGTCGACGCCCGGGGTTCAACTCCCTACTTCGCCACCGCCGAGGACTCCCGCCGCTGACTTCGTGAAGGTGCTGGGTGGCGACGAGCGGTCCGCCGACCTGCTGTTCCGCCTGTGGAGGTTCCTCCAACCACGCAACTTCGGCGACCAGCGGCCGTTCTCGTCGTTGCGGCGTGGCGTCGAGCACGAGGCGCTCGTAGCGGTCATGGCACGTCAGTTCGGGGTGCGCACTCCCCGGGTGGTCGGCCTCGGAACCGTGGACCCCAATGGAGTGGTCCTGGCGTACGAGGCGGTCGCAGGGCGGTCCCTCGACAGGCTCCATCCGGAGGAGCTGACCGACGAGGTCCTGGCGCAGGCGTGGCAGCAGATCGCCGTGCTCCGTGCCCATCGCATAGCGCACCGAGACCTGCGGCTCGCCAACATCTTCCTCGGTGACGACGGACAGCTGTTCCTCATCGACTTCGGCTTCAGCGAGCTGGCGGCCGAGGACCTGCTGATCCACACCGATCTGGTGGAGCTGCTCGCATCCAGTGCGACCGTCGTCGGTGCGCAGCGCTCGGTTCGGGTTGCGGCGACGGTCATCGAGCCAGCGGAACTGGCCGCCGTGCTGCCATGGCTGGTCCCATCGCGCCTGAGCGGAGCCACCCGGTCGTCGATCAAGCAGGTGCCCGGTCTGCTGGACGACCTGGGCGCAGCAATCACAGGTGGGGCCGCCTCGTCGTAGCGCCGCTACTCGGGTTGGTGGCAGACGGCCTCTACGTTGTTGCCATCGGGATCGCGCGACTTGAAGGTGGCGTAGTAGCCGGGGTGGGTACTCCGGCCACTCCTTCGGCTGGTGCAACACCTCGGCACCGACCGACACCACGCACGTCGAAGGAGGCGCTCGCGCAGCGACGTCACTGCACTGGATACCCAGGTGGTCGATCATCGCGTCAATCCTGCCAGCCCCCAACGCTCGGCGCTGGAGTTTCAGCCCGAAGGGTCCGTGTCGTTCGCATCAGGTCGCGCTGGGTGATGACGCGGGTAGATCCCACCGCTCGGGCTGACTGCGTACGAGACCCCGCAAGCGACGACCAGGTAGAGGACCGGATCGACACCGAAGAGCTCCACCCCCATCACCGCACAGGCCAGGGGGGTGTTCGCTGCCCCGGCGAACACAGCGACGAACCCCAGCGCGGCTCATCAGGGGAACCGGTGCGTCCAGCACCCCGCTCGCGGTCGCGCCGAGGGTCGCCCCGATGACGAACAACGGAGTCACCTCGCCTCCGACGAATCCCGACCCCAGAGTGATAGCGGTGAAGAGGAGCTTCAACAGGAAAGCCGCGGTGGGAACCTCGCCACCGACCAGGCTGCGCTCGATCAATCCGATGGAGAGGCCGTTGTACGCGCGGGTCCCGGCCAGGAGCGTGGCGACCACCACCAGGACCCCGCCCACCAGCGGTCGAGCGGGAACCCACCTGATCGTCATGGCGAAGGCCGACTTCACCAGTCTCGTGAGCCAGGTGAAAGCTGCCGCAGCTGCTCCGAAGGCGACACCGGCCACCGCGGCCTTGCCCAGCAGCATCGGATCGACCGCGTCGACCACCACCCGTGGAGTCGGCGTGTGGTGGACTCCCAGTCCCCTCACCACCAGGTCACCGACGACCGAGGCGACCACGGCCGGCAGGACGGCCGTGCGCCGCAGTCGACCGATCGCCTGGACCTCGAGCCCGAACACGGCCCCGGCGACCGGCACGCCGAACACCGAACCGAACCCGCCCACGATGGCGGCTACGAGCAGCACCCTGCGGTCGTCGTCGCGGACGTGTGCCAGCCGGGCGAACCCGTCGGTGAGCGAGCCCGACATCTGGATCGCAGTGCCCTCGCGCCCAGCCGAGCCGCCGAACAGGTGGGTGACGACGGTTCCCACCAGAACCATCGGTGCCATCCGTCCAGGGATCCAGTCCCGGGGGTCGTGGATCTCTGCGAGGATCAGGTTGTTGCCCTCGTCGGAGCGACCGCCGCCATAGTGGTAAGCCAGGCCGATCGCGCAATCCGCCCACCGGGAGCAGGTAGAGCAGCCACCGGGTCGTGTCGAACGCCTCGGTGGCCCACTCGAGCGACACCAGGAACACCGCCGACGACAGCCCAGCGAGCACACCGACCACCGTGCCGTATGCGAGCCACTTGACGACTAGACCGGAGGCGCTGCGCATCCGGCCGGGGGAATCGATCACCGGTGGTCTCAGTCGCTCCGTGCCATATTGGCGAACAGCGTGCAGTAGTCCAGGAAGACCAGGCGGCTGACACCCGTCGGGCCGGCACGATGCTTGGCGACGATGACCTCGGCGGTGTCCTTGTCCTGGCTGTCAGCGTTGTAGACCTCGTCGCGGTAGAGGAACATCACGACGTCCGCATCCTGCTCGATCGAGTTGTGCACGACGATCCCGTCGGCGACGAAGTTGTGCGTACCGAGCACGGTGGCGTCGTAGACGTCCACCTGACCGACGGGCACGATCTCGACGACCTCGTCCCAGAACACGTCCGAGGAGGCGAGCGAGGCCAGGCCCTTGGAGTCGACCGCCTCGGCGATTCGCGCCAGGCGGGTCCTGCTCGATGCACACGGACGCGCTTCGGTTCCCAACAGGTAGCCGCCGCAGTACTGCTCACCCAGAGCTGCGGCGAGGGCCCGCTGGGTCATGCCCATCCGATCGAGCTCGGCGATGACGACCTCACGCACCTCAGCGGGGACCGTGTCGACGTTGGGGTTGGCCGTGACGTCTCTCAACGCGGCGAGCGCTGCGTCGCGCACCGCTCCGCGGTCACCCGCCACGCCTATCCGTTCGAGGAAGCTGCGCTGATGATCGGCACCGTGGATCCACAGCCGCCACCGAGCAGAGCTGCGGCCGACGTCGGTGATGCGGGCCAGCACACCGAAGCGAAGCAGCACCAGTTGGAGATCGTCGATCAGACGACGACGGGTCGACGTTGCAGTGAGCCTCACGTGCGGGCGTCCTCGCAGCTCGCCCACACCCAGCGAGCCGATGCGCCCGAACACCTGGGCAACGACCGCTGCGAGCTGCTCGTCGGGCAACGAGAACACCGCCGCCGGCAGAGCGCCGTCGGTGACCGACGACGATGCCAACCCAGCGGCATCGAAGTCATCGGGGACCACGAGCATCTCGGGCGCTCCGATCCGCCGCGGGGTCGCCACGCGGGAGCCGACGCAGAGCTCGTCCAGGCGTCGCCAGCCGAGCACGGTGCGGAAGGGATGGTTGGCGGTCGCTGTCACCTCACGCCCCGAGGCGAGTCGCAGCCGGAAAGCCTCTTTGGTGCCGCTGGGAAAAGCGTGAGTCATGGTCGCCGGGACCATCGTCCAGTCCTCGGCGAGACTCCACACGGGCACGTCGCGCTCACCCGAAGCGAGGAGCTCTCCAAGGGTCACCTCGGCGTTGGTGTCGGCTCGCAGGACCCGGGTCTCGGCGGTCAGACAGCCCGACTCGCGCAGGTCGGCGAGCATCGGACGCTTGTCGAGCGCGCAGCTCCAACTGGCGCGACAGCTGCGACAGCGCCATCACGGGCGTCTCCAGCTCACGAGCAAGCACCTTGAGCCCTCGACTGATCTCGGCCACCTCGACCTGACGGCTCTCGGCCGATCCACGGCCCGACATCAGCTGCAGGTAGTCGACGACGATCAGACCGAGCGGCTGGTCGAGGCGATCCTGGAGACGACGTGCCTTGGAGCGGATCTCGGTGACGGTGAGTGCAGGGTTGTCGTCGATCCACAGCTGACCCTCACCGAGGCGGCCCATGGCCTTGGTGATCTTGGTCCAGTCGGCGTCGGTCAGCCGACCGGTGCGCAGCTTGGTCGCGTCGATGCGGGCCTCGGCCGCGACGAGTCGCTGAGTGAGCTCCAGGTGGCCCATCTCCAACGAGAAGAACAGGACCGGTCGCTGCTCCCGCACAGCCGCATGCGACGCGATACCGAGCGAGAAGGCCGTCTTGCCCATGGCCGGCCGTGCACCGACCACGATGAGCGCGCCCGGCTGGAGCCCCGCGAGCTGGGTGTCCAGGTCGGTGTAGCCGGTCGGTGTGCCGGTGATCGCGTCGCCTCGCTCGTAGAGCATCTCGAGGTTCTCGAGGCTGCGGTCCAACAAGGGCGCCAAGGGCGAGAGCGAGTCGGCGTTGCGGCGCTGGGCGACCGCGAACATCATCGACTCGGCGGAGTCGATGGTCTTCTCTATGTCGTCGAGCGGCGAGTACCCGAGCTCCGCCACGTCATTGGCCGTGATGATGAGACGCCGCAGCAGCGACTTCTCCTCGACGATCTTCGCGTAGTGCAAGGCGTTGGTGATCGCCGGTGTCCGAGCCTGGAGGGTGACCAACGTCGCGGGACCCCCGACCGATTCGAGCACCCCTGCCTGGTCGAGCTCGTCGGCGACAGTGACCGGATCCACACCCTGGCCCGAGCCGTAGAGCGCCTGGATCGCGTCGAACACGTGACGGTGCGCGGGGCGGTAGAAGTCATCCGCGGTGACGACACCGGTGACCGCTGCGATCGCCTGTTCGCTGAGCAGCATCGCCCCCAGCAGGGACTCCTCGGCGTCGATGCTGTGGGGAGGTACCCGCAGGCGCGAAGGTTCGCCGCGGTCGGAGTTGTCGGACATCTGCGTGAATCCTCCCGCTCACTGCCTGTTGATCGCTAGAGGAATAACCATGGGGATTTCGTCGGGTTGTCCTGTGGACATCTGTGGCCCGGCAGGGAACAACTCTGCCGGTGACGTGTGACAGCCAGCTGCAGGAGTGACCCCGGACGCGACGACGCCGCCACCGAGATCGTCGGCGGCGGCATCGTCGAAGGTGCTCAGAGGGGCGCTGGCTCAGTCAGCGACGACCTCGATGCTGATCGGGAACTGCACGTCCGCGTGCAGACGGGCGGTAACCATGTGGGAGCCGAGCTCCTTGATGTGCTCGTCGAGCAGCAGGTCCTTGCGATCCAATTCGATACCGGTCTGCTCGGCGACCGCCGCGACGATCTCGGTCTCGGAGACCGAACCGAAGAGACGACCCGCCGCGGAGGCACGAACCGAGATGGTGATGGTCTTGGGAACGAGAACGGTCGCGATCTGCTGACCGGACTCGCGCTCGCGGGCGTCCTTCACGTCGCGGGAGCGACGCATGGCCTCGGCCTGCTGCAACGCCCCCTCGGTCGCCGCCATGGCCAGGCCACGGGGCTCGAGGAAGTTGCGGACGTAGCCCTTGGAGACCTCGACCATGTCGCCGCGCTTGCCCAGCCCGGAGACGTCGCCGCGGAGGATGACCTTCACGACGCTCACTGCTCACCTCCGGTGCTCTCGGCGCCGACTGCCTCGACGGTGCCCTCTTCTAGACCGGTGAACTCGCTCGTCGCCTCGGGAGCTTCGGGGCTCGCCCCGTCGCGCTCGGGCCGGTCGCCGCGGTCACGACGGTCACGACGATCGTCGCCGTCACGGTCGCCACGACGCCCACCGCGCTGGGTGGTGACACGGTTCGAGTAGGGGATCAGGGCCATCTCACGGGCGTTCTTGATGGCCCTGGCCACCTCACGCTGCTGCTGGACGTCGTTGCCCGTCACTCGACGTGCACGCACCTTCGCCCGGTCGGACACGAACCTGCGAAGCAGGTTGACGTCCTTCCAGTCGACGTACTCGACGTTCTCGCTGTTGAGGATGGAGACCTTCTTCTTGAACTTGCGGCCTGCATCCTTGCCCTTGCCCTTAGGGCCTCGCTTCATCTGGGGCTTCGCCATCAGAACGGCTCCTCATCATCGTGGTACCCGGCGGCAGGGGGCTCGACCGGGGGCGGGGCGGAACTGGATCCGCCCCCACTGCCGCCATCGCGGCGCTCATTGCGTGTCACCTGTGCGGTCGCCCAACGGAGGCTCGGGCCGACCTCGTCGGCGATCACCTCGACCTTGGACCGCTTCTCGCCCTGGTCGGTGTCCCAGCTGCGCTGCTCGAGCCGGCCCGTGACGATCACCCGCGAACCCTTGGTCAGGGACTCCGCGACGTTCTCGGCCAGCTCACGCCAGCAAACCACGTCGAAGAACGAGACCTGCTCGTCCCACTCGTTGGTCTGCTGGTTGCGCCAGCGGCGGTTGACCGCCAGGCCGAAGCTCGCGACCGCCGCACCTGACGGTGTGAAGCGGAGCTCGGGGTCACGGGTGATGTTCCCGATCAGTTCGACTGTGTTGCCGTTAGCCATCGAGGGCCTCCTGTGTGTCAGCCGGCCGACAGCAGACCGCGGCGGGCGGCTTCTGCGTCGGGCAGGCGGATCAGCTTGTGGCGGACGACCTCGTCCGCGAGCCGGAGATACCGGTCGACCTCGTCCAGGTTGGCTGCCTCGGTGACGATCTCGAGCACCGAGTAGACGCCTTCCTGCTTGTGGTTGATCGTGTAGGCGAAGCGGCGACGACCCCAGTGGTCGACGGTCGGGACGGTACCCCCGTCGGCCTCTACGAGCTCCACCACCCTTGCGATGGCCGCCTTGTTCGTGGCGTCGTCGACATCCTGGTCGACGATGATCATCAGTTCGTACACGCGAGTGGTCACGTGTGTGTACCTCCCTCTGGACCTCGGCGAATCGCCGTCAGGGTCCTGCGACCTGCAGGACAGGGTGTTCGGATTCGGTCACCCCGGCGGGGCGACCGGACGATTGTAGTCAGCAGGTGGGTACCGGCCGCCAGACGAACGCCGTTTGAGGTCCGCCGACATCTTGTCGGCGGACTGGGACAACGAAGGATATGGACGGCGAAGACCCCTGACCTGATCAGCCCGCTTCGGCACCGTAGAGCGCAAGCGCCTCGGACTGTTCGGCGTTGAGGTGATAGCTCTCCGCCGCGCTCGGGAAGGCGCCGCTGCGCACGTCGGCGGCGTACTCGCCCAGGGCCCGCACCGACTCGTCCTTGATGGACGCGTACCGACGCACGAACTTCGGGGCGACCCGGTCCTCGATGCCGAGCAGGTCGTGGAACACCAGCACCTGTCCGTCGCAGCGGACCCCGGCACCGATGCCGATCGTCGGCACGTCGAGCGCGTCGGTCACCATTCCGCGCGACCTCGTCGGGAACCCCTTCGAGGACGATCGCGAAGCAGCCTGCGTGCTGGAGCGCCTTGGCGTCTGCGACCAACTCGAGAGCCGCCTGGGACTCACGGGCCTGCACCTTGAAGCCGCCCATGGCATGCATCGACTGGGGGGTCAGGCCGAGATGCCCCATCACCGGGATCTCCGCGTCGACGATCGCCTCGATCATCGGGACCCGCTTGCGGCCGCCCTCGAGCTTCACGCTCTGAGCGCCTGCCGCGCACCAGCGTTGCCGCGTTGCGGACAGTCTCTGCAGTGGACACGTGGTAGCTGAGCCACGGGAGGTCACCAACGATCAAGGAAGAAGGCTTGGCCCTGGCTACCGCAGCCGTGTGGTGCGCCATGTCGTCGATCGTCACCTGGAGCGTGTCGTCGTAGCCGAGCACGACCATCGCCAGGGAGTCACCGACCAGGATCATGTCGACCCCGGCCTCGTCGGCGATCCGGGCGCCGGGAGCGTCGTAGGCCGTGACCATGACCAGTGGATCAGCACCGTCGCGTACCTTGCGGGCGGCGACGGCGGGGACCGTCATCGGGGTGCGTGCAGCCATGTTCGGCCTCCTGATCGGTCCAGCGCCCTATTGGCTGCCGGCCTCTTGGTGAAAAGAGTACGACAACAGCGCCCCGGATCCAAGGGGCAGTTGGTGACCGGCTCGCCTGACCGGCACCGCCCGGCCGGTGCCGGCCTGCCCCGGCCCGCGGCTCAACCCGCTACCGCGGTGGTCGGCGGCGCCTGGGTCGTCGTGGTGGGCGCAGCGGTCGTCGGCGCTGCGGTGGTCGCAGGCGGACAGCGTGGTCGGTGGCCTGACCGTCGTGTCGGTGGGTGCTTCCGTCGTGGAGGGTGAGGATCCGTCGACGGCGGTGGTGGTCGACGTCGTCGGTGTCGGGCGCACGCTGGTCGTCGTGCGCTGGCCCGACAATGACTGGTTCGTCAGGCGTTCACCGAAATCGGTGGACGGGAACTCGCATTCGTCGTCGCCGTCGGTCGCCCCGGACATGAAGTCCGCCCAGATGGTCGCCGGCCAGGTTCCGCCCGACACCTCCTCGCCGCGGAACGTCTCCATCGGCTTCGGCTGTTCGTAGCCCATCCACACGGCCGCGGTCAGGTGACAGGTGTAGCCGGCGAACCAGGCGTCGCGGGAGTCGGTGGTCGTTCCGGTCTTGCCGGCGGCAGGTATGCCGATGTTCGCACCCTTACCCGTTCCCTTGACCAGGACTCCCGAGAGGACCGAATTGACCGTGTCGGCGACCTCGGGTGCTATCACCTGCTCCTTGCGAACGTCGCGGGTCGCGTCGAAGAGGACCTCGCCGTCGGAGCTCTCCACACGCCGGATCACGTACGGATCGACGTGCTGACCGCGACCGGCGAAGGTCGAGTACGCCGACGCCATGTCGAGCACCGAGACCTCGCCCGTGCCCAGGACCAAGGAGTAGTCGTCACGGAGCTCGGCGCTGACACCGAGGCGACCGGCCATCTCGACGAGCTTCTGAGGTGTGACCAGGTTGACGATCCCGGCGTAGACGGTGTTCGAGGAGCGCCACGTGGCCTCCTCGACCGTGAGCACGCCCTGGTCCGCCTTGTTGAAGTTGCGCGGCGACCACAGCTTGCCGGGCTCGGTGAAGACTCCCGGAAACTGCGTCGTGGGGGGTGAGCGGAACAGGGACTGCGTCGAGTACCCCTCCTCCACGAAGGCGGCCAGCGCGAACGGCTTGAACGTCGATCCAGGCTGTCGACCGGAACCACCGCCGTCGGTCCCGAGCGCCAGGTTCACCTTGTTGTTCGCGAAGTCGGTGCCGCCGACCATCGCCCGTATCTGGCCGTCGGTGTCGACCGCCACGAGCGATCCCACGGGTCCGTCGGTCCGGTTGAGTGTCTTCGTGACCGCCTCGTAGGCCTGGGCCTGCATGCGTGGGTCGTAGGTGGTGTAGACGCGCAGGCCGCGGGTCTCTGCGCCTGGCCCGAAGCGGTCCCGCAGCTGGCGTCTCACGTACTCGATCCAGTACTCCGACCCGTGCTCGGCGTCACGGACCTCGCCCAGGTCGGTCGTAGCGGTCGAACGGGGGAGGATCGTCATCGTCTGCGCGGACCCGTCGGTCCCCTCGGGTTGCCAGACCCAGGGCATCTCGGCGGCGGCATCGGCCTCGGCCTGGGTGATGTAGCCCTCGTCGACCATCCCGGCGAGCACCGTCCGGCGGCGGCGGCTCGCCTCGTCGGGGTCGCGGGTCGCGTCAGCTCGCTCGGGAGCACGGATCAGGCCGGCCAGGTAGGCGGCCTGGTGCAACTGCAGGTTCTCGACGCCGGTGCCGAAGTACTCGCGGCTCGCCGCCTCGACCCCGTATGCGCCCCGACCGAAGTAGATCTCGTTCAGGTAGCGGGTGAGGATGTCACGCTTGTCGAGCTCACCCTCGAGCTTGACCGCGAGCACCGCCTCTTTCAGCTTGCGTTCGAGCGATCGTTCCGACGACAGGTAGGTCAACTTCACGTACTGCTGGGTGATCGTCGAACCTCCCTGCTGGGAAGCACTGCCCCGCACCACAGACTGGTAGAAGGCGCGACCTATGCCCATCGGGTCGATGCCACTGTGGTCGAAGAACTTCCGGTCCTCGGCTGCCAGCACGGCCTGCACCAGCACCGGCGGAAGGTCCTCGTAGTCGACGTTGACCCGCTCCTCGGTGGCGGTCAGCTTGGCCATCGCCGTGTTGAAGTCGCAGTCGCCGTCGTCCACCTCGATGTCGCACACGAACGAGGTCTCGGCCGAACGCTTGGCGGGTGGAAGATCGATCGTGTTCAACGCCATCCAGAAGGCGCCCACCGCGACTATCGCGACGACGAGGAAGGCATAGCCGACGCGTCGCAGCCGCCAGAGGATGCTGCGTCGAGGTCGTTCGCCCATCGAAACAGTCTGTCCCGACGGCGACCACGCCGTCACAGCGGGCTGAGCGCGGATCAGGCACCGCGTGGTCGGTCGACCAGCGGAGTCACCTGCAGCAGGTGGTTCCAGCGACAGCTCGTGCACACCTCGACGGTGTAGCAGCGCCTGTCACCACGTGGGGTGGCGAGCTTGAGCATCTCGGCTCGTCCGGAGACGGGCCGGCCACCGGGTGGGAGCTTCGGCCCGAACACGAAACGCACCAGCCGCAACGTCGACTCGCCGCACACGGGGCAGGGCACCGTGGACCCCGACGAGCAGTTGAGCGCCACGCGCGATCAGCTCGCGCTGGGCGTCGCAGACGTCCTCCAGCGACAGCTCCCCCGATCGGTAGCGACGCAGCAGCTGCCGGCGCGTGAAGCGGTAGTCGATGCTGCCTGGAGTGCTGCCGGGACGACCCGCTGACTCGGGCTGGAGGAACGGCACGGGCCCCAACGATACCGGCGGGTCCACGATGCGAGGCCGCGCATCGGTCAGACTTCCCGTCGATGTCCGAGCACGTCTCCCCCCTCCGAAGCCCCCGACGTCATCCCGCTGCGGGAAACCTGACCATGCGCCCCGCGCTCGTACGTGACGACCGCTCACCGGTCCAGCTACCCATGGCGAGCTTCCCCCACGGGGCAGAGCCGTCACGCAACGTGGTGCAGTTCGGCCCCGACCTCGACGACGAGCAGCTGGAGAAGCTGATCGCCGCGGTCGGACCGATGGAAGGCCGGCGGGTCCTCGACCTGGGTTGCGGCGCAGGCGGAGCGTCGGTCGCGATCGCACGTCGTGGCGCCAGGGTCATCGCCGTCGAGTCGTCGACCGCACGTCTCACCCAGGCCCGTCACGCTGCCGACGTGGCCGGTGTGAAGGTCGAGTTCCACCACAGCGACCTTGCGGACCTGGCCTTCCTGCGTGCCGATTCGGTCGAGCTCGTCGTGGCCGTCTACTCGCTGGCGGGTGTACAGGACCTGGGCCGGGTGTTCCGTCAGCTGCACCGCGTGATGCGCCCCGAGGGCGCTCTCGTGCTGTCGCTGCCACACCCGATGGCGCTGATGCTGGAGCCCGACACCGACGACCAGCAGACCCCCTACCTGACCCGTACAGCCTGGAGTGACCAGGCGATCACCTGGCGCAGCGGAGGTGACGAGGGCGTGTCCCACGTCCACCAGATAGGTGACCTGTTCACCACCCTGTTGCGCTCGAACTTCCGGGTCGACGCTGCCGGCCGAGCCGACCGCGTCCGCTGAGCGCTCGAGCCTCCACAGCTCGCCGCTACGCGAGTGGGTTCCGTCGACTCTCGTCATGCGAGCCCGCAAAGTCGGTACCTGAGACTGTCGGTACCTGAGACTGTCGGTACCTGAGACTGTCGGTACCTGGGTCCGGTCGTTGACCGGGGCTCAGTCGGTGTCCCTGGAGCGGACGACCACCACCGGGCAGAGAGCGTGGTTCACGACATATGTCGTGACCGAGCCCATGAGAAGGCCCAGGAACCCTCCGTGCCCACGGGCACCTACGACGAGCAGTTCGGCGTCGGCCGACAGGCGGATCAGTTGTTCGCCGGCATGGCCCTCGAGCGCCTCGGTGACCACATCCACACCGTCGAGCGCGCCCTCTTCGCGGATGGTGTCGATGGCCGCGCCGAGCATGGTGTTCGATGCCGCGGCCAGATCCGACGGATCCGGTACGGCCACCTCGTAGCCGGTGCTCATGATCGGTGTGGCGAACGACGCGACGACTTTCAGCGCCGTCGAGCGCAGCTGCGCCTCACGTGCTGCCCAACGAAGCGCGTCGACCGAGTGCTCCGAACCGTCGACACCGACCACGATCTCTGCCATTGCTGCTTCCTCCAGGTTCATGTCGTCGCGTCCGACGGTAGGCCGCCGCGACGGTACGGGTCACTTCTCGCGGTCCGCCACGACGATCGCTGATTCCGGCTGATCGGCCCACCAGCACGCCAGCGCCTCGGCCGCGTCCTCGTGCGTCATGGGTCCGAGGTCCAGGCGCAGTTCCAACAAGTGCTCCAGAGCCCGGCCCACGATCGGACCCGGCGGTACACCCAACTGCGCCATCACCTCGGCCCCGTCCATGTCGGGTCGGATTGCGGCCAGCTCCTCGCTCGCCCGGAGCATCTCTATCCGGGCCTCCAGGTCGTCGATGCGGCGCTCGAGCGCCTCGGCCTTGCGACGGTTCCTCGTGGTGCAGTCCGATCTGGTCAGCGCGAGCAGTTCCTCGAGCAGCGGCCCGGCGTCGCGCACGAAACGCCGCACGGCAGAGTCGCTCCAACCCATCTCGTAGGTGTGGAAACGCAGGTGCAGGTACACCAGACGGCTGACGTCGGCGACGAGCTCGTTGCTGAACCGGAGCGCACGCATGCGCTCCTTGGTCATCCGGGCACCGACCACCTCATGGTGGTGGAACGACACTCCGTTCGCGCCGATTGCGCGGGTTCGGGGCTTGGCCACGTCGTGGAACAGCGCGGCCAGCCTGACCACGAGGTCAGGTGGCGACTTGCGGACAACGGCGATCGTGTGGGCCAGGACGTCCTTGTGACGATGGATCGGGTCCTGTTCCAGCCGCATCGCGGGCAACTCGGGAAGGAACACCGCTGCGAGTCCCCGATCGTGCAGGAACCAGAGTCCTGCCGACGGGTCCTCGACGACCAGCAGCTTGCAGAGCTCGTCACGGATTCGCTCCGCGGAGACGATCTCGAGGCGCGTCGCCATCGCCTCGACCGAGGCGAGCAGCTCGGGGACCGGAGTCAGTTCGAAACCGGCGATGAACCGGGCGGCGCGCATCATCCTCAGCGGATCGTCCGAGAACGACGCCTCGGGTTCGATCGGCGTGCGGAGCACCTTGGAGAACAGGTCGTCGAGCCCGTCGAACGGATCGATCAGCGTCGGTGTCTCCGTCGTGACCTCGAGCGCCATCGCATTGATCGTGAAGTCGCGCCGCGACAGGTCGGCGACGATGTCGTCGGAGAACGCAACGTGCGGTTTGCGGCTGTCCGGGCGGTACACCTCGGCGCGGTGGGTGGTGATCTCGAAGGATCGACCGTCGATCGTCGCACCGATCGTGCCGAACCGCTCCCCCTGGGTCCACACGGCGCTGGCGAGCGGAGCCACGATCGACTTGATGCGCGCGCGGGCTCGGCGTCGGTGGTCAGGTCCAGGTCCTGGATCGACTCGATGTCTCGGTCGGCGAGCAGGTCGCGCACGATCCCCCCGACCAGGTACAACCGATGACCGGCATCGGCGAAGCGCTCGGCAAGGGAGCCGACGGGTTCGAGCAGCACACGCGCGCGGTCGGGGATCACGCAGCGAGATTACCGGTCGAAGCGTCGACGGATTTCTGCCACCTGCGACACCACGGACCCCCCGGGCCCACCACCGCTGGGCGCTTCTGGGTGGATCCTCTCGCCCAGCATGGCGCCCACCGTCCCTGCTGCGGACTCCACGATCGCCTCCAGGTCGTATCCCCCTTCCAGGAACACCAGCCGGCGACCGGGACCGACAAGCTGCAACAGATCGGAAGTGATGTCGGCGAAGTCACCGGATGTGAGCGCCAGGTCCGTGAGCGGGTCGCCACGATGACCGTCGAAACCGGCCGACACGATCAGCCAGTCAGCGCCGAACCGCTCGGCGAACGGTGCGACGACCACCTCGATGGACCGCCGGTAGTGCTCACCGGTTGCTCCGGGCGGCATCGGCAGGTTCAGGGTCGTTCCCTCACCGTCACCGCGGCCGACCTCGTCGATCGAACCGGTGCCCGGGTACAGCGGGTGTTGGTGCCACGAGACGTAGGCCACGTCGCCGCGCTCGTAGAAGATGTCCTGGGTGCCGTTGCCGTGGTGGGCGTCGACGTCGACGATGAGCACACGCTCACCGCCGGCTGCGATCGTCGCCGCTGCGACGGCTGCGTTGTTGAAGAGGCAGAACCCCATTGCGCGGGTCGCGGTCGCGTGGTGACCCGGTGGGCGCAGCGCCAGGAAGGCACTGTCGGCCGTTCCGGCGCGGAGCCGCTCGACGGCGTCGATTCCCGACCCTGCAGCCAGACGCGCCACCGCGGCTGACTCACCGGACACGACGGTGTCGGCATCGATGTGACCACCGCCGGCCTCGCAGAAGTTGTCGATGCTCGCCACGTACCGCTCTGGATGGACCAGATGCAGTTCGGCATCGGTCGCCGGTCGCGGCTCGGTCCGCTCGAGACCCTCGAGGAGATCGTGGCTCGCGAGCCCGTGGATCACCGCCGGCAACCGGGCGGCACGCTCTGGGTGGTTCGGTCCGGTGTCGTGGTGCTCGAAGCGCTCGTCTGCATACAAGAGGACCGCCATCCCCGAAGCGTAGGACCCTCGGACCCATCGGGGGCAGCGTGCCCTATCCTCGTGCCGTGGTCGTCGCCGCACCGGCGGCCGCGCAGGGCGCGCAGGCTCGCCTCCGACCCGCTGGTGCAGGAGACCCCGGACGACGGAATGATGACGCGTCAGACCCTGATCCTCGGCAACGAGCGATTCCGCGTCGGGCCTTGGCACGCCGACCCGGCGATCGCCTACCTGGCTCTGACCCCCGACGTGCCGCGGGCCAGCCCCGATGGCCTCCGCCGGTGTCTGCTCCGACTCGGCGACGACGGCTACTCGTCGGTCATCACTGCAGCGTTGCACCCCGACGAGGCCCAGAGCTTCCTGCTGGCCGGGTTCGAGGAGTACGACCGCCTGAGAGTTCTGAGCCATCCGCTGATCGACCTGGACCCGCCCCGTCGGGACCACGACACCGGCATCTGCCTGCGTCGGGCGAGGACGACCGACCGCCGCTCCGCGCTCGAGGTGGACCGTCGAGCGTTCAACCCCTTCTGGCGTCTGGACAGCGACGGTCTCGACGAGGCACTCGACGCGACCCCACGGACACGGTTCCGCGCAGCCACACGGGGCGATCTGATCGGCTATGCCGTGACGGGTCGCGCCGGAACGCAGGGCTTCCTGCAACGCCTTGCGGTCGACCCCGACCACGCCGGTGCAGGCGTCGGTTCCGCCCTGGTGCTCGACGCTCTCAGATGGTCGCGACGTCGACGGGCACGCCGCGTCCTGGTCAACACCCAGCCCGACAACCACCGGGCGCTCGAGCTGTACCACCGGCTTGGTTTCGAGACGACCCCGACCGACCTGTTCGTCATGGCCAGGTCCATCCGGTGAGGTATGCCCGGCAAGTCGGTGCAGTGACAGCATCCGCACTGGTCCTGGCACTCGTAGTGCTGACGGGACCAGCCCAGGGGCAGACCGCGACCCAGGAGCAGGCCACGACCCAGGAGCAGGGCCTGGATCTCGGTGAACCGGTCCTCGGCATCGCGTCCGTCACCCCCTGGGTCACCCCCGACGGCGAGTTCCAGGTCCGCTTCGCTCCCAGCACCGACGTCCCGGCCGACGCGACGCTCACCATGACGATCCACCAGCGCCTGACCGCCCGGTCGGTCGACGGACTGCGCGAACAGGTGCTCGACGCCATCGACGGCGACGACCCGGGGAGGGTCCTGCAGACCCCGGTCACCACTCCCTTCTCGGCGCTCGGCGACCCAGCCAGCGGAGCGACCCTTACGATTCCGATCCGTAGCTCGCGTGGTGACCGCGCCCGGGTGCTGCTCCCGAACCCCGGCATCCATCCGGTGGAGTTGGTGCTGACCTCACCGGACGGGCCCGAGTTGTGGAGCGAGACCGTCTTCCTGAACCGGCTCGCGGAGGACGACGACCACCCGCCGGTCCAGGTCACCCTCGTGCTGCCGGTCGAATCCGACCCGGCCGTCGCGGTCGACGGGGCATCCGCCTTCGCGGTCGAGGACCAGACCCAGCTCAGCTCGGTCGCCTCGCTGCTGCGTTCGGTACCGGAGGCACCGCTGACGCTCGCGGTCAGGCCCAACACCCTGGACGGGCTCGCTCGCAGCGACCAGGGGTGGGCGGCAGAACTGCTGTCCCGACTCCGTGGCAACAGCGCCGTCAACTCGCTGATCCGACAGCCATATGTGCGGGTGAACAGCGCAGCGCTCGTCGCGTCGGACGATGCCGACGAGCTCCAACGCCAGATCGTCGTGGGCGCGGGAACGGTGCGGGACCGCCTCGACCGGACCGCTCCGACTGGTACGTGGCTGGCAGACGAGCCGATCACGACCGAGTCCCTCGGAGTCCTACGGGACGTCGGAGTCGAGTCCGTGCTGCTGTCACCCGATTCGCTCGACACGGTGGAATCGGTCGAGGACGGCGCACCCGTGGCGTCACCGGTCAGACTCGATCACGGTGGGGGGATGCGTGCACTGGCGTTCGACACCGCCGTCTCCGAGCGCCTCGTAGAAACCGACACCGACCCAGCGGTGCGAGCCCACGAAGCCGTCGCCGTGATGCTCGCGGGCTGGTTCGCCACCGAGTCGCTCTCGACGCCTCCGGCACTGGCCAGTGCGGTCCTGTTGAGCCCGCTGACCGATGCCCGCGTGCTCGAGTCGCTCGGAGCCACCTTGCTCAGCGGCGGACCGCTGAGCGCCGACCCGCTCGGCTCCCCCCTGCCTGCACCGGCCGAGGACGAGCCAGTTGCCACCCTGGTCACCCACGACCTCCCCGGGACCGGACCCGCAGTAGCCCAGACCAACGACACACGCCGACTGATATCGGCCTTCCGGTCCATGGCCGGCGCTGGCGAACCTGCTGCCGAGCTGTGGGACGAACTGACCAACCAGAGCATGGCGATGACCCTGGAGAGTGCTCAGCGCACCGAGATGCAGACTGCCGTGCGCCAGCAGATCGACACCCGGGTGAAGCAGATCCACCCGCCGCGGGCCCGAAGGGTGCTGCTCACCAGCGACGACTCGGTCATCCCCCTCCGATTCCGCAACGACCTGCCCTACGAGGTGCGCCTCGTCATGCGTGCCCGCTCACCTCGCCTGGACATCGCCGAGCCTGTGTCCGAGATCGTGCTGGCACCCGGTGAGAACCGCGTCGACCTCGAGGTCGAGGTCCAGGCTCCGGGCGAGTTCCTGTTGCGGATCGACCTCAGCTCGCCCGACGGAGGGATCCAGATACCTGGACCCGCGGTACCGGTCCGCTCCACCGCGATCTCCGGTGTGGGCGCTGCGCTGTCGATCGTGTCGATCGTGTTCCTGTTCGGCTGGTGGCTCCACACCACGCGACGCAAGCGTCGCGAGAAGGTAGCCGGAGCGGGGACCGTGAGTGCCGATAACTTGGATCCAGGTGACTGACGCACGATCGGGTCCGCGTGCACACACGACGCTCCCGGATGATCCGACGCGCGTCGACACACCCTCGATCACGGGCCTGGCAGGAGCGACGCTGTGTGACCGCTACCGCCTCGAGCGGCTCATCGGATCCGGCGGCATGGCCCAGGTCTGGGAGTCCACCGACGAGGTGCTCGGCCGACGAGTAGCGGTGAAGGTGCTGCACCCCCACCTGAGCTCGGACGCCGCACTGGTCGCCCGGTTCCGCCAGGAGGCCGTCGCCGCCGCTCGCTTGAACCATCCGGGCATCGTCGGGGTGTACGACACCTGCTCCGACGGTGTGCACGAGGCGATCGTCATGGAGCTGCTCGACGCCTCCACCTTGCGTCAGCACCTCGACGAGCACGGGACGCTCGACGCCGAGACCTCGGTTCGCATCTCGCTCCGTCTGCTCGACGCTCTCGAAGCGGCACACCGCGCCGGTCTCGTGCACCGTGACGTGAAGCCGTCGAACATCTTGTTGTGCCGCGACGGCCGCGTGATGATCGCCGACTTCGGCATCGCCAAGGCCGAGGACCAGACCGAGCTCACCCAGGAGGGAACCCTCGTCGGAACGGCCAGCTACCTGGCGCCGGAACAACTGCTCGGAGGCGAGGTGGACGCCAGAGCCGACCTGTACGCGCTGGGGATCGTGCTCTACGAGTGCCTCACTGCCAGGTTGCCCTTCCGCGGTGACACCGGCGCCGCCACGGCGTTGGCACGCCTGCACACCGACCCGGTCGACCCCCGTCGCCTCCGCACCGACATACCCGCACGGATCGCCACGCCGTTGATGCGGGTTCTGGCCCGCGATCCCGACGACCGGTTCGATTCGGCGGCCGACCTGCGTGCAGCACTTCTCGACACCGGCATAAGCCCCAGCCCGGCGCCCCCCACACCGCCTGTGCCCGAGCCGGTCGTCGACGACGAGGAGGAGCCATCGTTCGCGCACTCCGAGCGCGGGTGGCTCCTACCGGCGCTGTTCATCCTGCTCATCGCCACCGCGATCACCGTGGCCGGACTCCTGTTGCGAGAGACCGCCATGGGTGACGACCCCGCCCCCACCACCTCGCCGACACCCACGCCGGTCACCGACGTGGTCCCGTGGAGCGCGGCCGTGGCATACGACCCCCAGGGACGCGGCAGACCCGGCGAGAACGACGCCGCTGCGCCCGCCGCGATCGACTCCGACCCGACGACGTCGTGGCGGACCGAGGCGTACGACAGCCCGACGTTCTTCGGAACCAAGACCGGGGTGGGACTCGGGCTCGTCGTCGGTGCATCCACCGAGGCACTGGATCTGGACATCAGCGGATCGACGAACGGCTGGGGCGGGCGCGTCTACGTCATCCCCCGCGACGAGCTCGGCGAAGGAGACGCCCTGGCTCCCGACCTGCTCGACGGCCGGGAACCCATCGCCGTCCTCGAGGACGTGCGAGACACCCGAACCATCGAGCTGGGTGGTCGCAGCATGCAGGACGGCGACGTAGTGATGATCTGGATCACAGGACTTGGCGACAGCCTCGACACCGGCCGGCACCGCGTGGAGCTCGCTGAAGTGACGCTCCGCGGTCGACCGCCCGACGGATGACCCCGCCCCGCGCCGAACCCGACGAGCGTTCCGACCACGATCTGGTCGGCAGTGCCAGGTCCGGCGACCGCGCTGCACTCGAGACGCTCCTGCGCAGGCACCACGATCGGATCCGCACGCTGTGCCATCGCCTCTGCCGTGACCGCGGCGACGCGGAGGACGCCACCCAGGAGGCGTTGATCGCGGTGGTACGCGGCCTCGATCGCTTCGACGGACGATCCGCCTTCACTACGTGGTCGTACCGGGTAGCGACCAACGCCTGTCTGGACGAGCTACGCCGACGGGGAAGACGACCGCTGCTGAGCGACGATCCCGACCTGGCTCTCGAGCAACCGTCGAGCGCCCACGCTGCCGCCTCGGACCCCGCAGAGGCCGCTTTGGCCGGTGAGCAGCGAGGGGAGCTCCAACGGGCACTCGCAATGCTGCCCGAGGACTTCCGCTGGCCTGTCGTGCTGCGGGACCTCGCCGAGCTCGACTACGCCGAGATAGCCGAGCTCCTGGGCCTGGCACCGGGGACCGTACGTTCCCGCATCTCGCGGGGACGTGCCCGGCTGGCCGAGCTGCTCACCGATCAGGCCGGTCCGGCCGGGAACCGATCAGACACTGTCGACGTCTCACAGGATGAGCCATGAACGACACGACCGACCCCGAACCGAACGACGTTTCGTCCAACGACGCCCTCTCGTCATCGGTGGACCTCGTCGCGTTGCTGCGCGACGAGCCCGTCCCCGGCGACGAGCTGTCCCGTGAACGACGTATCCGCGCGGCGCTAGCGGTCTTCGACGAACAGGAGCGGTCCTCGGCTCCGCGTACGGCGCGGGTGCCAGCTCCACACCGTCGCGTATCGCAGGGGTGGCTCGTCGCCGCTGCAGTGCTGGTGCTGGTGCTCTTCAGCGGATTCCTGCTGCTGAGCAACCGAACCGGCACCGATCAGCTCGCGTCCTCTGATTCGGCCGGCAACGTCGCCACGCAGCTCGAGGATGGGCGGTCCGGTGCAGAGGCCTCGCCCGGGTCCGACTCAGGTTCCTCGTCGGACGAGGCGATCATGGGCGAGCTCGTCGACCTGGGGCTCCAGGCCGACCGTGACGCCGTGATCGCCGCGGCCGCCGGGAAGCTAGGCGAGGTTTCGAACGACTTCGCGGGCACTCAGAGCACGACCACGATCTCCCCGTCGACGGAGCATGCGGTCGATCCGTCCGCCCCCACCGGGCAGGGCGGCGAGACCGGCGACACGACCGACTCGGCTGCCGGCAGACCGCCGAGTCGGGACGAGCTGCCGTGCGTGCAGCAGTTGCTCGGCGCCGGAGAACTACCCGCGGCGGTCGCCTCGATGGACGGGACCGCCGTGATCGTGGTGCGGCGACCGGCCGGCTACGAGGTCTACGAAGTGGGGACCTGCCTGCCGGCGCTCTGAGCGGTGACATGACCGGCCGGGCCGGTGGTCGACCAGTGCTCGGGCCAGTGGTCAGCAGACGACTGTCGCCCTGCGAAGCCTGCGCGCCCTAGGCTCAGCGACCATGACCGAGCCAGCCGGTAGCGCTCCGACCGCGCCCTCACAGACCGCGTCGACCGTCACCGATCAGGAGACCGGTCCGGGCGTGGCCAAGCCCACGAGCAGTGCCGCCGCCCCCGGCTCCAAGGAGGACTGGACCGATCAGGTCACCGGTCTGATCGTCGACAACGTCGACAAGGTCCGCAACCGGACCACCGGCCCGATCCTCGAGATCACCAGGGGATCGGTGCACGCGATCGTCGCCCTCACCCTGGTGTTGCCTGTCCTCGTGCTGTTGACCATCCTCGCCGTTCGGGTCCTCACCTACTACGTGTTCCGTGAGGTATGGATCACCTACACCGTGCTCGGGATGATCCTCACCATCGTCGGTGTTGTCCTGTGGTCCCGTCGGGATTCGTCGGCGACCAACGCCTGATCGACCATCCGACACCCCGAAAGGGGTGGGGACCGCCCAGGTCATCACCCGAATAGAGGAGAACCATGACCGCTCACTCCCCTGCCGATTCCGAGATCCGCAACGTGGTGATCATCGGCTCCGGTCCTGCCGGGCTGACCTCCGCCATCTACACGGCACGCGCGAGCCTCTCCCCGCTGCTGATCGAGGGTGAGCCGTCATCCACGAGCGACCAGCCCGGCGGTCAGCTCATGCTCACCACCGAGGTCGAGAACTTCCCCGGGTTCCCCGACGGTGTGATGGGCCCGGAGCTCATGGCCTCCTTCCGCAAGCAGGCAGAGCGGTTCGGCACCCAGATACTCACCGCGAAGGTCTCCAAGGTCGATTTCTCGGAGCGGCCGTTCAAGATCTGGATCGGCGACACTGAAACCGCCCCCACGTACCTGGCTCGCTCGGTCATCGTCTCGACCGGGGCCCGGTCGCTCATGCTCGGACTCGAGGCTGAACAGCGCCTTCTCGGCCATGGTCTGTCGACCTGCGCGACCTGTGACGGCTTCTTCTTCCGCGATCAGGACATCGCCGTGGTCGGCGGCGGTGACTCCGCACTCGAAGAAGCGATGTTCCTCGCACGGTTCGGACGCAAGGTCACGATCATCCACCGGCGGGACTCCCTGCGCGCCTCCAAGATCATGCAGGACCGCGCGCTGGCGAACGACAAGATCGAGTTCCTCTGGAACACGGTCGTCGAGGACATCGTCGGCGAATCCTCGGTCGAGGCCCTCCAGCTACGCGACGTGGTCACCGACGAAGTGACGACCCGAGCGTTCACGGGTGTGTTCGTCGCCATCGGACACCGGCCGAACACCGATCTGTTCGCGGGACAGCTCGACCTCAAGGACAACGGCTACCTCGTCACCCAGCCCGACTCGTCACGCACCAACATCGAAGGCGTGTTCGCCGCCGGCGACGTCCAGGACGACTGGTACCGCCAGGCGATCACTGCGGCGGGCAGCGGTTGCATGGCCGCCATCGATGCTGAGCGCTGGCTCGAGGAACAGGGACACTGACCCCCGACCATCGTCGCGCTGGCGACCCGGCTGAGGAATGATGGAGTGGTCGGCGGGGTTCACGTCCCGAACCGCAAGTCGCCGGATGTCGCCCGTTCGCCCGACTTCCGCTCCTGTGACGAAAGGACGAAACCCATGCCGGGTTCCATCAGCCAACTGAGCGAAGCGACCTTCGCAGAAGAGGTCAACGCCGCCACCGAAGCGGTGCTCGTCGACTTCTGGGCCGAATGGTGCGGCCCCTGCAAGACGATCGCTCCGATCCTGGAGGAGTTGGCCAGCGAGCAGGCCGGAAAGCTCAAGATCGCCAAGGTCGACGTAGACGACAACCAGGGACTGGCCCGGCAGTACGGGGTTCAGAGCATCCCCACGATGATCGTCTTCAAGGACGGTGCTGAGGTCCACCGCATGGTCGGTGCCCGCGGCAAGGCTCAGCTGCTCGAGGATCTCAGCTCCTACATCTGATCTCCGGATCGAACGCCTGTTCGATCATGTGACTGGCGTGGTCGGTCCTTCGGATGACACCGTTGGACCGAACCTCACCTGTCGATCCTTTCCCACAACGGAGACTCCCATCGCACTCGCGTCCCTACCTCTCCGGCTCGGTTCGAGCGGCGACGACGTCGCCGACCTCCAACGCCGACTACGTGCTGCTGGGCACCCCGTCGAGCGGGTCACCGGCCGCTTCGACGACGCCACCCGGGCGGCTGTCGCGGCTTTCCAGGCGGCTGCTGGGTTGGATGCCGACGGCGAGTGCGACGGCGACACCTGGTCGTCGCTGGTCGAATCCGGCTTCGCACTCGGAACCCGCTTGTTGTGTCTGCGCTCACCCATGATGAGGGGCGACGACGTGGCGGAGCTCCAGCTCAGGCTGAGCACGTTCGGTTTCGACGCGGGACGGGTCGACGGGATCTTCGGACCCACGACCCAGACCGCGGTCGGCGAGTTCCAGCGCAACGGTGGTCTGGTCAGCGACGATGTCTGCGGGCCCGAGACGGTGGCCTGCCTCAGAAGGCTCGACGGTCGGGGCGGCTCCACACCGGTGACAGGTGTGCGAGAACGTGAGCGCCTGCGTCGCCGTGCCGGGACCAGGGTCGGTCTTCGAGTCGCGATCGGAACCGCGGGCAGCCACCACGTCACATCGGCACTCGCTGCCGAGTTGCAGCAGACCGGGGTGTCCGCCCTGCTCCTTGGGGACGACTGGTCGAGTCAGGCAACGGCCACGAACGAGTTCCAGGCCGACCTCTACCTCGGCGTCGTCATCGCCGACGATCCCGTGGTCGAGACCTCCTACTTCTCGGTCCCCGGATACGAGTCGACCGGTGGTCGCCAGCTTGCGCACATGATCCTTCGCGAGCTTCCGGCCGCACCCGGGTGGGCGATCGGTGTCGCATCCGGCAAGCGTCTCGCCATACTCCGCGAGACCCGTGCGCCGGCCGTCGTGGTGAAGCTGGGCGACGCATCGGTGGTCGAAACGAACGCTGATCTGGTCGTTGCATCACTGGTCAGAGCCGTGGACGCGTGGGCTGACCAGCCCTGCTGACCCGCTCAGAACCGGCCTTCGACACAGCCTCTACCTTCGCTCCAGCCTTCACCTGTAGTTCGGGTTAACCACAGAGTTGCGCACAAGCTGTGGATAACCGCTGGGCGATCAGTCGAGGTCCACTTGAAGGGGAAGGCTCGACCGCGGGAGTCACTCGATGATCAGGCGGTAGATCCGTTCAAGATCCTCGAGGTTGGCGAAGTCGATCGTCACCTTTCCCCGCTTCGCGCTCATCGCGATGGATACACGGGTATCCAGACGACTGGCGAGTAGTTCCTCCAACTCGAGCAGTCCCGGCGGCCGTAGCCGTCGTTCCGCCGAGTCGTCGTGCCCGTCCGGTCCGTCGCCGGAGCCATGCGCTGGCAGATCGTCCGGTGTCTCCGCAAGATCCGCCTCCAGGTCCAGGCGCTCCTTGACCAGTCGTTCCAGGTCCCGAACGCTGAGTGACTCGGCCACGACCCGCCGTGCAAGCAGCTCCTGGTAGGAGCGGTCCGGGTGCCCGAGAAGCGCCTTGGCGTGACCGGCCGATACCAGGCCTTCGCCGACCAGCTTCTGCACCGAAGGCGGCAGCTGGAAAAGGCGGAGGTGGTTGGCTACAGCAGAACGGCTCTTGCCGACCCGTTTGGCGAGCTGATCCTGGGTCAGTCCGAAATCCTCGATCAACTGCTGATAGGCGGCCGCCTCCTCGAGAGCATTCAGGTCCTGGCGGTGCAGGTTCTCCACCAGCGCCTGCTCCAGTGACGTGACGTCGTCTGTCGAGCGGACCACGGCCGGGATCGTGGCGAGGCCAGCGCGCTTGGCCGCACGCCAACGCCTCTCGCCGGCGATCAGCTCGAAGCCTTCATCGCTCGCCCGGACCAGGATCGGCTGGAGCACGCCGAGCTCCCGGACCGAGTCGGTCAGTCCTTCGAGCGCCTCCTCGTCGAACACCTGGCGAGGCTGGAGACGGTTGGGTTGCACCGAACCGATAGGCAGTTCCTGCAACCCGCTACTGGTCGTCTCCTCGGGACCCTCTCCCTGCGGAATGAGTGCCGTGAGACCTCGACCGAGTCCACCCTTACGAGCCACCGCTTACCTCCCTTGCAAGCTCACGGTATGCAACTGCGCCCCGTGAACTCGGATCGAATGTGGTGATGGGCTTGCCGAAGGAGGGTGCCTCCGACAGACGGATGTTCCGGGGGATCACGTTGCGACACACGGTCTTGCCGAAATGCGCCCGTACCTCCGTTGCAACCTGTTCACCCAAGCGGGTCCGGGCGTCGTACATGACGAGCACGATCGCCGATATCTCGAGCTGCGCATTGAGGTTCCGTTGAACGAGATCGACGTTGCGGGTGAGCTGTCCCAGTCCCTCGAGTGCGTAGTACTCGCACTGGATCGGAACCAGCACCTCGGTGGCTGCGACCAGAGCGTTGACCGTCAGCAGACCCAGCGACGGTGGGCAGTCGATCAACACATAGTCGTAGTCATCGATCACGTCGTCCAACGCACGTTTCAGCTTGCTCTCACGACTGAACGCCGGTACCAACTCGATCTCCGCTCCGGCGAGGTCGAGACTGGCCGGTGCAACGAAGAGGCCCCGTACCTCGGTCGGTTCGATGCACTCGTCGAGAGAGACGTCGTTCAGGAGGACGTCGTACATCGTGTACTCGAGCGTCCTCGGGTTGATACCCAGACCCGTGGTCGCATTGCCCTGTGGGTCCAGGTCGACGACCAGGACCCGGAAGTCCAACTCCGCCAGCGAAGCACCGAGGTTCACCGTGGTCGTGGTCTTGCCTACGCCACCCTTCTGGTTGGCTATCGCCATGACCCGTGGCAATCGGCGGACGACATCCGACTCGAGCGAATCCACCGGATCGTGACTGACCGGATCGTCGGCTTCGATCGAACGACCCACCACTACCGACTCCGATCCCAGAAGCTGGTCGCCCTCGTCGTCGGCGCCAAGGTCAGCGCGTTGAGCTGGTCGGTCTTCCACCGGTGCGACCTCCGATGGCGAGCCCGTCTGGTGGAAGGGGGCCTCGCCCGTAGAAGAGTCGAAATCGCCGGTCTGCAGTGACCGATCGGAGGTGGACGCCTCGCTGGCATGCACCTGTCGAACCGGCACGCCGGTAGGGGCGGGCATGTCTGCATGTGCTGTCTCAGTGGATGGATCGACCGAGAGCGAGCCAGGAGGTTGGGTGCTCCCAGAAGGTTGACCGTAAGCGGACTCGCCAGCTCCCGGGTTCACCCCGCCGAAGTCCTGCTCGTCAGTGACGTCTGCCATGTACCGAACTCCTCCTCGTTCCTCGACCGCACCGGCAGCGGTTGATCCTCGGAACTGCTCGCCCTTCATCGACCGCAGACCAGATGACCGTTGGTCTCATTGGAACATCATCGTGAGAGGGCACCGGTGCGTAGCCGGTAGCCGTGCACTGAACTGTACGGCTCCTCGAGGTCACTACCCGGGATAGTCGTGCAAATCCCTGGGACCGGCGTCGCACAATCCTTCCTCCTCCCAGCCGATCGGTCAAGCAACTGGCCAGTGGACCAAGTCCGGACGACTGTTCCACGTGGAACAGTCGTCCGCAGACAACAGCCGAGGCCGACTGAGCAGGTCGTCGATCGATGTGGTGGTCGACGTCACGGGGAGCTCGCCGCGGTTCGACAGCCAGCTGTGGGTCTGCTCGCCCGGCCGATCGGTCCCGAGCGGGACCGACGTCCGTTGTCATGGCCACGGTCCGGGTGCAGGGTCTCGTTGTCGACGAGGGGCTCCTGTCATCGGGTCGTTCCGGGCGTCGGGCCCGATCGATCCGTCCAGTCAGAGCCCAGATGACTCTGCTGACTCACTCGGCTCTATCCCAAGGCGCTACTCGGTGGAATCTGTCAGAAGACGGGTCGCTTGGCAGGAACACCGACACGACGTGGGTAGCGGTGATCGAGCTCACCCGACAGACGCAGGACCTGAAGGCTGGCGGTACCAGAGCTGATCCTCTCGACCGCGGAGAGTCCCAGTAGCGCCAGCCCGGCGCTGGGCCACCGGACAGCTTCGACGGTCGGTGGTTCACTGATCACCATCCTGGCACCGGGTCGCAGGAATCCGACCGCACACTCGGCGGTCACCGCCGGTGGGCCGAAGCTCCGCGTCACCACCACATCGAACGAGCTTGCCAGGTCTTCCCTCCTGGCAAGCTCCTCTGCTCGACCAGTTACGACATCGACCTGGCCCTCGATCCCAAGCGACATCACCGCTGACTGCAGGAAGGCAGTTCGCCGCTCCATGGCGTCCACCAAAGTGAAGTGGATGCCAGGATGCTGTCTGGCCAGGACCAAGCCCGGAACCCCGCCGCCACTTCCGAGATCAAGTACGCGGGGCGCCGCTCTCAGGGTCGCGCCGAACTCCCTCGCGTGTTCCACGTGGAACAACACCGGACCGGGGCCGAGGAATCCTCGCCTCTTGCTCTCCTCGAGGACGGCGATCAGTTGCCCGTCGGGCTCAGACGATCGTCGCTCGGTAGCCGGGGGAGGGGGCGATGTCACGATTCGATTCTTCCATGAACGAAAGCCGGCCGAGCCACTTCTGTCACCACACGAAGAACGGGCACCCGATCTGGGTGCCCGTCTCTCCTGCTCGGGACCATCGGCGATCGTCCCGCTCGGTTCGCAATCTCAGGTACTCACGCCTGACGCAGGACCACCCGACGTCTCGGGTCCTCCCCCTCGGACACCGAAACGACTCCGTCCTGCTCGGACGCCACGTCGTGCACGTGCTTGCGGTCCATGCTGGACATCACTTCGAACACAACTTCTACGTCGTCCTCACGGACCTGGCGAGCAGCGTCGACCACGAAGGCCGTCAGTGAGTCCCGACGCTTCCCCCGGATCCCCTCCACGTCCACGACGACCTTCGCGTACTCACGTCCTGCTGCCTGGCGCTGGAGAGCGTTGCGAGCGATCTCCTGAACTGCGTCGAGTGTGGCCAGGCGAGGCCCGACCAGCAGGCCGAGTTCCGCACCTGCCAGGTTCACCGTCAGTTCGTTCTCCTCGACACTGGAAGATGCCGTCGCCTCCTGACCGAAGGATGCGGCCAGTTCGACTAGGAAGCTCTCGAGCACCTGCTGCTGCTCTGCCATGTCCATCATCTCTCGATTCTCCTTCTTCCCAGATCCCTGGGCAGGACGCTTGGATCCGCTCGGCCTCTGCTGCTTGGGTGCCGACGGAACCTTGGGTGCATCAGTCCGGCTCGAAGCAGCGTTGCGGTCGGGGCCTTCGCTCTCGCCGCCTTTCTTCGGTCGACGGCGACGCTCGTTCTTGGGAGCAGGAGTCAGCGGAACAACTCGGGCCCTGATGCGCGCGTTGCCCCTGGTGCGCCCGAACAGGCCACTCTTGGGTTCCTCGAGCACCTCGAACTCGGCTTCACTCATGTGCACTCCGAGCTGATCGAGTGCCAGCTCCTTGGCTTCTTCAACAGTTCTGGCTGTGGTCTCAACCCATTCCACGACGTCTCACTTGTCCTTTGGTGTCTGGGGACCACGACGGCGCTCACCCGAGCGACGTCCACTGACGGGAGACTTTGCTGAGCCGGTCGTGGTCCCACCCGACGAGCTCGTTCCCGATGACTTGCGATGCACTGCCTGGCTCCTGGCGCTCTTGCCCGGACCGGCCGAATCCTTCCCACCCTTTTCGGAGCCCTTGGGAGAACTCAGCTCCTTGCTGGATCCGGCCTTCTTCTGAGATTCCTTCGATCCCTTGGCGTTCCTGCCGTTGCCGCCACCGGGGTCCTTCTCGACCGCCTTGGCCTCGACCGCCTCACGGGCATGTTCCTTGTGGTAGATGCTGCGTGTGATGTAGGCGTTCGTTCCGATACGACAGAAGTTCTGCGTGCACCAGTACAGCGCCAGACCCGCCGGGAAGCCGTAGGAGAAGATCGGCAGGAAGAACGGCATGAACTTCATGATCATCTGCTGCTGCGGATTGACGTTCCCAGAGGTGTTGCGGGCCTGGAGCTGACGGTTCTGGTAGAGCCCGGTGGCCAGCATGATCAGCAGCAGCGCCAAGTAGGGGAGTGCGATCAGAAAGCCCTTGCCCATCGCCTGAGCGGCCGACAGCGAGAGGTCCATGCCCAAGAAGTTCATGTCGTTCGTCGAAGCCAACGCCTTGTAGAGGTCAGTGTTGTGGTTCAGGTGCGCCGGGGTGAACAGCTGCTCAGTGAAGACCCACGGAGTGGTCGGCACCTGCAGATTCGTCTGGGCGACGATCTGTCCTGCTCCCGATCCCAGGCCGCCGGGCCTGATGGTCAGACCGCGCAGGAGCTGGTACATGATGATGAACACCGGCATCTGAGCGAGCAACGGCAAGCAGCCACCCAGCGGGTTGATCTGGTGCTCGCGGTAGAACGCCATCAACTCCTGATTGAGCTTCTCGCGATCGTCCTTGTACTTCTCCTGGAGGCGCTTCATCTCCGGCTGGAGGCGTTGCATCTGAAGCATCGAGCGGGTGCTCTTGACCGTGAGCGGCGTGATGAGCGCCATCACCAATACGGTCATGCACATGATCGACAAACCGAAGCCCGCCGTTGGCCGTATCCCGGCCGGGACAAGTGTGTAGAAGAAGTTGAGTACCGAGGCGAGGGCGTCGAAGAACTGCTCGAACATCAGGGGACCTCTTGATCTGGTTCAGTCGTCGGGGCGGAGCTCGCTCGCTCCGATTGAGTGTTCCACGTGGAACTGTCGATGACGGAGGGCCGCGACAGCGGGCTGGTCCTCGATGGCGGTACGGGGTCGTAGCCCTGAGCACCCCAGGGGTGGCACCGTCCCAGTCGTCGAACAGCCAGCCAACCGCCTCGAACGACCCCGTGGATCTGGAGTGCCTCGATCGCATAGGTGGAGCAGCTCGGCACGTACCGACACGGTGAGGGCTTTCCTTGGGTCAGCTTCTGGTACCAACGCACCATTGCCACCAGTGGCTTGCTGGCGGAGGAGGGACTCGGAGCTGTTCCGGCCACGTCCTTCGATTCTGTCGCCTCGTGAACGTGACACATGTCACTCGCCGTCGCCCGCTCTGGCATGCGCTGCCGCGGCCGCCAGACCGAAGTGCTCACCGAGCACGGAGTACGGAAGTGTCGCCGGCGGACGGAGAGACGATCACCAGGTACCACCCCACAGGAAGCCGGCCTCCGTCGACGAGCTCCCGAGAGACCGCACGGAGGCGACGGCGCAGCAGGTTCCGAACCGTGGCACCACCAACCTTCCTCCCGATCGCGAAAGCGACAGCGGGCGTCTGGCCATGCTCGCGCGCCATGAACACCACCGTAAGTGGCCCACTACGCGCGTGGTGTGGCGACCTGTGGAAGCGGCGGAATACTTCACGCTCGCTGATCCGGTCGACCGACCCGTTCAGGACGATCAGGCCGAGAGGCGCTGACGGCCCTTGCGTCGCCGGGCCTTGATGATCGCCTGGCCAGCTCGATCCGACATCCGGTGCCTGAACCCGTGCTTGCGGGAACGCCGGCGGGCCTTCGGTTGATAGGTGCGCTTCACGAGTGACTCCGTGCGATCGTCATTTAAGGTCTACTGACGGTTGTCCAGCCAGACCGTGTTTCCGGAGTGGAACCGAGCGGGGCTGATGCCGAGAGATCACCGGGCATCACGGTGCCGTTCCAGCCGAACACGGCTGATGAACGTGGAGAACAGCCCCGAGCGGACCCGGACCAGAGAATGGTAGAGGTTCGCCCCCGGACGCGCCAAGCCGCGCCCGGCCCGCTGATCCTCTCACGGCTTCCCGGCACATGGCCGACAAGGGACCCGTCGGATCATTTGCACGTTCACGGGCTTCTGACTACGTTCGTCCTCTCGTCAGGCGTTGATCAGATTTGTCCACACTTGTGGATCTACCTGTGGACAGATGGCCCGAGGAGGACGGCGCGGTGCCAGCTGATGGAGTTCAGATCTGGCGCGACACCGCCGCTCTGCTCATCGAGCAGGTCAGTGATTCGGTGTGGAGCTCCACCTTTCAGGACGTCAGCTGCGGCGATCTGGTCGACTCCACCCTGACCATCACCGTCCCCAGCCAGCTGGTGCGCCAGCGGATCGAGCAGCGCTATCTGGGACTGGTGGAGGCCGCACTGACCGACGCGGGACACGGTGACCTCTCCGTCGCCTTCGAAGTGGATATCGACGACCGCCTACCCGAACCCGAGGCACCGTCCGTCACCCCGATGGCGGACCAGGTCGACAGGACGATCCAGGCCAACACCCAACAGGTGACCCCGACGGAGACATCGACACGGCGCTACAGCTTCGACACCTTCGTGATCGGTCCGTCCAACCGGTTCGCCCACGCGGCCGCCCTGTCGGTGGCCGAGACCCCCGCCCGCAGCTACAACCCGCTCTTCGTCTACGGGGGCGCCGGGCTCGGCAAGACGCACCTTCTCCAAGCCATCGCCCACTACGTCCGCGAGAACTACCCCACCTACCAGGTGCGCTACATCTCCACCGAGACACTGCTGAACGAGTTCGTCGACGCCATCCGCAAGAACACCCAGCCCGAGTTCAAGCGGCGTTTCCGTGAGATCGACGTCCTTCTGGTCGACGACATCCAGTTCATGGAGGGCAAGGAGCAGCTCCAGGAGGAGTTCTTCTACACCTTCAACTCCCTCCACGAGGCCCAGCGACAGATCGTCCTGTCGTCGGACCGTCCGCCGGACGCGATCGCTACCCTCGAGGACCGCTTGCGCAGCCGGTTCAAGATGGGCCTCATCACCGATATCCAGCCACCCGACTTCGAGACCCGCCTGGCGATCCTCCGCAAGAAGGGTGAGAACGCCAACACGCAGGTTCCGCCTGACGTCCTCGAGTTCATCGCGGCGAACATCACCTACAACATCCGCGAACTGGAAGGCGCGCTCATCAGGGTTTCTGCATATGCGGCGCTCAACGACGCGAAGCTGACCGTCGACCTGGCCGGCGAGCTGCTCGCCGACTCGATCAAATCCACCAAACCCCGCCAGATCACCGCCGGCTTCATCATCGAACGCACCGCCGAGATGTTCAGCCTCGAAGAGGAACAGCTCAAGAGCAAGAGCAGGACGTGTGACCTGGTGCACGCAAGACAGGTCGGTATGTACGTGTGTCGTGAGCTGACCGATCTCTCCTACCCCCAGATCGGAAAGGAGTTCGGTGGCCGTGACCACACCACCGTCATCCACGCGTACGACAAGATCGCCAGCCTGATGCAGGAGCGTCGTAAGACCTACGAGGACGTGACCTCGCTCATCCAACAGATCCTGTCCGGCGGATGAGACCCCGAACTGGGGATGGCCGCCGTGGTTCTTGGGGATGGGAGGGGGATCGCGACCGCGATGGGAGCTGGGTCGCGCTGTGGGACGGCCACGTCCGGGAGAGCTTCCTGCACAGACATAGATGCAATTACACGCGTGTGCAGTGGATCACCGAACAAGGGTGTGGACGACCCTGCCGCCCCAGTGCTGGCCTGCGCTAGCTTTCCCACAATCCACAGCCCCAACTACTACGACTGCTGTGAGACAACCCAGACCAGCTCCAGCAGTGGGGAAAGGGAGAACAAGTGAAGTTCCGATGTGAGCGTGACGTCCTCGTAGACGCACTCGCCACCGCACAACGCGCCACCTCTACGCGGGCGACTCTGCCCGTGCTGTCCGGTCTGCGCCTGTCACTCGAGGGCAACCAGCTCCGTCTGACAGGCAGCGACCTGGACCTGACGATCACCACCGAGGTCACCGTCTCCGGTGGCAACGACGGCGTGGCAGTCCTGCCGGCGAAGATGGTCGTCGACATCGTGCGCTCACTCGAAGGAGGAGCTGTCGAGCTCGACACCGAGGGGGATGAGGCCCACATCAGTGGAGGGCGGTCCAACTTCAAGCTGCACACGATTCCAGCTGACGAGTTCCCCAACCTGATCGATCCCGACGGGGAGCAGGTCGTCCTTCAGTCAGCGGACCTGGCCGAGGGTCTCAAGCAGGTCGTCAGGGCCGCATCGACCGATGAGTCCCGTCCGATCCTGACCGGCGTCCTGTTGGCGGCCGAGGGACGCGGTTTGCGTATGGTCTCCACCGATTCCTATCGTCTGGCGGTTCGTGACCTTCCCGGCACCACAGCTCTCCGCGAGGGACAGACCGTGCTCGTCCCGTCGTGTGCGCTCAACGAGCTGGCCCGACTTCTGCACGACGACACCGACGTGCGCCTGGTGCTCGGTGAGCGGGATGCATCGTTCAGCGTGGGCGAGCTCCACCTGACCACCCGCCTGATCGAGGGCGAGTTCCCGAACTACCGCGGCCTGATCCCCTCCGCGCAGCCGAACCGACTTCAGGTAGATCGTCAGGGACTGTTGGACGCCGTGCGAAGAGTACGACTCATGGCGCGCGAGAACAGCCCGGTCCGGCTGACCATGAGCGATGGACTGCTCGAGCTCCGCGCCGTCACGCTCGACGTCGGCGAGGCCTCCGAACAGCTCGATGCGACCTACGACGGTGAGGAGCTCACCGTCGCTTTCAACCCCGAGTACCTGGTCGACGGGTTGGAGGTGACCCCGGGGGACGAGATCTGCCTAGAGACCGTCGACTCGCTGAAGCCCGCTCTCATCCGTCCCATCGGCAGTGAGGACTTCCTCTATCTCCTGATGCCGGTCCGGGTCTCCTGACTCGGGCGTCGCTGCGACTTCAGCGGTGCACGTAGAACATCTCTGGTTGAAGGACTTCCGGTCCTACGAATCTGTCGACCTGCAGCTGACAGCGGGTCTGTGCGCGGTCCTGGGTCCCAACGGTGTCGGCAAGAGCAACCTGTTGGAGGCTGTCGCCTACCTGGCGATGCTCGAGTCGTTCCGGGGAGCTCCATCGGAAGCTCTGGTGCGATCCGGGGCACCGGTCGCGGTGGTGAGGGGCAGCATCGAAGCCGACGGCCGCGAGCAGCTGATCGAGGCAGAGCTGGTCCCGAACGGGCGGAACCGGGTACTGGTCAATCGCCAGCGCCTCACCAGGTCACGAGACCTCTTGGGTGCGCTGCGCACGACAGTGTTCTCCCCCGACGACCTGCCCCTCATCAAGGGAGGACCGGGTCTGCGGCGTGTTTTCCTGGACCATTTGCTCGTTTCCCTGGACGTGCGCAACGACGCACTCCGCTCGGAGTTCGAAAGAGCGGTGCGACAACGCAACGCCCTGCTCAAACAGACCAAGGGTCGTCTGGACGAGGCGGCCGCGCTCACCCTCGAGGTATGGAACTCCAAGCTGGTCGAGTCAGGTGAGGAGCTCGCACGACGGCGCTCCGATCTGGTGAGCCGGCTCGAACCGCTCGTCGTGACCGCCTACGGCGACGTCGCGGGTGAGAACCAGCCGATCACCATGCGCTACGAGGCACACTGGCGCGACGTCGGTCTGGCGCAAGCCCTGGCTGGCGTGCGGGCCGACGAGCTGAGGCGTGGGGTCACCCTCGTCGGACCACACCGCGACGATCTGGCGGTCCAGCTCAACGACCTGCCTTCTCGTACCCATTCCTCACAGGGCGAGCAGCGTTCGCTCGCTCTGGCCCTGCGGCTCGCCGGTCACCGCCTGGTCACCGAGTCCGTGGGGACCGCTCCGGTGCTCCTTCTCGACGACGTGTTCTCGGAGCTCGACCCTCTCCGGTCCGCAGCTCTGCTGCGATCGCTGCCTTCCGGCCAGACGCTCCTGTCGAGCGCAGCGGGTCTGCCCGAAGGTGTGCATGTGGACCAGGTGCTGTCGGTGGCGCCGGGGCAGGTGGTCGAGGTCTCTCGGGAGGACCGGTGACCGGCCGGTAGTGTCGGGTCCATGACCTGGGAGCCGTTGCCGGACAGCGACCGCGGTCCGGCGGACCTGTCGAGCATGCTCGCCAGGCTGCACCGGACAATGGGGCTGGCCAGGCCCGACACCCTGTTGATCCTGGAGAGCCACTGGGTGTCTCTGCTGGGTTCGGACCTTGCCGCACGCTGTCATCTGGAGTCGTTGCGCGGCACCGAACTCGTCATCGCGGTCGATGATCCGGCGGTGGCCGAACACCTCCGCTGGAGCGCTTCTGACCTCTGCGCGGCAGTGAACTCGCTGTGTGACGGCAAGGTCGTCGACAAGGTGAGTCTGAGGGTCCGCAAGGGCTGATCCGAACTGGCGCCAGCGCGGGCCGCGCGCCCCGTCGTCGGGCCGTTCCGGTCCCAGGGGAGTGGTAGGATCTGGCGCCGGCGCGGCCCCTGGGGGAACCATGGGATCCACAGGTTGTCCACACCTTCTCGGAACACCTGCGAGCCATTTCGACCAAGTCGTCCGGAGCCCTCTCATCCGTGCCCGGAGGCCCTCGCTTGTCCGTTGAACCCACTACCTACGATGCCGACGCGATCCAGGTGCTCGAAGGACTCGAAGCCGTTCGCAAGCGCCCGGGCATGTACATCGGCTCGACCGGCCCGTCGGGACTGCACCACATGGTCTACGAGATCGTCGACAACTCCGTCGACGAGGCAATGGCAGGCCATGCCAATTCGATCGAGGTCGTCCTGCTCGCGGACGGTGGCTGTGAGGTGCGCGACGACGGTCGAGGGATTCCCGTCGGTACCTCCACGCAGTACCCCGAGATGTCCGCCGCAGAGGTCGTGCTGACGGTCCTGCACGCCGGGGGCAAGTTCGGCGGAGGCGGTTACAAGGTGTCGGGCGGGCTGCACGGTGTCGGTGTCTCGGTGGTGAACGCCCTGTCGAGTCGCGTCGAGGTCGAGATCGACCGTGCCGGTGAGCGCCACAAGATGGGGTTCGTCGACGGCGGCGAGCTTGTCGATCGTCTGCACGTGATCGGTGATTCCCCCATGGGCCCGGACGGCGAACCGAGGACCGGTACCACGGTGCGGTTCTGGCCCGACCCGACCATCTTCGACGAGATCTCGTTCCGGGCGGCGACCCTGACCGAGCGGTTCCAGATGATGGCGTTCCTCAACGCCGGACTGCAGATCTCCTTCGTCGACGAGCGCGCCGACGGCGCCGAGCCGATCGTGTTCCGTTACGAGGGCGGGATCAAGGACTTCGTCCGCCACGTGAACGCGGCCAAGGAGGCGTTGTTCAGCGACGTCGGCTACTTCGTCCAGGGCGAAGAGGGCGAGGACTCCTCGATGGAGGTCGAGCTCGCCTTCCAGTGGAACACCGGCTACAACGCCGACGGGCTCCACTCGTTCGCGAACGGGATCTCGACGATCGAGGGCGGCATGCACGA
Source organism: Microthrixaceae bacterium (assembly GCA_037045265.1). Lineage (GTDB taxonomy): Bacteria > Actinomycetota > Acidimicrobiia > Acidimicrobiales > Microtrichaceae > JBAOHV01. The sequence goes on along the minus strand of JBAOHV010000024.1, from coordinate 47,038 downwards.
GGAGGGGTTCAAGAAGTCCCTCACGAACACGGTCAATCGCTACGCCCGTGAGCACCAGATGCTCAAGGAGAAGGACCCGAACCTGCAGGGCGAGGACATCCGTGAAGGGCTCACCGCGATCATCTCCGTCAAGCTCACCGATCCGCAGTTCGAGGGCCAGACCAAAGCGAAGCTCGGCAACGTTCCCATGCGATCGCTCGTGGAGCGCGCCACGAACGAGAAGCTCGCCGAGTGGCTCGAGGAGCATCCCTCCGAGGCCAAGCGGATAGTGCAGAAGGCGGTGCAGGCGTCGCGTGCACGCGAGGCCGCACGCAACGCCCGCGACGCGACCCGGCGAAAGTCGGCACTCGACGGCGCAGGTCTGCCGGGCAAGCTGGCCGACTGCTCGTCGAAGGACCCTCGGGAGTCCGAGCTCTACATAGTCGAGGGCAACTCCGCTGGCGGCTCTGCCAAGGACGCCCGGAACCCGGCGACCATGGCCATCCTGCCCATACGAGGCAAGATCCTCAACGTCGAGCGCGCGTGGCTCGACAAGATGCTCAAGAACGCCGAGGTCCAGGCGCTGATCTCGGCGGTCGGCGCAGGAGTCGGCGACGAGTTCGACATCGAGAAGATCCGCTACCACAAGGTCATCCTGATGTGTGATGCGGACGTCGATGGATCCCACATCCGGACCTTGCTGCTGACGTTCTTCTTCCGTCAGATGCGCCCGCTGATCGAGGGGGGGCACGTGTTCATCGCGCAGCCACCGCTGTACTCGACCGAGGTGGGGCGCAACAAGATCTACCTGAAGGACGATTCGGCCAAGGCGTCGTTCCTGGCGGAGCACCCGAACCACAAGAACGAGTTCCAGCGACTGAAGGGTCTCGGCGAGATGGACGCGACCGAGCTGTGGGAGACGACCATGGATCCCGCGCGGCGCACGCTTCTGCAGATCTCGGTGGAACAGGCCGTCATCGCCGACGAGGTCTTCTCGATCCTCATGGGCGAGGACGTCGAGAGCCGCAAGAACTTCATCCAGACCAACGCCACAGATGTCCGCTTCCTCGACATCTGACATGGCCACGACGCCAGACCGTGGAGTACCAGCTCGATGAGTGACGACCAGACCCCTACCGGCCCCGACGACAGCGTCGGCGGTGACAGGGCGATCACCTCCGGAGCGATCGAACCGATCGAGATCCAACAGGAGATGGAGCAGTCCTTCCTGGACTACGCCATGTCGGTCATCGTCGCCCGCGCGCTGCCTGACGCACGCGACGGCCTCAAGCCGGTCCATCGCCGGATCCTCTGGGCGATGCACGAGGCCGGGCTCCGCCCGGACCGGAACCACAAGAAGTGCGCGACTGTCGTCGGCGATGTACTCGGCAAGTACCACCCCCACGGTGACCAGTCCGTCTACGACGCGCTGGTCAGGATGGGACAGGACTTCAGCCTTCGTCACCCGCTGATCGACCCCCACGGGAACTTCGGTTCGCCGTCGGACCCACCTGCGGCATACCGCTACACAGAGTGCCGACTCACCTCGTTGGCCATGCACATGCTCGCCGGTATCGACGAGGACACGGTCGACTTCAGCGCCAACTTCGACGGCTCGACCGAGGAGCCGGTGGTCCTGCCGGGGCGGTTCCCGAACCTGCTGGTGAACGGGAGCCAGGGGATCGCGGTCGGCATGGCCACGAACATCCCGCCTCACAACCTCGGTGAGGTCATCGACGCGACGATCCACATGCTCGACAACCCCGAGGCCACCCCGGACGACCTGATGGAGTTCGTCAAAGGCCCGGACTTCCCGACCGGTGCCCAGATCATGGGTCGTGCGGGCATCCTGTCAGCGGTCCGGACCGGTCGTGGTTCGATCAAGATCCGCGCTCGCGCGGAGATCGAGGAGACCGCGAAGGGCGGCGAGCGCATCGTCGTCAGCGAGATCCCCTACCAGACCTCGGTCGAGCAGATCGAGGAGAAGATCGCCGAGTTGGCCAACGCCCGGGTCATCGAAGGCGTGCGCGAGATCCGCAACGAGCGCTCTCGTGGTGTGACCCGCCTCGTGATAGAGCTCAAGCGCGACGCACCGGCGAACGTGCTGTTGAACAACCTGTACAAGCACACCCCGTTGCAGACGTCGTTCGCGGTGAACTTCGTCGCTCTCGTGGACGGGGTGCCGCGAACGCTGAATCTGGCACAGGCGCTGACCCACTACGTCTCGCACCAGGTCGAGGTCATCACCAGGCGTTCGCAGTACCGCCTGGACAAGGCGCTGCGCAGGGCGCACATCGTCGAAGGGTTCCTGAAGGCACTCGACCTGATCGACGAGATCATCGCTGCCATCCGTGCGTCGGCGGACCGCGCGTCGGCGATCATCGCTCTACAGGGCGAGGGCTTCGAGTTCTCCGAGATCCAGGCGACCGAGATAGTCGACATGCGACTGTCGACGCTCACGCGGCTCGGTCGTGAACGCCTCGAGGAGGAGATGGCCCAGCTCCGCATCACCATCGCGGAGCTCGAGGCGATCCTCGGCGACGAGGCCAAGCTCCGAGCGGTGATCAAGGAGGAGCTCACAGAGATACGCGACGAGTTCGCCACGGAGCGGCGAACGAGTTTGGAGCACGACGACGGGGACCTCGACATAGAGGACTTGATCGATGACGAGGACGTCGTCGTGGTGATGACCGAGCGGGGCTACATCAAGACCGTCGCGGCCGACACGTTCCGTGCACAGGCGCGAGGTGGGCGGGGCGTGGCCGGAGCGAAGCTCAAGGAAGAGGACTACATCACGCACCTGGTCCACACGTCGGCCCACGCCTTCCTGCTGTTCTTCTCGAACCGGGGTCGGGTGTACCGGCTCAAGGCCCACCGCATCCCCCAACGCGATCGCACCGCGCAGGGCCTGGCGATCGTCAACCTTCTGCAACTCCAGACGGACGAGAAGATCGAGACGATCATCGACACCCGCGACTACGAGACGCATCGCTACCTGTTCTTCGTGACCCGCAACGGCGTGGTCAAGAAGACGATGTTCAACGCCTACGACAACACCCGCAAGGACGGCCTGATAGCCATCAACCTGCGCGACGGCGACGAGCTGGTGACGGTCATTCCTACCTCCGGCGACGATGAGATCCTGCTCGTGTCCGAAGCCGGCCAGGGCATCCGCTTCGACGAGGACGATGTCCGCGCGATGGGCCGCAACGCGGCCGGCGTGCGCGGCATGAAGCTGCGCAACGGTGACCGTGTGGTCGGTGCCGCGGCAGTCGACCCGGAGCTGCGGCTGCTGACCATCACCGACGCCGGCTACGGCAAGCGCACCGACGTCTCGGAGTTCACTGTGCAGCACCGGGGTGGGCAGGGAATCCGTGCCCACAAGCTGCACGCCGACCGCGGCCGGATCGTCACCGGGTTCCTCGTGGGCGAGGACGACGACCTGCTGCTGATCAACGATGCCGGGGTGCTGATCCGCACGGGTGTTCGGGACATCTCCATCCAGGGACGTTCAGCGACCGGGGTGAAGGTCATGAACACCGCTGGTGATTCCAAGGTCGCCGCGGTGGCGCGGGTCCTCTCGAGCGAAGACTCCGAGGAGGCGCAAGCCGGTGACGAAGGGGTCGACGATGGTGGTGGAGCCGAAGGGCTCACGTCCGAGACCGACTGATCATCGCGTCCGCCAGCGCTGCCAGAACGGCCAGCGTGGGAGCGCAGCGCTGGTCGTGCTGGCAGCACTCGTGCTCTGCGTGGCGATGCTGTACGGGGTGTCACGTCTGGGCTCAGCGGTGATCGCCCTGCAACGAGCCCAGTCGGTGGCCGACCTCGTGGCGTTGGCGGGGGTCACCGAGGGCCGAGCGGCCGCGTCCGAGGTAGCCGGAGCCAACGCGGCGACGCTCGAGCACTGGGGGGTGGACGCAGGGGTCGTCTCGGTACAGGTCCGGCGCGACGGTGTGGTCGCCGGCGCAGCGGCGACCTGAGCAGCGGCGACCTGAGCAGCGGTTGATCCCAGTGGCAGGTTCGCGCAGCAGTAGGATCACGAAGTGACCACGACGCCCTCCGCCGAGCAGCGCGCGGCCCAGGACCTCCCGCCACCACCGTTGGCCAAGGTCGTGGGGGAGGGCGCACTCGTACCCTCGCAGCTGCCGGCACCGCCGACGGGACAGGGAATGGGTAGGGCGCAGTCGCCTGAGGGGACCGAGCCCGCGGGGCCCACATCGAAGCGCCTGCTCGGTTATCGCCGTCAGCGTTTCGAGGCGCGCAAGGTTCGTCGCCTGATCCGCCACATCGACCCGTGGTCGATGCTCAAGTTGGCGCTCCTGTTGTCGCTGAGCATGTGGTTCATCGTGATGGTCGCTTCGGTGATCATGTGGACCGTGGCCAGCAACGCCGGCACCGTGGCCAGCATCGAGAACTTCGTGAATTCGTCGTTGTCGTTGCAGGACTGGAAGCTCGACGGCGACTTCCTGTTCCGCCAGTTCGGTCTGGTCACGCTGCTGCTCGCCTTGGGGTTCACCGCCGCCACGGTCGTGGCGACGCTCGTGTTCAACCTGGTGAGCGACATAATCGGCGGGGTGTGGATATCGGTGATCGAGGAGGAGACGGCTCGTCCGGTCTCCGAATCGAAACGGTCGGGTCGCGTCGGGTAGTCTGACCGGCCGCTGCCGCAGCACCGCTGCGTGCAATGTGCAGCGGGGCTATAGCTCAGTTGGTTAGAGCGCACCCCTGATAAGGGTGAGGTCGCTGGTTCGACTCCAGCTAGCCCCACGGAGCCGGCCCGGTCGACCTGCGTCGGCCGGGCGGCGATTCGTCCGCCGGCCCAGCTCCGAGGGGGAGTCTCCGATGCGAGGATTGCGACGAGCCCTGGTTGCCGTCCTGTTGGGTGCACTGGTCGGCGCGGTCATGAGACTGTTGGGGACCGACAGCGTGCCCCCGCGACACGGCGGTTGGCGCGAGCTGTCCGGACCGGACCTGCGATGACCCGGCAGCGGGAACTACCAACGGTGGCGATAGTCGGTGCGGGCATCGTGGGTGCGAGGGTCGCCAGAGAGCTGCTCGGTCCGGACGCGTCGGGGCGACCTTCGGTGGAACGGGTCATCCTGCTCACCCGTCGGCGTGAGCGTCGGGAGCGTCTCTCGGCGGCGTTCGGGCGTGAGGTCGAGGTGAAGTTGTGCGGTGACGATGTGGAGGTCCCCGAGGGGATCGACGTGGTCGTGATCGCGCGTGAGACCGGCGAGCACTGCCAGATCGCACGCGAGCAGATAGAGGGTTCCCGCCATGTCGTGTCGACCGGTGACGATCCCGACGAGATAAGGGAGATGGCTGGGCTCGACGCCCCGGCCAGAGAACGTGGGGCGAGCCTGGTGCTCGGCACGGCGATGTCGCCGGGCCTGACGTGCTTGCTGAGCGCACACGCTGCGACGATGCTCGACCGGGTCGACGAGATACACGTTTCCCGTCACGGGGTCGCCGGACCCGCCTGCGCCCGCCAGCGGCTGCGGGCGTTGCGTGGCGGGGCCTTCGACTGGCGCGACGGCGAGTGGGTGCGACGACCGGGATTCTCGGGCCGTGAGCTCAGCTGGTTCCCGGACCCCGTCGGTGGGCGCGACTGCTATCGGGCTGACCTGGGCGAGCCGTTGCTGTTGCAGCCGGCGTTCCCGACGGCGCAGCGGATCACGGCGCGGCTGGCAGCGAGTCGCCGTGATCGTGCCCTGGCACCGTTCCCGGTGCTGCTACCGCCGCCTGCTGAAGGTGGGCTGGGAGCCATCCGGGTCGAGTTGCGTGGAGAGCGAGCAGGGGAGCGCGTCACGGTGGTCTATGGCGCACTGGATCGCCCGGCCATCGCGGCCGGAGCGTTGGCGGCGGTCGTAGCGCTCGAGGCAGGCGCGGGCCGGCTCCCGGTCGGTGCCGCAGGCCTGGGTGGCACCGACCGACACGTGGAGATCCTGGCCGAACTGGCCCGTCGCGGAGTGCGCGCAGCGGTGTTCGAAGGTGATCGAGCGGGAGTCGACGCCCAAGTCGTCGGAGAGAATACCACTGACCGTGCTCAAGGTTCAGCGCCTGACGCCGATATATGATCACGCAGAGTGAGATTCGATCGCCCTTCGGACCGTTCGCGGCACCGGGGGCTCCCTGGCGGGAGATTTTTCGAAGAATTCGCTCAAGTTCGTCGCGCCCGCGTGCCGATGCTTCTGCAGCCGTCGTTCGGCTCAGGAGGAGAGAACCTGCAATGGGTGAAGCAAGCAAGATCAACAGCGTGACGAACCAGGATGCGATGACGACACCGGATGCTGTGCCGGTCTCGTTGACGCCCGCCGAGATCACCGCGCTGATCGAGGAGCACCTGCCACTCGTGAACCACGTCGTGTTCCAGGTGGCCGTCCACTTCCCGCGCCACGTGGAGCGCGACGAACTGGCACGCGCCGGCGCCCTGGGCCTGGTCGAAGCCGCCAAGCGCTACGACGAGGCGCGTGGGGTGCCGTTCAACCGCTTCGCGGCGCAGCGCATCCGTGGTGCGATCATCGATGGCGTGCGTGCAGCCGACTGGGCGCCTCGTTCGGTGCGGGCCCTGGCCCGGCGTCTCGATCACGTCGAGCAGAGCCTCGCCAACCAGTTGGGCCGAGTTCCCTCGCTGGGTGAGACAGCTGCTGCGTTGGACATGAGTCGCGAGGAGCTCGACCGCTTGCGTGATCGGCTGTTCCGCTCGGTCGTCCTGGCCTTCGATTCGCTCGTCGGTGACAGTGACGACGAGGAGCTGACGCTGGTCGACGTACTCACCGACTCGTCCGTCGTCGAGCCCTCAGAGGAGCTCGAGAACCGAGAGCTGCACGCCTATCTGCGCGACGCGGTGTCCCTGCTGCCCGAGCGCCACCGTATGGTGGTCGTCGGCTACTTCATCGAGGAGCGAACATCGGCCGACCTGGCCCGGTTCCTCGGTGTCACCGAGTCACGTGTCTCGCAGATGCGCACCGAGGCGCTCGCCATGCTTCGCCAGGGCATCGAGGCCCAGTACGTGTCGTCGGACGAGCGCGAGGCCCCCGACGGCCTCGTCGCTCGTCGCCGCGCGCGCTACGCAGAGGCGATCTCGTCGGCGACCGGCTGGGGCGACCGGATCTCCGCCAGCTCGCGCGCGGGAGCAGGTCGGAGTGCTGGTCGACGCCTGAGAGACTGTCGACCGGTCGAACCGGAGGCTGTGCGAGACTGATTCTCATGTCTGTGGCCGACACGCCCACACCGACGAGTCCATCCTCACCGGCCGTGTCGGCCGATGAGTTGGTGCTCGCCCACGGTGAGCACACGGCGGTCGCGGCGTCGTCGTTCTCGTTCCCACGTTCGGCGGCGGTCGCGTGCATCGGTCCGAACGGCAGCGGCAAGTCGACCCTGCTCGACGCGATCGCGGGTCTGATCGAACCACGCGCGGGTCGACTGTCGGTCATGGGTGACGTACCCGGTAGCGCGAACGTGGCGTACGTGCTGCAGAGCACCGAGACCCCTGCAACGCTGCCGTTGACGGTCCGTGAGGTCGTCACGATGGGTCGGTACCGCACGACTGGACTGTGGGGACGCCTGGGTCCGGAAGGGCGGGCTGCGGTGCAGGAGTCGATGGCGCGTACCGCCGTCGAGGACCTGGCCGGGGCGCAGCTGCTCGAGTTGTCCGGGGGGCAACGACAGCGGGTGCTGATAGCCCAGGGGTTGGCCGCCGGAGCCGACCTGTTGGTCCTGGACGAGCCGATGACCGGACTGGACCTGGTGTCACAGCAGCGGGTGCTCGACGTCATGGCCACCGAGCGGGCCAGGGGAGCGACGGTCGTGTTCAGCACGCACGACATGGCCGAGGCCGCCGGAGCGGATCAGGTGGTGCTGCTGGCCGGGCGAGTGGTGGCCGCCGGTGCACCCGCAACGGTGCTGACGCGCGAGAACCTTCGTGCCGCCTACGAAGGACACCTGGTCGAGGTCGGTGGTCTGCTGATCGACGACCCTCACCACCACGGTTCACGCGTCGACCGTCACGACGGCCACGTCCACTGATACCGGTCAGGGATGCAGCGCGTCGACCAACTCGGCGTGGAACAGCCCGTTCGACGCGATCGCCGAGTAGCGGTCCCCGTCGGCGCGTAGATCCGTGTCTCCGTCCCATGTGGTGATCGTGCCGCCCGCCTCGGGGATGATCACCGTCATTGCCGCCAGGTCCCACCAGGCCAGGACGGGGTCGGTCATGGCCTCGATCCGACCTGACGCCACGAGCGCATATCCGTACGCGTCACCCCAGGTGCGCAGCTCCATGCCGGCTTCTCTCACCGCACCGAAGTGAGCCGGGGTCCACAGCTCGAACGCAGTGCTCGACAGGTAGGCGCCGTGGAGCGTCGCGTGCGTCGACACCCGACACGGCGCTCCGTCGAAGAAGCAGCCGAGCCCTCGGCCCGCGGCGATGGTCTCGTCGAGTGCCGGCAGGTTGATGACCCCGATCGCGCCGCCGTGTTCGTCCTCCATGTAGAGCAGGTTCGAGTAGGTGGCCACACCGTGGGAGAAGGCCTTGGTCCCGTCGATCGGGTCGATCACCCAGCGGCGTCCGGAACTGCCCACCTTGTCCTCCTCCTCTTCGCCGTGGATCGAGTCGTCGGGGTACGCGGCTTCGATCATCTCTCGTATGAGACGCTCGGCGGCACGGTCGGCCTGGGTCACGGGACTGCCGTCACCCTTGGAGTCGATGGTCAGCTCGGAGTGGTTGAACCAGCCGAGCGTCAGCTCGCCAGCGGCCCGGGTCCACTCGACGGCCTGGTCCAGCATGGCGCGATCGACGGCAGTCATCCGGTGAGTCTCCCATGACGAGCTGCAGGCTCCGCCAAACCGTCCGGTGCAGTGCTGGGCGCCGGGCTGGCATGATCTGGTCCGGATCCTACGACTGGAGTCCACGTGGACCTCGTGACCATCCTCGATCTGGCCGACCACGGCCCCGACGTGTCGGTAGGGATCGGCCCTCAGTATCCGTGGGGCGGGTTGTACGGCGGCCAGATCGTCGCCCAGGCGCTCGCCGCCGCCGCACGTACCGTCGAGGACGACGACCTGCACGTGCATTCGATCCGCGCCTACTTCATCCGTCGGGGTGACCACAACGAACCGGTCCGCTACGAGGTCGACCGCATCCGCAACGGGCGGTCCTTCTGCACACGACGGGTCGTAGCCCGTCAGGCGATCGGCGCGATCCTGAACCTGGAGGCGAGCTTCCAGCGCCCGGAGCTGTCCGAGGACGTCGAGACCATCTCGTTGCCTCCCGATCTGCCCGGTCCAGACGAGCTCGATCAGGACTCATGGAGTCCGGTGTTCGAGCGGGCCTTCGTCCCGGCCGAGCGTCTTGCTGCCGACGGCCGCGACGGATCGGGGCGCGCCGCGGCGTGGCTGCGGGTGTCACAGGACCTGCCTGACGACGGCGTGGTCCACGCGGGTGGTCTCGCGTACCTCTCCGACGATCTGCCGACCGACGCGGTCGTGCGAGCCCATCCCGTTCGTCGCGACCCGCCCGAGGTCCTCCACAAGGTCCTGTTCACCGCCAGCCTGGACCACGCGATCTGGTTCCACCGGCCGTTCCGGGCAGACGAGTGGCAGTTGCACGACTTCACCTGCCACACGTTCGTCGGAGGAAGAGGCCTGGCTGTCGGCCACGTCTTCGACACACGCGGTTCACACATAGCGACGATCGCCCAGGAGGTCCTCCTGCGTGACACCCGCGAACGCCAGTGACAGTCCCGGACAGGAGAACAGCGATGGCACGCTTCGAGCTGCGCTACGACCTGCGCAACCCTCCGGACAGCGACATCGGCCCGGCCGAGCGCTACGAGGCAGCGATCGAGCAGATCGTCTGGGGTGAACAGCACGGCTTCCGTGCGGTGACCATCTCGGAGCACCACGGAACCAGCGACGGCTACCTGCCCTCGCCGCTGGTCTTCGCGGCCGCCGTGGCCACGCGCACCGAACGGATCACGATCCGGGTGGCGGCTCTCATCGCCGCGTTCCATGACCCGTTGCGTGTCGCGGAGGACGCCGCGGTCGTCGACCAGCTGAGCCGTGGTCGCCTGCAACTCGTCGTCGCCAACGGCTACGTGCCCGACGAGTTCGCCATGTTCGGAAGGGCGTTGTCGGACAGGGTGCCGGCGGTCGTCGAGATGATCGAGACGCTGAAGGCGGCGTGGACCGGTGAGCCGTTCGAGTACCGGGGTCGGACCGTACGCGTCACGCCCACTCCATACGGTGATCAGCGCCGTCCCGCCCTGTTCCTGGGCGGCGGATCTGCGCCGGCGGCGCGTCGTGCTGCACACCTGGCCGACGCGTTCTTCCCGAGTGACGACACCTACTGGGAGGACTACCGGGCCGAGCTGATCGCCTCGGGCGGACCGGACTTCGGTCCCATGCCTCCCGTCGGGCCGCGGTTCCTGCACGTCACCCACGACGTCGAGCGCGATCGGGAGCTGCTCACGCCCCACGTGGTTCACGACCGCGAGTCCTACGGCAGTTGGGCCGAGGCGGGCGGCGTCGACACCGGCTTCCACCGCGTCGAGACAGACCCCTGGGACAGCGGGGAGTACCAGGTCGTGACTCCACGCGAGTGCGTCGAGCTGATCAGTGAGCTGGGCGAGGGCGTCACCCTTCCGATCAGCCCGATGATGGGGGGAACACCTCCCGAGCTTGCCTGGGCGAACCTGCGTACGATCGTCAGCGACGTGATGCCACAGCTGGCCTGAGGGGTACGGATCTACCCAATGCCGTAAACCGGTCGTTCCCTGTCGGACCGGGTCCGTAGTGTGCCGCCCGTGCCAGCAGTAGTAGCAGACGGACTAGAAAAGCGTTTCGGTGAGACCCAGGCGCTGAGCGGGGTCTCGTTCGAGATCGAGCGGGCGACGGTGCTCGGCGTGCTGGGGCCGAACGGCGCCGGCAAGACCACCTCGGTACGGATCCTCACGACCCTGCTCAAACCCGACGCGGGCAGCGCCTACATCGATGGAATCGACGTGGTCGCCAAACCCCGCCTGGCCCACGCCCGGATCGGGCTGACAGGTCAGTACGCGGCCGTGGACGAGCGACTGACGGGTTTCGAGAACCTGCAGCTCGTCGGGCGGCTGTTCCACATGAACACGTCGGCCGCTCGTGCGCGTGCCGATGAACTGCTCGCCCGGTTCAACCTGGACGAGGCCGGCGGTCGAGTGGTCAAGGGTTACTCCGGTGGCATGCGCCGGAGGCTCGACATCGCCATGAGCCTCATCGCCGAACCGTCGGTGCTGTTCCTCGACGAGCCGACGACCGGTCTCGACCCGCGTAGCCGCCTCGACATGTGGGACGTGATCGACGGCCTCGTGGCCGACGGGACGACGCTCCTGCTGACCACCCAGTACCTGGACGAGGCCGAGCGCCTGGCCGATGACATCGTCGTCATCGACCGGGGCAGGGTGATCGAGCATGGCACCGCAGCACAGCTCAAGAGCCGCAGCGGCGGTGACCGGGTGGAGGTCACCCTGGCCGACCCAGCCGAGCTGGACCGGGTGCCGCAGCTGCTGACCGGCTTCGTCCAGGCCGATGTGAACCCGACGATCGACGCGGACAGTCGCACCGTCACGGTGCCTGTCACCACGACCGAGCGAATAGTTCCCGAGGTGGTCCGCGCCCTCGATGACGCTGGGGTGGCGGTGCTCGATGTCGTTGTGCGTCGTCCGACCCTCGACGACGTGTTCCTGCAGCTCACGGGTCACCTGGCCGAGGACGACTCCGAGGACGGCGAGCAACCACAGAAGGAGGGTGTGAGATGACCTTTGCAACTCTCGACGCCGAATCACCGCGTACCCACGTCGTTCCCACGGGCGCGATCTGGTTGGTACGCGACACCTGGGCCGAAGCCATGCGGCACCTCATCGCGACCTGGCGCAACCCCGACCTCCTCGTCTTCGCCGCGATCCAGCCGATCATGTTCGTGGTCCTGTTCGTCTACGTCTTCGGCGGCGCCATCCAGATTCCGGGGTACTCCTCCTACGAGCAGTTCGTGGTGCCCGGAATCTTCGCCCAGACGGTTGTGTTCGGATCCGCCTACACCGGCATCGGCATCGCAGAGGACATGCAGAAGGGCTTCATCGACCGGCTGCGCTCGCTGCCCATGTACCCGTCAGCAGTGCTGGTCGGCCGCACGGTCTCCGATCTGGTGCGCAACATCTTCACGTTCACCATCATGTTGGTGGTCGGACTGCTCATCGGGTTCCGACTCGAGGGTGGCCTTGGTGACGGGATCGTCGCGACGATGCTGCTGCTCGGCTTCGCGTTCGCGTTCAGCTGGATCCAGGCGTTCATCGGTCTGTCGGTGAAGTCGGTCGAGGCGGCGAACTCGGCGGGTTTCATCTGGATGTTCCCCATGACGTTCATATCGTCAGCGTTCGTCTCACCCGACACGATGCCCAGCTGGCTCCAACCGGTGGCCGAGCACAATCCGTTCACAGTCGTGACCGACGCGACCCGGGCGCTCTACAACGGCAAGGACCCTGGCAACGACATATGGCTCTCGATCGCCTGGGCGGTTGGCATCACGGTCGTTTTCGCCGTGCTGTCCTTCCGCAAGTACTCGTCGCGTTCGAACTGACCCCCGGCGCCGCCACCGGTCAGCTCACGGCCAGATCTGTACGGGGGTACCAGCGGGGGCCAGTGCCGCGAGCCTGACGATGTCATCGTTGAGGAGGCGCGGACATCCGTTCGACTGGGCTTGTCCGACCGAGGCGGGACGGTTGGTCCCGTGGACCGCCAGGACCGGCACTCCCGAGTCGGGTCCGGTGGAGCCGGTGCCGGTCCCGAAGCGGTCGAGGGCTTCGGAGTAGCCGTCGAGTGCCAATGCCACAGGTCCGTATCCACCGGCCGGGTTGGCAGACGGGACCACGTCGGTGACCGTGAACCTGCCGGTCGGGGTGGGAGTGCTCGGTCGGCCGATCCCCACTGGTGCATCCAACAGGACGGCCCCCTGGTCGATCAGCCGCAGCCGCCGTTCGGTCAGCGAGATCTGGATCGACAGCGTGGTCGAGGCGACCTCGACCACCGAGTCGTGGATCCAGCCGGTGGTCCCGTTGGGCCGTACCGGCAGCTGCACCTCCAGCCAGCGGCCCTGTCGTTGGACCACGCCGAACCTGAGTGGCTGCGGTGGTTCGTAGCCCCCCGGATTGTCGAACACCCAGCCCTGCTCGGTCACTCTGCGCCCAGTGATCGGAACCGACTCATTGGGGAGTGCCTCACGTGTCTGGTCCTTGCCGCTGCGTGGCGGCTCGGCACCAGTGGGGGTCACCACCGGGGAGAGGGAACGGTCCCAGCGCGCTGGCGGGGTGCGTCGGACCCGGATGGTGCTGCGGTCGGGTCGGGCGGTCGCGTACTCGCGGGTGCCTGCGGGGAGTTCGACGTGTTGGACCACGATCGTGGTGGTAGTCGTGGGCCCTGGGTCGGTGAGCGGTGTGCTGGTGCTCGACTGTGTGACGGACCGAGCGTCGCCCTTGTCGTCGGCGATCGTGGCCGCGAGCGCCACACCGACGACGCCGAGCGCGCCGATCAGTGCCGCCACGGCGGCCACACGGGAACGGGGGAGGGGTTCTGGCACCGTTGGTGATGCTACGGGTGCTGAGGTGACGGATCGGGTTCGGCCCGACCGGCCCGCGGGGACCAGCGGAGACACATGCCGATCATGGCGAGCGCGGCCGGGGTGGCGAGCAGGTGAATGACCGTGACCGACAGGTATGTCGTGCGTTGCACCTTCGTGTCGCGGACCTGGAACGCGGCCACCTGATCGGACACAGCAGGTGGGAGGAAGCCGTTGAATGCGGTGCGGTTCGGTACGGGTATGAGCCAGACGTCGTCGTATTCGACGAAGCGCCAGGTCACAACCGCGATCAGAGTGAAGATGACTGCTGCGAACGCGGACCACATCACCCGTCGGTCGACGAGACCCCGCTGGCGGGCGCGTAGGACCAGCAGTGCGAGCGCCACCGCGAACAGCGCCGAGGTGTCGAGAAGCGACCTGTAGACGAGGACCGACAGTCGACCCCATTCGATCAACTCGGCAGGGTCGCCGAGCGGGCCGACCGTCCGGTCGGGGTCGCGGCGGAACTCGAACGCGAGCATCCAGCCCAGAGCGGTGGCTGCCGCGAGCACGACGAACGTGCCGCGGCCGAGCAAGGTCCTCACCCACGCGGAATCAGCCAGTGCCATGGCCAGGTGTGGTTGCCGCGGTCAGCGGTAGCGGATGACGCCGCGGATGTTGCGGCCCGAGAGCATGTCGTCGAAGCCCTGGTTGATCTCGGAGAGCTCGTACTCGCGGGTGACCATGCCCGCCAGGTCGAGCTGGCCCTGGCTGTACAGCTCGAGCAGGCGGGGGATGTCCGCCTGCGGGTTGGCCGAACCGAAGATCGTGCCGACGAGCTGCTTCTCCATGAGGGTCAGGTCGACCAGTGACAGGCTGACCTGGTTCTCCGAAGCCGGATGGATGTTGGTCACCACGACGCGTCCACGCTTGGCGGTCAGCATCATGATCGGGCCGATCTGGTTGCCGTCACCAACCCCGACACAGCAGATGACCTTGTCGCACATGCGTCCCCAGGTGACCTGCTGGACCAGCTCGAACGCGTCACCGATGGAGTCGGCGGTATGGGTGGCACCGAACTTCATGGCCTGCTCGCGTTTGAACTCGACCGGGTCGATGGCGATGATGTTGCGCGCTCCTGCCAGCTTGGCGCCCTGCACCGCAGCGGCACCGATACCACCGACGCCGATCACGGCGACGTTGTCGCCGGGGCGTACCTCGGCCGCGTAGACCGACGAGCCCCATCCGGTGGTGACGCCGCAGCCGACCAGGCAGGCCAGCTCCAGGGGGATCTCCTTGTCGATCTTCACGCACGACATCTCGTTGACCACCGTGTGGCGACCGAAGGTGCCCAGGCAGACCATCGTGTAGACGTCTTCGCCGCGGGCGTGGTGACGGGTCGTGCCGTCGAGCTGCACGCCGACGAGCAGCGCCGAGCCGTTGTCGCACAGGTTGGAGTGGCCGTCGGCGCAGGACGGGCACTGCCCGCACGCCGGTACGAAGCTGAACACGACGTGGTCGCCCGGTTGGACGCGGGTCACGCCCTCACCGACCTCGACGACGATGCCGGATCCTTCGTGGCCGCCGATCAGCGGAGTGACCGCCGGCAGGTCACCGGTACGGGCGTGGTCGTCTGAGTGGCACAGGCCTGAGGCGACCATCTCGACGAGGACCTCGCCGGCCTTGGGCGGGTCGAGTTCGATCTCCTCGATGCTCCACTGGCCGCCGGTCTCCCACAGGACTGCTGCTTCGGTCTTCATGGACTTCTGTGCCCCCTCGTAGTCGGGTCGCCCACGCGTCCCGCACGCGTGAGCGCCGCCACAATAGGGGAGGGGCGCAGGGGTTCCCTCAGCCGGCGGTCAGCTGGAGACGCCCACGGCGAGGATACCCAGGTCCCGGTAGGTGAACACCGGCAGGTAGGGGACCGTGTGGTCGGCGAAGTAGGCCGACGCTACGTCGCTGCGGTCGACGAGCGTTACCGCCGCGACGACAGTCGCGCCGGTGTCGAGCACGTGTCGATGGGCCTGTCGGATGGATCCTCCGGTGGTCACGATGTCGTCGACGAGCAGGACCCGGGTGCCGGGACCGAGCGATGTGCCCTCGACCAGACGGTTCGTGCCACGACCCTTGGGCTGCTTGCGGACTACGAACCACCCATGGTCGTCTTCGAGCACGGCGACCACACCGTGGGCGAACTGGTCGGCGCCGAGCGTGAGGCCTCCGACTGCGTCCCATTCGATGCCGGCGGCGGCGACCGAGTCGGCGATCACACGACAGGCAAGTGCCAACTCCGAACCACGCGACAGCCCGGCCTTGGCGTCGATGAAGTCGCGGCTCAGCTCACCCGAGGAAAGCTCGCGGGGTTCGTCGAACTGGATCAGCGCTCGCTCCATCACGATCTGGAGCAGTCGGTCACGGTCAGCGGTCAGCTCGGCGCTTGCCATGGCGCGATCGTACCGGGGTGGTCCAGTGTGGCTGTGCGTCGGTTGGATGGTCGGTCGAGGAGTGAGAACTCAGGTCGGCGGCGTCACAGGTGAACTCGCCGTCGGAGGGGACCGCCAGGCCGCGATGGCCTGTATCCAGGTCAGCTCGTGGCCCGCCGTCGGCGGTGTCGTGGCGCTGTGGTCGGCACGGTGGTGGTGGCCGCCCCCGCCAGGTCGAACACGAAGCGCTCCCCCTCGCGGCGGAGACGGGCGATCGGGCACTCGGGGATCGCACGGTCGGTCACGACCACCACCGACACTCCCCGGCGGGAGCCCTTGCGCACGGCCTCGGCGATGAAGCCGGTGTGCCCACCGCGGGAACCCGCAGGTGCCAGCACCAGCCGTTGGTGGTTGATCTCGTCGTCGAGCAGCACCTGATCACCGCTGGACAGGGCCCACTTGAGGGCAGGGTCGCCGACGATCGCGACGGTCGCGGACGGTGCCTGGCCGCGTAGGTCACGCACGGCGTCGGCGAGCTGGGTGTACGAAGGGGTGACCCGGCGCCAACCCGCAACGGTGTCGGCGTCGACGATCACGACGTCGGGGTCTGCCATGTCCCCACGCTAGGCGAGCGGGCTTCGCGTACGACGCGACCTCTCCGGTCCCTACGATCAGGTCCATGCAGGTCCATGAGAACAGGGTGGCGACCGTCGGCAGATCCACCGTGAGCCGCGCCCTACCGCAGCGCGGACGTCGCACCATCGGGGCCTGGTGCTTCCTCGACCACTTCGGACCATCGGAACCCGACGCGGCGGACGGATTGGCTGTTGGGCCGCATCCGCACTGTGGGTTGGCGACGGTCACCTGGCTCATCCGCGGCAGCGGTGTCCACACCGAC
Source organism: Microthrixaceae bacterium (assembly GCA_037045265.1). Lineage (GTDB taxonomy): Bacteria > Actinomycetota > Acidimicrobiia > Acidimicrobiales > Microtrichaceae > JBAOHV01. Next base: position 30,150 of record JBAOHV010000024.1, on the reverse strand, counting down.
AGCCTGGGTTCGGAGCAGCTGATCGAGCCGGGGCAGCTCAATCTGATGACAGCCGGCCACGGGATCGCACACGCCGAGCAGACCCCGGCCGAGCGTTGCGGTCAGCTCCACGGCGTGCAGTTCTGGGTGGCCCAGCCCGAGGTGACCCGCCACGGCCCTCCGGCGTTCGAACACCACGGTGAGCTTCCCATGATCGGAGTCGGACCGTTCGGCGCGACCGTCCTACTGGGCTCGTTCGGAGGAGTGGCCTCGCCCGCCAGAACCGATACCGAGATCGTCGGCGTCGAGTTCACCGGGTCGCAGAGCTCCACCGCGGAGATCGGGTTGGACCCGGCATACGAACACGGCATCGTGGTGCTCGAAGGGCGTCTGGGTCTCGACGGTGCCACGGCCGAGGACCCGGTCATCGTCAAGCCCGCCTCGATGGTCTATCTGGACCGCGGGACGCCGTCGTTGAGGGTCGAGGTCGACGGGCCGACACGATGGATGCTGGTGGGCGGCGAACCGTTCGAAGCACCGCTGCAGATGTGGTGGAACTTCGTCGGGCGGACCCGCGACGAGATGACTGCTGCGGTCACGCAGTGGAACGACGGCGACGACCGGTTCGGCGTCGTGAACAGCGGACTCGAGCGGATCGCGGCGCCGACTCCGGTTCAGTCCGCGACGTAGCGCGAGCGGGGCCGGATCAGCTTGGCTGCAGCGGCTTGCACGGTCGCTGTCAGTGGGCCGCGAGAGACTGAGCGGATCGCCTGCGCGTCTCAGCCCCGCCATCAGGCCTGAACGACCACCCAACCCATCAGGAGCACCGAATGGCCTTCGGTCAGCCCGCCGGCCCACCAGCCGGGCAGCGCCAACTGGATCATCTAGCCGAGCTCCTCCAACGAGCGGGGTACGCCACCTTCCGTGAGGCGCGTCCACCCTTACGGACTCAACCAACGTCAGGCCGGCGGCCGCTTCACCGGGCCAGAGGCCGACGACCTCATCGAGCGCCTCGAGGCAGCCGAAGCGGTCCGCTGGGGAGACGGACCCGCGGCACCGGTCGAGCCGGTCGAACCACCCGTGGCGGCGAACGACGCCGCAATGCCGCGGTCGCCGCCCCGCCCGGCGCCAGGCCGAGGCGCTCTCAGCCTTCGAGGACGCCCTGCTCGTCGAGGAGCTCGAGAATCGCGGCTGGTGCTGCATCCCACCGATCACCGGGCTCGACCAGGACTGACCCGGAGTCGGCCGGGTCCGGGGCTCCCATCCGGGTGAAGTACAGCTCGACGGCCCTGTCGACCAGCTGCGGGGTCAGTCGGCGCGCCAGGTTCTCGTAGGCGATCACGGCGTCGGCGAGCTGACAGATCACCCCGGGGAGGTATGCGCGCAGTTCGCCGTCGCCGCGTGCCTTCGCCAGGTCGCGGAGACGGCCCGCGGCGACGCCGTCGACCTCGATGCGGTGCTTCTGGGCGACCCGGACGAGGATCCAGTCGAACTGATCGTCGGTGCAGGCGCCGATGTACACCTTGTTGTGTATCCGGCGGAAGAACGCCTCATCACCCAGGTCCGTCGGGTCGAGGTTGGTGGACAACACGGCCTTGACCTCGAACGGCACCTCGATCTTGCGGCCGTGCAGCGTCAGGTAGTCGACGCCCCGGTCGAGCGGCACGATCCAGCGGTTGAGGAGCGCATCGGGGGACATCGCCTGTCGGCCGAAGTCGTCGATGACCAGCACGCCGTTGTTCGCCTTCAGCTGCAACGGGGCCATGTAGACCCCCGTGTCGCGGTCGAGCTGCAGGTCGAGCATGCCGGCATGGAGCTCACCTCCGGCGACGACCGCCGGGCGTTGGCAGAGGACCCACCGCTTGTCGATGCCCGGCGGACGCTCCTCGACCTCGTCGTGCAGCGTGGGGTCGAACACGGAGACGATCTGGCCGTCGACCTCGATGCAGTACGGGATCAGCACCGTGTCGTCGAATGCCCGGATGACGCGCTCAGCGACGCTCGACTTGCCTGTCCCCGGAGGTCCGTAGAGGAAGATCGCCCCGTTCCCGTGGATAGCGGGGCCCAGCTGGTCGAGCAGGTCGGGTGAGATCACCAGGTCCGAGAACGACCGGGTGAGCATGTCGCGGTTGAGCTGCAGCTTCGGGCGCTGGGCTGTCACTACCTGCTGGTAGAGCCTCAACGGCACGGGCATCGGCCCGCAGTAGCGGCTCTCGCGGGACCGCTGCGTGGATTGCTCACGGCCCGCCTCGGTGACCGATATCAGGTAGGCGCGGCCTTCCATCCCGTCGTACTCGATGAGCTTGCGTGTGCGCATCTCGTTCAGCAGGGCTTCGACCACGTTGATCGACACGTGCAGCTTGTGTGCCAGGGTGGTCATGGGTGTGCGCCCCTCGAGCACCGCACGACGCAGCAGCAGATCCTCCATGAGACTCTGGGGCAGCCCCATTGCCTCGATCCGCTGAGGGGTCGAGATGTCGGGGACGTCGTCGATGGAGTCGGTGATCTCTTCGTGGGTCCGCACGGGGCAGTCATCGGCACATCCACGGGTCGCCTGAAACCTGGGAGTCCCGGGATACCGTCGCGCAGCGTTCGCGACGACTCGGACGGGAAGGTCTGTGACAACGTCGGACAGGACCAGCGAGCCCACCCCGGGAGACGACGAGCTGTCCACGAAGTCGGCTGCACCGCTCGTGGACGGCTTGGACCGCGTCGAGGACCCGCGGCACTTCGACATCTGAGCGACAGCGGCCGCTGCGGCGGATGGGTAGGGTCGAACAATGACGATCAAGCCGATGGACGGATCGCCCTCCTGGTTCGTCGACGCTCTGGCGGTTCCCTTCTCCGACGAGTTCGTCGAAGTCGATGGCCGACGGATCCACTACCTGGCCTGGGGTGAGACCGGCCGCCGAGGTCTGGTGTTCGTCCACGGCGGCGGCGCGAACGCCCACTGGTGGAGCCACGTCGCGGCGCGTTTCGCCGACGAGGTCCGCGTGCTGGCGATCGACCTGTCCGGGCACGGTGACAGCGATCACCGCGACGACTACTCACTCGAGCAGTGGACCCACGAGGTGCTCGCGGTGGCCGCCGCCGGGGGGATCGTCGGTCGTCCGGTGCTCGTCGGTCACAGCATGGGCGGGTTCGTCACGATCGCGACCGCCGCGCTGCACCCCGAGTCCCTGGCCGGGGTGATCGTCTGCGACTCGCCCGTGACCGAACCCGACCCGGAGGTCGGCGCCTTCCACGTCCGCGATGCCTTCGGACGGGAGAGGATCTACGCGACCGAAGCCGAAGGGCTGGCGCGGTTCCGCACCGTGCCCGCCCAGGAGAACTACCTGGACTTCGTGATGGACCACGTCGGGCGCCGGTCGCTGCGCCACGACGCCGATGGCTATCGCTGGAAGTTCGACCGAGGTGTCTTCGCCCAGTTCGCCGGAGGTGTCCGTTCGATCGCGTTGCCGTACCTATCCGACGTGCGCTGCCGCCTGGCGCTGCTGCGCTCCGAGCACGGACTTGTCACGCGCGACATCGGCGACGCGATGTTCGAGCGTCTCGGTCGGGTGACCCCTGTGTTCGAGCTCCCCGAAGCGGGTCACCACCCGATGCTCGACCAGCCGCTGATTCTTCTCACCGCTATCCGGGCGCTGCTCGCGGACTGGGACCACTCCGACCCCCACGTCCGCTGAGCGCATCTGAGCGTCAGCGGTCGGTCGTTCGGCTCGCCGCTACCCGGTGAGCTCGCGGGTGATCGCCTCGGCGGTCACCGGGGCGGACCACAGGTAGCCCTGCGCCAGATCGCAGCCGAGCTCGTCGAGCGCGCGGAGCTGCTCCTCGGTCTCGACGCCCTCGGCGAGCAGGCTCAGTCCGAGCTCCTCGGCGAGCCGCGAGATCGCCCTCACGATCGAGGTGTCGTGCAGGTCGGTGCCGAGTCCGCTGGTGAACGTGCGGTCGACCTTCAGGATCTGGACCGGCAGGCGTTTGAGGTACGACAGCGACGAGTAGCCCGTTCCGAAGTCGTCGACGCTCAGGTGCACCCCGATGCGGCGCAGCTCGTGCAGGGTCTCCAAGGAACCGTCGATGCGTTCCATGAGCACGCTCTCGGTGATCTCGAGATGGAGATACGACGACTGCACCCCTGACCTGGCGAGCGCGTCGGCCACAGTACGGGCGATGTTCTCGCTGGCCAGCTGGGTACCGGACAGGTTGACCGCCGTCCAGAGGTGTTCCTGACCCGGGATCGAGTGCCACTGCTCGAGCTGTGCGAGAGCCTGGTCGAGCACCCATCGTCCGATCGGAACGATCACGCCGGTTGCCTCGGCGATAGGGATGAACTCTTCGGGGCTGATCGGCCCGAGCTCGGGGTGGTGCCACCTGAGCAGGCTCTCGAACCCGACCCATCGGCCCTCGGGGACAGCGACGATCGGCTGGTAGTACACCTCGAGCTGGCGCCGTTCGAGTGCCCGGCGGAGGTCGGTCTCGATCCGCAGCTCCCGTTCGGAACGGGCCTGGAGGCCGTCGTCGAAGTGCACGACCTGGGTGCCGGGGAGCTCCTTGGCGGCGTGCATGGCCATGTCGGCGGCCTGCAGCAGATCACTCGGGCTGTCACTGGGTGAGCTGATCGCCACGCCGACACTCGCGGTGAGGACGAACTCCCTCGGTCCGACCTGGATCGGCGTCTCCAGCGAGGCGACGATCGAGCGGACCATGTCGAGCGCCTCCAGGTGCGAGCCGGGGGCCCGCTCGATCACGACGAACTCGTCGCCCCCGAACCGTGCGACGACGCTGGTCTGCGAGGACGCTTCCCGGAGCCGGGTGGCGACCTCGACGAGTACCTGATCGCCGACGCCGTGACCGAGTCCGTCGTTGATCACCTTGAAGCGATCCAGGTCGACGAAGGCGACTGCTGCGGGGGAACCACCGTGAGCCTGTGCCGCGATCATCTCGCCCAGCCGGCGGGTTACCTCGACCCTGTTCGGCAGACCGGTGAGAGCGTCGTGGCGCATGTCGTGGTCCATCTGATGTGCGACGCGCTGGCGCTCGGTGATGTCGAGCACCGTCCCGCACAGCCGGTTGGAGGAGTTCTCCGGTGTCGAGTTGCGCACCTCCACCCAGCGGAGCTCGCCGTCAGGCCTGAGGATGCGGTGCACGTGCCGGGTCTGGCGGTCGCCGGCCGCGGCCCTGTTGGCCGACGCCTCGAGGGAGGGTAGGTCGTCCGGGTGGACACGGGTGGCGTAGGTACCCACGTCCACTGCCGATCCGACCGGCAACCCGAGGATCTTGTAGAGCTCGTCCGAGTAGACGATCCGGTTCGTCGTCATGTCCAACTCGAAGCTGCCGAGACCCGCGCCGCGCTGCGCGGCCGCGAGGCGGTCGCGTTCGTCCTGGGCGGCGGCCACCAGTTCGAGGTGGTCGGTCATGTCGGTCGCCACGGTGATCAGGCCGAGGATGTCCCCTTCGTCGGAGAGCAGCGGTGTGTTGTCGACGCGTGCCAGGAACTCGCTCCCGTCCCGCCGAGTCATCCACAGCTCCCCGCTCCAGGGACGGCCGCTGCCGATCTGGGCCTTCACGAGGCCCTCGCCGTCACCGGAGCGCGGAGCTATCACGAGCGAACCGCCGTTCAGGCCGACGATCTCGTCGCAGGCCCAGCCACTCAGCCGCTCCGCAGCCGGGTTCAGGTAGGTGACCCGCCCATCGGGGTCCATCGCCACCACGGCCTGACCGACGGCTGCGAGAAGGCTCGCCTGGAACTCGAGTGACTGCCTCGAGGCTCGGCGCTCGGTGATGTCGCGCATGGTGACGAACACCGACCCGGCCGGAGGTTCGCCGCTGAGGCGTCGCACCGTGCCTTCGATCCAGTGCTCGGCGCCGTCCGGTCCGATCGCACGCAGCTCTATGTCCATCGAGTCGCCGACGTCGACCAGGTCGAGGAGGCCCGACACCAGCGAATCCAGATCGTCGGGGTGGACGAGGTCGAGAGCAGGTCGACCAACCAGCTCCTCCGGACCGACACCGAGCAGCCGCGCGCTGTTCGGACTCACCCAGCAGATCAGGTCGGCGCCGTCGACGGCCATGGCGACCTCGGTACCGTTCTCGGCGAACAATGCGAGCAGGACGTCGTCGCCCGGGACGGTAGCGGAGAGCTCCCCGTCTGCGTCCCCGCTTCGGTGTGCGGTCGCTCGGCCCAGGGCCGATTCCAGTCCCAGAGGCCCCAGTGCGGTCGCGGCCAGGACTTCGTGGGCGCCTGCGGAGCGGAGCTCGAGCTCATGCGCCTGGTTCTCCGCTACCGCGACGACGGCCGCGGCAGGGGCGAGACGTCGAAGGCCGACCAGCAGGTCGGCCGGACCCCGGACGACCACGATCGTCTCGGGTGCCCCAGCCACGAGAGAGGCCGCTTCGCGCGGGTCCTCGACGGCCCGGTGGCCGCGATCGAGCCGGTCGAGCGCCCTGACCACGAGGAGGTGGTCGGGGCGGTGGGGCGCGAGGACCACGACGTCGAGCCCGGCCGTGGAGCTCGGAGGAACAGCGAACGCGCGTGTTGTCAGCCCCCGGTCGGTCACCCAACCTCCTTTCCGTGCGACAGGTACATCTCGTCGTGCGACAGCGACATCGGGATCGGCATGATCCGCAACCAACCTGAGAATCCACTTCGGATGGTGGTCGTCGATCGGTCGGCCGGACCTGCCGGGGCAGGTAGGTGACCTTGGACCCTGCCCCCGCCGGTGGGTGAGCGCTGACTATGGTCCGGTGTACGCCGATCACCAGGGCCAGGAACCGCTGACCCACGAGGAATGCGTGGCGCTCCTCGCCAGCAAGTCCTTGGGTCGGCTGGGGCTGACGGCAGGGTCGCTTCCCTACGTGGTGCCGGTGCGGTACGTCATCGCCGACGAGCGGATCTTCCTGCGGACAGGACGCGGGACTCGCATGGAAGCAGCGACGTCGGGTGCTGTGGTGGCGTTCGAGGTCGACGAGTTCGATCCGATGAACTCGAGCGGTTGGACCGTGACTGCCCAGGGTCTCGCCCGACCCGCGCCGGACGGCACGCTGCCTGCCGACGCAGACCTGGTACTGACCAGCTGGCTCGGGTCGGTGCCCGGCGCGGGCGTTCGCGATCGACCTGGAGGTCGTGGCAGGACAGCGGTTCCCTTCGGTCGCCGAGATGGCCGCCACGGGTTGAGTTGTGGTTCAGCGCGACCGTGACGACCGGCGCGACCGTGACGACCGGCGGGGCCGGGCGGATCGGCGAGACTGTCGATCATGACGATCCGGGTGTTCCTCCTCGACGACCATGAGATCGTGCGCCGCGGTGTGCGTGAGCTGCTCGAGGCCGCAGGCGACATCGAGGTGGTCGGCGAGGCTGGAACAGCCGGCGCAGGCGCTGGAGAGGGTCCCGCTGAGCTGCACCTGATGTCGCCGTGCTCGACGTGTTGCTGCCCGACGGGTCGCGGCGTCGAGGTGTGCCGCGACGTCCGACCTCGGCGAATCCCGACCTGGGGTGCCTGATGCTCACGTCGTTCACCGACGACGAGGCCCTGCTCGACGCGGTCGTTGCCGGAGCACGTCGGGCTACGTCCTCAAGGACGATGCGAGGGCGCCGACCTCGTCGTCGTCGGTCCGGATGGTGGCCGCGGGCGAGTCGCCTGCTCGACCCGAGTCGCTGGCGGTCCGGTGCCCGTGAGCGGCTCCGTCAGCGGTGCCGAAGCAAGACGAGCGTCTCCGCTGGCCTCACCCCCCAGGAGCGCCGGATCCTCGCCCTCCTGTCCGAGGGGCTGCACCAACCGCCAGATCGCCGACGAGATGTTCCTGGCCGAGAAGACGGTCAAGAACTACGTCTCAAACCTGTTGGCCAAGATGGGCATGAGTCGCCGCACCGAGGCGGCGGTCTACGCGGCTCGCCTCGCTGGAGCGGTCCCGCCACGAGCACTGAGGGTGACCAACGGCTCTGTCGCAGGCCGGCACGGGGTGCCACGATCGCTGCATGGATGAGATCGATCTGGACTGGTCGGGCCTCGAGATCCTGGGCACCGATGCTTGCCGCACGTTGCTCGCCTCGGTGGGGGTGGGGAGGGTCGGCTTCGTCGAGGCGGGGAGTCCCGTGATCCTGCCGGTGAACTACACCGTGGACGGCCACGCGGTGGTGTTCCGGACCGGCGGGGGATCGAAGCTGTCCATGGCGCTGATGCAGAGACCGGTCTGCTTCGAGATCGACGACTGGAACACCATGACCCACACCGGATGGAGCGTCCTGGCCAAGGGTGTGGCAGACGAGGTGCTCGACGAGGACGAGATCGCCACCTTGCGTCGGCTCCCGGTTCAACCGTGGTCCCGCCCTGACCTCCGCGACCACTGGGTCAGGATCATGATCGAGGAGCTCTCAGGGCGTCGGATAACCCAGCCGGGCTGACCCGGTCGACGGGGCTGATCGCAGCCGGCGCTGGGTAGGGTTCGGCCATGGCCATCGACTCTGCGTCCGACACTGCGTCCGACATCGCCCGCCCGATCGACTTCGACGCTCGTTACGGCGAGGGCCTGGGCTGGGGACTGTCGCTCGGTGGCGGTGGGATCTGGTTCATCTCATGGCAGGTTGCGTACCTGTTCGAGCTGGCGTCGGCAGGGATCGATGTCACCGGTGCCGACCGGGTGGTGGGCACCTCGGCCGGTTCCGTCGTGTCGTCGGTGTTGGAGGCGGGCAACCTCTCGCGCCTGCACACCGAGCTCAAGGTTCTCGCGAAGCTGCCCAAGCTGATCGGCGTGCTGGCCCCGGCGTCGAAGCTGTCGACCAGCCAGGAGACCGCACACGATCTGTTCGGCTCCGCGGGTGACGCCGACCCCGAGCGGATCCGCAACATCGGCCATGCGGCGCTTGCCGCGTCGACTCCGTCGGCCGCGACCATGTCACGGAACGTCGGGCTGATCCTGGGCTCACGTTCGTGGCCGTCGCCGGCGCTGCACATCACCTGTGTGGACGCGTTCACCGGCGAGCGCTGCGTGGTGACCAGCCGATCCCGGGTTCCGTTGCCCAGGGCGGTCGCGGCAAGCAGCGCTGTGCCGGGATTGTTCGCCCCCCAGCCCATGGCCGACAGGCGCTGCATGGACGGCGGGGTCAGTGGCTCGGGGACGCATCTGGACCTGCTCGCCGGGGCCCGCCGAGCCCTGGTGGTCAGCCTCACCGACGGCTCCGACCTGGTCGAACCAATGATGACGGTCTCGCCAGGAGACATCGAGGCCGAGTTCGCTGCGTTGCGTGGATCCGGCACAGAGCTGATGGTGCGTACTCCCGAGGCGGTCGACCCGGACCGGCTGATGGATCCGAGCGCTGTGCCCGAAGCGATCGCCATGGGCCGCCGCCAGGCAGCTGCCGACGCGGACGAGCTACGCGAGTTCCTCGCCGGGGTCTGAACTCCTCGCCGGAGCCTGACCAGGTCCCGCCGGATCGGACCCGGATCAGTCCGCGGTAGGTCAGGGTGGTGCCGTCCGCGCTGGTCAACTCGAGCGAATCACCCTGGATCTCGAAGGCAGGAACGCTGTCGAGGACCGACACCACCGTGGTCTCGAGCTCCATTGCCGCTTCGTCGCAGGCCATCTTCGTGGTGCGCAGCGCTCCGAAGTGCAGGGTGTCGTCACCGTCGGCGGAGATCGACGTGCCGACTCCGGCTCCACCGGTGTTGCAACCGGTGGTGAGCTCGGCCATTCCGTCCTCGCCGATGAAGATCGTCGGAGCATTCACACCGACGGGCACCGAGGAGACGGTTTCGCCGTCTGTGACGGATTCGAGTGTCCAGCGGGTCCCGACGAGGGGGCTGTCCTCAGCACCGTCGGAGGTCAGGTCGATCGTGACGTCGCCGCTGGTGAGCTGGAGCTCGCTGCCGTCCAACGTGTAATCGGGTCCGGCGTCCAGGAACTCCTGGAGCCAGCCGTCCTGTTCCTCGAGGGCCTGCTCGCAGGCCATCATCGTGCTGAACCCCTCGCCGACCACGCGCAGGCGACCGTCCGACACCGTGTAGCCGGACCCCGAGGTGTTGCAGCCGGCGTTGCGGGAGAAGGTGGGGCCCTCGAAACGCAACGTGATGTGGGTGCCGTCGACCAGATCACGGCCGGTGACGTCGGTGGACACGAAGGTCCGGCCGTCGAGCTCGGCGGAGGCGGCACCACCGGTGGAGGTACCGCCCCCTGGCCCAGAGAGCACGTCGGCGTCGTCGCTGCAGGCGGTCACGAGCACTCCCAACAGTGCGAACGTTCCTAGGGTGGTGAGGAGGCGGCGGGTCATCGGAGCGAGGTTCAGGCGAGCAGCTTGGACTTCTGCGAGTCGAACTCCTGGGCGGAGATGACGCCCTTGTCGCTAGGCTCGGCGAGCTTCTCGAGCTGGGTGGCGACGTCGGCGCTACCTGCGGTCTGGCGTACGTAGGAGTCGAAGGCCTTCTGCTGGGCTGCCGCGTCTGCGACATGGCGTTCGGTTACCATACTTGCCGCCACCTCGGTCGAGGGTGAGGGTCACGTACCTCGACCGCATGCTCGCTGAGCAGCCGAACTGCGATGTGGCCCGCCCACTCACGCCAATCGCAGCACCACGTTGAGCAGCACCGTCGCCACGACAGAGGCCAGGAGCATCGCCTTCCACGGCGCGATCACCTGCACCCGGGGCTCGTCGACAGCACCGGTGGTGCCGCTCGCCGGGGGAGAGACCTGACGTCGGGCCCAGTAAATCGACACGCCGTGCGCGCTGCGCTCAGTCCCGCCCGGCCACAATCGGATCGCCACGTTCAACAGGATGGTCAGCACCACCGAGGCGATGAGCGAGACCCAGAGCCACTGCACCCCACCAGCCTGGACCCGATTCGTCGCGACGCGTGCGCGCGTCGATGCACCCGCGGGCAACTCGACGGTTCGGCGATGGAGCTCCGGGAACCAAGAAACCCGGACCGTGAGGGTCCGGGTGTCCGGGATGTCCAGCGACATCAAAATGGTGCGCGAGGGGGGACTCGAACCCCCACGTCCTTTCGGACACAGGAACCTGAATCCTGCGCGTCTGCCAATTCCGCCACTCGCGCGAGTGGAGTGCGCATGGTAGCGCCGTTGGCGGACGGATCCCAAGTGCGATCACAGAACCGACACCCGGGATCACTACTGTGGTGCCGATGGGCATCAAGGGCTTCGAGGGTCGCCTCGAAAGGGCGGTCGAAGGCACGTTCTCTCGTCTGTTCCGCAGTGGGCTCAGCCCGGTCGAGTTCGGTCGCAAGCTCGTGCGTGAGATGGACGCCAACCGGACAGTCGGCGTCGACGGACGCACGTTGGTGCCCAACTCGTTCACGTTCAGGATCTCCGTCGCCGATGACGAGCAGCTGTCGGATCTGTTGGGCACGCTCCGGCGCGAGCTCGCCGATGCCGCCCGCGAGCACGCCCGCGACGAGCGCTACGGGTTCGTAGGGCCGATCGATGTGCAGGTCGTGCTCGACGAGACGTTGCGTGGTGGGGTGCTGGCACTCGACGCCCGCTTCGCCGAAGGCGAAGGAGGAATGCCACCCGGAGCGCTGCTGCTGCCCACGGGCGACAGAGTCCCGCTGGGTGAGTACGTCGTGTCGGTGGGGCGTGCGAGCGACTGCACCATCGTCCTGGCCGACCCCAACGTGAGCCGCCGACACGCCGAGATCCGCCCGTCGGGCGACGGATTCGTCGTAGTGGACCTGGGCTCGACCAACGGCACCAAGGTGAACGATGCCCGGGTGGGGGAGCACCAGCTGCGAGAGGGCGACGAGGTCCGCTTCGGCAACACCGTGATGCACTTCCAGGCGTCGTAGGCTCGCCCACAGTGTCCGAGCAGCTGCTCACCGTCCTCAAGCTGTGCCTGCTGGCGCTCCTGTACCTGTTCTTCCTGCGCGTTCTGCGCGCCGTGTGGTCCGAGGTGAACCCACCGAAGGTCGTCCCCGCCGGCGTCGATCCGGCGGTGGGTCGGCGCGGCAAGTCCGCCAAGGTGCCCAAAGCGGCAAAGCCGACCAAGGCCAGGCGCGGAGTCACCACTCCCACGCGGTTGGTGATCGTCGAACCGGCGGGGCGGGCGGGTGCCGAGTTCGTGCTCGGCCCCGAGCTGACGGTCGGCCGTGCCGGTGGTTGTTCGATCGTGCTCGACGAGCAGTACGTCTCGCAGGTCCACTGTCGCCTCTTCGTCCGCGACGGGTCGGTCTTCGTCGAGGACCTGGGTTCAACCAACGGGACCTGGGTCAACGGCACCCGTGCGGTGGGCCAGATGCCCGCGCGTCTGGGTGACCGTGTACAGGTCGGCAACGTGGTCATGGAGGTCCGGTGATTCGTCTGAACGCCGGGGTCCTCGTCCCTCGTGGGTCAGGTCCGAACGGCGAACGAGGACTCGTTCCTGGTCACCGACGACCTGGTCGCCGTCGCCGACGGAATGGGTGGACACCGTGCGGGCGAGGTCGCCTCGGCGCTGACCGTCGAGGTCCTGAGCGGCACGGCGGGCCGCCGGTCGCTGGCGGACCTGGTGCTCGCTGTGCACCTGGCGAACCGCGCGATCAACGAGCGTGCCGCCGAGGACGAGTCGCTGCGTGGCATGGGGACCACGGTCTGCGTCGTCGGTGTGGTCGACGAGGATGGCGAACACCTTGCTGTGCTCAACGTGGGCGACAGCCGCGTCTACCTGTTCGCCGGGGGCGAACTCATCCGCCTGACCGAGGACCACTCGCTGGTCGAGACCCTCGTGCGTGAAGGGCGGATAACGCCCGAAGAGGCCGAGGTGCATCCCCAGCGCAACGTGCTGACCAGGGCACTCGGGGTCGAGGCCCTGGTGGTGGTCGACGCCTGGCTGCTCGCCCCGTGCGAGGGGGACCGGCTCCTCCTGTGCAGCGACGGCTTGTTCAACGAGTTGTCCGAGGCCGGGATCGCCGAGATCCTCGGAGAGGGTGACGAGGCCGAGGTGGCCGCACGTCGGTTGGCGGCCGAGGCCGACGCGTCGGGCGGGCGCGACAACATCACGGCGGTCGTGGTCGACCTGGTCGACGCCGACAGGCCCACCGACGCCCTGGCCGGACGGTTCCGTCGAATCGCCACGCCGACCGTCGACCTGGACGACGCCTACCACGACCCCGTCAACGACACCGCGACGGTGCCGTTGGTGCCGATCTCGCCAGCACCACCCCGTGACCCCGACGAAGAGCCGTCGGGCGAGGATGACCCGCCCACCGACGACGACCCGCTGGAGTCGCCCGACGACACCGAGGGGGGCGAGGAGCCGCTCGCGTCGGGAGATGTCGACCTGGGAGAGCTCGATGACGCGCTGGACCGCGCTGCCGCCGGTGCCGACAGCGACGCTGCTGGAAGGCCGGAGGGCGACGGCGATGGCGGTGCTGCAGGTCGGTCCCCTCGCCAAGGGATCACCTGGCGGACCCCGGTGTTCATCGTCGTGATCCTGTTGCTGATCGCTGGAGCGTTCGGGATCGTCGCGCTCATGGCTGGCCGTGGTTGGTTCGTCGGACCCGACGGTGCCACGGTCGCCATCTACCGGGGAACACCCAGCGGGTTCCTCTGGATCCAACCCGAGGTGGAGCAGGGCTCCGACGTCGAGCTGTCAGATCTGACCGACCGCGACCGCGCCGACGTCGAGGAGCGGCGGCGGACCTTCAGCGAGCTCGACGGTGCGCAGCGGTACGTGGCGAACCTCGAAGACGCGAACCACTACGACCACGACGACCACTACGACCACGACGACCACGACGACCACGACGACGGTGCCGCCGCCGGTCGAGACCGTGCCCCCGGCACCGGACCCGCTGGCACCGGTGGCCCCCGACGTTCCGGCCGCCCAACCCCCGGCGTGACAGCGACCAGCATCACCGCAGCGGCGTCACCGGCCGCCCTCGGCCGTCGTCGCCGCAGGACCGAGCTCGGACTTCTCATCCTGGTCGTGCTCATCACGTGTGGTACCTACGCACTGGCGAGCCTCGGTCGCAGCGCGTCGCTCCCCGGCCGACATCGTTCCCTTCCTCGGGGTTCTCCTCGCCCTGCTCGTCGGCGCACACATCGCGACCCGTTACCTGGCACCGCTGGCCGATCCGCTGTTCCTGCCACTGGCGGCGCTTCTCAACGGCATCGGCTACGTCTTCATCGCGCGGATCGACGACGAGCTGGCGGGGCTCCAGGCGTCGTGGACCGCGGTCGGGATCGTCGGCTACGTGCTGACCCTGGCGGTCGTCCGTGACGTGAAGGTGCTCCAGCGCTACCGGTACACGTTCGGCCTGTTGGGCATGGTGCTCCTGGTGCTCCCGCTCGTGCCCGGAATCGGACAGGAGATCAACGGCTCGCGGATCTGGGTGTCGATCGGGCCGGTCAACTTCCAGCCCGGCGAGTTCGCCAAGTTGTGCCTGGCGGTCTTCTTCGCCGGCTACCTGAACGAGCGCCGCGAGCTGCTCGGCGTGGCGACGTTCCGGATCGGTCGGATCAACACACCCGATCCCAAGCACTTCGCGCCGATCCTCCTGGCGGTCGGCGTGTCGCTCATCGTGGTGGTGTTCGAACGCGACCTGGGTTCCGCGCTGCTGTTCTTCGTGCTCTTCATGGTGATGCTCTACGTGGCCACAGGCCGCGCCAGCTACGTCCTGGTAGGTGCCGCGCTGTTCTCGGTCAGCTCATGGCTCGCCTGGACCAGGTTCTCCCACGTCCAGGCCCGCGTGTGGTCCCGCCCTACACTTCCCGGCGAACATTGCATCGTTATTGGGACCTTCCAGCGGCGTGAGGACTGCGGAATCGTTCGCATTTTTGGGGGACGGCAATGCCGAAGCACGAGAATCTCTTCCATTACCTAGCAACTAAGGGTGAGGTCTATAGCAAACTACAGGACGATTACGGTCGAGATCAGAAATTTTGCAGTCGTTGCCAAATAGGCTTTGTACTTCTCTGCGTGGGCCCAGTCGGGGCTTGTAGATGAAGACAGATGGCGAACATTCCTCGTCGTTGGTGCTGTCCTAGTCTTGGTGCAGTACTTGGTCATATTCATCGATAACAGCAACCGAAATTTTCTGTTGCACGCAATTGACTGGCTGGAGGAGCGTTCCGTGAACGACGACTAAGTCGGCCGCTTTAGTCCAGACAAGCGAGCCGGCAACGCCATGCAAAACCTAATTCTGCTTGCCATTCTTGTCGCTATCGTTGGCCTCGGAACGCTAGTTTCTTGGGTCTTTGGACTGGTGATGCTGCTGGTCATCGTCGTGTTCGTCGGGACCATGATTGACAAGTGGGAGGACTGGAACCGCCGCCGCGGCGAACATCAAATCGACATGTTCCGACGAACGCGAGGGTATTCACCCAAAGAAAGCGAGGGGCAGAGAATTCGTCGCGAACTGGGTATCGACTAGACCAGGACGTGACGCAATGAAAGTAGCAATTGCGCCGATTGGCGTCCGTCACTTCGGCCAGTGGCGCCGACGCTTGACCGGCGGCACGATGACGTTGCGCGCCGACCTCCACGGCGCTCCCTGTCCCGCTGCGGTCAGGCGGGGCTCTTCATGCTGTGCGGTCGATTTCCTTGTGGGTGCCGACTTTCCGAAGCACCGCGGTATCACCCACCAACTCGAAACTAAGTTTGTGCGAGTGATTGCGCGTAACGTGAATTGTCCAAATGTCGCGGGCCTGTTTTTCCAGGCGGTATCGCGCCGGGTGTGGGTCCGCCGTCAAGTCGCGAACAGCTTGCTTTACCGCATCCTGCAAGTCCGGCGGGAGTTTCCTAAACTGGCGCTTGAATGTCGCGGTGAACTGTACGCCCTGAATGGGGTGAGGGCGCGTCACGCGGCCAGGTCGTCAAATAGATTGTCGATCTCGGCGACCGAGTAGCGTTTGCTCAGTCCCGCAGGTTGCGCGTCGATGTCGTGCTCACCGATGTTCCACCGAAGCGCATTAATGGCGTTGTGAAGGTCCGCCGCGGCGGCGATCGCTCGACAATAAGCGGCTTCAATTCCGTCCTCTTCGCGCAATTGACAATCGTCGCGAGCGTGTTGCCTCTTTCCTACTAACACGTGATGCAGTTCCGCGACCTTTCCCTGCGCGAACTCAAGTGCTCCCTGGAGTTTCTCGTCGGCGTCAATAGCGCCCCCTGCGCGGTCTAGCCCCGCAAACGCCTTTTCCGCAAAAGCAGTATCGGCATGCAGGCGGTCGGCCAGATGATCCAACCCGTCCAACGTGCTTTCGATCGCGCGCAGCAGGTCGAGACTACGCGCGGCTGACTCGCTCACGTTTGCTGTGAAACTGCACAACTCGGTGCGCTCACGATCAATACGCGTCACAACATTCTCCCGGATAGCTCGGCGCTACAGGTTAGACGAGGCTATCAGCGGCCGTGTTCCCTGTAAAGGCGCCTTGCTACCACATTAGTTACCGAATGTCGATGCGCCGTCGACAGGCAGTCCTTTCGATCGGCGGCAGGATGGGATCGTGCTGGCACTCCGCTGGCACGGACTTGATGCTGGCACCTAGACTTGCTCTAAGTGCTTGATTATTGGTCGGGGTGAGAGGATTTGAACCTCCGGCCTCTACGTCCCGAACGTAGCGCTCTACCAGGCTAAGCTACACCCCGATTCACTGCTGCCGGATCGATTGGGAGTCCGGACTCGTCCGCGGCGGGAAACGACGACCCGCGGGCGCTTCGGCCGGCTGGGACGCGTGTCGCGCCTTGACCGGCAACCCGTTTGCTAGTGAGCCCTGCGAACGGCGAAGGACGCTAATTCTAGCAGGCTTTTCGCGGTGCGGCGTATGCCGGCAGTGTCGAAACGCAGGCAACCGCGGCGTCGCTCTCGCGCTGCGCGCAGGCCCGCGCGTGGTCCAGCGCGCCGCGTGCGGGTCGAGCACCTCCAGCACCGGGCGGAACTCGGTGAGGCCGGCCGCCGGTGATCGCGTTGCGGATGATCGCCGCTTCGTCCGGCGTGCCGACCTCGATCGCGCGGATCAGCGGCAGGGTCATCTTGCCCTCGGCGAGGTCGTCGCCCAGGTTCTTGCCGATGGCGTCTGATGTCGCCGCGAGTAGTCGAGCACGTCGTCGACCAGCTGGAAGGCGGTGCCGAGGTGCATTCCGTAGCGCGCGAGCCGGGCTTCGTAGTCGGGCCCGCAGTCGGCGAGCACGGCGCCGAGCTGCGCCGGCCGCCTCGAACAGCTTCGCGGTCTTGCGCTGGATGACCTCGAGGTAGCTCGCCTCGTCGAGGTCCGGAGTCGCCGGCGTTCATCAGCTGCAGGACCTCGCCTTCGGCGATCGCGTTGGTCGCGTTCGGAGAGGATCTCGAGCACGCGGACCGAGCCCAGGCCCACCATCAGCTGGAACGCGCGCGAGTAGAGGAAGTCGCCGACCAGCACGCTGGCGGCATTGCCGAAGTCGCGCATTGGCGGTGGCGTGCCCGCGACGCAGCTCGGCTTTCGTCGACGACGTCGTCGTGCAGCAGCGTCGCGGTGTGGATCATCTCGACCGACTGCGGCGAGCGTGTGACTGGTCGGCTGCCGCGGATAGCCGCAGGCGCGCGCCGACAGCACCAGCAGCGCCGGGCGCAGCCGCTTGCCGCCGCCGGCGATGATGTAGTCGGCGACCTGCCGGATCAGCGCGACGTCCGAATCGAGGCTTTGCGCGCAGCGCGCGGTCGACCGACGCCGAGGTCCGCGGCGAGGGCGTGCATTCAGGGATTCGATGGTCACGGGATGTCGATGCGGTGCGGGCGCTCTGTTCTCTGGCGCCGTTCCCGGGGCGGCACGAGGGCCGCACCGCAAGACAAAACGCTGGGGCGTACCGGGCAGGGCGACCCGAACGGAGACGGATTGTAACCGAAGCCGCGTGCCGTCACGCACCCCGCGCAACGACCAAGGGAGCCGACGGCGCCCGCCGCGCGAGCCGACGAGGGCGGCGCCGCTGCGCGGCCCCTTGTTTGCCGGGGCGCTTCGCCGCCACGCCGGAAGTGCGCATGGGTACGCACGGGTTTTGACACGCCCGCGGTGTCAACGCCTTATAATTCAAGGCTTTCTCCCGCTGTCCGCGGCGGCAATTTCGACGCTGCGGTGCGGGCGGCGGGCGGGCGCAGGGTGCGCGGCGCCGCGCCAGCGGCCCCCGAACGGGGCAGCGAACTTTCGACAATTGCGGAGTACTCTCCATGTACGCGGTCATAAAAACCGGCGGCAAGCAGTACAAGGTTGCCCCCGGCGAAAAACTCAAGGTAGAACAGATACCGGCGGACGTGGGCGCAGAAGTTGTTCTCGACCAGGTGCTGATGGTCGGGGAGGGCGAGAGCGTCCGCATCTGGGCAGCCGATCGTCGCCGGCGCGACGGTCAAGGCCACCGTGCTCGCGCACGGCACGCGGCGACAAGGTTCGCATCTTCAAGATGCGCCGGCGCAAGCACTATCGGAAGCAGCCAGGGCCACCGTCAGGGCTACACCGACGCTCGCAATTATGCGACAGCGAATCGTCGGCTGCAGGAGCAGTTACAGACGCATGGCACACAAAAAAGGCAGGCGGCTCAGTTCGCGCAACGGCCGCGACTCGCGAATCGAAGCGCCTTGGCGTCAAGTCCTACGGCGGCGAACTGATCCGCGCGGGCAGCATCATCGTCCGCCAGCGCGGCACGGTCATCCATCCGGGCGTCAACGTCGGCATGGGCAAGGACCACACGCTGTTCGCGCTGGTCGAGGGCCGCGTCGTCTTCGCCACCAAGGGCAAGGACAAGAAGAAGACAGCGAGCATCGAGCCGGTCGCCGCCTGACCGGTCGACGTTCGTGGCGCAGGCGCGCTGCATCGCGACGAATCCCGGCTGCGGCCGGGATTCGTCGTTTCTGCGGCCGCGATCGTGTCCGCCCGGCCCGGCGAGGTGCCGCCCCGCCACGCGGGCGCAGGCGCGCGGCCGCCCGCAGGTTGCGCCTCCGTTTCCCCGCCGAGGACCGCTGATGGACAGACGCCACGCCAGTGCCCCCCGGCGGCTCCGCCGGTGTTCATCGATCTCCGGCGGTTCGCCGGCGGGCTGGCCAAGCATCTCGCGCGCGTCACGCTCGCGCAGTTCCCGCGCAGCGTGCCCCGGAGATCATCGTCATCGCCGTCGGTGCGCAGCATGCGGCCCAGCTGCACGGGACGGCGATCGACAAGGTCGCGGCCCGCGGCGGGATGATCCTGCACACCATGGTCGAGCCGGGACTGCGCAGGGCAGCTGGTCGCGCTGGCCGCCGAAGCGCGGCATCGCCGCGCAGTCGACACGGTCGGCGACGCGCTCGCGCAGATGGACGGCGCGTGTTCGGCCGAGCCGCCGATCGGCGAGCCGGGGCTGCTACCACGGCGAGGACCATGGCGTACCGCGAGCGGATCAAGGCGATCGAGTTCACCGTCGACCACGACGACGGCATGCGGCCCGACGAGCTCGACCAGGCCGACGTCGTGCTGACCGGCGTCTCGCGCGTCGGCAAGACGCCGCTGTCGATCTACCTGTCGGTGCTGGGCTGGAAGGTCGCCAACATCCCGCTGGTGTCCGGGATCGACCCGCCCAAGCAGCTGTTCACCGTCGACCGCCGGCGCGTCGTCGGCCTCACCATCGACGCCAAGGCGCTCAGCAGCCATCGCAGCTGGCGGCAGCGCGCGCTGGGCGGGAGCGGCGGCGGCGAGGCGTACGTCGAGTACGCGTCGGTCTTCCCAGGAGATCGAGTGGGCGCAGCGGCTCTTTCGCAAGAGCGGCTTCGCCATCATCGACGTCACCAACAAGCCGGTGGAGGAGAGCGCCGACCAGGTGATCGCCCGGGTCACCGGCCAGCTCGACCAGATGGTGACGCTCCCCACGCCCTCGTCGCGCTGAGGGCTGCCCCGCTGCGCTCGCCGGGCCGCGACGCACTGTCGCGCTCCGCCGCCGGCCGGTGCGGATGCCAAGGCATCCGCAGGACGGCGCTGCGCCGGTGCGCCGCAAAGCGCGCACACTGTCGAATAGCCGCGCGCCGACGATCGTCGCCGTCGCGGCAGACAGCGCGGCGGTGCCGCGACGCGGCAGCGCCGCCATCGGACGCAACGTTCGAGGGGAGGCTTGCCATGACCCGCTACGGTTTCGTCGCCTCCGGCGGAGGCTATCGGAGCTTCTATTCGGCCGGTGCACTCGTCTGGCTGCGGCAGCAGGGTGTGCCGGTCGTGCACATCGCGTCGACGAGTTCCGGCAACAACAACGTGCTCGACTACCTCCTCTGGGACTGGGAGAACGAGCCGCTGCCGCCGGTGCTCGCCCGCACGCTGCGGCTGTCGTTCAGCGACATCTTCGAGGTGCTCTCCAACTTCCTCGGCCTGCGGCCCTCGCTGCTGCCCAACGGGTCGCACCTGCTGACCGTGGAAAAGGGCAACTGCCGCAAGTCGCTGCTGCTCGACGACCCGGCGCGCCGCGCCCAGCTCGCCCGCCACCTGCGTGACGTCCGCTGGGACATCCTGGCGACCAACGTCACGCAGCGCGAGGCCCGTTACTTCAACGTCAACGAAATCCTCGCGGCGATCGATGACGAATCGATCGACCGGTTCATGGACGCGTTCCTCGCCGGCATCACCACGATTCCGTACTTCAAGGCCGTGTCGATCGACGGCGAGTACTACGTCGAGGGCGGCTACCTCGACAACACGCCGATGCGCACGGTGTTCGCCAACCCGGACGTCGACGAGATCATCGCCATCGACTTCACCGACTACGATTTCCACGCCGGCCTCGACAAGCTCTATCGCAGCCGGATCTTCACGCTGCCGCTCAACGCCATCGACATGCACCTGCTGATCAGCGACATGCAGCTCACGCTGCCGAACCGGCGGGTATTCGCCCAGGCGCAGCTCGTCAACGGACTGCTCGAGACGGCGGGCAAGACGTCGGCGACGATCGACGGGCGCAGCTGGCACCGCAAGCCGCTGCACGTGCTGAAGCCGGCGAACCTCGAGGCGATGACGATCTCGCTCAAGGACACGGGCATTCCGGCGCGCTACTTCGAGCAGGGCCGCAGCGAGGTCGCCGCGCTTGTTCGCCGGTCGGAACTGATTCGCCGCTGCCTTGGGCGGGCAAGCCGCGCGGTCGCCGGCGTGCTGCGGTCGCCGGTGTGCTGCGGCGCCGGCGCCGGCACTTGCCTGGAAACCGTGGATGGTAGCGCTGTCATTTTCGGCTACAATCGGATCATGACTGTCGAGAGCCGGTAGCGATTCCAGTGCCGAGCGGCCGCGCCGCAGCCGACGCGGCCTGGGCGGGATGACGTTGCGCGACGTCGCCGCGCTCGCCGGCGTGTCGATGATCACCGCGTCGCGCGCCCTCAACTCGCCGCAGCAGGTGTCGCCGGCGACGCTGGCGCGGGTACGCGAGGCCGTGGAGCGGACCGGGTACGTGCCGAACCGCGTCGCCGGCGGCCTCGCCTCGAGCCGCAGCCATCTTGTTGCGGCCGTCGTGCCGACGATCGTCGGGCCGGTGTTCCTCGAGACCGTCGAGTCGCTGACCGAATCGCTCGCCGGCGCCGGCTACCAGCTGATGCTCGGCCAGAGCGGCTACGCCGGGTCGCGCGAGGATGCGCTGCTCGAGGCGATCATCGGTCGCCGCCCCGACGGCATCGTGCTCACCGGCATCATGCACACGCCGGAGGGCCGGCGGCGGCTGCTCGCCTCGAAGATCCCGATCGTCGAGACCTGGGACCTGACGCCCACGCCGATCGACATGGTGATCGGCTTTTCGCACGAGGGGATCGGCGCGGCGGTGGCCGCGTATCTCCACGGGCGCGGGCGGCGGCGGCTGGCGATCATCTCCGCCGACGACGAACGCGGGTTGCGCCGCAAGGCCGGCTTCGTCCAGGCGGCGGCGCGGCTCATGGGAACCGCCGAGGCGCTGCCGGCGGTGCTGGTCCCGGCGCCGACGGCACTGGGCGCCGGACGCCGCGCGCTGTCCGACCTGATCGCGCTCGAGCCGGCGATCGACGCGGTGTTCTGCAGTTCCGACATGCTGGCGCTGGGGGTGCTGATCGAGGCGAAGCACCAGGGCATCGCCGTTCCTGGGCGGCTGGCGGTCGTCGGCTTCGGCGACCTCGCCGCTCGCCGCGGATTTCGAACCCGCGCTGACGTCGGTGCGTGTCGACGGTACGGCAATCGGACGGCTGGCCGCGCGCTATATCGTCGACCGCGCCGAGGGGCGCGCTGTGGATGGCCGCGGTGATCGACGTCGGCTTCTCGATCGTCGAGCGGGCGAGCGGATGACGCCGCGGGATGTGCCTGCCGCCGGGTTGGCGGCGACCCGCCCCGATCCGCTCTTGACAGCCCCAAATTGGTAGCGCTACCATTCGCAGCGCTACGAAATGATAGCGCTACCATCAACACTGGTTCTACGCCACGAACGAGGAGCTCGAGATGAAGAAACTGGCCTTGGCACTGCTGGCAGCTGCCGGCGTCGCGACTTCGGCATTCGCCGCCTACCCCGACAAGACGGTCACCATCATCGTGCCGTTCCCGCCGGGCGGTTCGACCGACATGGTGGCGCGGGCGATCAGCGCCGAGGCTGCAGCAGGCGCTCGGCCAGCCGTTCGTCGTCGACAACAAGCCCGGCGCCACCGGCGCAATCGGGGCGACGGCGGTCAAGCGGGCGGCCCCGGACGGCTACACGTTCCTGGTGGCGTCGATCGGCGTCTTCGCCGTCAATCCGTTCATCCAGAAGAACCTGCAGTACGACCCGGTCAAGGACTTCGATCCGCTGACGGTCGCCGTCCGCGCCCCCAACGTGCTGGTCGCCAACCCGAACTACCGGGCGAGCACCGTGGCCGAACTCGTCGCGCTGATGAAGAAGGAGCCCGACAAGGTCACGTTCGCCACGTCGGGCGCCGGCTCGTCCGATCACCTGACGGCAGCCCTCTTCTGGCAGAAGACGGGCACCAACGGCGTCCACGTCCCCTACAAGGGCGGCGCGCCGGCGATCACCGACCTCCTCGCCGGCCACGTCGACGTCTCGTTCCAGAACATCAACGCGGTGATCAGCCACATCAAGGCCGGCAAGCTCAAGGTGCTGGCGGTGACCGGCGACAAGCGCTCGCCGCAACTCCCGAACGTGCCCACGCTCGGCGAAGCCGGCGTCCAGGGCGTGGACGTCTTCTCGTGGCAGGGCATCGCCGCGCCGAAGGGGCTGCCCGCCGACGTCAAGAAGAAGCTGCACGACGCCATCGTCGCGGCACTCAACGATCCGGAGAACCGCAAGCGGATGGAAGACCTGGGCTTCGAGATCGTCGCCAACACGCCCGAGCAGATGGCGCAGTTCCAGGCACAGGAGCTCGCCCGCTGGAAGCAGGTGATCGAGGTCGGCAAGATCGAGCTCGAGTGACGATCCCTCAAGGCTGCCAGGAAGGCCAAGCATGAATGCGCAGGAGCAACGAGCACCGGTGACCGGTGCGCCCACGGTGACGGCGATGCGGGTGATTCCCGTCGCCGGGCCGCGACAGCATGCTGCTCAACCTGAGCGGCGCGCACGGGCCGTTCTTCACCCGCAACCTCGTGGTCGCTGACCGACAGCGCCGGCCACACCGGCGTCGGCGAGGTGCCCGGCGGCGAGAAGATCCGCGCAGACGCTCGAGGACGCCCGGCCGCTGCGTCGTCGGCCGCCGCATCGGCGACTGCGCACGCGGTGCTGCGACGCGGTGCGGCGCGGCGTTCGCCGACCGCGACGCCGGCGGGCGCGGCCGCCAGACCTTCGACCTGCGCGTCGCCGATCCACGCGGTGACCGCGCTCGAGTGCGGCGCTGCTCGACCTCCTGGGCCAGCACCTCGGCGTGCCGGTGGCGGCGCTGCTGGGCGAGGGCCAGCAGCGCGACGCGGTGCGAGACGCTGGGCTACCTCTTCTACGTCGGCGATCGCCGCCGGACCGACGCTGCCGTACCGCGAGCGAGCCCGATGCGGACGACGACTGGCTGCGGCTGCGGCACGAGCCGGCGCTGACGCCGCGAGGCGATCGTCCGTCTCGCCGAGGCGGCGCAGGCGCGCTACGGGTTCCAGCGACTTCAAGCTCAAGGGCGGCGTGCTCGCGCGGCGACGAGGAGGTCGAGGCGATCGCGCGCGCTGGCACGAGCGCTTCCCGGACGCGCGGATCACGCTCGATCCCAACGGCGGCTGGCTCGCTCGACGACGCGATCGCGGCTGTGCCGCGACCTGCACGGCGTGCTCGCCTACGCCGAGGATCCCTGCGGCGCCGAGGGCGGGTTCTCCGGGCGCGAGGTGATGGCGGAGTTCCGCCGCGCCACCGGCCTGCCGACGGCGACCAACATGATCGCCACCGACTGGCGCGCAGATGGGCCACGCGATCGCGCTGCAGCGCGGTCGACATCCCGCTCGCCGATCCGCACTTCTGGACGATGGCGCGGCTCGGTGCGCGTCGCGCAGATGTGCCGCGACTGGGGACTGACCTGGGGCTCGCACTCGAACAATCACTTCGACGTGTCGCTGGCGATGTTCACCCACGTCGCGCGCCGCCGCGCCCGGCAACGTCACCGCGCATCGACACGCACTGGATCTGGCAGGACGGGCAGCGCCTGACGCAGCGAGCCGCTCGCGCATCGTCGGCGGCGAGGTCGAGGTGCCGCAGCGGCCGGGGCTGGGCATCGAGCTCGACGAGGCGCGCTGTCGAGGCCGCGCACCAGCTCTACCGCGAGCACGGCCTCGGCGCGCCGCGACGACGCGCTGGCGATGCAGTTCCTCGTGCCGGGCTGGTCGTTCGACCCGAAGCGTCCCTGCCTCGTGCGCTGACGCCGCCGATTCCCGTGAGCGCTCTGCACCTGCTTCGTCCCCCGGCAACGAGGCCCGTGTGATCCGTCGTACCGTTGGACTCGTCGCCGGTCCGCCCGACGAACTCGCCGCGCTGATGGCGCGCGACGTTGCGCGGATGGCCGACCTTGTGCGCAAGTCGGGTGCCAAGGCAGACTGACGCTTTCATTGGCGAAGTCAGGGGGAGGCGTGATGGCGTTGGCGATCAGGAGCCCGAAGGATTTCTGGACCGGGGTGATCTACGTGGGGTTCGGCGCGATCGCGTTCTGGATCGCCCGCGACTACTCGTTCGGCACGCGCGAGCCGGATGGGGCCGGGCTACTTCCCGTCGGTGCTGGCCGGGCTGCTGATGTGCTTCGGAGGGCTGGCGCTGCTGCGCGGCCTGCGCAAGGACGGTGAGTCGATGGGCGCGCTTCGCCTGGAGACAGGCGGCCGTGGTGCTGGCGGCGACGGTCGCGTTCGGGTTTCTGCTCGAGCGCGCGGGGTTGGTGATCGCGCTGATCGTGCTGATCCTGGGCAGCGCGTCGGCCAGTGCGAAGTTCCGGCTGGAGTGGAAGGCGCTGGCGCTGGCGGCGCTGCTGATCGCCTTCTGCGTGCTGGTGTTCATCAAGGGGCTGGGGCTGCCGATGCCGCTCCTCGGCACCTGGTTCACCCGCTGAGCGCCGGAGACGACGATGGACATCTTTGCCAATCTGCTGCTCGGGCTGCAGACCGCGGCCAGTGCGATCAACCTCCTGTACTGCCTCGCTCGGCGTCGTTGCTGGGCACGGCGATCGGCGTGCTGCCGGGGCTGGGCCCGGTGGCGACCATCGCCATGCTGCTGCCGGTCGACCTTCGGGCTGCCGCCGGTGTCGGCGCTGATCATGCTGGCCGGCATCTTCTACGGCGCCCAGTACGGCGGCTCGACCACGGCGATCCTGGTCAACCTGCCCGGGGAGTCCTCGTCGGTGGTGACGGCGCTGGACGGCCACGAGATGGCGACGCCAGGGCCGCGCCGGCAAGGCGCTGGCCACGGCCGCGTTGTCGTCGTTCTTCGCCGGCACGGTGTGCCACCTTGCTGATCGCGCTGTTCTGCGCCGCCGCTGGCCGAGGTGGCGCTGCAAGTTCGGGCCGGCCGAGTATTTCTCGCTGATGGTGCTGGGGCTGGTGGCCTCGATCGTGCTGGCGCACGGGTCGCTGCTGCACGCGCTGGGGATGATCGTGCTCGGCCTGCTGCTCGGGCTGGTCGGCACCGACGTCAACTCGGGCGACGCATGCGCTACACGTTCGGGCTGCCGGAGCTCTGCCGACGGCATCAACTTCGTCGTGGTGGCGATGGGGGTGTTCGGGCTGGGCGAGATCGTCAGCCAACCTGGAGACCGAGAAGGACCGCGACCTGATGGTCGAAGAAGGTCACCGGGTTGATGCCGAACAAGCGAGGACTTCAAGCGACATCGTCGGCGCCGATGCTGCGCGGCACGGCGCTGGGCTCGATGCTGGGCATCCTGCCCGGCGGCGGGGCGATGCTGTCGTCGTTCGCGCGCCTACGCGCTGGAGAAGAAGGTCGTCGAAGAACTCGGCCAACTTCGGCAAGGGGGCGATCGAGGGCGTGGCGGCGCCGGAGGCGGCCAACAACGCCGGGGCGCAGGCGTCGTTCATCCCGATGCTGACGCTGGGCATCCCGTCGAATCCGGTGATGGCGCTGATGATCGGCGCGATGATCATCCAGGGCATCCAGCCGGGGCCGTCGGTGATGACCGAGCAGCCGGCGCTGTTCTGGGGGCTGGTGGTCTCGATGTGGATCGGCAACCTGTTCCTGCTGGTGCTCAACCTGCCGCTGATCGGGCTGTGGGTGAAGATGATGTCGGTGCCCTATCACTTCCTCTACCCGGCGATCCTCGTGTTCTGCGCGATCGGCGTGTTCAGCCTCGTCGAACACCGCGTTCGACGTCTACTTCATGGCGCTGTTCGGCGTTGCTCGGCTACGTCTTCCGCAAGCTCGAGTGCGAGCCGGCGCCGATGCTGCTGGGCTTCATCCTGGGGCCGATGATGGAGGAGTTCCTGCGCCGCGCGCTGCTGCTGTCGAAGGGCAACCCGGCGGTGCTGGTCACCCGGCCGATCAGCGCCACGATGCTGGTGCTGGCCGCCATCGCGCTCGCCACCGTGCTGCTGCCCGCGCTGCGCAAGAAGCGCGAAGAAGCGTTCCAGGAGGATTGAGCTCGTGAGCGGCACGCTGGCCGACGCGGTCCCGGATCCGCCGGCGCAGACCGGCCAGCCGCCGGCGGCCGGTGCGACACCGACGATCGTCGGGATGCAGGTGATTCCCGTCGCCGGCGTCGACAGCATGCTGCTCAACCTCTGTGGCGCGCACGCTCCGTGGCTTCACCCGCAACGTCGTGCTGCTACGCGACAGTGCCGGGCACACGGGGCTCGGCGAAGTGCCTGGCGGCGAAGGCATCCGCCAGGCCCTCGATCGATCGCGAGAGCTCGTCGTCGGGCAGCCGATCGGCGGCCTGCACGCCATCCTCGGCGCGGTGAAGCGCGCGCAGCAGCAGGGGGGCGCCGGCGCCCGGCAGTCGACCGTCTACAAGGTGACCTCGGCCGCCGAGGAGGCGGTATTGAAGCAGCCGCACGAGATCAACCTGCGGCTCGACAACGTCATCACCGCCGTCGAGGCGGCACTGCTCGATCTCCTCGGCCAGTGGCTCGACGTTCCGGTCGCGGCGCTGCTGGGCGACGGCCAGCAGCGTGACCGCGTCCGCACGCTGGGCTATCTCTTCTACATCGGCGAGCGCCGCCGCACCGACCTGCCGTACACCGCGGCCGGCGACGCGGCGGACGACTGGCATCGGCTGCGCGAGGAGGCGGCGCTGACGCCGGCGGCGATCGCCGATCTCGCCCGCGCTTCGCATGCGCGCTACGGCTTCGCCGACTTCAAGCTGAAGGGCGGCGTCATGCACGGCAGCGAGGAGATGGAAGCCGTCGCGGCGATCAAGACGGCATTCCCGCAGTCGCGGGTGACGCTCGACCCGAACGGCGCGTGGCCGCTCGACGACGCCGATCGCGTTCTGCCGCGGGCAGGGGCACCTCCTGGCCTACGCCGAGGATCCCGTGCGGCGCGGAAGGCGGCTACTCGGGACGCGAGATGCATGAGCGAGTTCCGCCGCGCGACCGGCATCCCGACGGCGACCAACATGGTCGCGACCGACTGGCGCCAGCTCGCCCATTCGTGCGCGCTCAATGCCGTCGACATCACGCTCGCCGATCCGCACTTCTGGACGATGCAAGGGTCGGTCCGCGTCGCGCAACTGCTGCGACGGCTGGGGCCTCACCTGGGGCTCGCACTCGAACAACCACTTCGACATCTCGCTGGCGATGTTCACCCACGTCGCCGCCGCGGCGCCGGGCAACGTCACGGCGATCGACACGCACTGGATCTGGCAGGAAGGGCGTGAACGGCTGACCCGGGAGCCGCTGCCGATCGTCGGCGGCGCGATCGCCGTTCCCGACCGGCCGGGCCTGGGCATCGAGCCCGACCTCGGGCGGATCATGGCCGCGCACGAGCTCTGCAAGGAGGTCGGCGGCACCGCGCGCGACGACGCGATGGCGATGCGCTACCTCGTTCCCGGCTGGACGTACGACCCGAAGCAGCCCTCGCTCGGCCGCCGCGCGCGCTGACGGCTGCATGCCCGACGCGGCGCGGCGCCGACAGCCTCTCGAAGGACCATCGCAATGAGCCAGGACACCCGACCCTACAGCGGCATCCCCAACACGCTTCCGTCGCGACCTGCGTCGCCGGCAAGCGCCTGGTCGGCTGCTGGTCGTCGCTGCGCCAGCCCGATCACCACCGAGGTGCTGGGGCTCGCCGGCTTCGACTGGCTGCTGCTCGACGGCGAGCACGCGCCCAACGACGTCGACACCTTCATCCCGCAGCTGATGGCGCTGAAGGACAGCCGCAGCGCGCCGGTCGTGCGCCCGCCGTGGAACGAGCCGGTGATCATCAAGCGGCTGCTCGACGCCGGGTTCTACAACTTCCTCGATGCCCGTTCGTCGAGTCGCGCGAGCCGAGGCGCGCCGGCGCTGTCGCGGCGACGCGCTATCCGCCGGCGGGCATCCGCGGCGTGTCGGTCGCGCAGCGCAACAACCGCTACGGCACCGTGCCCGACTACCTCGCAGACCGTCAACGACAACATCTGCGTGATGGTGCAGATCGAGAGCCGTCGCCGGGATCGACGCGGTCGACGCGATCGCCGCGGTCGACGGCGTCGATGGCCTGTTCGTCGGGCCGTCCGACCTCGCCGGCGGCGCTGGGCCACCTCGGCAACCCCGCGCATCCCGGAGGTGCAGGCAGGCGATCCGCCACGTCGTTCGAGCGCGCGCAGGGCGCACGGCAAGCCCAGTCGGCATCCTGGCGCCGGTCGAGGCCGATGCGCGCCGCTACCTCGAGCTGGGGCGCCACGTTCGTCGCCGTGGGCAGCGACCTCGGACTCTTTCGCGCGGCGCACGCAGTCGCTGCGCGACCGCTACGCGACGCCGGGCTGACCGCGGCACCGGCGCGATTTCCTAACCGTCTCGAATGGAGAGAGCAAGCATGAGCAACATCGGATTCGTCGGACTCGGCATCATGGGCACGCCGATGGCGGGGCACCTGATCGCCGCCGGGCACCAGCTCTACGTCTACGACTGTCAAGGCGATTCCCGCCGCGTTGACCGCAGCCGGCGCCGTCGCCTGCGCCTCCGGCGAAGGCGGTCGCCGAGCAGGCGCGAGATCATCATCACGATGGTGCCCGACACCCCGCACGTCGCCGCGGCGCTGTTCGACGCCGAGGGCGTCGCCGCCGGGCTGTCGGCGGGCAAGATCGTCGTCGACATGAGCTCGATCTCGCCGGTCGACACCAAGGTCTTCGCGCAGAAGATCAACGCGCTGGGCTGCGACGTACCTCGACGCGCCGGTGTCCGGCGGCGAGGTCGGCGCCAAGGCGGCGAGCCTCACCATCATGGTCGGCGGTCCGGCAGGACGCGTTCGAGACGGTCAAGCCGCTGTTCGCGCTGATGGGCAAGAACATCACGCTGGTCGGCGGCAACGGCGACGGGCAGACGTGCAAGGTCGCCAACCAGATCATCGTCGCGCTCAACATCGAGGCCGTCGGCGAGGCGCTGCTGTTCGCCTCCAAGGCGGGCGCCGATCCGGCGAAGGTGCGCCAGGCGCTGATGGGCGGCTTCGCCGTCGTCGCGGATCCTGGAAGTGCACGGCGAGCGGATGATCAAGCGGACCTTCGACCCGGGCTTCCGCATCGAGCTGCACCAGAAGGACCTGAACCTCGCGCTGTCGCTCGGCGCGGGCGGTCGGACTGTCGCTGCCCAACACCGCGACGGCGCAGGAGCTCTTCAACGCCTGCGCCGCCGCACGGCGGCAAGGCCTGGGATCACTCGGCGATGGTCAAGGCG
>JBAOHV010000023.1:0-73514 GCA_037045265.1 Microthrixaceae bacterium | reverse complement strand
GCGACAGCGAACCTGCTGACCGTCGTCGACATCATCCTCGGCGCCTTGGGCGGATCGGGGGCGATCGAGGCACTCGCCGGCGGTGTCGACGTGTCCACGCACGACGTCGACTACTCGATCCCGCCGATCCCGCCGCTCCCCGAGCCGGTCGCCGCTCCGGTCGAGACCGTGCCCGAGGTCCCGATGGACGACACGACTCTCGGCAGCGAGATGTCCACGTTCGACTCCGGGACGTCGCTCGACTCGTCCATGGAGACGATGGACCTCTCGACACCGCTCGGCACCGCCGAGATCGCCGCCCCCACCCCCAAGGTGGCGGGTGAGCAGGCGACGCTCCCGGCGGCCTCGCTGAACCGCTTCGAGGACGGATCGGCCGGCACCGCCGGCGTCGCCGTCGGCGTGCTGGCCCTCCTGGGTGCGCTCGCTCTGTCGATGGGTGACCGACTCGTCGGTCGACGATCGAAGCGGACGATCCCGTGATCTCATCGACACGGCAGGAACGGGCGCCGGACGAACCGGCGGTGAAAGGTTTGAACATGATGCAGGACGACGGCGGACATGGCTGAGAGCAGGGCGAAGGATCGGTTGTTCAGGGGTTACGGGCCGCTTATCGGCTTCGCTGCCGCCTTCCTCGCAGTGGCGGTCCTGGTGCCGTCACAGCAGCGCGAGGTCCGAGTCGAGGCGGCGAACTCGGGCGACGACTCGTCGCTCACCGCGGAGGATGCCGAGGTGGCGGGAGCGACCGAGACGGTCCCGGGCGAAGATGTCGCTCTCGGCGCCGACGCAGCAGCGGGCGAGGCCGGCGGTTCCCGGCGCGGCCGGTTCCGGAGCAGGTGGACCGGGAGCTGCCGGCGCAAAGGGGTCGAACACCGGACCGGCGAAGGTGGCGGGTTGCGGTGCGGCACAGGTGCCGGGCGACCCGTACTCACCGCCGTGCGTGCAGTTCTCCGGGAGCAACGGAGGAGCGACCAGCCGTGGTGTCACCGCCGACAAGGTGATCGTGTCGGTCCGTGTCGGCAGCTTCGCCAACGGCATGCTCGACGCCGTGTCCCGCGTCGCCAACGCCAAGATCCCCAACGAGAGCCCCAGGTCATCACCAAGACGGTCGACGGGCTCGTCGAGTACTTCAACAAGCGCTTCCAGTTCTACGGCCGCAAGCTCGAGGTCGTGAAGTGGGACGGCAAGGGCGACGTGCTCAAGGAGACCGACCGGCGGCGGCCAGGAGGGCGCTCAGGCCGACGCCCTGAAGGTGGCCCAGGAGATCAAGGCGTTCGCCGACGTCTCCGCCGTGTCGCCTGTCTACGCCGACGCGCTGGCGTCGAAGCAGGTCATCAACATGGGGGTGCCGTTCACCTCCCGGGAGTGGATGAGCCAGCGCCGGCCGTACTCCTGGAGCCAGTTCACCGACTGCTCCACCGTCGGTCGAGAGCGTGGCGCAGCTACTACGCGACCAAGATGGCCGGGCCAGCCGGCCGCCCTCGCCGGCGGCGACCTCAAGGGCAAGCAGCGCCTGGGCGATGATCATCGCTCCGGAGAACTCCTGGTACCAGGAGTGCGTGCGGGCCGGAATCGCGATCCTCCAGAAGGCAGGCAAGGCCGGCGACCTGGTCGACTCGCTCAAGTACCAGATCGACATCCCCCGCATGTCGGACCAGGCGGGGTCGCTGATCCAGAAGCTCCGGGCCGAGCAGGTGACCACCGTCGTGTGCGGCTGCGACCCGCTGCTGCTCACGTTCCTCACCTCGAAGGCGAAGGAGCAGAACTACCACCCCGAGTGGGTGATCACCGGGGTGGCGCTCGTCGACAACGACATGATCGGCCAGATCCTCCAGCCCGACGAGTGGGGACGGTCCTTCGGCGTGTCCTTCTCCGGTCCGACGCAGGCGGCCGGCCAGGGCCTCGGCTACCGGGCGTACAAGTCGGTCCGCCCCGACGAGCCTTCGATCGGCGTCGAGCTCATCTACAACCAGCTGTACCTGCTCGCCATCGGCATCCAGGGCGCCGGACCGAACCTCAACCCGCAGTCGTTCGAGAAGGCGATGTTCGACTACCCCAAGCGGACCGGCCCGTCGGGCACCTGGGGATTCGGCCCGAACGACTACACGACGTCCGACGACGCCCGCGAGGTGTTCTGGAACCCGTCGGTGGCCTCGATCCAGACCCGCTCCGCCGGGACCTACCAGGACCCGAACGGCGGGGCACGGTTCCCGATCGGCAAGTGGCCGGCGACACCGCCACGATCGGCGCTCGGATGATCCGCTCCTCGCGCCGCTCCACAGAGACCGGAGTCCGCCGATGACAGCACCGGCCGCTGTCCGGAGCCGCAGAGCTGGAACCGGCGCTGACGGTGCCTCGCTCGGGGAGCACCGTCACCGACGGGGTCTTCGTCCCGGCCGGCGCCCACGCCGACGGCATCGCTCCCGCAAGGGAGTCCGACGACACCCCGTGGTTCCTCCAGGACGGTTCGGGCGGAGGTGACGGGGGCGGCGGCGATGGCGACGGCGGTGGCGGCCGGGGTGACGTCGGAGGTGCCTGGGACAGGGTCTCGGGCCTCCCCCGAGCCGTGAAGGCCGTCCTCTGGGCCGTCGGAGCCGTGCTGCTCTGGGTCGTGCTGAACGCGTTCCTCCCGTCGGGCGCTCCGCTCGGCGTCGTGCTGTCGGGAGCCATCATCGGCTCGGCGACGGGCCTGACCGCCGTCGGCCTCATCCTGATCTGGCGAGCGAACCGGGTCATCAACTTCGCGAACGGCGCCATGGCCGGCGTCGCCGGACTCACCGCCGTCCACCTGTTCGTGACCTGGGACTGGCCGTACTGGGCGACCTTCGTCGTCGCCCCGCTGCTCGGCCTGCTCGTGGGCGCGCTGGTCGAGATGGTGGTCATCCGACGCTTCGCGAACGCACCCCGACTGGTGCTGACCGTCGCCACCATCGGTCTCGCCCAGCTCCTCGGCGGCATCGAGATGCTGCTGCCGACCAGGGTCTTCGACGCCAGCATGGTGCTCGGAGCGTTCGAGACCCCGCTCAACACGCGTCGAGTTCGACGTCGGCCCCGCTCTCATCAACGGCAACCACCTGCTGACCCTCGCCGTGGTGCCGGTCGCCGTCACCGCCCTCGCCTGGTTCCTCAAGCGGTCTCCTCGCCGGAACGGCGATACGTGCCGCGTCGGAGAACACCGATCGGGCACGCCTGCTGGGCGTCCCGGTCCGCAACCTGACGACCGCCGTGTGGGCGATCGCCGGAGCGCTCGCAGCGTTGACGTTCGTGCTCCAGGCTCCGTTCCGAGGAGCGGCGCCGTCCGCCGCCGCGGGACCGGCGGTGCTGCTCCCCGCTCTCGCCGCCGCCATCGTCGCCCGCATGGAGTCGCTGCCCAAGGCGTTCGCCGCTGCCGTCGGCCTCGGGCGTCATGCAGGAGCTCGTGCGCTGGAACACGAACACCCCGTCGCTCGTAGACGTCGCGATCCTCGTCGTCATCCTCGTCGCCCTGCTCCTCGGTGAACGCGGACGTTCACGGGCCCACGACGCCGACGGCGGCTGGCGCAACACCGATCTGGTCCGTTCGCTCGTTCCGGCGATCGCCTCGCTCGGCATCGTGCGATGGACCAAGCACATCGGACTCCTGCTGCTGGTGGTCGCCGCCGTGCTGCTCCCGCTGGCACTGGGCCCGTCCGACGCCTTCTCCGTGTCGATCATGGGCGTGTGGGCGATCGTCGGGGTGTCGCTGGTCGTGCTGACGGGCTGGGCGGGCCAGATCAGCCTCGGGCAGTTCGCCATCGTCGGCGCCGGAGCGATCGTCGCAGGGAACATGGTGTCGCGCTGGAACATCGACCTGTTCCTGGTGCTGGCCGTCGCCACCGCGACGGGCGCGCTGGTCGCCGTGCTGCTCGGCGTCCCGGCGCTGCGGATCAAGGGACCGTTCCTCGCGGTGGTGACGTTGTCGTTCGCGGTGGTGCTCGACGGCTACGTCCTCAACCCGAACGTCTTCCCCGAGATCATCCCGCAGACCGTCACACGTCCGCTCCTGTGGGGCCGGGTCGATCTCGAGGACGAGCGGGCCATGCTCTGGTTCACGCTGGCCACGTTGGCGTTGTGCATCGCCCTGGCCCGAGGCGTCCGCCGGTCCCGCTCGGGGCGGCTCCTCATCGCATCACGTGACAACCGCAAGGCCACCGAGGCGGCGTCGGTGTCGGCACGTTGGTCGACGCTCCAGGGGTTCATCTTCTCCGGTTCCCTCGCCGGACTCGCCGGCGGGCTGCACGTCCTGCTGCTGCACGGCGCCAGGGAGGGCAGCTACCAGGTCGTGCAGTCGGTCGAGGTGTTCTCCGGCGCCACGATCGGCGGTCTCGGATCGATCGGCGGCGCGATCGTCGGCACCGCCGGACTCCGCGGGGCCCAGGACCTGGACACGACCATCAGGTTGATCGGTGCCGGCGTCGGCGTGCTGGTCGTGCTGTGGCTGCTGCCCGCCGGTCTCGCAGGACTGGCGGCCCGGGTGCGCGACAGGATCGTCCGCCCGATCGCCCGTCGGGCCGGCATGGACCTCGAGGGCCAGCCGCTGGCCCCGCCCACCGACGACGGCGTGACCGCCGAGCAGGCTCCCACGCCGATGCCCACGGCTCCGCCCACCGCCCCGCCCCCACCTACTGCCCCACCGACGGCCCCACCGACCTTCGAGGGACCGGTCGAGGCCCAGCCGTGGAGCGCGTCACCCACCGAAGCCGGGCTCGCTGCACCGGGGCTCGGGGCGACCGGGACCGGGAGCGCTGAGGGTCCCCTCCCGTTGCTCCGCGCGGCCGACGTCGACGTCAGCTACGGCCAGCTCCAGGTGCTCTTCGGCGTCGACCTCGACGTGCACGAGGGCGAGATCGTCGCTCTGCTCGGGACGAACGGCGCCGGCAAGTCGACCATCCTGAAGGCCATCTGCGGCCTGTCGTCGTCCTCCGGCGACATCACCCTCGCCGGCGAGCGGATCAGCGGGCGCTCTCCCGAGCGGATCGTCCGCGACGGCGTGGCGCTAATGCCCGGCGGCAAGGCCATCTTCCCCACGCTGAGCGTGACCGACCACCTGCGCCTGTCGTGCTGGACGTTCCGCAAGGACTCCGGGCGCATCGCTGAGGATCTCGCCGAGGTCCACCGGCTCTTCCCGATACTCGAGGAGCGTGCCGCTCAGCTGGCCGGCGATCTCTCCGGCGGGGAGCAGCAGCAGCTCGCCCTCGCCATGACGCTCCTGCTCCGACCGCGGGTGCTGCTCATCGACGAGCTGTCGCTGGGTCTGGCCCCGCTCGTGGTGGCCTCTCTGTGCGAGGTCGTGCGTCAGCTCAACGCCGACGGGATGACCGTCGTCGTCGTCGAGCAGTCGGTGAACGTCGCTCTGACGCTGGCGGAGCGGGCGGTGTTCATGGAGAAGGGCACCGTGCGGTTCGAGGGCCCGACACGGGAGCTGCTCGATCGTCCCCGATCTGCTGCGTTCGGTGTTCATCGAGGGCGCCGGCGGCGACGACTCCGACGGTCCCGCCGACCAGGCCGACGAGGTGCTCGCCGGGATCGACCTGACCGGCCTGAGCTCGACCGGGACTGACGGCCGGCGCGGCGGCAGGCGGCGACGCCGATCGCCGGCCGACCGTGCTGCGCTGCCGTGACGTCACCAAGCGCTTCGGCGGGGTCCAGGCGCTGAGCCACGTCAACCTCGCCGTGCACAGCGGCGAGATCGTCGGTCTGATCGGCCAGAACGGCGCCGGCAAGACGACCCTCATGGACTGCATCTCCGGCTTCCACCGCCTCGAGAGCAGCTCAGACGACAACGGCGACGGCGGAGCGATCATCTTCCGGGGTGTCGACGTGACCGAGTGGAACCCGGCCGAGCGGGCCCGCAGCGGGATGGGTCGGACGTTCCAGGAGGCACGCCTCTTCCCGTCGTTGACGGTGTCGGAGACCCTGGCCGTCGCGTGTGAGCGCAGCGTCGCCAACCGATCGCTGGTCGCCGACGCGACCCGCCTGCCGGCGTCGTACCTGGCCGAGGACGACACGATGACCCGCGTGCGTGAGCTGACCGGGATGCTCGGCCTGGACCGCTACGCGCACACCCCGACGTCGGTGCTGTCGACGGGCACGCGCCGCATCGTCGAGCTCGGCTGCCTGCTGGCGGAGGAGCCGGTGCTGATGCTCCTCGACGAGCCGTCCGCCGGTGTAGCCCAGCGCGAGACCGAGGCTCTCGGACCGCTCCTGCGGCGCATCCGCGACCACACGGGGGCGGCGATGCTGGTGATCGAGCACGACATGCCGTTGCTGTCGGGGCTGTGCGACCGGCTGGTCGCGATGGAGCTCGGGTCCGTGATCGTGTCGGGCCCACCGTCAGAGGTCCTCGAGCACCCGGCGGTGATCGCGTCGTACCTCGGGACCGACGCCGCTGCGATCAACCGCAGCGGCGCCACCGTGACCTGATCAGCCCCCTGACCAGCGTCACCTGAACAGCGTCACCTGAACAGCCTCACCGCCCTGTGAGAGGGCGTCCGCGTCCCGACCGACTGTCAGTCGTCGTAGCGGAGGTGCACGAACGCTTCCGGCGAGCAGAGGTTAAGCGTGAAGCTCTCCTGCAGGTAGAAGCGGACGACCTCGGCGTCGTGGTCCGAGTAGCCGATCGAGAAGTCCTGTCCGATGACGATCTCGGCGTCTCCCCCGCGCATGCTGGCGACGATCGCACCGTCGACCCCCGGGGCGAACACGACAGGACCGCCGAGGATCAGGCGCAGGTGCTCGAGCACGGGGTACCCACCCATCTCCGAGTGCTCCATGACACCGGTGAAGCAGCGGGGCCCGAGGGCGATGGCGTACGGGCCGCCGATCCCCCCGACCTTGAGGTGCGACACGGCTCCGGCGACGAACGACGGGTAGCGGTCGTAGTCCTCGTCGACGGTGATCGGCTGCATCGGCGACGAGCCCACGATGCCGGCGATGCCCGCTGGAGGGAATCCGTGGAAGAGGCAGGTGTCCTCTGCGACGGCGGCGTCACGGGCCGCCAGCCGAACCGGATCGAGGTTCGCGTCGCAGGCGCCGCGTTCGATCGCCTCGAGCTCGGCCCGGGCCACGGCGAACGGGACCTTGAGCTCGAGCAGTGGGCTGACATCGCGGACCCGGGCGTCGACGTCGGAGACCACGACGCCGACGTGGCGGGTGCGACCGGTGGGCTCAGCGCTGTGATCCCATCCCTTGGGCCCGACGACGTCGAGCAGCCGACGACCGGCCAGGACCTCTGCGAGAGTCCGTCGGGCCTCGCCGTCGATG
This sequence comes from Microthrixaceae bacterium, assembly GCA_037045265.1. Taxonomy (GTDB): domain Bacteria; phylum Actinomycetota; class Acidimicrobiia; order Acidimicrobiales; family Microtrichaceae; genus JBAOHV01. Next base: position 66,236 of record JBAOHV010000023.1, on the reverse strand, counting down.
GCTTCCCAGCCCGTCGGCGAAGCCGCTCGAAGGAGCATCGCCGCATGCTCCTTCTCCTCATCGCGGTTGTGGATCAGGATCGCCGCGAGCTCGGGATCCTCGGTGGCCTCGACCCGCTGGTCGTACCAGTCGACCGCTTCGAGCTCCTCCATGAGCGACGAGATCGCCCTGTGTCGGTCCGTGGTCTCCGCGCTGAGCAGCTGCGGATCCTCGTGCAACCCCTCCGATCCCAATCTCGAACCTCCTGCGGGGCACGTGGCATCGCACCTCGGTCCCGGGAGACCTACCCCGATGGATCCGGAACCATGCCAGGACGTCGCAAGGGCGGACGCTGCGCGTCCGCCCTTGCGAGGTTCCTTCGTGCGGTGGAGGTGATGGGAGTCGAACCCACGACCTCCTCGATGCGACCGAGGCGCTCTAGCCAGCTGAGCTACACCCCCGCAGGAGCACGCATCATAGCTGAGGTTCAGCACGCCTCGGATCGGCCGGACCGCACGGCGGAGGTCGTCGGACACGTTGCGGCCGGCGGGATCGACGTTCCCGCGGGAACGTCGACCGCTCAGCCGTGGACGTCGACCCAGGACGCTGAGGCGGCGTCGAGCGACGCCTGGAGTCGGGCGTTCATCGCCGCAGTCGTGAGGTCCCCCCGACTGCGCTCCAGCACGGCGCGCAGGGCGTCCAGCGTGCGTCGCAGGCCGTTGGTGACGGCGTCCGGGTAGTCGATGGTGACGAGCGCGTCGTGGGTGTCGTCCATCGTGGCGAGCAGCGACTCGGCGCGGGCCAGGTCGCCGTCACGCAGGCGGTCGAGGAGGTGACGCCGCAGCTCGCTGGCGGCTTCCGCCAGACCCCGGAGGTACGCGGGCCCACCCACTCCGAGGTCGACGGCCGACGGGAGCGCCGTCCCGCCGACGAACGCCCGGACCGCCCGGGCCTCGACGTACTCCTTCTCGGCGTCGTGCAGGAACCCGGCGTGCTCGATCGCCGGATGGCCGTCGACAGCGGCCTGCACGGCTCGCAGCTCGGTCTCCGCCGCGTCGAGCAGCTCCGTCGCCATGTCCGGTTGGAGGCGGTGCACCGCCTTGATCGACGAGCCGCACAGCCGGATGACGGCACGACAACCGGGGAGCGCGACCTCGCGGGCCTGGTTGGCGGCTTCGAGCCCTGCGCGCACCGCCTCGACGTGGTCGTTCAGCGAGACAGCCGTCTCGGGCCCGGTCCGGTCCGTCACGTCGAGGACCCCCGGGTCGATGCGTCGCTCAGTTGGCGACGCGGCGGGGGCTCACGGCGCTGATGCGGACGCCGTGGAGGTCGTCCAAGTGCGCCGGACGCAGCGGATCGACCGAACCGTGGAGGTTCCGTGCCGTCTGCGGCGAGCTCATCACCTGGAACAGCGCCACCGCATAGGCGACGAGGAGGGCCGCCGAGACGAGGAACAGGACCAGGAACGGACCGCCGAAGGCGACGGAGCACAGAAGGGTGAGCACGGACGCCGAGCCGAGCACGGTCAGGACCTCCTGACGGCGACGACGGACGGCGGGGTGGACCTCAGCGGGCGAGGTGCTCCGGCTTCCGACGGCGACGGACCCACGGGCGAGGCCGGAGCGCATGTCGATCACGTTCGAGGACCGACCGCCGTCACGCTGGTTCCCACGGCCCTGGGCGACACGGCCCGGGAGCTACACGGCCGGGAGCGACACGGACAGGGGCCGTCGACGCGTGGGGGTTGCCCCTCTGGAGGGAGGAGAGGTGGTGGTTGAAGGAGCGGATGCTGTCACCGCTGCGGGCCTTGGAGATCCGCTTCATGGCTTCCGGGAGGAGCACGATCGCCCAGACGACTGCGAGACCGAGCAGGACCAGTGTGGAGACGCTCATGGGAGGGGGGAGGAGCCTTTCGACGGATTCAGTTCGGGCCAGGACCCGGGCACTACGCCTGAGGACAATCTAACGGTCGCGCGACTTTCTGTTACAAGTAGTTGACGAACTACGCCGTTGTCATTCTCCTGAACACGCCGCCCGAACACGCCATCTGACCCGTTCGGAACCAGGAACGCGGTCTAGATCCCCTCGAGGTCGGCCAGGAGGTCCTCGCCGTCGCGCCGGTAGGCGCCGGAACGCCCGCCGGTCTTCTCCCAGAGGGCGACGTCGGAGATCACCATCGACCGGTCGACCGCTCTTGCACATGTCGTAGATGGTGAGGCAGGCGACGTTCACCGCCGTGAGCGCCTCCATCTCGACGCCGGTGCGGTCCACGGTCTCGACGCTGGCCTCCACCTCGATGAAGGTGTCCTCGATCCGGAAGTTCACGAGCACCGCGCCCACCAGCACCGGGTGGCACAACGGGATGAGGTCCGATGCCCGCTTGGCCGCCTGGATGCCGGCCACCCTCGCCACCGACAGGACGTCGCCCTTGTTGATGGCGCCACGGGCGACCAGCGAGGTCGTCTCCGTGGCTCATGTTGACCCGACCCCTGGCGATGGCCCGACGGTGGGTCGGGTCCTTGGGGGTGACGTCGACCATGCGGGCGCGGCCGAGAGGATCGAGATGGGTCAGGCCCCGTTCGGACATGGCCGTGAGTGTAGAGCCTCACTCCCAGCCGCACGGACGGATCCGACCCGCCCGACCGGCGCCGGCCCGACCGGATCCGTCGGCTCAGCCGCCGATCTGCGACATCGACCGGTGCGGCCGGATGAACGCCGGGGTCCCGATCCCGTGACCGGCCGCCTTGTCGGAGATGCACGCCCGGACCGCCCCGATCAGGTCGTCGTCGCTGCAACCCCCCCGGAGCATGGAGCGCAGGTCGGTCTCGGTCACCGAGAAGAGGCAGTTCCTGAGGCTGCCCTCCGCCGTGAGGCGGATCCGGTCGCAGGTGTCGCAGAACGGTGCCGTCACCGACGGGATCACCCCGATCTCGCTGCCCGGCGATCCGCTCTGGAGGTCGGTGAAACCGAACCGCTCTGCCGGCTCGCCACGTCGTGCGGACCCGGTGTCGAGCGGTTCGATCGGGAAGACGGACCCGACCGCGGCCAGCACGGCTCGCGACCCACGACGTCGGAGCCGTCCCATCGTCCGTCGGCGTCGAGCGGCATGAACTCGATGAACCGCACGATCACCCCCCGGTCACGTCCGAACCGGGCGAAGTCGACGATCTCGTCGTCGTTCACCCCCGCCATCAGCACGACGTTGACCTTGACCGGATCGAACCCGACGGCGACCGCGGCGTCGATCCCGGCGAGCACCGACGCCAGGGCGTCCCGACGGGTGATGCGCGGCGAACCGCTCGGGACGGCAGGGAGTCGAGCGACACGTTCAGCCGACGCAGGCCGGCGTCGTGCAGCTCGGCAGCGCGACGCCGCCAGCGACGGCGCCGTTGGTGGTCATGGACAGGTCGGCGCCCAAGGGGGCGAGCTCGCGGATCAGGTGGTCGAGATCGGCCCGCACCGTCGGCTCGCCGCCGGTGAGGCGGATGGAGGTGATGCCGAGTCGCTGCACGAGCACGCGTGCGATCCGGCTCGATCTCCTCGTAGGTCAGGACGTCGTCCCTCGGGACCCACGACAGGCCGCCCGCGGGCATGCAGTAGGTGCAGCGGAAGTCGCAGCGGTCAGTCACCGAGATGCGGAGGTCGCGGTGCACCCGTCCGAACGAGTCGACGAGGTCGACGGGTGCCGGGGCGTCCGGCCCGCTGCGGGAGCTCACCGACGCATCGTACGTCGTCGCGGGCGGCGCTCAGCCGTCGAGCAGCATGACCTCGACCGGATCACCGGCGGCCACCCCGTCACCGTTCGCGAGGACCGCGAGACCGTCGGCCCCGGCCAGCGCCGTCATCTGGTGCGATCCCTGACCTCCCGAGGGCCACGCCCGGAACCCGAGGTCGTCGTCCTGGTCGACCCGCACCCGGACGAAGTGCGTCTTGCCGTCGCTCCTCCGACGGAGGTCGGTCCCCGGCCACGGCCCGAACCCGTCGACGGTGCAGGTCGGACCGTCCGGATGCGTGTCGGAGCGCCGGTCGGGCGAGCAGCTCGAAGCTCACGATGGAGCTCACCGGGTTGCCCGGCAGCCCGAAGACCGGGACGTCGGCGACGATCCCGAAGGCGAACGGCTTGGCCGGCTTGATGGCGATCTGCATCCACCGCATCTCCCCGATCGCGCGCCAGGACCGACTTCACGTGGTCGAAGTCGCCCATCGACACGCCGCCGCTGGTGAGGAGAGCGTCGCAACGGGCGGCGCCGTCACGGATGGCCCGTTCGATGAGGTCGCTCGTCGTCGGGGATCAGGCCGAGGTCGACGACGTCGAGACCCGAGCTGCGACAGAGCGCCACCAGTGCCAGGCGGTTCGAGTCGCGCACCTGGCCGCGACGCAGCGGGGCGCCACCGGCGACCAGCTCGTCGCCCGTCGACAGCACCCCGACCACGGGTCGCCGCCGGACGTCGAGGCGGGTGACGCCGATCGACGCGAGCAGCCCCAGGTGACCCACTCCGAGCGCCGTCCCCGCCGCCACCGCCACGTCGCCCACCCTGACGTCCTCGCCCGCACGTCGGATCCCGTCGCCTTCGCCGACGGTTCCCTCGACCCTGACCCGCGACCCGCCGTCCAGAGCCGTCGTGCGCTCCACCATGACCACCGCGTCGGCCCCGGGAGGGATCGGAGCGCCGGTCATGATGCGGATCGCCGTTCCGCTGCTCACCGTGAGGTCGCTGTCGTCGCCGGCGGCGACGGTGCCCACGACGTCGAGCTCGGTCGTGACGCCGGCCAGGTCGACGTGCGAGCACGGCGAAGCCGTCGACGCGCGGTGTTGTCCCAGCCCGGGACGTCCTCCGTCGCCATGACGTCGCTGGTGACGACCAGGCCGAGAGCGTCGTGAGAGGGCCACGGTCGTCTCGGGCTGCGGCGGCACGCGGTCGAGCACGTACGCCTGCGCCTCGGCCAGGGGGATCATCGCCTCAGCCTGCCAGGGCGGCGGCGGAGCGTCGATCAGACGATGCCCTCGCGCCGGACGACCTCGGCGAGGAACGACCTGAACTCCGGACCGAGGTCGGCGCGCTGGAGGGCCAGCTCCACCGTCGCACGCAGGTAGTCGATCTTCTTGCCGATGTCGTAGCGGCCGTCGATGAAGGTCCAGCCGTACACGTCGGCCCGGGTGAGGAGGGCCGCGATCGCGTCGGTCAGCTGGATCTCGCCTCCGACGCCGGGCTCGATGTGGTCGAGCTCGTCGAAGATGTCGGGCGTGAACAGGTAGCGGCCGATGACCGCCAGGTTGGACGGCGCATCGGCCGACAGCGGGCTTCTCGACGATGCCGGTCAGCCTGCACGAGCGAGCCGTCGCCGGTCGCTCGACCGCGGCGCAGCCGTAGGCGGTAGATCGCGTCCTGCGGGCACCTCCATGAGCGCGACCATCGCGGACCGCCGAGCTCGCTCGAACGTCTTGATCATGTCGGGCAGCACCGTCGAGTCGCTCGTCCATGATGTCGTCGCCGAGCATGCACGGCGAAGGGCTCGTTGCCGACGTGCTTGCGGGCGACCGAGCACGGCGTGGCCCAGGCCGAGCGGCTCGCCCTGACGGACGAAGTGGATGTCGGCCAGCTCCGCCAGCTCGACGACCTCGGCGAGGTCGCCCGTCTTCCCCGTTCGACTGCGAGCTGGTACTCGAGCTCGAAGTTGCCGGTCGAAGTGGTCCTCGAGGCTGCGCTTGTTGCGGCCGGTGATGATGAGGATGTCGTCGATCCCGGCGGCCACCGCCTCCTCGACGACGTACTGGATCGCCGGCTTGTCGACGACCGGCAGCATCTCCTTCGGCTGCGCCTTCGTCGCGGGCAGGAACCGGGTGCCGAGTCCGGCAGCGGGGATGACGGCCTTGGTCACCGGGCTCATGGTGCCCACACCGGGACCCGTTCGCCGGTCGGAGTCGCTCCACGCTGGAAGCACGTGTGACAGCTGAGCGACGCGTGACAGCGGATCGACGTGTCGCTGTTGATCGGTCGGACCATGCCCACGATCGTAACGCCGCCGTCCGCGAACTCCTCCTGGGAGTCCTACCCATGGGTGCGGACACGACCCGGGAGGCACGTCGGGCGTGGCTCCCTCGCCGCCGCGCTTCGGAGGCACGGGCAGGGGTGCGGTACAAATTGCACTCACCATGCCCCTCTACGACTACCGCTGCCGCGCCTGCGGCCACGAGTTCGAGATCCAGCAGTCGATCTCCGACGACGCCCTCACCGAGTGCCCGTCGTGCAAGGGCGAGCTGCGCAAGGTCTTCTCCCCCGTCGGCATCTCCTTCAAGGGGTCCGGCTTCTACAAGAACGACTCGGGCTCCCGCTCGTCGCCCCGGTCCGAGTCCTCCCAGTCCTCGGCCGGCGGCTCCTCGGACGGCGGTTCCTCGGGCGGCGGCTCCTCCGACGGCGGCTCCTCTGGAGCCTCATCGACGTCCGGGTCCGGCTCCGGTTCCAACGGCGGCTCCTCGGGCGGCTTGAGGTCCTCGACGACCAGCGGCGCCTCCGCCTCGTAACGGCGGGCCGGTCTGGTCAGGGCGCGCCGGGCGGAGCGCTGATCGTCCATCGCCCGTCGCATGAGGTGTTCGAGCAGGGCGACCAGCACCATCTTCACCGACTCGCGGGACCGGGCGTCCGCCCGCACCAGCGGGACGTGCTCCGACAGCGCCAGCGCCTCCCGCACGACCTCGAGCGAGTAGGAGCCGGCGTCGTCGAACTGGTTGACGGCGGCGACGAACGGGACGCCCCGGCTCTCGAAGAAGTCGATCGCTGCGAAGCAGTCCTGGATCCGACGGGTGTCGAGCAGGACTACAGCGCCGAGGGCGCCGTCGACCAGGTCGTCCCACATGAACCAGAAGCGCTCCTGGCCCGGGGTACCGAACAGGTAGAGGATGAGCTCGGAGTCGATCGTGATGCGCCCGAAGTCCATCGCGACGGTGGTTGAGGTCTTGCGGTCGATCTTCGAGGTGTCGTCGACCGATTCCGAGTAGGCGGTCATCGTCGCCTCGGTGGTCAACGGCTCGATCTCCGAGATCGCTCCGACCATCGTGGTCTTGCCGACGCCGAACCCACCCGCGACCAGGATCTTGACGGGTTGGGGCGCACCGGACCCGACGGTCGGGGCGGAGCTGGGCGGGCGGGTTTCAGAGTGCTCGTACTGCATCGATCATCCTCAGGAGGAGGGCGGGGGTCGCCGCCTGTCGTGCTTCGTGGATCTGGACGAGTCCGGCTTCGGCGAGGTCGCCGACCAGGATCTGTGCGACGCCGAGAGGGATGTCGATCCTCGCCGCGACCCTCGGCGACGGAGATCGGGGCGTCGCACACCCGGACGATCCGGTCGTGTTCGAACTGGAGTCGGTGCTCCGACGGGTCGCCGGCGGCGACGACGAGCGTCTCGACCCTGAGGTGGACGCTCGCGTGACGGGTCCGGCCTCCGGTGATCACGAAGGGGCGGACGAGCTCGTCGTCCTCCCCGTCGTCGTCACCGTCGCTCTCGGTCCGGCCGGAGGTGGTGTCGAACGAGTTCGCTGGCGCGCCTGTCGAGCCCGCCTGCCCGGACGGCGCGGGTCCACCACCAACCGTGGTGTCGTCCCAGGCGGACACGTCGACGTCGTCTCCCTGCTCTCGACGGGCGGGCGGTTCGTCAGCCCGCCGCCAGGACGCTGCGGAGACCGTCGCGCACCTGCGGGGTGAGGACGGTGCCGAAGCGCTCCACGAGCATCGTCATCTCGTAGCCGACGAGGCCGACATCGGCGTCCTTGGTCGACAGGATGCCCAGGCAGCTTCCGTCGGAGATCGACGCCACGAAGAGGAAGCCGGCGCTCGATCTCGACCATCACCTGGTCGACCTCGCCATAGCCGAAGCATCGTGACGCGCCGAGCGAGAGGCTCGTCAGGCCGGCCGCGATGGCGGCGAACTGATCGGCCCGCGCTGTGGTCGAGGTCGGTCGACATCGCCATCAGCAGGCCGTCCGAGCTCACGCACACGGCGTCGCTGACGCCGGGGGTCTGCTCGACGAACCGTGACAGCAGCCACGGGATCTGCTGGACCTGCTCGTTGACGTCAGTGATCACGGTGATCCTCCAGTTCCGGCGCCGCGGTGGCGCTCTCGTTGTCGTACGTGGCGGACAGGAGCCCGTCGGTGTCCGGGACGGCTCCTTCCCGACCACGGCTCCGTCCACCCTGGAAACGTGGACAGCATCGAACGGACGCCGTCCGCTGAGCGCTCCTGTGCGACCGGGGCCTCGGGCACGGGTCGGGCGAGCGGGCTCTCCTGCAACGACGCTCCGGGGACCCGGCGGGTCAGTCCCCCGCCCAGCCCGCTGCCGAGCCCGCTGTCCGGCAGACCGGCATCCGGGCCGAACCGGGGAGCCTCGGGCTGGAACATGGCGGCCTCTGGCTGCGGGTGGAGCTGTCCGCGGGCCTGGGAGGGATGTGCCCAGGGGTCGGTCGGGACGACCGGCGGCGCTCCGAGGACGGGCTGCGAACCCGTCCTGCGATGGATCGGGCAGGCCTGTCCAGCTCCCCTGGTCCGGGACCTCGTCCGGTGGCGGGGGCGGCGGGGTGGCCAGCAGCTCGGCGGCGAAGAGCCCGGCAGCGAGCTCCTCGGCGTCGGTGCCGGCCGCTCGGTCGGCTCCGTCGGCGACCTGCCAGATCGGCGGCGTGTCGACGGCAGGGGTGTCGAGGGCTGGCGTGTCGATGCGCTGGCGTGTCGACGGCCGGGGTTTCGAGGCGGCGTTCGAAGGTGACGTCGCCGACGAACGACAGCCCGCTCCGCTCGGCGGTCTCGACCTCGGGGAGAGCCTCGGAGACGTCGTCGACGGCGCGGGAGCTGGTGTCGATGAAGGAGCCCGCGCTGCGTCGCCGAGATCGACGGTCTCCGGTCCGACCGGCATCTCCTCGTAGGCGTCGGCGTCGGACGCCGGGCGATCGATCCCACGCCGCCCAGGTTCCCGCACTCCTCCGACTCCGGACTCGACGACTCCCCGATCCACGGATCCGCGGGCGCGAGCTCCTCTCGGGTCGGGACCTCCTCGGCGAACGGGTCCGCGTCCGGATCGATGACCGTCTCAGGCTGGGCGACACGGGCGGTGAGCCCCGCACCCGGTGCGATGCGCTCGGCCCCCTGGTCCCTTGCGGCGAGCGATCCCGGCAGCGGCCTCGCGATCGAGGAGCGATCGGCGCCGCCGACGGTCGCCGAGGCGGGAAGGCTGACCACGGCGGTGATGCCGCGACCACCGGCGGTCGGCTGGAGCCGGACGAGGGCTCCGGTCTTGGCGGCGAGCTTGGCGATCACGTACTGGCCGAGGTAGCGGGTCGGCATCCCGTCGACCTCGTCGAGGCCAGCGAGGCGCTGGTTCGCCGCCAGGATCTCGACGTCGGCCATGCCCACGCCGTGGTCGATGCACGGCCAGCTGGTAGCCGCCCTGGCCGAGCGATCGTCCGTCGATCTCGACGGTCGTGTCGGGCGGCGAGAAGCGGAGCGAGTTCTCGATCAGCTCCGCCAGCATGTGGACGAGGTCGATCACGACCGGCCCGGTGAGGGTCACGTCTCCCAGGCGTCCCAGACGGACCCTCTCGAAGTCCTCGACCTCGCTCATCGCCGCCCGGACGACCTCGTTCAGCGGAGCGGGCTTGCGACGGCGACGAGGCGTCTCGGACCCGGTCAGGATGAGGAGGGACTCGGCGTTGCGTCGCATGCGGCTCGCGAGGTGATCGAGCTTGAAGAGGTGCTCGAGGAAGGCGGGGTCCGTCTCCCGCTGCTCCAGCGACGAGATGAAGTCGAGCTGGCGACCGAGGAGCGCCTGGTTCCGCCGACCGAGGTTCGTCGAGGGCCTCAGCGAGGTTGCGGCGCAGGACGGCCTGCTCGCCCGCCAGTCGCAGTGCCGTGTCCTGGACGTCGTTGAACGCACCCGCCACCTCACGGACCTCGGTGGCGCCTGCTGCCCGGATCGTCGGCAGGCGACCGTCTCCGGATCCGGACTGCTGGCCCTTCACAGCCTCGGGGAGCCGCACCAGGGCGACGTCCTCCGCCTGGTGCGCCAGCTCCTGGAGCGGCCGGGCGATGGAGCGGATGGCCGAGCGGACGAGGAAGGCGCTGATGAGCGCTGCCGCGAGCAGGGACGCGAACGAGGCCAGGGCGAGGGTCCGACTCGACGCCGCCAGTCCGTCGATGGCGTTGACGGCGATGGCGGCGGCGTCGCCGCGGAGGTCGTGGAAGGCGGCGACGCGGGTTGTGGCGTCGGCCAGCCAGGCGTCGACGTCGGCAACGCCGGCGCTCGTCCCGTCTGTGCTCGCCCCGTCTGTGCTCGCCCCGTCTGTGCTTGCCCCGTCTGTGCTTGCCGTGTCGATGCCGCCGAGGAAGAGCCTGTCCCGTCCGAGCGAGGCGGCGGCGACGGCGTCCGCTGCCCGGTCGATGCGCGCGGTGAGCGAGGGATCGGCGGACGCCACAGCCTGGCTCGCCTGGATGTCCTGGGCGGCCGCCAGCTCCGAGACCTGTCCGTACACGGCAGGGTCGAGCTGACCGCGGATCGCCAGGGCCCTGATCAGGTCCCGTTCCTTGGCTGCGGCCTCCTGGGCCGAGGCGAGGAGGTCCACCGTGGTGGCGGTGCTGCTGTCCATGGCCTCGCCGGGATCGAAGCCGGACCTGCTGACAGACAGGAGCGAGGCGATCGCGGGCGAGTAGCCGTCGACGGCGACGAGTCCGCCGGTGTTGGTGGCGGCCAGGGATCCGGCTGCGTCGACGCGGTGCGAGCGCGCGCGCTGCGTCGCTAGCCGGAGCCGGCTGTCCTGCTGGCCGTCCTGCTGGTCAGACAGGTGACGCAGCTCGCCGGCCGCCGAGACGATGTCGTCGCGCAGACGGGCGTTCGTCGCCTCACCAGCGGCGAGGACCTTGCGCTCGGCCTGCAACGCGTGCGACGAGCCTGTAGCTCGCGAGCGACACCTCGGCCGTGGAGCGGAGTCTGCGCGGCGTCCCGGGACTGCCGGACGGCGCTGTTCATGGCGAAGCCGGTGACGAGGAGCAGGCCGGTCAACGGAACCGCCAACAGGAGCAGGAGCCGGCTGCGGATGCCCAGCTGCGCAGGGCCCGCGCCGACGGAGGTGGATCGTCGTGCCATCGAGAACCGATCGGCCCACCCGTGAAGACGGTTGAGAATTTCGGGTTTTGTGTGTGTTTCACGTCGCCCCACGACGTGAGATGCACACAGAACGACGGGGAGGGGTCCCCGGCCGGAGCGGGTCGGGAGCCGCGACGTACTCTGTCCGGCGATGGCAAAGCGCAAGAAGCGTCGGACAGAGCTCGCCCCCCCACCCTCACCACCGGTGACCGCCGGTCTGGTGTCACCGATGCGGACCGTTCCCGTCGGCATCGACCGACCCGACTACGCCGCTACCGGCACCCCGTCGGATCGGGCCACGAGGGCGATCCGCACAGAGGCCGAGATCGAGGCGATGCGGGTCGCCGGACGCGTCGCCGCCGACGCTCTCATCGAGGTCGGTCGACACGTCGCACCCGGCGTCACGACCGACGAGCTCGACCGGATCGGCCACGACGCGATGGTTGCGGCGGGGTCCTACCCGTCGACGCTCAACTACCGCGGGTACCCCGAAGTCGCTGTGCACCTCCGTGAACGAGATCGTCTGCCACGGCATCCCCGACGACCGCGTCGGTTGCAGCGAGGGCGACATCGTCAACGTCGACGTCACCGCGTACATCGGCGGCGTCCACGGCGACACGTCCGCGACGTTCCTCGTCGGCGAGGTCGACCCCCGGTCACGGGCGCTGGTCGACGCCACCCGCCACGCCATGCACGCGGGGCATCTCGGTGGTGCGACCGGGCGCCCGCATCCGCGACATCGGTCAGCGCGATCGAGGACGTCGCCTGCCGCGGCCTCGGGTACGTCGATCGTCCGCGAGTTCATCGGCCACGGCATCGGCGACCAGTTCCACACCTGCGCTGCAGATCCCGCACTACTTCGACCCCCGCAACGACATGGAGCTGCTGCCAGGCATGACCTTCACCGTCGAGCCGATGATCAACATCGGTCGTGCAGCCGTGACGATGTGGGACGACGGCTGGACGGTCGTCGACCGCCGACATGCAACGGACCGCCCAGTTCGAGCACACCGTGCTGGTGACCGACGACGGCCACGAGCTGCTCACCGTCCCCAGCGTGGGCCGAGCGGCCGATGCGCTCTTCACCACCGACGCCGTGACCTCGCCGAGTCCGAGCCAACCGTCCCCGACGGGTTGAGCACAGCCGGCACAGCCGGCACAGCCGGCACAGCCGGCACAGCCGGCACAGCCACCAGCGCCGACCGCACACCGCTTCCCCCGAACACGAGCGATCCCGTCCCGCAGGGCGGGCATCGCCCGACATCATCGGAGGAACAACGGTGTCATCACGAACAACTGCACGCCTCTTGAGGATCGCTCGCCGCTCTTCCGCCGGTCCGGCCCGGTCCTGGTCCGCCGGTCCGGCCCGGACCTGGTCCCCCGGTCGGCGCCGGAGCCGGCGGCGCCGGGCTGCGGCGTTCGCCCTGGCGGTGGTCGTCGCTCTGGGCGTCCACCGCTTGGTCACCTCCGCCGACGCCGCCCGACGGGAATGGAGCGACGTCCGGACGGTGCTCACGCTGCGACGTGCACTGGATGCGGGCGGGCGTGTGACGTCCGGGGCGGTCGTCGTGCGCCGGGTGCCGAGCGCGGCGGTTCCCGACGACGCCCTGGATGCGCTCCCCGAGGGAGCGACCGCTGCGGTGTCCCTGGATCGCGGGATCGGTCCTGGCCCGGTCCCTGCTCGTGGATCGCTCCTCCAGCCGCACGGCTCGTGCCCTGCCACCCGGTCACGTCGGGCTCGTCGTCCGGACCGGCGAGCTGCCGCGTGCCTGGCGGTCCGGGGCGACCGCTGTCGACGTGATCGCGCCGGGCTGGGACGATCCGGTCGCTCTCGACGCCACGGTGCTGGCCGTGTCGGACGACGCCACCACCGTCGCAGTGAGGGAGCGCGACGCTGACCGCCGTGGCGGCGGCGTCGCTGTCAGGCCCCGTCGCCCTGGTCGTTCGCCCCTGAGGAGGCCGTCCCGTCCCTCCCGGATCGTGACCGGACCCCGTCCACGCCACGCCTGACCCTGGAACCCACCTGCCGGGCGGTGGGGAGGCTCGGCGGAACCTCCCCTCGTCGGACGGCCGACATCCCGACGGCGAACAGCACCGCAGCAGCGGAGGTCAGCACGACGACGGCCGCGCCCCCGACGCCGCGAGGGCACGGGGACCACGACCGGGAGGAACGCGCCGAGCACCCACGCGACCTGGAACCGCGACTCGAAGCGGGCGAAGGACGCGTCCACGGTTGGCGTCGGGGGCGTCGCGCTGGACCACGGCGTCGAACGCCTGCTTGCCCGACGACGCGGCGACGGCGATCAGCGAGCGCCATCATCGCCTGGCCGGTCAGGCCCCTGAACAGGAGCACCGCTGAGCCCAGCCCCGATGCCGACCACCAGCGCGCCCGAGCAGCAGGAGCTCCTCATCGGATAGCCCGGCGCACGAACGGGGCGACGGCCGCGCCGAGGAGTCCACCGGCGACGCTCATCGCCACGACCACGGCGAAGTGCCAGGCCGGCGGCCCGAGGGGCGCCACCAGATCCGATGGCGACAGGTCGGCGTCGGCCGCCGCGCCGGCGAGGCGATCCGAGGGCCACGCCCGCGCGGCCAGCGACCGTCTCGTGACCGCGGAGCGCGAAGGCCAGGACGAACGTGACGAACCCGACCGAGGCCCGCAACGTCCCCATCGCGGACGCGGCGCTGCAGCACCCCGGCGCTGCGCAGCTCGGCCCGCTCCGACGTCGTCCGGCGAGGTTCGGCGGCGATCGTGGTCGCCGGCACCCGCAGCGACGCCACCGACCGCACCACCGAACGGCCACGGCCGCCAGGAGCACCACGGCGCCCGGGCCGACGAGCAGGATCAGCAGCCCGCCGGGGATGCCGGCGGCGAACCCGGCGAGACCCGACAGGAGCTGGAGCTTGGAGTTCGCCTCGACCGAGCCCGGCGTCGCCGTCGACGACCGTCGGGACGATCGCCGCCTTCGCCACCTGGTAGGTCTTCGCCATCACCAGCATGAGGAAGGCCTCGGGGAACACGCAGGAGGCTGTCGTGGCTCGACCGGCGACACCATCAGGAACGCGACGAGCGCCCGCCCGACCGCACGAGCCGATCAGCACCATCCTGTGTCCGCCGCGAGCCCGGTCCATGGCAGGGCCGATGAGCGGTCCGACCACCGCGAACGGCGCCATCGTGAACAGCAGGTACAGCGCGATGTCGATCCGGGCTCCGGCCGGGTCGACGTCGAAGAACAGCGACCCGGCGAGCGACATCGCGACCAGCGCGTCCCCGGCGAGGGACAGCACATGGGTCAGGGCGAGCCGCCCGAACGGCGAGTTGACGTCGACCCGCGGCTCCAGGAGCCGCACCGGTTCGACGGCGGTCACTCACACCGTCGCCAGGTCGCTCAGGAATCCCCTTCGCGCTCCGTGCTGCACGGCCTGGCGAGCGTTGAACTTGTAGCCGAGGCCGCGGATCGTCGTGATGTGCACCGGGTGCGACGGGTCGGGCTCGATCCTTGGAGCGCAGGCGCTTCACGTGCACGTCGAGGGTCTTGGTGTCGCCGACGTAGTCGCTGCCCCAGACCCGGTCGATGAGCGTGTGACGCGGCAGCGACCCGCCCGGCGTTCTCCATGCAGCACCGCCAGCAGCTCGAACTCCTTCAGCGGCAGCTCGACCGGCACGCCGCGGACACGCACCTCGTGACGGTCGAGGTCGAGCTCGATGCCGTCGACGCTCGAGCACGTCGGTCGAGGACAGGACCGTGTCGCTCGCCACCTGCGTCCGACGTCGCAGCACCGCCCGCATCCGGGCGACGAGCTCGCGGAGTCGGTAGGGCTTGGTGACGTAGTCGTCGGCGCCGACCTCGAGCCCGACGACGGTGTCGATCTCCGACGCCCTGGCGGTCACCATGATGATCGGCACGTCGCTGCGCTGGCGGATCTGCCGGCACACGTCGATGCCCGACAGGGTCGGCAGCATCACGTCGAGCAGCACGAGGTCGGGGCCGCACCTCGTCGAAGCGCTCGAGCGCCTCGACCCCGTCACGGGCCACCGCGACCTCGAAGCCCTCCCGCCCGAGACCGATGGTCAACGCCTCGACGAACGCCTCCTCGTCCTCGACGACCAGGACCGTGGGGCCGGCCGCCGCCTGCGCGCTCAACGGGGCCCCGGTCCCCGGGATCGGATCGTTCGGTGTCGCGATCGGGTTCAGGGCGACGACCGGGCGGGAACGACAGGGTGAACGTGGATCCGACCCCCTCGGTCGACTCGACGAGGACGTCACCCCCGTGGTTCGCCATGACGTGGCGGACGATCGCGAGCCCGAGGCCGGTGCCTCCGGTGCGACGTGAGCGGGCCCGGTCGACCCGGTAGAAGCGCTCGAAGATCCGGTCGAGGTCCCGACGGGGGACCCCGATCCCGCTGTCGGCCACGGTGATGCGGATCGACCCGTCCCCGTCGTCGCGGGTGGCGGTGACCAGGACCTCCGAGCCCTCGGGCGAGTACTTCACTGCGTTGTCGAGCAGGTTGTACAGGGCCGAGACGAGCTGGCGGCGGTCGCCGTGCAGCACCAGGTCGCGGGCCACGTCGTGTCGCACCTCCACCTCGGCCTGGTCCGCTGCGGCGCCGAGTCGGCTCTCCGCCTCGCCGACCAGGGAGCGGACGTCGAGGTCGTCGAACTCCGTCTCGTCGCCGAGCTCGATGCTGCTCAACTCCAGCAGGTCGTCCACGGTGCGGCCGAGTCGTCCGGACTCGGCGATCATGCGATCGGACAGGCGGCCGACGACGGTGAGGTCGGGTTCCTCGTCGGATCGTCTCGGCCAGGAGACCGACGGCGCCGATCGGGGTCTTGAGCTCGTGGGAGATGTTGGCGATGAAGTCCCGTCGCACCACCTCGGTCCGTCGCTGCTCCGAGCGGTCCTCGACGAGCGCGATGGCACCCGTGACGGGGCCCTG
Organism: Microthrixaceae bacterium; assembly: GCA_037045265.1. Classification (GTDB taxonomy): domain Bacteria; phylum Actinomycetota; class Acidimicrobiia; order Acidimicrobiales; family Microtrichaceae; genus JBAOHV01. Next base: position 50,191 of record JBAOHV010000023.1, on the reverse strand, counting down.
TTCCGGCTCCCTGAACGGCTCGGCGGTCACGATGAACGACGCGGCGGGCGGGCCGAAGAGGTCCACCTGCCGGCCGGCGACACGGCCCGCCAGCGCCTCGGCCATCAGCTCCTCGATCGCGGCGGCGACGAGCACCTGTCCGTCGCGCGCCTCGAACATCGCGTCGGCCGCCCGGTTGCGGTAGATCTCCTGGCCGGTCGCGTCGCACATCACGACCGCCCGTTGGAGGTGGTCGATGGCGTAGCGGAACCTCTCGATGAGGAGGAGCTGGTCGGCGGCCTCGTCCTCGGAGAGGCCACCGACCGCGGGTTCTGCCTGGTCGTCGCCGGCTCCGTCGCGCGCCCGGCGCCGATGGCACCGAGGTCGCCGGGGATCGGAGCAGGCGGGAGAAGTGCACGGCGAAGCCGAGCGAGACGACGAATGCGACGCCGAGCAGGACGGCGACGATCGCGACGGCGGTCACGCTCAGGTCCTGCCGGTCACGTCACGCCTCGTCGCCGACCCTCGACGGGGCCGTGCGGTGGTTGACCGAGCGGTGGTTGACCGAGCGGTCCGGGCGCGTCGAACCCCACGCCCGGAGGAGGGCCGACGGGGCCCACGCCCGGAGGAGGGACGACTGGGCCGCCCGGAGGGGCATCCGGCGTCTCGTCGGTCTGGGCCCGCATCTGGTGCCGAGCGGAGCTGCTGTGCTCGGGGAGCCAACCGGTGACCATGTACTGCACGCGTTCTCCGATGTTGACCGCGTGGTCGCCGATCCGCTCGAAGTACCGGCCGATCATCGCGAGCTGCACCGCGCCCTGGAGGTTCAGGTTGTCGACGGAGTGGGACTCGAAGATCGCCTGCACGTAGGCGGTCTGGAGCTCGTCGAGGCGGTCGTCGATGTCGTCGAGCGCGGCGGCGAGCGACGTGTCGGCGTCGACGTAGGAGTCGATCGCGGTGCGCACCAGGAACGCTGCCTCTTCGCCCATGTGCTCGATGAGGCCGCGCAGCTGCGGGCCGAAGTCGAGGTCGTAGATGCGTCGGGACGCCTTGCAGACGTTGACCATGAGGTCGGCGGAGCGCTCGAGCTCCGACACCAACCGCAGCGTGGTCAGAACGAACCGGAGGTCACCGGCGATCGGCGCCTGGAGGGCGAGCAGCTGGCAGCACCGCTCCTCCAACCCGAGGCAGAAGTCGTCGATGACGTCGTCGCCGTCGATCAGGAGCTGCGCGGCGTGCAGGTCGCGGTCCAGGAGCGCTGCGGTGCCACGTCCGATCGTCTCGCTGACCATCACGCCGAGGCGGATGATGTCGGAGCGGAGCGACTCCATCTCCTCGTGGAACTCGATGCGCATCTCGTTCATGCGATCCCCCTCGACCCCGCCGGTCAGCCGAACCGGCCGGTGATGTAGTTCTCGGTCCGTCGATCGCTCGGATTCGAGAAGATCGTGGCGGTGCGGTCGAACTCGACCAGAACGCCGGTGCGCGTCGCTCGGTGTCGCTGACCTCGGTCGAGAAGAACGCGGTGGCGTCGCTGACCCGGGCGGCCTGCTGCATGTTGTGGGTCACGATCACGATCGTGTAGTCGGTCTTGATCTCCTGCATCAGGTCCTCGATGCGCGAGGTGGCGATGGGGTCGAGCGCCGAGCACGGCTCGTCCATGAGTATGACCTCGGGGTCGACGGCGATCGCCCGGGCGATGCACAGCCGCTGCTGCTGCCCGCCCGACATGCCGAGCGCAGAGGACTTCAGGCGGTCCTTGACCTCGTCCCACAGAGCGGCGCGCTGCAACGACCGTTCGACGATGTCGTCGAGCTCGGAGCGCTTCCTGGTCCCGCCGATCCTGCGGTCCGTAGGCGACGTTGTCGTAGATGGACTTGGGGAAGGGGTTCGGCTTCTGGAACACCATCCCGATCCGCCGTCGGACCTCGACCGCGTTGACGTCCACCGCCGTAGAGGTCGACGCCGTGGTAGTCGAGGCGACCCTCGACCGCGTGCGCCGTCGATGAGGTCGTTCATGCGGTTGAAGCAGCGCAGCACCGATGGTCTTGCCGCAGCCGGAGGGGCCGATGAACGCCGGTGATCTCGTTGCGGCGGATGCGCATGGTGACGTCACGCACGGCCCGGTAGTCGCCGTAGAAGACCGACAGGCCCTCGACGTCGAACACGACCGGAGCCGGTGCCGGTTCGTCGAGCAGTCCGATGCCCGAGGTGACGACCGGCGTGACGACCGGGCCGGCACCCGGGTCGAGGACCGGCATGCCGGCGCCGGTGCCGAGATCGTCGACAGGGACGACTGCTTCCGGGTGCCATGTGTGACTGCTCCTCGTCGTGCACGTTCGGGTCCGGGTCGTGGTGGGTGTCGGGTACGGGGATCAACGGAGTGCGTAGCGGCGGGCCACGAGCCGGGCGATGAGGGTCAGCACCAACACGATACCGATCAGGGTCACCGCGGCCCCCCATGCGAGCTCGGTGGCGAGGCTCCCGCCGTTCTGGAGTTGCGAGTAGATCTGGGCGGACAAGGTCGTGCTCTGTCCGGTGAACCGCCAGTTGGTCGTGGTCACGAATCCGATCGTGAACACGATCGGGGCGGTCTCTCCAGCGGCGCGGGCGACGGCCAGGAGCGATCCGGACACGATGCCGGGCAGCGCCGCGGGCAGCACGACGCTCGTGGTGGTCCGCCATGTCCGGGTGCCCAGCGCGGCGGACGCCTCGCGGAGCGGGTCGGGCACGAGTCGCAGCATCTCCTCGGTCGAGCGGACGACCATCGGCAGCATCAGGCACGCGAGCGCCAGCGATGCAGCGAACGCCGACTTGCCGTCGACGCCGAAGCGCAGGACCCAGATCGAGTAGATGAACACGCCCATGATCACCGACGGGACGCCGGTCATGACGTCGGTCATGAACCGGATGAAGCCGGCGAGTCGACCGCGCCGGCCGTACTCGTTCAGGTAGACGGCGCCCATGATCCCGAGCGGGATCGCGAGCAGCGACGCACCGATCACGGTGAGGATCGTGCCGACGATCGCGGGCTGCATGCCCATCACGACCTCGGACGATCCGTCGGTGCCGGGTGCGACGAACCCCAGTTCCTTCAGCTTCTCGCTGCCGGCGAGGTCGGCGCGACCGACGTCGGCCGGGATGGGCGCGGTCCACCAGTCGGCGGTGGCGACGACCGGCAGCCCCTTGGCGAACACGTTCGCCGCCATCACCACCAGCGGTGTCGCAGCGACGAGGAACGCGAGGGCCATGGCCACGGTGGCGGCCCGGTTGCGGACGCGCCGTCCCATCGAGAGGTTCGCTCCCGACAGCCGGCGCCTGACGGCGTCCCGCTCGGGCGACGGCTGGTCGCCGGAGGGTCGCATCGGTGCGCTCCCGACTCCTCCTCCTGTGGTCGCCGCGACGGTCATGCGGTTCCCTTCACGCGGCGGTCGACCGCAACGACCAGGCGGCGGGCCGACATGTTGACGACGATCGTCAGCACGAACAGGCAGACCCCGAGGCCGATCAGCGCTGCCCGGAACAGCTCGTCGGCCTCGGAGAGGTTCCGGAAGATCTGCGCCGGCATCGTCTCGCCGGGGGCGAAGAGGTTGGCGGTGACCTCGGGGCGTGCACCGATCAGCAGGGCGACGGCGACGGTCTCGCCGAGCGCCCGGCCGAGGCCCAGCATCACCGCACCGGTCACGCCACCGGTCGAGTGCGGCAGGACGACGCCGCGGATCATCTCCCACCGGGTCGCTCCGAGCGCCAACGCCCCGGCCTTGTCGTTGACGGGCACGGTGGTGAAGACCTCACGGGTGACGGCCGTGATGATCGGGATGATCATCAGGGCGAGGATCAGCGCCGCCGACGCGAAGCTCGATCCCGTGGAGTGGCCGAACACCGAGTTGAGCACCGGGATCGACGCGACGGCGTCAGCGATCCGGTTGAACACCGATTGGAAGATCGGGAGCAGGTTGTAGAAGCCCCAGAGCCCGAACACGACCGACGGAACCGCTGCCAGGAGGTCGATCGTCGTCGTGACGGCGCTCCTGGCCCGCCGGTGCACGACCTCGGTCACGAAGAGGGCGATCCCCACGCTGATCGGGACGGCGACGATGAGCGCGAGGATCGACACGAGGATCGTGCCGAACACGAGCGGCACGATCCCGTACAGACCCTCGGAGGGGATCCACTCGGTGCCGAGGAAGTAGTCGGGCCCGAGCTCGCTGAACGCCGGCCACGCCTTGTTGATCGTGACGACGGCGATCAGGACGAGGACGAGCAGGACCGAGGCCCCGGCCAGGAGGGCGGCCCGACGGAACACCCGGTCGGTCCGGGCTCTCCGGCGCCCTCGACGGTCGAGGTCGGGCGGTGTCACCTCCGGGAACATCGCGGGGTCCGGGTCGTGGTTCGGTGTCGAGCGTCATCCCTGGTCCACCATCGCCTCAGTCGGTCGATCTGATCGACCTGGTCGTAGGCCCGTCGGCGGAGCTCGTCGGACAACGGCACGTAGCCGAGCGGCAGCGCCTCGTCCTGACCGGTCGTGAGCACGTATCGCAGGTAGGTCCGCACCGTGTCGGCGGTGTCCGGCGCCGGGCTGGTCCTCGAGCACCGATGAGATAGGTCGGAGCGGTGATCGGGTAGGTGCCGGCGCCCGGGGCGTCGAGCGGGTCGTAGCTGAGGTCGTCGGCGATCTCGGCGTGCGGCCACCGCAGATGCCGTGCCGTCGGCGGTCGGGCCGACGAAGTCGTCCGTCGCGGTTGCGGATCGAGGCGCAGGTCGAGGTCGGCCTTCACGGCGTCGGCCAGGTCGACGTAGCCGATGGCACCCTCGGTCTGGCCGATCACCGAGGCCACTCCCGAGTTCTTCTCCGCCCCCTGGGTCGTCATCGACCAGTTGACGGTGTCACCGGCACCGAGCGTCCAGACGCTCGGGAGCGGCCTTCGTCAGGTAGGAGGTGAAGTTGTTGGTGGTGCCCGACCCGTCGGAGCGGTGCACGACGGTGATGCGCTCGTCGGGCAGATCGGCGTCGGGGTTGTCGGAGCGGATCGCCGGATCGTCCCATCGTGGTGATCTTCGTCTGGAAGATCCCAGCCAGGGTGTCCTGGCTCAGGCGGAGGTCCTCGACTCCGTCGATGTTGTAGCTGACGGTGATCGGCGCGGCGACGGTCGGGAACAGGAGGAGCTGCGAGGGCCAGGTCTCGGTGGGCTTCGGGAGCGAGTCGCTGCCGCCGAGGTCGAGGGTGCCTGCCGCCAGCTGCTGGCGACCGTCGGACGATCCGCTCTTGGCGTAGGTCACGAGCTCGTGTCCGGCGATCCCGTTGAAGTCGGTGGCGACGGCTTGGTAGAAGGCGTCGGGGAAGCTGGCGCCACCACCCGAGACCTTTGCGGTGAGAGCCGAGATGTCGGCGTCGCTCGGAGCGGCTGGTCCACGGGCGTCAGAAGTCGTGGGGGTCGCCCCGTCGATGTCGGGCCCGGAGCTGCACCCGGTTGTGACGAGCCCGACGCACGCGACGGCAACGAGCACGGGCACACGCGTCCACCGACGCTTGGGGCGACACGTCGTCGGGTGTGCTCGGAGACCGGGCATGTCACGAACGGTACGGATCGCCGGTGTCGTCCAGGCGGGCCGCAGGTGAACGCAGGGTGAACCGAACCTGAAACCTCGGTGCCGCTCCCCGACCCTGTTCCCTCCCCAACCCTGTTCCGTTGTGCCCGACAGGGTTGGGACGGCCTTCAGTCCTCGACCACCAGACGTTCGGTGAAGGCTCGCAGCACCAGCCGGTCCGTGTCCCAGGTGACCAGCTCGTCCGCGTCGGCCAGGGTCACCCACCGGCGTTCGTCGATCTCGGGGTTGGGCTCGAAGCCGTCATCGCCCAGGGCGGTCATCTCCCACCACCGGACCCGCTTCTCCCCCGCCGGGGTCGGGTATCGGATGTCGGCGAGCTTCGCGCCGAGGTCACATCGCAGGCCCGTCTCCTCGTGGACCTCGCGGAGGGCGGCGTCGCGGTGGTGCTCTCCGGGTTCGAGCTTCCCCTTGGGCAGCGACCAGTCGGATCTGGGAGCAGGCCTGTGCACCACCACGACCTCGACATCGCCGCCGTCGGTGAGTCGCCAGACCACGCCTCCGGCGGCTCGCACGACAGGATCTGTCACCTGCGGCCGACCTCGGCACGCTTCAGCGCGTGCTCCTGCTGCTCGAGATGCGTCTCGACGGTGTTGCGCCGTGCGACGTGGGTCCAGCGGTCGTCGATCTGCTCCCATGCGAGCGTGTCGTCGGCCAGCGACACCGCCAGGATCTCATCCATCCGCACGCGGAGCTCGGGCGAGCGGACCGGCACGACGGCCTCGACCCGGCGGTCGAGGTTGCGGGGCATGAGGTCCGCCGAGCCGATGAAGTGCAGCTCCCGACCGGGACCACGTCCGTTGGCGAAGCGGTAGATGCGGGAGTGCTCCAGGTAGCGGCCCACGATCGACCGCACGGTGATGTTCTCGGACAGACCGGGCACCCCTGGACGGATGCAGGAGATCCCGCGGATGATCAGCTCGACGCTGCACCCCGTCCTGGGAAGCCGCGTACAGCTCGTCGATCATGTCGGCGTCGACGAGGCTGTTCATCTTCATGATGATGTGGCCGGTGCCGGCTGCGGCGTGGCGCTCGTTTCGGATGAACCGCACCAGGCCGTCGCGCAGCGTGTGGGGCGCGACGAGCAGCTTGGCGTAGTGGACGTCGCGCGCGTAGCCGGTCAGGTAGTTGAACAGCTGGGTGAGGTCCGCGCCCAGGTCGGGATCCGCGGTGAGCAGCCCGACGTCCTCGTAGAGGCGGGCGGTCTTGGAGTTGTAGTTGCCGGTCCCGATGTGGCAGTACCGGTGGACGCTCTCGCCCTCGTCTCGCACCACGAGGCAGGTCTTGGTGTGGGTCTTCAGGCCGACGAGGCCGTAGACGACGTGGACGCCGGCCTGCTCGAGCCGTCGGGCCCATTCGATGTTGCGCTCCTCGTCGAAGCGGGCCTTGAGCTCGACGAGCGCCACCACCTGCTTGCCCATCTCGGCGGCCTTGATGAGCGCCGCGACGATCGGGCTGTCACCGGAGGTCCGGTAGAGGGTGAGCTTGATCGTCAGGACCTTGGGGTCCCGCGCCGCCTGGCGGATGAACTCCTCGACCGAGGTCGAGAAGCTGTCGTAGGGGTGGTGGACCATGACGTCGCCGTCGCGCATGACGGCGAACAGGTCGGGCGGTTCCTCGTCCTCGTTGGTGGCGAGACGGTGCTGGGTGACGGGCACGAACTCGGGGTACTTGAGCTCGGGCCGGTCGACATCCGCGACGCCGAAGAGCCCGCCGAGGTCGAGCGGCGCGGCGTGGGCGACGACGTCGTCGTCGGTGAGCTCGAGCTCGTCGCGGATCAGCTCGAGCGCCTCGGCGGAGATGTCGTCCTCGACCTGGAGTCGCACGGCCTTGCCGAAGCGGCGGCGGCGCAGCTCCATCTCGATCGCTGCCAGGAGATCGTCGGCCTCCTCGTCCTCGACGGTGAGATCGGCGTTGCGGGTCGACGCGGAACGCGACGTGGTCGATCACCTCCATGCCTGGGAACAGCTGGTCGAGGTGGTCGCGCGATCACCTGTTCGAGCGGGACGAACCGCTCGCCGTCGGGCATCACCACGAAGCGGGGCAGCAGCGACGGGACCTTGACCCGGGCGAAGCGCCGCAGGTCGGTGGTCGGGTCTCGGACGATGACGCCGAGGTTCAGCGACAGGCTGGAGATGTAGGGGAACGGGTGCCCGGGGTCGACGGCGAGGGGGGTGAGCACCGGGAAGATCCGGTTGCGGAACTCGATCGTCGCCCACTCGCGGTCGTCCTCGTCGAGCTCGTGCCAGGTCGAGAAGCGGATGCCCTCGTCGGCGAGTGACGAGCAGATCGGGCCGAGGAACGTCTCGTCCGCCCGCTCGACCAGCTCGGCGGTCCGGGCGCTGATGGCCTCGAGCTGCTCCGACCGCGCTCATGCCGTCGGGGCTCCGGCCGGTGACGCCTGCGGCGATGCGGTCCTGGAGGCCTGCGACGCGGACCTGGAAGAACTCGTCGAGGTTCTGGCTGAAGATCGCCAGGAACTTGACGCGTTCGAGGAGCGGGGTCTCGGGGTCCTCGGCGAGGGCGAGCACCCTGGCGTTGAACTCGAGCCACGACAGCTCGCGGTTGAGGTAGTTGGACCTCGCTTCGTCCGGCTCCGTCATGCGTCGAGCCTATCGGAACCCACCTCCGGTTCTGGCTGTCGTTTCGCCGCCCCGGGGCGGCGGAACGACAGCCACGAACGGATGAGACGGCATCAGCGCTCGTCGTCGTCGCCCATGTCCCAGGACAGCTCGATCAGCTCGCGCTCGGCGTCGCGGGTCACCCGTTCGCGGTTCCGCTTGAACTGCGGATCGTGCGGCGGCAGGAGCATCAGCCGGGCGTTGACACGCGCCTGGAAGTCGTCGAGGAGCCGCTGGTCGCCGTGATCAGCGCGGATCTCCCAGTGCGGAGCGACCGGTCCGAGGTACACGATCGTGGCGGCGGCCACCCACTCGATGGGCTCGTCGGTCTCGGGTGCGAACGTGTCGGACATGGGCGTCGATGCTACCGCCCGGAACGGACGCCGGAGGGTTGTCCACCCAGCGACGGCGCGGCCCCATGGGCTGAGCGGCCTTTCAGCGCTTCGAAGATCTCGGAACAAATCGGGCTCTCCGGGCGTCAGACTTCTCGTATGGATCAGGTACTGGACACCGAGTGGATGGCACAGGGCAACTGCGCCGACAAGCCCCCGAGCCTGTTCTTCCCGTCCGACGGGGTGGGCGTCGAGGTGGCCAAGCGTGTCTGCGCCGACTGCCCCATGAAGGCGATGTGCCTGGAGTACGCGCTGTCGAACCGCATCGACCACGGCGTGTGGGGCGGGACGAGCGAACGCGAGCGTCGCCGCATCCTCAAGGCCCGCGCCGCCCGTCGACCGGTCGCCGTGGGCTGAGCCCGAAGTCGCCGTGCCGACCGGCCGGATCAGCGGGTCCGGCGCCGCCGGGCGTCGTTCACCCGCCGCGACGGGACCGACTCAGGCCGACTTCTTCTGGTCCGTGGTCGCCTCGTCCTCGTCCTCTTCCTTGCCCTCGGCGAGGCCCTTCTTGAACTCCTTCTGCGCCTGTCCGACGTTGCGGGCGAGCTTGGGGAGCTGGGAGCCACCGAAGATGACGAGGGCGATGATCACGACGATCAGCCATTCGTTGCCACTGAACATGCGGTTCACCCTACCGGCTGATGCCGGTTCGTCCTCGTCGGAGCAGAGCGCCGCATGACCAGCACCGATCCGACCGGCAGCAGCCGATCGGATCGATCGGTGCGCGGTCGGCCGGACGTTCGGCACGCCGAAGGCTCGTCGGCGCGGATCGTGTCGCCGCTACGGCCTCCATCCGGGATCGGCTCCTCGACCTGGTCGAGCTCCAGGGAGGCACCGACGAACGGACGGCGTCTGTCGCTCTGTACACGCCCGTCGACGGAGAGGTCGACGTGTCGGCCATCACGCCGGCGCTGCGCGAGCGGGGCATGGACGGTGTCGCTCCCCACCGTCGGTTCCGATGAGGCGGATATCCACTTCAGGGATTGGCGACCCGGGGATCGGCTCGTCCACGGGACAGTTCGGGGTCCTCGAGCCTCCGCAGGACGGACGGTGTCCTCGGACGGCGTCGGATGCTGGACGTCGTGGTGGCGCCGTGCACCGCCGTCGACGAGGCCGGCACCCGGGTCGGCTTCGGTGGCGGGTACTACGACCGCGCACTCGGTTCGGCCTCACCACGCCCGGCGGTGGTGGTCGTGGCGTTCGAGGCCCAGGTGTCGCCGGGATCCGCTGCCGCGTCGCGCCGTGGGACGTCCCCGCCGATGTGGTCCTCACCGATCGCACGGACGTTCCGGCCAAGGGACTGAACCCGAACTGCCGTGCGGGTCGGCGGTGCGGTATCAGGCGGTGCGGTATCAGGCGGTGCGGGACTGCTGCGCGGCCCTGGCCAGGGCCCGCTGGCGGCGGATGCGGCGACGCTCACGCTCGCTCAGGCCACCCCAGATGCCGAACTTCTCGCCGTTGGCGAGGGCGTACTCGAGGCAGTCCTCGCGGACGACGCAGCCCTGGCAGACCTGCTTGGCCTCCTTGGTGGAGGCTCCCCTCTCGGGGAAGAACAGGTCCGGATCCACCCCCAGGCAGTTGGCGAACGCCTGCCAGCTCTCGGCCGCGGCCTCGTTCGCGCCGGATTCGTCGATCCCGTCGCCGGACTGCTCGTGTGATGCGTCTGTCATGTTCCCCTCCGGTTCGCGGCACCGGTGGACCGGTCCTGACGAATCCGTGCATGCTCCATGGCGATGTAATTACACCGTTGTAACTGGACATGTTGACGGCATCCGGGCCGTTGCGCAAGCGGAACTTGAGCAAGCGCGTCCGAAACTCCAGGCCACGCGACCCTCAGCGACGGGCCTTGAGAAGCTCCCGCTTCTGCTCGATGAAGTCCACGAGCACGTAGTCCCCCAGGTTCTCGGGCGTCGTGTAGAACGCCCTCCCCCGGTTCATCTCGGTCAGCTTGGCGATGAAGTGCTGGAGGCTGCGGTCGGGGTCGAGCATGAAGGTGTTGATCCGGATGCGCTCCCGGGTGCAGCGCGCGACCTCGAGCAGGGTGGCGTCGACGGTCTCCCGGATCGGCGGGTAGTGGAACTCAGGCTCGCCGTAGGCGTTGATGTGGGCGGTCGGCTCGCCGTCGGTGATCATGATGATCTGCTTGGTGCCGGACTGGCGGGCGAGCAGCTGGCGGGCGAGCTGGAACCCGTGCTGCATGTTGGTTCCGTAGACGAAGTCCCAGCTCACCTCGGGGAGCTGCTCGGCGGTCAGGATGCGGGCGACCTCGGAGAACCCGACGATGCCCAGGTAGTCCCGCGGGTACTGCATCGAGATCAGCGAGTGCAGCGCCATCGCCACCTTCTTGGCGGGCAGGAAGTTGTCGCGCATCGGCATCGACAGCGACAGGTCGAGCATCAGCACCGTCGAGGATCGGACGACGTGCTCGGTCTGCTCGATCTCGAAGTCCTCGGGTGACAGGCGCACGGGCGCGGTCTCTCCGCGGACGATGGCGTTGCGGATCGTCTTCTCGATGTGGAGGTTGAACGGGTCGCCCCACTCGTAGGGCTTGGTCTGGTAGGTCCGCTCGTGACCGGCGCCGGATCGTTCGAGCTCGTGGCGGCCGAGCATGTCTCGGTCGAGCTTGCGGAACAGCTCGGCTGAGCGCGTTCTGGCCGAGCCGGCGCATGCCCTTGGGCGTGAGCTCCAGGCGGCCCTCGCGCTGTTCCGACCAGGCCGGCGTCGGTGAGCATCCTGGTGATCTCGCTCATCCGCTCGAGGCTGGCCGCGGCCTGGTCGCCGAGGCGCTGGCGGACCCGGTCGAGGTCGACGTCGCGCAGCGCGCCGGGGTCGGAGCTGCCGCGCAGCATCTGCTCGAGCTGGTCGAGGTCGCCCAGCTCGCCCAGCACCGAGCTGGCCTGGGCCATGTCGAGGGGGTCGTCGCCGCGGAACCGGTAGCTGGCGTCCCAGTCCATGTCGGGGAACGCGTCGCGCAGGTTCTGGCCGAGCTGGTCCATCTGCCAGCGCAGGTCCATGTCCTCGAGCAGCTGGTCCGACAGCTCCTGGAGCTGGGCCCGCTGCTCGGGCGTCATCGAGTTCATCAGCGCCTGCATGGCCTGCATGCGCGCCGCCATGATCTCGAGCAGCTCGTCGAGGTTCTGCGGGGTTCTCGGGGAAGAAGTCGCCGTGGCGCTCCATGAACCCGTCGAAGTCGGGCTCCTCGCCCCTCCCCCGCTGCTCGAGCATCTGGTTGAGCTCGGCGAGCATGTCCTTCATTCGGGACATGTCCTGCGCGGTCATGTTCTGCATGGCGCCCGACATCTGGTCGACGGCCTGCTGCACGAGCTGCTCGCGCAGCCGGTCCTTGAGCGCCTCGAACCGCTCGGCGGCCTCGGTCGACGTGAAGTCGTACTCGTCGAGCCCGCGGACCTTGCCCGCGAGGTCCGGCGGCAGCATGTCGAGCTCCATGTTGTGGCCGGCCGCGGTCTCCTCGGTGAGCTCGGCGCGTCGCTGATCGCCCGACGCCTGGGCCTGTTCGACCTGCTGTTGGAGCGACTCGCGCTCCTGCGCGACGACCTCGTTCAGCTCGTTGGCGATGTCCTCGTACACGCCGCCGAGGTCGAAGCGGTCGAGCAGGTCACGGCGACGGTCCTTGAGCTGCTCGAGCATCTCGCGCAGGCCCTGCATTCGCTCGCCGTTGCGGTCCTCGAAGCCCTGCTGCATCATCCGCCGCAGCGCCGCGTTCAGGTCGCCGTGGTAGAGCAGGTCGTCGGTGAGCTGCTCCATGACGTCGAGCGCGTCGAGCTCGAAGCCGACCTGGGTCCCGTCCCAGGGCGAGTAGCGGAAGCGTGGCCTCGCCATTGCCGGAGGCTACTGCCCGCCCACCGCCGAGCTCGGGTCACGATGGTTTCCGAACTCGGGTCGGATGACACCGACATAAGGCGCGAGACGACCCGAGTTCAGGGGGCCTGCCGAACTCGGGTCGGATGACTCCGATAATCGGCGCGAGACGACCCGAGTTCAGGATGGGTCGGGTCGGTCGGGGGGCGGTTCAACCGGCTCGGAGAGCAGGCGGCCGAGGCGGATGCCGAGCGCGACGTCGTCGACGGCACCCAGCCACATGTCGCGCAGCGCGCCGTTGCGGTCGATGAGCAGCATCGTGGGCGTGCCCTGGAGCTGGTAGCGGTCCATCGTCGCCGGGAACGTGGACCCGGTCGGGCGGTCGATCGCGACCGGGAACGGGATCCGGTACTCCGACAGGAACACGCGCAGGGCGTCGGGGCCCATCACGTCGTGGTGCTCGAACACGGTGTGCAGGCCGAGGACCACGACGTCGTCGCGGCTCGTGCGCTGGTGCACCCGGGTCGCCTGCGGCAGACCGTGGCTGACGCAGCCGGGGCACAGCATCTGGAACGCCTCGATGACCACGACACGACCGCGCAGGTCCGCCAGGTCGATCGGCTCGCTGTTGACCCAGCCGGAGACGTCGAGGACGAACGGGTCGGGATCGAAGCGCGGCTCGACCATCAGCGTCGTTCCAGCATCAGGACTCAGCCTCTTGCCCGGTACTGGGCCCGCCCGCCGACGGCGTCCTTGTTCAGCCGCTTCGAGAGGTGCAGGCCTTCCAACACCAGCTCGACGGCGGAGGCGATGACACCGGCGCTGGCCTGCTCGCCGACCAGCTGATCGACCGGCGCTCCGAGAGCGGGCAGGTCGGTGAGCAGCTCGACGTAGGCCGACGCCGGCACGTCCTCGCCGGTCTCGATCGGGTCGTGGCCCTCGAACGAGTCGACGATCTTGGTCAGCGACTCGGGTCGGACCCGCTCCCGGAACACGGTGAGCACGGCTGAGCGCACGAGGTGGTCGAGCACCTGCTCGTCGCGGCCCTCCTCGAGCGTCTCGATCTCGATCTTGCCGGCGGTCGACGCGGGCAGCGCCTCGAGGTCGCACACCCGGGGGACGACCTCGGTCTCTCCGGCGGCGAGGGCCCGGCGCGCAGCGTTGGCGACCATCGTCTCCTGGTTTGACACCGACAGGCGCACCGACACGCCGGAGCGCTGCGAGATGTGCGGGCTCTGACGGGCGAGCTGCGAGATCGTGGCGACGATGTCGCTCATGTGCTCGGGCACGGTGACGGTCACGCCGTCGACGGCGAACGGCTCGGCCTCCTGCTCGACGATCGCCACCTCGGTCTCGACGTCCAGCGGGTAGTGGGTCCGGACCTGCGAGCCGAAGCGGTCCTTCAGCGGCGTGATCAGCCGACCCCGGTTGGTGTAGTCCTCGGGGTTGGCCGACGCCACGAGGAGCAGGTCGAGCGGCAGCTGGATCTTGTAGCCGCGGATCTGGATGTCGCGCTCCTCGAGCACGTTGAGGAGGCCGACCTGGATGCGCTCGGCGAGGTCGGGCAGCTCGTTGATGGCGAAGATGCCACGGTTGGTGCGTGGCACGAGTCCGTAGTGCAGCGTCAGCTCGTCGGACAGGTAGCGGCCCTCGGCGACGCGGATCGGGTCGACCTCGCCGATGAGGTCCGCGATCGCTGTGTCGGGGGTGGCGAGCTTCTCGCCGAAGCGCGTCGAGCGGTGGACCCAGGCGATCGGCGCCTCGTCACCGGACTCCGCTACCAGCGAGCGGGCGTGGGCCGAGACGGGGGCGTACGGGTCGTCGTTGATCTCGGAGCCCTCGACGATCGGCATCCACTCGTCGAGGAGGTCGACGAGCGAGCGGATCATCCGGGTCTTGGCCTGGCCCCGCTCGCCCAGGAAGATGATGTCGTGTCCGGCGAGCAGCGCGTTCTCGAGCTGCGGGAAGACGGTGTCGGCGTAGCCGAGCACGTGGGGGAACAGCGGGACACCGTCGCGGATGCGGTCCGCGGCGTTGGCCCGGATCTCGTGCTTGACCGGCCGTGACGTCCAGCCCGATGTCCGCAGCTCCCCCAGCGTCGACGGCAGGTCACCGGGTGCTTCGGGGGCGCTCGTGGCGGCGGGCTGTGCTGCGGGATCGACCATGCGCGGGAGGCTACTCACGCCGACCCACGCACGACCGCCGCGTCCGACCGACGTCAGAGGCTCGTCACGAACCTCGCCTGAACCACCCTCCGCGCTTGTTCCGGGTGCCGTCCTCGCGGCAGTGGCACCGCTGCGAGGGAGGGACGTCCCCGAGCACCTGTTCCACGTGGGCGCCGCACCCCGTCCAGTCCGGTCGTCCACACGTCTTGCACGTCGTTGCTCTACACATACCCCCTAGGGTATACTGTCGAGTCACGGACGTCACGTCGGAAGTACGTTCCGACGGGACCGCAGCGAGGAGCGAGCATGATCTTCGAGCAGTACGAGCTGGGTTGCCTCTCGCAGTTCAGCTACCTGATCGGCGACGAGACCACCGGCCGCGCCATCGTCGTCGACCCCCAGCGCGACGTCGGCATGTACCTCGCCGACGCCGAGCGGCACGGCCTCACGATCGAGCGGGTGATCGAGACCCACTTCCACGCGGATTTCCTGTCCGGCCACCTCGAGCTGGCCGACGCCACCGGAGCGGCGATCTCGTTCGGGCCCGGCGCCGAGGCCGACTTCCCCATGGACGTGCTGATCGACCGCCAGCGTCTCGAGCTGGGGAAGGTCGTGCTCGAGGTGCGCCACACCCCCGGTCACACTCCGGAGTCGATCTCGATCGTCGTGTGGCCCGACCCGGCGGACGGCAGCGACCCGTGGGCGGTCCTCACCGGCGACGCCCTCTTCATCGGCGACGTCGGACGCCCCGACCTTCTCACCTCGATCGGCTGGACGGCGGACGACCTGGCCCGCCGCCTGTACCGCTCGCTGCAGGACCAGATCCTGACCCTCCCCGATGACACGATCGTCTTCCCCGCTCACGGCGCCGGATCCGCCTGTGGCAAGAACCTCTCGACGGCGAACCGGTCGACGATCGGCGAGCAGCGCCGCACCAACCCGGCGCTGGCCCCGATGACCGAGGACGAGTTCGTCGAGGCCGTCACCAGCGGCCAGCCGGTGGCGCCGCCCTACTTCGTGTTCGCCGCCACGACGAACCGCCGGGGCCACGACCTGCTCGACGACGCGGCGCCCGCCCCCCGCCTCACCCTCGAAGAGGCGCTGCAACACGTCGAGGACGGCGCTGTGCTGATCGACGGCCGCGACGGCGAGCGCTTCGCGGCGGCCCACCTGCCGGGTGCGGTGAACGTGGGCCTCGAGGGCCGCTTCGCCGAGTACGCCGGCGACGTGATCCGGCCCGACCAGGCCGTCGTCCTGGTGACGGACCCGGGACGCGAGGACGAGGCGCCGCATCCGCCTGGCCCGCATCGGCTTCGACAACGTGCTCGGCGTCGTCGAGGGCGTCGACGGCCTCCTCGCCAGCCACCACGGCCTGTGGGCCACGGCCGACCGGCTGGCACCCGGCGAGGCTGTGGAGCGCATCGGGGCATCCACCGCCCAGGACCCCACGTCGCTCCAGGTCCTCGACGTACGCAACCCCGCCGAGTGCGACGACGGGATGCTCCCAGGCGCCACGAACGTCCCGCTCGCCAGCCTGCTCGCCCGCATCGACGAGCTCGACCCCGACGCCCCGACGATCGTCTACTGCGCCGGCGGCTACCGGTCGTCGGTCGCGGCGTCGCTCCTGCGCTCAAAGGGCTTTGCCGACGTCGCCGACATCATCGGCGGCTACGCGGGCAGCATCCGAGGCGATCCCGGTCGACGCGTAGCAACACGTCGGGGCGTTCCGGACGGGACGCCCGGCGTGGATGGGTCCCGTCCATCCAGGGGCAGCGCACCGCTGTCGGCGGGCGCGCATCAGTTGCGGGCCTTGGGTGCGCATCAGTTGCGCGTGGAGAGCACCACCACCCACCCGCCGTCGCGCTCGACCGTCGGGGCGCCGAATCCCGGTCCGAGCGCGACGATCGCTCGATCGACCTGGGTCGGCTCTGTGGCCCGGCCGACGACAGCGTCGCCGTCCGGTGTCCCGTCCCCCGATTCGTCCAGCAGCCCGCTGAGCACGATCCGTCCTCCCGACGCGACCGACCGCACCATCTCGGGACCGAGCTCCTCGATGATCGGGACGAGCAGGTTCGCCAGGACGAGGTCGAACGGACCGTGGTCGGCGGCCACCTCGGCAACCGATCGGCCCGAGGCCTCGACGACATGGCCGGCCGCGCCGTTCAGCTCTGCGGTCCTGCGGGTCGCGGCCACGGCGTTCGGATCGACATCGATCGCCACCAGCGTCTCTGCTCCGAGAAGGAGTGCCGCGACCCCGAGCACTCCGGTCCCCGATCCGATGTCGAGCACCCGGTCCCCGGGGCCGACGATGCGTTCGATCGCCTCGAGGCACAGCCGGGTCGTGGCGTGCGAGCCGGAGCCGAAGGAGTCGGCGGCGTCGACAACGACCTCGACACGATCACTGTCAGCGTCGCCGTCGGCCGCTCCGGCGGGATCGACCCACTCCGGCCGCACGACGAGTCGCTCGCCCACGCAGACCGCCCGCGCGTGCTCACGCCAGCCGTCGTCCCATGTGGGATCGATCTCCAGCAACTCGAACCGCAGGCCCGCCGCGGCCAGGCGGTCGAGGGAGTCGGCGGGCAGATCCGCCACGAGCCTCAGCGACGACGTGCCGCCGTCGTCGTCAGCCAGCTCCGACACAGCGCTGGCACCGAGTGCGAACAGCCGGTCGGCGACGAGCTCGCTCCCGGTCGCACACCACGGCGTGTCCTCGACCTCGACGGCCACGATGACCCGCCCGCCGCCGTTGTCGGCCATGGCCTCCACGACCACACGCTACGGCTCCGGACCCGGACCTCCTGCCGCGAGCATCTCGGCGTGGCGAAGGGGGGAACGTCAGGCTGGACGTCGGTGCATCACATCGTCCCGGCACATCGGGCGGTCCGGCGGACCAGCATCGGCCGGGCGCCGAATCAGTCGATCGACCCCCGAGGCACCACCCATTCGACGGTCTGACCGGTCGCGGACGCGATGTGGTCGAAGTCGGCGTCGTAGTGCAGGACTGTGAGCGACCGCTCCTCGGCGACAGCCGCGACGAGCAGGTCGGGAACCTTCCGGCCGCGCAGTCCTTCGGAGGCCAGCAGACGCTGCACGTTGCCCGCTCTTGAGAAGTGGTGGCCTTCGACGGACACCAGATCGAACACGTCGATCGCCTTCATCAACTTGTCCCACTCTTCTTGGCTACGAGCCGAGAAGCCGATCTCGAAGATCGGAGACCGAGCACCTGGCGATGCCGACGCCGACCATCGACTTCAACCGGTCCGCCACGGTCGTCGCGCCGAGCCTCGTGAGCACGCTGGTGTCGACGAGGTAGCTCAGCGCCACGCCACGCTGCGATCCTCGAGCGGCATGTCCGCCAGCACCTGAAGTGCTTCCGCAAGATCCGCCGACCGATCATCGGCGACACGTCGGAGCGCTGTGTTCACCGTCTCCTTGATCGTGGCGGTCCCGAGCCGGGCCTGCGCCGACGCGAGGACGCCGTCATCGACATCGATCAGACGCTTCGTCACGAGTCGCAGTATATATCGTCATCCCAGTCGGATATATCAGACAACTGGGGTCCCCCGCTGTCGAACCTCAGGTCCCGGACTGGTTTGTGAGAGGTTGCGGCCCAACAGGTAGGTTCGGAGCGAACCGCCACCCCGGTGTCGGTGACCCGTCGTTCAGGAGAGCACGGCCATGACCCAGGCCATGGAACGTCGTGAGGGAGCCGATGCCCCCGACGTGAACGGAGCGCACCGCTCCAGCAGCAACGTCCTCATCGACTTCTGGCGCTCCGCCGTCGGCAAGAAGTGGGTGATGGCCCTCACCGGCATCGGTCTCATGGGCTTCGTGTTCGCCCACATGTTCGGCAACATCAAGATGTTCATGGGTCCGACGGACTTCGACCACTACGCCGAGGGACTCCGCTACGCTCCTCTACCCGATCATGCCGCACACCTGGGTCCTGTGGGCCCTGCGCATCGGCCTGATCGTGATGTTCGCGCTGCACATCATCTCGGCCGCGCAGCTCACGGCGATGAACCGTCGGGCCCGGCCGATCCGCTACCAGTCGCCCCGCGACTACATCGCCGCGAACTTCGCCGCCCGCACCATGCGCTGGACCGGCATCATCGTCGCCCTCTACATCCTGTTCCACCTGGCGGATCTCACCTGGGGCTGGGCGAACCCCGACTTCGTGCGGGGCGACGCGTACGACAACCTCGTCGCCAGCCTGGAGCGCTGGCCGGTGGCGCTGATCTACCTCGTGGGCAACATCGCCCTCGGCATCCACCTGTTCCACGGCGCCTGGTCGATGTTCCAGTCGATGGGCGTCAACAGCCCCCGCTACAACGGCGTGCGCAGGGCGTTCGCCGCCGGGTTCGTCATCGTGACCATCGGCATGAACTGCTTGCTTCGTCGTGGCCATCCAGACCGGCATCGTCGCCTGACCGCAGGAGAGGAACCACCGTGAGCATCACCCTCGACGCGCACATCCCCGCCGGCCCGATCGCGGAGAAGTGGACCAACCACAAGTTCGACCTGAAGCTGGTCAACCCGTCCAACCAGCCGGAAGTTCGACGTCATCGTCGTCGGCTCCGGCCTCGCCGGCGCCGCGGCCGCCGCGACGCTGGGCGAGCTCGGCTACAACGTCAAGGTCTTCACGCTACCACGACTCGCCGCGGCGGGCGCACTCGATCGCCGCGCAGGGCGGCATCAACGCCGCCAAGAACTACCGCAACGACGGCGACTCGGTGCACCGCCTCTTCTACGACACGGTCAAGGGCGGCGACTACCGCTCCCGTGAGGCCAACGTCCACCGCCTCGCCGAGGTGTCGGTCAACATCATCGACCAGTGCGACCGCGCAGGGCGTGCCGTTCGCCCGCGAGTACGGCGGCCTGCTCGACAACCGCTCCTTCGGCGGCGCCCAGGTCGTCGCGCACGTTCTACGCCCGGGGCCAGACCGGCCAGCAGCTGCTGCTCGGCGCCTACCAGGCGCTCGCCCGCCAGATCCACGCTCGGCACCGTCACGCTGCTACAACCGCACGGACATGCTCGACGTCGTCGTGCACGACGGCCGCGCCCGCGGCATCGTCGTGCCGCGACCTGCTCACCGGCGAGGTCCACGTCGCACTCGGCCGCACGCGGTGCTCCTGTGCCACCGGCGGCTACGGCAACGTCTTCTTCCTGTCGACCAACGCCAAGGCCTGCAACGTCACCGCGACCTGGCGTGCGCACAAGCAAGGGCGCGGCGTTCGCCAACCCCTGCTACACGCAGATCCACCCGACCTGCATCCCGCCGGCGGACGACTTCCAGTCGAAGCTGACGCTGATGTCGGAGTCGCTGCGCAACGACGGCCGCATCTGGGTGCCCAAGGAGCTCGACGAGTCGCCGCGCCGCCGGCCGACATCCCCGAGGACGAGCGCGACTACTACCTCGAGCGCAAGTACCCGACGCTTCGGCAACCTCGTGCCCGCGCGACGTCGCCTCCCGCAACGCCAAGACCGTGGTCGACGAGGGCCGCGGCGTCGGCCCGCTGCAAGCAACGGCGTGTACCTCGACTTCGCCGACGCGATCGGGCGCCTCGGCCAGGACGACGATCAAGGAGCGCTACGGGAACCTGTTCGACATGTACGAGCGCATCACCGGCGAGGACCCGTACACGCGTCCCGATGCGCATCTACCCGGCCGACCCACTACACGATGGGCGGCCTGTGGGTGGACTACAACCTGCAGACCACGATCCCCGGCCTGTTCGTCCTCGGCGAGGCCAACTTCTCCGACCACGGCGCCAACCGCCTCGGCGCCTCGGCGCTGATGCAGGGCCTGGCCGACGGCTACTTCGTCGCCCCGTACGACCGTCGCCGGCTACCTGGCGCCGCTGCTCGGCACCTCGCCGATGGTCGACCGACCGACGCCGGCGTTCGACGAGTCCGAGCGCCGAGGCCGAGGACCGCATCGACAAGCTGATGGCGGTCAAGGGCACCCGCACGCGTCGACCACTTCCACCGCGAGCTCGGCAAGATCATCTGGGACTACTGCGGCATGAGCCGCAACAAGGCCGGCCTCGACCGAAGGCGCTGTCGGAGATCCCGCGCGCTGCGCGAGCAGTTCTGGTCGCGACGTGCGGATCCTCGGCGACCGCGAACGGCTGGAACCAGTCGCTCGAGAAGGCGCTGCCGGGTCGCGGACTTCATGGAGTTCGGCCGAGCTCAAGGTGCCGCGACGCGCTCCACCGCGAGGAGTCCTGCGGCGGCCACTTCCGCGAGGAGCACCAGACCGAGGACGGCGAGGCCAAGCGCGACGACGAGAACTTCGCCTACGTCGCCGCCTGGGAGTACGCCGGACCCGACATCCAGAACGACGCCGTGCTCAACAAGGAGCCGCTCGTGTTCGAGAACGTGCGCGCTGACGCAGCGGAGCTACAAGTGAGACGCGGCCGCCAGCGACGGGAGCCCAGAACGAGGGAGACGAGGACGTGACCGACAGCCAGAGCACCGACTCGCCGACGACCGAAGGGCCCGCCCCGGCTCCCGCCGGCTCCACCGCAGCGCCGGCTCCCGCCGGCCACGCCAACATGCTGAACCTGAAGCTCAAGGTGTGGCGTCAGGCCGGACCCGACGTGCACGGCCACTTCGAGGACTACACGACGACCGTCGCCGGACGACGCCTCGTTCCTCGAGATGCTCGACGTACGTCAACGAGGACCTGATCGACGGCGGCGAGGAGCCGATCAGCTTCGACCACGACTGCCGCGAGGGCATCTGCGGCACCTGCGGCGTGATGATCGACGGCCAGGCCCACGGCCCCCAGAAGGGCACGGCGACCTGCCAGCTGCACATGCGGCATGTTCAACGACGGCGACGAGATCACGATCGAGCCGTGGCGTGCCGCAGGGTTCCCGGTCATCAAGGACCTCGTCGTCAACCGGGCAGCGTTCGACCGCATCGTCGAGGCCGGCGGCTACATCACGGTCAACACCGGCGCCGCGCCCGACGCCAACGAGATCCCGGTGCCCAAGGACGCGGCCGACGCGGCCATGGACGCCGCTGCCTGCATCGGCTGCGGCGCCTGCGTGGCGGCGTGCCCGAACGCGGCGGCCAACCTGTTCACCTCCGCGAAGATCGCAGCACCTCAACCTGCTGCCCCAGGGCCAGGCCGAGCGCTGACACCCGCACCGAGGCCATGGTCGAGACCGATGGAGGAGTTCTTCGGGTCCTGCACGAACTACGGCGAGTGCCAGGAGGCGTGCCCGAAGGAGATCTCGATCGACTTCATCGCCATGATGAACCGGGACTACGCCAAGTCGAAGCTGATGAACCTGCGCCGGCTCGGCCAGAAGAAGATCGGCTGACTCGCCCCACCACCAATCGGATTTTGTGTGTATCTGACGTCGTGGAGCGACGCGAGACGCACACAGAACGCGGAGCTCAGGCCACCACTCGGATTTTGTGTGTATCTCACGTCGTGGAGCGACGCGAGACGCACACAGAACGCGGAAGGCGCGGTCGCTGACGGCGGCGTTCGACGCGCTCGGCACGGCCCGAGTCGCCGGTACGATCGCCGAGCGATGCGCACGTCCAGCGACCCCCGATCCGCCAGCACGACCTCGAGTTCCCTTCGTCTGCGATCCCTCCGTCTGCGATCCCGCAGCAGCAGCGCCCGTCGGATCCCGGCCGTCGCCCTCGTCGCCACCGTTGCGCTCGTTCCGACCCTCACGTCCGCGTGCGGTGGTGGCGGCGACACCGTCGAGACCGACGACCCCACGTCGTCGACCACCGTCGACCCGAACGTCGCGACCACCATCCCCGACCTGGGTGAGGTCGCGGGTCCGGTCGGGAGTTGCCTCGAGCGCGGCTGCCAGCTTCACGAACCTCGTCCAGGGCGTGCTCGAGGGGGGCGAGGGGGTCAGGCGCTCGCAGAAGGCCGCCGAGCAGTTGAAGGACGGGCTACCTCCGGAGTTGCAGGACGACGCTCAGGTGATCGCCGACAAGTTCGGTGAGATCGCGGCACGTGACGGTCAGCTGACCGATGCGGACGTGAACGACCCCGCCTACGCCGCCGCGACTGCGGCGCTCGCCGCCTACTTCGCCGAGGACTGCAAGGGCTGAACCTGGCGTGACGCACTCGGACCGATGTCCGTGGGTAGTTCTGCCTCTGGTTCGACCGTATGCCGGAACGTACGGTTGACGCAGTTCACAAGTCCGGTGGGAACCGGGAGGGAGAACGGGGTTGCTTCCCGGCTCCGTGGGGAAATGGATCGGTTGCGGTCGGCAGATGCCACCGCAACCGCTTCATTTTTGGCCCCACCTGCCGAACTCGGGTCGTCTCGCGCCGACTAGGGCCTGTTGCAGTTTGGGTGCTCGCGTTTTGGGTTGGGATCGTTGATGATGCGGTGATGGCGCGTGATTTTGCTCGGGTGGATCGTGATCAGTTGTTCTTGATGCCGCCGGATTTGCGGTCGTGGTTGCCGGCGGATCATGAGGTGTGGTTCGTGATCGATGTGGTGGATCGGTTGGATCTGTCGGTGTTGGAGGGCACGTATCGGCTTGGGGGTCGGGGGGCTTGTCCGACGTCGCCTCGGATGTTGTTGACGTTGTTGGTGTGGGGATACAGCCGTGGGGTGGTGTCGTCACGGAAGATCGAAGCGGCGTGTCGGGAGGATGTGTCGTTTCGGGTGATCTGTGGGAATCAGGTGCCGGATCACACGACGATCGCCCGGTTGCGTCAGCGTCATGAGCAGGTGGCGAAGGATCTGTTCGTGCAGGTGTCTCGGAGTTGTGTGCCGAGGCGGGGTTGGTGTCGTTGGGGTTGTTGGCGGTGGACGGCACGAAGATGTCAGCGAACGCGGCGTTGGACGCGAACCGTGATGTGGGCAGGCTTCGTGAACGGGTGCAGGCAATGTTCGACGAGGCAGCGGCGCTCGACGCTGAGGAAGACGTCGAGTTCGGTGACGGCAACGGTCGTGGTCTTCCTGCGGAGCTGGTTGATCCTGATGCTCGAGAGCAGCGCGGATCACCGAGTTGTTGGCAGGCCTCGATGCTGAAGGTTCGGACCGTAAGCGGGTGAACCTGACTGATGACGACAGTCGGATCATGCAGACCGCGTCAGGCGGCAAGGTTCAGGGCTACAACGCTCAGGCAGTGTGTGTTGAGGGCCAGGTGGTGGTTGCAGCAGCGGTGACTTCTGAGGTCAACGATGTTCACCAGTTGCACCCGATGTTGGACCTCGTTGATGTCAACGTCGCAGCTGCTGGTGTCAAGGGGTCGGTCGGCACCACGCTGGCTGATACCGGCTACTTCTCCGCAGCGAACATGGCTGACGCCGCCGAGAAGGGCCGCGATGTGCTGGCTGCGACGACGAAACGACACCTCCAGCCCGTTGACGGCTCTGACCGCGACATCGAGGCCGAAACCGAAGCGCAGGCAGCCTTCGATGCGGATCAGGCACGTATCGCAGCCGAGATCAACGACATCAGAACGGCGTGGGCGATCAGTGTTCGCGCAGCTCGCTGACGGTGAGATCACAATGGCCGACGCTCAAGCACAACTGCACATGGGCAAGTCGACCGTTGGTCGCCATCTCAAGGAATGGCGTGACGGCGGAGCCGGCCGCGTTCACCGTCACCCAACCGAAGTGGCGGGTCCCGCGACCAGCAACACGCACCGACGCACAACTCGCTCGAGACGCACGGATCGAAGACAGGTTCGCTGTGGAAACGAACCGGGAGCTCTACAAGAAGCGGTCCCACATGATCGAGACGCTGTTCGCCAGGAACAAGTCGATACGCGGGATCACCCGGTTCGCTCGACGAGGGATCGAAGCCGTCGAAGCCGAATGGCAGCTCATCACCATGGTCCACAACATCGGACAGCTCCGAACCGTGGGCTGACCAGCGGACCCGCCGCCATCGAACCCAGACACCTTCAACGCCGTCTGTGTCGCCCACTCGGCCCCAACCCGACGGAACCAATCCGCAACAGGCCCCTATCGGAGTCGAAACGACCGAGAGCCTTCCGATCTGACCGACCACCCAGAACTCGGGTCGTCTCGCGCCGACTATCGGAGTCAAACGACCCGAGTTCGGGGGTCTGGTCAGGTGTGTGACGGGAGGCGGGTTCCGGTCGGGGGCTGGTTCCACTCGATCCAGCCGCCGCCCGCCCGACCCGTCGCCCGATCGGTCACCCTTGCCATCGCCCGCGGGAAGCGGGTCTCACGTCCGTCGGGGTGGACGAGCAGAACCGGCGAGAACGCGAGAGGTTCGAACTCCAGGTCCAGGTCGACGATCTTCGTGCCGGTGCGGGTCGGCAGCCGCTCTCGACCCTCGTCGACGTCGATGACCACCGAGTCGCCCTCGACGAACTCGGACGAGTCGGGGTCCAGCCGGTACGCCACGCCCCAGTCGATCTCGGGGAAGAACCCGCCGGCGGAATGCCAACGGGTTCCGTCGGAGAGCCGGCCCGCCGTCCAGGACCACTGGTTGGTCCACCAGTCACGAGCGGCTCCCCACGAGTGGTCGCGCTGGCCCCACCCGTCGACCTCGATCCGCTCGTCGCCGACCTGCACGAACCCGTCGACCCGGCACGGGATCTCGTAGCGGGGCGTGACCGGCGGCCACTGGTAGGCGCCCCGGTCTGTGTGGAAGTCGAGCTCGAATCCGAACGGCACCCGCTCGCCGCGCATCTCCCCGTAGGTGTCGGCCGGATCGTCGAGCTGCAACCCGAACGCCTCGAGGTTGATCGACATGTGCTCGTTCGGCGTCTCGATGGCGTGGTCGGCCCAGATGCCGTCGGCACGCACGTCGAGTGCCGTCGGCGAGGACGGCATGGCGATGTCGTGTTCGATGACGGTCACGAGAGGTCGGTCCGGCCCGACGAGGCACGCCCAGTACCAGACTCGGTCGAGGTTCGGGTAGAAGCCGATGCGCACGTAGCCGCCGACGGACAGGTCCTCGGCGAACCAGTCGAGGTAGTACGACTCGTTCCACAGCGGCTCGTCGGGGTCGGGTGTGTGACGGGCCTCGTCGGCGGGGTTCGGCGTGCTCATGTGCCGAGTCTGTCAGGAGTCGCTGTTCGACGTCTGGGAGCGAGCTCTGTTCCCGTTCTGTGGCCGGAATCAGCCACAGAACGGGAACACGCGGTGCAAGCTGGCGGGTGCAGAGCTGGCAGTGCGGCGCGGGCCGGGCATCGCCAAGGGTCGTCCGTCGACGGATAGGTTGTCGGTCCGTGGTGGCCTACCTCAGCGAAGAGTGGTTGGACCGTGCCGGCGACGCCTTGGCCGGGAGCGCCGAGTTGTCGGAACGCACCGCGGATCTCGATCTCGCCATCGGCTACGAGGTGACGGGAGCACCGTCAGGCAAGGTCACCTACACGATCCGCTTCGACCGCGGCACCACGACGCTCGAGCACCCGGCGACCCGACGCACCCGTCTCGTTCGCGCTGGACTACGACTCCGCAGCGGCCATCGCGCAGGGCAAGGTGTCGGCCCAGGCGGCGTTCATGCAGGGGCGACTCAAGCTGGTCGGCGATGTCAACGTGATGATCCGCGACGGCGCGGTGCTCGACGGTGTTACCGACGCGCTGGCCAACCTCCGGGCCGACACCGACTTCTGACCTCCCTACCAGACGGGAGGGAGAACGGGGGAAGTGTGCAGCGTCGGGCGTTAGGTTGCAGACGTGCCCGAGCTGCCAGAGGTCCAGGCCCACGTCGAGCGACTGAGCCGACCGGCCGACGAGGACGGGTTCGCCGGTTCGGTCCTGTCCAAGTTCACGCCGATCACCTTCACCGCGCTCAAGACTGCGACGCCACCGCCGTCGGATGCAGTGGGCACCCCGCTCGAGCGAGTCGACCGCCGTGGCAAGTTCCTGCTCCTGCGCTTCGGGGAGATCACTTTCGTCGTGCACCTCATGCAGGGCGGACGGTTGGTGCCCGACGAGAAGCAGTCCGCCAAGCCCCGCAACGGGATCGCCCGGTGGTCCTTCGACGACGGTCGGGCACTGCTCCTCACCGAGGCGGGCAAGGAGCGCAAGGCCGGTGTGTGGGTCGTGTCAGGCGACGCTCTTGGTCAACCACCGCTCGACGATCTCGGCGTCGACGCGGATTCCGTCACCGTCGACGCGCTCACCTCCGCTCTTCGGGCCAAGGGCACCCGCCTGAACACCTTCCTGCGTGACCAGCACGGCATCGCCGGGGTCGGGCGGATGCTGGCCAACGAGATCTGCCACCGGGCGAGGCTCTCGCCCTTCGCGTCGACCAACAAGCTGACCGACGACCAGATCGCAGAGTTGCACCGCTCGATCGTCGAGTGCATCGCCGACGCGCTCGCTTTCGAACGGGGCCTCGACCGCATGTCGAAGTCCGCGGAACGGCCTGGAGCGGTGCATCACCGCAAGGGCGAGTCGTGCCCAGTGTGCGGCGACACCGTCAGGGCGGTCGAGTACAACGCCTACGAGGTCGACTACTGCCCGACGTGCCAGACCGGCGGCAAGGTGCTCGCCGACAACACGACGTCGAAGTTCCTCAAGTAGCCGGGCCGACGACACGTTCGCCGACCGGGGTTGGCGTGAGCTGGCCGATCTCGGCGGGTCCGGCCGGGGGCCAGGCCGGGTCCGGCCGGGGGCCGAGGCCGGGTCCGGCCGGGGCCGGGACGGTCAGGCGGCCTTGATCGACGTCGACCAGAACAGCGGATTCGGCGGGTTCGGCGTGCAGCTGACGGGCACGCTGATGATCGACACCGTCGCCGTGCTGGTCATCGACGTCATCCGCACGTCGATCCCGCCGCCGACCGGCCCGGTGGCCTTGAAGGTCAGCTTGACCTTGGGCATCTGCACCGTGGCACCGGGCGTGAACGGACCCGGCACCCTGTAGACCAGGTCGGTCCCCTCCATCTTCACGCTCGGGTAGCCGGGACCCATGTTCTTGCCCGCCGACAGCACCGAGTCGACGAACTGGGCATTCGGCGACACCGGGAAGCGGATCGCAACGTCCGACAGCGACGCAAGGTCGTATCCGGACACGTTCGCCGGGATGATGAACGGCCCGGGCGCCACCATCATCTCGAATGTCGCGCCCTGCTTGACCGACACAGGCGCCTCGACGTTGATCGACGCGCTCTGGGAGAACGGTTGAGGCATGCCGAAGACGTTGGCGCTGCACGGCATGGTGAAGTGGCTCCACACGCCGACCGGATCCGACCACGGCATCGTCGTGGACGTGGTGGTGGTCGTGGTGCCCGGGTCGTTTGGGTTCGGCGCGCACGCCACCGCCACTGCGGCCACGACGGCGACCCCGATCGCCGCCATCACCCTGACCGACACGCTTCGCCTCAGCTCGTCCATGTCGGGGACGGTAATTGCTCGACGCCTGCCGTGACCAGTGCCCGGTCGTGGAGGGCTCACCCCCTTGCCCACCTCTCTCGCTGAACTGGCTGTCGCTTTCCCAGGTCCTAACCAGGAACCGTGACAGCCAGAACGGAGCGGGAGCGGGAGCGGGTCAGATGAGGCCGAGGTCGGCCACCGCGTCGCGCTCCTCGCTGCGAGCTCGGCGGCCGACGGCGTCGATCTTGGCCCGGGAGAACTCGTCGATCTCGAGGCCCTGCACGATCGAGTACTCGCCGTCCGCGCAGGTGCACGGGAACGAGGAGATGATGCCCTCGGGGACGCCGTAGGAGCCGTCGGACGGGATCGCCCATCGACACCCAGTCGCCCTCGGGGGTGCCGAGGCGCCAGTCGCGCATGTGGTCGATGGCGGCGTTGGCGGCCGAGGCGGCCGAGCTGACGACGCCGCGGGCCTCGATGATCGCGGCGCCGCGCTTGGCGACGGTCGGGATGAAGTCGTTCTCGATCCAGGCCTGGTCGCCGACCGGCTTCGGCGGCGTTGCTGCCCATCGACCTCGGCAGTGGAACAGGTCGGGGTACTGGGTGGTCGGAGTGGTTGCCCCAGATCGTCATCTTCTTGACGTCGGCGACCGGCAGCGTCGAGCTTGGCGGCGAGCTGCGCCATCGCACGGTTGTGGTCGAGGCGGGTCATCGCGGTGAACCGCCCGGGGTCGAGGTCGGCGGCGTTGCTCATGGCGATGAGCGCGTTGGTGTTGGCCGGGTTGCCGACGACGAGGACCTTGATGTCCTTCTTGGCGGACGTCGGCTGAGCGCCTCGCCCTGCGGCTTGAAGATGCCGCCGTTGGCCGACGAGCAGGTCGGAGCGCTCCATGCCGGCCTTGCGGGGCATGGCGCCGACGAGGAGGGCGACGTCGGCGTCGCCGAACGCGACGTCGGCGTCGTCGGTCTCGACCATGTCGACGAGCAGCGGGAACGCGCAGTCGTCGAGCTCCATGGCGACGCCCTCGCAGCGCTCCGAGCGCCGGGGTGATCTCGAGCAGCTGCAGGATCGACGGGCTGGTCGGGCCCGAGCATGGCGCCGCTCGCGATGCGGAAGAGCAGGCGAGTAGCCGATCTGTCCGGCTGCTCCGGTGACGGCGACGCGGATGGGCTGGTTTGCCACGGGTTCCTCCCGGTTCGAGGGGTGGGCCGGCGCCTCGAACGGCACGGACCCGGGTACCCCCGCACGTTAGGACCGAGCCGTTGACCGGTCGAAACCGAGGACGGGTCAGGGCGAGGTCGGGTCGCCTCCGACGGGTCACTTCACCATGACGGTGGTGCAGCCGAACTGGTTGAAACCGCCGGTCGTCGTTCCGTACGTGTAGTCGATGGCTGCGATGCACACCCGGTGCTCTCCTGGCGGCAGGTCGATCGCGGCCGCGAAGCCGGACGTCGCCGACAGGCCGGTGACAACGGCCACGTCGGGTCGCCAGCCGGATGACAACGCCCATCCGTCACGGCCAGCACCGCCGACGACCACTGGGAGGTGACCTTCTGGACGGTCCCGGTCCGCCGCCCACCCGCGGAACGTCACCCGCCGACCGTTCACCTCGACCGCTTCGAGGCTGCCGACCGGCAGGACCGGTGGTGGTGGCGGTGGCGGAGGCGGCGGTGGTGGTGGAGGAGGAGGAGGCGGCGGAGGAGGAGGCGGAGGAGGAGGCGGCGGAGGAGGCGGCGGCGGCGGTGGTGGTGGCGGCGGGGACGCTGCGAAGAGCGTGGTCGTCCACGAGAGCGAGTGGGTGCTCCCGCCGGTCACGACCCCGTCGACCGTGACGGTGTAGGTCTTCTCGGCACCCGATCGGTCGACGCCATCGACCTCGAACGACAACGTGTCGTCCGCGTATCCCGGCGTCCACTGGTTGACGGAGACCGGTAGTTGGACCCCGCCGCTGGTGACCGTGACGGTGGCCGACGCCAGGTTGGATCCGAACTGCGAGACCGACCAGCGGCCGTTGGGTTCGAGCTCGGAAGGGAACCAACCCGACGACGGCCAGGTCACGAGCTGCGGTGGGTTCGGCCGTGCGGTATCGGCTCCCCCGACGACGCTGAGGGCGTTCGAGCTCGCCGTGGATCCGGTTCCCATGGTGGCGGTCGTCGGCCTGAGGATCCACCGACGATGACCGACCGGTGCGTTGTTCGCCCCGGCGTCGCGCATCTGCGACATGACCGCTGCTGCTCCCGCATTGCCGAGCGACAGGTTCGACCGGCCGGCCCCCGTCGATCCGGCCTGGGACCAGCACTTCCAGTTCTGCGGAGGCCAATGCGACAGCTCGTTGTTCGCCGACATGATCAACGCAGCGTCTTGAGCCGGCCCGTTCAGCGCAGGATCGAAGGTGACCGGGGCGAGACCCGCCATCGCCCTGAAGTAGTTGACGGCTGTGAGCGTGGCCTCCTCGGCAGCGTTCGAGGTGGCTCCGGCTCGGCAGTCCGCCGTGGATCCGGTCCAGCCGATCGGAACCGCCAGTGCCGTGAGCAGCCGAGTCCGGTACGCGTCGGTGACCGCCTGGCGCGACGTGCGGTCGATGGTGGTCGGCGAGTCCGCCCCGGCCTGGTCGCGTCTGTCGGCGGGGGCTGCGACGAACAGCATCACGACCGCCGAGACCACGGCGAGGACGGTGACCCGGCGTCGCAGGTCGATGCCAACCGACGCCGGCCGCTGCGACCGTTCGTAAGACGTCCCTACCCGAGCCCGTGTCCCCATGGCTCCCCCTTCCCTCCCGCGGATCGTATCCCCACGGTCCTGTTCCCGTCCCAGCGGATTCCCGCGGTCGGTGAAGGGGAACGGAGCCAGCCCATCCACCGCAGTGGAGCGACACCGATGGCGTCAGACGGTGGGGGCGGGTTCGACCACTGCGAGCCAGATCCCGGTTTCGCAGACCGGTCAGGCGGCGCGGGTGTTGCCGACCCAGGACTCGTGGAGTCGTCCGTACACGCCACCCTCGGCGAGGAGCTCTGAGTGCGGGCCCATCTGCACGATCCGACCGGCGTCGAACACGATGACGACGTCGGCAGCCTCGGCGGTCGAGAGGCGGTGGGCGATCGACACCGTCGTGCGTCCCGCCGCGACCTTCGCCAGCGCTGTCGGCCAGCAGCGCGCTCTGTCTCGGGGTCGACGGCAGAGGTCGCCTCGTCGAGGATCAGTAGGCCGGGGTCGGCGAGCTGGGCCCGTGCCAGGGCGACGAGCTGGCGCTCCCCCACCGACAGCGCGTCGCCGCGCTCGCGGACCGGGGTCGCGAGCCCTTCGGGAAGCGTGTCGACCCACCAGTCGAGGTCGAGCGCGGTCGAACGCGTCGGCCACCTCGTCGTCGGTGGCGTCGGGGCGTCCCATGCGGACGTTCTCGGCGACGGTCGTGTCGAACAGGAACCCGTCCTGTGGCACGAGCCTGATGGCCGAGACACGGGACGACTTCGACACGTCGCGGCAGGTCGGTTCCGCCCAGCAGGACCCGGCCGCTGGTCGGGTCCGCCAGTCGGGTCAGCAACTTGGCCATCGTCGACTTTCCCGATCCGGTCTCGCCGACGATGGCGGCGTTGATCCCGGCGGGCAGATCCAGAGACACCCCGCGCAGCACCGGGTGGCCGGGCTCGTACGCGAACTCGACGCCCTCGACCGAGACATCGAGCGCCCCGGTCGGCAGCACCACGGCGTCGCCGTCGACCGGTTCGGCGACCTCGACGGGCTCGTCCATCAGACGCAGGACCTTGCGCCACCCGGCGAGAGCGGTCTGGGTCTGGTCGAGCACCTCTCCGAGCTCGGCGACCGGCTGCACGATCAGGTTGGTGAGGAACAGGCAGGCGACGAGCGTTCCCGCCTGGAGCCCCCAGCCCGGTCCCCACCACACGCCGACGCCGACGACCGCGGCGAGCGCGAGGCCGCTGAACAGGTCCGAGATCGGGAACATGATGGCGAAGAAGAAGCGGGCCCGGACCTGCGCCCGGTACTGGCGCTCGATCCGCTGGTGCAGTCGTCGCCGGGCCCCGCCGACGTCGCCGTAGGCCCTGATGACCCGGATGCCGCCGACGGTCTCGGACACCTCCGACAGCGTGTCGCCGACGCTGTTGCGGAGCGTCGTCGTACGCGGTGAGCTGCCGGCGCTGCACGAACCGCATCAGCGGCAGCAGCGGCACGAGCACGACGAGCAGCACGAGCGCGATCTGCCACGAGTAGACGGCCGTGACGGTGAGTGCGACGACGATCATCGTCGAGTTGACCGCCCAGCTCACCGCGCCCCACGACGCGAACTGGGCGAGCGTCTCGATGTCGGAGGTGACCCTCGAGACGAGAACGCCCTTGCGCGCCTCGTTGTGGTGCCCGATCGACAGCTCGTGCACGTGGGCGAAGGCCCGCGTCCGCAACCCGTACAGCACGTTCTCGGCGGTGCGCATCGAGCCGGAAGTAGGTGACCTTGTTGAGCACGGCGAGCGCGAGGATCGTGACGGCCGACGCCGCGCACGTCCACACCACGAAGTTCCAGTCCGGAGTGCCGTCGGAGATGCCCTTGTCGAGGATCTGCTGGATGGCGATCGGCACGACGAGCCGACCGAAGGCCATGACCATGGCGAACGCCAGCGAGGCGACGAAGCCCTGCTTGAGCTCGGGAGTGCGACGGACGCCGTCACGCAGCACGTCGAGCGCCCGGATCGGCTCGATGTCCTCGTCGTCGTCGGGGGTGTTGGGTCGGATCGGCATCTCAGCGCCCCTCACCCATCCCGTCGTCCCCACCCATCCCGTTCTCCCACCCATCCCGTCCTGCCACTGATCCCGTTCTGTTGTGCAGAACGAGAAGGATCCTTCTCGTTCTGCACAACAGAACGGGGCCAGGTGGCCGCGTCGTCGTCCTCGTAGGCGGTGACCAGCGCCGCGTACTCGGGATCGGCGAGCAGCTCGTCGTGGGCGCCGACGCCGCGCACCCGCCCCTGGTCGAGGTGCACGACCTTGTCGGCGAGCAGGATCGTCGACAGGCGGTGGGCGACGATGACCATCGTCGTGTCGTCGCGACGCAGGCCGGAGAGGATCTCGGCCTCGATCACCGGGTCGACCGCCGAGGTGGCGTCGTCGAGCACCAGGACCCGGGGCCGACCCGCCAACGCCCGGGCCAGGGCGACGCGCTGGCGCTGCCCACCCGACAGCGTCACTCCCCGCTCCCCGACCACGGTCCGTTCGGCATCGGACAGGCGCTCGACGAACCGGCGGGCGCGGGCACGGTCGAGTGCGTCGGCCAACCCGTCGTCCGGGACGTCGCGTCCGAGCGTCACGTTGTCGGCCACCGGCGAGGCGAACAGGTACGACTCCTGGAACACGAGCGACACCGCGGCGCGGAGGTCGTTCGGGGTCGAGCTGGTCGATGGGCACACCGCCGAGCTCGACGGCGCCCCCGGTCGGTTCATCCAGCCGCACCAGGAGCTGGGTGAGCGTCGACTTGCCGGCGCCGGTGGACCCGACGAGGGCGACCACCTCACCGGGCTCGACGCGGAACGACACGTCGTCGAGCACGTCCGCGTCGCCGTAGGCGAACGAGACGTCGCGCAGCTCGAGCGACAGCGGGCCCGTCGGGCACGGCCCGCACCGGCGTCGTCCCGATCCGGCGTGTGCTCGACGGCGGGGTCGACGGGTTCGGCGGTCAGCGAGTCGACCCGGTCGATCGACACGACGGCCCTCGGGATCGACTCGAACATGAACCCGACGATGCGCATCGGGAACGCCAGCCATCCGAACAGGGCGACCGCCTGCACCAGGTCCCCCGGGGTGGCGCCGCCCTGGTCGATGCGCCAAGCCCCGGCGAGCAGAAGCGCCACGGTGCCGAGGTTCGGGCAGCATGTCGAGCAGCGGTTCGAACGACGACGTCATGCGGGCGACGACCAGGCGCTGGGTCCGCAGCCGGTCGGCCGCGGCGTCGAACCGCTCCTGTTCCTGCGCCTCGCGGCCGAGGGTCTTGACGACGAGCACGCCGTCGAAGCTCTCGTGCGCGATGGCCGACACGTCGCCGAGTCGGGCCTGGACCTCGGCGGCCGGCTCGTGGACCCGGTTGGTGTACCAGCGGCTGCACAGCGTGAGGGTCGGGAACAGCAGCAGCGCCACGACGCCGAACGCCGGGTCCGCAGCGAACAGGCTGACGAGCGAGATCGCGATGAGGGCGACGACGCCGAGCGAGAACGGCAGCGGCATGAGCATCTGGGCCGCGGTGGTGACGTCGACGTCCGCCGTCGCCAGGAGCTCACCGGTGGGACGGCGGCGATAGCTCGACAGCGGCATGGTGAGCAGCCGCTCGGCGACGCCGGTGCGCAACGACCGTTGCGTACGGGCCTCGGTCAGCGAGCCGAACCACCGACGGACACCGACCGAGACGCCCCGGGCCAGTCCGACGAGGAAGAGCGCGGCCACCGCCCACCACGCGGTCGACGCCGGGATGCCCTCGTCGGAGAACGCGGGCGCGATGACCTCGTCGGTGACCCGGCCGAGCACGTAGCTGGCGGCCACGACACACGCCGCCCAGGCGACTCCGCCGACGAGCGACATGGCGAACGGCCCCGGGTGCATGCGCACGAACCGGGCGATGAGGCGGCCGCCCCGTCGGGTGATGCTGCCCTGTGTCGAGGAGCTGCCCTGTGTCGAGGCGCGGTCGACTCCGGTGTCGGGTCCGAGGTTGACCTCGTCGGCGGGTGCCAGGTCCGGATCGGGGGTGAGGAGGGTCAAGGGAGATCAGGGCGTCGGGAGGCTGGGCCTCTGGAGGTGCGGGCGGCGGCCCAAGCTACTTCGGTCGCCGAACAACCGCCCCGCCGTTTCCGCGCACCCAACCGAACCCCGGACGCGCAAGTGGCCGAGCTCCTGGGAACTCGGCCACCGCGTAAGGGAGATTGCCGTACTTCTACCCCAGCCTGCGGGGCCTCAAACGGCAATTCCTGGAAAACTTCACATCGGGAGCTGGATCGACTTCGTCTCGAGGAACTCCTCGAGGCCCCAGCGGCCCCGCTCACGGGTGTTGCCGGACTGCTTGTAGCCGCCGAAGGGCGCCTCGGTGTTGAACGGCGCGCCGTTGACGTCGACCTGACCGGTGCGCAGCCGACGGGCGACGCCCTTGGCACGCTCGACGTCGCCTGACTGCACTGCGCCCGACAAGCCCGTAGACCGTGCCGTTGGCGATGGCGACGGCGTCGTCCTCGTCGGTGTAGGTGAGGATCGACAGCACCGGGCCGAAGATCTCCTCCTGGGCGATCGTCATGTCGGGCGTGACGTCGGTGAACACGGTCGGCTGCACGTAGAAGCCCTTGTCGAAGCCCTCGGGCTGGTCGGGCGCCGCCGACGAGCGAGCGTCGCGCCCTCGTCGATGCCCTTCTGGATGAAGCGAGCGCACCCGCTCCTGATGCGCCTTGGACGAGAGCGGTCCGAGGTTGTGGAACAGGTCGGGCTCGTCGGCCTTGGGGTCGCACAGCTGCACCTTGGACGCCTCTTCGACCACGGCGTCGATGTACTCCTGCTTGCGGGACTCGGGAACGAGCAGTCGGGTGAGCGCCGAGCAGGTCTGGCCGGAGTTGATGTAGCAGCCGAACACGGCGCCCATTGCGACGGCGGCTCGGATCGGCGTCGTCGAGCACGACGTTGGCGGACTTGCCGCCGAGCTCGAGGCCGACGCGCTTGGCGGTCGGCGCTGCGGCCTTGGACACCTCGGCGCCGGCGCGGCCCGAGCCGGTGAACGACACCATGTCGACGTCGGGGTGCCCGGAGATGGCGGCGCCGACCTCGGGGCCGGTGCCGACGACCATGTTGAACACGCCCTTGGGGAGGCCGACCTCGTCGATGCACCTCGGCCAGGATGTAGGCGTTGAGCGGGGTTACCTCGGACGGCTTGAGCACCACGGTGCAGCCGGCGGCGAGGGCCGGGACGACCTTGCAGATGATCAGGTACAGCGGGTAGTTCCACGGCGTGATGGCGCCGACCACGCCGATCGGCTCACGCACCACCAGGCTGTTGCCGACCTGCTCCTCGAAGGCGTAGCCCTCGACCAACTTGGCGAAGGACTCCCACTCGCCGAGGCTGAGGCCGGCCTGGACCATCTGGGCGAACGTCTTGGGCGAGCCGACCTCGGAGGTGATCACCTCGACGATGTCGTCGAAGCGCAGCGCGAGGGCGGCGCCGATGTCTCGCAGGTACTTGGCGCGGACGTCGACCGGGGTCTGGGACCACGAGTCGAACGCTGCCTTTGCGGCTGCGACCGCGGCGTCGACGTCCGCGGCGGTGCCCTCGGGCACCCGACCGATGACCTCTTCGGTTGCGGAGTCGACGACCTCGAGCGTCTTGGTGCCGGATGACGGCACCCACTCGCCGTTGATGTACAGGTTCTCGTAGACCTTCACCTGGTCCCCCTGGTGTGTCGTGTCGGCGTGCTGGCCGGATCGACTCGTCCGACTCGGCGTGCGCAGCACCGAACTGAAGCGTCGGGCGCAGAGTACCCCCGGGCCCCGACAGCGGAGCCCGCGACCCGTTCAGGAGCTACCTCGGACGGGCCCCAACCCGGTTCTGTTGTGCAGAACGGGAAGGGTCCCTTCCCGTTCTGCACAACAGAACGGGCGGGATCGGGCGGGATCGGGCGGGATCGGGCGGGATCGGGCGGGAACGGGCGGGAACGGGCGGGATCGGGCGGGATCGGTCGACGTCCGAGACCGAACCGGATCAGGCGGTGACGGCCTGGTTGGCAGGGCAACTCGTGGAAATTGCGGCCGAATCTCACGAGGGCGCGCACCACGCTCACAGCCCCGACGATCATGAAAGCCAACCGGGTATTGCGGTCAAGGCCTTTGTGGTGCCGGCGCAAATTGGCAAATTCAAGCCACTCGGGCGCGCCGCATCCCAGCAGTCCTGACTCAACCCGGAAACCCCTCCCGCCCGAGGCTCGAAGAATCAGGCATTTCGCCTTGCCGTCGCCGCTGAATTGCGTTCTTTCAGATGACGCAGTTTCTCGGCTATCCGAATCTCCAGTCCACGCTCGACCGGTTGATAAAAACCCGGCTCGGCCATGCCCTCGGGCAAGTAGCACTCCCCAGCGGCAAACCCGTCTTCTTCGTCATGGGCATAGCGGTAGCCTTTGCCATAGTCCAGCGTTTTCATCAGCCGCGTTGGCGCGTTGCGCAAATGCAGCGGGACCGCACGGGTGGCGTCTTTCTTGACCCAGGCCCGCGCCTCGTTGTAGGCCTTGTAGACGGCATTGGATTTGGGCGCCACCGCCAGGTAAACCACACACTCCGCCAGTGCCAGCTCACCTTCCGGGGTACCCAGGCGCTCATAGACTTCAGCTGCGTCCAGCGCCAGCCGCAAGGCCCTCGGATCCGCCAGACCAATGTCCTCGCTGGCCATGCGAATCAAACGTCGCGCCAGATAGCGCGGATCAGCCCCACCATCGAGCATACGCACCAGCCAGTACAACGCGGCGTCGGGGTCACTGCCCCGCACACTTTTGTGCAGGGCCGAGATGGTGTCGTAGAACTGCTCACCGCCTTTGTCATAGCGGCGCAGGCGCTCACCCAGCACCTGCAGCAGCCAGGCGTCGCTGATTTCCGGCACTTTTTCCTGTAGCGCCGCTACCGCCAACGTCTCCAACGTATTGAGCAAGCGCCGCGCGTCACCATCGGCATACGCCACCAGGCGACTGACCGCTACTTCATCGATAGCTGGAAGCGCTTGTTGTTCCTGAGCTACCAGCACAATTGTTTTCAAATCTTCGGGTGCCAGCGGCTGCAGCACGTAGACCACCGCGCGCGACAGCAGGGCCGAGTTGACCTCGAACGAGGGATTCTCAGTGGTCGCGCCGATGAAGGTGAACAGGCCACTTTCGACATGCGGCAAAAACGCATCCTGCTGGCTCTTGTTGAAGCGGTGCACCTCATCGACAAACAAGATGCTGCGCCGTTGCTCCAAACCTGTGCGCGCGCTTTGCGCCAGCTCAACCGCCTCACGGATCTCCTTCATGCCGCCGAGCACGGCACTGATGGTGATGAACTGGGCGTCAAACGCATCGGCCATCAGCCGCGCAATGGTGGTTTTGCCTGTGCCCGGGGGACCCCACAGGATACAGCTGTGCGGTTGCCCAGACTCAAATGCCAAGCGCAGCGCCATGCCCGGACCGAGCAGATGCTGCTGGCCAATCACCTGCGCCAGCGTTCTGGGTCGCAGGCGTTCAGCCAGAGGGGAAAAGTGGGTGGGCACGGCGCGCATGGCCCGATATTGTGGCGCACCCGACTTCTGAAATGTTGTTCAGACTTTCTTCAAGGCTTCCGCCTGAATCGCGGTGAGCGCAATGGTGAACACGATATCGTCCACCAGGGCACCGCGTGACAGATCATTGACCGGCTTGCGCAGGCCCTGCAGCATCGGTCCAACCGAGACCACATTGGCCGAACGTTGCACTGCCTTGTAGGTGGTGTTGCCGGTATTCAGGTCGGGGAAGATAAACACCGAGGCCTGACCCGCGACCGCGCTCCCGGGCGCTTTCTGTGCCGCCACTTCCTGCACGGTCGCTGCGTCGTATTGCATTGGACCGTCGATCACCAGATCCGGCCAACGCGACTTGGCCAACGCCGTAGCGGCTCGCACTTTTTCCACATCGTCGCCCGCGCCGGAGGCGCCGGTGCTGTAGCTGATCATCGCCACCTTGGCATCAATGCCAAAGGCCTCGGCGCTGTCGGCACTTTGACGCGCAATCTCGGCAAGTTCCGCTGCCGTTGGATCGGGGTTGACCGCACAGTCGGCGTACACCAGCACCTGGTCCGGCATCAGCATGAAAAAGCATGACGACACAATGGACGACCC
This sequence comes from Microthrixaceae bacterium, assembly GCA_037045265.1. Classification (GTDB taxonomy): domain Bacteria; phylum Actinomycetota; class Acidimicrobiia; order Acidimicrobiales; family Microtrichaceae; genus JBAOHV01. The sequence continues at coordinate 11,447 of JBAOHV010000023.1, read as the reverse complement.
GGGCGCGGTGCGGATCAGCTGCAGCGCCGGCCGCACTGTGTTGGCGGTGGTGTGCACCGCACCACTGACCAGACCGTCCACCTCATCCACGGCCAGCATCATGGTGCCCAGCACCACAGTGTCTTCCAGTGCCACCAGTGCCTGGCTGGCGGTCAAACCCTTGGTCTTGCGCAGGGACACCATCGGTTCCACAAAGCGCCCCGCAATCTCGTGCGGGTCAAGAATCTCCAGCTCCATGGGCAGTTCGACACCCATCGCATCGGCGACCGACTCGATCACCTTGCGCTGTCCCAGCAACACGCAACGTGCGATGCGTTTTTCGGTGCAGATGACGGCCGCACGAATGGTGCGCGGCTCATCGCCCTCGGGCAGCACGATGCGTTTGTTGGCGGCGCGCGCCTTCTGGATCAGTTGATAACGGAACGCTGGTGGCGACATGCGTCGCGAGGTGGCGTGCTCCAGTCCCTCACAAATCGCCAATGCGTCCAGACCTTCGGCAACACTCTCGATCACCGCATTCATGCGCACCAGGTCATCCTGCGGCACCGCCTGCGGAAAACGACTGATCGCGGCCGCAGTTTCGTAAGTGTCGCCACCGGTGCGCAACACCGGCAACCCACTTCGAAAGGCGCGCGAGCCGAAGCGCTCGATACGAGGGCTGATGAAGCTATGGTGCGTCAGCACCAAACCAGCCAACTCGATGCCATTGCTGGCTGCCAGCGCCGTCGCCAGAATCACGTCGTCGCGGTCGCCAGCGCTGATCACCAGTGCACCGGGCTTGAGCCGTGGAATCACTTCTGAGACCGAGCGGGCACAGACCACAGTCTCATGCGCCCGGCGGATGGCAAGTTCGCCTTCGATCATCACCTCAGCTTCCAAGTGGCGGGCAATATCAAGCATTCGCGGAGCGGACAGCGCCGGGTTATCACGCACCATGCCCCAGATCGGCACCCCATCCAGCTGGCTCGACGCCGCTGCCGCATCAAAATCCGCGCCCACTCGGTTAAAAATCACCCCTTCAACCCGCCGTCCTGAGCCCCGAATGCGGGAAATGACGTAGTGGGTTTGGGCAAGGCCCTCGGCGTCAGCACCGCTGGCGACCAACACCACGTCCGCTTGCAGGCTTTTTGAAATGTCAGCCGAAAGCTGCGGAATGAAGGCGCGGGTTGGGTCCGCATGGATGCCCTCCACCACCAGTACATCGGCACCCTGGGAATTGGTTAGCGCCATGCTGACAATCTCTTCCAGCAGATCATCGGTCTTGCCACTGGTCACCTGCTGGGTCACCAGGCTCATCGGCAACGGGGCAGGCGTGTTGTTGAGATGGCAAATACTGCGCGCAAACAAAACGGACGGCTCCGACTCCGGGGTACGCTTGGTCACCGGCTTGACAAATGCCACTTTCAGGCCACTGCGCTGCAGCGTCCGTAACAAGCCCAGAGCCACCGAGGTCAAGCCAACATTGGGCTCGGTGGCAGACAGAAAATAAGTACGCATGGTCAACTCCGCTGTGTGACGCCCGGCCCCGCTGGTCGAACTCAGGACCGGTTGAATATGTTGCAGCGCATCATAACGGAGACAAGGGTTAACCCTGATGACAAATCGCAGATATCAGCCATGTTGGAGCCAACAAACTACTTGTGGACGGTGAACGGTCCCCTTTATTGCCTGATCAGATCCGCTCCAACGGGTACTTTGAACTGGAAATGGCCCATTGACAAGGTCGGGTTAGCCTCAAAGTCCTGAAAACTCAGCAACGAGCGCTGACCAAAACTGTCGACGATCTCCAGCGCCGCCAACCCTGCCGCTTGAAAACCCACGCGTATGCTCTGCACGGCATTGTCTTTGGACCGCGGGGTGGCAAGTACCCATTGCAAGCCATCCTGATCCGGCACGTCGACCAGCGTGAATTCAGCCCGCAGCGCTTGCAGGTCGGGTGCCGCAGCAATCAGCGCCGCTGGGGTCGACGCCAGCACACCGGCCTGCTCACGCGCCGTGACCTGATTCAGATCCGGATCATGCATCCACAGCGTCTGGCCGTCGGCCACAATGCTTTGGGCAAATGGCTTCTTGTAGACAAACTTGAACCGGTTAGGGCGGGCAAATTCAAAACTGCCCGTCGATGTTTTGCTGCGCGCCGCCTGCCCTTGCCGGGACGGGGCGGTCACCACCTGGGTGAATCCGGCCCGCCCGGTTTTCATCGTCTTGACAAAATTTTCCAGACTTTCCAGGCCGCCAGCCCATACAGGTAATGCACTGATAGCTATCAATACAGTTAATAGTTTCTTCATCTCAAGACCCATCGTCACGCTTGGGCACCAGGATCTCGCGCTGACCACTGTTGCTCATGCTGCTCACCAAGCCGGCTTTCTCCATGTCTTCGACCAACCGGGCGGCACGGTTGTAGCCAATCTTCAGGTGACGCTGCACCAGCGAGATGCTGGCCTTGCGGTTTTTCAGCACCACTTCGACCGCCTGGTCGTACAGCGGGTCCTTCTCACCACTGGCACCGTCCCCGGCAAAACCATCGGCTGCATCGTCGCCATCGACCGTGCCGCCTTCGAGAATGCCATCGATGTAGTTGGGCTCGCCCTGGCTTTTCAGATAGCTGACCACGCGGTGCACCTCGTCGTCGCTGACAAACGCACCGTGCACACGAATCGGCAGCCCGGTGCCGCTGGGCATGTAAAGCATGTCGCCCATGCCCAGCAAGGCTTCGGCACCCATCTGGTCCAAAATGGTGCGGCTGTCGATCTTGCTGCTGACCTGAAACGCGATGCGCGTGGGGATGTTGGCCTTGATCAGGCCGGTGATCACATCCACACTGGGGCGTTGGGTGGCCAGTATCAGGTGAATGCCGGCGGCACGTGCTTTTTGGGCCAGACGGGCAATCAGCTCCTCGATCTTTTTCCCTACCACCATCATCAGATCCGCCAACTCGTCGATCACCACCACAATGTGCGGCAGACGCTGCAGCGGCTCGGGTTCTTCTGGCGTCAGGCTGAACGGGTTGCCGATGAGTTCACCCCGCGCTTTGGCTTCATCCATTCGGGTATTGAAACCCGCCAGATTGCGCACACCCATTTTGCTCATGAGTTTGTAGCGTCGCTCCATCTCGGCCACGCACCAGGTCAGCCCATTGGCCGCCTGGCGCATATCGGTAACCACCGGACACAACAGGTGAGGAATGCCCTCGTAGACCGACATTTCCAACATCTTGGGGTCGATCATCAGCAAGCGCACGTCGTGCGCTTCGGCTTTGTAAAGCAGACTCAGGATCATGGCGTTGATACCGACCGATTTGCCCGAACCGGTGGTGCCCGCCACCAGAACGTGTGGCATCTTGGCCAGATCGGCCAGCACCGGATTGCCGATGATGTCTTTGCCCAGACCCATGGTGAGCAGGGACTTGGCATCGTGGTAGCTCTGCGCGCCCAGGATCTCGGACAGCTTGATGGTTTGGCGCTTGGCGTTGGGCAGCTCAAGTGCCATGGTGGTCTTGCCCGGGATGGTTTCCACCACCCGGATCGATACCAGACTGAGCGAGCGCGCCAGATCTTTGGCCAGACCGACAATTTGTGAGCCCTTGATGCCGGTGGCGGGTTCAATTTCGTAGCGGGTAATGACCGGGCCGGGTTGGGCCAGCACCACGGCCACATCAACGCCAAAATCCTTGAGCTTCTTCTCGATCATGCGGCTGGTCATCTCCAGCGTCTCGGGCGACACGGTCTCCTGCCGTGCCACGGCAGCATCGAGCAAATCGACCTGGGGCAGTTTGCTGTCGAAAACGTCCTTGAACAGGGTCTTCTGCCGCTCCTTGGCGACCCGTTCGCTCTTGGCGGGTTCGGGCACGGGTGGTTCGATCACCACCACCGGCCGCGCGGGATGCTCAGCTGCCACATGGCGCGCCTCCACCAGAACCTCGGCGCGCGCCTGCGCTGCCTGCTGGCCAATCACCAGGTCCTGCTCAACCTCCAGTTTCTCCCGGCGCGTCTCGACCCGCCCAAACAGCCAGGCGCCCAGGCGCTCGGCCAGTTCGCCCCAGGAAAACCGGAACACCCAGGCAAGGCCCAACAACCCGACCACAATCGCCCAGCAGGGCGGAGCCGGTATGCCCAAGCAACTGCAACCACCAAAGGCGCCACCAAATAGCCCCAGACACCGCCCGCATGGCCCGGCAGGTGGTCATCCAGACGATAAAAACGTGACCACTCCAGAGTGACACTGGCGCTGCAAAGCAAGATCAACCCCAGCCAAAACATCAGCCTGGCAAGTCCGGGCCGGCGTAACGGGTCGATCTTGCGATGCAAAAAATCACGTCCGCGCATCCATCGTGCCAAGCCGGACAGCCAGACCCGCACGCCTGCAGCCCAGCACCACCAAACGGAAATGCCAAACAGAAAGTAACTGCCGTCAGCCAGCCAGGCGCCGACGCGCCCACCCTTGTTCACCCAAGGCAAACCCGCACCCGAGGTTGACCACGCTGCATCCTGCTGTGAGTAACTCATGAGTGACAACAACCAGAACACCAGAAACGCCAAGCCAGCCACCAAACCCAACTCTGTCGCGAAACGAGCCCAGCCTGAACGCGTGACGTTTTGACTGGCGGAGTTTGTGGCGTGCAGGGTATTAAGAGAGTATGTCATGGGTCAAAGTGGGGAATTTGCGCAAGGGTTCAGATCGGTCGACATTGCATAATCCTACCCATTGTGGGGTTCAGTTACCGCCGACCTGTTCAATCGGCCGGGTTTTCTGGCTTGACAGATGGTCATTGAGCCCCAACTGTACACGCCTCACCCATCGAAATCTTTCAAGGAAAACCCATGACCGACATCCGACATACCCAGGTATTGATTCTGGGCTCTGGTCCAGCCGGCTACACCGCGGCCATTTATGCGGCCCGCGCCAATCTGAAGCCGATGCTGGTCACCGGCATGGCGCAAGGCGGCCAGTTGATGACCACCACCGAGGTCGACAACTGGCCCGCCGACGTCGCAGGCGTTCAGGGACCGGAATTGATGCAGCGATTTCTGGAGCACGCCGAGCGCTTCAAGACGGAAATCGTGTTTGACCACATCCATCGGGTCGATTTCTCCAAGCGTCCATTCACCTTGTTTGGCGACAGCGCCAGCTACACCTGCGACGCGCTGATTCTGGCCACCGGCGCTTCGGCCAAGTATCTGGGTTTGCCATCTGAAGAGGCCTTCATGGGGCGCGGCGTTTCAGGTTGCGCCACCTGTGACGGCTTTTTCTATCGCAACGAAGTGTGCTGTGTGGTGGGCGGCGGCAATACGGCGGTGGAAGAAGCGCTGTATTTATCCAATATCGCCAGCCGGGTGTATTTGATTCACCGCCGCGACAAGTTCCGCGCCGAACCCATCATGATCGACAAGTTGATGGAGAAAGTTGCCAGCGGCAAGATTGTGCTGAAGACCTTCAGCACCCTGGACGAGGTACTGGGCGATGCCAGTGGCGTCACGGGTGTTCGTGTCAAGAACGTCAACACTGGCGTCACCGAAGACCTGACGCTCAAAGGCTGCTTTATCGCCATCGGTCACAGCCCCAACACGGGTATTTTTGAAGGTCAGTTGCAGATGGAGGGTGGTTACATCGTCACCCAGAGTGGCAACAAAGGTTTTGCCACACAAACTAGCGTGCCCGGCATTTTTGCCGCAGGTGATGTGCAGGACCATATTTACCGCCAGGCCATCACCAGTGCCGGCACTGGTTGCATGGCCGCACTGGACGCGCAACGTTTTCTTGAGCAGTGACGCCAATCACCGCATATAATGACGGGCTTTGCTGAAATCCTGAGCCCCTGTGGGTCGGGGCCAGCATTCGGGTTACCGCCACCCTTTTTCTTGGCGAGGTCAGGCTTTTGACGTCAGTCAGGGCCGTTATCACGATCGGAGTGTCCTCATGGCACGCGTCTGCGAAGTTACGGGCAAAGGCCCGCAGGTTGGGAACAATGTATCCCACGCCAACAACAAAACCAAGCGCCGGTTCTTGCCGAACCTGCAATATCGCCGTTTCTGGGTTGAGTCCGAAAACCGCTGGGTTCGCCTGCGGATTTCGAACGCTGGTCTGCGTTTGATCGACAAGAATGGTATCGACTCCGTGCTCGCAGACTTGCGCGCCCGCGGTCAGGCTTAATGACAACACCCTTTTAGAAAGATCATCATGGCAGCCAAAGGCGGACGCGAAAAAATCAAGCTGGAATCGACAGCCGGCACCGGTCACTTTTACACCACCGACAAAAACAAAAAGACCACTCCCGAGAAATTGCTGATCAAGAAATTTGATCCGGTTGCTCGCAAACACGTGGACTACAAGGAAATGAAACTGCGTTAAACAGCAGTCCGAGTCCTGAAATCAAGCCCGCTTCATGCGGGCTTTTTTATGCTGTGGTGAGCCGGTCACTGCTCGTGGGCTGACAAACCACACCAAAGCAAGGTTTCGGTCAGCCTTACCTTTGATCTGACGTTCTGTTTCAGACCACCTGGGGCGCCTGCACCGAACGCAAGCGCATGGAGAATTCGGCCAAAGCAGCAACACCGCTGGCCTCGGCCCGCTGACACCAGGCTTGCAACTCCGTGGCGAGCTGCTCGCGGGTATTGGACCGGTTGAGCCACATTTGACGCAGTTCTTCGCGCATCACCACCATTTTGTCGAGCGTGGGCGACGCCGCACGTGCCAATGCCAGTTGTTGCGCAATCGCTGCGGGAACCTGGTCGAAATCCCGGTGCAACCAGCGCTGAGCAGCCCGAATCACCGTAGCATCGGCGTGCCGTGCTTTGAGCGCGGCGAGTTCCTGTCGAAACGTTTGACGCATCTGCTTGGCATAAGCTGCCATCAACTCAAAACGATTCTGTATCAGCGCCTCCAGCGTCTGTTCGTCGGCGACCGCGCGTACTTCACCAAGGGCCAGACGCGGCGGAACCTTCCTGACGCTGGCCAGACCCAGTTTTTGCAGCACGCTGATGTACATCCATCCGATGTCAAACTCATACGGCTTGACCGACAACTTGGCCGAGGTGGGATAAGTGTGATGGTTGTTGTGAAGTTCCTCACCCGCAATCAAGATGCCCCAAGGTGAGATGTTGGTGCTGGCATCCGGTGCCTCAAAATTCCGGTAACCCCAGTAATGCGCTGCACCATTCACAATGCCGGCAGCCATCACCGGGGTCCAGGCCATCTGCACTGCCCACACTGCCAGGCCCGCCGCACCCAGCAGCGTCATGTCGATCAACAACATCAAGCCAATGCCGGCAAACGAGAAGCGGCTGTACAACTTGCGCTCAATCCAGTCGCTGGGAGTGCCATGACCATAACGCGCCAAGGTGTCGGCGTTGCGTGCTTCCTTGCGGTACAGCTCATAGCCCTGCAGCAAGACGGTCCTGATGCCATATACATGCGGGCTGTGCGGGTCTTCGGCTTGCTCGCATTTGGCGTGATGCTTGCGGTGAATCGCCGCCCATTCCTTGGTCACCTGACCGGTTGTCAACCACAACCAGAAGCGAAAGAAATGCGACACCGCAGGGTGCAGGTCCAGCGCGCGATGCGCCTGATGCCGGTGCAAAAATACGGTGACACTGATCATGGTGACATGCGTCACCACCAGCGTGAACAACACGATTTGCCAGGCGCTCAAGTCCCACAGGCCATTGGCAGCCCAGTCGAGTATGGTTTCCATTGACGTTGTCTCTCTCGTTGATTTAGTTTATTTGCGCTGCCACACCGCGGCAAAAAAACCGTCGGTCTGATGGCGATGCGGCCACAGACGCAAATAGGTCTGGCCCATCCGGTCCACCGCTGCACGGGCTGGCAGCCTGGCTGATTTTCAGGGCAGTGAGGATGTCGCCGACTTCCAGCGGCGACAAAGTCCTTGTTGGCTTCAGAAAACGCCTGTGCAATGCCCTCGTTCTCTTGCGGCAGGATGCTGCAGGTGGCATAGACCAGGCGCCCACCGGACTTCACCAGCCGTGCTGCGCCTTGCAAGATGGCCGTCTGCTTGGCCACCATCTCATCCACCGACTGAGGCGTTTGGCGCCACTTCAGGTCGGGGTTGCGCCGCAGCGTGCCCAAGCCCGGTGCAGGGCGCATCCACCAGCACGCGGTCGATCTTGCCGGACAGGCGTTTCACCCGGTCATCGCGCTCATGCGCAATGGCCGCCGGGTGCACGTTGGACAAACCGCTGCGCGCCAGGCGCGACTTGAATGCATCCAGCCGGCCCGCCGAGGTGTCAAACGCGTACAGGCGACCCGTGGAGCGCATGGCGGCACCGAGCGCCAGCGTCTTGCCGCCGGCGCCGGCGCAAAAGTCCACCACCATCTCGCCACGCTTGGCGTCCAGCAGCAGCGCCAGCAGTTGCGAGCCCTCGTCCTGCACTTCAAAGTCGCCGCGTAAAAAAGCCTCGTGCTTGTTCAGCGCTGGTTTGCCGGCAATGCGCAAGGCCCCATGGCGAATACGGCGTGGCCACTGCCTTGATGCCCGAGGCTTGGCCAGCGCCTTTTGCACCTCGTCGCGCTTGGCTTTGAAGGTGTTGACCCGCAAGTCCAGCCCGGCGCCCTGGTTAAAGCTCTCCACCAGCGGCCAGAAGTCGGCACCCAACTGGTCTTTGAGCGGCTGCACCAACCACTCGGGCAGGTTGTGCCGATGGCGCTCCATCAGGTCTTCGGGCTTGATCTTTTCACACTGGTCCAGCCAGTTTTTCTCCTGATCGCTCAAAGCACTGCGCAGGAAGTCGCCCGGGCCATAAAAACCCAGAATCGCCAGGCGTCGCTCCTTGGGGCCGCTGCCCGAGGGCGCAAAGTGGTCAAACAGTTGTTTTTTGCGCAGAACGGTGTACACCGTCTCTGCCATGGTGGCGCGTTCACGCGGGCCAAGACCCCGGTGGTCGCGAAAAAAACGCGACACGATGGCGTCCGCCGGGTGGTCAAATTTGAGAGTCAGACGCACCAGTTCGGAACAGGCGTCAAGCAGGGCTTTTGGATGCATAGGGGCGCGATTGTCCCATGGAGACGGCGTACCGACAAGGTGGGCTTTCACCGGAACTTTACAAGACTTCACGACTCAGACGCCGGACTGTCCTGCACATGCCAGACAATTCACCTCCAAGCCAGCGGGTTCGCCCTGCAGAGTTACTGCGCGACACCATCCATTTATCCATGCGATCACTACTCCCTTTCTGGCCACTGGCCGCAATCTCACATCGGCCGGTGCTTACCCTGGCAACGCTGTTTCTGGCGTTGAACCTGACTGGCTGCGCCAGCCCGACCGGCAGCGCCAACAATGCCGTCACAACCGAGTCAAATCCGGCTTCACCGATGCAGCAGACCTGGTGGACCGCATTCGACGATCCCCTGCTCAGTGAGCTGGTGCAGAAAGCGCTGCAAACCAACACCAGCATCCGCTCAGCGCAGGCCGCGCTGCAACAGGCGCGCGCCGCACGCGATGTCAAAGCCGCCAGCAATGGCCCCAACCTGGTCCTATCCGGCTCAGCCCAGCGCAGCCAGGCGGAGTCACGCGACGCCAGCAACAGTTTTCAGGCCGGGCTTGATGCGCGCTGGGAGATCGACATCTTTGGTGGCAACCGCGCGGCTCTGGCCGCCTATGAGGCGGACACGCTGGCCACCGAGGCGAGTCTGCGCGACGTGCAGGTCAGCATCGCTGCTGAAGTGGCGCTGGCGTACATCCAGCTGCGGGGCACTCAGGCGCAGCTGATCATCACCCAGAACAACCTGGCCAGCCAGCAGGAAACCCTGCAAATCACCCAATGGCGCGCCCAGGCTGGACTGGTCACTGCACTGGAAGTGGAGCAGGCGCAGAGTGCGGTTGCACAAACCGCTGCCCAGTTGCCCACCTTGCAGACCAACCTGGCAGCGACCCGCCACAGTTTGGCCATTTTGATTGGCCAGCGTCCACTGGAACTGGACAGCTTGCTATCAACTTTAGGTGAAATTCCGCAAAGCCGGGCCGGGTATGGCGAACACATCGCAACCAACACGCTGCGCCAGCGCGCTGACGTGCGTGCGGCTGAACACCGCATCAGCGCCGCATTGGCGCGGTTAAACGCCGCCGACGCCGCGCGTTACCCCAGCTTCAACCTCGGCGGCTCGGTGGGGCTGAGCGCACTGACGCTGGCAAGCCTTGTCAACGGTGCCACGCTGGCGGGCAGCTTGCTGGCATCAGTGTCCGTGCCACTGCTGGATGGGGGTGCCGCCAAGAGCCAGGTGCTGGCGCAGGAAGGTGCACTCGAACAAGCCCGTGCCGGCTACCAGACCACGGTATTGGCTGCGCTTAAAGAGGTGGAAGACGCCCTGATTGCCATTCAGAACAATGCGCAACGTCTCCAATTGCTACAGACCGCAGTCACCTCCGCCAGCAACGCCGCGCAATTGGCGAACAACCGTTACGCCAGTGGACTGATTGATTTTCAGACCGTACTGCAAACCCAGCGTACCCTGCTGTCAGCACAGGACAGTGTGGTCAGCCTGCAAGCCACCCGCAGCGCTGACCAGGTGCGCCTGGTCAAGGCGCTCGGAGGTGGCTGGCAATAGCCCACCCAGGAACGTCGTCCCGCCATCGCATCTCACGGCTCCGTTAGCCCGAAACCCCTCTTGAACCCCATGAACGCAACGTCTTCCCAGCCCCTTTCAGCGCCTACAGCCTCAACGGCCGCACCAGCCGACTTGCAAGCCCTGCTGGCGCAGCCCCCCAAGCCCACCTGGTGGCGACGGCGCAGCCTGTGGATTGGCCTGGCGCTGCTGGCCAGCGGTACTGCAGCCTATTTTTATTGGTCGGCCAGCCAGCAGGCCAAAGCGGCGCCGATTTACGTCACAGAAGCGGCCGCCAAAGGCAACCTGACGCTCAGAGTCACCGCCAATGGCACGCTGCAGCCCACACGCCTGGTCAACATCGGCAGCGAACTCTCGGGTACGGTGCTGCGCGTGCTGGTCGATGTCAACGACCGGGTCAAAAAAGGGCAGGTACTGGTGGAGCTGGACACGGCCAAACTCACCGACCAGGTCACGCGCTCGCGCGCCGCGCTGGCCAGCGCGCAGGCCCAGCTGCTACAAACCGCTGCCACGCTCAAGGAAACCAAAGCCAGCCTGGCGCGGCTGGAGGAAGTGGCACGGCTGTCAGGTGGCAAAGTGCCCTCGGCAGCCGAACTCGATGCGGCCCGCGCCAGCCTAGAACGCGCCGTCGGTCGCCGAGGCCAGCGCCCGCGCCAACCTCGATTCAGCCAGGGCGTCTCTCGCCACGGACGAAACCAATCTGTCCAAGGCTTCAATCCGCTCGCCCATCGACGGCATGATCCTGACCCGTTCGGTGGATCCCGGCAATGCAGTCGCCGCGTCACTGCAGGCGGTCACCTTGTTCACGATTGCCGAAGACCTGGGCAAGCTGCTGCTCAAGGTGAACGTGGACGAAGCGGAAGCTATCT
>JBAOHV010000022.1:0-7665 GCA_037045265.1 Microthrixaceae bacterium | reverse complement strand
ACCGTTTTGCTAACCAGCCCTCTCGGCGGGTCTGCTCGGTCGGCCGAGACTTTTCGCTCCATGTGACCGGTTTCAGACTGCCCGACCATGGCTGGCGAGTTCACCACAGACCCGATCGACGACTTCACGGGAGTTGAGGCGGAGAGAGCGGCCGAATCCCTCCGACGGTACGAGCAATACACCGGGGCACGATCTGGGACAACCCAGAACCGCTGGAGTCCGAAAGCGAGGGCTGGGAGCTCGAAGCCCTCCTCCGCGGACTCAAGGGCATCGCGCGCACGAAGTCGAGCAAGCTCATGGCTGCCAAGCGACCCGATCTGTTCCCCGTGTTCGACCTCTACGTCGGCCAGTCGCTGTACGACACGAAAGAGTCCAACTTCTGGGCGCCGTGGGTCCCGTACATCGGGGAGGGAAAGGGCAACGCTCTCCTCACGGCTGCGCTCAACGCACGGAACGGCGCGGCGTGGGCGGCGAACGTGACGCCCTTGCGAGTCATCGACATCGTCGTGTGGATGCGCAGCCACGGCGACGAGACGCTGCGATCGGTGCCCCTCGGGTCGCCTGCGTAACCTCCCCGGCCGTTTCGGCCTGCCGCAATGGGGTCCCTTCCGGACTGCGGCAAGGCGCCATCGTGTTGTCAGTCCTTGAGCGGCCGCTGCTCGATCCGGTTGGCGTGCACGACGTAGATGAAGGGCCCCTCGTCGGCACATGCGGCGACGATCGCTTCGAGGTTGTCGAGGAAGCGAGCCGCCATGTCCTCGCCCGAGATGCTCTGGCTCGACAGACAGAAGCACCGGACGTGGTGGTCACGGACAGCGGCGCGTTCAGCCGGGTTGTGGCGGATGCGGGTGTCCTTCATGAAGACCGCCCAGCCCTGCTCCCCAGCGAGCTGCAGCCATTCCTCGTCGGCGACGGACTCGTCGGTGGGGACGCCGTAGTGCTCTGCGAGCGTGACGAGGTTCAGCCCCGCGTCGCGCAGCAGTTGCGGCACCTTGATGCGCCCCAGACTGCGATCGAGGAAGAGCTCAGGCAGCCCGTCGGGATGCGGCACGCAGCACGTCCTCGAGCTGGTCGGCCGGCACCCCGAATTCCTCAGTCAGTGCGTCGATCGAGTCGCCGGCCCAGAAGCGCTCCAGCACGTCGTCCACGCGTGCGCCGCCCCGCTGGAAGATCGGCGACCCGAACGCCCGGTGCGGATCCACCACGACCTCTGCGCCGGAGTAGGCCGGAACCCGGATCAGTGTCGGGTAGCCGTCATCGCCGTATTGGATCCGCTGGAGGTAATCGGTGATGACATCGGTGAAGACCCGTTGTCCGTTCCGGACGACGACGAGTTCCATCGCGCTGTCGCCTTCGGCGCTTCCTCGGTGCTGTTCGGCGTAGTCGAACATCAACTCGGCGCCGTCGGTGTAGAGCTTTTGTGATGCGAGGGCGTGAGCGACGCCGATCGCCTGCTCCAGCTGAGCGATCGCCGGACGAACGCGCTGCATCGACACACCGCTTCGACGTACTGCGGAAAGGACGAGCGCCTCGGCGAGTCCGACGAACGGAATCGTGGGTTCGCGTCGGTGATGCGGCTCGACGTAGGAGATCACCGGCTCACCGGTGACCTCGCGCCGCCCCGGGAAGGTCCGCGTGTAGCCCTTGGCCCACGCCGCGAGGGTTGACGCTGGAACGTCAACGATCCGCGCCGCGTCGGTAACGGTGTACAACGGCGTCTCGAATCTCAGGGCGTCCTTGGTCGTCAGAGCACTGCCTCCTCGTTCGGCGCCATTGAAGCACCCCGCAGCTCGTCGACTCGGCAGCTTCGGCGATCGCGGGAGAATCGGGGAATGCTGGTGGTACGAGGAACGAAGAAGCTCCGGGATCGAGTGAAAGGTCCGACGATCGTCGACGACGACGTCTCGACGGGCGTGCTTGGCGACTGGTTCGCAACCGCCCAGTTCTGGAGGCCGCAGGTGGCGCTGGTGGTCAATGCTCGAACCTTCCTTCCGGTGTTCATACCGCTGGCTCCAGCACCGAAGCTTCTCGACCGGCTCCCCCACGAGATTTCCCGAGTGCTTTCGCTCCATGGTGTCGACCAGGCGACGATCGACGCGGAGCGCGAGCAGATGACCGACGTGCGCCTCGCCCCAACCAACGACCGCAGCGTCCTGGGCGTGATGAACGAGTACGCGTTCCTTGGTGAGCACTTCTTCGAGGGCGACCTCACAGCTTTGTCGTTGCGGATGGCAGAAACACCCATCGGCCCGCTCCGATCGAGCCACCGCTTCGCAGATCGAGCGCTTGCTGCGCTCGTCGCCGAACGCTGACGCTTTCCAAGGAAGTCGTCGCCGAGGGAGCCGTCACACGGGCGCGACGAGAACACCGGCGCTACCTTCACCCCGCGGATGCGACCGGTGTTCTCGACGCCTGGATGAATCGACACGGTTCGCTTGATGAGCAATTGCAGGCACGCTTTCTCGCCAGGCCGGAGTTGACCATTCTCTGTGACCTACCGGGTAGCGCTGTGCTTCAGGCGATCACTCACCATCGCAAGCTCGACAAGATCGTCAATTCTGCAGCGGCCTTCACGGCGCTCGACGACTTCCTCGAGGAGGACAGCACCGCAAGAGCCGAGCGGCGCGCCGCGAACGCTGCTGCCCGTCGAGCGGCCCGAACGCAGGTGCGCAACGAACAGGCCGGCCCTCCTCCGAGCCGCCCAAACGCTCGTCAGGAAGGCGGGAGTGGCGGCAGTTCAACCCGCTGTCGCTTCGGGACCCGGAAGCTCCGGCGAGCCTCTACCTCATCAGCAGCGAACACCACCGCGCGCTCAAGATCGGTGTGACAGCCGGCGCACGAATGGACCAGTTCGAGGTCGACGGATGGGAGGTCCTTCGGGTGTGGCGATTCGCTGCCGGCTACGACGCCATGGAGGTCGAGGAGCGGGTACTCGACCGCTGGCGGAACGTCCTCTCAACCCGTGCCCCCGTGGCGCCCGAGGACATGCCCGACCACGGGTACAGCGAGACCACACGCGACGGCCGGGGAGCGCGGTCGGACATCATCGCCTTCATCGTCCAGTGCCACGAGGAGATGGCACTTGAGCCTGAACTTGCGGCCGAACGGTTGTCCCAGGACGACGGCTGGTGGGAGGACTGGGGCGATTGAGCAGATCTCTAGCGATCTCTAGTAGATCTAAAGAAACTAAAGACATCTAAGGCGGGCGGGGGTAGAGTCGAGGCATGCCGAACCCGTTCACCCCGTCCTTCGGCGTCTCCCCTCCGCTCCTCGTCGGACGTGAGGAACCACTCGAACGATTCAGTGAAGCGCTCGAAGACGGGCCGGGCTCACCGGGTCGGGCGACCGTCTACACGGGAGCCCGAGGCACTGGGAAGACGGTTCTGCTCAACGCTGTCGAGGACCTCGCGGCGAGCGCGGTTGGCTGGTCATCTCCGAGACGGCCTCCCCGGGCTTCGTCGGACGACTTGTCACTGAACACCTTCCCGCCCTGCTCCGTGACCAGGACCCAAAGGCGACCACATCCAAACTGAAGGGCCTGACGGCGCCCGTGGTCGGGGGCGGAGCCACGTGGGACACGACCCAGAGCCACGATTCATCCCCCGGGCTTCGAAACCAGATGACGAGCCTCTGCGACCTCCTCGCAGCGAACGGCACGGGGCTGCTGCTCACGCTCGACGAGATTCACCAGAAGCAGCGCGACGAACTGCGTGAGCTCGCCACCACCGTGCAGCATCTCTTCCGAGAAGGCCGCGAGATCGCCTTCGTCGGCGCCGGGCTGCCCTCCGCCGTCAGCGAAGTGCTTTCCGACGAGGTGTTGACCTTCCTTCGGCGGGCGGACCGATACCACCTCGGTCGCGTGTCCTCGAGGACGTCGCGAGCGCAATTGCCACACCGATTCTGGATGCCGGTCGGTCGATCAGCCCCGAGCTGAGCGCGCGAGCCGCCGAGGCGACCGACGGATATCCGTTCATGATCCAGCTCGTCGGATATCAGGTCTGGCGACTGCACCCGAGCGCGAGCGACGTAACGGCCGAAGACGTGAACGTCGGGATCCTCGCTGCGCAACGACGGCTTGGGTCACTCGTGGTGGAACCATCGCTCGCCGACTTGTCCAACGTCGACCGGACGTTCCTCCTGGCGATGGCCCAAGACGACGGGCCATCGCGGATGATCGACATCGCGGGTCGCTTGAACTGCGACGCCAACTACGCCAGCCAGTACCGACTCAGACTCCTCGCCGCTGAACTGATCGAGAGTGCTGGTCACGGCTCGGTCACGTTCGCGCTGCCATACCTCCGCGAGTACCTGCGGGAACACGGAGCACTGGACGCGCAGAGGGGGCTCGCGGTTGGCCGGCCCTCGGCGTCAGCTGCGCCACTCGAGTTGCCAGCTGGCGAGCACACCGACGAATAGAGGCGACGTCTCCTTGCCAGTCCCTTGCTAACCACCGCAGCAGAACGGGGTGCTCGCAGCGTCACTGCGTGGACTGAAAACCCCGGAATCTCGGGCTACAGTGCACGCAGTCACACGGCGTGGACGGCTCAGGCCGGCCTTGTAAACAGCAGGTCCTCGGTTCGAATCCGAGTTCGGGCTCAGTGTTTCCAGGGTTTTCGGGCCCCGGAAGCATCCGGATGCAGCGCTTGCTAATCCCTTGCCAATCCGCTGACCGCTCACCCCGTCGAGGCCTCAGCTGGAGCCGCGCGCTTAGGGCGTTTGTGGCCGACACGAGGGAAGACGGGCAGTGCGCGGATCGGTGATGAAGCGGGGAACGACCTGGACCTACGTCCTCTACCTCGGGTGAAGGCACCGGCCAGCGGGGAGGCGATGCCGACCGGACTTCTTGGCGACTGGTTCGCGACCGCCCTGTTGTGGCGACCGCAGGTGGCGATGGTGGTCAACGCTCGGACGTACCTACCGCTGTTTGTGCCACTGGCACCTGCACCCAAGCTGCTCGACCGCCTCCCCGGCGAGATCGCCCGCGTCCTCGACCTCCACGGCTTCGACCAGACGGCGATCGACGCCGAACTCGCCCACATGGCCGACGTCGCTCTCGCCCCGACCAACGACCGCAGCGTCGTGGGCGTGATGAATGAGTTCGCGTTCCTCGGCGAGCACCTCTTCGACGGCGACCTCACGGCGCTAACCCTTCGGATGGCCGAGACGCCCGTTGGCCCACTCCGCTCGACCCACCGCTTTGCCCACCGTGCGCTCTCCGCACTGCTGGCCGACAGCGTCAGTGGCCCAATCGTCACGGAGAAGTCGGCGACGATCATCCCCGCTCCCAAGCTCGCGGTAGGGAGCCAGTCGACGCCGCCGCACATCCGCGGACCCGACTAGAGGCCATGACCTTCCACGCAGTGCTTGGAACGTGTCAATATTGTCGCTACAATCCAAGCATGCGAGCCACTCAGGCGCTCAGGATCCTCGCAGATCTCTCGGCACCTCAATGGGGCATGGCGACGACAGCTCAGGCGTCCGCGCACGGGGTGACGCGCCACGAGCTCTCACGACTTGCCCAACGAGGGCACCTCGATCGCGTTGCCCAGGGGATCTACCGCGATGCCGGAGCGCCCGCTGACGCGTTCGAGGGAATCCGTGCCGCATGGCTGGGAGCCGAGCCAGCACGTACCGCCGAAGAGCGGCTCAGCGATCTGCCGAACGGCGTGGTGGTCATGGGTGCATCGGCCGCCGCGCTCTACGGCGCCGGCGACCTACCGGCCGATCGGCACGAACTCAGCACTCCCATCCGCCGCCAGACGCAACGATCCGAGGTCAGCTACCGCCATCGCCAGCTCGACCCCGCCGACGTGACGATCGCTCTGGGCCTTCCCGTCACGACGATCGAACGGACCATCGCGGACCTGGTCGAGGACCGCACTGACCTCAGCCTGGTGGCCCAGGTGCTGCGCGACACGGCACGGGCCCGCCGGCTCGACACCACACGGCTGTCTGAGCTGCTCGCCCCGCTCGCCGCGAGGAACCACCTGGCCAAGGGCGACGGCGCCGCGCTGCTCGGTCGCCTCAATGCGCTCGCCGGGCTCGACGCCACTGCCCTCGTCCGACAGATGTCGGCCTCAGAAACGACCGGCGCGCTGGTTGCCGCGTCGAGCCTCGCCCACCTCAACCACGCTGATCTCGCTCAGTCCCTTATCGGGCCCGCCACCCAGGAGGCGCTCCGAGCTCTGAACGAATCCGTCGCGCGGTCGGTGCAGCAGTCGATCGCTCCGCTCCTCGAAAGCTTCGCAGCGTCGATCGAGATACCTCGTCTCCCCGGAATCGACGCAGCCCTTGCGGCGATCGCCGAGCAGATTGCGATGACCCTCCCCACGCGGGACCTGCTGGCCTCCTTCGGCGACGAGTGGTCTGCATCGATCGGCAAGACACTCGCCGCTGCCGGATCCGATCTCGCGCCGGCCATCAACGCCATCGAGGCGGCGCGCCACGCACAGGCCGCGAGCGTCGGTGGGTGAGATCGCGGCGTATGCCGATGGCAAGGGCGTCGAGAGCGCCATCAAGGCCGCCGCCCAGAAGGCTCAAGCGGAGGATCCATCCCTCACGATCAGCGAGCGGATACGGCTGGAGTACTTCAACCGGTTCCTCAGCCGAGTCTTCTCGGAGGGGCACGAATCCGAGTGGGTCCTCAAGGGCGGCGCAGGCATGCTCGCCCGAGTGCCGTCGACCCGGGCCACGACCGACATCGACCTCTACCGCAGGGGCTACGACCTGGACGAGGCGATCGCTGATCTCCGCCGGCTGGCAGAGGTCGACCTCGGCGACCACTTTCGATTCGTCTACGCCGGCCATCACGAGATCCTGACTGGCGAAGAGCAGCCCTACACGGAGGGATATCGGGTCCAGTTCGACACATACATCGGCGCGCAGAAGAAGGTTGGCATCGGGATCGATCTCTCCGGTGGGGCGGGCATCACCGCCGAGCCCACGATCGCCACCCCGGCGAGTGCGCTCAACCTGCCGCGCTTGGTCCGATTCGACTACCGGCTGTACCCCGTGGTCGACCAGATCGCCGACAAGGTCTGCGCCACGATGCAGCTCTACGACGGGAAGCCGTCGAGCCGCGAGAAGGACCTGGTGGACCTGGTCGTGTTGGCCGTCACCCAGGACATCGACGGTGCCGCGCTCGCCAACGCCATCGCCATCGAAGCGCGCCGCCGCCAGATGGAACCCTTCGAACGCCTCACGATTCCGTCTCCGTGGGGCGCGGTCTACGAGCGGACCGCCCGGAGCGTGCCCTATTGCGCTGACGCCGCCGGAATCGACGCCGCCCGCGACCTCGCTACCGCACTCGTCGATCCGGCTCTGGACGGCACGGCGCTGGGACTCATCTGGCGGTCGCAGGAGCGGCGATGGGTCTCACCATGACGCTGATTCCGACGGCTCCCTGCGGCCGCCCGAGCAACGCCTATCCGGAAGGGCTTGCTAATCCCCTGCTAATCCGCGGGGACGACCTGCACGGACGAATCCGAGTTCGGGCTCCCAATTCTCGGGGCTTTCGGCCCCTTGACGGGCTCGCGAAACCCCGCTTGCTAGCCGAGGTCAGCCGACGAGAACGTCACGTTCCCGGCGTTACGGGACGCTTCCGCGGAAGTGTCGCGGTCAGGCCATCAGGGGCAGGTCGAGCACAAACCGACTCGACAGCTGAGG
>JBAOHV010000021.1:0-20463 GCA_037045265.1 Microthrixaceae bacterium | reverse complement strand
ACGGTGGTGCTGCGCTTCTTCGACCCTGAGGCTGGCCGCGACGCAGCCGGCCGGCTCTGGATGTCGGCGGCCATGAGATCGTGCCCGGTGGCGGCCATGTAGCTGCCCGGTGGTGGCCAACAGTTCTGCCCGGTGGCGGCCGGTTGTTCTGCCCTCGTTGAAGTCCGTTGCTCGTGCCGGGTCCGCTGGTGGGGGTGCTCCTCCTGCTCGACTGCTCGTTGCTGACGAAGCACATCGAGCAGGAGGAGCAAGTGAAGTCTCGCGAGGAGATCATGAACATTCTGGAAGCGTTCGACCTGACTGGGTCGTTCAGAGATGCCGGCGAGTTGGCTGGTTGCTCACATCACACTGTCGCCGCGCTACGTCGCGAAGCGCGACGCGGGCGAGCTGGTCGACGAAGGACCCGAGCGGCGGGAGCGGATCATCGATCCGTTCCTGGCGAAGATCGAGGAGTGGGTGGAGCGCAGCGACGCCAAGATCCGCGCCGATGTCGCGTTCGACAAGCTGCGTGGCGGCTCGGGTTCACCGGTTCGGAGCGCACGGTTCGTCGTGCGGTCGCGGAGGTGAAGGCGAACCATCGCCAGGGGCCGTCGCCGTGTGTATCGGCCGTGGATCGTGGAGCCGGGCATGTGGGCGCAGTGGGACTGGGGAACACGGCCCGAGTGTCGGGGGTCGGGCGACGTTGTTGTTCTGTGCGTGGTTGGCGTGGTCGCGGTTCCGGGTGGTGATCCCGGTGTGGGACCGCAAGATGGCCACCACGATCTGCGTGTCTGGACCGGTCGATGCGTGTCTTCGGGGGTGTGCCGACCTACTGGTTGACCGACAACGAACGCACCGTCACCACCGGCCATGTGGCGGGGATCGCGGTCCGTCATCCGGAGATGGTCGCGGTCGGCGGCCACTACGGCGTGACCGTCGAGACGTGCGTGCCGGCCGATCCCGAATCGAAGGGCGGGGTCGAAGCAACCGTCAGGGTCGCGAAAGCCGATCTGGTGCCCACCGATGCGAACCTGTCGGGGCGACTACGAGTCGTGGGGCGAGTTGGTCGAGGCGTGCGACGCGTTCATGGTCGAGGTCAACGGTCGGGACCACCGGGTGACCCGGCGGGCACCGGCGGTGATGCTCGTCGAGGAACAGGCCCGGTTGCATCGGCTCCCGGAGCGGCCCTACACGACGGTGTTCGGTGAGACCCGCCGGGTTGGGTGGTCCGCGACGTTCAGCTACGGCGGTGTCACCTACTCGGTCCCCCACACGCTCGCCGATGAGACGGTGTGGGTTCGCGTGTCGATGGCGACGAGATCGTCGCCGTGCACTGCGGCCCGGCCGGGCCCGGTCGAGGTTGCCCGGCATCGCCGTTCCACACCGGGCAACCCGGTGATCGACGACGCCCACTACCCGCCGCGGCCCGACGGGCCCGGCCGCACAACCGAAGCCGATCGAACCGAGCCGAGGACGCGTTCCTGGCGCTCGGTGACGGCGCCCGGCTCTGGTTGGTCGAGGCCGCGTCCGCGGGCACGTCGCGGGTGAAGGTGAAGATGGCCGAAGCCGTCGAGCTCGCCGCGCTGCACGGCACCGAACGTGTCGACTGGGCGCTCGGTCACGCCGCGTCGTTCGGCCGGTTCGCCGACGGCGACCTCGCGTCGATCCTCGCTGCGAACCCACCCGGACAACGACGCACTGCGGGTGACGTGCACTCGTTGCAGACCGGCACCGCCGCCGTGGGAAGGGTTCGGCCGATGACCGCGCATCTCGAACCCCGCCGACGATGTCGTCGACCTGTTGCGCCAACTCCGGCTCCCGCACATGCGCCGCCGCCGCCCCCGAGCTGCTCGCCACCGCGAAAGCGCAACGCTGGGACCCCGCCGAAGCCATCCGGGCGCTGCTCACCGAGGAACTCGCCGGACGCCAAGCATCCTCGATCAACGCGAGACGCAAGGCCGCCGGGTTCCCGACCGGCAAGACCTTCGACGGCTGGGACGACACCGTCTCCTCGATCCCCGAACCCACCCAGCGGGCGTTACGCACCCTCGAGTGGATCGACCGTCACGAGAACATCGTCGTGTGCGGCCCGTCGGGCACCGGCAAGAGCCACTTCCTCGAAGCGCTCGGCCACGCAAGCCATCGACGCCGGCGCCCACGTCTCATGGTTCAGCCTCGAGGCCCTCGGCGCCCTCATCGGACGCCACCGAGCCGACGACACCACCAGCCGCGCGATCCGCAAGATCATGCGCGCAGACGTGATCATCATCGACGACATCGGCCTACTCCCCGTCACCGCCGAGACCGCCGAAGCCCTCTACCGCGTCGTCGACGCCGCGTACGAGAAACGCTCCATCGCGCTCTCGTCGAACCTGCACCCCGCCGGCTTCGACGAGCTCATGCCCAAGACCATCGCCAACGCGACCGTCGACCGGCTCCTGCACCACGCACACGTCGTGCTCACCACCGGCGACAGCATCCGCCTCACCCAAGCCACCACCGGCAAGGGGGTCACGCCCCTGGCCAACTGAACCCCCGGGCAGAACACCTGGCCACCACCGGGCAGTTCTGATGGCCACCACCGGGCAGAACCACTGTCCGCCCCCGGGCACAACTCACTGGCCCTTGACATCTGGACGCTGATCAGCCGCCGTCACCCCGCAGGTGAGTCGCTCCAGTTAACGGCGCGGGCCCATTCGGACTCGATCCGATCGAGGAGCTCGACCAGATCGTGTTCACGGGCGGCGCGCCACCTGATCGCCACCTCCGGCGGTCATGAACTGGCCCTTCAGTGATGTCGGTTCTTGCCCTGTTCGAACGCGCCACCGGGTACCTCACGAACCGCGGTGAACGGATCTCCATCGCCGTCGACCGAGCCCGTCCCCCTTCTCGGGCTTGCCTTGATGACCCACACTCTCGCGTTCGTCCGACAAGCCGACCGGGCTGGCCCTCCTGGACGCTCGTCACGGGGTAGAACCAGCCGTCCTCGGTGGCTATCACCCACTGCGAGCGGTACCTCCGCAGCTTCCCTTGGACAGTCGTCGTGCCATTCGTCGGACACGCTATGCGGCTGGGCGGAATCTGAATGTCGGACTTGCGATGAGATGCCGCTCGGCGTGAGCCGCGAGCAACCGGGAGCTTCTGACTGGGACGGGTCGCGGGCTGCTGCGCAAGTCGGTCCTTCAGAACGCCTTCGAGGATCGACCGGACGATCGGACTCGGACCTTTTCGCGGATTCGCCGTCGGGCATCGAGCGCCCGCGTCCGCATCCCCGTCTCGCACGAGTGCAGCGAGGCGCTCGGCGTCAGCGTCGCTGCTTCTCTTCAAGGCGTCTCCGCCGTTCCTGATCCCTCGGGTTCCCCACGAACTCTCCCGACTGCGGCCGGACTGCTCGGAGCGTCCGTACCGCCGTTCAACAGATGACCACTCCACCACCGACGGATGGCCGACATCGATCCGAGTGTGAGGCTCGCCAAAGCGTGCCTCAAGCCGGGCGTGGATGCCGACGTCGCGATCGTATCGATCGAGGTGTGTCGACACCTGTGGGCACGGCTGCGACGGCGAACAACTCCGAGATGACGGTCGTGCTACTCCTCCCAGGTCGGCGCCTTCGGACTTGGGTCTGTGGATAGCCGAGCGTCGCGGGGTAGTTGCGAAGGGTTGCGTGATCGAACATGCGTTCGATATGGTGGTGGGCATGGACGCCGGGACCACCACCTTGGAGCGGCCAGCAGCTGCTGGCGCTGCTGCTGGAGCGGTCGCGGGTGTGGATGGTGACTGGGAGTCGCGTCTCCGCGAGTTGGATGATCGCATCGGTGTGCTGTCCGCGCAGATCCACGCGTTGGACGCCGAACTGGTCGGTGTCCTCGCCGAGTACGACGCGGTCGGGGGATGGCAGGGCCGGGGGTGGCGGTCCTTCGCCCACTACCTGTCGGTACGCACGAACTTCGCTCCTCGTGACGCGGAACGGCTGGTGTCGATCGCGGCGCGCGTCGATGAGATGCCGTCCCTGCTCGCCGCGGCACGCGGCGGGCAGGTGTCCATGGGTGTGCTCGCGTCCGCGGCGAGGGTCGTCACTGCCGACAACGAGGCGAGGGTCCTCGACGTCGTGCGGGCCTGCACCCCACGTCAAGCACAACGGGTGCTCGCCGCGTACCGGTCACTACGCCCCACCACCAACGACACCGCCGACGGTGACGACGGCGGTGATGGTTCTGTGGCGGATGATCTCGAGTTGGATCACTGGTGGCGGAACTGGATCGATGACCACGGCCGCTACCGGATCGACGGCGCCCTCGACAAGCTCACCGGAGAACTGCTCGAACAAGCCCGACGGGCCGTCATCGCCGAAATGGAACGGACCGGCACCCACCCACACGCCGACGAGCCGTCTGACGCTGGCGAACCATCCGACACAGCCGACACAGCCGGAGCCGCCGACGCAGCTGGAGCCGCCGTGGTGCGGGGGTGTCGAGGCGGCGTGTGAGCGCGGTCGAGTCGATCGCCGCGATGGCATCCACGGTGTTGGAACACGCGTCGAATGACCGGGGTGGGTGACCGTGGCGGTGAACGTTTCGCCGTGCAGGTCGTCTGCGACATCGCCGCTCTCGCCGAAGCGCTCGGCATCGACCTCGACCCGAACGTGCCGGTCGGTCTCGGTTCCCGTGCCTACCTGCCGCGCACCGGGGCACACCTGAGCAACGCCGAGTTGTCACGGGTCCTGTGTGAGGGAACGTTGCAGATGCTGATCGACCACGACGGCCAACCACTGTGGCTCGGCAGCGGAGAAGCGCCTGTTCAACCGTCACCAACGCCGCGCTCTACGCCACCGTGCCGGAGGCCAGGCGGCGTGTGAGTTCCCGGGATGTCCGACCACCCGGTTCGTCGAAACCCACCACATCGCCGCGAGTCGCCGAAGCAGGTGGTCTCACCGACCTCGACAACGGTGTCTTGTTGTGCAGCTTCCATCACCACGAACTGCACCGGAAACGCTGGCAGATCGTCCGCAACGGCAGCCAACTCACCTTCTACGACCGAACCCGCTGCCTCGGTTCCTCCGGCCCGCCAGGCCCCACACCCGGACCACACGCGG
Organism: Microthrixaceae bacterium; assembly: GCA_037045265.1. Taxonomy (GTDB): domain Bacteria; phylum Actinomycetota; class Acidimicrobiia; order Acidimicrobiales; family Microtrichaceae; genus JBAOHV01. The sequence continues at coordinate 15,392 of JBAOHV010000021.1, read as the reverse complement.
ATGTCGCGGTGCTGCCACTCCAGACACACCCACCCGAGCCGCCACCAGACATCGGGGCTGATTCGTGTCGCTGCCACGGCGGCGGAGAACACCTCACCGCCTACGCCCTCGACGAACTGCTCCACCACCTCCTCACCGCCGCCTGAGGCGTCGGCTCCGCCGACCGCGTGAGCTCGCCCGGTCCCAGGGTGATGAATGCCACGGCCAGCAGCTCGCGGAGGTTGGCCTGCGCCCAGCACTGATGGGCTGACGGTGCCTACTCGTTCACGATGTCGGACGCACCGTCGAACATCTTGCGCGCCCACTCGACGGCTCTTGTTGCGTCAGCCCCGGCCACGTCCTGCGCCTGGTACTGCGACTTGTTCTTGAGCTGGAGGAGACGTCCGAGGACCTGGGCCAGCCGCCTGGTCGTCGGGCCGTAGGGGCCGGATCCGCCAGCTGCTCGGAGCTCAGCGGCAGCGGCCGAGTGGTTGTCGGTCTTGGCCGAGGCTCCGGTCAGCCGGATGCAGATCGCATCCTTGGAGTTGATGCTGCTGATCACCGCGTTCGATGCCGCGGCGTTGGGGAGTCCCAGGTCGAGGTCGACCTCCGCCGCGGTCAGGAACTCTCGAGCCTTCTTCAGGTGCCCGCGAGCGTCTCCGAGTCGGCTCACCGCGTGCTCGAAGCGTGTCGAGAGGAGCGCCACACGTTGCTCGGTGAGGGCGATCCCGTCGGTGCGTAGGTCACGGGCGAGACGCGCATCGCCGGCCACGAGTTCGCTGATCTCCCGGGTGGAGTACTCGACGACGGCGCACGGGTTGCCGGTCCATGCCGTCACGTCGTCGGCGAACCGGTCGACCTCCGCGCTCCATTCCGGGTCGAGCCCGTCGACGTCATCGGGTCGCACGACGAGGACGTCGATGTCGCTCGTCGTCGACCCATCGCCGCGGGCGGCGGACCCGAACAACCAGGCACCCAGCGGTGCCGGGTCCCAGGAGCGAAGCTGCTGTCGCATCCCGTCGATCATGCGTGAGCGCATCGTGGCGAGCTCGACGATCGCGTCGGCGCCGAGGTGGCGGCGGTTGAGTCGGTAGAGCTTGGCCGGGGGGTGGGAATCGACCGTCACCAGTCCCGCGTCGGACAGCGCCGCCAGGGCGTTCTGCACTCCCGACCGGCTCGAGCCGCTCACGAGGGCGGCGACTCCACGTCCAGTGAGAGGAGCGTCGGTACCGCGAGCACGGCCAGCACGTCGCCCTGCACCGATGGGATCACGGATCGGATGGGCTCGAAAGGTCCATGTGGTCCGCTCCTTCCGGACACGGTTCCGGCAGATGGCCAGGATACCGGCCAAACGGCCAGAATACTGGTCGACGGGTGCGGTATCGTCCGGATACCCCGGGCATCGTCGGCTCCGGGAAACCCTCCCGATACCCTCCGGAGCGTGACGAGGGGGAGCCGACGATGATCCCGTCGCTCGTCGCGGGCGAGATCCGTCAGGCGCTGGTCGACTACCTGGCCACCACGTTCGGCCTGGCCGACGACGACGTCCGCGACGCGCTCGTCGGAGTTCCTCACCGATCCTGCCGACCGGGCATCTTCCGGGGGCCCTACCTGCGGGTCCGCACCCCGTTCCGCGCCGTCGAGCCGACCTGGGCAGTCGCCGCTCGGCTGGCTGCCCGACGGGTTCGCGCCCGTACGAGCACCAGGCGGCGGCGTTCGAGCGGCTCGTCCACCCCGGCGGCCACGACCCGCAGCCGACGCTCGTCACCACCGGCACCGGCTCGGGCAAGACCGAGTGCTTCCTCATGCCCGATGCTCGACCACTGCGCCCGCGAACGCGCACGCGGCCAGCCGGGCATCAAGGCGCTCATCCTCTACCCGATGAACGCCCTGGCCGTCGGACCAGGCCGGCCGCCTCGCCGAGCTGCATCGCCGAACGACGCGCGCCTGGCGGGACGTCACGCGCCGGGCTCTACGTCGGCGAGAACGGGCCGCACACGCACCATGGGCGCCGACCACCTCATCGACGACCGCCACGCCCTGCGCGACGACCCGCCCGACATCCTGCTCACCAACTACAAGATGCTCGACTTCCTGCTGCTGCGCCGCGAGGACCGGCCGCTGTGGGCGGCGAACGAGCCCGACACGCCTCGCGCTACGTGGTGCTCGACGAGTTCCACACCTACGACGGCGCGCAGGGCACCGACGTGGCCATGCTGCTGCGCCGCCTCGGCGCCACGCTCGGCATGGCCGTACCCGGCGCGCCGCTGGGCGCCGCCGCACCGGTGGCCACCTCGGCCACGCTGGGATCGGACGCCGACGCGCTCGCCGAGCTGCGCGACTTCGCCGGCAAGGTCTTCGGCGTCGACTTCGACGCGGACGTCGGTGATCGGCGAGACGCGCCAGACCGTCGACGAGGCCTGCCTGCCCGATCGACCCGACGCTCCCGCACCCTCGACCGTCCGAGGTCGCCGAGCTCGACCCGACGACGACGGCGACGCGCTCGCCGCCGCGTTCTGCCGGCGACCGCCCGAGCGAGCCGCTGCTGGCCTCGATCCGGTCGAGCTCGGCGAACGACTGCCTCGCCCACCCCCTCACCCGCGCCGTGCTCACCGCGGTCGGCGACCGGCCCCGGACCCTGGCCGACACCGCCGCCGAGGTCGCGGCGACGAGCGCCGGGCTGGGCCGAGCGAGCTCGACCGACGACCCGGTCGTCGTCGACGAGGCGCTGAGCCGGTTCATCGCGCTCGCTGTCGATCGCCCGCCGGCCCGGTCGGCGGCACGAGTCCGGCCGCTGTTCACCGTCGAGGCGCAGCTCTGGATCCGGGAGGTCACCCGCCTGCTGCGCGCGGTGCAGGTCCGAGCCCGCGCTTCAGCTGGCTCGACACTCCGGCCGCCGCCGCGACTCCGAGGACGACGACCGAGCCGCGGCCCCGGCGTCGACTGCTCCCGGCGGTGTAGCTGCCGGCGCTGCGGCCACAGCGGCTGGATGGCACCGACGACCGAGATCGCCGGCAGACGCTCAGCCATCAACCCGGCCGCCATCTACGACGCCGCCGTCGACCGCGTCGCCGTCGATCCGGGTCGATGCTGCGGGCCCACGAGCGACGACGACGGCTGCCGTGCACCTCGACCCGCTCGCGCTGCGGCTCCTCGACGCAGCCCGCCGAGCGGACCGTGCCCGTGCCACGTCACCGCCGGCGAGGACGACGCCCGTCGGCAGACCTGCCCGGCCTGCGGCGAGCCCGAACGCGGTGCTGTTCGTCGGCCTGGCGGTGGCGTCGCTGGCGTCGGTGGCGATCACCACCATGTTCGGCTCGCGACAACGTGCCGGCCGGAGGAGCGCAAGCTGCTCGCCTTCACCGACTCGGTGCAGGACGCGTCGCACCGAGCCGCGCTTCTTCGCCGGGCCGCACCCACCGCTTCAACACCCGTTCCCTGATGGCCGGTGCGCTCCTCGACGCCGGGCCCGACGGCGTCGACCTGGCCGACGCTCGGCGACGAGCTCATGGACGCCGCCGACTCGCCGCACCGTCGCTTCGAGCTGGTCCCACCCGACCTGCTGCGCGATCTCGCTCATGACGCTCGGTGTGGCTCCGACGAGCCCGACCGCCGCGTCGCTCGACATCCTGCGCCTACGCGGTCGGCTTCGAGGTCGACCTGGAGTTCGGGCTGCGCTCCCGGGTCGGGCGGACCCTCGAGCAGTCCGTCGCCGTCGGCCGTCCTGGGTCGATGTTGGACGACGACGCCGCACGACCTGGCGCTCGAGGCGCTGCGCCGACGTGCTCGCCGAGGTCCCCGATCGCGCCCTCGACGGACTCGACGCCTACCTGACTCGGCATCGGCGACCGGCTCCGCGCCCGCGGCGCCATCCATCACCCGCTGCTCGACCGCTACGTCGCCGACGGCGGCCGGCAGTGGTTCATCTGGGGCGGCCGACCCGAGGGCCTGCCCCCGTTCACCCCGGATCAGAGCCGGCCGACGTTCGTCACCACCGCCGCCAAGTCGACCGACTTCGACTCGATGACCGCCCGGCAGCGCCACCCCCACCTGGTGGGTCGACTGGGCGATGCGCTCCCTCGGCCTCGACGCCGCAGGCGGCCGTGACGGTCAACACTCGGGTCGCTGTCGGTCCTCGCCGCCGGGACCGACGCCGTGATCGGTGTCGCCCGTCCGGCGGCCACACGGTCTACGGGCTCGACCGCCGCCACGTGCACGGCCGTCGACATCGCCGAGGTCGATCGCGGTCCCGAGCCGGCGTGCTGCGCTGCGAGCACTGCGGCAGCGCCGTCACCGTCGCCGCCCCGACTCGTCGACCGGTGGGTCGCCGCGCCGTGTCGCCGGTACCGCTGCCCGGGCCGCTACCGCGTCGCGGACCCCCGCGACTCGCGGCTACTACCGCCGCTTCTACCGCCAGGGCACGCACCCGCCGCGTCGTCACCGGCGAGCACACCGGCCTGCTGCAGCGGCGCGACCGTGAAGCGCTCGAGACCGCGTTCAAGGACGGCACCGCACCCGACGCCCCCAACGTGCTGACCGCGACCCCGACCCTCGAGATGGGCATCGACATCGGCGACCTGTCGGCGGTGATGCTCACCTCGGTGCCCCGCAACCCCGCCAGCTACATCCAGCGGGTCGGCCGGGCCGGCCGGGCCACCGGCAACTCGCTCGGTCACCACCTTCGTCCGAAGCGACACCCACGGCCTGTACTACCTGGCCGAACCCGAGGCGATGATCGCCGGCGTCGTCCGACCACCCGAACTGCTACCTCGACGCCGAGCGAGACCCTGCACCGCCAGTACGTCGCCTACCTGATGGACCGCATGGCCGACGGCGCCATCGACGCCGACGCCGATGCCCAGCTCGAGGTCGGCGACCTCATGACGCGCCGGGCTACGACGAGGGCGGGCTGTTCCTGACGCTCAAGCGACGCCTCGATCGGTCGAGCCCGACCCACGTCGAGACGTTCATCGCGCTGTTCGGCGACCGGCTGGGCGCGGGCGCCGCCGACCGCCTGCGCGACTTCGCCGGCGGCGGCATCGAGCCGCACCTCAAGGACGCCGTCGACCGACTGGCACTCGGCCAGCTCCGCGAGCTGGAGCTGCCGTCGCGACCGGCTGAACGACCGCGATCGAGGCCCTCGAGGCGCTGCCGCAACCGCAGCGAGGACGACCAGGACGCTGGTCCGGTCGCTGCGTCGGCCAACGCAAGCGCGGTGATCCGGCTGCTGCGCGAGCACCGCGACGAGTACCCGCTGTCCGCGCTCGAACGCCTCGGGTGTGCTGCCCAACTACACGCTCGCCGGCGACACCGTCACGCTCACGGCCACCCTGTGGCTCGAGCCCGACGGACGCCGGCGAGCGAGTACCCGTCGGCGAGATGTCGGAGTTCGACCGGCCCGGCATCCGGGCCATCACCGAGTTCGCTCCCGGCAACAGCTTCTACGCCGGCGGCCACCGCCACCGGATCGACGTCCCTGGAGATCGGCGCCGCTCAGGAGCCGTTGTACGAGGCACTGGCGGATCTGCCCCGACTGCGCCTTCGCCGAGCATCGAGTCCCGCGTCGGCGACGATCCGCCCCGCACCGCCTGCCCCCGCTGCGGCGGCGCGCGGCCATCGCCGACGTCGGCGCCACGCCACACCGTGCTGCGGCTGCGGACCGCGCTGGCCGCGTCGGCCGAGGAAGACGCCCGGGTGCTACGACGAGACCGACGACCGCGACCGTGGAGCGCTACGAGCTCGACCACGCTCGTCGACGTCGACCCCGCGGAGGTCCGCGGCGCGTGGCTGCTCGAGGACCGCACCTTCGGCGCCGAGTTCGTCGAGCCGGGTCCGGCTCCGCACCTTCAACCTGGGCATCGCCGGACGGCCCGGGCGAGCGCATGCGCCATGGCCGGCCGTCGATCACCACGTCCCGCGCTTCACCGTGTGCCGACACTGCGGCGCGGTGCGCGACGTGCGCGACGACCGCATGGGGCGCCCAGCCCGCACCGGCTGCACCAGGGCTGGTGCAAGGTCCGCTCCGGGTCCGCAACGCGAGCAGTGGGACCCGCTCGTGCTGGTCCACGAGCTGGCCACCGAGGCGATCCGGCTCGCTCGTGCCCGTGTCGATGTACGAGGTCGACGAACGCCTCGCCAGCTTCAAGGGCGCGTTGCTGCTCGGCATCCGCGAGACCCTCGGCGGCAACCCCGACCACCTGCACGGTCGACGACCGCCGACGCTCCCAACCGCGTCGGGCCAGGGCCGGCGCCGCTTCCTGCGTGCTCTACGACGAGGTGCCCGGCGGCACCGGCTACCTGGGCCCGCTGGCGGACCCGGCGTCGATCAAGCGCGATCCTCGACGCTGCCCGTGACGTGATCGCCCGCTGCCCGTGCCGCAACGAGGGTCGCCCGGCGTGCCATCGCTGCCTGCTCGGCGTCGTCGGCCGCCACGAGTACGACCTGGTGCGCCGCGACCTGGCCCGGGACCTGCTCGACGACCATGCTCGAGGAGCCGTTCGAGCCCGACGCGCGTGGCCACCGTCGGCGACGTCGACATCGCCGGCGTCGAGGAGTCCGAGCTCGAGCGACGCTTCAAGGTGGCGCTGCGCCGAGTGGGCCGAGCGACAGCGCCAGGACGCCGAGGTCGACCTTCACCAAGGTTCCCGGCCGCGGACGCTACGAGGCGTTCGAGCTCACGATCGGCTTCGGCGGCGACACCGTCCGCTACCGCATCGCCGAGCAGGAGGGGCTGACTCGAGCGTCGGCCAGCACGCTGCCCGACTTCCTGATCACGCCGGATGGACGCCCGCGGGCCCGAGATCGCCGTGTACCTCGACGGCTTCCAGTTCCACGCCTCCGCCGAGCAACAACAACATCGCTGCGGACGCCGCCGAAGCGGGCCGACGGTGCGAGCCGAGGGCCGCGCTGGTGTGGAACCTCACCTGGGACGACGTCGAGCAGTTCCACCGGGCGGTCACCGCCGACCCGCCGACGATGCCCCCGGACCGGGTGCTGCATCGGCCCCGGCCGCCCGCAACGCCGGCCGAAGCGGGTCCAGCACGACCGCGCGCGGCGCCGATCGACGTCGACGTCCTCGAGCAGAACCCGATGGCGTTGCTGTTGGACTTCCTGGTCCGACCCGATCTCGCGCGAGCCTGGCAGCGGGCGGTGCTGTCCGCGGTCGGCCGGCATGGCCTCCACCGGCGGGCAGTGCGCCGCTCGACGCCGACGGGCTCGGTCCGCTCAGCTCGACGCCGCGCAGCGTGCCGACTGGGTCGACGCCGGCGGCTCCGTCGGACCCGGTCGTGGCGACACGGCGCGCGGGCGCTCACCCCCGAACAGCTGCCCGCTCGTGCGCTCTTCCTCGACGCTCGCCGATGCCGGACGCCGAGCGGTGGACCGCGCTGGCGGTGCTCGACGACGCACCCGCGCCGTGTCCAGCGCACCCGAGCACCGCGCCCGGTGGGCCGACTGGCTGCCCTGGTCGAACCTGCTCCAGTTCCTCGGCGGCGCCCGAGCTCCGAGCGGGCAGGCTCATCGGCCGGATCCTCGCAGCACGAGCTCGTCGGACTGGGACGACCTCTGGCTGCGCCGAGCACCGCGCGGCGCGGTCCGAGCCCGGCGCCGACCGGCGACGCTCGCGTCACGGCGCCGAGCACCGGCGTGACGGCGACGCTCACCGACGACCAGCTCGAGGAGCTCGACTTGCTCGTCGACGCAGACGCCGCCCGGCTCGCGCGCCAGTCACTCGAGCGGGGAGCGCCCCCGTTCGTCGCCGGCTACGAGGTCGACGGCGATCCCGCTCGAGGCCGCGTGGCCCGAGCGTGCGGGTCGCCGTGCTCCGTCGGCCGACGCAGTCGGACGCCGTCCGGATGGGACGGCCCGGACGGCCGCTCGGAGTGGACGCTCGACGAGCTCCTCGACGCGCGCTGGACGGTTCACCGGATGACGCACGGCTCGCGCGTCTCCAAGGACCTGCTGCGCCCGCTACGGTCAGCCTCGACGCCGCGGCACGGAGCGCGGGTCGAGGACCTGGCGCGTCAAGTGCCAGCAGCTCATCGATGCGACGAGCTGCGCGAGTCGAAGGGACTGCAACCTCGAGCCGTACGACGAACCAGCGGGACCCCCGGGCCCGGACCATCCGACTCGGCGACAACCACCGGGGCATCGTGCATCGATCCCCGACCGGCGCCGAGACCATCGTGCTGGTCGACGTGCTCACCCACGACGAGGCCGACCGCTGGATGCTGCGCAACGAGTTCCACGTCAACGACGCCACCGGCGCGCTCGAGGTGGTCGACGTCAGCGGCCTCGGCGACCTGCTCGCCGACGTGCCGACACGCACCTCCGACAGCAGACGCCGACGCTGCGCAGCTGCTGTACGCGCACCGCGCCGACAAGGAGTTCGCCCAGCTCGGCGTCGACGGATCGCTCCTGCCGCTGCTGCGAGCCTCATGCAGACCGACGACCAGCTCGAACCGCTGCTCGCCGTCGTCCCTCAGGGCCAGGCCGACGCCCTGATCATGCTGACGGGACACGAGTCGACCGACACCCTGTTCGCCGCGCTCGTCGGTCAGGCAACGTCCGGACCACGTCGACCCCGACGACCTCGACGGCTGCGGTCGACGCTCACCGGCGTCGCAGCAGCCAGTTCCACGTGGTCGAGGACCAGGCCGAGCTCGCCGAGATGCTCGCCAAGCCCGCTCGCGGCCTGGCGCACCTACCTGCACCCGACCCAGCGCGACGCCGCCTACAAGGCCACCTACAACGGTCCGGTCCGCGATCACCGGCGGCGCCGGCACCGGCAAGACGGTCGTCGCGCATCCACCGGGCCAAGGCGCTCGCCGACGCGCTGCGACCGCGCCGGTCGGGCGGCAAGCCCGGATCCTGTTCACGACCTTCACCCGCAACCTCGCCCAGTCGATCGAGCAGCGACCTTCGGGCGCCTCGGCGGATCCGACCTGGCCGATGCGGGTCGAGGTGCTCAACGTCGACCGCGTCGCCCACCAGATCGTCACCGACGCCGAGGGGCCGCGCCCCGGGATCATCGACGACGACCGTCTGAGAGGACCTGTGGCAGACCGCGATCGACGAGGTCGGCGTGCGACCTCGACCGTGGCGTTCGTGATCCAGGAGTGGGAGCAGGTCGTGCTCGCCCAGGGCATCGAGGTCCCGCGACGAGTACTTCGCCGCCTCACGGGCTGGGCGGGGAACGCCGACTCGACCGACGCGGACCGGGCCACGGTGTGGAAGGTGATCGAGGCCGCCACCGGCGAGCTGGCGCGACGCAAGGGCCAGCGGACCTTCCTCCAGATCGCCGACGCCGCGGCGGGCTACCTCGGGCGCGGACGCCGTGAAGCCCTACCGACCACGTCGTCGTCGACGAGGCCCAGGACCTGCACGAGGCGCAGTGGCGCCTGCTCCGGGCCGCTGGTCGACGCCGGGCCCGAACGACCTGTTCATCGTCGGTGACTCCCACCAGCGCATCTACGACCGGCGCAGCTCGCTGTCCAAGGTCGGCATCAACATCCGGGGACGGTCCCGGCGTAGATGAGGACATCCGCGTCGAAGGCGTCCACCGTCGACTGCTCAGCGCCGGGACCGGCCGGCGGTCACCGTGGCGGCGAGCTCGTCGGCTCGCTCGGGGTCGAGCGCCGGAACGTCCGACAGGGGGGTGGTCCGGCCGCGCTGCAGGAGTGTCCGCAGCCGTTCGGCGTCCGCGATGGCCGCATCCGCTCGGCGGACGAGGAGCGCATCGGGTCGGACCAGCACCGCGACCTCGCGGCCGTGGCGGGTGATGGTGATCTCTTCGCCGGCGGCCACCCGGTCCAACAGCTCCGGCAGCGTCGCCCGGGCCTCGCTGACCGACGTCGTCGTCATCCCCGAAGTGTACAGAGTCGTACATCTATGTACATGCGGCTCGGTCCGGCTGGCCGACCGGGCGCTCGGGGGCGGTTCCTCGACTCGGCGCCACCCCGTGAAGAAGGTGATGTATGTTGCGGTGTATGCAACGCACGAACATCTACCTCGCCGAGCGGCAGACCGAGGCGCTCGATCGCATCGCCGCCGACGAGGGGATCTCGCGTGCCGAGGTCATCCGGCGCCTGCTCGACCGGGCGCTCGCCGGTGGCGACGACGACGTCCGCAACGACCTCGCGGCCATCGACTCGTCCTTCGGGCTCCTCGCCGACCTGGGCGCCGACGAGCTCGAGCTCGATCGGGACGACGGCGATCGGGGCCGGCACCTGTCGCAGGTCTGGTCGACCACGGCGTGATCCTCGTCGACTCCGACATCCTGATCGCTCACCTCCGCGGGGTGCCCGACGCGAGGTCATGGCTGCGCGAGGCGCGCCTCCGGTCCCCGCTGGGCATCAGCGTGGTGACGGTGGCGGAGCTGACCGGAGGGATGCGCTCAGCGGAACGCCGTGAGGTGTGGGCGCTGCTGAACGTGATGCGCCCAGAGCCGGTCACCGAGCTGGTCGCCCGTCGGGCCGGTGAGCTCCGGCGCCGGTTCCGACGCAGCCACACCGGGATCGGGATCGCGGACTACCTCGTGGCCGCGACCGCGTTGGAGCTCGGCGCAGAGCTGGCGACGCTCAACGTGACGCACTTCCCGATGTTCGACGACCTCCGCCCCCCGTTCGAGGTTCCGCTGCGCTGAGGTGTTCGACCGGTCCGCGACGCCCCCGTCGGCGAGCCCCCCCGGCGATCCCAGCCCCTTCATCGCCGACGTCCGGACCTGAGCCGCCCTCAGGGGGCCTCGACGTGGAGTTCGGTGTGGCGGGCCAGCACCTCGAAGTCGCGGTCGTGGTGCAGCACGGCCACGTCGTGGCGGATGGCGACTGCGGCGATGAGGCAGTCGATGAGCTTGCGGACCGTCTCGCCCGAGCGTCGACACCGCAGGTAGAGCAGCGCGGCGAGCTCGTAGTCAGCCGAGGTGGTGGCCAGGACCGTGGTCCGGGCCGTGAGGCCGCGCAGCCGACGGAGGTGGTCCTCGTCTCGGGCTCCTGCGAGCAGCTCCATCCGGATCGCGTCGGTGATCGCGACGTCGTCGTCGAGCAGAGCGTCGACGCGTTCGCACGCGGGGGAGCCGGTGTCGCGGAGGAACTCGACCCAGGCGGAGGTGTCGACGAGGATCACGGCACCCGGGTGGTGCGCAGCTCCTCGAGCTCGGCGTCCCATCCGGAGCCCCGGAGGTCACGGGCCTGTTCGGTCGACAGCGCGTCGGCCGCCGCCAGCCGCAGCGCCAGGTTCACCGCGTCCCGCTTGGTCGCCAGGTGGTATCGGCGCATGACCTCGGCGCACGCGTCATCGTCGAGGTCGATGTTGGTGCGTGACATACACCAACGATACACATCCGGCGGTTGGCGAACGCCGGAGCGGCGACGAGCGTGCCCCTCATCGACCAGCTCTCCAACCCTGTTGTACAGGATCGGGTGCAAGGATTGGCGCGCTGAGTCAACGCTCATCCCACGCTCCTCAGGCCGACCTACTGTCGGTGCGACTCCTTCAGCTGAGCAAACGCAGCTCTAAAGACCTGCCAGCAGATGTCGACCGTATGCTGATCGGGGCTGAAGTCCTCTGACATCTGCCGGTATGGATGGATGTAGTTTCGGAAGTCCCTCAGCTCGTGACTGAACTTCTTGACGTCGAGACTCAGGAGTTTCAACTGGCAGGCGACGTCAATCAGCTCTGCCAGCTTCCAATCCTGGATCTTCTTGGCCTTACCTTCGCGCTTGGGTGCCGATGGCGCGGTCATGAAATCCGTCTGGGATCGCAGTGCCACCCCGAGCAAGATGCCTTCAAGTGTGCTGCCCAGCAGAAAGATCGTTGCGAGCGGAGCCTTCTCACGTGGACATGACTGCGCCTCATCGACTCTCGCCTGGAGCACCAGGGTGATCGTGTCGTCCAGCCCTAGATCCGCAATGACCACCTTGTCAGGGAACTGCTGTCCTAAGAACTCGGACTCATCTCCTGCTGGTTCAGACATGTCAGCGAGTTCGTTGTAGTCAGCCTCAAAGGCGTTGCTCTCGATGATGTGCGGCCGAGGTCCGTCAAAAGCGATGCCATAGCCCTCCATCGAGAGGATGCTCTTCATGTTCTGCACCGCTTTCCTGAGATCCTCTTGGACACCCTTGTACATGAGAGGACTCACCAGACCCAGGACGACCTTTTCCTGATCAGCGGCAGAAAGTTGAGTCAGCTGATCGAGTACCCACCATTTCCGTGTGCTGCCGTCGTGCTCAATGTCGATCCCAGCGCCCTTGAAGAATCTCGTTATAATGCTGGAACTGCGATAGATGGGAAATCGTTCTTCGTCATCGCCGCAAATGAAATCTGCCAAAGAGTCCAGCGTGGCTGGATCTAGCGTTTGCCCAAGGTGGATCTTTCTGCTCATGGCAGTATTATACCAGGCTAGCCCCTTCGCCCTCTCAGGCCCATATTCAACACGAACGACCAACCTACGGCTGGCCTAGAAGTCGTGTCGTGCGTGGCTAATATTACTGCCAAATTCGGACGCTTTCTCCGGGCGGGTCACTTTGACGTCAATCCGATTGCGTCTAAGCGGAAGACCCCGTGCCCGAAATGGTGACTGCTCAAATTCGCTAAGAAGGCCAGACCATTCGGTAGGTCCGAACGCGCTCGGCTATGAGCCCATTGAATTGAGCCAGCGCCTTCAGGGCATCTGGATGGTCCTTCCCGCGCTGGTAGCGTTGCATCGCGAAAGCGACCATGTCAGCCATTTGGACTCCTGGACTGGCATCTGAACGCACGAAGTGGAGAGAGTCCACTACTCGGTCCAGTCGACGACCAGGCACCACTCCAGAACCCCACTCTTGCATGTCCGCCACCATGTTGATTGCTTTCAATTGTTCTTGGCGAGCCTCATCCGCCACCACAATCTTGAGGCCCGCACCCATGTTCAGGTCAATCTTTTCGAGTAAGAACTGCAAAGCGAGTAGGTATGCGTTCTCATCCGCCATACCGCTATACTTCTTGTTGAGCTTACCCTTGTCGATTGCCGAATGAGCAATGTCTACGTCGTGACCATCAAGAAGCATCAGAACTGCGTGGTAGGCTGCAAGCAGTTCTTGGGGAGACTTGCCCTCCCAGCAGCCCTTTGCATGCCACATCTCCTGACCGTGGAACTCGAAGCCTGCTGGCCGTCCACCGAGGTGTGCTCGGGCAATCTGCTTCATGCTTTGCCCAAGCGGCATCACCTGACTCTCATCCACAATAGCGGCGACAAGTCTTAATAGCGGTTGGTTCGCCGCACCCTTCCCGACGGAACCGGTCTCATCCAGGTAGACGAACGTAGCCACACAGCAATGGTGTCACAAGTCCCTCCTTGTAGGCGAGTGTCATGAGCCCACCAGGCTCCGCCTCAGGGATTCCGGAAGCCCCCAAGAAGTAGGTAGGAGTCGCAGGCTGCGACGGGGACTACCCGAGGAGCAGTGCGATCGGAGCCAAATCGATGTCGGTGCCAAGTCTGACCAGTGGTCAACTAGCAACCGACCTATTGCAAGATCTGACGCCTCAGCACATGAGGGGAAGCGATTCCAATTCCAGAAGCTCCCCCTGGACGCTTCGCATCCAATGCACGCCATTCGCATCGGTGAACCTCACCGCCGTTGTCAGACCTGTCCCCACGATACGAGCAGGATCGAGCCACTCTCGGGAGATTGTGACTCGCTCGGTTGCACCCGGGGGTAACTGACCAACTACGTACTCGAAGGGTGTGTTGGTGGCAACGCCACTGAAGTCCCACTTCTCTTCAGCTACTGGATGATAGGCGAACGTAACACAGTTTGAGATTGGGGAACTGCTGGCATTCCGAACACAGACTTCAAGCTCTCCACCACCCACCATGAGGAGATCGGTATTCTGGTTTCCGTCGATCCACGATGCAATAGAATGCGCCTGGTGTCGACGGGTGCGCTGGCGCTCCTCCCGAGAGTTCCTCAACTCTGTTCGAAGAACCCACAAAGAGACGCCGAGGGTGGCGACGGTGCCAACGGCCGCAAACCATTCTGCAAGATTGCCCAGCTGAAGTGACATGGTCTCCTTTTCACCAATCACGAATTGTGACAAAGCGTCGGCAACGTCCGCTACACATACTTCAGACCTCGTCAGCGTCAGTCAACCAGCTCTTGGCGAAGCTCTCCCAAGTATCGGCACCAAAAACATCCTCGGGAGTTGGCACGTGTTCGTACTCGGCCAATCGAGCCTCGACATGTTCTAGGACATCGACATAGTCCAAGGACTCGACCACCAGCGCTTTCGAGACGTCCCACTCTTCGCCTTCGGTACCGATCGGACGAGCCGCAAACTTCGGCGAACACACCGTGAATCCACAAGCGTCAGGATCTAGCATTGAACTTGGGGCGTTGGTTAGGCGCACTGCATCCCGTCTAACGCTACGCGAGGCAGGACTTATCCAAAGTCTTATATAGACTAGCCAAGGAATCCTGTCGTCTTTGCCAAACCACCACCGGGGATCAACATCAAAGGCTCGGGCATCGGCCATGTCCAACGACCACCGGCCATCCGCCAACACCCTTTCGACGATTTCTAACGACACAACACGGTAATTCATATTTACCACTATACCTTACCGGCGTGACCATTGTAAATCTTTCCCTTGCCGTATGATTGACCTTTGGCGGATGGCTTTGACTTAAACACCTCAAAATTGGCACCCCACCTTCCATTCGCCTTTGTAGCGCCTTTGGGAGTTCGGTAGGAGTGCCAGAATCCGTCCCTTTGCAGGCCAGCGATTCTGTTGTCCCCAATCTTCACGCCTTGCCGTCCAACAAACTTCTTGCTGACTTTGCCAATGGTCGCTTGATCAGCTTTGCCAATGCTGCGTCGGCCTGCATTTCGAAGAGTGCCCTTCTTGGCCGCAGCCGTTTGCCAAGCGAGCGTCTTTGCGAGTTGACGCTCCGACAAGCCCTTTGACGCGCTGGATGTATCAGCCAACTTCCCGGCGTGTGCCATAGCTGACCCCCTTATGAAGCCTCATCATTTCGTTCCTCCCACTTCTCCCGCATCCAAGCGACAGCCAACTGCAGCTCTCGTTGCTTGCCGCGCAGCTCAAGTCCAAACGTCTTCGGCTTGATCGAGCGACGGCCCGAGCGACGACGCTCAGGCAACGCTATAGCTTGATCAGGTCGACGGTTGATCGGATCCGTTTGTCTGTGAACAGTTCGCTGTCCAAGCTTGATCACTGGAACCCGTGACTCTCATGCAGGGCGCTGAGCGCACCCTTCTCGAACTCGTACTTGGCCTTGACAGCGTCCTCTCTTTCCATGGCGACCTCCTCACGGATGCTGAGCTTCCGCTCCAACCGACGGAGCCGCCAAGTCAACACCCAATCCACCGGGCCTGGTGGGTTAAGGCCCTGAAGCTCACAAGCGTGGTACTCGTATTG